>CAVXDU010000009.1:0-696223 GCA_963760625.1 uncultured Chloroflexia bacterium
CATCATCGACCTGGGCGATGTGATGGAGTCGCTGTCCGGGCAGCCGATGGCCGACTGGACCACCTTCCAGCCGACCCGGCGGCACGTCATCGACCAGGCGATGGGCGCCTCGCCGAGCTCGCGGGCGCCTCGGCGGCCCGCGTGGACGCGCTCTACTGGCCGAACTTCCGATGGCTCGCGGAGGCCGAACGCCAGGTGGCTGCGCGAACAGCTGTCGCAAGTGACACGCTGATTCGGCCGACGCCGCATCATCCGGACGGAAAGAGGCCCGGCATCCTTCGGCACCGGGCCTCCGTCGTGGTCGGTGTCAGCGCCTGTTGGCGATCGGAGTCGAGCGAGCGGTCGTAGAGCGTGGCAGTCGCGAGGTCGTCGCCAGGAGGGTCGCGTCCAGCCATCGGTGCCGGGGCCGACGCTCGTCTGGAAGCCCTGGGCGTTGATGGTCGGGTAGGCGCCGTTGTACACGTAGCCGTCCGCGACCCACAGCTGACCCGGGGGGATCGGGGTCGACGAGCGTGTCGAGGTGAGGAACTCCAGGTAGCGGTCGCCGAGCCCGTTCTTGTAGGCCTCGGCATTGAAGAAGGCGGCGATGTCGGCGTGGTGGTGGGATGCCACGGTGAAGGTCACGTGCAGCATCTCGACATTCCCGTCAGCCGGGGCGATCGTCAGGTCGTCGTTCTTGGAGGTCGCGGTCATGCGCATCTCGCCGGCGCCGAAGAAGGACAGTGGTCTGACGGCGCCGACCTTGGGCTGCTTGTGGTCCAGCGGACTGGGCGTCCGGGCGAGGACGAAGCCGCCGCTCAGTGTCGCAAGCATCACCACCGCGACGAGCAGGTGCCACAACCGGAGCTCCGATGACAGGAACCGTCTCATGGACGTTCTCCCTCCCTGCGGGAGCACGTGCTAGCAGCACGGGGATCGGCGGCCTGGCGCCCGTGTCCCACGATCGAAGGCATAGCAGGGTCGTCAAGGGCCTGGACCATCGGGTTGGTCCGTCCCTCTGTCAGCGGATCAGCCGCTCCTCGCCTCGTGCCGCCAGCTCCTGAGCCATCGCCCTCGCGGCGCGGGTCCTCGAACAGCCAGCCGATGGGCAGGTTGGCGATGGCGGCCAGCCTGGCGGCGCCCTCCCGGTCACGCATCGCGGCAGCATATGCGCGGCGCCCGGGGATGGGCAGGAGGCAGTCGAGGCTGTCGGCGTCGGTCATGGCCGGCGATTGTGGCGATAAGAGCTACTCGCCGGCCCGCGCGATCAACAGGTCGCCCCTCACACGGGCAGCCTGGGTCTGGCCACCTGCGGTCCAGGCCCAGGACCATCGGGTGGGTGCGGTGCGGTCTGGTGGGGTACAGCATGGTCGGGCCATGTGATGAGACGGAGACGCGGTTTCGCCTCCTAGACATGTCGAGGCCCGGGTCCCTGGGGGGATGCCGGGCCTCGTGTCGCGGGTCGAGACCGGGGCCATCGGGTTCGCTGCACGTCGGCCTCATGGGCAGGGTTGTGGCATGCGGTGCCGCCGGGCATGGTCTGGTGATGACATCGGAGCCCCAACCCGGTACCTGGAAGCCGAGTTGTACCGTGCCGGAGTCCGACCTCCGGCGCGCCTGGGCGGCCGCCCTCGATGGCGGTCCCTCCCAGGTCCGGAAGCTCATGAGGGCGGTGAAGCGCTGCCGGCTGGCGCGCCTGAATGCCCGTGGTAGCTGGCAGTTCGCCCGTCGCGGAGCCGGCCAGGCGTAGCAGGCCAGGACTCGCCGCCACGGCGCGCCAGGCGTCCCGCAGGATGAGGCGATCGCGGGGCCGGCGAGCGGTCCCTTGTCCGTGGCGTTTCTGCCGCCCCCATCCGGGTCGACTGCAAAGGACGCCCCTCCGCTCGGGTGTCCGTGCTCAACCCCGTGTGCCTAGCTGTCGCCGCCCGCCACAATTCGACTGGGGCCACTGTGGTGACATCGACGATACCCGCCGCGCACTCCGCGACCTCGCGGACTGGCCATCCCCTGTTGCCGATCCGCACCGGATAGCTGGCACAGGACCGGCATCCGCTCCCTGGTGTGGGCCACAGTGCGGACATCGCCCCCACCGGCGAACTTCGAGGGAAAGGAGGTACCCAACTTATGGCAACACTCATCACCTGGATATCGGCCGCCGCCCGCCGCGACGAGGAGGGACAGGGTCTGGCCGAGTACGCACTCATCCTGGCGCTCATCGCCATCGTCGTCATCGGCGCCGTGATCTTCCTCGGTGGCCAAGATCAACACCATCATGAGCAACGTCGGCAGCAGCATCTAGCCTGCCCCCGGACCTGACACAGGGGCGGTGCCCGATGGGTGCCGCCCTGGCCTTTGCCCTCGGCCCGCCGCCACGCGTGACCTTCATGGTCATCCGTCCGCCTGTCCCGCGACACGTGTGGGCTGCCACTGCCGACCAGTCCGGATGGCTTGGCGCCATCCATTGGAAGCCGGCGCCTGGGCCGCCTTCCGTCCCGGCCGACCCAGCTGTCCGGCCCGGTACCGCTCGACCTCGCGCGGCGTCACCCACCAGTCACGGCCGACCTTGCGCGCCGCGATGCGGCCCTGCTCGATCTGGCGCCGCACGGTGGTCGGCGCGATGCCCAGCCGCTCGGCGGCCTCCGCGGTCGTCATCGGTCGGCGTCGGGGCAGTCGATGTCCTGCGCCGCGTCGAAGGCTGCCAGCGCCTCGACCAGCTCGGCGTCCGCGGCGCGCATCCGGCGGGTGGCCTCGACGCCGTCCCGGAGGGGTGCGCCCGTGACCAGGCTGCTGTCGAGGATCTCGGCGAACCGGCCTCGAAGCGTGCCCGCTCGACCCGCTCGGCGGTCACCGCACAGGCGCCGGCCGCAGGGCGGTCCACAACTCGGCCGTGACCAGCGACGTGTCCACGTGGGTGCATGACCGGAGGCCGCCGCCGCTCCGTGGGGTGCATCGGTCGGGCGAGGGCGGCGGCTGTGGTCCCTCACCACCGACCACCAGCACCCGACCATCGTTGAGCAGGGTGGCCGAGGGTGCCCGCATTGCTCCGTGAGTGACCCGGCCGTCGTGACGGCTCCCGTCCCAGGGTCCCAGGTACCCCGCCTGGGTGGCACCGATGAGGAGCACTCTCCCGTCTGCCAGCAGGGTCGCGCTGCCCCATTCTGGCGCGTCCCCGGTGGAGCCGGCATCACTCCACAGGCCCGTCTGGGGATGCCAGACCTCCGCTGCCGCCACCATCGTGTCTCCGCCATCAAAGCCACCCACGACCAACACCCTGCCGTCGTGCAGCAGCATCGAGGTGTGCCAGGACCGCGCGTGGGCCAGCGATCCGGTGGGCTGGAATGACTCGGAGACCGGGTCCGAGTCTTCGGCTCCGGCGCTGTACTCGTTGTGGCCGTGCCCACCCACCAGCAGGACGCGCCCATCGGGGAGCCGGGTCGCCGTCTGGGCCTCGAGGCTCGGAACTGGCGGTCCCAGGGCCGTGAACTCGCCCGTCCCCGGGTCCCAGAGCTCGCCCTTGGGGAGCATCTCGTAGGCATTGTCAGTGCCACCCGAGATGAGGACCCGGCCATCGAGGAGCAGCGTCCCCGGCAGGGTACATGCGCATCGCGCTGGGCGATCCGGTCGGCTCGGCCATCCCCGACCTTGGGTCCAGATCCTCGACAGCGTCGGTCGGCAGGCCGCTGGCCCAGCCCCCGGTCAGCAGCACGCGGCCATCGGCGAGGAGTGTCGCGGAGTGATCCGATCGGGGACGCGCGAGGCGCCCGGTCGCGACGAACGTCCCGGTCACCGGGTCCCACACCTCCGCGACCGCGATGGGGCTCGAGGTATATCCCGGACCGCCGGCTATCAGCACGCGGCCATCGGCGAGGAGCGTGGCCGAGAACCCGATGCCCGGACTTGGGCCCGAACGACCGTGCGCGACGGCCGTGGAGCCCGTCGGGGTGAACATGCCGAGGTCCGTGATCGCCGGCGAGGTCGGGCCTGGGCGAGTAACTGACTCCCGACGTAGATCACCGTGCCCGCAAGGAGGGCAGCCCGGTTCGCGAAGGCCAGGTATGCGAAGGGGCGCGCAACGACCTCCGTCCCGCCACGGCGCGGTCGTCGCCGACCCAGTGGCCCCCTTAAGGTCGCGAGCCAGCCCGGTCGAGGGTGGCGCCGCGCGGTGGTCGCGGTGACCATGTCGAGCAGGCCACCCGGCGCGGGCGGCGCGGACTCGCCCGCCAGCCAGTCGTCGAGCATCCGGTCGAAGGCTTCCTGGGCGTTCATGCCAACGACTCCATGACCCCAGCCTGGGCCCGTTCGTCTGCCTCGAGTGCGCCGCGGAGCGCAACGCCCGCCCGGCTCAGGCGCGACTTGTCGGTACCGACCGGGATGTCGAGCGTCGTCGCGGCCTCGCCGTCGGCCATGCCCAGGTAGTGATGCAGCACCAGGACCGCACGCTGCTCCGCGGGTCGTCGCGGAAGCCGCGCTCGATCTGGTCGCGCAGGGCAAGACCCGCCGGGGCGTCGTCCCGCCCCGGCGGGTCGAGCACATCGACGTCGATCGCCGCGATCTCGTGACGTCGTTCGCTGCGCACCACGTGGTAGCACGCCCGCACAGCCGGCGGTTGAGCCAGGCGTCGAAGCGGGCAGGATCTTCGCACGGCGCCGAGGATGTCGGGCCAGGCGGACAACAGCGCCTCCTGGACGGCATCCGCGGCGCGGTCCCCGTCGCGCAGGATGAGCCGGGCTGTCCGGTGCAGCCGGTCGATGGCGCCCGCGGGCCAGCGCCAGGACGTGGAAGGCCTCGTGGTCTCCGGTCTTGGCGCGCAGGACCAGGTCTCGCTGCATGGGCGGCTCGTGTCGGTCTCCGGACCCGTCTGCCACCGCGCTCACCCACTATGGGACAGTTGCCGATCGCCGTCCGGTGGACGGGCCTCCTCCAGGTCACATCCGTTCGCCACCCGCACGCGCGTAGCTACGTCCATCGACGCCGTCCGGGGCTGCTGATACCGTGTCTCAATGTCCTGTCTCATCCGCACCACCACCCACCGACCGATGCCCCGCCGGTCGACGGCTCAGCGGGGATACGGCCATGCCCATCAGGCCACCAGCCGCTGCTTGCGGGCGGAGCACGTGGCCCGGTTCGGATGGTGGTGCCCGGGCTTCGCTGCGGGGAAGCGCCCACTGTTTCTGGCACTCGCCCGACACGAGCGACGAGGCGAAGGAGGCAAGCCGTCTCGGTGGCCTCCGCAGGGGAAACTCGAGAAGACCCTGTCCGCCGCCTACGACGTTGCTGGGCTCGGTGACATCACCTCGGTGCGGCGCGTACTCGAGATCGCCGTACTCGATGCCCTTGGCCTCGACGACTCACTGGCGAGGTCGAAGGTACTCATCGGGGCTGCCGGGACGGCAGTGAAGCTGCTCGAGGCGGAGCGGGAGGAGTCATGGGGATGGGACGGGGACAAGCTGGGCGAGGGGACTATCGTGGGTAGTGCTATTGTCTCGGCCGGACGGCAGGCCTGAACTGCAGCCCTCTCATCCTTCCGCGCCAGTGCAACTGCCTGCACCGGATGTACCCCTCGTCTTTGCTTGGCGCCACTGGCAATTCCTCGCCGGACCGACTCAAGGCACTGACCGAGTGCGTCGTCCCGACGCGTAGGGTCGATGGGCGTGCCAGGATCTTCCGGCGTGAACGTGCCGGTCCGGCTCGTGGTCCCTGCCGGGATCGATTAGTCCGGCAACTGGCGCTCGGTGTGGCCCACGACGATGCAGACGCTCGGGTCCCTGCCCCATGGCGACAACTATCCTGGCGACCGGCGGTCGATGTGCACAGATCCTCGTCCGTGATCATCTGGGAGGTTCGGGCCCGAGCAAGCTCGGACTCGCCATGCGCATTGGTGGCGCTCGCTGCAGTAGGAACTGGCGCGGCTTGCGGGGCCCCTCATACATGACCGTGTAGCTGAAGCGGCCACTCCACGACTCCCTTCCGGGCTTCGCCCTCCCAATCTCGACTGGCGTACGGGCCCACTCAAGGCCACCCCTACAGTTCGGAAACACGGGCACGCGATAGATGAGAAAGCCGGCTTCATCACTTGATTCGTCGGACCAGGCGACCTCGACCTGCCACGTCGCCCTGAACCCGATCATGTCGCCGTGGCTGTCGCGGATGGCACGCCGAAGTCAGGCCCGATCCACGTTCCCACCACGCCGTTCCTGACCGGGCCGACGCGGACACGGGTGGGCGCACGTGGCGCCGCGATCGTCTGGAGCGGGCCCGCGCAGCCTGGTGCATCGTTCCCTCCCAGACCCGGATCGACCCACGGCCCAGCGACCGCGTCCTCGTAGGCCTCGACCAGTTGTGCGATGTCGCCCTTCCGGTTGCTCGACAAGACGGCCCAGTAGACGGCCGGGCAGGTGGCGCTCGTCGCGAAGCGGAGGTTGGCCCGGCTCTGATCATCGCGGTAGCAGGCTAATGACAGGCTCTTGCCCTCTGACTCGATGCCAGCCTTGCCCGCCGCACAGTCACCGCCTTGGCGGACATGGTTCTCGTCCATCCTGTCGGAGAAGGTCTGGCGGGCGTCCGCCGGTCGCATGAGGTAGTAGGCCATCTCCTCGATGCGCGACGAGTCGGGCTTGCAGTTGAAGGCCGCGATGGTGCCCGGAATCGCACGGTCATCGGGGCGCTTCCTGCAGGACCCCCGGATTGACTCGGGGATGCCCGCCTTGAGGTAGGCCTGCGGGTCGGCTGGCGGCATCACGAAGCCGACCTGCTGGACACCCCCGGCCGCGCGGGCGACATCGCCGGCATCGTCGAAGACATCGAAGGTGAGTCCGGATCGTGCCCTCCGGCACGCCAAGCGCAAGGAAGTACTCGCCTCGCACCCCCACAGGCCCGCCGAGTCGCCCTCGGTCGCGGTGCACAGCGGCCCGCTCCCGCCTAACCACGTCGCATGGAAGTCGACCTGGGAGACGGCCACGTCTTCAAGGGTGGACGAGGGCCAGGCAACCAGCGTTGGCCGCGGTCCGATGGTCGCCGATCCGACGGGGCTCATCCAGTGACCGCCGAGCACTGGCGATGGTGTAACGGGCCCGCGAGTGACCGGGTCGATCACAGGTGCGCAATTCCGGCTCACGTGAGTGATGCCCGGGTGACCGGCGACATCATCGTGGTCGTCACGGATGTCGTCCCTTGTGGGATCGTCACCGGTCGTCCACACCTCCCGCTCGATGACGAGTGGGCGGGGCACGCCGCCGACGCGCTGCTCGTAATGGAGATGGTCGGCCTCGCTGCCCTTGCCGAGACCGGTTGCGCCGACCCGGCCGACCTCGGTCTGGGCCATAATCACGCCTTCTTCCGCCATCCGCGGCGACGCTGACGGACCCGAGATGGGCGAAGAGGAGCGTGACGCCCCCGGGATACTCGATGGTGACGTGATTGCCGTAGCCGATTGCCGTGTCGTCGGTCTCAATGTTGACCGCGGTCACCTTTCCGCCATCCGCTCCCGCGAGCACCACCTTCCCGCGGTCGTCCCGCCCACCGTCAGCACTGTAGTGGTTCCAATCTGTGGCCCACCTGCTCGATTCCGGCGTCGGTCGCGTGGCTGTCCCGGGAACTAACCGCCCAGGTCTCGCCGCGCGGGAAAGGCATGTGGAAGACAGGCTCAGGTTCGGCGGCAGCCAACGGCACCGCGGAACTCACGACCACGAGACCCGAAACGAGTGAGATGCCGACGGCCAGCCGCGCGCGGGTCCACGCGCGCCGACCCTCATCAACCACCCCAGGGAACTCAGAACCAATGTCACCGACTCATCCCGTCAGCTACCGGTCAATTCGCGACCAACGACGGCCACCAGACTACCCGTGCGGCTGCGTCGTAACAATCAGGCCTTCCCTGGAGATCGCCAACCTTGGACACCCGTGGACCCGACGACTCCCTCGCCGTAGCAGGGTATTCATCGGGGCAGCTGGTGCTGCGGCGAAGCTGCTGGAGGTGGAGCGGGAGGAGGACTGGTCGGGGTAGTCGCCTAATCACGAATGCTACTTCAGGTTCCACGTGGGTCGGTATCGAAGTTCCGCATCCGGACCCGCCGTCACTGGCAGAACTCCGTGTATCCGAACACGAGCGTGCGCGAGGCGGGCGTGGTTCGATGTCCCTCCGGGCCCTGTCGAGGCCACCCAGAAGTGCGCGTCCTCGGGTCCGATGTCGTATCGGGCGCCTCTGGGCGACCAGAGCCTGGAAACGCCCGTCGAGCCGCGCATATGAGATGAGCCACCGCTCCACATCCGGGCCGACCCGGGCGACCTCGACCACCCGTGTCGTTCCCGGGTCGCATCCCCCGATGGGGAACCGCGCGTGGATGATGTAGGCCGTCTCGTCGTCCGACCGATTGATCCCAGCGGAGGTCGACCGCCTTGTATGCCTAACAGAACCCGGGGTTGCAGGTCGGGCCGCTCAACGTGACACGGGCCGGGGCCAGCGGTGGCGCGATGGTGTGAAGCGGGCCAGAACACCCGGGAAGTCTTCGTGCGATCCCGGTCGACCCAGTCGCCCCGACCACCCGGCGGTACGCCTTGGCGAGGCGGCCGATCGCCGGCCTTCTTGCCGACCACGGCGACATAGGGACTGCCAGGGCATTTCGCGGTACCGAACGAAGCGCAGGTTCGCGACGCCCGATGCCTGGAAGCAAGCCGTCCGAGACTTCGGACCATCGACCTCGACGCCGGCCCGTCCCGCGACACAGTCGCCGTCGTTCCGGAGGCCCTGCTTGTCCACGCGAGCTTCGAACGCGGCATGCGCGTCATCGGGACGGAGCAGGTAATACGCCACGTACTCGATATCGGGCGAGTCGACGTTGCAGTCGACTGCGGCGATGGTGCCTGGCACGAGCTCGCGCGTCCGCTTCCTCTTACAACTGCCGCGGATCGAACTCCGGGATACCCTCCTTCAGGTACGCCTGGGGTGACGTCGGGATGGGTGCCTCGTACGTCACCTGCTCGATATCCACGCCTGGTGTGATGCTCTGGGCACCGTTCGAGACATCGAACACGTCGAAGGACAGCGTCAGCGGTCCCGCCGGGATTCCGGCAGCCTTCAGGTCGGGCGTGCAGGACCAGGTCTGGTCATCCGACGCGGCATCAGCGGAACACAGCTCTGTCGCACCCGCCGTCCCAGGCGGCACGGAAGGTCACCCGGCTGAGCACGAATCGAGTGGCGGAGAGGGTGGGATTCGAACCCACGAGGCTTTCGCCCGGCGGTTTTCAAGACCGCTGCCTTCAACCACTCGGCCACCTCTCCGGGGTGCGAATGGTAGCGGTTCGGAGCACTGGTTCCAGCGAGGCTCGGCCCCTCGCCGGGCTGCCAGATCTCACTCCCGCAGAGTAGCGACCTCGCGCTGGAATGCCTCGACCGCGTCCTCCACCGAGCCGTAGATGTGCCCCCGGTCGATGGTCTCGAGCAGGCCGTACCTGACGATCGCCTCGCGCACGTCAGACTGGAGTTCCGCGAACGCCAGGTGGATGCCTGATGCGTTGAGCTCGATATCGAGGTCGGTCAGCATGGCGCCCGCGGTGGTATCGATGTCGGTGATCGGTTCGGCGGCAACCAGCACCCATCGCGGGGGCGGATCGGCCGCGTGGACAAGCTCCCGGATTCGATCGCGGAAGAGATTGGCATTTGCAAAGAACAAGGGTGCGGACCAGCGGATGATGAGTAGACCCGGCACCTGCCGTGTGTCCGGATACCGCTTGATGTCGTGGTAACCCGGCACGGCGGCACTTGTGCCCAGGATGGCGGAGTAGGGTGACCACGCCCGCTTGAAGATGTAGGCCGCCGACAGGACCACGGCGATGACGATGCCGGGCAGGACCCCCACGAACGCAACGCCCAGGGCACACGCAACCGCCAACACGAACTCGCTGCGGCGCACCTGGTACAGGCGCCGGAGTTCCACGCCATCGAACAGGCTGATGGATGCCGTGATGACCACGGCGGCGAGCACCGGCTGGGGCATCGCCTGGACCAGCCCGGGCACGAACAGGAGCATGGCAAGCACAAGGGCAGCCGCGACCAGGCCGGTCAACTGTGTCTTTGCGCCCGACTGGAAGGACACCGCGGTCCGGCTACCGCTGGTGCTGACCGGGAACCCGGAGAAGAACCCCGCGGCAAGGTTCGCCGACCCGATCCCGGCGAGTTCCTGATTTCCGTCCAGCTCGTAGCCGGCCCGGTCGGCGAAACCCCCGGACGTCGAGATGGTGTCGCCGATCGCGACCAGGGAGATGCCGATGGCTCCCGCGACGAGGAGCGGGATGTCCGACGCCGACACATCCGGGATGGACGGGATCGGGAAGCCCTGGGGCAGCATGCCGACGACCGCGACACCATGGCCCGCAAGGTCGAGCACCATCGAAAGCACGATGGACACGACGACCGCGATGAGCGATCCCCGGCGTGCGCGGCGATGCGCGCTTGAGCCCCAGGATGATGCCGAGGCTGAGGAACCCGATGGCAACCGACCATGGGTCTGCGAGCCCGTCCGCCAGGCCCTGCAGGAACGCGATGATCTCCGGGAAGATGCCCGACGCGTCGGTGGAGAATCCAAACAGCTTGGGCAGCTGGCCGATGAGGATCACCACCGAGAGCCCTGCCAGGTAGCCCGTCCGCACGGGATTCGAGAGCAGGTCGGCGACGAAGCCCAGCTTCGCCAGGCCCATGGCGATGGTGATGACGCCAACGATGATGGCGAGCATCCCGGCGAGCGCGACCGCCTGCTCCGGGTCGCCAGCAGCCAAGGGCAGGATCGTCGCTGCGATCATGGGCCCAAGCGACGAGTCCGGCCCCAGCACCAGGATCGGCGACGGTCCCACGAGGGCATAGGCGACAAGGCAGACGACCGTGGTGTACAGCCCGGTGATGGCCGGCAGTCCAGCCAGCTCGGCGTATGCCATGCCCTGCGGCACGAGCAGGGTGACCAGCACGATGCCCGCGATCAGGTCGCGCGAGATCCAACCCCGCTGGTAGGTTCGCGCGACCCGGATCCCCGGCACCCAGCGCTCGATGTCCATTGAGCGCGGATCGTGGCACATTCCGCTGGAGCTGTGTACTTGTCTGCATCCAAGGCTATTGACAATAGCCATAGTGGCTATCTAACATAGCCTTCGCTTGAAGCCGGCGGGCTCTCGTCGGCACTGCATGAGGACGCAGCGATGCACAACACCAACGACACACAGGACATGCCGGGCACACAGGGCTCGGGCGGTGCCCCCATCTCCCCGACGCTGGACCACCAGGTCCGAAGCTGGCTCCGACTGGAGGGCCTCGCGATGCTCATCGCAGGCACCGTGACATATGGTCACCTCGGTGGTGACTGGCTGTGGTTCGTGCCAGCGCTGCTCGCAGTCGACATCTCGGCGGCTGGCTATCTCCGAGGCCCGCGAGCAGGCGCGATGCTGTACAACCTGTTCCATGTCTGGGCCACGGGCCTCGTGGTGCTGGGCCTGGGACTCGCGCTCGCCGTGCCCGTGCTGTCCTTGGCCGGGGCCGTGCTCATCGCGCACGCGGGCATGGATCGAACGGCCGGTTATGGGCTGAAGCTCCTGACGGGATTCGGTGACACCCATCTGGGACGCATCGGCAAGCGCAGCCGTGACCTGACACCCACAGCCACCGTGGGCCTCGTCGCGTGAGCCCGGCTGCGGCCCGGACATCCAACGAGGCCGTGGTGGCGGCCGCACGGGTCCTGCTGGAGGCGGGTGGTCCGGACGCCGTCACGATGCAGGCCGTTGCTGACCAGGTGGGGATCCGGGCGCCCTCGCTCTACAAGAGGTTCGCGGATCGTTCGGCGCTGCTCTCTGCCCTTGCAGACGTGATCGCGGCCGACCTGGCGGTCGCCGTCGCGCCACCGGCCCGGATCCAGCGTCCGAGTGACACGGCCAAGCGCATGGCGAGCAAGTATCGGGCGTTCGCCCGTCGATCGCCCCGGTCCTACCAACTATTGTTCGGGGCAGGGGGAGCCCAGCCCTCCCCGACCGCGAATGCCCAGGCTGCCGGGGGTGTGCTGCGGGTCGCTGAGGCGCTGGTAGGGCCGGGCGACGCCCTGGAGGCAGCGCGACTCCTGGTCGCGTACCTGCATGGGTTCGTGAGCATGGAGCTTGGGGGTGCGTTCCGACTCGGCGGCAACGTCACCGACGCCTTCGAATACGGCCTGGACACGCTCCTCCGTGGCCTTACGCACCGGGCGGCCTGACGACCGCGCGGGGCACAGCCCGCGTTGGCGCCTACCCTGCGAGGGCCAGCCTGACCTTCTCGATCATCGCAGTCTCCTCCGGCACCACGCCACCCTTGGCCGCGGCGACGGTCTGCGCGATGTCAAGCACGAACGCCCGGTAGGCCTCGAGTTCATCAGGAGCCTTGGTCGTGAGCACTGTGACCGCGGCAGCGAGGGCAGCGATCGTCTCCTGCAGCACCTTCTCGGGCGATGCGGTCAAGCCGAAACCGGTGCCGTGGCTGGAGCCAAGCTCACGCACCAGCTGACTCTGGCTGTGGAGATGCTGGTTGGACATCTCCTTGGCCAAGGCCGTGGCCTCACCGAAGCTGTCGGTGAAGTCCTTGTGCGCCAGCGAGACGAGCATCCCGGTTCCCGTGACACCCTTCGCGAGTCCCTTCCACTCGTCCTCGGTGAAGTCTGCCTTGCCAGCCATGTGTCCTCCGTGTGCTCAGATGGATGAGTCGGCATGAGCCGCGGCCGTCAGGTCGTGGACCATCCAGGCGTCGGGTCTGGCGGCAGCGTCGCATCAGGCGGCAGCGTCTCATCAGGCGGCAGGGCCGCATCCCCGGTGATCATCCGGCGCCGATGCGGTCTCCGAGCCGCGGTCGCAGCACGTCCGGGACCCGGATCGAGCCGTCGGGCTCCTGGTAGACCTCCAGGATCGCCGCCACCGTCCGGGCGAGCGCGAGGCCCGAGCCGTTGAGGGTGTGCAGGATCTCCGGCTTCGCACCCGGTTCGGGGCGCCAGCGGATGTTCATGCGTCGGGCCTGGTAGTCCCGGAAGTTCGAGACCGAGCTGACCTCCAGCCAGTCCTCGGCACCCGGCGCCCAGACCTCCAGGTCGTACTTCTTGGCCTGGGTGAAGCCGACATCGCCGCTGGCCATGAGCTTGACCCGGTAGGCCAGGCCCAGGCGCTGGAGGGCGACCTCGGCGCGTCCGACCAGCCATTCCAGCGTTGCGCCGGAGTCCTCCGGACGTTCGAAGCAGACCATCTCGACCTTGTCGAACTGGTGGACCCGGAGGATGCCCCGCGTCTTGGCACCGGCGGCGCCCGCCTCGCGCCGGAAGCAGGGCGAGTAGGCCACGTAGCGGACGGGCAGCTGGTCGGCCTCGAAGATCTCGTCGCGGTGGATGTTGGTGACCGGCACCTCGGCGGTCGGCACGAGATACAGCTCGTCGCGCGTGACCACGTACATCTGGTCTTCCTTGTCCGGGATCTGCCCCGTGCCACGCGCGGATGCGGCGTTGACGAGTGCGGGCGGCCAGATCTCGGTGAAGCCGTGCTCGCGGGTGTGGAGGTCCAGGAACAGGTCGATGAGGCTGCGCTGGAGCGCGGCGCCGGCACCCTTGTAGATGGGGAAGCCGGAGCCCGCGACCTTGGCGCCGGCGGCGAGGTCGATGATGCCCAGCGCCTCACCGACCTCCCAGTGGGGCTTGACGACCGAGCCGTCGGGGTTGGCATGCGGCCGGGGCTCGCCCCAGGTGCGCACGATGACGCTGGCGCTCGCGTCACCGACGGGCACATCCGGCGTCGGGCGGGTTGGGGATCTGGAGCAGCAGCTCCTCGAGCGCGGCCTGGACCTCGTTGACGACCGCGTCCAGCTCGGCGATGCGCACACCCAGCTCCGTCGAGCGGTCACGCAGCTCGGCGACTTCGGGGGAGTCGTGGCTTGGCGCCACCCTTGATGGCCGCGCCCATGCGTTCACTGACCTGCTTGCGTTCCGCACGCAGGTTGTCCGCCTCACCGGCTGCCTCGCGACGACGGGCATCGAGGGCAAGCGCCTCGTCGACGACGCGTCGGATCCTCGCCCTTGGCGATGGCGCCCGCGCGGATGGTCGCCGCATCCTCGCGCAGCCGCTGGACTCCGACGCTCATCCCTGGTGCTGCCCGCAGGCGGTCGAGCACGAACTGCTGGTCAAGACTGGCCAGCAGCCAGCCGGCCCGGGGACCATTGCTGCGACCAAGGAAGGCGAGGTAGATGGCCGCGAAGGCGTCGCCGGATGAGACACCGTGTGCCGCGGACGTGCTGAAGATGAGGTCCTGCCAGGCGTCCCCGGACGCGGGCCGTGTCGCGGCTGCCTGCGACGCCAGTGTCGCCCAGCACGATCCGCTGGGCCTCGGTCAGGCCCGCCACGCCCTCCGGCAGCTCGTCCTGGACGGCGACCTTGTAGCGGTCGGGCGCGAACGACTCCAGCCACGCCGCGGCGACCCGGGCTCGCTCGTCGAGGATGGCCCGCTCCGTCTCGTCGAGCGGGGCGCCCTTCTCGGCCTCCATGCGCGCCACGAGGTCGACGCCGGGCACCTGGACCAGCAGGGCCAGGTGGCGGAACGCCGGCCGGAATCGGGCGGCCTCGAGCGCGACGTCCGCGTCGGCCTGCGACCAGGCTCTGGCGCAGGATCGCCCGGGGTCGGGTGGCAGCTCGCCCCGGATCGGCCTGCCCGGCAACGGCCGCGGCGATCCGGTCGGACTCGTCGAACAGTCCCGGGATGGTGTCACCCTCCGGGTCGAACTCGATCGCCTTGCGTGGCTTGTGGCGCAGGAACAGGAAGCGCAGCAGCTCCGGCGGCAGCAGCTCCGCGATGGCATGCGCCGTGGCACCGGTGCCCTTCGAGGTGCTCATCTTCTTGCCGCCGATGTTCAGGAACTCGTAGGGCACGTTGAGCGGTGGCTCGCGCTGGAAGACCTCGCGCGCGACCGCATCGCTGCGGTCCCGCGACCCGCCCGCCGTGGCGAGGTCCTTGCCGCAGCCCTCGACGGTGATGTCGAACAGGCTCCACTTGGCGGCCCAGTCCACGTTGAAGGGCAGCTTGACGCGCCCCGAGGTCGGCAGCACGCGTCCGGTGTGGCCGCAGCCCGTCGCCCAGGCCACGTGATCCGGCTTGCAGGCGTACGCGACGGTGGAGCCGTTCCAGTCGGTGGCCAGGGTGGTCCCGATCTTGCCGCAGTTCTCGCAGATGACCGAGAGCGGCAGCCAGTCGGGCGCCTTCTCGACATGGCTCACCCGGGAGTAGATCTGGCGGATCTCCTGGGCGTGGTCGAGCGCGGTCCGGATGTAGGGGTCCATCGAGCCGTCGCCGTACAGCTCGCTCATCCAGTAGATGATGGGTTCGATGCCCAGGCCGGCGAAGGTGCCCATGAACAGCTCACCCACGAAGTAGCGGGCATAGGAGCCGGCCGTGCTGCCCTCAGGGGCCGGGACGTGGGCCAGCGGCACGCCCATGTACCGGTCGACCGCATCGGGCGTCAGGAGCGCCTGGGAGTCCATCGGGTCCAGGTCGTCCACGCCGTAGCGGAACTCGGTCTGGAGGCCATGGTCTCGAAGCGCTCGAGCGATGGCGTCGTGGAGCACTACGCCCCGCAGGCTGCCGACGTGGACCGTCCCGGAGGGTGTCTTCGAATCGTTGACGACCTGGGCCCCGCTCAGCGTCGACGCCAGCTCGTCCGCCCAGAACATCGGCCGGGACTCCTCCCCCGCGGGGATCAGCTGATCCCGAGGATCTTGTACACCTGGTCCCCGGCAGGGACCGAGACTGTGATCTTGTCGCCCTTCTTCTTGCCCAGGAGCGCCCGGCCCACAGGCGACTCGTTGGAGATCCGGCCGGATGCGGGCGCGGCCTCCGCGGATCCGACGATGGTGTACGTCTCCTTGCCGCCGGTGCCCTGGAACTCCACGGTCGAGCCGATCTGGACGTGCGTGCTCGAGGTGTGCTCGTCGATGATGACGGCGTTCTTGATGAGCGCAGAGAGGCCCTGGATGCGGCCCTCGATGAACGCCTGCTCGTTCTTGGCGTCCTCGTACTCGGCGTTCTCGCTGATGTCGCCGTGCTCCTTGGCCTCCTGGATACGCGCGGCGACCTCCGCCCGGCGCACATTCACGAGCTCCTCGAGCTCGGCTCGAAGGTCCTCCAGGCCCTGTCGGGAGACGTATTGGGGCTTGTTGTTCACGCGACTTCCCCTGGAGCGGAGGGATGCACCCGGGATGACGTCCGGTCCCGGGGGATTCACGACGAAACGGCAGGCCCGAGGGTTGCGCAACACAGCGTCGCCCACTCGTGTCCGTGCCGGAACGCGGATCGTACACGATCGAAGCTCCCAGCGTCAAACTGGAGCACCGGACAGATGCATCGTGGTGGTTACGAACGGCGTTCTGTGTCAGGCGTCAGTTGGCTGCCGGATCGCTTGACCGACGGTCGCGGCATATCCGATCCAGGTACGCGCATGCGCCATCCGAGGCGCGACCCGAGGCGGACCCTCAGGCACCCCCAATGCGGGCAAGTCTCTGACGGACACGCTCGAGTGCGGCGCGGTCGGCGAATGCCAGGAACAGCGTGTCGTCACCCGCGATGCTGCCGACCACCTCGGTCCAGCGGCATCGATCCAGGCTGGCCGCGATGGCGTGCGCACTGCCGGGCACGGTCCGGATGACGAGCAGCAGCCCGGCAGGCTTGACCTCGACGGGCAGGTCGCGCAGCAGCTTGGCGAGGCGATCCTCCCCGGTCTGCTCTCGCTCCGTCCGCTCGACTCGGCAAGCGCGTATGCCTGGACCCCGCGGGCGCCCCGCTTGATGAGGCCAAGGTCCGCGACATCGCGGCTCACCGTCGCCTGGGTGGCGCGGAAGCCGCGTTCCCGAAGCGCCGCCACGAGCTCTTGCTGGGTCCGGATGGGCCGTTGGTCGAGCAGGTCGCGGATGGCCTGCTGGCGTAGCCCCTTCATGACTTCCATCCGGTTCAGCGCAGCGCGATGAGCGACCGCGACCACGGCCGCGAACACCAGGCGGTAGACGATGAAGATGCCCAGGTCGTGGGTCCGCAGGTAGCGCAGCAGGAAGCTGATGGCCAGCAGACCGAAGGCTGCGGCAGACACCATGCCCACGATGAGCGACTCCGACCTGGTCCGCCGCGGGCGGCTCGCTGACAAGATTGCGCATCTTCCAGAGCGTGGCCCCACCGATGACGGGGATGCCCATCAGGAACGCGAACCGCGCCGCGCCCTCCCGTGTCAGACCCCGGAACAGATCCGGCCGCGATGGTCACGCCCGACCGGCTGGTGCCCGGGAATAGGGCAAGCGCCTGGGCGGCACCGATGGTCACGGCGTCCCCGATGGTCGCACGGTCGAGTTCCCGCGATCCGCCGTCCGTATCGTTCGGCGGCCCACAGCAGCAGGGCGCCCGCGACCATGATCACGGGGATGAGGATGAGGCGCTCCCGAAAGTAGGTATCAAAGAACGACTCAAGCGTCACACCGAGTAGCGCTGCCGGGATGATGCTGATTACCAGGAAGGCCGCGAGCCGACGGTCGGGGTCGCCCGCCACGGTACGTTCCTGGATGGCCGCCCAGCCGGCCGCCACGAGCCGCAGCACGTCGCGCCAGAAGTAGACCAGCAGGGCCAGCAGCGTGCCGGCATGGAGCATGACGTCAAAGGTGGCGCTGTTGAGGAATGGGTCATCCCAGCCCAGGAGCGGCGGCAGCACGATGAGATGGGCCGATGACGAGATCGGCAGGAACTCGGTCAGGCCCTGGATGGCACCGATGACGAATGCCTGGAACAGCAGCTCCATGGACTCCCTGCGTTACCCGGCCGCGGACGCTGGGAGTCCGTCGGGACCCGAACCCGGCACCATGCGTGGCGCGGCTCGACGACCGAGTCTACCGGAAGGTCTCCGAGGACCATCCCCGTGGCAGGCGGGCCTGCTAGGCTCCGAGGTGAGGGCGCGGCATCGCAGCGTCGCGCCGAGCTCGGGGGCTGTCATGCCCAGGGTCCGTGGTGTGCTCGTGGTCTCATTCGCGACCGCACTTCTCGCCAGCCTGTTCGCGCCCCTTCACGCGGCCGCGAGCAGCCCCGCGCCGCCAACCGCTCCGCACCCGCCGCTCCCCGCCAGCACCTTCGGTGGCATCGCGTACGCCACCTCAAGTTGCCGTCCCATCGTGTACCGGTTCGCCTCGGACGACCCCAACAGGCCCACGGAGCACACAGGGATCGAGGCTGTCGAGCCCACACCCTGTCGCCAATGGGAGGTCCGGATGCCGGAGGGCCGCCGCTCCTGGCAGTACCAGGACAAGAAGGCCTACACCGCCGAGACGTCGACTGGCGAGCAGGTGTCACTCGACTTCGCCGGATCGACCACCTTCGCGGCTGACGCGGATCCGGGCGGCGCCTTCCGCTCGGCGACCATCACCATCGATGTGGCATCGGGGGCCACGACCGCCGGCGATGCCGACATCGGTCAGGACTACACCCTCGACTTCGGGACCCATGCCCCAGCGCTGGTCATCACTGGCTCAGGCTCCATCGAGGGCGATGGCGATGAGCTCGCGGGCAGCGGCGTCGCGGTCGGGGTGTACCTCGAGTGCTCTGGGGCGCAGAACCCGGGCGACGGCGGCACCTACGAGTTCAACCTGTTTGGCTTTGGCGGTCTGGACTACAACGGCGCCGGTGACGTGCGCCACATGTCCGACGCGGGGTCCATCGACAGCCGCATGTCCACTGGTGCCGGTCGGTGCACCATGCGGGTCAAGGCGTCGGTGAAGTCGGGGTTCTACCGCGAGGGCGCGGACGACCACGCCACCAAGGGGCATGCCAAGCTCAACCTGACCCTCACGGCCGATACCGGGCCTTGCGATCTGGGCGGGATCGTGCGCGACGGCATGATGTCGCAGGACGGGCACGACAACGTCATGCCGGGCGTCCCGGTGGAGCTCTATCGGGACGGCTCGCCGGTGGGCCCGGTGAGCGTCACGGACAGGACCGGCCACTACTGCCTGGTGGGGGTCCAGCCCGACGACTACCAGTTGCGCGCCACGCTCGAGGACGACGGCACCGAGCAGCAGACCTTGTTCTGGACCCGAATCGCAGGGCAGGACGACGTGGTCTCAACCGAGCGCGATGTCTCCGCCGTGGACCTGGGGTCCGACGGCGTGGACATCGCCTTCACCGCCACGGCCGAGGAGCCCTGGCTGGCCGATGTTGCGAACATCCACTGGCAGACCTGGCGCTTCGTCGACTGGCTGGTGGGCACCCTGGGGCTGGATCCGGGTCAGCTGTCGTCGTTTGCGGTCGACACGTTCGAGACCGACGGTACCCTGTACCACCCGGACACCAGGGTCGTCGACATCGATGCCGAGGAGTCCGGTTTCGCCGCGCGCTACGCGCCGCTCGACAACGGTCCCGAAAACGACGAGTGGCACGAGGTCTCCCACCACGTGGCCAGCATGTTGGAGATCGCGCCTACGGACACGGCGCTCGCCTGCGAGGGTCGCGAGCCGCACAGGGATGGCTCAACGAGTCGACGTGCGATTCTCTTGCCGAGGGGTTCGCGGAGTTCCTGCCGACGCTCGCCTCGCTGACCCTCGACGCCGGTAGCGGTGTGGGCTATGCGACGCCGGACTACGCGGGTTTCGGCAGCCTGGAAACCAACATCCGTGCACCCTGGGACTGGGCCGAGGGGGATGATGGCAGGGTCTTCGAGTACGAGGAGGAGGCCGTCGCCGCGCTGCTGTGGGACCTGGTCGACGACACGCCGAGCGAGGATCTGGAGATCGTCATCGTGGACGGCGTGGGGGTGGCCTCGCTGGTGCCGGTCGCGGACCGCGTGGCCATCGAGGGTGGCACCCTCGTGCGACTTCTGGCCGCCGCCCAGCCCGAGACGATCGTCGACGTGTATGAGGCGCTCGTGGCGAGCGGTGATGTCCCCGACCAGCTCAAGGCGCCCGACACGGCTTACCCCGACCTGGCCCAGGCGATCAGCCCCATCGACGAGGTCTTCCTGCTCCACCGCTTCTACCCCATCCGGGATCCGAGCGTGGACCGCTACTACCTGGGCGACCCGATCGCGCGGACGGATCGGCCCTGGAACTCGGCGCCGCAGGTGGTTCGCCGCCACATCGAGCCGTTGCCGGGCTCCGCTAT
The DNA here is from genome assembly GCA_963760625.1 of uncultured Chloroflexia bacterium. Lineage (GTDB taxonomy): Bacteria > Chloroflexota > Limnocylindria > Limnocylindrales > CSP1-4 > JAFMJV01. Next base: position 20,135 of record CAVXDU010000009.1, read on the forward strand.
CCGCCTCAGCAACCCCGGGTCGAGCCCCGCCACCTACGCCATCGACGTTTCGTATCCGGATACCAGCAGCCACTTCGAGATCGCCGTCGCGGCCGCTTCCGAGAAGGTCGTCCATCTGGAACTGCCGCCGTATTGGTCGGGGACCCTCGCGGCGGGCACGACGCTTCCGCCCTGCGCGAATGCTGCCGCCGAGCGGCGGGTCACGGTCACGGTCAGCGGGCCTGCGGGCGTGGCGCGTACCTTCGATAACTGCGAGTACCAGCACGCGATCCTGACTGCCGTGGACGGGGCCGCGCTAACGATCGGCGAGCGAGTGGGTGGTCCGGATCCCACTCCGGGTCCCACTCAGGTTCCCGCTCCCAGTGCCACACCACGTATCACTCCGGGCACCGCTCCGGCTCCCGTCCCGGCGGATGGTTCGCTGCCGGTGCTCCTCGCTGTGGCAGTCGGAATCGTCGTGCTCGGCGGGCTCGCGGCGATCGTCGTCGTCTCGCGACGAAAAAGGCAGGGCTAGCGGATGAACAGCGGCGCCAGCACCAGGGTGATGGTCGCGATGAGCTTGATGAGCACGTGCAGCGACGGGCCGGCGGTGTCCTTGAACGGGTCGCCGACCGTGTCGCCCACGACCGCCGCGGCATGCGCGTCGGTCCGCTTGCCCAGGACGTTGCCGACGGCATCCTTGAGGTTGCCCGACTCGACGTACTTCTTGGCGTTGTCCCAGGCACCGCCCGAGTTGTTGAAGAACGTCGCGAGCATGACGCCCGAGATGGTGCCCACCATCAGGAACCCGGCCACGGCCTGGTAGCCGAGCAGCAGTCCGACCGCGATGGGCGTGGCCACCGCGACCGCGCCCGGCAAGATCATCTGCTTGAGCGCCGCACGCGTGGTGATGTCCACGACACGCGCGTAGTCCGGTCGCTGGCTGTAGTCCATGATGCCGGGCATCTCCCGGAACTGGCGACGCACCTCGACGATGATCGACTGCGCCGTCTTGCCCACGGCGCGGATGGCCAGCGAGCTGAAGAAGTAGACCAGCATCGCGGCGATGAGGGCCGCCACGAACACCTGCACGTCGGCCAGGTTGACGGCGCTCATGAGCGCCTTGCCCTGGTGCTGCAGGATGTTGTTGACGCGGTCGATGTAGGCGCTGAACAGCAGGAACGCGGCGAGCGCGGCCGAGGCGATGGCGTAGCCCTTGGTGAGCGCCTTGGTGGTGTTGCCCACGGCGTCCAGCGGTCGGTGATCTCGCGGGCGCTGGCCTCCGACTTGGAGAACTCGGCGATGCCGCCGGCGTTGTCGGTGATGGGCCCGAAGGTGTCCATGGCCAGGATGTAGGCGGTGGTCATGAGCATGCCCATGGTCGCGACGGCGGTGCCGAAGATGCCACCGACGTTCTGGCCCTTCGTCGTTGACGATGCCCGCCTGCTCACCGAGCCAGTGGCTGGCCAGCGAGCGCGATGCCGATGGTGACGGCCGTGACGAGGGTCGTCTCCATGCCCACCGACACGCCCGAGATGATGTTCGTCGCGGGGCCCGTCTTGGACGCCTCCGCGATCTCCTTGACCGGGCGCCAGCCGCCGGCGGTGTAGTACTGGGTGATGTACACGAACGCGATGCTGGTGATGAGGCCGACGACAGCCCGCGAGGAAGAACCAGACCCACGCCGGGCATGCCGTTGGCGCCCGTCTGGGAGCCGGTGTCCATCATCAAGTAGGTCGCGATGGCGAGGCCGACGACCGCGAACGCGGTCGTCGCCCAGTAGCCGCGGTTGAGGATCTTCATCGGATCCTCGTCTTCCTTGCCGCGGATGAAGAACGCGACCGCGACGATGGTGCCGATGAGGCCGAAGCGCGCGGACCACGAGCGGGAAGAAGATCCACGCCTCGGGGTTCGGCCAGCCGGCAGCGAGGGCGATGAAGTACACCGCCACGCCCAGGATCATGGCCCCGATGTTCTCGGCGGCGGTGGACTCGAACAGGTCGGCGCCGCGACCGGCGCAGTCGCCGACGTTGTCGCCGACGAGGTCCGCGATCACGCCCGCGTTGCGCGGGTCGTCCTCGGGGATGCCCGCCTCGACCTTGCCCACGAGGTCCGAGCCGACGTCGGCGGCCTTGGTGTAGATGCCGCCGCCGAGCTGGGCGAAGAGGGCCACGAAGGAGGCACCGAAGCCGAAGCCGACGATGAGGAAGGGCGCCTCGGCCGGGTTGTCGAAGCCGCCGAAGAGCGACGAAGATGCCGTACACGCCGAGCAGCGACAGGGCCACCACGAGGAAGCCCGAGACGGCGCCCGCCGCGCATCGCGACCTGGACCGCGCCGACCAGGCTGTGGCGTGCCGCCGCCGCGGTGCGCAGGTTGGCCTTGACGCTGATGAACATGCCGATGATGCCCGACGCCATCGAGCAGGTGGCCCCGACCAGGAAGGCGATCGCGGTGTAGATGCCCAGCTGGACGCCGTTGATGCTCGGTGTCGGCGACCTCCGGGCGTATCCACGATGGCGATGACGGCGCCGATGATGACCGCGCCGAACACGGCGAGGACGGCGATGGTCATGTACTGGCGACGGATGAAGGCGACCGCGCCCTCGTAGATGGTGGCGGCGACGTCCTGCATCGCCTGCGTGCCCTGGTCCTGCGCGATGACCCATCGCGCCAGGTAGATCGCGAACAACACCGCCGCGATACCGGCGATGGGGATGATCCAGTCGATGGCTTGCGCCACGGTGCGGTCAGCCTCCCCTGTGGCCCATGTGCTGGGCGGTGCCCTCGACGCCGACGTGTCGGTCACGGCGCCGTGATCCGACATCTCGGGCCGGGATGTCAGGATCGGCCGAGGATCGTACGGACGGCGGGCGGCGGGAGTGTACCGGTCGACGGTCGCCCGGGTCAAACCGATCGATGGCCAGCGCGATCGGTCGCATCGATCACGACGATCCACCGGACGGATCGCGCCTGCGGCTCAGCCCACCCAGGCGTCGATGGCGCGCTCGTACTCCAGGAGCTCGCTGGGCCGGAACCAGAGCGCCAGCTCCCGCGCCGCACTCTCGGGCGTGTCCGAGGCGTGGACCAGGTTCTGACCGGTCTCGAGCGCGAAGTCGCCGCGGATGCTGCCGGGCGCCGCCTCGTGCGGTCGCGTCGCGCCGTTGATGGCCCGGCAGACCGCGATGGCGTTCAGGCCCTCGAAGGCGAGCGCGACGAGCGGTGCCGACGTGATGAAGTCGACCAGGCCGCCGAAGAACGGCTTGGCCTGGTGCTCCGCGTAGTGACGCCTCCGCGGTCGCGCGGTCGGCCAGCATCAGCTTGAGGCCGACCAGCCGCAGGCCACGCTGCTCGTACCGCTCGATGAGGCGGCCGACCAGCAGGCGCTGGACGCCGTCGGGCTTGATGAGGACGAGGGTTCGTTCGGTCATGTCGTCGACTCCATGGTGATGGCGCGCCCGGGCAGGGCACGCAGCGCTTCCTGATAGGCGTCGGCCGCTTCCACGTCGCGGCCGAGACCCCGGTAGATGTCGCCACGCAGCAGCTGGAGCGAGGCGGTGTTGCGCCGTCCGTGCCAGGTCCGCGGGCGCCTCGGCGGCGGCGATGATGGCTCGTTCGGCGATGGACAGGATGACAGGTGCGAGCGCGGCATCGAGTCGCAGCAGCAGGGCGAGCCGGTCGACCATGGCCGACAGGTCGCCGCGGGCCAGGTCGTGCTCCGCCGCGTCGAGATGCTGAGCCGGCCTCCCGGCTCGGCCTCCTGGAGCTGGCCGCGGTGACTGGCCGCGGTACCCGCCAGGCCCGACGCTGCGAGTCCGCACGCCGACCGCGACCCGCGGCACCCGTGCGCCGGCAGGCCGACGTCGTCGGCCCATCGTGGCGGGCGCAGTCGGCCACGTGCCCGCGATCAGGGTCGGCGACCTCGCGGCCACCGACCAGGAGCCCCATCGTCCGGGTCGCACTGGCGCCCGTGTCCATCCACGACGGCGAGGCGACGGGCCAGACCGCGCTGCGCTGCTCGCCGGCGAACAGCCGCTCGATGCCCTCGCCGAGCACGCTGCTGGACCAGCGTCGCACGCTGCCGGGCATCGAGGATCCGGCCCTCCCGTTCGGCCTGCTCGGCCACGATGAGGTGCGCCATCGGCTCGTCGCCGCCCGCGCCGAGGTGAGCCTCGGCGGCCTCCGCGGCACCCTCGAGGTCGCCGCTCCGCCAGCGCGCCTCGGCCAGGTCCACGAGCGCTTCCCGGTCGAGCGTCCCGGCACCCGCCATCTGCTCCAGCTCCGCGCGCGCGAGCGTCAGCAGGCCGCCCCGCAGGTGGAGCCGCGCCAGGCGCGCATCCGCGGTCCGGACGCGAGGCTGGCGAGGGTCGCCTGGGCGCGGAGCCCGCGCCCGCCGGACCGGCTCCGGCGGCGGCAGCCGCTCGACAGGCCCGGTCCGGGTCGAGACCGGCGACACACATCGGCGAAGCGGCTCGCTGGTCGGTCGCTCGGTGCCGGGGCATCCGCGTCCGGCGTTCGGACGCGGATGCGCCGCCGCCGGGGCTCTGCGGTCCGTCTCATGGCAGCCGCAGCGCGCGCTCCAGCGCCCGCGTGCCGGCGCGCGGCGAGATGACCGCCAGCGACAGCAGCTCGTCGCGGATGAGCCGCTCGCGCGAGGTCCTGGACCTGGTCCGGCGTGACCGCGTCGAGCGCGGCGAGCGCCTCGTCGAGCGTCAGCACCCGGTCGTGGAGCGCCTCCTGGGAGCCCAGCCAGGAGCACATGTGACGGGTCTCCTCGAGACGCAGCTCCATCCGGCCACTGACGTAGGCGCGCGCCTTGTCCAGCTCGGCCGCCGGCACCCGCTCGTCGCGCAGCCGGGCCAGCTGGACCAGGATCGCCTCCAGCGCCGCCGACCTGGTCGTCGGGGTCGACACCCGCGTACACCTGGAGCACCCCGTGTCGGCGTAGTCGGTCTGGAACGAGTGGACGTCGTAGGCCAGACCCGCGTCCTCGCGGACCGACAGGAACAGCCGCGACGATGACCCGTCGCCCGAGCACCGCGTCGAGCAGCTCCAGCGTCCACTGGTCGGGATGGTCGCGGGGCAGCGCCGGCAGCCCCAGGCACAGGTGCGCCTGGGCGGTGCGTCGCCGCGACACGGTCAGGCGGTCGCAGGGCGCGGGCGTGGCCGGCAGCCACGGGTCGAGGGCGCCGGTGCCGGTGCCGAACCCGTCGCGCGACCAGCTCCACGGCGCGCTCGTGGGCCAGGTCGCCGGCGACGGCCACGACCATGTTGGAGGGCTGGTAGCCGGCCGCCCAGAAGTCGCGGATCCGCGGCCCGTCGAGCGTCGCCGACGGATGCCTCGTCGCCCGCGATCTCCCAGCCCAGGGGCGTGTCGCCGAAGAACGACCGGTCGAACAGGTCGAACACGTACTGGCCCGGGTCGTCGCGGTAGGAGCGGATCTCCTCCACGATGATGTCGCGCTCCCGGAGCACGTCCTCGTCGCGCAGCAGGGGCCGCACGCAGCAGCTCCGACAGGACGTCGAAGGCACGCTCGGCGTGGCGCACCGGCAGGCGCACCCAGTAGACGGTCGACTCGCGGTCGGTGGACGCGTTGGAGGTGCCGCCGACACCCTCGACCGCCTCCGAGACCGCCCGCGACGTGGGCAGCGCCTGCGTGCCCCGGAACGTGATGTGCTCCATGAAGTGGGCCAGCCCGGAGTCGCGGCGACGCTCATGACGCGACCCGACGAGCACCGTCACGGCGACCGAGAGGGACCGCGTGCCCGGCATCCGGGCAGAGATGACGCGCGGCCCTCCGGGCAGCTGGGTGCGCTCGAACATCGCGGGAATGCTACACGGGCGCCCCGGCGCCGCCCGGCGTGCGCGACCGAGCGCGTCCTGGCCGCGATGCCAGTGGCACGTCGTCGACGACGCCGCCTTCCGCCGTGCCCTCGTCGCGCGCCACGTCGGTGGCCGACTCGTCGTCGCGACCGACAGCTCCATCTGGATGTACTGCGACAGCGGATCGAGCCGCAGCGACTGCTGGACGGGCTCATCGTCCGGGCCGTGCACGGCCGGCGCGAACTCCAGCACCACCCGCTCGTCGCCCTGGACCAGGGTGTAGGCGAGGAGCTGGTCGGGACGCGTGTCGAACTCCAGGTGCTCCCAGGAGTCGACGTTGATGCAGATCGACAGTGGCGTGAAGAACGACGAGACACCCGGCTGGTCGACCACGATCCGCTCCACCCAGCCCGCGCCCTGGCTGACGAGCGTGGCGCCGCCGGCAGTAGCGGTACGTGACGGTCTGCTTGAGCAGCGGCCGCAGCAGGTGGTGCATGTCCACGCGGTCCGGACACGATGCCGCTGTTGACGAAGAACCTGGCGGCGGGCTCGGTCGACACGTTCCCTCCCTGACCGGGACCGCGGCACGGCTGCCCGTGGACGCTCAGCCGATGGTAGCGCCGCCGCGGCGCGCGCACCTATCATCCGTGGCATGGTCATCGTGCATCGACGTCGGCAACAGCGCCATCAAGGTCGCGCGGGTGACCGATGGCGAGGTCGGCATGGTGACGCGAATGCCGACCTCCGACGATCCAGACACCGCCGCGGTGGCGCTGCCCGTCGGCGATCCGCCGGACGCGTCCCTCGGCGACCATCGCCCTGGTCAGCGTGGTGCCCGGCTGGAGCGCGGCGATCCGGGACGTCGCGGCGGCTCTGGCCGGACCGCTCATCGAAGCGCGACGCCGACGTCCATCCCCATCCCGGTGCGCATCGCCGCATCCGGACCGTGTCGGCTCGGACCGACTCCTGGGCGCCTGGACCGCGCGGGAGCTGTACGGCGCCCCGGTGCATCGTGGTCGACGTCGGCACGGCCACGACCATCGACGTCGTGGATGGCGAAGGGGTCGTTCGTGGGCGGCGCCATCCTGCCCGGTCCCGACGCTGGCGCATCCGGTCGCTGGCCGCGGCGACCATCGCTCCTGCCGACGGTGCGCGCCCGGACTGCCGGACGCGGGCCATCGGCCGGGACACCGTCGAGGCCATCCGGTCCGGCGTCGTGCTCGGCCATGTCGCCGCCATCAAGGGTCTCGTGGCGCTGATGACCGCCGAGCTGGGCGCTCGTCAACCGACCGACCGTCGTCCTGACCGGTGGCGGTTCGCTGCGACGCTCGGGGCCATCGAGGGCGTCGACACGGTCGAACCCGACCTGCTGCTGCGGGGTCTGGGCATGCTGGCCGCAGCGCCTGACGGTCGTGTCGATGACGACCGGCCGGCGGAGCGGCCGCTCGATGGACGACTGGTCCTGCTGGGCGTCACCGGGTCCATCGCGGCCTACAAGGCGGCGGAGCTGGTGCGGCTGCTCATCGCCGCGGGGGCCGAGGTACAGGTGCTCATGACCCACACCGCGGGCGCCTTCATCGGACCCCTGACACTCGAGACGCTCAGCCGACGGCGAGTGATGCTGGACCCGCTGGAGCTGCTGCCCGACCGGCGCATCGGTCACATCGTGGCCGCAGACGCGGCCGATGCGGTCCTCGTGGCGCCGGCCACCGCCCGCTGGATGGCGGCGATGGCCAACGGCCTGGCGGACGACGTCATCACGGCCACGTGCCTGGCTACGACCGCGCCGGTGGTCGTGGCACCGGCGATGGATGGCGACATGTACGCCCACCCGGCGACCCGCGCCAACATCGGCGACGCTGGCGGTTTCGGCTATCGCATCGTCGAGCCGGAGGTCGGCCCACTCGCGTCCGGTGCCGTGGGCCAGGGTCGGCTCGCCGAGCCGTCCGTGCTGGTCGAGGCGGTCGTCGCCGCCATCGGCGGGCGCCCGGTCCGAGCAGCCCGACGCGGACCCAGTGGCCGCCGATCGCTGAACCCGAGCATGCCCAGGACCTCGCCGGCTGGCACGTGGTGGTGACCGCGGGCGGCACGGCGGAGCCCATCGATCCGGTGCGGTTCATCGGCAACCGCTCCACGGGCCGCATGGGTGTCGCCATCGCGGATGCGGCGCTCGCTCGCGGCGCACGCGTCACGCTCATCTGCGGCATGACGTCCGTGCCGCTCCCCGGGGAAGCGGCACTCGTCGACGCACCAACGACCGCCCTCATGCGCGACGCGGTGCTGGCGGCGCTCCCGCCGGCGGACGCGCTCATCATGGCCGCTGCGGTCGCCGACTTCCGGCCCCGGACCACTGCCGCGACCAAGCTCGGGCGTGGCGCAGGGCCTGACCCTGGAGCTGGAGCCGACCGAGGACATCCTCGCCGAGGCATCCCGGGCGGTCCATGACGCCGCGCCGGGTGCCGCGCCATCGGCACGCACGATCCTGGTCGGCTTCGCTGCCGAGACCGGATCGCTCGAGCGCGCCCCAGAGAAGGCGGCCCGCAAGCGGGTCGACCTGCTCGTCGCCAACGATGTCGCCGAACCGGGCTCCGGGTTCGGCACTGACACCAACCGGGTGACCCTGTTCCGGCCGGAGGAACCGCCCGAGCCGTGGCCGCAGCTGACCAAGACCCAGGTCGCGCATCGGTTGCTCGACCGGGTCGTGAGCCTGCGCCCAAGCGGATAAGCCGCCCCGGCCGCCCCGGCCGGTCCCGGCGGCTGGTTGCGGCCGGTCCAGGCGGCTCGGGAGCGGTCGGTCCAGGCGGCTCGGGTAGCGGTCGGTCCCGGCGGCGGCTCGGGTAGCGGCGGCCCCGGCGGCTCGGGTAGCGGCCGGTCCCGGCGGCTGGGTAGCGGGCGGTCCCGGGCGGCTGGGTAGCGGGCGGTCCCGGGCGGCTGGGTAGCGGCGGCCCCGGCGGCTGGGTAGCGGCCGGCCCCGGCGGCTGGGTAGCCCGTGTAGTGCTGCGTGGTCCGCTTCACGGGCTGATCGGGGGCCCGGTCGGGGACCTGGCGGGGCCCGAGGCGCGGGGACGGCCCATGGCCGGGATCGGAGGACGCCGATCAGCACCTCACGGGCTGGTCGGGGCCCGACGGGGCCCGAGGAGCGGCGATGGCCCGTGGCCGGGATCGGACGACACCCGATCAGCACTTCTGGGGCTGATCGGGGGCCCGGTCGGGACCTGGCGGGGGCCCGGCGGGAACCCGAGGCGCGGCACGGTCCGTGGCCGGGATCGCTGCATCGGGGCTCGCCCGTCGGCACGGATCGTCTGCCCGCCCTCGGGGGACACGGAGTGGAGCCCCGATGGGGGCCGCCTGTCCTTCGCGCGCACGTGGACCCCTCCGAATACTGGAAGAACCGGCATTGCACCGTGCAGATGGAATCATCGACGCCGCCAGGACCAACGAGCGTGAGCTCCCTGAACTGGCCGACGGGTGCGACCTGTCGGCAAAGTGTCCTCGGATGGGACCAGCCTGACAGCGGTGCTGATCGCCTCCACGCCGGAGCAGCCGGAACTGTCCTGGGACCTTGGGTTCGTGCCAGTCGACGGTGTGACCGCGCCGGTCGTCGTCCAAACACGCATGGAGGATCCTGGCAATCCGGCGGCCCAGCCGCTGTCGCCCGCACCGTCGTTTCGCGGCCGTCTCCGGAGACCGCCGACTGAACGGGATCCTGTGCCCACGCCCGCGACGCCACTGGCGTTGCGGGTGCATCATCCGCGCATGAGTGCGACCACGCCCGAGCGTCGCCTGACCGTCTCCGACATCACCCGGATGCATGCCGACGGGCAGCGCATCCCGATGCTGACCGCCTACGACTACCCCACCGCCCAGATCGTGGACGAGGCGGGCATCCCCATGATCCTCGTCGGCGACTCGCTGGGCGAGGTGATGCTGGGCTACGAATCGACGGTGCGTGTGACCATCGACGAGATGCTCCACCACACCAAGGCCGTGGTCCGGGGCACGAAGCGGGCGCTCGTCGTGGGCGACATGCCCTTCCTGACCTACGCCACCGTCGATGAGGCGCTCGAGAACGCCGGCCGCTTCATGCGCGAGGCGGGCACCGGTGCGGTCAAGGTCGAGGGCGGCGTGCGCAGCGCACGCATCATCGAGACGCTGGTGCGTGCCGGCATCCCGGTCATGGGCCACATCGGCTGGACACCCCAGGCCAAGTACGGCATGGGCGGCAAGACCCGCGTCCAGGGCAAGGACCGCGACCAGGCACGCTCGATGCTCGCCGATGCGCTGGCTGTCCAGGAGGCGGGCGCCTTCGCCATCGTGCTGGAGCTGATGCCCGACCAGCTCGCGGCGGCCATCACGGAGCGGCTGCGCATCCCGACCATCGGCATCGGCGCTGGCGTCCATTGCTCCGGACAGGTCCAGGTCATCACGGACCTGCTGGGCCTCGGCTCGTTCATCCCGCGCCACGCCCGTCCGTATGCCCACCTGCGCGAGACCATCGCGGAGGCGGCCCGGCGCCTACGCGGCCGACGTCGTCGTCGGGCGAGTTCCCGGGTGCCGAGCAGTCGACCCGCATGGACGAGCCGGTGCTGGCCGACACGCTGGGCGCCGGGTCGCTCGATCGTGCCCGGCACCGACGACCTGGTCTCCATCCCGCTCGACCGCGACCTGTAGCGGCGGCATCCGCCATCACTCCGCGGTCCCGGCATCGACCCAGCGACCACTCCGATGACGGCCGTCCTGCGCACGCGCGCCGAGCTCGGCGAGGCGCTCGCGGCTGCGCCGCCGACCTATCGGCCTCGTGCCCACCATGGGCTGGCTGCACGACGGCCACCGGTCGCTGTTCCGCCGGGCGCGGGCCGCCGACGCCACGACCGTCGCCACCATCTTCGTCAACCCCCGCCAGTTCGGCGATCCCGCCGACCTGGCGCGCTACCCGCGGAGCGAGGCGCGTGACGTGGCCATCTGCGAGCGAGGAGGGCGTCGACCTGGTCTGGGCGCCGCCGGTCGAGGAGGTCTACCCGCCGGGCTTCGACACCCTCGTGTCCGTGGGCGCCATCTCCCGCCCGCTCGAGGGCGCGGCCCGCCCGGGTCACTTCGACGGCGTCGCGACCGTGGTCGCGATCCTGTTCGGGCTCATCGGCGCCGAGCACGCCTACTTCGGCCAGAAGGATGCCCAGCAGGTGATGGTCATCCGACGCATGGCGCTCGACCTGGCCCTGCCGACGCAGGTCATCGCGTGTCCCACGGTCCGGGAGCCCGATGGCCTGGCGCTGTCGTCGCGCAACGTGCACCTGTCGCCGGACGAGCGCGCGGCCGCCCCGGTGCTCCATCGGGCGCTGCTGGCGGCGCGGCGCCCTGTGGACAGCCGGCGAGCGCTCGGCCGATGCGCTGCGCGCGCGGATGCGCGACGTGCTCGCCGCGGAGCCGCTGGCGCAGGTCGACTATGTCTCGGTCGCCGACGGCGCGACACTCCGGGAGCTGGACCGCGTCGAGGGCCCGGCGCTGCTGTCGCTGGCGGTCACGTTCGGATCGACCCGCCTCATCGACAACGAGCCGCTCGACGGGTAGCGCGGCCTGGGCCCCGCCGCCATGCGGAGCTCGGTCCGGATCCCGGACAGACTCCACCTGGAGCAGGTGGCCACCCGTATCCTAGTCAGACTCTCGTTCCTGGACTGATCGCCGTTTCATTGGCGGCGGGATGGGCGTGCTGACCGGCCGCTGCCGAACCCCTCGACGGTTCCAAGCGTGGCCTGGAGCGGGATGCGGTCCACTCGCGCCTGGAAGCACTCCTCCGGGACTCGGACAAAGGCCCGCCCATCGCGGCGACCCGGCAGGCAGTCCCCAACAGCGACTCTGTCCAGGAATCGTGGATGCCCGGATCGCGCCCACGCGCCCGCGGTCAGCCCATGCGCCCGCACTCGCGCCCGCACTCGCGCCCGTACTCGGCGCCCGCACTCGGGGCCGCACTCGGCGCCCGCACTCGGCGCCCGTACTCGGCGCCCGCACTCAGCTCATGCGCCCGCGCTCAGCCCATGCGCCCGCGAAGCCTCGCGAGGATGGCGGACGGACGCAGCCGCTCCCTGGCATCGGCTCCTGAGAGCTGAGGCCCGACACGGACCAGGGCCATGGTCGGCGTCCGCCGCTCGTCGATCCGCCGTAGCAGCCCATCGACGTCGAAGTCCCGGCCACCAGGGCCTTGATCTCGGCGATCTTGTCCCGGTCCGCGGGGTGTGTCTTGACCAGCAGGTCGTGGACCTTCGATGCCGCGGCGTACGTGTCCTGGGTCACGAGGTAGGCGAACATGCCCGCCTGGCGGATGGCCTCCAGCTCCCGCTGGCGTGGCCGGTAGCCGCCCGTGAACACGATGCCCGCCAGCTCGTGCGAGCCGGGTCGGCCGACGACCGCCCGAACCGCGACCGGTCCCGCAACCGGTCGAACAGGCCGGGCTCGCGCTGCGAGGCGCGCTGTCGACGGTTCGCGGCGATGGTCGCGTGGACCACGTCCTCGCGGTCGCCGGGCACGATGAGCAGGCTGCCCGGCCCGATGCGCTCGATGACGTGACGCGGCTGCATGGCGCCGATGGCGACGTGCTCGATCTGGCGGTCGAGGTCGTCACCCGCGTGGAGCAGCTCGCCGGGCATCTGCTCCACGAGCATCGACAGCGTCGGGTTGGACAGGATCGGGCGGTACGGCAGGGTGCCCAGCAGCTCGATGCCGTGGCGCGCGAGGCCCTTGCGCAGCACGTCGGGCAGGCTCGGGTGGGCGTCCGCGTCGACCTTGTTGACGACGGCGCCCAGGACCTCGCACGCCGCGCCGCGCGAACAGGGCGTGGTTGAGCACGATCTCGTCGATGGGCCGGCCGACCCCGGCCTCCGAGATGATGACCGCGGGCGTGCCCAGCAGTCGCCGCGACATCCGCGTTGGACAGCCCGATGACCGAGCCCACGCCGGCATGACCGGTGCCCTCCACGACGCACGATGTCGCGTCCCTCGGACGCGGCCGCGTAGGCGTCCCGGATGCGCGCACCCAGGTCGTCGCGTGACACGACCCTCGATGAACGCCTTGGTGAAGCCCCGCGGGATGTGCACCGGGCTCATCACCGCGAGCTCGTCGGGCAAGCCGAACACCGACCGCACCAGGATGGCGTCCTCGTCCGCGGCGATGCCGTCGACCACCGCGTAGCGCTGGCCGACGGGCTTCACGAAGCCGGTCGCCAGCCCGCGGTCGATGAGCGCCGCGAGCAGTCCCAGCGCGAACGTGGTCTTGCCCCGGTTCATGCCCGTGGCGGCGAGATACACCTGGCGCATCGGTCCAGCCTAGCGACGTACACAGCTCGCGGATACCATCGGAGCGTGAGCCGTCGACCCGCTACCTCCGACACGTCCGCCGTCGGCGCCATCGCCCCCTTCGGCGCGATCGGCGCCGTCGTGTTCGACCTGGGCGGCGTCCTCATCGACTGGGACCCGCGGCACCTCTATCGCCAGCTGTTCTCCGACCCGCAGGAGATGGAGGTGTTCCTGCGGGACGTCGTGAGCCCTGACTGGAATGCCGAGCAGGACTCCGGCCGGACCTGGGCGGAGGCCACCGCGCTGCTGCTCGCGGAGCATCCCCAGCACGAGGACATGATCCGGGCGTACGTCGAGCGCTGGCAGGAGATGCTGGCGGGCCCGATCGAGGGCACGGTGGCGATCCTGCGCGAGGTCCGCGAGCCGGGCCTCCGGTCTACGCGCTCACCAACTGGTCGGCCGAGACATTCCCCCGGGCGCGACTCGCTGTTCCCGTTCCTCGACTGGTTCGATGGCATCGTCGTCTCCGGTGACGAGGGCATCCGCAAGCCCGATCCGGAGATCTGGCGGCGGCTCATCGACCGCTTCGGCTCGACCCGGCCAGCACGGTCTACATCGACGACATGCCCCGCGAACGTGGAGGTGGCCATCGGACCTGGGCTTCCAGGCCATCCACTTCGAGGATCCAGCTCGACTGCGGACCCGGCTGGTCGGCGCTGGGGGTGCTCGGCGCGCCGGATCACTGACCGGTCGCGATGTCTCGAAGCAGCGGCTAGGCCCGGTCGTGGGCCGACAGTGCGGCGCTCGACCAGGGCGACGGCGTCCTTGAGCCGGGTGAGCATCTCCTCGTCGATGGTGTCGCCGTCGGCGTGCGGCCCGAGGCGCTCCAGCAGGTCGACGATGAGCCCGAAGAACACGTTCGCGTCGGCCAGGAAGAACTGCGGCTCGTTGTTGTAGCGGACGAGCGTCAGGCGACCCTGGAGCACCCGCCGCTCATCGACGTGCGCGATCTGGGTCGCGAAGTTGTGGCCCTGGATGCCGTCGGGGTTGTTCAGGAAGTTGAGGGCGTTGTCGATGGCGAGGCCGAAGCGCGCCCGCCACGCGACCAGCCGCTCGTGCACCTCGGACGGGATGCGCACCTCGGCCACCTGGTCGAAGACGTCCGGGCTGACGGTCAGCAGCCCGACCAGGGTGGTGCCGGCCCGCGCGCCGAGCATCACCTGGAGCGACCGCTCGAGCGTGAACACCTCGGAGTCGAAGCGGGGGCTGGTGATGACGTCGGTCAGCAGGTCCTCGACGTTGTCGAGCATGCCGGGTTCCGCGACGGCATTGGACAGGTGGAGGATCTCCTCCTTGAACAGGAACTGTTCTTCGTGGTCGAGCATCGCGCCGGATGGTACACCGGGGCGGGTGCCGACCGTCCGGCATCCGGCGAGCGCCGATCGGTCCGTCGGCAGGGCTGACACGCGACCTAGGGGTACGAGCCCCCGCAGCGCGGTGCGCGCTGGGCCGACGCGGTCGACCGCCAGCAGGTACGCGGCGGTGCGCATGTCGCAGCTCTCGCGCTTGGACATCGCGAGCACCTCGCCGAACGACCGGTCCATGATCTCTCGCAGCTTGGCGTTGACGACCGACTCGGTCCAGTGGTCGCGGTTGAGGTCCTGGACCCACTCGAAGTAGGAGACGGTGACGCCACCCGCGTTGCACAGGATGTCGGGGATGAGGAACACGCCCCGCGCCGCGAGGATGTCGTCCGCGTCCGGGGTGGTGGGGCCGTTCGCGGCCTCCGCCACGATGCGGGCCTTGATGCGCGACGCATTCGCCGGCCGTGATCTGGTTCTCCAGCGCCGCCGGCACCAGGATGTCGCAGTCGAGCTCCAGCAGGTCCGCGTTGGACACGTCGACCGCGCCCGGGAAGCCCTGCACGCGTGCCGTGCTCCGACTTCCAGGTCTGGATCGCCTTGACGTCCAGGCCGCGGGGATTGCTGATGCCGCCCGACGAGTCGGACACGGCGACGATCCGGGCGCCCAGCTCCGCGAGCAGCACCGCGGACGTGGCGCCGGCGTTGCCGAAGCCCTGGACCACGACCCGCGAGCCCGGCAGCGGCATCCCCAGGTGCCTCGCGGCCGATTCGATGCAGTAGACGGCGCCGCGGGCGGTCGCCTCGGCACGTCCCTCGGAGCCGCCCAGCGAGACCGGCTTGCCGGTGACGACGCCCGGCACGGTGTAGCCCGCGTGCATCGAGTAGGTGTCCATCATCCAGGCCATGACCTGGGCGTTGGTGTTGACGTCCGGCGCCGGGATGTCCTTCTCGGGGCCGATGAGGACCGCCGAGCTCGGTCGTGAACCGGCGCGTCAGGCCCTCCAGCTCACGCTTGGAGAGCTGCTTGGGGTCGACGGCCACGCCACCCTTGCCACCGCCGAACGGGATGCCCACCACGGCGCACTTCCAGGTCATCCACATGGCGAGCGCCTTGACCTCGTCGAGGTTGACGTCCTGGTGGTAGCGGATGCCGCCCTTGGCGGGACCGCGGACGATGTTGTGATGGACGCGATAGCCCGTGAACACGCGGACCGAGCCGTCGTCCATCTTGACCGGGAAGTGGACCTTGAACTCGCGCTGGGGCTCGCGCAGCACCAGGCGCATGCCCGGGGTCCAGGTGGAGCAGCTCGGCGGCCCGGTCGAACTGCCGCTGTGCCACGTGCCACGTGTTGATGGTCTGGGTGGCCTGCTGGATGGTCATTGGATCCGTTGATCCTCGCGAAGCGGCGAGCGCCGGGCCCCGGACTGGGGCGGGCTGGCTCGCGATGCACCGAAGCGGCCGAAGTGTACACCGGACCGACCGTACCGACCCTCGACGATGGTACCGATGCGCTACCCGCGCGCTACCGATCCGCAACCACGGCAGCCCTGCGCGCGGCGCGTCGCCGGAGCGATCCGGACGGTCGCGGGACGGCTAGCATGGTCGGCCATGTCGCAGGCGACCGATCCCACGCCCGACTGCCCGCCACTGCCTGGTCACGGGCGCGTCGTCGGGCATCGGCCGTGCCGTGGCCGAGCGGCTCGTCGCCGACGGCTGGATGGTCACGGTCCTCGTGCGGCGCGACGATGCACCAGCGGGCACGGCAGGTCGTCGTCGGTGATGCGTCGTCGACCTGCCGACCTGCGAGCGCGCCATCGCGGCCGCAGCGCATCGCGACGGACGGCTCCATGGCCTGGTGTGCGCCGCCGGGCATCCCGCCATCGGGACCCTGGGACGACGCGGACCACTGGGCGGAGGTGCTCCGGGTGGACCTGACCGCGCCCTACGACGCGACACGCCTGGCGTGGCCGGCGCTGGTCGCGGGCACGCGGCTCGGTGTGTCCTCGTGGGCAGCATCGTGGGTGCCGCCGAGGGTTCCGACGCGCTCCCCCGCCTACGCCGCCGCCAAGGCCGGCCTGGAGGGGCTCGCCCGATCGCTGGCGGTCATCGGCGGCCCGGACGGGGTGCGCGTGAACGTGGTGGCGCCGGGCGCCATCGACACCCCCTTCGACCCGCCGGCGTTCCCGCCGGATGCCCGACCGGACGTGCCGCTCGGCCGCATGGGCACGGCTCGACGAGGTCGCCGGCGGTCGTGGCCCTGTTGCTGTCCGGACGATGGCGAGCTACGTGACCGGGGCCACGTGGCGGTCGACGGTGGACGCACCGCACTGTCACCAGCGACGGCGGCCGCCCGGGCGCCCGCGGGTGACCGTAGCGCGGTCGGTCCCTGGCGCCGGCGTCGTCGCGCCGCGGTCGCCTACGAGAACCCCTGGATCACGGTGTTCCACGACGAGGTCGTCCGGCCCGATGGCTCGCCCGGGCATCTATGGCGTCGTCCACTTCCAGAACACGGCCGTCGGCGTCGTGGCCATCGACGACCAGGACCGGGTGGCGCTGGTCGCCCAGCATCGGTACACGCTCGGACCATCGGTCGTGGGAGATCCCGGAGGGTGGCGCAGCCGCTCGGGGAGACGGCGCTCGCAGGCGCGCAGCGGGAGCTGCGCGAGGAGGCCGGCGTCGAGGCCTCGGACTGGCGCGAGATCGCTCGGTGCATGTGTCGAACTCGGTGACCGACGAGGTCGCGCACCCTGTTCCTGGCCACGGGACTGCGGGATGTGCCCACGGCGCTCGAGTCGACCGAGGCCGACCTGACACTCGACTGGGTGCCCTTCGCCGAGGTGCTGGCGATGGTCATGGACGGCCGCATCACCGATGCGCTGTCGGTCGTGGCGCTCCAGCGGGTGGCCCTGGACCGGCGTCGCGCTAGCCATGCACGAAAGACATCGGCCCGGCAGGACGAGCCGCGCGGACAGCGCGCAGCCGCCGCAAGACGAGTGACCGCCCGGCGGAAGTGCCGCCGGGCGGGCTCGTTCAGGTCGGCCGGGACCGGCCCGGCGGGTCCTCAGTTGGCGATGGCCTGCTCCGGTTCCGCGTCTCCGATGGGGAACGCCTCCGGCTCCATCTCCGGATCGTGCCATCCGGCGCAGCTTGGGGATGGCGAACGCCGCCACCGACGCCGACGCGCCACGAACGCGGCACCGATGAGGATCGCCGGCTTCATGCCGTCCACGAACGTCTGCGGCGTGCGCAGTAGCCACCGTAGTCGGCTGAACACGGCGGCCAGGACGGCGACACCGAACACGCCGCCGACCTCGCGGATGGCGTTGTTGGCACCCGATGCCTGGCCTTCCTCCTCGGGTCGGACGGCGCTCAGCACGACGTTCGCGACCGGTGCGAAGAACAGGCCCATGCCGATGCCCGAGATGATGAACGGGATGATCGAGCTGGGCGTAGTCGACCGTGGGCGTGACCACGAGGCCCAGCCAGGCCAGGCCGATGGCCTGCATCGCCAGGCCGACGCCCATCAGCAGGCCGCCACCGATCTTGTCGGACGATGGCGCCCGCGATGGGTGCGACGAAGATGGGTGCCAGCGTCCAGGGCAGGATGCGCAGACCGGCCTGGAAGGGCGAGTAGCCCTGCACGATCTGGAGGAACTGGCTGAGCAGGAAGATCGAGCCGAACATCCCGAAGTACATCAGCAGGGATGCCAGGTTGGCCATCGAGAAGGCGCGGCTCTTGAAGAAGCGAGCGGCAGCATCGGCGCCGGCGGCGCGACGCTCCCAGAACGCGAACGCCGATGAGCAGGACGACGCCGACGACCATCGAGGCCGACGATGGTGCGGGCTGGTCCAGCCCAGCTCGTTGCCCTTGATGACGCGCCCACACGACGGCCAGCAGGCCGGCGCTGACGAGCACCAGGCCGGGCAGGTCGAGCTTGTCGGACGGGCCGCGGCTCTCGCGCAGGCGCAGCCAGCGCGAGCGGGCAGCAGGACCAGGCCGATGGGCACGTTGAGCCAGAAGATCCAGTGCCAGTTGATGCCTTCGACGATGGCGCCACCGACCAGGGGCCCGAGCGCGACGGCGAGACCGCCGACGGCGCCCCAGGCGCCGAGCGCGACACCGCGGCGCTCCGCGGGGACGGCCGCGCTCAGCAGGGTCAGGGTCAGCGGCACGACGATGGCGCGCACCGGTGCCCTGGAGGGCGCGCGCCATGATGAGCGTCTCGATGCTGTTGGACAGCGCCGCACCGGCCGAGGCCGCGGTGAACAGGGTGAGGCCGATGACGAACATCCGGCGGCGACCGAAGCGGTCACCGAGCGCCGCGCCGGGCAGCAGCAGCACGGCGAACGTGAGGGTGTAGGCGTTGACGGTCCATTCGAGGCCCTCGAGCGGTGGCGCCGAGCTCGCGCTGGATGACGGGCAGCGCGGTGGTCACGACGAGGTTGTCGAGCACGACCATCAGCAGCGCGACGGACGTGATGACGAAGGTCCAGAGCGCGTTGGAACGTCGGTTGCCATGGGTCATGGTCGGCTGTCTCCGATCTCCTGTGGGTGGTCGGGCGAGTCGGGTGGGGTGGGTCGGCCGCAGCGATCCGGCAGGCGCGGCGGCGGCCGTCAGGTCGGTCCTCGGCCATGCAACCCTCTCGAAGCATGGCGGCCCATCCATCGGTCGCCTCCAGGACGTCCATCGACGCCATGACGTTGAGCAGCATGCCGCGACCCATGAAGGTGGCGAGACGGTGTGCCTCGACCCCCGCCACCGCCGCGACGTACTCGGTGATCTCGCCGAAGCCGGCCTGGACGACCCGACGGACATCGGGGTCGTCGCAGGCGGCGTACGACTGCATCTGCATCCGGAGCTTGGTGCCGTCCCGGAGCATCTCGGCGTACGCCTGCGCCGATCCAGTGGGTCACGGGCAGGTCGGGGGTCCCCTCCTGCGACGGCGAGCCGGAACCGGTCCAGGGTGTCGTCGAAGCAGCGCCTGATCGGCAGCCAGGAACAGCTCCTTCTTGGTCCCGTACAGCCGGAAGAGGTAGGGCTGCGAGATGCCCACGGCGCGCGCGATGGTCTCCGTGGACGTGCCGTGCAGGCCCTTCTCCGCGAACGCCTCCATCGCCGCCTGCAGGATCGCCTCGCGGCGATCATCGGCGGTCGAACGGGGCGCGACGGCTGTTGCGGTGCTCATGTCGGCGCATGTTAGTGATGACTCACAACCATGTCAAGCCAGACGATTCGAGACACGGATCTCGAACGCCGGGGACACCTCGAGGGGGTCCGACCGTCTGGCGTGGAGACTATCAGCCCGATGTGCGGCCTGATGCCCTCTCCACCGGGCCAACCGTCGAGCGCAACCATCGCCCAGCTGCCGTTCTATGCCTCCCCATCGTTGCCGCTGGACCGCCTCGAGTGGAAGCGCACGAGGTGCGCGACCGCGAGACACAGGACGACCAGCATCATGGTCAGCAGCAGCACGACGGCCAACGATCCGAACCTGCCGAAGTGGAGACCGAAACCATCCAGGAGCCGGGCGCCACCGGTATTCCATGCGAACGTCGCGAGCCCGAACATGAGCAGGGCCAGGGCCACCATCCGCCACGTCAGCCAGCGCTCGAAACGCGCCAGGAACGGCAGCCGTTCCACCAGCGGGTTGCCGGCATCCGGGTCGGGTCCCATCTCATCTGGATGACCGGTATCCCACTCGTCGTGTTCGAATGGGTCGGGCGCTGGCGGCCTGCCGGAGGCACCGCCCTGACCCCACGCGGGCGAAGGTCCCCACGGCATCGGTCCATCGTGGCGGTGAGGCTGATCCGGCGCGCCTTCAGGCCACAGCCGCGCCCGCGCGAGCGTGGAGTCGTAGTCATACCGCCGGATGGGGTCGAGCAGCGTGTCGCACATGTCGTTGACTGCCCTGGAGAGCCGCTCCCGCTCGAGTCGGTCCGCCTCGTCCACGGCCAGGTCGGGGTGGACGGCCTTGAGCATGCTCCTTCGGGCCGTCGCTACATCGTCCGCCGATGCGTCGCTATCGATGCCCAGGATCTGGTAGTACGACTGCCGCGGATCGGACGCTGGATCGGTGGCCACGCCTCAGCGTACGTCGGATCGCGGACGATGGTTCGCCCCCCGCCTTGACTGTCCTGGGACGGGTGGCAGATACTAGTTACATGACAGTATCCAGTAATGACGCGGTGACGGCCCGCACCCCCGGAACGACCATCCGATTGACGATGCTGTTCGATGCCGATTGTGGGTTCTGCGGCCGGACCGCGATGCTCATCCACGGCCTTGATCGGCGCCGGGCGATCAGGATCGTGCCACTGCAGCGGGCCGCAGCGGTCATCCAGGGAGTGCCGCCCATCGAGACGCTCGTGGACACCATCCACGTCGTCGACACGGATGGCCGATGGACCACCGGCGGTTCCGCCTGGATCAGGATCATGGACGAGATCCCGGCGCTGTGGTGGATCGGCCGCGTGGCGAGGATCGGGCTCGTTCGTCCCCTGATCGAACCTGCGTATCGCTGGGTCGCGGCACACCGGATGCTGCTCGGCCGCATGCTCGGGGCCAAGGCGTGCCGTTACACGCCCCCCGAGGCGAGCACACCTCGTTGACAAGGGCACCGGCCGCCCGGTATCGTCCGCCGCGGAATGACACACCACTTCTGGTTTTACGCCTAGCGGGTACGGATGCCGCCGAGCAGAGCTCGGCAGCAGAGGCAGTCGTGCCCGCAGACGCAGGAGCCGCAAGGCCCCTGCGTTTTTGTTTTCCCAAGCGAATGTCAGGGCGGTGAGCAGGATGATCGTGGTGATGCGGACCGGAGCGGACCGCGTCGCTCGTCGAGGACGTCAAGCGGACCATCGAGGCGGAGGGCCTCGAGGCCTACGTCATGCGTCGGAGAGGAGCGCAGCGTGATCGGTGTCGTGGGCGCCGACGTCGAGCGCGTCGAGCACGTGGCGTCGATGCCCGGCGTGGAGCAGGTCATGCGCGTCTCCAAGCCCTACAAGCTGGCCAGCAGCGAGCACCACCCCGACCGCACCCGGGTCAGGGTGCGCGACGTGGTCATCGGTGCCGGCGCGCCCGATCGTGGTCATGGCCGGACCCTGCGCGGTCGAGTCGCGGGAGCAGCTGATGGCCACCGCGCGCTGGGTCAAGCGCGAGGGCGCCACCATCCTGCGTGGCGGCGCCTTCAAGCCGCGCAGCTCGCCCTACGCGTTCCAGGGCCTGGAGGTCGAGGGCCTCAAGCTCCTCGCCGATGTGCGCGACGAGGTCGGCCTGCCCATCGTGACCGAGGTCACCAACCCCGCCGACGTGCCCGTGTTCGAGCGACTACGTCGACATGCTCCAGGTGGGCGCCCGGAACATGCAGAACTTCGTGCTGCTCAAGGCGGTCGGCCGGAGCCGGCTGCCGGTGCTGCTCAAGCGCGGCCTGTCGGCGACCATCGAGGAGTGGCTGATGGCCGCCGAGTACATCCTCGCCGCGGGCAACCCCAACGTGGTCATGTGCGAGCGCGGCATCCGGAGCTTCGACACGACCACCCGCAACACGCTCGACCTGGCCGCCGTGCCGGTGCTCCGCGAGCGGACCCATCTGCCGGTCATCGTCGACCCGTCGCACTCGCACCGGACACCGGTCGCTGGTCCGACCGATGGCCGTCGCGGGCGCCGCGGCGGGTGCCGACGGGCTCATCATCGAGGTCCACCCCGACCCGCCACGCGCCACGTCGGACTCCGAGCAGTCGCTGTCCTTCCCCGAGTTCGGCGACCTGATGGACGACCTGCGCCGGTTCGAGTACCTGCGCCAGCCGGCCGCCGCGAGCGACGACCGCCCAGGCGATCATGCCCGGCGACCTGGCGCGGCTGCGCGGACGTATCGACGACGTCGACGCGCGTCTCGCGGCGCTGCGTGGAGGAGCGTGCCCAGCTGGCGGTCGCGGTCCAGCAGACCCGCGGACGACGACGACCACGGCCACGATGTCGAGCCGCGAGCGGGCGCTCATGGAGCGGGCCACCGCGTCCGACGGCAGCGTGCTCACCTCGGACGAGCGCGAGCAGGTCTACGCGGCGATCATCCGGGCGGCCCGGTCGGCGCAGCGACGCCAGGCAGCGGCCGACGCCGCGGCCGACGCCGAGCAGGTGCTCGGCGCAGGCTCCGTCGCGTGACGGACATGAGCGACCGGGTCCGACGACGGCCCGGCGCCGACGCAGCCGGCCGGGCACCGTCGAGCCCGCGGCGCGCCTCCGGGGCGAGCTCCGGCTGCCGGGCGACAAGTCGATCGCCCATCGGGCGCTGCTGTTCGACGCCCTGGGGAGGGCGAGGCCGAGGTCCGCATCCCGACACCCGGGGGCGACGTCCGGAGCACCGCGGGCGTCCTCGCCACCCTGGGCGCCGTCATGGACGCGTCGGTCGAGCGCCGAGGGCGTGGTCCGCTACCGGGTCCGCGGAGGCGGCACCGGCCGCGGCGCCGCCTGCCCGGGGCCGGCGGCGAGCTGCTCGACCACGGCAACTCCGGGCACCAGCATGCGGCTGTCCATGGGCGCCCTGGCGGGTCGGCCCGCGGCCGCGCGCCTGACCGGCGACGCATCGCTGTCCGGCGGCCCATGGAGCGTGTCGCCGTGCCGCTGCGCCAGATGGGCGCCACGGTCTCGACGATCGACGGGCACGCCCCGGTCACCATCCGGGGCGCGCGGCCCCTCGCGCGCGCTGCATCACGACCTGCCGGTCGCGAGCGCCCAGGTGCTGGGCGCGGTCACCCTCGCGGCGCTCGCCGCGGATGGGCGGACGACCATCACGACACCCGGCCCCACCCGCGACCACACCGAGCGGCTGCTGGCCTGGCTCGGCGCGCCGGTCCACCGGGATGGCTCCACGACCACGATCGAGGGCCCGGTCGGCTTCGCCGCCCGCGACATCGACGTCCCCGGCGACATCTCGTCCGCGGCCTTCTGGCTGGCCGCGGCGGCGCTCCACCCGGACGCCGAGCTGCGCATCCGCGGCGTGGGCCTCAACCCCAGCCGGACCGCCATCATCGACGTGCTGCGCGAGATGGGCGCCGACATCACGGTCGCAGCGCGGCGACCCGACCGGTCCCGAGCCCGTCGGCGACCTGGTGGTCCGCGGCGGCGCGGCCATCCGCGGCATCCGCATCGACGGGCGCCCGGGTCGCGGACCTCATCGACGAGCTGCCGCTCCTGGCCATCGTCATGGCCGGCGGCCGACGGGCCCATGCGAGCTGCGCGACGCGGGCGAGCTGCGGATCAAGGAATCGGACCGCATCGCGCTGGTCGTCGACGGCCTGCGGGCCATCGGGGTCGACGCGGAGGAGCTGCACGACGGCTGGCGGGTGACCCCCGCGGCCGGCGACGCCACGTCCGGTCGGCGCGACCATCGTGACGGGCGGCGACCACCGCATCGCGATGGCGTTCGCGATCGCGGCCGTGACCGGCGTCGCGGATGGCGTGATCATCGACGACCCGGCCTGCGCGGAGGTCTCCTACCCCACCTTCTGGTCCGACCTGGCCCGGCTCACCGACTCCGGCTGCGGCCGCGGCCGGCAGCGCACCGATGAACCGGCTGCGGCTGCTGACCGCCGGCGAATCGCACGGCCCGGGCATGAGCGGCATCCTCGACGGGCTGCCGGCCGGGCTGCGCGTCTCCACCCGGGAGGTCGACCGCGACCTGGCGCGCCGCCAGCACGGCTACGGCAGCGGCCGCCGGATGCAGATCGAGCGCGACCGGGTGGCCTGGAGCGCGGGCCTGCGCTTCGGGCGGACGCTCGGCTCGCCCGCTCGCGTTCACGCATCGCCAACCTCGACTGGAAGAGCTGGACCGAGCGGATGTCGGTCGAGCCCATCCCGGGCGCGCGACGGCCCAAGCCCATCACCCTCGCCCGTCCCGGCCACGCCGACCTCGCGGGTGCCATCAAGTACGACACGCCCGACATCCGGGACGTGCTGGAGCGGGCGTCGGCGCGCTCGACGGCGCCCCGGGTCGCGGCGGGCTCGGTCTGCCGGCAGCTGCTCGCGGCGTCGGGCGTCACGGTCTGGAGCTTCGTCGACCAGCTGGGCCCCATCCGCGCCTTCCCCGATGTCGACGACCCGCTCGACCGCATCGGCGACGGCTGGTGGCAGCGCGACCGCATCGACCCGACGCCGCTGCGCTGCCCGGACCCGGCGGCCGAGGCGGCCATGATGGCCGAGGTGGACGCGGTCATCGAGGCCGGCGACTCCATCGGTGGCAGCTTCGTGGTCGTGGTCGAGGGCATGCCCATCGGCGTGGGCTCCAACGCGGAGTGGGACACCCGGCTGGACACCGCGCTGGCCGCCGCGACCATGGGCATCCAGGCGGTCAAGGGCGTCGAGATCGGCCTCGGCTTCGGGGTCCTGGCGCGGCGCGGCAGCGCGGTCCACGACGAGGTCGACCCGGCACGCGCCTCCTGGGGTCGCCGGTCCAATCGCGCCGGTGGCGTCGAGGGCGGCATGAGCAACGGCGAGCCGATCGTGGTGCGCGCCGCGGTCAAGCCGGTGGCGACGCTGCGCAAGCCGCTCGACTCGGTCGACCTCGCGACCGGCCAGCCGGGCCGCGCCCACATCGAGCGCAGCGACGTGGCCATCCTGCCGCGCGCCGCGGTCGTGGGTGAGGCGATGATCGCGCTCGTGCTCGCGGACGCGCTGCTGGCCACGTTCGGCGGCGACACCATGGGCGACGTGCTGGCCGCGGTCCGCCGTCGGCGGGCACGCTCGCGCGGGCCGCGCGGCGCGACCGGTCGCCGACGGCCGCTGACCAGCGTCTCGTCGCTGCCCGACGACGCCGCCTCGGAGGCGACCCCGGTCCCCGGGGCGGACGCGTGATCGCACGGTGCTCCGGTTCGGGCTGCTGGGCCAGGGCATCGGCTACTCCGCGTCGCCGGCCATGATGGCGGCCGCCTTCGCGGCGCTCGGACTGCCGCACACGTACGCGCATCCGCGATGTGACACCCGAGCGACCTGCCGGCGGCCGTCGGCGGCGCTGCGCGCGCCGGACGCCGGCGGTGCCAACGTGACCACGCCCCACAAGGCCGCGGTCGCGCGCCTGATGGACGACGTCTCCGCCGATGCCGCGCGGCCGGATGCGGTCAACGTCGTGGTCCGCGACGGCGGAGCGGCTCGTCGGGCCACAACACGGACCTGCCCGCGATCATGGACGAGCTGCGGTCGCTGCGCCCGGGCGGCCTCGGCCGGGTCGTGCTGCTGGGCGCCGGCGGCGCGTCGCAGGTGCCGTGCGAGCTGGCCGTCGACGCGCCTGCGACGGCGACCTGGTACGGGTCGCGCGGTCCGACGGCTCGTGGGACCGGCTGCCGGAGCTGCTCGCCGACGCGGACCTGGTCGTCAACGCCACGCCCATCGGCACGGCCGCGGACGAGTCACCGGTCCCGGCCGGATGCTCCTGCGGCCGGACCTGGCGGTGTTCGACCTGGTCTACCGACCGAGCCCGACACGCCTCGTGCGTGAGGCGCGCGCCGCGGGTGCGCCCGCGCGGGCCGGTGGCGGGCATGCTCCTGGGCCAGGCGTGGCGGAGCCTGGAGCTGTGGCTGGGCGTGCCGGCGCCCATCGACGCCATGCGGGCGGCGCTTCGGCGAGAGCGTCGGGGACGACGTCGATGCCTGACGCCATCGTCCTCGTGGGCCTGTCCGGCAGCGGCAAGAGCAGCGTCGGGCGCGCGGTCGCCGAGCTGCTCGGCCGGCCCGTTCGTCGACCTCGACGCGCAGGTCAGCGCGCACGCGGCAGCTACGCCCGGCCCGATCATCGAACGTGACGGCGAGGCGCGGTTCCGGCAGGTCGAGGCCGGCCGAGGTGCGCCAGGCGTCGCAGGTCCCGGGTGCGGTGATCGCCACCGGTGGCGGCGCGGTCATCGATCCGCTCAGTCGCTGGGCGCTCTGGGACGCCGGCGTCGTCGGTCTGGCTCGACGCACCCGATGACGCGGTCTCGCGGACCGGCTGCGGTCGCGCCGAGGAGCGTCGACCGCTGGTCGCCGGCGACCCACGACGGCACTCGCCCGGCTGCGCGACCGCGCGCGAACCGTTCTATGCGGCCGCCGACGCTCGTGTGGACTCGCTCGGGACCCGCACGCTCGGTGGCCCAGGCCGTCGTCGCTGCGGCCGCCACGCCCCGGCAGCAGGCACGCCGCCTGTTCGATGCCCGGGTCCGTCGCGACCATCCGATGGGTCCTCGCGACGGCACGCATCGTCTACGGCCGCGACCTGGACGCAGTGACCCTGGGACCGCTGGTCGCGGGCCTGTCGACGGGCGAGCCCGTGGTCGTCGCGGACGAGCGGGCGGCCGCGGCACTCCCGGACCTCATGGCCGCGTTCCCCGGGGAGCGTCGCCTTCGGATCACCGGCGGCGAGCGCGGCAAGCGGATGCGCTCGGTGGAGCGGCTCCTGGAAGCCGCCGCCGCGATGCGCGCGGAGCGCGGTGACGCCTGGGTCGCCATCGGCGGTGGCACGACGGGCGACCTGGTGGGCACCGCGGCCGCGCTGTATCCTCCGGGGAGTGCCGCTCATCCAGGTCCCTACCACGTGGCTGGCCCAGTCGGACTCGGCGATCGGCGGCAAGGTCGCCGTGGACCTCGCCGCGGCCAAGAACGCGGCCGGTGCCTTCTGGCCGCCGGTGGCCGTCATCGGGGACGTCGCCGCCCTGCGCACCCTGTCGCGTGACCTGCTCCGCGACGGCCTGGCGGAGGTGCTCAAGTCGGCCATCATCGGCGATCCGTGGCTGTGGGCGCTGCTCGAGGACCGAGGTGAGCACGGCATTCGCTCGACCGACGAGGCCGCGCGCTACGCGATGGTCGAGCGCTCCATGCACCTCAAGCTGGGTGTCGTGGACCGAGACCCGTTCGAGACGCGGTGAGCGCCGGACGCTCAACCTGGGCCACACCCTGGGCCACGCTCTGGAGATCGAGAGCCGCTACCGACTGCCACATGGCCAGGCGGTGGTGCTGGGCCTGCGTGCCGTGACCGCCATCGCCGAGGCTCGCGGCGCCGAGCCCGGCCTCGGCGAGCGCATCGATGCCCTGCTCCGGCGCCTGGGCTATCGCCTGCACCGGTCCTTCGACCGTCCGGCGGTCCGGGAGGCGCTCGGCTCGGACAAGAAGCGGATCCGCGGCCGGCAGCGCTGGATCCTGCCCATGGCCATCGGGACCGTGATCGACGTCGACGACGTGACCGAGTCGGAGCTGGAGCTGGCGCTCGACCGGATCACGCCCTTCGGTCGGGGTGACGACTGATGCGCATCCTGCTGCTCAACGGCCCGAACCTGGGTCGACTGGGCCTCCGTCAGCCCGAGATCTACGGCTCGACGACCCTCGCGCAGGTCGTGGACGCTGCACGGGAGCGGGCCGCCGCCCGGGGTCAGCAGCCTCGATGCCTTCCAGTCCAACCACGAGGGTGCGCTCATCGACCGGCTCGAGCAGCGTGACTACGACGGCGTGGTCATCAATCCCGGCGCGCTCACCCACTACAGCTACGCGTTGCACGACGCACTGGTGGCCGCCGAGACGCCGGTCATCGAGATCCACGTCAGCGACATCCGGACCCGCGAGACGTGGCGCCAGGTGTCGGTCATCCAACCTGCCGTGACCGGCACCGTGATGGGCAAGGGCTGGCAGGGCTATCTGGAGGCCGTGGATCGACTCATCGACATCGTGGAGGGCACACCGTGATGGCACCGTGGCACCAGGGACCGGGAGCACGCGCAGGGAGCGGAAGCCGCGCAGGGAGCGGACCCGGACGTGGCATCGGCAGGATCGCAGCCATGGAGCTGAGCGCCGACACGCTCACGCCCGTCGCGGCTGCGCTGCGGCTCAAGGACCGGCTGGCGTTCATCCTCGAGAGCGTCGAGGGCGGCGCACGGTACGGACGCTACTCCTTCGTGGGTGTCCGGGGCCGGACGCTCATCGTCGACGACGGCCAGGCCGTGGTCTGGGACGCCGACTACCAGGAGCTGGAGCGGTTCGCGGAGGCAGACCCGCTGGAGGCACTGCGCCGCGTGCTGCCGCCGCGCGTCGGAGGCGTCCGGCTTTCCGCTGC
The DNA here is from genome assembly GCA_963760625.1 of uncultured Chloroflexia bacterium. Classification (GTDB taxonomy): domain Bacteria; phylum Chloroflexota; class Limnocylindria; order Limnocylindrales; family CSP1-4; genus JAFMJV01. Next base: position 48,651 of record CAVXDU010000009.1, read on the forward strand.
CACTGTCGGCGGGGATCGGGCTACGTGAGCTACGACGCGGCCGCGCGCTGGGAGAAGCTGCCGGTGCCCGTCGCTGACCCGGTCGGTCTCCCGGAGGCGCTGTTCCACATGCCGTCGGTGGTCATCGCATTCGACCACCTGGCCCAGACGGCGACCCTGGCCACCGTGGCCGATGACGGCTGCGGAGGCCCGGATCGCATCGGTCGCCGCGCAGCTGGCCAGACCATCCCCGGACGAGGCGCCGGCGCGCCTGGGCGAGCCCGGACAGCGACCGCGTCCGGCACGAGCCACCGGCCGCCGATCCGGCGTACGAGGCGGGCGTGGCCAGGCTGGTCGAGGACATCCACGCGGGCGAGATGCTCCAGGTCGTGCCCGCACGACGCTTCTCGGTGCCCAACCGAGCCCCCGCGCTTGACCATCTACCGAGCGCTGCGGACGCATCAACCCCTCGCCCTACCTGTTCGCGCTCGACCTGGGTCCCGGCCGCTCCATCCTGGGTGCGTCGCCCGAGCTGCTGGTCCGGGTGCGCGACGGTGAGGTGGTCACGCGGCCGCTGGCCGGGACACGGCCACGCTCCGATGACCCGGTACGCGACGCGGAGCTGGAGGCGGACCTGCGCGCCGACCAGAAGGAGCTGGCCGAGCACGCGATGCTGGTCGACCTGGCGCGCAACGATGTCGGCCGTGTCGCCGAGCCGGGCAGCGTCGAGTGGCCGCTGCTGTATGGCGTGGAGCGCTACTCCCATGTGATGCACCTGGTGTCGGAGGTGCGCGGTCGCCTGCGCGCCGACCGGGACGCGTTCGATGCGGTCCGTGCCACGTTCCCCGCGGGCACCCTGAGCGGGGCACCCAAGGTGCGTGCGATGCAGGCCATCGCCGAGGTCGAGGGGGCGAAACGTGGCGCCTACGGGGGTGCGGTGGGGTACTTCTCACCCGACGACACCGAGATCGCCATCACCATCCGGAGCGTCGTGCTCCGGGACGGCACCGCGTTCGTGCACGCCGGTGCGGGCATCGTGGCGGATTCGGTCCCGGCCAGGGAGTCGGCAGAGGTGGCCGCCAAGGCAGGGGCCGTGCTCACTGCGCTGGCCCAGGCAGAGGCGACGGTCGCCGCCGTGTCCGGGGAGGGCAATGACGCGATGAGCACGACGGTCGAGATCGCGGGTCACGCGGTGCCCATGACGGGCGTGGGTCGGCGCATCGTGCTCGTCGACAACTACGACTCGTTCACCTACAACCTGTACCAGTACCTGCTGATGCTTGGTGCCGAGGTGGAGGTGGTTCGCAACGACGAGATCACCGTGGACGAGATCGCCGCCCGGGGCGCGGACGGGATCGTCATCTCACCCGGGCCGTCACGACCGGAGAATGCCGGCATCTCGGTGGAGCTCATCAGCCGGCTCGGGCCCACGGTCCCGATGCTGGGCGTCTGCCTCGGCCACCAGGCGATGGGCCTCGTCTACGGCGGCGACGTCATCCGGGTCGAGCCGGTCCATGGCAAGCGCTCGGCCGTGTCCCATTCGGGCCGGGGCGTCTTCGCGGGTCTCCCGTCCCCGCTCGACGCCGGTCGATACCACTCGCTGGCCATCGCCCGTGACACGCTCCCCGACGTCCTGGAAGTGACCGCGTGGGCCGCCGACGGACTGGTCATGGGCGTGAGACACCGCGAGTACCCGGTCGAGGGCATCCAGTTCCATCCCGAATCGATCCTCACCGACGACGGAGCGCAGATGCTGTCCACCTGGCTCGCTTCTGTCCCCATCAGGGTGCGGACGCCCATCTGACCACCGTCGCAGGGTCGCGATGACGCGTGATCAGAGGAAGAATGGTGGGCTCGTGAGGACGTATCGATCGGCGGCCACGACCGGCCTGTCCTCGAGCAGATGCATCGTGAATGGATCAAGGCGATAGCGACGGCCGAGAAGATAGTCGGTCGCGGCAACGTTCGCGAGCGGCACCGTGAACGTCAGCGGCTCCTCGCTTCGTGCCAGGGCGTCACCCTCCACCACGCCGATGGCCGCCGGCATGTCGCCCGGGTCGAGGGTCGCGATGGGACCCTGGCGCGTACCGCCGTATGCGTAGCCAACCGCGGTACGTCCGCGCATCAGCAGCCATCCGGTGCCGCGCGTAGCGAGCCAGGCATGATCGGCATCACGTCGAGCCCCGATGATCCGAGTGTCGATCGCAGCGAGCGCATCACGGCGCCGCTTGTCGCCCAGGTCGCCCATGGGCCGTGCCACGAGCCCATCGGGCATCGTCGCGACAGCGACCTCCGGCCGACCCCCGAACTGGTAGATCGCCGACGTCGCACGACACCCGATCCGCAGGTACAGCGACAGTGCCGCAGGGTCGGAGGTCGCGAGGATCGTCCGGTGAAGGACATCCGATGCCGAGAATGCGCGCTGCAGCAGGGCTGCGCCGACCCCTCGGCCCTGTGCCTCGGGCAGCGTGAAGAACTCGGTCAGCTCGCGGGTATCCTCGCGCCGGATGGACCGGGCATAACCCACGAGCTGCCCGTCCAGCTCGGCTCCCCAGGCCTCGTCAGCGGTCGCCTCGAGGTGCTCGAACAGGGGTCGCCGGATGAGCCATTCGGCCTCATCCTGCTCCTCCCACGGCCAGCTCTGACCCTGTCGAGTGAGCAGGTCGGCGAGCGAGCGGCGGAAGATGGCGTAGGTCGTCCAGGTATCGTCCTTGGTCAGACGCCGGTAGGTGACCTCGCTCACGATCGCTCCCCGCTGATCGCCTCCAGGAGCCGGTCTGCGGCGGCGTATGGATCGACCGCGTGTGCCGCGGACTGCACCGATCTCCCGGTCCAGCCGGTCCCGAGCGGGTCCCGTGGTCAGCCGATCACGGACGTGCTCGGTCACGATGCCCAGGAGCTGCGCCTCGGCCCGCCACCGGGCGGCCGCATCACCAGGGTCACCAGCAGCAGCGTCCGGTGCGCCCGCGGCCCGGCGATCGATGGCATGCATCAACTCCGGGATGCCGTCGCCCGACAACGCGGACACCAGCATCACCTCCGGCCGCCTCGGTCGTGGCCGGTCGCCCATCGCTCGGTCATGCTGGGCACCCACGGTGAGCATGGCCCGCAGCGATGCGGACGTCTGGTCGGCGCCGGGCCGGTCGGCCTTGGTCACGACCACGATGTCTGCCACCTCGAGCAGGCCGGCCTTGAGAGCCTGCACTTCATCACCCATGCCGGGTGCCTGGCACACGATCGTGACGTCAGCCAGGGCCGCGATCTCCACCTCACCCTGCCCCGTGCCGACCGTCTCGATGAGCACCAGGCCAAAACCGCAGGCATCCAGGACCGACGCTGCGTCCACGGTCGCTGTCGCCAGGCCGCCCGCATGGCCTCGCGCCGCCATGGATCGAATGAAGACGCCGTCGTCCGCAGCGTGTTGCTGCATGCGCACCCGGTCACCCAGGATGGCGCCACCCGTGATGGGGCTGGAGGGGTCGACAGCCAGGACCGCAACGGTCCGTCGCAGGGTGCGGGCCTCAGCCACGAGTGCGGTCACCAGTGTGCTCTTGCCCACACCGGGCGGGCCGGTGACACCCACGAGATGCGCCGAGCCCCCTCGCGGATACAGGACGACGAGGGCGTCCCGCGCGGCGACGGTCCGCTGTTCGACCTCGGTCAGCAACCGACCGAGCGCCCGGCGGTCGCCCGACCGGGCTGCTGTCGCGAGCTCCTCCCCAGGCGTGGTCACGGGTCTCGCATGCGGACGGTGGCGCGCAGATAGTCGGCGACCTGCCCGATGCTCGTCCCCGGCCCAAAGACTGCCGCGACACCGGCTTCCCGCAAGACAGGCACGTCCTCGTCAGGGATGATGCCGCCCGCAGTCACCAGGACGTCGGCCATCCCCTGCTCGCGGAGGAGCATCGTGATGCGCGGCAGCAGCGTCAGATGTGCGCCGGACAGGATGGACAACCCGACGACGTCGACGTCTTCCTGGACGGCCGCCGATACGATCATCTCGGGCGTCTGGCGGATGCCCGTATAGACGACCTCGAACCCCTCGTCCCGCAACCCGCGGGCGAGCACCTTGGCACCCCGGTCATGCCCGTCCAGGCCAGGCTTCGCGATGAGCACCTTGATGGGACGGTCGGACATGCCCGAATGATAGGGGCCCGCCCGACTACGCCACGGCCCTACCGAACGTGCGCGAACCCAGCCACAGCGCGCCAAAGGCCAGGAGGCCCATGAGGACGACGCCTGTGATCACGACCGGGTCGCCGAACTGGCCATTGAACAGGGCCCGCGCCGAATCCACCGCGTAGCTGAGCGGGTTGAGCCGGGCCAGTGTCTGGAGCCAGCCCGGCGCCAGGGCCATCGGCAGCAGGATGCCCGACAGCAGCAGCAGGGGAAGGGTCACGAAGTTGAGCAGCGGCGCCAGCGCGTCCTCGCTCTTCAGCACCAGGCCCAGCGTGTACGAGATGGGCGCCAGCACCAGCCCCACCAGAGCCACCAGCAGGAGTGCCACGAGCAGCCCGGGGATATCGATGGTCAGGCCGAATGGGATCGACAACACCACCAGCACCAGTGCCTGGAGGACGAGGATGACGATGTCGCGGAGCGACCGACCGAGCAACATCGCGAGACGACTCACGGGTGTCACTCGCATCCGTTCCACCACCCCGGCGCGCAACTCGGCGATGAGACCGAATCCGACGAAGATGGAACCAAACAGGGCCAGCTGGATGAGCAGTCCGGGCACGAACAGGTTGTACGCCGAGTCGCCCGAGTAGCCACCGGCGATGGCAAGGCCCTTTAGCAACGGGCCGAAGAACACGAGGAAGAACAGTGGCTGGGTAAGGCCGACGACGATCCACACGGGGTTGCGGACTGTCAGCATCAATGAACGCTGGAAGATGAGCCAGGTATCGCGGGCGGTCTTCACGGTGGGGTCCCTTTCGGCTGATGGGTCGTGGAGGGTCAGGCAGCCTGCTCGCGCAGCGATCGGCCGGTCTGGCGCAGGAACACGTCGTCCAGGCTGGGCCGGTGCAGCGAGATGGTGCTCGGCGGGCAGCCGGCACCGTCCAGGATTCGCAGCAACCGTGGCAGCGCAGCGTCACCGTTCTCGACGTACAGGCGGACCTTGCCATCGTCCACGGACGCCTCGCGGACGTACGTCTCGCCCCTGACGAGCCCCAGCACCCCCTCAGGGTCACTGGTGAGGCCGAGTGTCACGACGTCACCGGCCACCTGGTGCTTCAACTCCAGGGGTGTGCCCTGGGCCACGATGGCGCCGTGGTCGATGATGGCCACCCGGTCACACAGGGCATCCGCCTCGTCCAGGTAGTGGGTGGTCAGGAACACCGATGTGCCGCCGTCGCGCAGGTGGCGCACCTCGTCCCAGAGCCGCGCACGCGCTTGTGGATCGAGGCCCGTGGTCGGCTCGTCCAGGAACAGCAGCACCGGTCGATTGATCATGCCCAGCGCCACGTCCAGGCGCCGCCGCTGGCCACCCGAGTACGTGCTCGTGCGGCGGTCCGCGACCGCGTCCAGCTCGAACGCGGTCAACAGTGCCTCTGCGCGGCGGTCGGCCTCGACCCGGTCGAGACCGTACAGCCGGCCCTGGAGGACGAGCTCGCGACGCCCGATCTCCATCGGGTCCGAGCCTCCGGCCTGGCCCACGTAGCCGATCCGTTCACGCACCCTGGCAGGCTGTCGGCGGAGGTCGATGCCGGCTACCGTGGCGTCGCCGCTGGTGGGTGCGAGCAGGGTCGTCAGCATCCGCAGGGTGGTCGTCTTGCCGGCTCCGTTAGGACCCAGGAACCCGAATATCTCGCCGGCCTCGACCAGCAGGTCGACTCCCCGGACGGCCTCCACCAACTTGTCGTCCCTGCCAAAGGTCTTGCGGAGCCCGTTCGTCTCCACGATCGCCGTCACGTCAAGCCACCCCTTCTGCCATCATGGCCGTGCGTGGCGTGTTATTGACCACGCCAATGTCTTAGCTGCTAAGATATCTGCACTATGAGCGACCAGAGCGAGTCCGTCAACCCCACCCCGGACCCCGTCGGGATGAGTTCGTCCGTCTCACCGAACGGGCGGCCCTGTTCCAGGAGGCCGCCGCTGAGCGGCTCGGACTCAATGTCACGGACCTGCGCTGCCTGGCGATGGCGCATGCCGAGCCCGGGATATCCGCCAGCCGGCTGGCGGAGTTGAGCGGTCTTACGAGTGGCGCCATCACCGGTGTCCTGGACCGCCTGGAGCGGGCGGGCCTGCTGCGCCGCGAGGCCGATCCGACCGACCGCCGCCGGACGCTGGTCCGGGGTGTACCTGGACGGGAGGCAGACTTCCGGGAGACGTATGGGCCCATCGAGGAGGCCATCGAGGCGGTACGCGATCGGCTCGATGCTCGGCAGCAGGCTGGCCTCGATGCCTTCATCACCGGCGCCGCGGACGCGTTCGAGCAGGCAACCGCCAGGCTTCGGGCAAGTACTCGCGGTGGGATGGTCGGCGAGATGTTCACCGCGCCCCTCGGCGACATCGATGCTGGTCGCCTGGTGTTCGCGTCTGGTGCGCCGCGTATCTCGCTGCGGGCGGCGCCCCTGGGTCCGGCCGCCGACGCACGCATCGTCGCGGAGCTTGCCCGCTCGACGCTCCGGCTGACTACCGGCGCCCAGACCGGAGAGCTGTGCCGGGCGACATTCTCCGGCCCTGTTCCGGACATCCGGGCCAGTCGGGAGGGTACCGTGGCGATCCGCTATCGCAGCCGCCTCGACTGGCGGGCACGCCAGGCGAGCCTCGGCCTGAATCCTGGCGTACCCTGGACCATCGAGATCCGGGGTGGTCTGTCGGGGCTGTCGGGTGACCTGCGCGGCCTGCGCCTGCGCTCACTCGATCTCCGTGGAGGCGTGGACGAGCTGGAGCTCGACCTGCCACAACCGGACGGCACGAGTCGGATCCATGTGTCGGGCAGCCCCGCCAATGTGACCCTGGTGCACCCCGCCGGGAGCGCGATGCGGGTGTCGGTAACGGGTGGCATCCATGAGCTGCGGTTCGGCTCCCGGCACATGCGCGACGTCCACGGCCAACTGCGGCTGGAGACGCCCGGTGCGGGCAAGGCACCAGACCGCTACGAGGTCGAGATCGCTGGCGGCGTTCGCTACCTGAAGATCACACCCGCCTGAACCGCCAGCCACTGGGCACCGTACCAGCCACGTTGTTCCTGGGTCGCCGGCGCCAGGACGATCCGCTCGCGGAGTTGACGCCGCGCGAACGCGAGGTCCTGGCGCTGACAGCGGAGGGGCTCACGAACCGGGCCATCGGCGAACGGATGGGCGTGGCCGAACGCACCGTGGAAGCGCATCTCTCCCAGGTCTTCGCCAAGCTGGAACTGGATGGATCACCCGACCAGCACCGCCGTGTCCTGGCGGTGCTGACGCTCCTGCGGTCGTAGACCTCGGGCATCCACAACGCGTCGGCGTTACGGCGTCAGCCGATGTATTCCGTGGTGACGCCGATGCGGTCGTAGGTGAGCCGGGCGCGAACATCCAGGGTCATCACGGTCGCCCCGATCGAGCGCGCGACGAGGGCGATCACCGCGTCGTACGAGGCGCCGCCAGTGACGCCGCGCTCGACGAGCGTCTCGACCAAGTGACGGGACGCATCGTCTGAAAGAGCCAACCGCGCGTCGGGGAACATCGCCTCGAGGTAGTCCCGCACCACGTCCGGGGCCACACGATGCGGGTGTGGCAGCCGGGTCAAGACGGCGTATGTCTCGAGAGCACATGCGGCCGGCAAAGCCGGCCGCGATCCCAGGGCCGATACAGCTGCGGCGTGCGACTCGTGCCAGGTCGCGAAGGCTGCGATCACGACGCTCGTGTCGACCACCTTCACCTGCGGACACGTTCGAGGGTCGCTCGCACCTCATCCGCGGACAGGATCGGTAACTCGACATCAGGCACCGCCACCACCAGCGCACCGCGGCGCTCCAGGTGCAGCCTCGCGGGCGGGACCTCCACCTCCAGCCGACCATCGCGGCCGATGATGTCCAGTTCCTGGCCGCCTGTCAGCCCCAACTCGTCACGCAGCACCTTGGGCACGACGATGCGCCCTGCGGCATCGATGGTCGTTCGCATGGTAGAAATCTACCATGACATCCCCCAGCCGCCCGTCCCAGCCGCCGCTCGGCGGTGGCGCTTCTCAGAGCAGCGTCGGCGCGGGTCGGTCGAGATGGCTCAGGAACTCTGCGCGACTCTTGTCGCTGGACCGGAACAGGCCGAGCACGGCGCTCGTGGTCATGAGCGTCCCCGGCTTGCGCACCCCCCGCATCGTGGCGCACAGGTGCGTCGCCTCCACCACCACGCCCACTCCCTTCGGGTCAAGCCGCTCCATGAGGAAATCGGCGATCTGCTGCGTCATCCGTTCCTGGACCTGCAGTCGGCGGGCATACATCTCCACGATGCGCGGGATCTTGGACAGCCCGACGACCCTGCCTCGGGGGATGTAGGCCACGGCCGTGGTGCCGAAGAACGGCAGCAAGTGGTGCTCGCACAGGGATGCGAAGGAGATGCCGCGGACCACCACCATCTCGCTGTAGTCGACATCGAATATGGCCCCATTGAGGAGCCGGTCGGGGTCCACGTGGTAGCCGGCGGTAAGTTCCGCGTACATCCGCTGGACGCGCCCCGGGGTCCGGATCAGGCCCTGACGATCGGGGTCCTCACCGATGCCGGCGATGATGGTCCGAACCGCCTCCGTCACCTCGTTCGGATCGGCTGGGTCGTCGTCGGCCGACAACCAGGGTGTGGAACCCTCGATGTCGTGGGCGGTCAGGATCGCGTCGCCGACCTCCCGTTCCATGGCGTCGACAGAGCGGCGAACGTGGTCAGTGAGATCGCTCATGGTCGACCCTGCTGTGGCGGCCGGCGGCGCCGTCAGGCGGCGGGAGGGACGGAGTCGTCGTCGGCGGACTTGCTGGCGAGCTCGGCCCGGGTGTCCTTGACGGTCCTGCCGAGCGCCTCGCCGATCTTGGGCAGCGTCTTGGGCCCGCGGATGACGATGACCGCGATGAGCACGATGATGAGCAGGATCAGGATGTCAGGCACGCCTCACATCCTAGCGCCCGCGATGATACTGAGCGCGAGCAACTCGGCGCTCACCGCCGCGGGCCGATAGCGCATCAGGTTGTGGCCGGTGCCTGGTAGTCGAACCACCCGCGCCCCGCGCCCCTGGGCGGCCATGCGCGCCGCCAGGACATCATCGAGAGCCAGGTCCCGCTCACGTGCCGATTCATCGTCCGCCGTGCCCGCCCCGGCGACCATGATCAGCAGTTCCGCCCGGGCCACAGACAAGGTCTCGATGGGTCGATATCCGAACATCCCTTCCACCACACCGCGCAGCGTGGCCTGGCGGGCCACAAGGGCCACATGCCCGGCGTGCCTCTGGTCGACCTGGGCGCGGCTGGCACGTTCCTGGTCCTGATCCCAGCTGTCGGGATCGAAGTCGCGCCGGTCCGCCAGGAAGGCATCCATGGAGGCCAGCACCTCGGGTGGTTCGGCCATGGTCGCCAGAAACTCGCCCGGTCCGAGCCGGGTCGAGACACCCAGGTCCTCCCAGCCACCATCCACAAGGGCGACGCCGGCGACAGAATCGGGCTGCACGGCCGTCGCGGTGGCCACGACCATCGCTCCAAGCCCATGTCCTGCGAGGATCGCCGGCGGGCCCGACGCGTCCATCCCCACGCCGTTGGCGGCCAGGATCGTGAGCGCATCCCAGGCCATCGAGTCGAGGTCGAGCCCCGACCGGCCACCCTCGGACAGGCCATGACCCCGAAGGTCGAGGGCGAGGACTCGCATCTGCTGGTGGAGTCGGCGCGCGACAGGGACCCAACTCCATGCCGTGGATGCGATGCCGTGGACCAGTAATAGCGTTGGGCCTGGTGTGGGCGGGCCGCCCCAGTCGAGATAGTGGATGCGCTCTCCCGTGCCCATCGGCACGACCATCGACTCCGGCTCCGCGTCGAGGTCTGGGGGCGGGGCGGCCTCCAGGGCCGGATGAGAGCCCGACCAGTCCGCGGGGAGCATGGAGCTAGGATAGGCGGGCATGCCCATCCGTCGTCGCGGCACCCGCGGGCGCCGTCCACAGAGGCGGCTCACGGCCGAAGGCGACATCCGGGATGGCGCCGACGGCAGGGACTCGTTCGAACTGCAGGTGCAGGCCGCGCTGGATGGCCTGCCGCCGGCGATCGCCCGACTCCTGGACAACGTCGCGGTCGTCATCGCGGAACTGCCCCGGCCCGACCAGTCGGCTGGTGCCGACGATCCCGATGGCTGGCTGTATGGCATCTATGAGGGCACGCCGCTCACGGAGTGGGGCGCCGACGATGTGCCCTTCCCCAATGTCATCACGCTGTTCCGGGTCCCGCTCCTGGAGGACTTCGCCGATCCCGAGGAACTCACACGGCAGATCGAACGGACGGTGGTCCATGAGCTCGCCCACCACGCCGGCATCGACGACGACCGGCTGCGCCAGCTGGGCTACGACTGAGCACCCACAGCCAGCAGGCCCGGCAGTCGATCGAGATCCACGTTCCCGCCGGAGGCGACGACACACACCATGTCCCCGTCGCGTAGCGGCACGGCGCCGGCGATGACCGCGCCAAGTGCCGCGGCACCGGCCGGTTCCACGAGCTGCTTCATACGCTCCATCACGAAACGAAGGCCGTTGGCGATGACGGCGTCGTCGACGAGCACCACCCCATCGACATAGCGGCGACAGAGGTCGATGGTCCAGAGTCCCGCGAACGGCGCCCCCAGGCCATCGGCGATGGAATTGGGCCGGATGGAGACAGGCACGCCCGCGGCGAGCCCCTGCGTCAGGGCATCGCTGCCGCGCGGCTCGACGCCGTAGATGCGCACGGATGGCGTCGACTGCCGGATCGCCGCCGCGACACCCGACAGCAACCCGCCCCCGCCGACGCCGACGACGACCACGTCCACGTCCGGCAGGTCACCCAGTATCTCGAGGCCGACGGTGCCCTGGCCCGCGATGACGTCCGGATCGTCGAACGGCGGCAGGAATACCAAGCCACGCTCCCGGACCAGTTCCTGAAGCCGCTGGTGGGTCTCGCCGACATCGGCGCCATGCAGCTCGACAGTTGCGCCGTAGCCGGTCGCGGCCTCAGCCTTGAGGCGTGAGGAACCAACGGGCATCACCACCGTGACCGGGATGCCAACGGCCGCGGCGGCATACCCCACGGCGCCCGCATGGTTGCCCGCCGACATCGTCACGATGCCCCGCGCTCGCTCCTCGGCGGTCATCGTGAGCACCCGGTTGACTGCGCCCCGGGCCTTGAACGAGCCGGTGACCTGGAGGTGTTCGGCCTTCAGGAAGACTCGAGGCTCGTGGGCACCCGGCGATGCGTCACCGCCCGATCGGTCAGGGTATCCAGCACCTCCCAGGCGGATACCCTGCCGCTCCAGGATCCAGCGGGCCGCGGTCCGGGAGTGGAGCACAGGGGTACGCCCGACTCGTCCCCGGATGCGTTCGGCGGCGGCCTCGATATCGGCCAGAGGCACGTCCCGCTGTCCCGTCATCGGCGATCGCCATCCACGTGGCAAGTGTAGGGTGCGATCCGTTCCAGCGGGATCTCACTTGCGCGTTTGCGCAAACACTGAGACAATGCGACGACCATGACCACCACGACCGTATCCAGCGATGCCGTCGGGCAGTGCCCCGATGTGTCGCCGGAATCGGACCGACTGCGCTATGCAGCCATCAGCCGTGCGCTGGCGGATGCCAAGCGACTGTGCGTCCTGGAGATCCTCGCCAACGGGGAGCGCTCAGTGAGCGACCTGTCCCGGGAGGCGAGCTGTCAGATACCCAACATGAGCCAGCACCTCGCGGTGCTGCGTTCGGCGGGACTCGTGAGCACTCGACGTGACGGCAGCACCGTGCTCTATCGCCTGAGTGACCCGCGCATCCTCGAGGCCTATCGCCTCATCAAGTCGCTCGCCGACTAGCGCCGACGACCATCCCGCGATCGCGGAGAAAGGACCAGCGATGGCCATCATCGAAGCCACCGATACCACCTTCGAGGAGCTCGTACTCAAGAGCGAGAAGCCCGTCGTCGTCGACTTCTGGGCGACGTGGTGCACCCCCTGCAAGATGGTCGCGCCCGAGATGGAGAAGCTGGCCAGCAAGTACGAGGGTACCGTCGACGTCGTCAAGGTCGACGTGGACGCCAATCCGGGTATCTCGCAGGCGTTCCAGATCATGAGCATCCCAACCATCGCCTTCTTCCGGCCCGGGCAGCAGCCCAAGGGCGTGGTGGGCTTCCAGCCGCTGGAGCGGCTCGAGCAGCAGTTCGGCCTGGCGGAGTTCGTGCCCCAGAAGCTGGCCTGACCACCCAACCTCCCGGTCCGGCGCCCGGCCCGACCGATCCTTCGCCCAACCCGACACGCCCCGGGGCCTCCTCCTCCGGGGCGTTCTTGCTGTCCGATGCGACGCCGATACCGGGTGGTCGCTTCCGGCACGGAGCCGCCTGCTGGTGCGTCCAGGTGCTCGGGCCGGAATTGAGCTGCGTGCTGATCGGGTTAACGATGGACCGGTCGTGTCTGGTACAGTCCGTGGGTGCCCTCGCGCCTGAGGTGGCGTGCCGTGCGACACCTCGTGAGGTGGCACAGGCGGTTGTCGGACGCCCCATCGCTCCGTACGGTCGCCAGTGCCACCGCCCTTGTCATCGCGTTCGTGGCAGTGCCCAGGACGGCGCTCGTCGCATACGCCCCATCACTGTCGAGCACGACGACCGCACCTGCCACGGCCATAGATAGGTCGAACGTCAGCCTCGAAGCGAGCCTCTCCGGCGTGTTCGCGGACGTCCGTTGGCGTGTCGTCGAGCCAGCTCACCCGCTGCATGGAGCCGAGCCGGTGGCAAGCGAACCGGGATGCGATCCTGTCGCTGCGAGCTTCGCGGCCAAGGGCGCGGACTCGGTGAGTCGCACGGAGCTCAAGGCCCTGTTGGCGTATCCAGTCCCGAAGACCGTCGCCCTGACGCTGGATGCCGACTGCCCGGTCGCTGGAGCGGCCCTGTCGTGGTACCTCAACGCCAAGGGACTGGCGGAGGAGCGTCAGGTCGAGGCTCGACGGCTCGCACGAGAGAGGTCGGACCGGGCAGACCGACGTGCCCGTCACCAGGCCGCTGCGCGTCGGGCCGCGGAGCGGCGTAGCGAACTCCGGGCCAAGCACCGTGCGGCTCGACTTGCGGCCGCTCGCCGGTCGGCAGCGCGGCACGCAAAGGCGAGGCGGGCCGCGGAGCACCGGACCAGCATCACTCCCCAGCCAGGCGGCTGGCGCAACGCACCCATCGTTACCTGGTACGGACCGGGGTTCTACGGCAACCGGACCGCATGTGGCGTGCGATACAGCCGGACGATCGTGGGCGTGGCGCACCGGACGCTGCCATGCGGCACGCTCGTGCGATTCCGGTGGCACGGGATCACGGCCGTGGCGCCCGTCATCGACCGCGGCCCGTTTGCCAGTGCCGCCTACGTATTCGACTTCTCGGCCGCACTGTCCTGCGATGTGTTCAAACCACGGGGCATCAAGAACGCATGCTTTACCCGCCACGACGTCAGCTACCAGGTCATCGGGCGCGTCAATCTGAAGCGATATCTGGCCAGACGCTAGATCGTCACCAACCACAACCTCTAGTGGTACGGACGATCTCGTAACACGATCGATCGTGGTTCGACCAGGGTGAGTACACCAGACCCGACCGCATCCCACAGACCCCGGGTGGATGGTCCCGTCGGGCGATGACCATGGCGCCATTGCCCAGTCCGGGCCACCCCGGTAGCGTGGCACCTGCCGTCGTCCTCACTTACGTCGGGGGCGGCTCCGAGGCGTCGACAACCGGGTCCGGAACGAAACGCGATCCTCTTCCGCTTCACGTTGCGGCGCGAATGCACCGAACGTTGAGGACCGCCGCTGCCGGGTCACGAGTCGAATAACAGGAAGGACCGGCCAAACCGGGACCGACCGGCCAGAGATGACGACGGCGGGTTCATCATCCTTCTCGCTCCCCCACGTCACCAGGCCGAGGTTTCGGCTGCCTCCCGTTCGGGATCGACCGTCCCGAATCCCGGCCTCGGCGGCCGGACATCGCGTTCGACGCCCCGTGAGTCGAGGTCGGCGGCGATGACTCGTGCATTGAGCACCAGGTCGCGGTCGCGGGTGATGGTCCTGGCGATCCAGTCGATGTAGGTAGGCTCTCGGTCGGCCACCTCGCCCAGCGTCGCGCCGTGGAAGCGACCGAACTCGAGCGGGCAGGCGCGTGCCTGCTCAAGCGTCGGCACACGCGGCCGTCTCGTGCTCCGGCGACTGACCGGACCGGTGGGAGTGCTGGCCCGCAGATCTGGCGCGCCGTACACGTTCCGTGGTCGCGGATCCTGCCCGCGCAACGGGCTCCCACCACTGCCTGTCACGGCATCCCTGTGCCGGAATGCGGTGCTGGTATCGAACCGGGCCGTCACCGGGCGGGATGGAGGGGGCGGTGGCGGACCGCTGGGCGTCCCATTGGTCCGCCCCTCTTGCCGACCGGGTTCGGCGCCAGGGTAGCTCGCCTGGTCCTGCTGCCATGCTCGCCGGGCAGACGGCGACGAATCGTATCGGGCGCGACGGACAGGGTCGCGAAGCAGGTCGTATGCGGCGTTGATGCGAGCCATGCGCGCAGTGAGCCGCTCCCGCTCCGGCCCGTCACCGGCTGCGCGATCGGGGTGGTGTTCCCGGGCGAGCTCCCGCCAGCGACGCTTGAGCTCCTCTGGGGACACGCCGCGGGGCACATCAAGGACCCGGTACGGGTCGCCGCGGGAGTTCGCTTCGGGCATCCCCCGAGGCTACCACCGCGCGACATGGTCCGCGACTGACGGTAGTACCAGTATCGTGGTGGCGATGCGACTGCCCATCGTCCCCCCGTTGGAGCCCATGCTCGCGAAACCGGGCAACGGCCTGCCCGAGGGCGACGGATGGCTCTTCGAGCCCAAATGGGACGGCTTTCGTGCGATCTGTTTCCGTGACGCCGATGAACTGCTGTTGCAGAGCCGCGACCTGAAACCGCTCGACAGGTACTTCCCGGAGTTGGCGGATCCGCTCCGGCAGCGGCTCCCTCGCCGATGCGTCATCGATGGCGAGATCGTCATCGCGGGTCCCTCCGGCCTCGACTTCGAGGCCCTCCTCCTCCGCATCCACCCGGCGGCATCGCGCGTCGCGATGCTCGCGGAGCAGTCGCCGGCATCGTTCGTCGCCTGGGACCTGCTTGCCATGGATGACCAGGACCTGACCGCGCTGCCCCAGGGGGATCGACGAGCGATGCTGGAACGGGTGCTGGCCGGTTCATCGTCGCCGGTACACCTGACTCCTGCCACCCAGGACAGAACCCTGGCGCAGGACTGGTTCGACCGGTTCGAGGGGGCGGGGCTCGACGGCGTGGTCGCCAAACGACTGGAGGCCCCGTATCAGCCCGGCAAGCGCGCGATGGTCAAGGTCAAGCATCAGCGAACGGCCGACTGCGTGGTTGCAGGCTTCCGATGGCACAAGGCGGGCGAGGGCATCGTCGGTTCCCTGTTACTGGGCCTGTTCGACGAAGCCCAGGTGCTCCACCATGTGGGGGTGACTTCAAGCTTCACCATGGAGCGTCGTCGCCAGCTGGCCGAGGAGCTGGCTCCACTTCGCAGCGATGCGCTCGTGGACCACCCGTGGGCGGGCTGGGCCGAATGGGCCGGCGAGATGGCCGCCAGCGGCAGGCGCGTCCCGGGAGCCACCAGCCGATGGAATGCCGGCCGCGACCTGTCCTGGGAGCCGCTGCGCCCGGAACGCGTCTGCGAAGTCGCCTACGACCACCTGCAGGGTTCCCGATTTCGACATGGCACCACGTTTCGACGGTGGCGACCCGACCGCCAGCCGGCCGATTGCCGCTACGACCAACTGGAGACGACGAGCCCGTTCGAGCTAGCCCGGATCTTCGGGACCTGAGCAGATGTACCGGGCGCAACGTGGACCCGTCACCCAGCCACGGACGCGACCAGGCGAAGGGTGGGTACACTTCGCACGTTCGCGCCCAGTCGATACCAAGGAGGCACCCGGATGAGCGACCCACAGCGCCCCGGCGATCCGTGGCAGCCCGACACGTTCGAGGAACGGGATTCGCCGGCGGCCGCCGCTCCGGGTGACGACCTGTCGCAACCCTGGGACGTGGTCCCCGAGCAAGCCGCAACTGACGCGGGGGAGGTCCACTCCGATGTCGGTGCGGACACGTCTCCGGAATCGCGCTGGTCGACGTCCGACGCAGCGGATGACAGCGATGCGGTGGTCGAGGCGCGGGACCCCTGGGCAGCCGCGGCCGAGCCGCCTGCTGCGTCCTCATGGGCAGCACCGGCCGAGCAGCCTGCAGCGTCCACATGGGCACCACCGGCCGAGGAACCGGTGGCGCAGTCCTGGGCGGCCGCGGCCGAGCAGCCTGCAGCGTCCACATGGGCAGCACCGGCCGAGGCGCCGGTGTACCAGGCGCCGGCTCCCCCTCCGCCACCCGTCGCACAACCGTCCGTGTCTGAGGCGCAGGTCGCGCCACCGCCAGCGTACGAGGCGCCTCCAGCGCCCGCCCGCGCCTCCCGCCCCCGTTGCGCCCGTTGCGCCCGTCGCGCCGGTGCCCCCGCCAGGGTACGAGGCGGCTCCCGCGCCCGCGACGTGGCCCCAGCCCGCGGCACCGGTGGCACCACGCCCCGTTCCCCCTCAGCCGCCAGTCGCGCCTGCCTACCAGCAGCCTCCCGCCCCGGCCACCTCGTATCCCCAAGGCGCCTACGCTCCGCAGGCGCCGAGCCAGGCTGGATATGCCGCTGCACCTGCAGCCGCGGCCTATCCACCGAGACCGCCTGCCAGCCCGACTCAGCAGCCCGGTGCCTACCAGCAGCCTGGTGCATATCCGCAACAGGGTGCCCCGGCGAGCGCAGCACAGCCGACGGCTTCACCGCAGGCACAGCAGTCGGCATGGCAACGTCCGGCCGCAGGCGCAGCGGCCGGCGCGGCCGCCTATCAGCAACAGTCCGGACAGCAGTATCAGCAGACCGGCCAGCAGGGCTACCAGCAGTACCAGCAGCCGGGCGCCCAAGGCTATGGCGCGCAGGCTCCCCGCAGCGCGGGTTACAGCCAGTCTGCATATCCACCCGCTTCGGGCCAGTCCCAGTGGGCCGCGTATCAGCAGCCTGGTCAGGGCTCATACCAGCAAGGTTCCGGCCAGCAGGGGTCATATCAACAGTCGGGCTCGTACCCGCAGGGATCGACCTGGTCGCAGCCGCAGGCAGGCTGGGGCCAGGCAGCCGCAGCCAGCTACTGGACCCAGTCCGAGCCGGAGTATCGCAAGGGTCGTTCATTCCTGGCCGTGCTGGCGGGGATCCTGCTGCTGTTCGCAGGCCTCATGGCCGTCATCTCGGCCATCGCCGTTCTCGTGATCGGTGCCCAGGGCACGAGCATCCTGGAGGATATCCAGGGCGTGACCAAGGAGAACCTCGACCTCATCCGTGACTACAAGGGAGTGCTCATCGCGGGCGGTGGCGTGCTTCTGGCGGTAGGCCTCATCCACTTGCTTGCCTCCATCGGGATCTTCGGCCACCGCGGCTGGGGTCGGTTCCTCGGACTGCTCCTTGGCCTGCTGGGAGTCCTCATCGGCATCGCAGGGGTCGTATCGGCGAACAACCCCCCCATGTCGATCGACGGACGGACCGTAGATCTGAAGCAGAACCTGTCGCCGTCGATCGGCTTCCTCGTGTTCTACGCCATCATCTTCCTGGGGCTGCTCATCGGCCGGGGGCAATTCCGGCTGAAGCAGGTCGACGAGGGACCGTAACAACCGACTGCGATGGGTCGAGGCATGGCCGACCGTCTCAATCGACGGTGGGGCCCTGCTGCTTGCGCGGCGCTCGTTCCGCCTGGCCCGCACGATCCGGCCACTCGAACCCCGCCCAGGGGTCATAGTCGGTCTCGAGTGGCTCCTGCGTCGGCCGCTCCTCGGCCGGCACATGGATGAGGTTGACCCGGACCCGGTACCACGCGGTCGACCGGCCGCGCATGGAGTCGACCAGCACATCGGCGGGCTCGAGATGCCTGACGACCTCGGGATGCCGCGCCTTCCAGCGCTCGAGGCCGGAGAGGGCCTCGTCCCGGTACTCGGCGCGGGCGATCTCGACCACGGGGATGGCCGTCCGCCGCCGTCCCGTTGGCGTTGGTCGCGATCCTGCCGCGCCGACTATGCGGGCTGGATCGGAGGGCCCGTATTCGGATGACGGTCGACGCTGTTTCGAGGGCGCCACGCGTGGCGGCTCCCCTTCCGGCTTGGCGTAATGCGGTGGCCATGGCGCGTCTCCAAGCCCCTCGGCTTCGTGCCGCTGGGACAACTCCAGCAACGCGTCCAGCGAGCCCACCGCAGTGTCGATACCGGTGGCCGCATCGCCCCGCTCCGCAAATGTCGCGGGCACCGTGACGAGGGTGAAGTCCTCCATCTCGCAAGCCGGGACTTCGTCCCAGTGGAGCGGCATGGATACGCGCGCATCGGGGGTCGGGCGCACCGAATAGGCCGACGCCACCGTGCGGTCCTTGGCGTTCTGGTTGTAGTCGATGAACACACCGTGCCGCTCCTCCTTCCACCATCGGCTGGTGGCGAGGTCGGGTGCACGCCGTTCGACGTCACGTGCGAGGGCCAGTGCCGCGCGCCGCACCTGGGGGAACGTCCAGCGCGGCTCGATGCGCACATTGATGTGGATGCCCCGGGATCCCGATGTCTTGGGCCAGCCGGTCAATCCAACATCGTGGAGCGATTCGCGGACGACCAGCGCCACCCGGCGAACCTGGTCCCAGGGCACGCCCGGGATGGGGTCGAGGTCCACCCGCAGCTCATCGGGATGATCGAGATCCTCGGCACGAATCGGGTGCGGATTGAGGTCGATGCAGCCAAGGTTCACGATCCACGCGAGCTGCGCCGCGTCGCGGATGACCACCTCGTCGGCGGTGCGGCCCGATGGGAACGACAACTCCACGGTCTCGATCCAGTCCGGCCGCGCCTCAGGGGCCCGCTTCTGGAAGAATGGCTGTCCAGCTGCTCCGTCCACGAATTGCTTGAGAGCCATGGGACGGCCGCCTGCCCCCCGAAGGGCGCCATCAGCGACGGCAAGGTAGTACTCGACCAGCTGCAGCTTCGTGTAACCGCGTTCGGGGAAATACACCTTGTGGGGGTTGGAGATGGTCACCTCCCGACCCGCCACGGACAGGATCCTCCGATGCTCGGCCCATCAGGTCGGCGTAGGCGCCTTGACGGACGACGAGGCGTGCCACGCTTCCCGGTCATCCCGAAGGATCTCCCGCGCCCTGTCGGCATCGTGCCAGCCGACCACGTCGACCGTCTTGTCCTCGAGCAACTTGTAGGTCCGGAAGAAGTTCTCGATCTCGACCAGGCGATGGGGCCGGATCTGGTTCAGCCGCTTGACGTGTGCCTGATGCGGGTCGCCCACGGCCACGCACAACACCTTGTAGTCGACTCCCTGGTCATCGCTCATCTCCAGGGCTCCGACCGGCCGCGCCCAGACATGGCAGCCCGTGAACGTCGGCTCGTCGATGAGCAGCAGGGTGTCGGTAGGGTCGCCATCACCAGCCAGCGTCCGGGGCACGAAGCCGTAGTCGAAGTTGTAGTACACCGCGGATGACAGCACGCGATCCAGGCGGAAGATGCCTGCCTCGGGATCGTACTCGTACTTGTTGCGGCTGCCCCGGGGGATCTCGACCACGACCTCGATGATCCCGGGATAGGGACCTGGTGGTCCGGCTGGACTGGTCATACTTCCACGATAGCGCCCCCGTCACGGCCCGGTCAGTGGCACCATCGGGCGATGGAGACATTGCAGGCCATCGGCCACCAGCGCGTGATCCGCGCGTTCAAGGACAAGGCCCTTCCCGACGACGTCATCGCGGCCATACTGGAGGCAGGGCGCCGGACCGGCTCGTCCAAGAACCTCCAACGATGGGCGTTCATCACGGTCACCGACCGGTCGACACTGACGCGACTGTCGAAGGTCGGGCCGTGGTGCGGCCACATCGCGGGTGCCGCTATGGCCATCGCGTTGGTCACGCCCGATCCCGGGACCACGAGGTCACCGCTATCGGTGATGTGGGACCTTGGGCGAGCGGCGCAGAACATCACCCTCGCGGCGTGGGACCTGGGGGTGGGCTCGTGTCCAGGCACGGTCTACGAGCACGATGCCTGCCGCGATGCGCTGGGCTATCCCGCGGACCATCACTGTGAGTTCATCCTCAGCCTGGGCTACCCCACCGATCCAGCCGACCTCACTCGTGCCCGGAAGCCGGGTGGGCGCCGGGAGCTGGCATCGATGACCCACCGGGAGCGCTGGAGCTGACCTGGATGACGAACGGACCCCAGGGCTGATCACCGGGCACCACGCGACCCGGCAGGCCCAGCGCTGTTGGCCGCAGGACACCCTCGAGCGGTCCCTCCACATCGACGTAGGACGCCACGATCCCTTCCCCGCGCCGGGCCAGGGCTGCGGCCAGCCGCCCTTCCGTGTTGGGCTCCAGAAGCAGGAGCACCACGTCGCCCACGTCGGCACGCCACGCACGTGCACCCAGCAGGACGTCGTCGTCGGTGGGGCGGGCAAGGATGCGGACCAGGTCGGTGACCGTCCGTTCGATGTCAACGGTGCCCCAGCCGACACCAACGAGTCGGGCGGTCGACGCGCTCGGCGAACGTCGCTCCAGCCGATCGAGCAGCCGATCCAGCTCGCCCGTGCTGTCGGACATCAGCGGCAGGAAGCTAGGCCAGGGTTCGCAGCGCCACCAGGCTGGTGATGATCGCCAGCGTGACGCTCGCGAGCGTCCCCATCAGGTAGTACTCGGCAAAGTCACGGTCGTCCAGTTGCTTGAAGCGGGCCAGGGTCTTGGCCGCGATGACCAGACCGACGGCCATCACACCGCCCGCGAGGACCAGGGCACTGATGAGCAGCCGCTCGATGATGCCGATGGTCGAGCCGATGCGCGCCTCGGACGCCGGTCCCGGTCGACGCGTGTCGGCCACGAGGGGTGGACGCGGCGCACGCACCAGCGTGGCCACGAACAGGGAGCCGGCACGGACGTTGACGATGACCAGCGACGTCAGGACGAGACACACCAGGACCGCGCGGCCGACCGCATCGCCGTCGGGGCGGGCGCCGATGCGAGCCACCAGGTCCTGCCACCACCCAAGCGGCTGGACAGCCGAGAGGAGGAGCGCCCAAAGGATCACCAGGACTGCGAGATGAGCCAGCTGGTCGAGCAGGAACAGGGCTCCCGGCACGGGCGACCAGTCAGGCTCCAGCGCCGGTTCGGTCTCGGACGCCTCGGCACCCAGGATCGGGGATCCACCCCGGAGCGTCAACTCGATCTTGGTCCGGTCGATGACCAGATGGCTGATGCCGGTCAGGAGCACATAGGCAACGCCCGGGATCCCGTAGACCAGGATGATGGGCGCCGCGACGACGGTGACGATCCCGGCATGGATGAGCAATGCGCGCCAGGCATCCGGGCCACGGCCGAACTTGCTGACCGCGACCTCTTCGGGCTGGAGCACGAAATCCGCCAGCAGGTGGCACAGGACCAGCCACGACAGGACCAGCGTGGCGTCACTCATGGGGACCCTCGATGACCCGAGCGACCCCGGCGGTCCATATGCTCCGCACTGCCCCAGCCAATCGACCGAGGTTGCGCACGTCGGCGCGCGCGTAGCTCACGGACACGGTGGGTCTTGACACGTCCAGACGCTCGGCGATCTCGGACTGGCGGAGCCCGTCGACCAGCGCGAGCCGCGCGATGTGCCGTTGTCGATCGGTCATGCGGTCGATGATGGCAGCCAACACGGGAGACGTGCCCAGAAGATATGCATCCGTCACGGGGTCGCCGGTGCGGCACCGGAGTCCGTCACGGTCATCGCGGGCTTGCTCCATCAGCGACCGCGCACGGAGGAAGGCATCGCCCGTTCGGTGCGTCGCTGGCCCGCGTCCGGGGTCCACATCCCCAAAGGCCACGACCCAGCGCATCCGTGGTGCTGCGCCTGCTCCCTCGCGTGGCCGCAGCGTGGACGTGAGCACCGCCTGGAACGGATCGGCATCCCCATGGAGGAGGCCCTGGATCTCATCGCCCTGGGTGAACTCGAAGGGTCCCATGCGCTGCGACCCGTAGAGGCTGTCGAGATCGCGACATAGCATTCCCAGCCAGCGAGTCGCGATGCGCGGGCCGTCACGCGAGGCGACCACATCCCCGAACAGGACCACGCCGGTGACCGGATGCATGCCGGAAGACTATCTGCTTGTATATTAGTCGTCAATGGACACTACATATCGAAGATAGCCATGATCGGACATCCCGGTGTCGCGCCCACGTGGTCACGCCTGATGGCTCTGGCTGGGCAGCGCCGGCATGCGCACCGGTCGATCCTGCCGGTAACCCAGCAGGTAGTCGGCCTGTATGAGGGTATGCAACTGGCTCGTGCCCTCATAGATGACTGCCGACTTGCTGTTGCGCAGGTATCGCTCGACCGGAAACTCGTCGGAGTAGCCGAACGCACCATGGACCTGGATGGCATCGAGGGCGCACTGGACCGCGTGGTCGGTACAGAACCACTTGGCCAGGCTCGTCTCGCGCGTGTTGCGATCGCCTCGATCCTTCAGCCAGGCCGCCTGACGACACAGCAGCCGCCCGGCCTCGATGCCCTGACCCATCCTGGCCAGCATCTGCTTCACGAGTTGATGGCGGCCGATCTCCTCGCCGAACGTCCGTCGCTCATGTGCGTATTTCAGTGACGCGTCAAGGCACGCCTGGGCCAGCCCCACGGAACCGGCCGCCACGGTATATCGACCCTGGTCGATGGCGCTCATGGCGATGGTGAACCCTTCCCCCTCCTCGCCGATGCGGTGCTCCGCGGGGACACGGACGCGATCGAGTGTGATCGTGCCCGTGTTGCCGGCACGGATGCCGAGCTTTCCGGTGATGCTCCCCGTCGACAGGCCGGCCATGCCCCGTTCCAGGAGGAACGCGGTGATGCCCCGGTGTCCCAGGGAACGGTCGACCGTCGCGAACACCAGGAAATGGTCGGCGATATCCGCGAGGCTGATCCATTGTTTGGAACCGTTGAGGACGTACGCATCGCCGTCACGGGTGGCGGTCGTGGTGATGGCCGCGGCGTCCGTTCCGGCACCGGGTTCGGTGAGTCCGAAGGTCGCCAGCTTCTCGCCGCGGGCCTGGGGCACGAGCCAGCGAGCCTGCTGCTCGGCCGTCGCCCATTGCATGAGCGTCAGTGAGTTCAGGGCCACGTGGACGCTCATGACCACCCGGAATGCGCTGTCGCCGCGCTCCAGCTCCTCGCACAGGATGCCCAGGCTGGTGTAGTCCATGCCTGCGCCACCCCAACGCTCCCAGATCGGCGCACCGAGGTAGCCCAACTCGGCCATCCGGTGCAGGATCTCCCTCGGGAACTCGTGGGCGATGTCCCAGTCCCGGATGTGGGGCGTGATCTCGCGTGCCACGAAGTCGCGCACGCTCTCCTGCACCAACAGGTTCTCGGGGGTCAGCGACAGGTCGATGGACATCTACGGTGGCACTCCTGATGGATGGCCGCGACACTCCCGATGCGGGGCGACGAAGATCCATCATGACCGATCCAGAAGACGCGAACCTGGTCCAGGTCAGCCCGAATCACCGCCGTGACTGGACACGGCGGCTCCGACGAACGTGCGGAATCAGCGGTTGCGGGCCAGGAAGGCCATCACGTCATCCAGACGGAAGCGTCGGTCGCCCCGCTTGCAGACGCGATAGAACGGGAGTTCGCCGCGGTCCCCGAGCCGCTTCACGGTATTGACGTGGAGGTGCAGCATCTCTGCCACCTCGCTCGCAGTGAGCATCGGGCCAAGCTCATGGACAGCCGTGGACGCCATCGTGGTGTCGTTCCTCATCGTACGTGGTGCTCTCTGGACGGCTGCTCGGAGTACCACGGCGCGCTCGGGTGACGCCGCAGGCTGCTGATTTATCCCCGGTGGGCACTTCGGTAGGGTCCGATGTGATGATGCCGGGTGACGTGACGCATGGTGCCGTTGGGGGCATGGTGCGCCAAGCCGTACTCTTGTCGGGTCGGCGCGGTACCCAGAGGCTGGTGCGTCCGCGCACAGCCCGAATGGCTGCGAGACCTCAGTGGGGGAAGATGGGCGGAAGTCCGTCGGTCGGCTGGTACACGAACATCGTGGCGAGGTCGGCGCCCCGGATGGTGCCGCTGCCGTGGTAGGCGAGACCCCAGGCATCGACCATCGAGCCGTCCGGGAAGACGCACATGTCAGCGACGGCGTTCGGATCACCCGGACTCGCGGTGTCCACCCAACCACCGCCGGACGCACCCGGGCCGAACGCGGACGACGCGGCCAGATCTACGCAATAGGCATCGGACGGGTTCCCGCGGCTGGGATCATATCTGCCCATCGGGATGGCACTGAGGTAGGCGACAGATGCCAGCGTCGGACCCGGGGATGCCAGCGTCAGGGTGTCCACGAAGATGCTGTTGCCACCCTCATCCACGAATCGGCACATCTCGACGGAGCGCCCCAGGTCCACCCAAGTGGGTGGGTCCCCGTTGGTACCAAAGATCGCCTCCCGGACCTCTACCGTGCCACCCTTCTCCTCGCATACCGATCGCGCGGCCGATGGATCAACGTGGGTGAAGCTGGCGATGGGTCCTGGTGACGCCGCCGACGCCGCGGCGCCGCAGGCGAACAGGAGCGCGCCCATCACAAGCGTGACATCGATAGGTCGCTGCATGGTCTGCGACTCCCTTCCTCGCTGCCGGCTCGGATGACGGCCCGCCACGGTGCTCGTATCTCCGTCCTGCCGTGGCCGCTGCCACCAGCATGGTATGGCGCCCCCGGCAGGAATCGAACCTGCGACCAACCGCTTAGAAGGCGGGCGCTCTATCCGCTGAGCTACGGGGGCGATGTTGGTTGCTCAGTCCACGCACGCGTGGGTGGTCCGACGGGTTGACATTCCCCGTTGCATCGTTAGCACGTCGCCGTACTGAGCGTCCAACGATACAGGTGCCATGGTCCAGCCTGCCGCCTCCACGTTCGCGCCTGACGCCATCCACACTCTACGCGACTCCTATGCGCCGCACCTCGGCGCGACCCGCGCCAAGGTCCCGCGGCATCGGGTCTCCGCTTGGTGGTACGGCACGTCCGGCCGCACTCACAAGGTATGGGGAGTGTCGAGGCCCAATCGTTCCCGGCCTGTTCCACAGGAGTCACCACTGCCGGACGAACGTGCCGGACGCCGCCCTGCAGGTGGGGTACCCACGTTCCCAAGCCACATGACTTCGCTAACGCCGCGTGTAGCGTGCGCGCGCGGACGGGTCTACCGCTTTTCCCCGGTCCCGTCGGTTGAGGAGGTGGACGGATCACCAACCTGCTCGGCATACGCCCCGAAGGCAGCGGTCTCCGTGCGCAGTCCACGACGGATCATCGGGGCGAGCAGGGGGAACATGAGGCGCGTGGCGCCCTTCGGCCGAAAGTCGTAGGACGCTGTCAGGCGACAACCAGTCCCCTCGGGTCGGAAGTCGAAGTCGGCGCTGATGTCCATCTGCTTCCCGGTCACGCCGAACGTGAGGCTACGCGGGCGCTCGTAGCGGGTGATCGAGGCGTCGAACACCTGACCGCCATTGACCGTCTCGAAGCGCGACCCCAGGCCGATCGGCTCCGCCGATCGGAGGTCCGACCGGCTCACCCGCGAGTTCCAGTGGACCTCGCCGCGGGCGTCAGCCATGGCATCGAAGGCGGCCTCAGGCGAGGTGCCGATGAGAATGTCCACGACGGTCTTCACGCGTTCCTCCTGCATCCCGTGGCTCGCTCGGGTGTCTCCCGCCCGACGAGGTCGAGTATGGGACCGTCGTCCCCCGTCAGGCGCGCCGCGGGCCACCCCAGTGGCGCGATGAACCCGGCGGTCGCGATGGCCAGTCACCGGACGGACGAAGGCCCCAGACTCGCGCCCGGGGCCCGTCGTGCGGCGGCCGGGCGTGCTACACGGCATCGACCTCCGTCTCGGACACGGCCTGGGCGCGGCGTCCTTTGCGCGGGCCGGGAGCCTCAGCCTCGGCGACCGGGTCCGGGGTGGGCTCGGCCTCCGACTCGGGCCCTGGGTCACCGGCTGCACGCATCAGACCCAGGTGGCTGTTCCGGTAGCCGTGCCCGATCCAGGCGGCTGATCCCAGCTGCCTGGTCGGCCTCAGGTCGGCCATCGGGCGTCTAGTCATCTGGGTCGTCGACGGGCTGAAGCGAGTTCGCACCCGCGCGGACCGCCCAGGAGCCAGGCCTGCGATGGCGGAGTGACGGCAGCTCAGACTTGACCCGGATGGTCGCATCCATCACGGTGTCCGCCTGATCGGCATCGCGGGGGTAGGACGGATGGGCCAGTCGTCGAACGAGGAGGTCGTCCGTTGTTACGTCGCCGCTACCGCCGTGCACGACTTCGAGACGCTCAGCAGGTTACGCGGCCCGGACTGGGTCCAGGAATACCCCCAAACGCGAGAGCGGGTGCGGGGTCACGACAACGCCCGGGCCATCATCGAGAACTGGCCGGGCGGGCGGCCGAGCCCCGAGCCGGTGCACATCGTCGGCAGCGAGGACCGCTGGGTTGCGACACCGGCCAACACCATCCAGCGGGTTGTCGGCAGCGGCGACCTCTGGTGGGCGGACGGGACCGCCCGCTACCCGGACGGATCTACCTGGTTCGTCGCAGTGCTACTGCGACTCCGGGACTCGATGATCCATCACGAGACGTGGTACTTCGCTACATCACTCGAGGCACCCGCATGGCGAGCGGCCTGGGTCGAGCCCATGAGCTGACCCGGTGGTAGCTACCGGTGGTGCAGCCGCGACGGAGACCAGCGGCTAATGGCCCGGCCGAAGGTCGTGTTGTGAGGATGTGGTCAGGGTGCGGTGGCCTGGGAGATCAGCGGGCTGGTGACGGTGGACGGGACGGCTGGCGGGCGCCGGTGGCGGGGATACGGGAGGCACCGAGGGCCACGAGGCCAGCCGAGGTCCCTCGTGGCCCTGCCTGCGACCGTTCGCCTGTCCTGGGGTATCCGCGCATATCACCCGTGCCATCAACCTGTCCCCGCCGCCGAGTGCCGTTCCGGTGGCGGCTTAGGACCGTCATGATGGCCGGACCACGGTCGCGCCCGAGCGGCAACCAGCCGCTGGTGATGGACCGCGAGAGGCGGGGGTCAACTCGCATGAACGCCATCGGCCACGCGCTCGGTGTGTTCGTCGCGATCGGGATGGTGGCCTTGCTGCCGATGGGTGCGGCAGCGCAGGACACGGATAGTCCTTCCCCGACGGCCTCGGCACCGGCGCAGCCAGCCTTCACGCTCGTGGGGCTGGGCGACTCGGTCCCCGGTGCCCTCGAGTGCCCCCCGGGCTGCCGCAGTTATGTGAGGGTCTACGGCGAGCTCGCATCCCAGGCCCTGCAGGCGCCTGTCAGCGTACGCAACCTCGCCACGAATGACAGCCTGGACTCCGCCCGGTTGTTGTCCAGGGTCCTCCATGACCACCCCTACCGCGAGGCGCTCGCCGGCGCCGACCTGATCACGCTGACCATCGGCAACAATGACGACCCCTCGGGAGTGTGGACCTGCCCCGGTGACGATGCGTGCTCCGCCGCCGCGAGGGCGCAGACGGAGCAGAACATCGCCGCGATCCTGCGCGAGATCGCGAGTCTCCGGGCTGGTCGACCGACCGCGATACGGGTCACGGGCTACTACGACATGGCCATCGGAGATCCCGGGGTCCCACCCCAGGACCAGCCGCTCCTGGCCAGGCAGCTCGCCGCCTTCAACGCCATGATCTGCGAGGTGGCCGAGGCCAACGGCGCCCTGTGTGTCGATCTCGTGCCGGCGTTCAACGGGCCCGACGGCACTGCTGACGCGGGCGACCTGCTCGTGGACGACCACATCCATCCGTCGAAGGCAGGACAGGAGCTCATCGCGGCGGCGGTCGACGCCACGGGCTATGCACCCCTGCACCCCGTCGGCGTGCCGGCGGGTCCGACAGCCAGCGTCGCACCGGGCGCGGGGTCCCCGTCGCCGGCTGCGCCGATGGTGCTCGTCTCGGGCGTGTTCGTGCCGGGTCCCGGCGACCTCGGGTTCGAGGAGACCAGCGTGGTCGAGGGGAACGTGCGCCAGCGGGGCCGCGACTCCACGGGTCACATGGACATGAGCGACCCACGCCTGAGCGGCGATGTGGCCGTGAGGGACAACGCCGACCGCTGGTGCGGCGATCCCTGCAACGGGCCGCTGGCGGACATCCTGTGGGGGACCATCGAGATCGCGAACGATGGTGGCACCTGGGCCGGCACGAGTGTCGGCACGTCGGATGTGTCGGCAGACGGGACCGGCATCGGGTACTACGAGCTGGTCGGGGCCGGGGCCTACGAGGGCCTGTCGGCCGTCCTGTTCCAGACGGAGACATACGACCCGGCGACCGACTCCAGTCGGTACTTCTTCAAGGGCGTCATCATCCCCGGTGACCTGCCTCCCGAGCGGTAGGCGCGACGCGGCAAGCCCCGCGTGTGGGCCCGCCGCCGCACTCGCCCAGTAGCGGCGCCCTCGGCCCTCGAGCCCGGGAAGACGGCCGAGACCAGCCCGGCCACCCAGGGACGGGCTGAGGTAGAGCGGCCCGGTGCCGAAGGGTGCCGGGCCTCGTCACGTCCGCCGGGTCGAACGCACCCACGGGGGACCCGATGGTCAGGGTTCCGCAGGATGCGCAGCCGGATAGGCTCCGTGGATCGTGCCCGACATGAAGCTCACGTGCCCCGCCTGCGGCCGGCCGGCGGTGACCGCGCTGCGCAAGTTCTTCGCGGGTCCCGTCCAGACGCTGGTCTGCCCCCACTGTGGGGCGAGGCTCCATGTGTCGAGCGTGGAGGGATGGCTCTCGTTCGTGCCGCTGCTCATCGCCTTGTTCCTGACATGGCCGTTCGACACGCCCTTGACCTTGATCGGCTGGTTCGGAGCGTTGGCGGCGTCCCTGGCGCTGTACATGTGGTGGGCGCCGCTGCGACCCAGGACCTGATGACCAGCCCCCCATGCAGCTGCTCGTCGCCGAGGCCCTGCTGATCATGTCCGTGGGGCTCGTCCTGGCCGTGGTCGTCCCCATCGGGTGGGTCGCGCGACCAAGGCGGGGTGACGAGGGCAGGCCGGGCCCGCCTCCCGGATGGGGCTGGCACAGCGACCGCAAGCGGTGGTCCGGCTTCGATCGACGGGAGCGAGCGACACCATCGACGAAGCGACGCTGACCTATCTCGTGGCCGGGTTGGGTTGCTGGTTCGCGATGTTCGCATGGGTCGCCTCCCGGGCAGACCGATGGGCGCGCTCGGTGGCTAGGGACGCTTGGGCGGATGCGGGACCGGGAGGGCGCGGCGAGGCTGGCGGCCATCGCCAACCTGCCCATCGGCTGGCTGTTCGAGGACCCGCGCCACGAGCGCGACGACCTCATCCTGCGGGCGACGGGACCGGAAGGCGACGAGATCGAGGTCGCCGGGGCCACGGCCGAGGAAGCCTGGCGGGCGATGGCCGAGTCACTGGCGGCACTGGGCGATGGGACGGTTGAACCGCTGACCGACGACCGGTAGCAACGGGTGCCGATCCCGGAGCCGCCGCCCGGGAAGTGACGTCTGCGGCGCTCGCGCCTCATGTCACGCAGGCCGCCGCCATCAAGAACGTCGGACGGGACGATGCGTTTCGGTACCCGCCGAGCGTCATGATGCTGTGACGACCAGCCGGGCGGAGGCCCACGTAGTGCAGGACCGGGTGCGGGACGACGCGTGGGACGCGATCGTCGCCCTCGATCGGGAGCATGGCCAGCGGCTGTTCGGCTTTGCCCTGCGCCTGGGGATCGACGCCGAACGGGCCGCCGACCTGGTGCAGGACGCGCTGCTGCGTCTGTGGCGCGAGCTGGGACGCGGGACGGTCATCGCGTCCCCGGAGGCGTGGACCTACCGGACGCTGTCGCATCTCGCCATGGACGAGCACCGCCTCCACCGCCGGATCAGGGGCCTCGTCGCCCGCCTTGGAGAGCGGCCTACGCCCCGGGTCATGGAGGTCGAGTCGACCGATCGGGTCGCCATCTGGTCCCAGGTCGATCGCCTGCCCGAGCGGCAGCGGCAGGTGGTCTACCTGCGCTACCAGGCCGACCTGTCGTTCGAGGACATCGGCCTGGTCATGGGCATCGAGGCGGGTGCGGCCCGCTCATATGCGACCGCGGCCCACCGGACGCTGCGGAGCAAGCTCGTCGACGGAGCCGACCGATGATGGATGACACCGCCCTGGAGCGTGGCCTCCGCGCCCGCCCACCCGCCGACCCGGCGTATCGGTCGCGCATCACCGCCACCGTGCCGACGACCCTGCGGCCGCTCGGCAGACATGTCCGCCCGCGAGCCCCGGGAACGTCCCGACCGATGGCCGGTGCGGCACGTCTCATCGCCGTCCTGGCGATCGTCGTGCTGGGTCTCGGTGCGTTGTTCCTGGCGGCGGGGCAGGGTCCCTCGCCGACGCCGACCGCGACTCCAGTCGTATCGCCGTCGCCGACCCCGTGGACGACCACCACCCGGGTTCGTCACCGAGGAGGTGGAGCCCGGGGTGCTGCGCGTGCTGAGCGACGGCGTCCGGGAGCTGACTTTCCAGGAGGATGTGGCGCCTTCAGGCATCGCCACCGGGCTGGACGGCAGCATCTGGGTCTTCGGGGACACCGGCTCCTTCCGTCTCGGTGACGCCCGCGTCCACGAGGCCGTTGTCCAGTCGTTCCGCGACGACTACGAGATCGGCGCCGATGGCACGCTCTGGGTGGCGCGCCATACTGTCACCGACGCGCCCGATGATGGCCTCGCCGCACGCCGAGGCGATACGTGGACCCGATACCGGGGACCGAAGGGCCAGCCGATCTACCAGGTCGAGGTGCTCCGGGATGGCACCACCTGGGCGTCGTGGCAGGCCGGCTCAACCATCGTCGTCGGTCGTCTCGACGGGGAGCACGTGGTCGATCGAAGGAAGGTCCCCCCACCATCCCAAACCGCACGAGTTCCCGCCCGAGTTCCCGACCGCGCTCTCGGTGAGCGACAACGGCGACATCTGGGTGGGCGCCCAGCGGCTCGACCCGGACCAGCCGGACGCCGGCCCGGTGGTCCCCGATGCCGGGGGGCGTGCCGGGGTCGCACCCGACGGGACTTTCTGGGTGCGCGGGAGCTCCCTGGCGCGCGTCGACGCTGACGGCGTGACGACGTACGACTGGGACGATAGGGTGCGGAACATGTGCTGTGTCGGCCAGGGCCGGCCAGGCGAGTTCGTCGTCGCACCGGACGGCTCCCTCTGGATCACGGCCCAGGGGGCAAACGCTTGCAACAGCAGGCTCCTCCACTTCGACGGCTCGACCTGGGTCGAGTACGGCCAGTGCGCCGGGAACATCGACGTCGCTCCGGATGGCGCCCTCTGGTTCATGGGCTACTCCCCCCGGCTGGGACCGGGGCTCTATGTGATCCCGCCGGTCCCGAGCGGTGGCTGAGACCGCGGCGAGGGAACGCCCGACGGGGGACCGAGCCATGCCCTGACCGCCAGCCCGCACGCCCAGCCACGACACGGACACAGCACGAGGAGGAGACCCGATGCGTACCCATCGCGCCCTGATCACGATCCTGGCGCTGACCCTGTTGGCCGGCACGACCTCGAGCGCGATCGCCCAGTCCGCCGAACCATCCGCCGACCCGGCCATGACCCCGGCGTGGGTCACCGGCACGCTCACCCTGGCGCCCGGCTGCATCGAGCCGACCTCGACCACGGAGGCCGGCGTCGAGCACCAGCGAGGCTTCCGTTGCGAGCCCCAGACCTGGACCACCACCGACCCCCGCCTCACCGGCACGGCCTCGTCCGCCTTGAACGTCGACGTGTACCTGGCCGATCGCGCCAGCATCTCGGTGTCGTCGGGCACGTATGACGTGCGCAACGACGGAGGCGGCTGGCTGTGCCACCGTGCCGGCTTGTACCGGCCCGGGCTGACCCCCGACGACGACAACGACGAGATGGTCACGTGCGTCGGCAACGGTGGCTACGAGGGCCTGACCGCCGTCCTCGTGAACGACTGGACAACGTCGCCGATCACGATCACCGGGATCATCTTTGCCGGTGAGGTGCCGCCGAACCCTTGATCGAGCGTGGCGCGAGTGGTCGTGCCCTGCCTCCGGGCTGACCACCAGCCGGGACGACACGAGACCCGGCGTCTTCTGGGTTTTGCCGGGTCTCGGTCGCGTGAATACGCAGGTCTCAGCACTGCCACCTGCCTGGGCAGGATGCAGGCTGGTGGCGGCTATGCCTGTGGGCGCACTTGGCCGGCGTCCCATCTCGACGAGTCGATCCTCGACGACGACGTAGGCTAGGGCACCCGAGGACCCGCTAGTCCGGCTTCGAACACCTCGGCCGCGTGTATCCTGCGCCGTGATCCGGCCGCCCCCGCATCGCCGTACCCCGTGCGGCGACGGTGTGCCGGAGAGGAGGGACGTCGGATGAGGAAACGTGGGACGGTGGTGGTCGCAGGCGGGCTGCTGGTCGCGTTGCCCGCCCTCGTCGCCCTGCTGGTCGGCTCGGCGGTCGGGGTGATGGCACAGGACGCGTCGGCCCCTGCTGGTCTCGTGACCGAAGAGGTGGAGCCTGGCGTCGAGCGCATCATCCGCGACGACGCCGGCCACGACCTCGACGAGAAGCACCCGAGATACCGCTACGACATGGACCGTATCGCCATCGCGCCTGATGGCACCGTCTGGCTCTCGACCACGTACAGCCGCGAGGACAACGAAGCCCACCCTGGTGGTGAGGCGATGGTGTGGGCGCTCGGGAAGCCGGGAACGTACGGGGTCAGGGTCGGGAGCCCGCCAGAAAGTCCATCGACGTACCTCTACGTGGGGCCTGACGGCAGGAAGACCCTCGTGACGATCGAGGTCACGAGTTCCGAGAGCGTGTCGTCCATCCCCGATCTCGGATGGGAGGGCCCGCCCACGCAGATGAGGGGTGAGGGGCAAGCCGTCCTCGTGGCCCGCCCGGATGGCGTACACAGGTGCGGAAGCAGTGGCGTCAGCGTGACATGCGAGGCTCCATCGGGGGAGCTGACGACCTACCTGAAGGCCACGCGGATCGACGAGGTCGCGGCTGCACCCGACGGTACGATCTGGGCCGTGGGCGGTTACAAGGGCGACAACGGCGGCTTGTACCGCATCACGCTCGATCGATGATGTAGCGCCGCATCGGCACGACCGCGGTCCGGACGGTGACGCTGTACCTCGGTGCGCTCGATGGCCGGGTCTGCCACCTCGATGGGGCGCGGCCGGGATGCGGTGGCCTGGGAGGTCCCCGGGCAGGTCACGGTCGAGCGCAGCGGCTGGCGGGCGCCGGTGGTGGGGATATGGGTGGCTGAACCGGGACGGCGCATGCCGGTGGACGCGGTGGGAGGTCTTGAGCGTATCCCTAAGGTACGACCATGCGGATGCGGTGGTTCTGCTCGTCGCTGATCAGCACCACGCCATCACGAACCGCGAGTCCCCAGGGTGCATTGAGCTGAGCGGCCGTCGCGGGTCCACAGTCCCCTAGGAACCCGAGACGGCCCGTGCCCGCGACCGTGTGGATGACGCCCGCCGTGTCGACCATCCGGACGGTCGCCGACGTCTGGTCGGAGAAGTACAGCTGGCCGGCCTCATCGAGGGCCAGCGAGACCGGCGAGTCGATCTCGGCATCGGCCGCGGGGCCACCGTCGCCGGTGGATCCCGGGACGCCGGTGCCCACGAACGTGGTGATGATGCCGTCGGGGTCGACCCGCCGGATGCGGTGGTTGGTCCGGTCGCCGAGATAGACGTTTCCGGCGGCATCCGCGGCGACGCCTTCGACGTTGTTGCCGATCCCGGCATCGACCGCCGGTCCGCCGTCGCCCGAGTAGCCCGCCACCAGGGTGCCCGCGTAGGCGTGGACGATGCCGGCCGGGTCGATCCTGCGGTAGTTGTTCTCGTCGTCGAAGTAGATGTCCCCGGCCGGACCGATGGCCGTCTGCACCGGAGCGACCTGGGCATCGACCGCGGGGCCTCCGTTGCCGGATGTGCCCGGGTCACCGGTCCCGGCCACGCGAGCGTACGACCCGTCCGGGTCGAGCCGCCACAGGTGACCCGACGTCCAGTCCCCGATGTACAGCGCGCCGTCGGGCGCGAACGTGAGTCCCATAGGCACCGTGAACGCGGCGTGCGTCGCAGGACCGGCGAAGGTCGAGATGGTGCCGTCGGATGTGATGCGGCGGATGTCCGGGCCATCGCTCAGGTAGATGTCACCATCAGGGCCGAACGCGATGCCCGCGTACGAGGGGGAGAGCACGGCCGCGGTGGCCGGTCCGCCGTCGCCGGAGCTCCCCGACCCGCCGGTCCCCGCGATGGTGGCGATGTCACCGCTCTTCAGGATTGTCCCGGGCGGGCAGGCGGTCGGCGGCATGGCGACCGCCAGTGGTCCCTTGTTAGGCGGCGCGGTCGCGAGCAACCGTGCGCCGACGATGACGGCACCCCCCATCAGGGCGAGCGCCAGGATGGTGGCAAGGATCAGGAGCCATGGGCTGCGCAACGCCGGCGCGGTCCGGGGTCGTCGAAGGATGAGTGTCATCGGGTCCCCCCATCGGGACCAGGCCGTCCGTTGGGGTCCCGCTCGCGTCCGCTCGAAGGTCGCGGCCAGCACCCAGTCGGGCAGCTGGCCGGCATGCCTCCTCGTGGAGCCACTCGCGGATGCGTCGTCGGGGGCCTGTTCGCGGATCATGCTGTCTGTCCATTCGGGACGGCGAGGAGTCGAGCGTCCGCCTCGAGCGCGGCGCGCAGGGCCTCCATCGCGTAGTGGAGTCGGGATTTGGCGGTGCCCTCCGGGATGCCCAGGGTCTCGGCGACCTCGGGGATGGGCAGGCCCAGGTAGTGGTGCAGGACGACCACGGCTCGCTGCTCGGGCTTCAGGCGCCGGAAGCCTCGCTCGAGCTCGTCGCGGTCGGCCAGGGATCGGGCGCCGTCATCGGTCTCCGGCTCGGCCCGGACATCCGGATCTCGGCCGACCACCGACGCTGATGCCGACCCTGGTCGGCACAGGCGTTGACGACGAGCCGGTGGAGCCACGCCCCGAAGCGGTCCGGGTCACGCAGTCGAGGCAGCTCGCGCCATGCATGGACGAGGGCTTCCTGGACCGCGTCCTGCGCACCATCCCGGTCGCGCAGGATGAGCCGCGCGATCGCGAACAGCCGGTCGCCGGCAGCCGCCGCGAGGACCTCGAAGGCCTCGTGATCGCCGCGCCGTGCCGCCTCCACGAGATCGCGTTGCACCGCATCTCCATTGGCCGCGCGGCAGGAGCCGCGCTCACAGACTACGACGCTCGGCCGACGACCAATCGTTCAAGAATCGCGCGGGTCGGACCACGTGCGTGCGCGGTGGGCCCAAGAGTCTCCATGCCCCACGAGGCCGAACACCACTCACGACTACCTGACCGTGCTCGGTGAGCACATCCGGCGTTGGCTCTACCGCAGCGACTTGACCATCGAGATGTCGGTCTCGATGTAACCGGCGGTCCGATACAGTTCACGAGCGATGGTGTTGTCGCCGAAGACGTGCAGCCCGATCGCGTCATAGCCCAGAGCACGGGCGAGCGGCTCGAGGGCCATCAGAGCCGCCCGCCCATATCCCCGCCCACGGGCCTCCGTGCGAACCTCGATGTCCCAGATGTGGCAGGTCCCCCGACCAGCCACATCCCTGGGTCCCAGCCACAGGGACCCGACGACTGTGCCATCGCCGGCGACGACCGATCGCAGCTCATGACCAGGTGTCGCGATCCCCTGCGGCAGCAGCTCATCGAGCTCGTGCTCCGCCCGCTCGAGTGCCCGGTCCTGGGGCCACGTCCCCGCCCGGGCCTTGTCCTCGGCATAGTTGCGGATGCTCTGTTCGCGCCATGCCGCCCAGGCGTCAGGGGTCATGGGCTCGAGCGTGACCGCAGGGATGGGTCTGGCCATCGGGACCTCTGGAAACGGCCGCTGTGCGCGCCATCGCCGACGAGTGTGCGGCCGGCGGGATCCGCCGGCAAGGCCCCGGCCTACCCGGGGAGCCCCTGTCGGCGGCATGATGCTGAGGCTAGCACCGGCGTGGGCGTGATCCCAGTGCAACAACTCTGGAGCCAGGGGTCCCGTGGCACACGGCTCATGCTGCACATCCACGGTACCGCTCCGCGGTCGGCGGGGTCCGCTCCGATAGGGCCAGGCGCGAGGTCGTCGACTAGCTCGTGCTCGGCCGACTACCGCTGGTCCGCGGCGACGACGCGACTGAGGGTGCCGTGGTCGCGGTAGGGTGGGCATGACATCGTGCTGGTCTGGCCCGGAACATCTACTACGACACGACGGGGCCGCCACCCCACGGGGCCCCAGGATCGTCAGTCGTAGGTCCCGATCCATGTCACGAGCCTGTGCTCAGGTGCGTCCTCGGGCAGGGAGCCCAAGGCCATGAGGCTCCCGCCCGGCCGCACCACTACCTCGCTGACCGCCGCGTGGAGGAACGCCGGTTCGGGCGTGGACGTCCACGTGATCCCGTCGGGGGAGGTCAGCACCGCTCCGTCGCAGAAGGTGATGATGCTCTGCTCCAGCGGAGTGAACGTCCAGGAGCAGCCGTCGAACGTCGTGCTGCGCTGCCATGAGATGGCGTCGGTGGAGACGTACGTCCTCGTACCGCCATGTCTCGGGTCAAATGCTCGAGCGTAGTACCGCTCCCCGACACGCACCAGGCCCACGACCGACAGCGACTCGCGATCGAGCGAGGTCCGATGGCGCCTCCAGCCCCGGGCGTCCCTGGTCCAGAACCTTGGACGAAACCGCGCTGACTCGTCGGCGACCGAGCGCGTCGCACCGCCCGCGGCGAGCACGCTCCCATCGGGACGCACGACGAGCGAGCTGGCAACGACCTCGGGTCCGTGGGTGTCGATGACCTCGCGCGTCCAGGAGTCGCCGTCCGTCGAGGACCATGCGAGGGCGTCACCCCCTGCGGGGTAGCGGTACCCGACCACGAGATACCCCGAGGACATCGTTGCGATCTCGTTGAGGGTCACGCCTGCCGCCGGTGGCGGTGCGGTCGCGGGAGTCCACGTCTCACCCGTCAGCGACGTCCAGATACGGGCCCGGTCGCGGCCTTGCTCATCGCGCGCGTCGCCGATGGCCACGAACTCCGTCGGCCCATATACGATGCCGCCAGCCGAGGTACTCGTATCGCCGACCGACGCCGGCAGGGCAACCTCGGTCCATGTCAGGCCGTCGGGGCTCCGCCAGGCGGCCGCCGTGTCATGTTGGGCGCCCCAGGTCAGGCCGACAGCGACAAGCGTCCCATCGGCGGCGGCAGCGATGTCGAACCACTCGGAGTCGGGTCCTCCGAGCCCGAACCCGTCGAGCCGCTCCCACCGCGGCAGCCCCGACAGACCAGGCGTGCCGGTCGGGGACACGACGTCCGCGGCAGCGCCGGAGCTGCTGGTGACGATCCAGATGAGCCATGTCAGGCCCAGGATCGCTTCACGGTTCCGACCTACCCGCATGGTGCGCATCCTCGACGTTCTGCTCGGGCGTAGCAAGGGCGCCTCACATGTTGTGCCCCGTCTAGGTAGCAGATGCGACGCGTCGGGAAGGGAGGGGTGTCTCTTGACACCCGGCGCATGCTGCCCGGATGCGCACCCGCGGGCCGCCTCGTGGTGGCGGGCGCGCGAGAAGGGACGTGGACCATGTCCAGGCGTCACCGAGCCGTGCGGACGGCGACCCTCCTCTTGCTCGGCACCGTCGCACTGACCGCGATCTCGGCTCCGGTCGTCGTCGCCGGGGGCCCCGCAACGACCTGCCGCGTGCGCAACGTCACACAGGACACACATGGCACCACGCTCAAGTCGATCGTGGCTGCCGCGCACGACGGTGACTCGCTCCGTGTCCGGGGCAAGTGCCGCGGAGCGATCATCAGCGTGGACCTGACCATCCTGGGTGTCGGCGACGATGCGATCCTCACAGGACGCGATCGGTACCAGGTACTTCGAATCGACGTCGGCGCGATCGTGACGATTCGCCACCTTCGGATCGTCCATGGCTCCGCCGTGGCGGCCGATCGCGGCGGCGGCGGCATCGCCAATGAAGGCTCCCTCACGTTGGTCGATTCCATCGTGAGCCACAGCGCCGCGGCCGACGAATACACCGGCGGCGGCATCGACAACCGCGGCACGATGACCATCCGCGACACCATCGTGCGGCGTAACAAGGCAGACGGTGGCTGGGGCGGGGGCATCGCCAACTTCGGGACGCTCGTCGTGGTGGATTCCCGGGTGACCGCCAACATGGCCAGCCAGGGGGCGGGCATCTACAACCCTTCCGGGACCTTGAGCGTGAGGCGCTCCACCGTCAGTGCCAACACTGCGGGCGGTTCGGGTGGCGGCCTGTCGAACGTCGCTGGCAGTGTGACCATCCGGGACTCCACGGTACGGGACAACACTGCCTCCGGGGGTGGCGGCATCGACAACCGCGGTGCCCTGAGCCAGGTGACCCTCACCGGCTCCCGGGTGACCGGCAACCGGGCCTACGGCGGAGGCGGCATCTCGAACTCTCGGGGCACCGTGACCATGGCGGACTCCACGGTGAGTGCCAACACGGCGCACGGTGGCCAGGGTGGTGGGATCCACAACCGCGAAGGCGGCACCATCGTCCTCGATACGACCTCGTCCGTGACTCGGAACCAGCCCGACGACTGCTTCGGCACCCCGGCGTGCTGACGATGCTTCGCTCGGGCGAGCTCGTCTCCCTGACCAAGCATCGAGTGCTCGGCCGCGCTGCGTCCTTCTCGCTGCTCGCCGTCGTGGCGCTCACTGCGATGTCGGCGTCGGACGCCAGCGCCGGGAGCAGCTCGACGACCTGTCTTGTGCGCAACGTCACGCAGGGCACGAGCAGCCGCTCCTTCCGGGTGGTCGTGACCCTCGCCCACGACGGTGATCGGCTGGAGGTCCGCGGGATATGTCACCCACGCGGCATCGAGATCGACAAGGACCTGGTCATCCGGGGCATCGGTGCCGCACCGACTCTCGACGGGCAGGCCCGATATCGCGTGCTGCGCATCGCGAAGGGTGCCGTGGTGACATCTGCGACGCCTCGTGCTCACACATGGGCGGCCCCGCAGCGGCTTCTTCGCTCGCGGTGGAGGGATCAGCAACCGGGGCACGCTCACCCTCATCGACTCCCTCGTGACCGAGAACGACGGGGCATACACGGGCGGCGGCATCTTCAACTTCGGCACCCTGACCCTCATCCGCTCGAGGGTGTCCGACCACGGCACCGGGTACCCCGACGACGAGGGCAACGCGATCCAGGGTCAGGGCGGTGGCATCTTCAACACCGGGACCGCGACCCTGGAGGACTCGGTCGTCTCCCACAACTCCACGGACTACGACGGGTGGCGGCATCGTCAACACCGGCACGATGACGCTGCGCCGGTCCAGGGTCTCGGACAACGGGTCCAACTACGGTGCGGCGGGTGGGGAGGGCCCGGGGAGCGGCGGCATCGTCAACACCGGCACGCTCATCCTGGTCGACTCCCGCGTGACCCGCAACGGCGGCGCCCAGGGCGGTGGCATCGGTAACACGGGGACCGTGCGCCTGACCGGCTCCACGGTGTCCAACAACAGCAGTGGCACCAGTACGGACGGCGGCGGCGGCATCTTCAACGACCGGCACGGGACGGTGATCGTCAAGGGCGGCTCCCTGGTGACTGGCAACCACGTCAGCGGCCAGGACAGCGGCGGGGGTGGGATCTTCAACAGCCGGGGCGGGATCGTGGTCATCAGCGGCGGCTCCAACGTGACCGCCAACGAAGCCGGCAATGTCGATAGTCCCAACCCTGGTGGTGGCATCATGAACCGCGGCAGCCTGACGCTCCGAGACGCCACGGTGACCGCCAACACGGCCCACGGCCAGGGCGGTGGCATCTACAACAGCGCGTCGGGCACCGTCACGCTCCGTGGCAGTGCCAGCGTCACGGGCAATACCCCCGACGACTGCGTCGGCACGCCGGCGTGCTGAGCCACCTCGAGGGCCTCGGTGCGCGCGATCTTCTCGGCCACTCGCACGCTGGCCGAGCCCGTGGGGCCGGACCGGCCTGATTAGGGGCCCATGCTCCCTCCAGCAGCGCACGCCCCGCACAGGGACGAGGCCGGCCCCGTCAGGTCCCGGCGAAGATGCGCACCGGTCTGCGGCATCGCAGGCGAGGACGCGCACGTGAGCAGTCTCCGACCATCGTTCGTGACGTCCCGTCTCCGCCGCGCTGCGATGCCGCTGCTGGTCGCTTCGATCGCGGCCCTCATAGCCGGGCCTGTGTGCGCCGCGAACCCACCGACGGCGCCGTCGACCACGCCTTTTCCGACGCTCGTGACCGCATCCAGCTCCGGCGGGCAAGGGAACGCGGATTCCTACGACCCGTCCATCTCCGCCGACGGCCGGTTCGTCGCGTTCGGGTCCCACGCCACCAACCTCGTGCCGGGCGATACCAACGGCGGGGCCGACGCGGGGTTCGGCGACGACATCTTCGTGCGCGACCGCTCAGCCGGCACGACGGAGCTCGTGAGCGTGTCCAGTGCCGGGGAGCAGGGGGACGCGGATTCCTACGACCCGTCGATCTCCGCCGACGGCCGGTTCGTCGCCTTCTACGTCCGATGCGGCCAACCTCGTGGCGGGCGACACGAACGACGCGGGCGACATCTTCGTGCGCGACCGCACGACGGGCACGACGGAGCGCGTGAGCGTGTCCAGCGCCGGGAGGCAGGCGAACGGCTACTCCGGTATGCCTTGTCGATCTCCGCCGACGGCCGCTTCGTCGCCTTCGACGTCCGATGCCTCCAACCTCGTGGCGGGCGACACGAACGGCACGGACGACGTCTTCGTGCGCGACCGCAGGAGGGGCACGACGAGAGCTCGTCAGCGTGTCGAGTGCCGGGAAGCAGGGGACGGCCAGCTCCGCCGACCCGTCGATCTCCGCCGACGGCCGCTTCGTCGCCTTCAGGTCCTCCGCCACCAACCTCGTGGCGGGCGACACGCACCAGCGATGACGTCTTCGTGCGCGACCGCAAGAAGGGCACGACCGAGCTCGTGAGCGTGTCCAGCGCCGGGAAGTCAGGCGAAACGGCTCGTCAGGCTCCCCGTCGATCTCCGCCGACGGCCGCTTCGTCGCCTTCGTGTTCCGGGCCCCCAACCTGATGACCGGGGCGGGCGACACGAGAACTCCCGTCACCCCTTCGATGACGTCTTCGTGCGCGACCCGGGAGCGGCACGACGGAGCGCGTGAGCGTATCCAGCGCCGGGAGGCAGGCGAACGGGTCTTCCGACTCCCCGTCGATCTCCGCCGACGGCCGCTTCGTCGCCTTCCGGTCCGATGTCTCCAGCTCGCTGGTGGACGATACCGCAGTCCTTCAAGCCGACTCCGAGGACGACTCCGAGGAAGAATCAGGCTTCTACGATCTTCGTGCGCGACCGGACGATGGGCACGACGGAGGGCGTCAGCGTGTCCAGCGTCGGGGAGACAGGGAACGGGACCTCCTCCTCACCATCGATCTCTGCCGATGACCGCTTCGTGGCCTTCGGGTCCACGGCTACCAACCTGGTGGCGGGTGACACCAACGCCGCCGGCGACGTCTTCGTCCGCGACCGGACGACCGGTACGACCGAGCGCGTGAGCATGTCGAGTGAAGGAGTGGCCGAGGCACCGTCGTCCTCGGCGGGACCGATCCCGTGAGCAGCCGAAGTCTTGACGCCCCAGCACCAGGTGGCACCGTCACTCGTGCGGGCACATGGTGATCGAAGGCACGGGCGATAGGATCGACGACGGCTCGGTC
The DNA here is from genome assembly GCA_963760625.1 of uncultured Chloroflexia bacterium. Lineage (GTDB taxonomy): Bacteria > Chloroflexota > Limnocylindria > Limnocylindrales > CSP1-4 > JAFMJV01. Next base: position 90,646 of record CAVXDU010000009.1, read on the forward strand.
CATCGTGGGCGTGCGTCCGCAGCGGGGAGACCACGCAAGATGAGATACCCCAGGACGACGCTGTCCATCCTCGTCGGTTTGTCGGTCGGCCTCGCAGCCCTCGGCGCTCCGGTCGCGGCCAGCAGCCCGACGACGCGCTACGTCGACGACGACGGGAGGGCCGGACGAAGCGGTTGCGACGGAACGAGGTCGGTGCCCCGGAAGGTCCAGCACGCCATCAAGGCAGCCGCGCCAGGCGATACGATCCTGGTCTGCCCCGGCACCTACACCGAGCAGCTGAGGATCAGGGGCGCCCGCGATGGCCTGACGGTCAAGGCGGTCGAGCCGTGGACGGCCGTCATCCGGACCCCCAGCAGGCTGACCGGCTCGCCCTCGGCGCTCATGACCATCGACGGCGTGGATGAGGTCCGTATCCAGTGGCTCCAGCTGGCCGTCCGGACGGCTCAGCCCTGCGCTAGGCTCCATCACGGTGTACTAGTGCGGGACGCGCACGATGCCCAGGTCCGCTCGCTGCGCATCGAGCCCCTGGGCTCCGACACCATCGGCCGCTGTGGCTACCGGCACGGCATCGTCGTCTCCCATGGCTCGTCGGCGATGGTGGGATACAACCTGATCCGGGACTTCACGGAGACCGGCATCGAGATCATCGGTGCCCGACGACCGCCACCGTGTACCGCAACTCGATCCGCTACCTCCATGCCGCCGAGGCTCCGTACGATTGCTGTGCGACCGGCATCGAGGTCGACGGGCCGCGGGTGACCATCCGGGGCAACGCCATCCGCGGCGGCCCTGGCCCCGGCTGGCCCACTCCCGTGTTGCTCCACGGGATGCAACTCTTGCCTGGGGACGGCAGCGTGGTGGCTGGGAACAGGGTGCATCGCGCCTACCTCGGCATCTGGATCCCGGATCTCTACCTTGAAGCCGGCGTCCCCCAGCCCAGGGCCATCGTCCGGGGCAACGTGATCACCGGCGGGTTCCCCGGCGATGACAACCCCGGCCTGTGGATCGGGGATGCGTCGACGTACTCCGACAACCGGGTGAGCGGCTACCCCATCGGCGTTGAGGTGGAGGGGGGGTACAGCCCCACGCTCCGGGGCAACGACTTCCGTGGCAACGACATCGTCGACTGCTTCGATTCGGACGGCACACGCGCCGATGGCGCGTTGAGCACCTGGATCGACAACCTGGGTGACACGAGCGACCCGCCCGGCATCTGCTCGCCCGGGCCGTAGACGCATCGGCTCGGGCTGGCCATCGATAGCGCTCCAGCCTCCAGCCCCCATCACAGCGCACATACGACCTTGGCTGCGTTCCTTGCCGCGACAAGCAGTCCTTGAGGCACCATACGGGTGCCTGCATAAGTCCAGCGACTAACCACTCCACGCGACTCGTTCGTGCTGCATCTTCGTGCCGCCAGCGGCAACGGCACGCAGGCGCGGAGGTGTGACCGACGGCCGACGACGGAACGCCGATCCGATGTCGGTGAGCACCCGCTCGAGGCGCCAGCCGTGGGCTCGCAGGTCGGCCGCCACGCGCTTGGCCAGCTGGCTCGTCCGCTGCCGCCGACGGGTTGAGCGGCGTCGTGGGCAGCTCCGCCCAGACGAACGAGCTGGCGAGGTCGATGGCTGGGTACCGCCAGACCCGGCCGCTGCTGCTCGACAGCCGGCCACATGGAAGCAGTCGAAGCCGACCAGCTCGCGCGGGTGGTCGACCTCGACATGGCGCTCGACCGGTCAGCCGCGACGGGCTCAGGTCCGGGTGGTGCGGCGTAGCCCGCGACCAGCGCAGGCGGCTGATGCGGCGCGACAGGCCATGGCGTCGGAGCACCCGCCAGACGCCGTTGGGACTGATGACGATGCCGCCCCAGCGCTCCTGGGCGAGCGTCGCGCTGATGCGCCGCGGACCGAGCCCGGCTGGCCGAGCGCGAAGGCCACGACGCGCTGCTCGACGAGCTGGCTCGTCTGGTTGGGCATCCGCGGTGCCCGGCGCTCCCGCGGCCGGAGCATCTCGAGGCCCGAGCGCAGCACCGGTCCCCGCCAGCGGTAGTAGGTCGAGCGGTGGACGCCGAAGATGCGGCAGGCCTCGCGCACGTTGCCGAGCTCCGCCGGCGAGCGCTGAACAGGCGCAGCCGGAACCGATACAGCACGTCATCATCGACCACGGCGCCGACCCTCCTGCTCATCGCTTGGAACACGACAAGCATGGGGAGACGGCGCCGTTGTCTACGCGGCGATCACGCTCCCGGTGTCGGGAGAACTCGGGGACTGTTCACCCTAGGCGACGTCGGAGCCCGATTCCGAGCCACCCGAGGGCCGCGCCGTCGTCGGCGAACGACTCCAGCAGGCCAGGCTGGCTCACCGCCGCGAAGCCCTGGACGATGACCCGACTGAGACCCAGGCTCTCGTACTGGCGCAGCAGGTCACGGCGCTCGCGACCCGGCGCCGCGGCCGCAGGCCGACCCCAGAGGAACACCGACACGCGCAGTGAGGCCGGGTCCCGGCCGATCTCGGTGCAACGTTCGGCGATGACCGGCATGGCCTGGGCCACCTCGTCGGGCATCAAGGCATCGAGGTTGAGCTCATCGGCGTATCGAGCCGCCAGGCGCCACGTGACCTTGGGTCCGTTGCCGCCGACCATGATGGGGATGCGCGGCTCCTGCAGACCCTTGGGCAGGTGGATGGCATCGTGGACGCTGGCGTGCCGACCCTCGTACGTGGCATGCCCGGGCTGGAGCATCCGCGTGATGACCTCGAGGTGGTCCGCCAGGATGGCCAGACGCTCGGGCGCCCCGGGGAACCCGTAGCCGTACGCCAGCCACTCGTCCTCCTTCCAACCGGCGCCGATGCCCAGCTCCGTTCGGCCACCGCTGACGACATCGAGCGTGGAGATCATCTTGGCCGTGAGTGCTGCGTTCCGGTAGGCCGCAGCCAGGACGAGGTGACCAAGTCGCACTCGCTGCGTCACCATGGCGAGTCCCGTCAGCTCCACGAATGGCTCGAAGATGGGCGCGTCGATCGAGCGGCGGGTCGACCTGGAAGTGGTCGTTGATCCAGACGGACTCGAAGCCGAGGGCCTCCGCATTCCGGGCGACGTCCAGCGTCCGCTGCCAAGCATCCGCGGCGTCGAGGCCGATGTATTCGCGATCGCAGCCCTGGGGCAGGCTTACCCCGAAGTCCATGTGTTCACGCCTCCGATCCGCTATCGACTATCCGGTCGTCGGACGGCATCGTCAAGCGGTATCGTTGCGCCTTGATCAGTCGAGGCTGGTATCGCATCGCTTCGACCTGCATCCGGAGTTGAGGAGGGTGATCGCGGTGGACATCTCGAACAAGGTCCGCCAGTTGGCGGCCGTCGCGGCGGTGGCGGTCCTCTCGGTGCTCGCGGTGGGTGCCAGTCCCGGTGTGGCCCAGGAGGGCAGTCCCGGAGCATCGGGCGCGCCGACCAGCTGCGCACCCCCGCCGGGTACGAAGCACGTCGCCATCGTCGACAAGGACATGACCGACGAGGAGATCGCGGCGGCCATCAAGGCCGAAGGCGGCCTGACCGTCGGCAACTGGACCTACACGGCCAACGAGGAGCTGGTCAACCAGTTCCAGAAGTACGTCAAGGACACCTACGGCGTCGATATCACGCTGAACTATCGGGCACGCAGACACCGAGCATCTACCTGACCGCGCTCGCTGCGGCCAAGGCGTCGGGCACCGAAACGCCTTATGACGTCCTCGCCATCGAGGAGAACTACTGGGCTGATGGCGTCGCGCAGGGACTCGCGCAGGACTTCCTGCAGCCGACCGAGCAAACCGGCAACGCTCCCTCAGTCCCCGGGCTTGTCCCCAACCAGGCCCTGCTGCTGCCTGGCTTCCAGCACGTGCCAAACGCCCTGGCCTTCCAGGCCGCGTCCTTCATCGCGCTCATCTACAACAAGGACACGCAGCCCTGGATCAAGTCCTTCAAGGACCTCGCCGACCCACGCCTCAAAGGCAAGGTGACGCTGCCTGTTGCAGGCGACATCGGAGCCGGTGGTTTCCTGCTGGCCCTGGCCGCCGAGCTGGGCAAGGACTACAAGGATCCCGACCAGATGAAGGAGGTCGTCGACTGGGTCAAGACGAACATCATCGACACCGGCAACATGATCAAGCCCACGAGCGACCAGCCGATACTGCTCAATATGCTTGAGACCGGTGCGGCCGATGCCGTGGTCTTCTGGAATGCCTCCACCCGCCTTGAGTACCTCAATGGCAGGACCAACATCGCACAGGTGGTGCCTACGGCGCTCTATCCCATCAACGGCTATCTGTGGATCCCCAAGGGTGCACCTCACCCTGTGCTGGCCCAGACGTTCATCAATTGGCGGTTGTGCCCCGAGGTGCAGTTCCCCAACAGCTGGCCCATCGATCATGGGCCGTGGGCAGAGCTGCATGAGGGCCTGCTTGGCGAGGCCTATGAGAGCCACATCCCCGACTGGTTCCAGAAGGATTATTACAACTACTACCTGACCCTGGACCAGATCAAGAACAGCCTCCAGACGCTCGATTGGCCGGCTTACAACGCCAGCGCGAAGGTGTTCCAGGACTACTACGCCGCGGCAGTCGGGCAGTGATCGATGGCGGCTGAGCCGGTCTCGGCCGTCTCGCCTATCGCGGCGCTCTCGCCCCAGCTTCGGCAGCGGGAGCGCCGCACGCGCCTGACCGGGCTGCTGCTCATGTCACCAGCGCTGCTGCTGGTGATCCTGTTCCTGTTCGTGCCCCTCCTGTTCATCCTGCAGATGAGCTTCACCGAGGGACGTTCGTTCCTGTCTGCGGACGGCGCGACCTACACCCTCCAGAACTACGCGCTGATGGCCGGGCGGTTCCTGCCGAACCTGCTCATCACCATCGAGCTGGCGGCGCTGGCGATGGTCGTCGACCTCATCTTCGGGGTGCCCTTCGCCTACATCCTGGTGCGCAAGGTGCGCTACCGCGGGGTCGTGCGCGCGTTCATGGTCTTCCCCATGTTCGGCGCCCTGTACATCGCCTTCGGGCTCGGATTCATGCTCCTGCCGGGCGGACCTGTCGCACCACTTCTGGCCGCGTTGGGGATCTCCAGCGTCTCCGTCCTCTACGGCCTGCCTTCGACCGTGTTTGCCATGGCCATCTTCACGTTCCCGTTCATGGTCATGAACGTGGGCACAGCCCTGAGCAACGTCGATCCCACGCTGGAGGAGGCGGCTGCCTGCCTGGGAGCACGGCCGTGGCAGACGTTCCGGCGCATCCTCATCCCCCTGACACGCAGTGGGATCATCGCGGGCATGCTGATGGTATTCGGCTGGAACCTCGGTGCATTCGCCGAGCCCCTGCTGCTGGGAGGCATCAACGAGCAGCGCACCCTGGCCTTGACCATCTACCAGCGTGGCGTGGTTCAGTCGGATTACGGCCTCTCGTCGGCGATGAGCATCGTGCTGCTGGTCCTCGCCGTGGTCGTGTCCTACGTCTCGCTGCGGTACTCGCGGAATGCGCTGGTCTGATGACCCGACGCATCCGCCGAACCCACCTTGGGCTCGCCCTCAGCCATGGCTATATCTGGCTGTGCCTGATCGTGTTCGTCACGCCGTTCGCGGTGCTGCTCGGGCACTCCCTGGATACCCAACGGGGCCTGACCGCCGTTGACAACTACCAGTACATCGCGGGCAGCTTCGTCGAGAACCTCATTTGGAGCCTGATCATCTCGGGCCTGACGCTGGCGGGCAACCTGCTCATCGCGCTGCCCGCCGCGTACGCGCTCATCCGATACCCGGTGCCCGGCAAGAAGATGATGCTCACCGGTATCACGCTCCCGTTGTATGTCCCTGGCGCGGTGATCGGGCTGTCGCTGCTGATGACCTACTACTTCACCTATCACCTCACCACGTCCATGTGGGGCCTCGTCCTCGCCATGATGGTGGGCACGTTCCCGTTGATGTTGACGCCCATCGTGGTAGCGATGAAGGACCTGCCGATCGTGTTCGAGGAGGCATCACAGTGTCTGGGCGCGACCAGGTTCCAGACATTTCGGCGAGTCGTGCTGCCGCTCATCGGACCGGGCGTCAGCGCCGGCCTGATGCTGACCTTTATCATCGTGTTCAACGAATACCTCGTGACCCTGTTCGTCCATCCGACGAATATCACCACGGCACCGTTCCGGATCTTCAACGTCATCCGGACGGCCGGCCTGCTGCCCGACGACGGCCGCCCTGGCGGTCGTCATGCAGCTCATCTCGCTGGCCGCGATCCTGGCCTTCTTCCGGATCTTCGGCAGCCGCTACCTCAAGGGGACGTACCTCGTCTGATGATCGCCCGCTGATGTCCAGCGTACGGTTCGTCTCGGTCCAGAAGCACTATGGCCAGACGGTCGCCGTCGATGACTTCAACCTCGAAGTCGCCGATGGCGAGTTCGTGACCCTGCTAGGTCCATCCGGCTGTGGCAAGACCACGACCCTGCGCATGACCGCCGGGCTCATCGAGCCCACCGCGGGCCAGGTCTTCTTCGATGACCGGGACGTGACGTGGCTGGCGCCGAGGGCCCGCAACATCGGGTTCGTCTTCCAGACGCCGGCCCTGTTCCCGCACATGTCGGTCGCCGACAACGTCGCCTTTGGGTTGTCGGTCAAAGGCGGGAAGAAGCAGGCCATCCGGGATCGGGTCGACGAGATGCTGGCGATGGTCGAGCTGACCGGATACGGCTCGCGCCTGCCGGCACAGCTGTCGGGCGGGCAGCAGCAGCGGGTGGCGCTGGCCCGGGTGCTGGCCACCGACCCCACCGTGCTGCTGTTCGACGAGCCGTTGTCAGCCCTCGACAAGAACCTGCGGGACACGCTCAAGTACTCGATCCTCGATCTCCAGCGCCGTACCCGCAAGACGGCCATCTACGTGACCCACGACCAATCCGAGGCATTCGCCATCTCGGACCGCATCGTGGTCATGAACGCGGGCCGCATCGAGCAGATCGGCACCCAGACGGACATCTACCTGCATCCGAAGACCCACTATGTGGCCGAGTTCATCGGCGCGAACAACAGCCTGGCTGCGACCGTTACTGGGTCCGAAGGGACTGGCGAGGACGCCCGGGTCATGGTCGTCGCCGCCGGCTACACGCTGCGCTGTCGGGCTCACGAGGCATTCGCACCAGGGGACGCGGTGCTTGCATACGTGCGCCCGGAGAACATTCGCATCATCGACGGCTCCTCGACCCGGACCTACGAGAACGTGGTGGAGGGTGTCGTGGAACGAGTCATCTTCGAGGGCCCCACGGCGCAGCTCAGGGTCGCCGTTGGTGGCAACGAGATCCGTGTCGACGTGAGCGGCGATCAGCGCCTCACCCTCGCGCACCGCGACACCACGGTCAAGCTCGGGTTCGACGAGGCGACGCTGATCGCCTCGCCCCAGACCGCCTGATCATCAGGAAGCGAATCAGGGCTCATATCCACGTCGGATCGGCCAATGGACCTGCTAGCGTCTGCCGCCATGACCTCGTTCGACCAGCTGCCGTTGTCTTTGCCGCCAAGAGAACCTGGTGACGGCCGACCGAGCCTTCCGATCCTCGCGCTGACTGCTGACTGGAGGATGCAGTCACGTTCGTGGCCGCAGGCGCTCCACCCGATGTGCACCTACCTTGGCAGCCTGCCAGCGTCACTCGCCCACGACCTCATCGCACGATGGAGCAGACCTGGTGACGTGGTCCTGGATCCGTTCTGCGGTCGAGGGACCGTGCCATTGCAGGCCGGCCTGGAGCGGCGTATCGGTGTCGGCATCGACCGCAGTCCGCTGGCGCACCTGCTCACTTCGGCCGTCCTTGATCCGCCTCCGCGTCGGGAGGCGCTTGCCCGCCTGGCTGTGCTGCAGATCACGTGGACCGAGACACGCGAGCAATGGCGCGGGATGGCGCTCACGATGGCCGAGGGTGGCGGTGCGGCCACGTTCTTTCACCCCGAGACCCTGGCCCAGTTGCTGATGGCGCGGGATCAGCTCGACCGGCGGCGATCGGTGGACGCATTCCTCCTGGCCACGATGGCGGGCATCCTGCACGGACGACGCGCCTCAGCACTCACGGATGCGATGCCCAACACGTTCAGCATGGCTCCGGGGTATGCGGCTCGATGGCTGGCTGCCCATGACCTCGAACGATCCACGGGCCGACCCCAACGTGACCTGTTCCGGAATGTCGAACGGCGTGTCACGTGGCTGCTTCGGGAGGGTCGTCCTGTCACGCGGGGCATCGCCATCAACGGCGACGCCCGTGACGCAGGTCGGCTCGCGGCGCAGGCGCTTCGCGAACGGGGACTGCCAGAGCGCATTCGCCTCGTGGTTACCAGCCCGCCATACCTGGGCCTGGTGCGCTACGGCCAGGCCAACTGGCTACGGCTGTGGCTGCTGGGAGAGGACCCGACCGCGGTAGACGCCGCGCTGGATGCACCCAGGTCAGTGACCGCATCGAACGAACTGCTGCGAAGCGTGCTGGACGATCTTCGCCCGGTACTGGTCGATGACGCCATCGTAGTCGTCATCCTCGGGAATGTCGAAGCACATCGGGGTCGACGGCTGCGGGAGCCCATCGACCTCGCCCTGGAAGCCTGGTCATCCGCCGTGGAGCCCGCCGGTTACCGGCTGGCGGGTGTCAACGATGACGTGGTGGACCCGGGTCGGAAGCTCACGCGCCTGTGGGGTACACGGGCGGGAGGTGCGACCAGGACGGAGCGAATCATCGATCCTGGCACCCACGGAGTTCGGTCGGCGGCGGGCACTGTCGGCCGCGAATCTCCCGGTCGACGGCGCCCGAACCCTCGGGGTCATGTCGGACACGGACCCCCCGAGAGATCGGACTTCGAAGGTGGCAGCCACGGACGACCGGCTCCGCCGGCGTCAGACCCGCTATCCTCGGGTCCCATGCAGCAGATGTACCACCCGGACGACCTGGCATCGATGGATCCACTCGTCCTGATGAAGAACCTCGACCACGCGCGGATGACGTCCAGGCGTCTGAGCTACATCCTCCAGCAGCAGGTCCATCTGTACCTGCCTGAGGCCAACGAGCTGCGCATCGAGATCGACCGCTACGTGGAGGCGGAGCGCCAGATCGAGACGGAGCTCGCGAGGCGCAGCATCCGCGCCTGACGGCCTCGTTCTATTGGGGCACGACCGTCGCGTGATCGTCCGGGGCGGGGTTGTCGCCGATGGGCGGCGCGTCCACGGAGCTGGCCGGAGCTTCGACCTTGATGGCCACCCGGCGCCGGCGCTCGTCCTGGACCACGCGCTGTGCCAGCGCTGCGAGATTGGCCATGTCCTCGAGCGAGAATCGGACGCCGAGAGCCGCGAGATACTCGTAGTCCATGCCCCGGAACTCTCCACGCGCGGCCACGCCACACATCTCGTCATACAGCTCCGGCCATCCGATCCGGCGGCGCTGATAGCAGTACCGGATGAACTCGATGACCTCTGGCTGCGCCCAGGCGACAGGCCGCGGCGCACTTTCCTCGGGCACCTCGGATCCAGCGTGATGCGTGGCCATAGCGCGGCCGCGGCGTACTGTCGACACCCTCTCCCTCATCCGGTCACGGGCACACGGATACCCGGATCGACTACCCAGTGAAAACAATGGACACCGTGGGGGCATGGGGCCCGCGACGGTGTCCGATCGGTCTCCCTCGACTTGTCCCCTCGACGCCTCCCCGGGCGTCAGGTCGTCGTCCCAGATGATAGATCCGGTGGCCCGACAGTGGAAGTCATGCCATCCACGGACTTGTCCACGACCTTGTCCACACGACCCTGACGAGGTTCATTCGGGTCGCCGGCGTATCCCCAGACCGGCCGATTCGGTGAGCTTCCAGCGCTTGTCCTCGCCCAGGTCGAGACCCTCGAATGGGTCCCGGGCGAGGAGCAGATTACCGTCCAGGTCCACCCAGTCGGCAAGGCCGGCGACCATCGCGGCCGCACCGATCCCGACGCTGGTCTCCTCCATGCAACCGAGCATCACCCGGAACCCCAGCTCCCGGGCCCTGCCGATCATGGCCAGGGCCGGTCCCAGGCCACCACACTTGGCGAGCTTCACGTTCACGCCGGCCACGACGCCCACGAGAGCGTCCAGGTCCTCGATGGTCACGGCGCTCTCGTCCGCGACGATGGGGATCGGGCTTTGCTCCTGGAGCCATCGCAACTGGGGCAACTGTCGTGCCGGGAATGGCTGTTCGATGAGTTCCACGCCAAGACGCTGAAGGTCCGGGATCAGCCGCGCACCCTCGTCCGGCAGCCAGCCCGTGTTGGCGTCGACCCGGAGCGGGCCCGGATAGACGGCACGGACCGCTTCCAGGGTCTCGAGATCGCTGGAACCGCCGACCTTGATCTTGAGCGCCGGGAAGGCCGACGCGCGGCTGGCCCGCGCCGCCACCGCGTCGGGGGTATCGATGCCGATGGAGAAGTCCGTCGGTGGCACCACCTGGGGTGCGCCCAGCAGCTCGCCAGAGGGGAATCCCGAGTCCGCGAGCCGCCAGATCGTGGAGCGCGATATCGATGCCCGCCTTGGCACCGCCATGATGGCCGATGGCTGCCGCCATCAGCCGGTCCGCCTCCTCGAGCCAGGCGCGGGCGGCAACGATGCTCGCCGGAGGCTCATCCAGGGTCCCGATGAGTCCCGCCAGCCAGGGGACCACGGCTCCGACGGTGGCCACGGTCTCCCCGTAGTAGGCGACGGGGAACGCCTCGCCCAGTCCCTCCAACCCGGCGACCGTGAGACTGACGATGACCGTGCTGGCGGTGCGGTCGTCCTCCGCACGTGCGATCCGGAACGGGTCGCGCAACGGCAGTGACAGGACCTGGGTCTCGACGGTGAGCTTCACGCGATCGATGCTAGACGGTCACGCGGGGCTTGGTCGGTGCCGAACCTGCTCCGGGATGGCAACGCCTCGCGCGCGGGTCGGCAGCGGAGTGTTCGGAGTGGTACCGCATACCGGATTCGAACCGGTGGTCTCCGCCTTGAGAGGGCGGTGTCCTGGGCCTCTAGACGAATGCGGCGCAGGGCCCGAAGGATAGCATGGCCATCCCGGGAGTCCGCCTCGCTCGGTCGACTCTCCGTGCTCTCGCGATCCCCTCCGTGCCAACATCCGTGAACACAGGCGCGAGGTCCTTGACTCGGCAACCTGGACAAGACCCGGCCGTGAGACTGATCGCTGCCTCGGATGCCAGGCGCAAGGGGACCCGGGGCATTCGGCGATCGGGGCGTGGCCTCGGATCCGCTTCGATCCCGCTCGGCTGACGCTCGGACCGCACGTGAGGTGCCCCATCGAGCGCCGCATCGGGCGGTCGCGGCGCGCTTCGGACCCACCCGTACCGGCGGCCAGTCCATGGACGAGACTTTGTCCAGGATCACCTGGCCAACATCGACGCGTGATGGCCGCCCTCGTGCTACTCCATGCACACGGCGCCAAAGTCGATGGCGCTAGAGCCGGTGGTGTTCCAGGAAGGCGCGGATGACCTCTGCAACCTGTTCGTGGCTGTCCTCGCCGATGACCAGGCCGTAGTGGGAATGGGCGCCAAAGGGGTGGAACTCGGCGTTGAGCCAGTCCGCGAGGCGCTCGCTGTCGTTGCTCGGGAAGAGCCGATCGACCCCGCCGCCGATGACCTGGATGGGCAGTCCGTCGAGGGCGGACCGGTCGACCGGGACCCCCTCCAGCATCTGCCGGCGTGCCGCGCCGCTCTCGGCGCCCATGAGGTGCTGGACGCGCAATACATCGGCCACCGTGAGGTCGGGGTTCTGTCGCTGGATCTGGTCGGAACCGCCAGCCCAACCGATGAGCTCCCGCCGGAACCTCGCCGGCACCAGCCGCACCACATGCGACGGCAGGTCGGGCCGGATCGGGTCGGGTAGTCCCGGGCTGAGCAGCACCAGGCCCGCGACCTCACGTCGCTCGGCGAGCTTGAGTGCCAGGAGTCCGCCCATGCCGTGCCCAACGACCACCGCAGGCCGACCCAGTGCGTCGAGTCCGGCAGTCGCGTCGTCCAGGTAGGTGTGCAGGTCGAGAGTCTCGAAGTCCGCCGTGTCGGACCAGAAGTGCGCCCGCAGGTTGAGCGCGTGGCCCTCCCAGCCGCGTTGCGCGAAGTACTGGAGGTACCGCTCCCAGACCCACGAACCGCCAAGCTCGCCATGGACCAGGTACAACGGCCGACGACGGGATCGACGCTCGGGCAGCCAGCTCTCGACATACAGGCCGCGCTCCTCGATGACGATCTCATCCTTGCGGACGGGACGCCCCGGGGCGCGCGGTCCACCCATCGGCCCGGGCAGGGTCTCGATGCCACCCTCGCTGCCGGCTGGAGCCTCCCGCCCGTTCACCACTCCAGGGGTCCGAAGACGAGTCCCGTCGGGGCCTTGGGGTCGAAGAAGGTCGACTTCTGGGGCATGACCTCGGTCGCAGCTGCAACTCGAGTCACAGCCGTTACCGGCGGACCATCCAGCAGGAACGCAGCCACCGCGTGGCCCTGTGTCGCCTGTGCCACGGCCTCCGTCGCGTCCTTCACATAGCCGACGCGTCCGCCCGCGGCGAGGGCCGTGGCGTCGACGCCAAGCCGCTCCAGCATCAGAGCCAGGCGGTTGACGTCCAGTCCGCGCGACGCTGCCGATGCGGATCCGTCCTGGAGTGCCACGAAGGCGGCGGGCCGAATCCGGAGGATAGCCGTCACCGGGCCACTCACGAGACCGATCCGGCCAGTTCCTGTCGCATCCCGGTCGGGGAGTGGCTCCTCCCGACGCATGACGGCCACCACGGCATCCGCGTCTGCGAGCGGCTCCACATCGACGAGATCACCGAGCGTTTCCAGAAGGCCCGGGCCGGACGGACCACTGACCAGGACCCTATGTGTCGGCAGCACCGGTGGTGCCTCTGCGACGTCATACAGGAGCGTGAGTACGTAGTCCCACGCGGGGTCGCTCTCGCAAGCTCGGTTCTGGGCCCGTTCGTCGCGGTAGCGGAGGGTCGTCTCATATCGGTGATGACCATCGGCGATGGTGAGGGGGGAGGCGGCCAACGCCCGGAGGAGTGCACCGGCATCACCGATCACGTTGCCGGATTCGTCCGACGACGCGGCACAGGTCCACATCCGGTGACCCACCCCGTCGTCCGTGGTCGCAACCGCGTCTGGTGGCGCCGCGCTCAGTCGGTCCAGCAGGCCGGTGACCTCGCCAGGCGTTGCTTCGCCGAGCAGGACGATCGGGCTGAGATTGACTCCCGTCGCCTTCAGCAATCGATAGCGATCCTCCTTGGGCCCCGTCATCGTCCGCTCGTGCGCGCGCACCCCGCTGGCGGGGCCGAAGGCCTCCAGGTGCATCCGGGCGAACACGCCCCGAGCTCGACCGGGCGTGCGACCACGCGACCCATCCCAGGTCATCTCGTGGATGTAGATCGACGACTGGCGCTCCTTGACCAGGACGCCAGATGTGCGCCACTCGGCGAGCGTGCGGGCTGCCGCCCGGTAGCGCGAGTCCGGATCGGCCCCTGGCTCCGGCTCCGGCAGTTCCACGCGTACGGCATTGTGCGGATCGCGTTCCCGCAGCGTCACCCCGAGTTGGGCGGGGATGATGTCGTACGGCGGGCAGACGACGGCCGACAGGTCGGGACCGATGGCGGCCGCGTACCGAAGGGCTCGGAAGGGTCGGAGGGTGGGCACGCACGCATGGTACCGGCTGTCGCCCGAATGGCTCGGATCGCCCCGGTCAGACGGTTCGCGGTAGGCTGCCGATGTGTCCCCCCGACCCGCTCGACGCCATCGTGCGCTGCTTGCCCTGGTGGCCACGCCGCTGGTACTGGGCTCCTGCTACAGCTTCGCCCAACCGTCGTTCCACCCCGGTGACGCCCGACAGGTGATGTCCGCGATCGCGCGTCGGGGCGTGGCCATCACGACCACGACCGCGGGGGACTCCGCGTGCCCCGATCCAGGCCTCGTGCCCAACTCGATGCACCTTCGTGGGTCCGTGGCCTCGGATCCCGACGTGCGGGACATCTGGATCTACACCTTCAGGGAAAAGTACTGGACCACGAGCCAGTCTGCCGTGGACGCGTGCCAGGCGGCGTTCCAGGCGGCCAACCCGACTGCGGTCGTGACCCGCATCGACGTCCCGACCTACCGCGTGTTCGGCGCCGACTGGTCTCCGGAGCTCGCGGAGTCGGTGCGTGGCGGCTTGAAGGAGGCCTCGGAAGCCGACCTGGGGCAGTAGCGCGGCCTGGGGCAGTAGCGCGGCCTGGGGCAGTAGCGCGAAAGCCTCAGCGCGACCTGGAGGCTCCCGCGCGACCTCGAGGCGTCGCGGACCTCAGTCGGGGAACATGGGCTGGGTCCAGGCGACCAGGCCGTCGGAGTCCTCCACGCGGGCACGGACGTAGCCGTCGACGTGCCGGATCCGGTAGCGAGGGGATAACCCGTCCTGGACGTCCAGCACCCGTCCCTGGCTCCCGATGAACGTGGTTCGGTAGTGCAGCTCCCACTGTGGCTCGATGCCCAGCACGAGTTCGCTGCCCGATGCCGTCAGCTCGCGAAGGGTCACACCCGTGGACGCGTAGCTGTCACCAGCCTCGAGGGCGGCCAGGAGGTCCGACTCGCGCGCATGCTCCGCTCGGATACACATCCACGCCCGACCGGGGTTCGAATACCGGCGGCCCCACACCCGGAAATGGTGCGCGTCATCCACGGCCATGCCAAGCATCCGGTGGCCGCCGCTCAGGAGCCGATCCCAAACCGATTCAGCCGACGGGAAACCCTTGCGGCCGCCCAGGTTGTTGACCTCGGGACCCCCGTTGTGGATCTCGAACGATCGGACATCCCGAAGTGCCGCGAGGTCTTCTGCGCGCACCTGCCAGCGGAAGTTGGGATGGTTCACGGACGGCACGCCACCCGATGCGCGGACGGAGTCCACGTTGCCCTGGAGCGTCTGGACGACGCTCTCGGCGAACGTGGGTGCCAGACGCTCCCGGATACCCAGCCCGTTGACGTGGATGTCACCGGAGGTCAGCTCTTCACCCCGGATGAGGAGCATCGGGCCAGCGGTCGAACGCAACGGGTCGGGATGGGTCAGCACGTCGTGATCGGTGAGGGCCAGGAAGTCGTAGCCCGCATCCCGATACCAGGCGACTACGACCTCGGGTGCCGAGTCGCCGTCGCTGTTGGTAGTGTGGGTGTGCAGGTTGCCCCGGAACCAGCGGGCTGCCATCTGCCCTCCTCTCCTGGGGATGGTGCCACGTCTCGGCGCCATACTCGCTGGGTGAACGATCGGGCGCCCATCAGCAGCATCAACAATCCGCGCGTTGCCGCGGCACTCGGCCTCCGCACCTCCCGGGAACGGAAGCTCAGGCGCCTGATGCTCATCGACGGTGCCCGTGAGATCGACCGGGCGGCGGCATCGGGCCTGGGGTTCCGGGAGCTGTTCGTGGCACGTGAGCTGATCGACGCCGCCGGCCCCGACGCCCGCCACGCCGTGCAGGCGGCCACATTGGCCGGAGGCAGTGTCGTGCCGGTGACTGCGGAGCTGATGGGCCGGATGGCGTTCGGCGACCGCACAGATGGTCTGCTGGCCGTGGCCGTGCAGCCGGACCTCTCGCTGGATGCGCTCACGCTTCCTGACGAGCCCCTGGTGGCGGTCGTTGAAGGGGTGGAGAAGCCCGGCAATCTGGGTGCCCTGTTGCGATCGGCGGACGGTGCCGGCGTGGACGCCGTCATCGTGGCTGACCCCCTGAGCGACCCATGGAACCCCAACGCGATCCGGTCAAGCCTGGGCACGGTGTTCTCGATGCCGATGGCCGTGACCGACTCCCCGAGCGCCCGGGAGTGGCTGGCAGACCAGGGGATCAGGCCCATGGTCACGCTCGTCGACGGCCCCGTCCGCTACACGGACGCCGATCTCACCGGTGGCGTGGCGATCGTGGTGGGCAACGAAGCCGGCGGAGTCACCGAGGTGTGGCGTGATGACCGACCGACCGCGATCCACATCCCGATGCACGGTGTGGCCGACAGCCTGAACGTCAGTGCCACTGCCGCGATCCTGTTCTACGAGGCGCTCCGGCAGCGCAGCGCTCGGAACTGACCAGGTTCAGCCGCCCACGATCCCGAGCAACCGGGCCACCTCGTCGGCGATGGCAGCTCGCCCAGCTGCCAGGTAGCGCCGGGGGTCGGAGACGTCGGGCTGGTCGGAGAGCTCCCGGCGCACGGCGGCGGTGAATACCCGGTTCAGCTGGGTGGCGATGTTGATCTTGGTCAACCCGGCATGGACGGCCGCGGCCAATCCCACATCGGACACACCAGACGAGCCGTGGAGCACCAGCGGGACCGAAACCGCCGCCCGTAGCCGCGTAACCAGCTCCAGGTCCAGCACCGCATCCCGGCTGGGCCGTGCGTGGGACGATCCCACGGCCACGGCCAGTGCGTCCACACCGGTCTCGATCACGTAGCGCGCCGCGGCAGCCGGGTCAGTGCGGGCGGTCGCGCTATGGACCCCGTCCTTGCCGCCGACCTCGCCCAGCTCCGCCTCCACCCACACACCCCGAGCGTGACAGTGCTCCGTCACGGAGCGGGTATGTGCCACGTTGTCGGCATCGTCCAGCTCGGACGCGTCGAACATCACCGATCCGATGCCCAGCGTCACGGCTTCCCGGACCAGGTCGAAGGTGCGCGCATGGTCCAGGTGGACTGCCACCGGTCCCGCGGCCTGCCGAGCCACAGCAAGGGCCGGGAGTGCGATCGGCTCCAGCCCGCCGTGATACGTAACGGTGTTGTGGCTGATCTCCATGATCACCGGGACACCCTGCCGGGTGGCTCCTGCCACGATCCCCTCGGCATGCTCGACGGACACGATGTTGCAGGCGAGGACCCCCCGGCCGGAGCGCCAGGCCGGGCCAACGATGTCAGCGATCGATACGAGGGGCATCCATCTCCTCCACGCGGACATTGGGGCGAAGCCGCGCCACCTCAGCCGCATCGACATCTCCCGCCACAGGAGTCAGCACGGACGCCGCCGACCATGCGACGGCTGTCACCAGGATCTCCGGCCACTGGCGTCCATCCGCGAGTCCTGCGGCCAGCGCGGCGGTGCAGGCATCCCCAGCCCCTGTGGGGTTCAAGGGTCGCAGGTCGCCGGCCAGCCACGCGCGCCAAACGCCATCTGGCGTGTGCGCCACGAGCCCTTCGGGACCGAACGTGGCGATCACGGATCGGGCCCCGTGCTCCCGAAGCCATGTGGCCGCCGTGTCCCGGTCGTCGATGCCGGTCGCCGCCGCCAGCTCTGCGGCATTCGGCTTGACCACGTCCGGCCCGGCAGCGAGGGCGTTGGAGAGCGCCGGCCCGTCGGCATCCACGATGGTCATGGCTCCCGCCGCTCGGGCGGTCCGCACGAGCTGCGCGTAGGCATCGGTCGGGACAGTCGGTGGCAGGCTCCCGCTCATCACCACCACGGGGGCCCGTGCCGCCTGCGTGCCGACCGCGTCCAGGAGCCGGTGCCATTCCTCGTCGGTCACCGGCGGACCCGGCTCACTGAACAGGGTGGCCTCGCCCGTCGACCGCGAAACGACCGTCGATGTGCGGCGCGAATCGGCTGCGATATGCGTCAGCGACTCGGGTAGCCCCGCCGCTGCGAGGTCCGCCCGGATGGCATCCCCGGTCGTACCACCGACCAACCCGCTCACCGATACCTCGTAACCGAACCCGAGGAGGATGCGGGCGACATTGGTCCCCTTGCCCCCGGCACGGGTGCGAACCGCCAGTACCCGGTGGCTAGCACCCGGCACCAACGCATCGACGTCGTACGAGACGTCCAGTGCCATGTTCGGGGTGACAGTCAGGATCACGGCCGCTTGGGCTGTGTCGTCATCCGGCCGCGTCACGGGTGGGCGGGAGGATGACGGATCGGGTCAGGGCACGCGGATGGTCCGGATCGAGGCCACGCGCGAGCGCCATCGCGACGGCGGTCCGCTGCGCCACGATGAGCGCGGCCATGGGGTCCATCCCCTCGTGCCACACGAACGAGGCACCCGTCGCCTGGACATCCGCCGCCAGACCCACGGGCGGCACGCCCAGCATCCACGTTGTCCGTCCGGGCTCCGCGACGCTCACCGGTCCGTGGCGATACTCCGCCGCGGTGTAGGACTCGGTCCATGCCTGGGCTGCCTCACGCATCTTCAGGGCTGCCTCGTGGGCGAGACCAGTCGTCCAGCCGGTGCCCAGGAAGCTGAACTGGGTGCTACGTGCGAGCGCCTCGATGGGCACCGTCAACGCGCGCTCCGCATCAGTGGCGATGGGTGCCAGGTCCTGGCCCGCGGACGCGCGCAGCAGGGCCAGCGTCGTGGTCGCGAAACGTGTCTGGACCACCGACCGCTCATCCGCGAACCCGAGGTCGATGATCTCGTCCGCCGCGTCGACGATGGGCGTCCCGGTGTCGGCCGTGATGGCCACCGTCGGCACGCGGCCACGCAGCGCATCCAGGGTGTCCAGGACCTCAGTCGTGGTGCCGGAACGACTGATGGCCAGCACACGGTCGTAGCGCCGGTCGCGGGGCATGTCCGATGCCGCGAACGCATCCGTCCAGCCCTGGCCCAACGACTCCCGCAGTGCGGCGTAGCACATGGCAATGAACGAGGATGTGCCACACCCGATGACCGCGACCCGCTCGCCGACCATCGGCAGGACGGGGGCAACCCCGAGTGCGTGGTCGGCGGCCTGTCGCCAGCAATCCGGCTGGCTCGCGATCTCCTGCGCCACGAAACTCATGATCCGCGCAACTCCTGCCTACAGCACCATCGGTCGCCCAGAACGGTACTCCGGCGGGTAGCATCCGGTGATGCCCGACGTGTCCTTCGATCTGCTGGTCCTGGGTGACATCAACCCGGACATCGTTGTGCTCGACCCCGCACTGCAGCCCGTGTTCGGCCAGGTGGAGACCCTCGTCGAGGGCATCCGGCTGACCATCGGCGGCTCGGCGAGCATCATGGCCTGCGGGGCCTCGAGGCTGGGCCTGGCGGTGGCCGTGTGTGGTGTCCTCGGCGACGACGAGTTGGGTCGTTGGATGCTCTCGGCACTGGCGGCACGGGGCGTGGACACCCGTCATTGCGTCATCGAGCCCGCCATCCCGACGGGGGCCACGGTCGTCCTCGCCCGCGGAAGTGATCGGGCCATCCTGACGGCGCTGGGTACCATCGACCGACTGCGTGCCGAGGACGTGCCAGAGGAGCTGCTGACTGGGGTCCGCCATGTTCACGCGGCTGCCACTGCCCTCCAGCCACGCCTTCGGGTCGGACTGCCGGCGGTGTTCCGCGCAGCGCGGGCCGCGGGGGCGACCACGTCCTTCGATGCCAACTGGGATCCCGCCGAGCGCTGGGAAGACCTCGACGCCCTGCTGGCGACCGCGGACGTCTGCTTTCCCAACCTGGTGGAGGCGAGCCAGTGGACCGGGCAGTCGAAACCCGAGAACGCCGCACGAGCACTCGTGGAACGCGCTGCCAGGGGTCGGGATGCCGCTGCTGGGCCGCTCGCGGTCGTGCTCAAGCTCGGCCGGGACGGTGGGCTCGCCGTGCGGGGTGCGGAACTGGCACGAGCGCGGAGCCCTCGAGTGGCAGTGCTGGACACCACGGGCGCGGGCGACAGCTTCGACGCCGGGTTCGTGGCCGCGCTCGTCAGTGGCTGGCCACTGAACGAGGCGCTGGACCTCGCGGTGGCCTGCGGGTCCGCCTCGACCCGCGCCATCGGAGGTGTGGATGGCCAGGCAACCCTGGACGAGGCATTCGGTCTCATGGCCTGACAGCATGACCGGGCGGGGCGCCGCCGCGGGCCGTTGGAGTGGCTCAGACCTCCTCGCGCTCGACCTCGGCTCGGGCAGCGGGTCCTCGTCGCGGCAAGGGCAATTCGCTGACCCCTGCCACGAAGGACGCTTCACGTGCCCATTCGGCACACTGCAACTGCTCCTCGAGGGACAGGATGCCCAGGCGTCCGAGACTCGCGAACTCATCCCGGATGTAGGTCTTGAGCATCTCGGGGCCATCGGTGTTGATGGTGAAACGCACTCGATGGCGCCGGAACGTGTCGAAGATCCACCGGAACTCGTCCCAGCCGGACACCACCCGGGTATTCAGGTTGCTGGTTGGGCAGATCTCCAGGGTGATGCCGCGTTCCGTGATCATGTCCAGGGTGCGCGGGTCGTAGGCCGCCTTGACACCGTGGCCGATGCGCGAGGGTTCCAGCTGCCTGATGACCTCGCCGATCTCCTCCAGGGGACCCGATTCGCCGGTGTGGACGGTGACACCCAGGCCCTTGCGTCGCGCCCGGTCGAACAGTCGCCGATACTCGATCGGCCGGAAGGCATCCGATTCCGGACCGGCGATGTCGATGCCCACGACCCCACGCGCCTGATAGGCGATGGCTTTCTCGACGATGATCTCGTTGAGCTGGTAGGGAAACGCCCGGTCGAGACACAGGAGGAGGCCCGGGGTCACGGGATACTCGAGCTTCGCCCGATCGAGTCCCCGGGTAGCGGCACTGATGATGTGGTCCAGGTCCTGCTCGCCGCCCCGGTTGCGTTTCATGGGGTTGAAGCGGACTTCGAACGTGGTCACGTTGTTGCGCCGATATGCGCCACCCACCACTTCATACACAGCGCGCTCGACTGCGAGCGGCGACGACTGGATGAGTTCGGTCCAGTGGAACAGCTGCAGATACCCATCGAAGGACCGGGCACGACGTGGGGAGACGGTGATGATGTCCCGGAACTCCCAGTAGTCCTTCGTCGGGAGCCGGATCCCCTGGGCGTGTGCGATGCCCCACATGATGGCGGGCGTGACGGCAGCCCCGAGATGGCAGTGGAGCTCGGTCAGGGGCACCTTGCGGGACAGCACGTTGGCCACTCCCGAATGCTAGCGGGCGGGCGTCACCCTGGACGGGTTGCCCGCCGCCAGCCACGTGCCCTGGGAAGGGTCAGGGCACGTACCGCCACAGTTCCCGGCCATGGGTCCCGTCGTTCGCAGTGAACCAGACCACACCACCGGAACGAACGAGGGACCGGACGACCCCGTTGCCGGCCGGATTCACCTCGGCCGCGACCACCGTTCCCAGCGTCGTGCCATCCGTCTGCCAGAGCTCCCAGTCACCGGCAGCGTCACGGCCTGGGAAGTACCACAGGCCATCCAGCTTGACGACGTTCACCAGACCGCGCCAGCCAAGGTCCGGATCGCCCAGTCTGGTGGTGCCCGCCCCGGTTCCGTCGCTGATGGCCAGGGCACCATGTTGGGACAGGAACAGCCTGCCACGGACCGCCTGGATGGGGGTGTCATCGTCGAGGGCGATCTTGGGCAGGACACGTCCCGTCGTCGCGTCCGTGCCGGCGGACCGGTAGAGCCGGCGATATGGTGCAGAGCCGTTCGCCCCGAACCAGGCCTTGCCGCGGAACGTGACCAGGGAACCCCACGGGCTTTCGTATTCCACCACACCGGTCGCCGCGGTCGTGCCATCGCTCGTGTAGATGTACGGTCCCGGGAGGGCACATCCGCCTACATCCGGGCTGCCCATGAAGTAGAGCCGTGACGAGGTCGCCACGATCTGATCGATGATCAGCTTCTTCGCCACCCGTGTGGTCCCGGCTGCGGTGCCGTCGGTGCGCCACAGGCCGACATGCGAGCCGTAGGCGCCGAAGTACAACCGGTCCTCCAGTACCGCCCAGTAGGTGCCGTCCCGGCGGAACGAGTAGAGCGCTGTTCCACTGGGCTCGATGTCCTTGACCAGCCTGGTGCCACCGGGAGTGCCATCGCTCTTCCACAGCTCGCCGCCATGCACGCCGTCGTTGGCCGCCAGGAAGAGCTTGCCGTGGAACGGCGTCAGATTGCCACCCGAAGAACCCTTGGCTCCGTGTCTGATGTCCTTCACAAGCCTTGTGCCGGCCGATGTGCCGTCGGTCTTCCACAACTCGCGCCCGTGTGTGCCGTCATCGGCCAGGAAGTAGAGCGTCGAGCCGACGGCGGTCAGGTTGCTCGGCCGTGAGCTCGTGGGACCCGGCGCGATATCGCGAAGGCGCTTGGCCGACGTGGCTGTCGTGATCCAGAGCTCCGTGCCGTGAGTGTCGTCGTGAGCAACGAAGGCGACCTGACCCAGGAATGGCGTCAGCCTGCCCGGGTTCGAGCCGCCCGATGAGTCGATGTCGCGAACCAGCACCGCGGCACCCACGGCTGCAGGTGTCAGCGCGGCTGACCTCGCCGCCAAAGGGACCGCCAATCGGTTCGACCCGCGGTTGCCAGGTGCCGCCGATGGCCGTGCGACGGTCGCACATGCGGTCGCCACCTGACGGTTGCCGGGGGTCTCCGCCGGACTCCGAGCCGCGGCAGGCGCCGTGATCGCGAGCGCCGCGCCAACGATGGCGACGATGCTGATGACTCGCCTGCGACCAACCCAGGCCGACACTTGCCAAGACCCGGAGCTTCGACCGTACATGTCACACCCGCTCACGCATCGACGGGTCGGGCGGGCCCATCTCGCCCCGGGGAACCCTGCGACGCACCGCGGCAGACTAGGCCTACCAGCACGTGGTGTCCACCCGGAAGCGGCGTGAACCGCGAGGATCGTCTCGCCAGGCGACGTTACGTGATCGGCCTACCGGGGATAGACGCTGACTGGCTCTATGAAGTCGACTGCGTGACCGGTTCCCGACACGATGACGCACTTGAACGGAAGCTCGGTGTCCAGGAAGTACCACTCGATGTGATCTCCGATGCGCGATGACGCCGCGATGCCGATGCCGTCCGCCGCGAACTGCGCCCTGACGCGCTCCGACTACTCGGGCGTCTGGAACATGACCGCGATGGACGAGATGCCCTCGTCCAGGCCTCCCCAGTCCGCCGTAGCGGTCTCGAAACGCGCGCGCGACCGATGCCTCGTCTGTGACATCGGCGACCAGCCCGAGAGCGTCGCCGCTCGTATCGCATGACCACCCCTGGCGGTGCTCGATGGCGGCCAGCATCGCACTACGATCCCTGCCAGGGGCAGCAAGACGACGGATGATGCCTCAGGGCGAGGCCGAACCCTCGCCGGCGCAGACCGTGTTGCCGTCCAGCGTGATCGTGGAGCCGTCCGGGACCTTGAGGTCGGTCTCATTGCGACAGAACGCATTGTCGTTGACGACGGGCGTCGTGGTCACCCCACGGACCGTGATGCCTGTCCCGTTCCCCTCGATGGTGTTGCCGTCGATGGTCGGGGCCGTGCCGACGTCGACGAGGATCGCCGTGCTGGTGCTGCCATGAATGGTGTTGCCGCTGATCTGTGGAGTCGCGCCCGACCCGGAGATGTCGATCCCATAGGGACTATCGATGATCTCGTTGCCCTCCACGATGGCGCTCCCCGAACCGGTGATCCCGATGGCCGACCCAGGTCTGCCGTCCGAGTTCATCTCGCCCGGCGCGTCGCGGATGTGGTTGTTCCGGATGATCGTCTCGCCACCGGCGTAGTCGCTGATCAAGCCGACGATGTCGTTGTCCTCGATGATCGCACTGGCGCTCGGGTCCGTGATGACGATCGCCGCACCATCGAGCAACGTGTTGTGACGGATGGTGGGCAGGTGACCGCCCGCCCGGATCGAGATGCGTTGCCCGGTAAGGGTGTTGCGCTCGAAGGTCGGTGAGCTCGCCGGGGTGCCGAAGATGCGCGTGAACCCGTCCCACGAGCTGTCCCGGATGACCGCGCTCGATCCCCCGGTGACCTGGAACGCGCTGCGCACGACCCAACCGTAGTCATCCGGATACGGCTTGCCGTCGAGGACGATGTCGACCTTCTCGATGACCGGCGCGCCGCCGTCGATGATCACCGCCCCGACGATGAACTCAGGGTTGGCAGCGATCCGGCCTCGCACCGTGATGTTCTCGAGGTGCGCGTCCGTGTCATCCAGCACGATGCCGTAGGTGACCGGTTCGCTCTCCGTGGTGAATCCTGGATCGGGAGGCGCGGTCCACGTCGCGTCATCGGTGTTGGCGAACTCCAGGATGACAGCCCCAGCGATCGCCGTCACCCCGGAGGGTGATGTCCTCGGTGATGGCGACGCTCTCGTGGTAGGTCCCCGGCCTGACCAGGACAGTGTCACCGTCGTGCGCCATCGCGACACCCGCCGCGATGGTCGTGGCCGTGCCCGAGCCATCCTGGGCGACCACGATGACCGTGCCCGGCATAAGCGAGGCACCTGCCACGGCCACTCCGGTCGCCGCGATCGTCAGCAGGAGGATGAGTATCGACAGGTAGGCGAGTCGCACGGCCGGCGAACCGACCGCGACGCGCGAATGGATGCGCATGGGAGGCTCCTTGATGAGGGCGAGCCAGCGCGGACGGGCCCGCGTCCGACCCACGGTGGTGAGCACGGAATCGAGCAGGCCATCCGGCTCACGGGTCGAGGCGGCCTTGTTGAAGGCGGCGGTGACCCGCTGCTCGAGGCGAGGATCGGTGTTCATGCCAGACGCTCCGCGGTGAGTCCGTCGACAGCCGGCGGCCGCATCGACTCACGCAGCGCCTCCAGGCCCCGGTGCAATCGGGACTTGGCGGTGCCGATGGGGACATCGAGGATGCCCGCCACTTCGGCGAGCTGGAGTCCGAGATAGAAGTGCAGGACCAGCACCGCGCGCTGGTCGATGGTCAATCGTCCGAGCTCGCGCTCCAGGTCGTCGCGTTCGACCAGGGCACGCGAGAAGTCAAGGGTCCCGGCCACATCCTCGTCGGGCTCCAGCTGCAGCTCGACCATGTTGCGCCGCCGTTCCTTGCGCGCCCACCGGTAACAGGCGCGCACGGTCAGGCGATTGAGCCAGGCATCCCAAGCGTCGAGGTCACGCAGCGCACGCACGTCCCGCCAGGCGGAGACAAGCGCTTCCTGCACCGCGTCCTGGGCGCGGTCCCCGTCGCGGAGGATGAGGTTGGCGACCGCGTACAGCCGAGCGATCGAGGTGCCCGCCAGGACGGAGAACGCCTCGCGGTCGCCCGATCGTGCCCGTTCCACGAGCTCTCGCTGCATGCCGCCACCTGATCGAGGCAGAACATCTGTCCGCCTTCACCAGAGTACGGGCATCGTAGACACCCAAAAGTTCCCTGCGGCTGCCGATGTAGACTTTGCCGCGCGATGGAAGACCAGCATCGCGAGGCAGCGCAGGCCCGCGGCGCGGCCCTCGCGCCCGACATGCAGACCGCCACTCTCGGGACGCCCTCGAGAGGTGGCCAGTTCCGAGTGCCGCTGTCGTGCACCCGGATCATCGACGCGGCCGTGCGCTATGTCGACGACAACTGCCTCGACGAGCTGAGCATGCGTCGCCTGGGCAGCGAGTTGGGCGTCGAGGCGATGTCGTTGTATCGCTACTTCCCCAGCAAGGCGGCGCTGCTCGATGCGGTCGTGGACAGGCTGCTGAGCGACCTGGTGCTGCCGCACCGGCGACTCAGGCAGCGACTGGGAGGCACAGGTCCGCGCCTACGGCACGCTCCTTCCGGACCATCACCCAGGCACACCCGAACCT
Organism: uncultured Chloroflexia bacterium; assembly: GCA_963760625.1. GTDB lineage: Bacteria > Chloroflexota > Limnocylindria > Limnocylindrales > CSP1-4 > JAFMJV01. Next base: position 116,141 of record CAVXDU010000009.1, read on the forward strand.
GATGCCCCTGCTCAGCGCGATGTCACCCGACGAGCCGCTGCTCGCCGGTATCCATGGCCGGATGGTCGGCCTGTGGCGCGATGCGGGACTCGGCAGTGCCGATGCGGAACGCGCCCAGCGGGCACTCCAGTGCTATCTCTCGGGCAGCAGCCAGTGGCACCAGTCGAGCTGCACGGGTAGCAGCGCGACGCCGACTTCGTGTTCGGGCTGGACGTGCTGCTGGATGGGTTCCGGTCCCGGCTCCCGGTGCGCGCCGACAGGATCCCAGGCCTGACCCGGCGGGTCAGCCGTCGACAGCGAGCCCGTTCGCGGCCAGGGCCGCGGCCATCGAGCCCCGGGCGCGCTTGGCCTCCTCGGGAACCTGGTCGCGCGCGTGGTACGAGGACCGCACGAGCGGTCCCGACTCGACGTGCTTGAAGCCCAGGGACAGCGCCTCGGCCTTCATCTCCGCGAACTCGTCGGGGTGGACGTATCGCTCCACGGGCAGGTGCGCCTCGGACGGCCGCAGGTACTGGCCGATGGTCAGGATGTCGCAGTCGTAGGTGCGCAGATCGCGGAACGTGGTGGACAGCTCCTCGCGTGTCTCGCCCAGGCCGACCATGAGGCTCGACTTGGTGTGCACCGTGCCCGGTCGACCCGCGATCTCCAGCGCCTGGGTCTTGGCCACGCGCAGCACCTCGAGCGAGCGGTGATATCGGGCTCGCTTGCGCACCGGCTTCTGGAGACGCTCGACCGTCTCGACGTTGTGGTTGAGGATGTCGGGCGCTGCTTCCATCACCGTCCGCAGGGGCGCGTCCTCGCCGTTGAAGTCGGGGATGAGCACCTCGATGCCCATCGCCGGTGACTCGCGGCGCATCGCCCGGATGGTCTCCGCGAAGATGTGGGCGCCACCGTCTGGAAGATCGTCGCGCGCGACGCTGGTGACCACCACGTGCTCAAGGCCCATCTGGCGCACGGCTTCGGCCACCCGGCGCGGCTCGTCCGTCGTCATTCCAGGTCGGACGACCGGTCTTGACGGCACAGAAGCCGCAGGCACGGGTGCAGGTGTCGCCAAGGATCATGACCGTGGCGGTGCGCTGCTCCCAGCACTCCCCGATGTTGGGGCAGCGAGCCTCCTCGCACACCGTGTTGAGGGTCAGGCCTCGCATCAGGCCCTTGAGCTCCTGGTAGTTGCGGCCACTGGGCAGCCGTGCCCGGATCCAGTCCGGGTGCCGACGCGGCGCGATGCCGCCGTCAGCCGCGGGGTCGAAGCTGCCGCCGCCCATGGCGATGGTCAGCGGTTCGTGGGCGTGGCCGCCTCCGATGGAAGGCGGCGTGAACATCGGCAGATCGCGCTGCATCGGATCCTGCTAGCTCGGAGTGACCGCTGTGGTGGCGGGGCGGTCGATCACCAGACCGGTGTCGAATCGTCGACCGACTCGAGCCAGCGCTTGACATCGGTCAGGAACTTGCCGGCCTGGGCGCCGTCGGTGGCCCGATGGTCGAAGCCCAGCACCATGGCCATCATGGGTCGGATGGCGATGCTGTCGCCCGCCGCGGACTCGACCACGACCGGCTTCTTGACGATCGCCTCCATGGTCAGGATGGCGATCTCGGGCACGTTGATGATGGGCATCGTCAGGATGGAGCCGGTCCAGCCGGTGTTGTCCACGGTGAACGTGCCGCCGCCGACCTCGTTGACCTTGAGCTTGCTGATGCGGGCACGAGCCGCGAGGTCGTTCACGGCACGGTTGAGGCCGTTGATGCTCAACTGGTCCGCGCCGGCGATGACCGGCACCATCAGCCCGTCGTCGACGGCCACCGCGACGCCGATGTTGATGTCGCGCCGGACCCAGTGGCCCTCGTCGGTGTAGTGGCCGTTGATGTCCGGGTTCTTGCGCAGCGCCTCGACCGCGGCCTTGGTCACGAAGGCCACGAACGACAGGCCCATGCCCTCACGCTCGTGCGTAGTCGCGCTTGCGCTTGTCGCGCAGGCGGACGACCGACGACATGTCGACCTCGACCGTCTCGTACGCGGTCGGCACGGCCGCGGCGCGCGTCATCTGGGCCGCGATGGCGCGCCGGATCTTGGTCATCGGCTTGAGGTAGTCCACGGCGGATCGGGCCGGCGCCGGGGCCGCGGCACGGGCCGGCGGAAGCTGGGCCCTGGCAGCGGGCCGGGCGGCGGCGGGCGCGCGTGCTGGCGCCAGTCGCGTGCGGCACAGGCGGGCTGCGGCGTGCGCTGCCGTTGCGCCGTTGCGCTGCCACGTACCCGAGGACGTCGTCGCGGGTCACGCGGCCACCGAACCCGGTCCCGGGCACGCGCCCCAGGTCCACCGAGTGCTCACGCGCGAGCCGTCGGACGGCGGGCGTCATGCGTCCCTGGTACTCGGCGATGGCCAGCCCGTGCGACGGCGGCGGCTCGGGGCCGTGACGCGGGCGGCCACGGCCGTGGGCGCAGGTGCCTGCGGCCGGATCGCGGGCCTCGCAGGTGTCGGCACGGGGGCTGGCGCGGCAGGTCCTGACGGCGCCGGCGGTCCGGAGCTGGGCGTCGACAGCCCCAGTCGATGCTGCGACCGCGGCGCGGGTGCCACTGTCTCGGCCGCCGACGCCGGCCGCCTCGATGACCGCGATGTCGGCGTCGTTGGGGACCGTCTGGCCCCTCGCCGACCAGGATCTGGGTCAGCGTGCCCTCGAACGGCGACGGGACCTCCGCGTTCACCTTGTCGGTGACGACCTCGACGATCGGCTCACCCAGCTCGACGCTGATCGCCGACCTGCTTGAGCCACTTGCCGATGGTCCCCTCGGCGACGCTCTCGCCGAGCTGGGGCATGGTCACCGTGGGCATGTGCTGTGCGATCCTCCGACTCTCTCCCGGCACGCCCGTGGCGCGACCTGCCGATGATACGCGAAGGTCAGTGCCCGGCATCCAGTCGCGACCTGGCCGACGTCGTGCCTGGCGGTTGCCAAGGGCACGGTGCGGGCCATGGGCACGGTGCGGGCCATGGGCACGGTGCGGGCAAGGGCATGGGCGCAGCACACCTCGACAATGTCGGTCCTGCCGACTGATCGCCGCATCCGTAGTGTTTGATCTGGGTTGTTCAGTCGACTGGATGGCCGATCCGTGGCCCGGGCACGCTCACGCCACGGCCAAGTCGCGCCCACTCCCGGCCGAGCACGCCTAGCCACCTCCGTATCGCGCACTTCGGCGGCGACCATCCCGGCGGTGAGTCCGTGGACGCTGGTTTGTCCAGATCCGACGGCTCGGGCGGCGGGACACCGGCTCGGGCGGCGGGACACCGGTCTGGCGGCGGGATACCGCTCGGGCGGCGGGACACCGGTCTGGCGGCGGGACACCGCTCTGGCCCGCCACCGAGCGCTCGCCGACCACGTGTGCTTGGCCGACCGACCATCACCAGGCGCCACCCGGTCGGAATAAGAGCCGGACAAGACCGCCTCGTCACCATGAGGCACATGGACGATGCCAAGGTCGGCGCCGCGTTCCGGGCCGTCCGGATCCGTATGGGCCGCACGCAGGAAGCAGTTGCGGCCGCAGCGAGGGTGCCGCAGTCGGCCGTCAGCCGGCTGGAGCGCGGGTTGCTCTCCGGGCTTTCGATCGATACCATCCGGCGAGTTGCGGGCGTGCTCGGCATGTGGCTGGATGTGACGCCCCGATGGCGCGGCACTGACCTGGATAGGTTGGTCAGCGGTGCGCACTCGATGCTCCAGGACTCGGTGCTGCGGCTATTCGAGGGCCTGGCCGGATGGACGCCCATTCCCGAGGCCACGTACTCGATCTACGGCGAGCGCGGCGCTATCGATATCCTCGCGTGGCACGAGTCGACCCGTAGCCTCCTCATAATCGAGCTCAAGACGCTGCTGGTGGACCCGGCCGAGCTGGTGCGGAAGATGGACCAGCGCGTGCGGCTTGGTCCGCGCCTCGGACAGGAACGTGGGTGGCACCCCATCACGGTCAGTGGCTGGGTGGTGCTGACTGACACACGCACCAATCGCCGGCACGTGACCAGCTCATATCGCGGGTGCTCGCACCCATCGCCGGTCGCGACGGTCGCTCGATGCGCGCCTGGCTTCGAGCACCCGCCGGGGCGGTTACGGCTCTATCGTTCTGGGCGGAGCCGAGTGCTGTGATCCCGCGGCACGTCAGCGCGAAGCGTCGACATGCGCGACCGCCAGACACCTGACCACGGAACCTCGGAGCGATCTGGACAGAGTCGTCCTGCCAGACTGATCGCCGGGTGACGACAACGGGTGGCGGGTCGCTGTGTGGCCGAGAGCCGGCTCCTCACCGGCGTCAGAAGACAGTGGCAGCCTTCTCGAGCCGGGAGGTCGCTCGCCGACCATGGATTGCCGAGCGGCGATCCGGTGCCCAGCACCGCGTTCATGCCTCCGACCCGGCGATCAGTCCAGCACATCGAGTCTGTCCAGGAACATCCCGGGAAGGACCCGCTGCCCACCGGCGCACAGCGGCCCGCCGCCGCACAGCGGCCGCCGGCGCACAGCGGCCCGCCGCCGTCGTCCAGAGCTCCGCCGGCTCGCGACAGCCCGATGGCGGCTCGCGGGACGATCGAGGCGACAGCAGCCCGCCGCGCACAGCGACCCGCCGGAGCGCGGGCCCTCAGAAGTTGATGGACTTGCCGTGGACGCCAAGTGCGGCTTCGCCGAGCGCCTCGGACAGGGTCGGGTGCGGATGGACGGCAGAGCCGACGTCCCAGGACGTGGCCTCGAACAGCATCGCGGCGCTGGCCTCGGCGATGAGCTCCGTGACGTGCGAGCCGATCATGTGGACACCCAGCAGCTCGTCGGTGTCGGCGTGGGCGATGACCTTGACGAAGCCCTCGGTCTCGCCGTTGGCGATGGCCTTGCCGACCGCCTGGAAGGGCATCTTGCCGACCTTGACCGGGATGCCGTCCCGCTCGCATTCGGCCTGGGTGCGGCCGATGGACGCGACCTGGGGCCGGGAATAGGTCGCGCGCGGCATCTTGAGGTAGTCGACGTGCTCGACCTCCTCGCCCGCGATGGCATGGACCGCCGCGATGCCTTCGTGGGCCGCGACGTGCGCCAGCCACAGCCCGCCGATGATGTCGCCGATGGCGTACAGGTGCGGCTCTGCGGTCTGCATGTTGCCGTCGACCTTGACGATGGTCCGCTCCACGACCGCCTTGGTCGACTCGAGACCGACGCCGTCGGTGATCGCGGCGCGCCCCGCCGCCACCAGCAGCCGCTCGACGACCAGCTCGGACGGCTCCTCGCCTTCCTTGCCGACGAGGATGTGGACGCCAGCCTCGTCCGCGCGCACGGCGGCGGCGTCGAACCGGGCACTGGTGATGACCTTGATGCCCCGCTTGGTGAACGCCCGCTCCATCTCCTTGCTGACCTCGGCGTCCTCGAGGGGCACGATCGCCGGCAGGTATTCCAGGACCGTCACCTCGGCGCCCAGGTCCCGGTAGTAGGAGGCGAACTCGACGCCCACGGCGCCGCCACCGATGACCGCGATGGAAGCCGGGCACGTCATCCGACTTGCAGGATGTCGTCGCTGGTCACGATGCGGACGCCGTCCGGCACGAGACCCGGGCAGGCTCTTCACGCGCGAGCCAGTGGCCAGGATGGTGTCCTTGCTGGTCAGCAGGCGCTCGCCGGTCGGCTGGTCGTCGGCATCGATGGTCGCGACGCGGATATGGGTCGCGCCCTCCAGCTTCGCGGTGCCCCGGATGTAGTCGACCTTGTTCTTGCGCACGAGGCTCAGGAGGCCCTTGTGCAGCCGCTCCACGACCTGGCCCGCGGCGGCCGATGGCCACCGGGTCGCCGTGCGCCTCGGACACGATCAGCCCGTACTGGTCCGCCTTGCGGATCTTGTCCAGCAGGTCGGCCGATTCGAGCATCGCCTTGGTCGGGATGCAGCCACGATGGAGACAGGTGCCGCCGATCTTGTGCTGGTCGATGAGCGCGACGCGCAGCCCCAGCTGGGCGGCACGGAAGGCGGCGGAGTAGCCGCCGGTGCCGGCGCCGACGACGACGAGGTCGTAGGAGTCGGCTGTCGGGGGTCGTGGTCGGGGTGTCAGCGGGCATGGGAGTCGGCATCGATAACGATGGGCATCACGCGTCCGATGGTAGCAAACGGGCTCATGGCCGGGGCCTGGCCGCCCTGACCGCTATCCTGCCGGACGATGTCCCCGCAGCTGACCCAGGCCATCGTCCTCGTCGTCATGGGCTACCTCATCGGGTCGCTGCCGATGGGCGTCATCGTGGCCCGGCTGACCGGTGGTACCGACCCGCGCAGCGTCGGGCTCCGGACGCACGGTGGCACGAACGCACTGCGTGCCATGGGTCCCCGCCGCGCGCTCGCGGTCGGCCTGCTGGACGTCGCCAAGGGCGCAGTCCCGGTGCTCATCGCCATCTGGGCGGGCGCGACGCCGGTCGTTGGCGCGCTGACGGGCGTCGCCGCGGTCTTCGGCGCATGGAAGTCGGTGTTCCTGCGCTTCCGCGGCGGCCGCGGGGTCGCTGCCGGGGTCGGCGGCATGGCTCGCCATCTCGGTCGCGGTGGTGCTCATCTCGCTGCCCGTGTTCATCGGCATCATCGTCATCACCCGATACGTGTCCCTCGGCTCACTCCTGGGCACCGCGTTCGGGGCGCTGGTGAGCGTCGTGTTCGTGGCGCTCGGCTGGCTGGACGCCGGGTGGCTGCTGTTCAGCGCCGGCGGCACCGCCATCGTCTGGGTCGCCCACTGCGGACAACATCGCTCGACTGCGGGCGGGCACCGAGCGGCGCCTGGGCACGCCCGCGCCAGTGATGGCTACGTCAGCGCGGTCGACGAAGCGACCCGCCACAGCACCAGGCCGCTGATCGCGACCATCGCGATGATGAGCACCGGCGCCGAGGCGAACAGCCGGTCCATGCCCGGGACGATGCCGCTGACGACGTTGAGCACGAGCACGACCGCCACCACCCCGGCCATCAGCAGCAATACATCGCGGTCGCGCACGCGGCGCGGCGATCCGGTCATGTCCGGTCCGCATCGAGCGGGGATACCGATCGGCGCCACCAGCACCCGCCCAGCGAGACGCGCCGCATCACGGCCAAGGAGCCCGATCTTGGGCCGATGGAACGTGACCGTGACGTCGGCATGGACCACCGGATCGGATGGCACGCCACTGCTGAGGTCGACCGACGTCGGTGTATCGATGGCCAGCACGAGCACCCCCGAAGCCCGGGCTCGGATACATACCTCGACACCCGCCACGATCGGTTCCCGGAGCGGTCCCCGGATGCCGGTCCCGAGCAGCCCGTCCACGACCAGGCCTACCCGCTCGATGCCGTTGAGCATGAGGCGCACCTCGCGCGACGTCGCGGCATGGATGCGTTCGATGCTCGGCGATCCCGTCCAGTCGATCCCAGTTGAGGATCGCGTCGCGGGTCGCTGGTCGGCCGTCGGCCGAGGCCAGCACGATGACGCACCGGATGGAGTCCTGGGCGAGGTGGCGGGCCGCCACCAGGCCGTCGCCGCCGTTGTTGCCGGGCCCGACGAGCAGCAGCACCGGTCCAAGGCGCCCGGACGATGCCGATGCCGGTGACATGGCGAGCATCGCCCTCGCGACCGCAGCGACTGCACAGCCGGCCTCCTCCATCAGTGCATCGCCGCTCACGCCGAGTCGTTGGGCGCGCAGGTCCGTTCCCCGCATCGCCTCCGCGGAGATCGGCGCCAACGCGGAGCGTCCCGACCAGTACGCGGCCAACCTGTCCAGGTCGAGGTCAGGGCCGTCGAGGCGTGGATCCTTGCTTGGCAACGACTCCTGGGCGATCACCACGCGATGGTAGGCGAGACCGGGCCACTCCAGGCTGCCGTGCTCGACTGGTATGCCGACCCACGGTCGCAACCTGGCCATCCGTCGCCTGTCCGACCCGTATGCCATTTGGATCGCGGAGACCATGTCGCAACAGACACAGATCGTCCGTGTGGCGGAGTCGTTTCCGGCGTTCCTCGACGCGTTCCCGGACATGCGCACCCTCGCCGCCGCCGCGGCTACCGACCTGATCCGCGCCTGGGGCGCGCTGGGTTATCCTCGGCGGGCCTTGGCCCTGCGTGCGGCGGCACGGACGATCATCGACCGCTACTCGGGAGACCTCCCGTCCGACGTGGAACAGCTCGAGAGCCTGCCGGGTGTCGGTCCGTACACTGCGCGGGCAGTCGCAGCCACGGCCTTCGGCGTCCCGGTCACGGCCCTTGATGTCAATGCTCGCCGCGTCCTTGGCCGGGTGCTCGGTCGAGCGGCACGGGGCGCCTTCTCCGGCCGTCTCGCCCAGGCCACGGCCGACGCCATGGCACCCAGCGACCACGCGGCCGCCTGGAACCACGCCCTCATGGACCTGGGCGCGACCATCTGTCGACGGACACCGGACTGCCACCGATGTCCGCTCCGCACGATGTGCGCCTGGGCAGGCGGCGATCGGCCGATCTCCAGTGGCGAGGCGATCGCAGCCTCGGGGGTGGCATTTCGGGACACCAACCGCTACGTCCGCGGACGGGTACTGGCGACCTTGCGGGACATCCCGCGAGGAGCCTGGACCCACATCGATCCGCGGGCCCTGTCCATCGAGCCGGAGCGGGTCGCCCGGGCACTGAGCGAGCTCCAGGGTGACGGCCTCATCGAGGTGGACGACCGTCGGGGAGCGCGGCTGCCGACCGGCTGATGGTGGTTTGTTAGCGATCCTTCATCGTCCCCCGGGCACGGTATCCACGCTCATGGGGCAGACTTCCTAACGTGGCTCATCCCGTCCGCCCAACGACTCCCATCCGTCGCGCCGGCCAGGGAGCCCCGATGACAGGTTCGAGTGGCGCCGGGAACCAGCGTTCTGCTGCGACCCGGATCGCCATCGATCGCGTCACGCGACGCTCCCGGCACAAGTCCCGGGGCGGCATCCTGGGATTGTTGGTGACCTTGATCGTGCTGGCCGTGGTCGTCGTCGCCGGTACCACGATCCTGACGGTCGGCAGCGCGGCGACCGCGCTCATGGCGTCCCTGGAGAAGGACCTGCCGGATGTGCACGAGTTCGAACACCTCCAGTTCACGCAGCCGACCAAGGTCTACGATCGCACTGGCGATCACCTCCTGGCGATATTCAAAAGCGAGAATCGGACCCCGATCAGGAAGTTCTCCGACATCCCGCACCTGGTCCTGGATGCCACTACGGCGGTGGAGGACCGGACGTTCTGGGAGAACCAGGGCTACGACCTGCAGTCCACCGTATTCGCGACCCTGGCCGATATCACGGGCGCCGCAGACAGGGGCGGCGCCTCGACCATCACCCAGCAGCTGGTGCGGGCACGGCTGCTGCCCAAGGAGCTGCTGGCACCCGGGTCTGACCTGTACGTTCGCAAGGCCAAGGAGATCATCCAGTCGGCCAAGCTGACCGCCGCCTATCCCGGTGAGTTGGGCAAGCAGAAGATCATCACCGCGTACCTCAACCAGATCTTCTACGGTCACAACGCGTACGGCATCGCTGCCGCCGCCAAGGCGTACTTCGGGACCACGATGTCGGGCCTGACGCTTGGCCAGGCAGCGCTGCTTGCAGGCCTGCCGCAGTCACCGTCGATCCTGGACCCGTACCGCTCCCTGTACTCGAGGACCGTCAAGCGCAAGGGCACGACGCAGATCACGGTGCGCACCTGTCAGTACGGTGCCGATCTGAAGCCCAAGGACCCCAACTGCGTCGTGAGCGCACCGATCGCCCGGCGCGACTTCATCCTGCGCGCCCTGCTCGATGGCCACGGCCGATGGACCAAGGTCACCCGGGCGCAGGTCCTGGCGGCACTCAACGAGCGCGTCGTCCTGGCGGGCGACAAGCCGAACTACTACCAGGCACCCCATTTCGTGGTCGCCGTCAAGCTGCGCCTGGACCAGATGATGGCCGATCGGGAGCCAGTCGAGACGGGCGGCTACCGGGTCATCACCACGCTCGACCGAGACTCCCAGAAGATCGCCGAGAAGTACGTCATGGCAGGGGCGGTCCTCCCCAACCTTGCCATCGGCCGGTACCTCAAGGCCCGCCGAGAACTGAAGATCCGGGCCGCCGACTACAAGTGGATCAACACCCTCCGCGGTAGTTCGATCCACAACGCGGCGCTGACGGCCATGGACTACCGGACCGGCGATGTCCTGGCGTATGTCGGTAGTGCCGACTACTACGACAAGTACAAGCAGAAGTCCCCGAAGTTCGATCCCAAGTACGACGTTGCGGGTATCGGATACAGGCAAACGGGATCGGCTTGGAAGCCGATGGTCTACACCTCCGCGTTCGACGAGCGCGTCCTGACACCCGGCTCGATCTTGCTGGACATCAGCACCCCGTTCACGCCGAATTGGCGGCCGTACGACGCCGACGGTCTGAACCGCGGACCTGTGACGGCGCGATTCGCGCTCCAGCGATCGCTCAACATCCCGGCTATCCGGGCCCTTGGTCGGCTCGGCAACCGGGCGCTCGACCAATATGTGACCAAGGCAGGCATCGAGTTCCTGGCCGGCCACAAGAAGGCCATCGCCGATGCCGGACTCGCCGTCGCCATCGGCACTGCCGAGGTGCGTCAGATCGACATGGTCGCGGCATACGGGGCATTCGGGAACGGTGGCCTGGTCACCGAACCGCGCTTCATCCTCAAGGTGACCGACCCCAGCCGGAAGGTGGTGTTCTCGGCCGGAGACCCGCAGACCAGGAAGGTCTGGAGTCCACAAGCTGCTTGGCTGATGGCCAACATCCTGTCCGGCAACTCGGACCCCAAGCAGAACCCCTACTGGGGCAAGAACTTCCAGATCATCACGGCGAGCGGAAGGCGCCGGATCATGGCCCTCAAGACAGGCACCACCAATGGCGTCAAGGACGTGTCCACCTACGGTCTGTTGCCTCAGCCAACGGCCAGGAAGGCCCCCGCTCTGGCGCTCGGCGTATGGATGGGCAACAGCGACCACTCCTCGCCGCACTTCCGTGACCTCGAGGTGTTCGCGACCGACTCCGCCGGCAAGATATGGCGCTCCGCCATGCGAGACCTGAGCGCCAGGATGCCCGTGGTCGACTTCCAGCGGCCCGCCAAGGGCCTGATACAACGGACGATGGACCCCTACACAGGTGGCAAGCCGGGTTCCTGGACCCACGGGAGACCCAGGCTGGAGTGGTTCATAACGGGCACCGAACCCGGCAGCAAGGGCGCGGTCGACAAGGCCGGCCTGATGTACGAGAAACGGTGTGGCATCTGGGTCGCCGACTTCACGAACGCCGAGAACGAGAACGCTCCCGACAGCTGGAAGGCCGCCGTTCGCGGGTACATGCGGCGTCACCCGAAGTTCGCAGGTGGACCAGTGGCGCCTCCTGGCAAGGAATGCTACGTACCACCGACGCCGAAGCCTACCAAGGAGCCCGATCCGAACGAGTCGGCCGACCCGAACGCGTCGCCTGAGCCGACGCCAAAGCCGACCAAGAAGCCGGCCAAGACCGCGAAGCCGACCCCCAGGCCGACCAGGAAGCCGCACCACCAGGCTCAGACGGGGGACTCCGTGACAGCCACGCTGACCCTGGAGCACACCGACGTCGGCCGGACCGCGGTGACCGCATCCGCTGTGGTGGCACGCGCGGCGGACCACAACCGGCCGACTTCCCCCGCGCTGCCCCTCCAGGTCCAGCCGGTGGACATGCCGAGTGGCGCCGCAACCGGTCCCACCCGACTCGGTCGCCGACGCAGGATGCCACTCGTCTGACCTGACGGTCACTCACATGGCGCACGGGAGGCGCGCTCCTGCGCTAGCCTCGACGCATGCCTGTCTATGACGACCCGGTCGATGCGCGCGCCATCGATGCGGATGCGCTCCACCACTGGACCAAGGCCATCGTGGAGCGCATCGGGACACCGTCCGACATCGCCTCGGACGTGGCCGAGGTGCTGCTTGCGTCCGATCGACGAGGGATCGCATCCCACGGGACGGCCCGGTTGCCGCAATACGCGGCGCTGGTCGAGGCGGGGGTCATGGACCCCGTGGCACGACCGACCATCGAGCGTGAGCGGCCTGCGTTGGTGCTCATCGACGCCCGGAACGGCTGGGGCCACCACGCGTGCCGCGTCGCTGTGGACATGGCCATCGAGCGTGCTCGTGAGTACGGTAGTGCCACCGTCGTGGTACGCCGCTCCAACCACTACGGCATCGCCGGCTGGTATGCCCTGCGCGCCGCTGCACAGGGGATGATCGGGGTCAGCATGGCCAACAGCTCGCCACTGGTGGCGCCGACCCGAAGCCGTGTGCCATTGCTGGGCACAAACCCCATAGCGGTCGCGGCGCCCGCCGGCAGGTACGACGCGTTCTGCCTGGACATGGCGACGTCCACCGTCCCGCGTGGCCGGATCGAGGTTGCGGCGCGCCGGGGCTGGGCCCTGCCAGTCGGTTGGGCCATCGATGCTGATGGCAACCCTGCAACGACCCCGGAAGCGGCACTCGCGGGGTCACTCCACCCCCTGGGTGGCACGGAGGCGACGGGTGGCTACAAGGGTTACGGCTTGGCGCTCGTCGTTGACCTGCTGACGGGCATCCTGGGTGGTGCCGCATTCGGACCCAACGTGGTGTCGCTGTTCTCGACCCACGAGGGGGAAGCGGACCTGGGCGAGACATTCCTGGTCATCGATCCGCGAGCCATCGACGAACCGGGCGCCTTCGAGGCGCGCATGGAGGTGCTCCTCGGGCAGCTCATCGCTGCCCCCACGGCCCCAGATGCTCCAGGCCCGGTGCTCATCCCGGGCGCACCCGAGGCGGAAGCGGAGCGGCTGGCCGACAGACGCGGGGTGGTCATCGACCGCGAACATCATGAGGCCCTCACCGCCATGGGAGAGCGGATGGACATCCCGCTCCCTACCCACAGCGTGCCGGCGCGGCGCGCATGAGCAGCCCGGGCGTCGGATCCGCTGTCAGCGATGCCGCCGCGACGGGCGTCGAGCGCGTCGACATCTGCATCATCGGTGGTGGCATCCTGGGTCTCGCTACCGGGCTTCGATTGCTTGAGGCCAGGCCGGACCTGCGGATCGTCATCCTGGAGAAGGAGGCCACGCTCGCGTCGCACCAGACAGGGCACAACAGCGGTGTGGTGCATGCCGGGTTGTATTACCAGCCGGGGTCACTGAAGGCGAAGCTCTGTCGTGAGGGCAAGGTCGATCTGGAGCGGTTCTGCGAGGCGCATGACATCCCGGTCGAGCGCACCGGCAAGCTCGTGGTCGCCATCGACGATGGCGAGCTGGACCGGTTCGCGACACTCAAGGAGCGCGCGCTGGCCAATGGCGTGGAGGGCATCGAGGAGGTCGGACCAGAACGTCTGCGCGAGCTCGAGCCCCATGCCGCAGGATCCGAGCACTCTGGAGTCCGGGCACGGGCATCGTCGACTTCCTTCAGGTGGCACTGGCATACGCCGACGAGGTGCGCGGCAAGGGTGGCAGGATCGAGACGAGTCGAGAGGTGACCTCCATCAGCCAGCGCGGCGACGAGATGGTCGTGGGTACCAGGGCCGGTGACCTCGTCGCACGGCGGGTCATCGCATGCGCCGGTCTGTGGGCCGATCGTGTGGCCTCCATGACGGGCGAGGACAGCTCCTCGGCACCCCGCATCGTGCCGTTTCGGGGCGACTACTACACCCTCACGGCAGACGCCCGACCACTGGTGCGGGGTCTCATCTACCCGGTGTCGGACCCTCGCTTCCCGTTCCTGGGCATCCACCTGACCAAGCGCATCGACGGCAATGTGCTGGCAGGTCCGAATGCGGTCCTCGCGTTCAAGCGTGAGGGTTATCGGCGCCGGGACCTTTCGGTGCGGGACCTGGCGGGCGCCGTGGCCTATCCAGGGTTCCTGCGACTGGCCACGAAGTACTGGCGGACGGGCATGGCCGAGCAATGGCGCGACTGGTCCAAGCGCTCGTTCCTGGGCGCCGTCCAGCGGTACGTACCGGACATCCGGGGCGACCAACTCGAGTTCGGGCCGAGCGGTGTCCGGGCACAGGCCCTCGCCCGCGACGGCTCCATGGTCGATGATTTCCTGCTGGGCGGCTCCGACCGCGTGCTCCATGTCCGGAACGCACCGTCGCCGGCCGCCACGTCCTCGCTGGCCGTGGGCAGGGTACTTGCCGAGGAAGCCGTCTCCCGCTTCGGGCTGTAGCCGCGCAGCCGTACCCTTCCTACGTGTCACTTGAGCGCTACTGGCAGAAACGTGACTTCGGCCGCACGCCCGAGCCGGCAGGCGGCCCGGGGACCGCTGGTGGGCCGCCGCGCTTCGTGGTCCAGCGGCATCGCGCGACGCGGCTGCACTACGACTTCCGCCTGGAGATCGATGGCGTCCTGGTCAGTTGGGCGGTTCCCCGCGGACCGTCCATGCGACCGCTGGAGCGACGGATGGCGGTGCGCACGGAAGACCACCCTGTCGAGTACCTCGACTTCGAAGGTGTCATCCCCAAGGGCGAATACGGAGGCGGGGACGTCATCGTCTGGGACATCGGCACCTGGGAGCCGGAAGCGGAGACTGCCGATGCTCGAGCAGCGGTGGTCGCAGGGGAGCTGAAGTTCGTGCTCCAGGGTGAACGCCTGGCTGGTCGATTCGTCATCGTCCGGACGAGTGGCCGGGGTCGAGCGGGGACACGCCACGACGACGCGGATCAGTGGCTGCTGATCCACAAGGCGGACGCCAGCGCAGACGCCGCCTGGGATATCGATGCCTTCCCGACATCGGTCCTGTCGGGTCGCACCAACGACCAGGTCAAGGCCGGCGCGCCCGCGCTCTGGGACAGCAGCAAGCCTGCCGCCGAGGCGCGGATCGACCTTTCGGGTGCTGCGGAAGAACCCCTCCCCGCCTTCATCCCGCCGATGCTGGCGACGCCGGTCGACCGGCCCTTCAGCGACCCCGACTGGCTGTTCGAGATGAAGCTCGATGGGTATCGGGTGGAGGCGGTCGTGGACCGCGGCACGGTCCGCCTGTGGACGCGCAATCGTCAGGACGCATCACGGTATTTCCCGGAGCTTGCCGGGGCCAGGGCAGATTGGCTTGGCGCCGAGACGGCGATCGTCGATGGCGAGGTCGTGGCGCTCGACGCCGAGGGGAATGCCTCATTCAGCCTGCTCCAGGATCGCACGGGCCTGAAGGGCCTGGGCATCCACCGGGGCGACCGCCGGCACGCGGCGGCCGGCACATCGGACACAGCTGACGATACGAGGGCCGAACGCCCTCGGGCGCCGCTCGTGTACCAGGTGTTCGACCTGTTGTACCTCGATGGACGATCACTTCTGGCCGTGCCCCTGGCGGACCGCAAACGGCTCCTCCGGAGGGTGGTGCGAGACACGCCCACGGTGCGATACCTGGCGCACGTGGACGAGGATGGTGATGATCTCCACGCGGCTGCCGCGGCTCACGGGGTCGAGGGCATCGTCGCCAAGCTCCGTCGCTCCACGTACGATCCCGGCAAGCGGTCGCGAGCATGGCTCAAGGTCAAGATCCGGCGCGAACAGGAGCTGGTCGTGGTCGGATTCGAGACCGGCAAGGGGTCACATCTGGACCTGGGTGCGCTCCTGGTCGCGACCCATGATGACGACGGGTTCCACTACGCGGGGGAGGTGGGCAGCGGCATCGACACGAGGACCCGCAAGAAGCTCCGTGGGCTACTCGACGAAGGGGTCACCGACACTCCCACGGTAGTCGATCCACCCCGTCTCGCGGATGTCCACTGGGTGGAGCCACGCGTCGTGATCCGCGCCGAGTTCGCCGAATGGACCTCCGACGGCCTGCTACGACAGGCCGCGTTCAAGGGCTTCGAGCCCGGTCGTGATCCGCTGACGGTCACGCGGGAGCGCACGCTGGATGCCGACATCGCGCGAACGTCCGCGGAACATAGCCGCGCCAGGCGTGCCGCGAAACCGGCGAGGGCACCGTCGCCCGGTCCGGCGCAGGCGGCCACTCCCGCCGAGCTGGCGACCCTGGATGCCCTCGGGACATCGGGCACCTGGGAGGTCGGCGGCCATACCGTCAACCTAACGAATCTTGACAAGGTCCTGTGGCCCGGAACCGGCTACACCAAGCGCGACCTGGTGCGTTACGACGTGACGATCGCGCCGTTCATCCTGCCCTACCTCCGGGAGCGCCCCCTCAATACCGACCGGTGGCCCGATGGCATCACAGGGCATCACTTCTGGCAGAAGCAGATCCCGTCACATGCGCCGGACTGGGTCGCGCGTTGGGACTATCCCGAAGCAGGCAGGGATCAGTCGCACACCTACGTGGTGGCGGACCGGGCCGCAACCATGGCCTGGCTGGCGAACCAGGCCGTCATCGACCTGCACCCCTGGACATCCCGCCTACCGGACTATCGGCATCCGACCTACGCGCTCATCGACATCGACCCAGGCGAACGGACGACCTGGGACGAGGTCCTGGTGCTGGCCCGGTTGTATCGGACCGCGCTGTCCCACCTGGCCGTCCGCGGCTATCCCAAGACGACCGGCAAGCGCGGCATCCAGGTCTGGGTCCCGGTCGCGCCTGGATACACCTGGGAGCACACGCTCGGGTGGGTCGAGGGGCTGTCCCGGGCCGTCGGCGCCGCGGTGCCGGATCTGGTCAGTTGGGATTGGGCCAAGTCCGACAGGGGTGGCAAGGCCCGCCTGGACTACACCCAGAACACGCCCATCAAGACGCTCGTGGCCCCGTATGCCGTGCGGCCCGTCGCGAGCGCGGGTGTCTCGGCACCCATCACCTGGGACGAGCTGGACGATACGTCGCTGCGGCCGGACCGCTGGGACTTGCGATCGATGCCCGCCCGCGTTGCGGACGTAGGCGACCTGTTCGCAGGTGCCCTTGTGTTCGATCAGCGGCTGCCCAGCCTGTAGGCATCATCGGCAAGGGACCGGCTGGTCATCGGATGGTCACCGAGCCCACCCCACCATGTACCTCGATCTCCACCCGGTTGGGCGCCGCCAGGAGATCGTGGGACTCCCAGCCGGTGACCGCTCGAGGGAAGCGTGCCTCATCGACCCGCAGCCGACCGAGCGCCATGCTGGAGCGGATCCGTGCAGCGACGCCGGCCGGCACGTCGATGGTGAGGGTCGCCACACCGGTCTCGGTGCGCACCGCGGTGAGTCCTGCGGCGGCAGGCAGCCGGACTCGCGTCTCGCTCGCACCACTGTGCAGCTCCAGGCGGCGAACGAGCAGGCTTACCAGGTCGATGGTGGCGCGGGAGGCGCCCGTGTCCAGCCGCAGGTCCAGGGGTATCTCGCCTGTCAGGCCGACGTCCCATCGATAGCCCCGCCCGGACAGCGGGAAGCCACCACCCGAGTCGGGCTTCAGCTCGATCCGCCCCGGAGCCGCAGTTTGGACCAGCACGCCACCCCGGAAGTTGCCGTCCACCAGGGCACCCGGCTGGGCACGACCGATGACCAGCTCGCCGGCCCCGAAGCTGATCTTGACCGCCGCGGACGCTGCCCCGGCGACCGGTATGGCCAGGTTCTCGGTCGGTACAGGACGTCCCGGCCAGACCGACGCCACGAGGAACCAGATGCCGATCACCACGAGCACCAGCGGCCACCAGCGCATGATCAACTCCATCGGACCGAGCCCGATGGAACGAGTGGTGGCCGCGAAGAGCACCAAGCCCACGATCATCCAGCCGATAGGCCATGCCAGCGACCACGCACCGACGCTCAGCTCCCGCCGACGCAGCAGTGACTGAACGAGAGCGACCCCGGCCGCGGCCACGATGAACAGTGGCCATGCCTCGCCCCACGTGAGGTTCCCGTAGTCGCGGACGACGAACACAAGCCCGATGGCGATGAGCCAGATTCCCGCGGTGAGTCCCGGGTGGCGATGGCGGCGGCCGCGGATGTCCTCGGTCATCGCTGGTCTTTCCGCCGGTCGTCGGAACGCTGACTGAGCGCGAGGAGGACCAACAGGATGCCGAACCCGACGACAGCCAATGGCCAGAACCGCGACATGTCGAGCGCGGGAAGGTACTCGCGTAGCAGGAACCAGCTGCCGAGCACGATCAGCGACCCGCCGACGATGAACGACGCGGCATGAGGGCGCCTGCTTCGTCGTTCCGCCCGCTCGGCATGCTGCCTGGCTCGTCGCTGGTCGTGGTTCGGGGGAGGTGCGGCCGCAGGCGTGACGAACGCGGTCGGTGCATGGCCACCGGGAGAGCCGGTCGGCTGAACTCCGATCGACGGCGCACCTTGAGGCGCGGCGGTCGGAGGCGCGCCACTCGGTGGCTGCTGTGGGAATGGGGGTGATGCCGGCCAGGCGCGGCTCGTGGTGATCAAGGGTGGGTCGCGGAAGACCTCGTCCTCATCCGGCACGACGAGGGCCAGCACGACATACGCGAGGACGGCCAGGAAGCCGGTCGGCAGGACCAGGATGGCCCACGCGATGCGCACCACCGACGAGTCGACGCCGAGACGCTCGGCGAGTCCGCCGGCGACCCCCGCGATCATGCGGTCGTGACGTGACCGGTACAACGGGTCGCTCATGAGCAGCCTCCCGCCGGGTCGAGCCGGAAGCTCGCCGCGTTGCCATCCACGGCGAGAGAGATGGTCGCACCCCCGGTACCGGGGCGCTGCCAGACCCCCGCCTCGTCGTCCTCACCCGCCGTCTCGACCAGCCCCTGGGCAGCAAGGTTGGTGTCCAACGCGAAGTCGTCGCCGACGTCGAACCGCAAGGCCGCGTCCGCCGGGACACACAGGTCGATGCTGCCCGCATTGACCTCGACATCGCCGACCACGGGGCCACCAAGGGTGATCCGCGCGCGCGCGGCGTTGACGTTCACGTCCAGCCCCTCGATCGAGGTCCCGGTCGCTGCGACGACCGCCTCGCCGGCATTGAGCGCGAGGTGCAGTCGGGACAGCTTGGTGCCGCTCACATCGATGGTCGCATGGCCGGCATTCGAGGTGACGTCCAGGGAGGCCAGCAGCGCCGCGGGCAGCGACACGATCCAGTCCTGATGGCCGCCACCATCGGCGGAGCGCATGCTCAGGCTGGTCCCGCCCACGGCACGGATGGGTGGCCCGCCCCGATGTCCCGCATCCACGGTCCAGGTCGTGCTGGGGGTCACCGTGACGGCGAGGTCGCCGCATCCAGGAGCCAGGTCGACCGTAGCCGGTCCCGTGAATGTGCCGGACTGGCTGGTCCGCTGCAGCTCGGCCGCGGCTACCGGCGCACAGTCACCGAGCCCGAACATCCAGCCACTGCTCCAGGCGAGCACACTGCCGCAGATGACGCCGAGCACGGCCGCGGCGGCCACGGTTGCCAGGAGCGCGATGCGGCTGCGTGACAGGACGACGGCGAGGCCGATGGCGATGATGATGAGTGGCCACAGCCGTCCCACGTCGTTGACATCCCGGGCATCGATCCAGCCCAGCTGGTCGGCGAGTGGGATGCCGCCAAGGAGGACGAAGAACACTCCCCAGAACAGGTACCCGCGATGGACCCGCATGGCCTCGTGCGCCGTGATGTCACCGTGAAGCGCTGGCCGCTCCGTCGTGGTGACCTGACCATGATGCTCCATCGAGGACCCTGTGTCACGGACTCCGGGTGTCACGGACGAACCCCTCCCGGTGACCCGCGCGGTGACAATGACCCCGCGGGTGTGGGAAGATCCCGACCTGATCACCAGAGGACGCAGGAGGTGCGCTACGCGCGACATGGAACGATCACGCTCGCTGCTCGATCGGGCAGCCATCATCCCGATCGCGGCGTGTGCGCTGCTGTTCGGCAGCACGGTCTCGGTGGCAGGGCAATCGTCCGACCCGTCGACGGCCCCCGCTGGCGCGTCCACGACACCGGCCGTCATCGGGCCCGAGTGCGCCAAGGACAAGCTCGTGCTCAAGCACGGCCCGCGCTTGACCCTGAGCACGGACAACCCGGCGTTCTCGCCGTGGTGGGAGGGCACTCCACCCGCGGACAGCGAGTGGGTCGCCGAGGACTACGGGAAATTCCCGCCGTCGGGTCAGGGCTACGAGGGTGCCACTGCGGCGGCGATCGCCAAGGCATTGGGATTCACGCCTGCGGAGACCGACTGGATCGCGAATGCCGTGTTCGAGAACGCGTTCGCGCCCGGTCCCAAGCCGTTCGACTTCCACCTTGCCCAGATCGCCATCACTCCCGAGCGGGCGCAGGCGGTCGACTTCAGCGATCCATACTTCGACTCCGTCCAGGCGATCGTTGCGCTCGCGGCAAACCCGATCACCAAGGCCACCACCATCCAGGAACTCAAGGCCTTCAAGCTCGGGGCGGCAACGAACACCACGAGCCTGACCTTCCTTGAGAACGTCATCGCACCAACCACAGACGTGTCCGTGTTCAACGACAACGCGACGCTGGTCCAGGCTCTCCAGAACGGCCTGATCGACGGCCTCGTCGCTGACATCAACTCAGGCATCTACATGAAGGACGTCCAGCTGACCGGCGCGGTCCTCGCTGGCGAGTTCGATTCCAGCCAACAGGTGGACCAGATGGGTATCGTGCTCGAGAAGGGCAGCGCCCTCACGGCATGTGTCAATGAGGCCCTCGCTGTGATCAAGTCCGACGGAACCCTCCAGTCGATCTACGACCAGTGGATCGGCGGTGGAGAGGCGGTCCCCGTCTACCAGTAGCTTCGGGGTTCCCGACCTCGACATGAAGGACGGTCCCGGGCGTGAGCCAGGGGTCGTGACATCGGCGCCGCGTCGATCGCTTCGGCGGTCACGCGGCGTCGCTGTGCTCATCGCGACGCTGAGCACCGTGCTGGTGTTCGGGTTCGTGGTCTTCGTGGTGGTCAGCTCGCCGGGCTGGCCGCGGGTCCAGTCGACCTTCTTCGACGCCGACAGGTTCGGATCGGCCCTGCCCAAGATCTTCGCGGGGCTGCTGGTCAACATCGCGATCTTCCTCATCGCCGAAGCATTCATCCTCGTCTGGGCCCTCGTGCTGGCCGCCCTGCGCAGCCTCCAGGGTCCAGTGTTCTTTCCCCTTCGGTTGTTTGCCATCGTGTACATCGACCTCTTCCGGGGCCTGCCCAGCATCCTCATCATCTATGTCCTTGGCCTGGGCATCCCGGCACTACAGATCCCCGGGCTGACCAATGATGTCTACGTGTGGGGAATCGTGGCCCTGGTTCTCGTGTGGAGTGCCTACGTCGCCGAGGTCTACCGGTCCGGCATCGAGTCGGTTCATCCGAGCCAGGCGGCCGCAGCGCGGTCGCTGGGGTTGTCGGGCGTGCAGACGTTCCGCTTCGTGGTCCTGCCGCAGGCCATCCGACGAGTCATCCCGCCGCTGCTGAATGACTTCATCGGACTACAGAAGGACACCGCACTCATCTCGTTCCTGGGCCCCGTCGAGGCGTTCCGCCGGGCACAGATCGACAGCATCGGCCTCCTTCAACTTCACTCCATATCTCGTGTCAGCGATGCTGTTCCTGCTCTTGACTATCCCGATGGCGCGGCTGGTCGATTGGCTCGTGGCGCGTGACCGCAACCGATATCTGGCTGGTGCGCGATGACCGGCGCAGAAGACGGGGCTCCCCTTGGCGGCGAGGCCCTCCGTATCGAGGGCCTGCACAAATCCTTCGGAGACCACCTCGTGCTCAAGGGCATCGACCTGATCGTTGCGGAGCACGAGGTGGTGTGTCTCATCGGGGCGTCCGGGTCAGGCAAGAGCACGCTGCTGCGCTGCGTGAACCTCCTGGAACCCATCGACGCCGGACGCGTCTTCATCGGGGGTGCGGAGATCACCGCCAAGGGTGTCGATGTCGACCGCATCCGGCGACGCATCGGCATCGTGTTCCAGGCCTACAACCTGTTCCCGCACATGAACGTGCTGAGCAACGTGACCCTGGCTCCCATGAAGGTCCTCAAGATGCCCAGGAGCGAGGCAGAGGCACGCGCGGACGAGTTGCTGACGCGGTTCGGTCTGGCGGACAAGCGCCTGGCAGTGCCCGACCGCCTGTCGGGTGGCCAGCAGCAGCGGGTGGCCATCGTGCGTGCCCTCGCGATGCAGCCCGACATCCTGCTCCTGGACGAGATCGACCTCGGCACTCGATCCGGCGCTGGTCGCCGAGGTCCTGTCGGTCATCCGCGGGCTGGCGCACTCGGGCATGACCATGGTCCTCGCGACCCACGAGATGGGCTTTGCGCGCGATATCGCCAACCGCGTGTGCTTCCTTGACGCCGGCAGCATCCTGGAGTCAGGTCCGCCGTCGCAGATCTTCTCCGCGCCACGGGAAGCGCGGACCAGGCAGTTCCTGGACCGGGTCATCGAGGCAGGCCGGTTGTAGGGGTCCGCGGGGGCACTGTGGGCTGGGACGTTGGCTGGCGCTGGGGCGGGGGCTGAGCTGGCGCTGGGGCGGGGGCTGAGCTGGCGCTGGGAGGGGTCTCCCGGATCAGCCCGTGAAGTGCTGATCTGAGGCCTAGTCAGCGCAATCCCTGGGCCATCCCGGATCAGCCCGTGAAGTGCTGATCGGAGGCCTAGTCAGCGCAATCCCTCGGGCCATCCCCGGGATCAGCCCGTGAAGTGCTGATCGGAGGCCTGGTCAGCGTGGGGGATGGTGCAGTTCAAGCGCCGTCGGCGACAGCGCTCAGGATCAGCACTACCGATACTGATCGTCTCATCGCCCGCACTTGGCCCCGGGGTCGGGACGTCGCTGGGCAGGGCATCGTCCAAGTCGCATCCTCGATCAGCACTACACCGGCTGCCGTTCGGCGCGCGTGGTCGGGGCGGCCGGGGTCGGGGCGCGGGGTCGGCGCGCGAGGTCGGGGCGGCCGGGGTCGAGGCGCGCGAGGTTCGTTGTCGAGGGAAGAGGCGGCTGCCGTCGACCGAGACCCAGAGGATCGCCAGCTCGGCGGGCATCTCCACGCTGCTCGTGAGTGCGTCGAGCCAGTGTCGTCCGCTGCCCGGGAACCGGGCGTCGAACAGCGTGGCGTGCTCGTGAAGGAGCTGCCGGTTGCGGGTCGTGGCGCGTACCACCCAGCAACCCGAGACGCGAGGCGACACGAAGCCGTCGTCGCCGTCAACGGTGCGGGTCGCAATGGCTAGCTGACGCACGCGTTCGAGCCGACGGTCCCAATCGCGAAACCGCGCGCCGACATCGTCGAACCAGTCCATCACTTCGATCGCCACCACCTCGATACCTTGGCCTCGGGCGTCGCGCCGCTCCAGCCACAGGTCCAGGGAACGTGTGCCTCGGGCCGCATCGTCGATGGCGAACTCGGGGATACTGCGCCATGCGCCGGCTCCGGCCGTCCGGGCTACTAGCTCCTGAGTTCGAAGGTGCACCGAGTCTCGGGGCGCATCGGCAGCTGATCGCTGGGCGAGATATGCGTGAAGGTCAGTGCCGAGCACGTGGGCCGCGCGCGTCCAGCTGCGCAGGGACATGCTCGTCGCGGTACCGCAGCTCCATCCGACTGATGGCGGTCTGGGCGAGCGCGCTTCGTCGACCGGTCTCGGCCTGGCTCAGACCGGTGCGACGCCGGGCATCGCGGAGCGCCTTGCCGAGAGCGGTCGCGATCGCATCTGCGATGGCGTCGGCCGTGACCTGGGCGCCCGTGCGACGGAGGCTTCGGATGCGTCTGGGCATAGCCGGAGTAGTGTTGCTGCAACGCCTTACCACGACCTTACGCTTGGCCATGGACGCGCGGCCGAAGCATGTCGAACCGGTTAGCTATACACGGGCTGGTCCGGGTGGTGCCCCGACACCCGGAGCGGTGGGCGGTGTGCGGAGACGGTCGAGGCCGCCAGATCAGCAGTACGCAGGCTAATCAATGCGCTGAGTGATGCGTCCTGCGCCGGGCGGACGTCCGTGCGCCGGGTGGTGCGTCACTGCGCCGGGCGCGACGTCCGGCGCTGTCGAGTGGCGCGGTGGGGACGTCCGGCGCTGTGCCGCGGCGTTTGGCCAACGGCAGCTACCAGCGGCCCAGGCCTGCCGGCTGATCGGTGCTGCATTTGGGCGGCCGAGAACCGCCCCGACGCCCTCAGTCCGTGGTGCGGCGTCTGAACAGCACCGTCGCGACCGGCACGCACACGGCCAGGATCGCGATCGACCAGCGCGAGCGCCATGATGACCGGGTGCTGCATCGACCAGGACAAGCTGCCCAGTGACGGGTTCGGGTCGCCCCACAGATAGCGGACCGCAGCCGTCACCGCGCTCACCGGGTTCCAGTCGGCGAACGTGCGCAGGAGCTCGGGCATCGCGACGGTGGGCACCAAGCGCATTCGAGATGAACGTCAGCGGGAACAGGACCATGAAACCGAAGGCCTGCGCGGACTCGGCGCTGCGCGCGAGGAGACCCACGCAGACGCCCAGCCACGAGAGCGCGTAGGCGAACAGCAGCGCGACGGCGAAGCCGGCCAGCAACGAACCGACGTCGCTTGGCGCCGTCCAACCGACGACGAGTCCGGTGAAGCCGACGATCACGGCGCAGACGGTGGCCGTGAGCAGATCGGTCAGCGACCGGCCAGTGAGCACCGCCCAGGCCCACATCGGGAGCGTCCGCAGTCGGTCGATGAAGCCGGTCGCGATGTCACTGGTGAGACCTACCGCGGTGCCCATGCTCGACGTGGTGAGGTTCATCACGAGCAGCCCCGGAATCACGAACTGCACGTAGCTGACCCCGGTGCCCCGACCGCGGAGCCGAACACGTACACGAACAGCAGCGTGAACAGGGTCGGCTGGAGCGTCACGTCCGCCAGCTGCTCGGGCTCGCGCGCGATGTGGAGGAGGTTGCGGCGGATCATCGCGAGGACATCGCGCGGATCAGCTCATCGGTCTGGCGTTGCGCAACCGACGGATCATCGAGTTCCACTTCCGGAACCGGGACGTGTTCGAGAAGCTGCAACATCCAGAGGGCGCACTGATGGCGGCGCACACGAGGGCACACGATGACCAGCCCCTTGAGGCCGAGCTGATGGCATTGTTCCTGGACCGGACCGGCAGGCCCGAGGGCAGGGTCCGCCGACTGGCTAGCATCGGCGTAGTGGCGAGCGTCCTGTTCGGATCGGCCGCGGTCAGTGACATCCCTGACGCCGAGCTGGAGCCGATGATCCGCTCCATCGCGAACGATGTTTGGGGGTGCCCTGAAGCCAGGTCCACGCCGTCAGTCGCCAGGCGATGCGACCTCGGGCTGTCGCCACGAGCAATATCGCGAGGGGCATGGCCGCGCCGGTTGGCCTACGCAGCTGGTGAACCTCACGGCCCAGCGACTGGAGCGACGCCACGTGACGAGTGCCTGCGGCGCGCCCATCGGCAGCTCCAGGGCACCCGGTCGCTCGATCCGGTAGCCAGTCGCGGTGGCACGCCGTCGAACCACGATCGGTGGTTGGCGACCACCGCCCTGCGCATCGCGTCGGGGTACAAGGGCAGTCTCAGCCGAGCGCGAGTGCCTGGTCCAGGTCCGCGATGAGGTCGGCGACCGTCTCGATGCCCACCGACAGGCGGATGACGTCATTGCCGGCGCCGGCCGCGATCCGCTGCTCGTCGGTCAGCTGGCGGTGGGTGGTCGATGCGGGGTGGATGACGAGGCTCCGCGTGTCACCCACGTTGGCGAGGTGCGACCAGAGGTTCACGCCCTCGACGAGGCGCACGCCGGCCGCATAGCCACCCTGCGAGACCGAACGTGAACACCGACCCGGCACCCAGCGGCAGGTAGTGCCGCGCAAGGGCGAACGACGGGCTGGACTCGAGGCCCGCGTACGAGACCCAGGCGACAGCCGGGTGGGCCTCCAGGAAGCGGGCGACCTCGCAGCGCGTTGCGGACGTGGCGCTCCATGCGCAGCGGCAGCGTCTCGATGCCGGTCAGGATGTTGAACGCGTTGGTGGGCGAGAGCGCCGGGCCGAGGTCGCGGAGCGCCACGGCGCGCGCCTTCATGGTGAATCCGAAGTCGCCGAAGGTCTCGTGGAAGGTCAGCCCGTGGTAGGCCGGGTCTGGCTGGCTGAGGCCCGGGAACTTGCCGTCCCGCGGACCAGTCGAAGCGACCCGACTCGACCACGATGCCGCCCATCGACGTGCCGTGGCCACCCAGGAACTTGGTCATGGAGTGGATGACGATGTCCGCGCCCCACTCGAACGGGCGACAGAGGTACGGGCTGGCCAGCGTGTTGTCGACGACCAGCGGGATGCCGTGCTCGCGCGCGATGCGTGCGAGCATCTCCAGGTCGACCACCAGGCCACCCGGGTTGGCAAGGCTCTCGGTGAAGATGAGCTTGGTGCGGGGTGTGATGGCGGCTCGTACGGCGGTCTCATCGCGCGGGTCGACGAGGCTCCCCCGCCAACCCAGTCGCGGGAACGTGTGGCTGAACTGAGTGAGGCTGCCGCCATACAGGAACCGGGAGGCGACGAAGTGGTCGCCCGGCTCCATGAGCGTGTAGAACGCGACCAGCTGCGCTGCGTGGCCCGAGGCGACGGCGACGGCGCCGCGGCCACCCTCCAGGCTCGCGACTCGTGCCTCGAGCGCGGACACGGTGGGGTTGGTGATGCGGCTGTAGATGTAGCCGAACGTCTGGAGGTCGAACAGCGACGCGGCGTGGTCGGCGTCCTCGAAGACATACGCCGTCGTCTGGTAGATGGGCACGTTGCGGGCGCCCGGTGACCGCTTCCGGCGGGGTACCGGCGTGGACAGCACGCGTCTCGATGCCGTAGCGGGAGGTCCGGGCCGGCTGCGGCTCGCCGGACAGGTCACTGGGCGCCGTCATCCCAGGATCCGCTGTCGACGGCTGGAGATGACGTCGCCATCGATGCCGCTCCAGGCCAGCTCGCCCGACAAGCGACCGTACTCGATCTTCATGCACCGGTCCTGGATGACCACCAGATCCGGCAGCCTCTGCGGTCGCCGCGGCTGCGTCGTTGACGGATGCCCAGTTGCATCCAGACGACCTTGGCACCGATGGCGATGGCAGCGTCCACGATGTCCGGCACGGCCGATGGCTTGCGGAAGATGTCGACCACGTCGATCGGCTCGGTGATGTCGCGGAGGTCACCGACGACCGGTTCGCCCAGGATCGTCTGACCGGTCGCGACGGGATTCACAGGTATGACACGGAAGCCCTTGCGCTGGAGGTACTTCATGACGAAGTAGCTGGGCCGGTTCCAGTTGGGGCTGGCACCGACCATGGCCACGGTCCGGGATCGCCGATAGATGCCCGCCAGCTCCTCGTCGCTGTACGCAGCCGGTCGCGCCGGGCACGGCGCAGGAGTCGACGGGCTCACCGCCGGGACCGCGATCGGAATCGGAGACCTGGATCGGGTGCGTCACGGGTGGATGGTAGGCGAGGCAGACCCGCGATGTGGCGCTGCGCGAGGTGCCGTGGTGGGAAGCAGCGGTGGCTCGATGGTAATATCCCGACCTCACTGGCGAGTGGCCAAGCGGTAAGGCGTCTGATTCTGGATCAGAAGATCCTAGGTTCGAATCCTAGCTCGCCAGCCAGTCTCCCCCATGAGCCCCGATGTCAGTCCTTGACGACGCGCCGCATGTCCATGCCGATGACCCTGCTACCTGGCGTGGCCTGGCTGGAAGCGAATCACGTGACGAGCAACACAGGCGCGTGGCTGGTCACCTGGCGAGCTGGCACGGGCCACGCGGCCCTCGACTATGAGGCGGCCGTAGAGGAGGCGCTCTGCTTCGGCTGGGTCGACAGTACCGGCGGCCGTGTCGATGACCAACGCAACAAGCTCTATTTCGCGCCCCGCAAGGCACACAGTGCCTGGGCAGCCACCAACAAGGCTCGCGTCGAGCGGCTGATCGAGGATGGCCGGATGGCCCCGGCAGGCCTTGCGGCCATCGAACGCGCCAAGGCCAATGGCTCATGGACGATCCTTGATACCGTCGAGCGGCTGGAGGTTCCCGCGGACCTCGCCGCCGCACTCGACGCGCATCCTCCGGCCTCCGCCAATTTCGCGGCATTCCCAGCGTCGGCACGCAAGATGCAGCTCACCTGGCTCGTCATGGCCAAACGGCCAGAGACCCGCTCGGCACGCATCACCGCCATAGCAACGGCGGCGGCCCGCAACGAGCGGGCCCGGAACTGACGCCGGGCCGACACCCATGCCGGGTCGACAGGGACCCATTGTCGGTCATCCTCGCGCGTTAGGTCGTGGCCCGTGGGACCACACGGCCGACCGCACGGGGAGTACGCTGCGTTTTGGAGGTGCTCAACGTGACACGACTCGCGTCACTCGGATCGATGCTGTTCCTGGCGCTGTTGCTGCTGTTCCCCGCTGCCGCCGAAGCCCAGACCGCGGGCGACGAGCGCGGCGTCCTGGTGGGCGTCCGGGAGGACGTGACCCTCGGTGCGACATCGAGTGCGGCGGTGGTCGTCGGGGTGCAAGGACACCTCACGGTCTCGGGGCATGCCCGCCTGGTGGTCATGGTCGACGGGGAGGTCACGCTCGAAGGTTCCTCGGCATCCGTGGAGAACCTCGTGGCGGTTCGGGCCACGGTCACCCTGGGGCCGGGCACGACCGTAGGCACGATCCGGGCACTCGACTCCACCATTGCGCAAGATCCGGCGGCTACCGTGCAGCACGGCACCGAGGACCTCAAGGGATCGGCCTTCGTACTGGTCGGGATCCTAGGTACGTTCATCGTGCTGCTGTATCTCGGCTGGGCCGTGTCCGTGCTATTCGCCGCAGCTGTCGTGGCTGCCGTGGCCCCACGCCAGACCCGACGCATGGCGCGCTCAGTGTCGAGGGAACCGCTCAAGGTCCTGGGCGCCGGGCTAGCTGGGCTTCCTTGTGTCGATCGATCGTGGGCGCGCTCTTCTTCGTGACCATCATCGGTATCCCGCTGGCGGTGATGGTGTTCATGACCAGCTGGCTGATGGCGTTCGTGGGCTTCCTGGTGATGGGCGTCTGGCTGGGTGACCTGCTGCTCCGACGCGGACGGTCTCCGGATGTCGGCCGACCGGTCGGGTCGGCAGTCCTGGGTGTCCTGCTGCTGCTGGTCCTGGGCCTGATCCCGCTGGTCTCTCTGTTCGTTGGATGGTTCGGGTTTGGCACGGTCGCACTCAATTCGTGGCGAGCCCTGATGGGCAGGGGCGGTGATGGACCACCATCTGCAGACATGCAAGGGGCCGATCTGCCCGGTCAGCAGCAGGGCTGGGGCCAGCAGCCGCCTCCGCAGCAACCGGGCTGGGGCCAGCAGCCGCCTCCGCAGCAACCGGGCTGGGGCCAGCAGCCGCCTCCGCAGCAACCGGGCTGGGGCCAGCAGCCGCCACCGCAGCAACCGGGCTGGGGCCAGCAGCCGCCACCGGCAGGGCCGCCGCCCGGCTGGGGCCAGCAGCCGCCTCCGCAAAGCCGATAGCAGGCACCACGCCTACATCGAGGGCCGCCGGCGGCGCGCTGGTGCGAAGACGCCGATGACGTGACGTCGGCGATGCGAGCCAAGGTCGGCCGTTCAGGCGTACCCTTGTGTCCTCCTGGTCGTTCTCAAGGTCGCCGATGTGGCGCCCTGCTCGGCCCACCGAGCTGATCAGAGGACACAGCATTTGCCGACATATGATCCCGTGGCGCCTGCTCACGGAGCTCGAGCCGGAAGCCGGGCGGCTCTACGATCGCCACGACAAGGTGGCCCAGGAGTGGTTCCCTCACGAATTCATCCCCTACCGGTTGGGGCGAGACTTCGACAGGGACCCCTGGACGCCGGACCAGCCGAGACTGACGGGAGTCGCCCAGATCGCGTTCGAGGTCGGCCTGCTGACCGAGGACAACCTGCCCAGCTACCACCGGTTGATCCACGGCATGTTCGGTCGGGGCGACGGAGCGTGGATCAACTGGGTCGGCCGCTGGACCGCGGAGGAAGGTCGTCACGCGATCGTGCTGCGAGACTACCTCACCGTCACCCGCAACTTCGACCCGATGCTGCTCGAACGCGGGCGGATGGCCCAGGTCCAGAAGGGCTACGACCGGGAGTCGATCGATCCGCTGCGGGGCCTGGCTTACGTGGCCTTCCAGGAGGTCGCGACTCGGATCGCGCACCGCAACACGGGCAGGTACTCGGACGACCCGGTCGCGGACCGGATCATGCTGCGTATCGCCGCGGACGAGAACCTTCACGCCTTGTTCTACCGCGACATCCTGGCGTCGGCGATCGCGATCGAACCGTCCGCCGCGGTCATCGCCATCGTTGCCGAGGTCCTCGCCTTCGACATGCCCGGCACGGGCATCCCCGGGTACCTGCGCAAGGCCGCCCAACTGGCACGTGCCGGGATCTTCGACCTGCGTATCCATCACGACGAGGTCCTGTGGCCCATCCTGCGCCACTGGCGCGTGTTCGAACTGGAAGGGCCTGAGCCCTGAGGCGGAGCTCGACCGGCGACGACTGGCGGTCTATCTGCGCGACCTCGACGAGAGCGCCACACGCTACGAGGAGCGACGCGACAGCCGGGCATCGGACCTCGGGACGAGTCTGGTGGGTACCGGAACCTGAGACAGTAGCCACGAGGTCGCCCGGGCCGTGTACGCTGCGGGTCGTGGGTAGGGGACTCCGCAACGGAGGACAGATGATGGCCGGCGAGCGACCAGCTCGTCGACACGCTCGCAGGGTTCGCGCTGTTCGCGGACCTGGAGCGGCCCGCGCTGGAGCGCGTCGTCCACTCCGCAGAGGAGGCCTGGTTCCCGGCCGGTGACCGGATCATCCGCGAAGGCCTCCGCGGGTCCGGCCTGCACCTGATCCTCGAGGGTGAGACGGCCGTCATGGTCGACGGCACGGAGCGAGCCCGCTTCGGACCGGGTGACTTCTTCGGCGAGATCTCGGTCTTGCTGGGCGTCCTGCCGGTGGCCGACATCGTCGCCGTTCGCGAGACGCGTGCCCTGGTGCTGTCCGGCCCCCGAGACGGAGTCCTTCCTGGTCAGCAACCCCCGCATCACCTACCGGATGCTCCAGGCGATGGCGCGCCGGCTCCGCGCGTCGAATCGGTGGACGGGTAGCTCGCGGCGACCGGTACACGACGATGCAGCCATGAACGCACCCGGCAGCTATCCCGTCGTGGTCATCGGCAGTGGCCCCGGCGCCCTGCAGGTCTCGTGGTCGCTGCGGCAGCATGGTGTCGCGCCACGCGGTCATCTCCGGCCGATCCGGCACCGGGCGGCATGTTCCGGCGCTGGCCGTTCTTCCAGCGATTGCTGTCGTGGACCAAGCCGTACGCGCTCGCCGAACCGGGCTCGCCGCTGCCTACGAGCGATACGACTGGAACAGCCTGCTGTCCGACGATCCCGGTCGCGACGTCGCTCCAGCGCGGCCTCATGGATGGCAGCTCTCCGTTCCCCACGCCGCGCCGAGATGGAAGCCAACCTCGTGGCGTTCGCCGAGCGGAGCCGGCCTCGAGGTGCGAGTACGACTGCTCCTGGCGGTCGACCCGCCTGGTCGACGAGGCCGATGGCACCCGGTTCGTGCTGGATACGACCGACGGCGAGTATCGCTGCGCGGTGCTGGTCGTCGCCGTCGGCGTCGCAGAGCCATGGATGCCGACCATGCCCGGGCATGGAACTGGTCCAGCACTACGGCCAGGTCCAGCCCGCCGAGTCGTACGCCGGCAAGCGGGTGTTCATCATCGGCAAGCAGAACTCCGGGTTCGAGCTGGCCAGCGGCCTGCTGCCCTGGGCGCGACAGCTGGTGCTGGCCTCTCCCGTCGCCCACGACCCTGTCGGTCTCGACCCGGACGCTGGTGGGGGTCCGGGCGCGCTACCTCCAGCCGTACGAGGACGCCGTCGCTGGGTGGCGGCGTGACCATCCTCGATGCCGCGATCGACCGTGTCGAGCTCGAGCCGAGGAGGGTCGCTCTGACGGTCCACGTTCGTCGGACCGACCGGGATGCGACGCTCGCCATCGATGTCGACGAGGTCATCGCGGCGACCGGGTTCACGGCGCCGCTCCAGGACCTGCCTGCGCTCGGGTGCGCGGTCGCGGGCCAGAGCCGACTGCCGGTGCAGACACCGTGGTGGGAGAGCGCCACGCTGCCGGGCCTGTATCTTCGCGGGCACCATCACCCAGGGGGCGCGAGGCCTACGGCGTCACGGCGTGCCCTCCAACTCGGGTGCGGTCCACGGCGCGCGATACAACGCGCGGGTGCTGGCGGGCCACATCGCGACGACGCATTTCGGGGCGATGGTGCAACGAGCGGCACGGTCGACCGCGGCGGACGCCGTCGACCTGATCGCTCGGAGCTGACCGAGTCACCCGACCTGTTCCACCAGCGGGGCTACCTGGCGCGGGTACTGACCGTTGACGGCTCGGGCGGCCTGCGCGACGACGGCGTGGTGCCCCTGGCACATGCCCTCGACTCGACCGGCGAGCGACTCGGTCGCGGTGACCCTGGAGGCGGACGGGTCGGGTGATATCTACCCGGTGCTGTACGCGCGACGCGGCGGCGCGACCACCGAGCACATCCTCGAGCCGGACCAGCTGCTGCGCTACGACGGGCCGGATGCGCGCCGCAGTCATCACCGAGGTGGTGACGAGCATCCTCTCCTGATCGGAAACCCAATCGGTTCAGGACGAGCGCGGGCAGCCAGGCCGCGGCGGCACGGCGATCGTCGAGCGTGACCGGCGTCAGGCCACCCAGTACCAACGCGAGTAGATGACCATGAACACGGCGCCGATGCCCATGCCCACGATCAGGATCGACCGGTCGAGGTTCGGCCGCCGCCCGGCCAGGGCCATGACCAGGAACATCGGGAAGAACGTGAGCACGAATCGCGGGAACGACACTAGTGAGCCCGTCAGCAAGGGGAATACGACGAGCGCCGAGATGTACACCGCATAGCTCCGCCGGAGCACCTTCCAGGATGCGATCGCGAGGCTCGCGGCAAGGAGCATGAACGCGAAGTCGACGAGCGAATGGGCTCCCTGTCCGCAGCCCGAACGGACCCTCGCAGGAACCGCGAGATGGTGTCCCAGGGTGCCATCAACGACCGATCCCAGTCGGACTGGGCGTTGAGGAATGCCAGGGGATCGCGCGAACTGGTAGCCGAGATACGCCATGTACCCCAGCAAGGCCAGCGGGATGGGGCTCATGGTCAGCAGTGACCGCCACATCGGCCGTTCAGAGCGCACCTGCCATGCCTCGATCAGGAGTGGCAGGACGATGAGCACGCCGAACGGACGGGTCAGCGCCGCGAGTCCGCCAAGGATGCCCGCAGTCCACCACGCTCCTCGACGACACGCGAGGATCGATCCCAGCGACAGCGCCAGGAACAACGACTCGCCGTACGCGGCGGAGAGGAAGAAGCTCGTCGGGAACACCAGCAGGTACCAGCCGGCACGCGTCGCGGTCGCGTCGTCGAAATCGAGCCGCGCCAACTGGACCAGCTCCACGGCCGCCACGAACAGGGCCGCATTGGCGACGAGCACGGCGATCGCGTACAGCGCTGGCGGGTCGGCGAACCGGGTGATCTCACCCACGAGCCGAACCAACATCGGGAACAGCGGAAAGAAGGCCGGACTCGATGGGTCCGACGTTCGATATCCGCTCCAGGCGATGTCGAGATAGTGCAGCGCGTCCCAGCGACTGAATGACTCGAAGATGGGATTGAGCCCCGCACGCAGCCACTCACGGGGGATGGCGCTCGATATCGGCACGGCCGATACGGCTAGCCCGGCGACCAGGATGAGGGTCACGCGGGTCACCAGGAACGCGGCGAGGACGTCCAGCACCGTGGCGCGGTCCGGCCACGCGCTGATGCGGGTCGGGCGGGCGGTCAGACGAGGTTCCTCCCCAGTGGCTCGATGGCCGGCGGTACGACGGTCACCTCCGGTCACGCGGGTCGCTGGATCGACCTCGCCCGCGGGGCATCTCGCGCAGTGTAGACAGACTGCGGGCGCGATGCTCACGGACAGTGGCGCGGACGCGACGAGGCAGCCAGTCCGGCACAGTCGATCGCGATCCGGACCGGCACAAGGGATCGATCCGTGGTTCCATAGCCTCCGATGGGCAGGATACGACCCCACGCGCGGTCATTTGGGTTCGTCCGCCGTCTGCTCGCCGTGTGCTGGGTCATCACGCTGACGGCGGCAGTGCCCTTGACGGCCGCTACCGGTGCCGTCCCCGGCGTCGGGGCCACGGCCAGACCTGTTGCCACGCCTGCGACCACCACCGGCCTGGCAACCAGCCCAGCCCCTGGCAGGTCTCCCCGTGTCGAGACCGCCACGGCTGACACCGGTCCGTCCCCGGCTCCGTTCGAGTCGCCCGGCTCGCCTGGGCGAGTCTTCCGACCCGTGGCCCACCGAGCCGGGACCGCCCCCCGTACCACCGCCGCCTTCGGCCAGACCCGGCGCCCGGCCTTCTGCCGCGCCCCCGACGTCGGCCGAGCCCGAGGACCTCAAGGGCTACAAGTGGCCCCTGTATCGCGGCCGGATGACGAACTTCTTCGGAGCCCACTACACAGGCTTCCTGGTGGTCGACGGCCAGCGCATCCACCCCGGCCTGGACACCACGACCTTCTGTGGTGACCAGGTACGGGCCGCGCACATGCGGCGTGAGTCGTGGCGCAGTCGGCCGACGATTTGCCGACGAGGTCGGATTCTCGGGGCCGCTGGACGACTTCTATCGCAAGATCCGTCGTCGCCACACGATGCGGCTCCAGCCGATCGTGGTCGTGGTCGATGACGGCAACGGCTATCGCAGCATGTACGTCCACCTGGGCCAGGCCACCGTCAAGGTGGGCGATCACGTCCGGCACAGGACCGTCATCGGCTACGAGGGACGGACCGGCAATGCCAACGGCTGCCACGTCCACTACGAGCTGGTGCGCATGGACGGTCGGTGGATGCGGGTCGCCAGGCAGCTGGTCAAGGAGTACGGCTACCCGGCCTGGGAGCGCGAGCGGGTCGACCCGCTGCGGGTGCTCGATCTCAAGGACAAGCGAGCCGGCCGGTGCGTGCCCGGGCTCCGTCCCCCCAGGCTGCCGGCGAGTCTCCGGCCCGCTCGCCGAGTCACCGTCAGCCCTAGACTTCGCGGCGTCGCCCGCACAGGGTCGCCGTCGCCTAGACTGCGCCGCGCAGCAGGAGGAGCTTCGTGGACGACGCGTTCCGGAACGAGATGACCCAGGGCTACGCACTCACCCAGCCCGGCGTGCCGCTCGGCAGCCCGATGCTGGGCGCCGAGTTGCTGCCAGAGGTCCGGGTCCAGGTCGCCACCGCGATGCTCAACCGACACGGCCTCATCGCGGGTGCCACCGGCACGGGCAAGACCAAGACCCTGCAACTGCTCGCGGGCGAGCTGTCGGCGGTCGGCGTCCCGGTCTTCGTGGCGGACATCAAGGGCGACCTGACCGGCCTCGCCGCACCCGGGGACGCCACGAACCAGGCGGTGCTCGACCGGGCAGCATCGATGGCCTGGACGTACACGCCAACGGCACATCCCGGTGGAGTTCCTGTCGCTGTCGGGCAAGCTGGGCGCCCAGGTGCGCGCGAGCGTCCACTCCTTCGGTCCCCTGCTGCTGGGCAAGGTGCTGGACCTCAACCCGACCCAGACATCGATCCTGTCGCTGGTGTTCAAGTACTGCGACGACAAGTCACTGCCGCTGCTCGACCTGCCGGACCTGGCGACGACCCTCCGGTTCCTGTCGTCGGACGACGGCAAGCCCATCCTCGACGAGTACGGCGGCATGTCCAAGGCGTCGGTGGGCGTGCTGCTGCGCGCGCTCAGCGTCCTGGAGCAGGAAGGCGCCGATGTCTTCTTCGGTGAGCCGTCGTTCGATGTCGCCGACCTGATGCGCGTGACACCTGACGGCAAGGGTGTCATCAGCGTGCTGGAGCTGTCCGACGTGATGGCCAAGCCGCGTCTGTTCAGCACCTTCATGCTCTGGCTCCTGGCCCAGCTGTACCAGACGCTGCCGGAGGCGGGTGACCTGCCCCAGCCCAAGCTGGCCTTCTTCTTCGATGAGGCACACCTGCTGTTCGACGACGCCAGCAAGGCGCTCATGGACCAGGTCGAGCTGACGGTCCGGCTCATCCGCTCCAAGGGGGTCGGCGTCTACTTCGTGACCCAGTCACCCACCGATGTCCCGTCGTCGGTGCTGGCCCAGCTGGGCAACCGCGTGCAGCACGCGCTGCGGGCCTTCACGCCCGAGGACGCCGATGCGCTGCGCAAGACCGCCCGCACCTTCCCCATCTCGACCCACTACGACGTCGAGCAGACCATCACGTCGCTGGGCATCGGCGAGGCCCTGGTGACGGTGCTGTCGCCCCGCGGGCGTGCCGACGCCACTGGCCGCGACCCGCCTGCTGCCACCCGACTCGCTGATGGCCGCCCTGCCCGCGGACGCAGTTCGCGGCGAGGGTCGCGTCGGGGATGCTGGGTGCGCAAGTACGGCACCCGCATCGACCGCGAGAGCGCCCACGAGATCATCGGACGCCAGCTGGATGCGGCCCGGGCCGCCGCGGCGGCGGCGGCGGGTGTCGACCCTGAGGTCGCCGCGACCATGACCGCCGCGGAGCTCAAGGCCGCCCAGAAGGCACGCGCCGCGGAGGCGGCACGCGCCGAGCGGCAGGCGCTCCGGGAGCAGCTGCCGCCGAACGCGAGGCGGCCAAGGCAGCAGAGCGCGCGCAGCGCGAGGCGTCAAGGACGCCCAGCGGCAGCAGCGCGCGCAGCAGCAGGCCATGGCACAGGCCCAGCGCGAGATGCTCCGGGAGCAGCAGCGGATGGCCCGCGAGGAGCAGGCGCTCGCGAGCGGCCAGCGGCATGACCCGCAGCACGTCGGGCCGCTCGACCTCTCGGAGATCCGGACGACCAGATCCGCTCGGTGTTCGGGACGCTGTTCGGCAAGTAGCCGTCCGCTGCGCCGGTGCGTCCGCTATCCTCGCGCGATGGGTCCGACACGCAGCAACATCCTGGGCGCCGCTGTCTGGTGGGCGTGCTGTTCCTGCATGCTCGTGCTGGTCATCTGGGCGATGCTCGCCGGTGGCCGCCAGCGCAGTAGCGCGCCAGTAGGCGCCGCGTGGCTCAGGGCAGCGCCGACGACCGCGGCCAGTCCCAAGTGCCTGCTCGGCCCGCATCCACCTGGTACAGCACCGCGTCCCCGTCCGGGCCCGGCGCGACGTGGAGCCAGGTCCGGTTGCACCGGTGTCGCCCGACCACGCTGACCCGCACGTCGCGACCCGCCACACGTGCGTCGTGACCAGACGTCGTCCGGGAACGAGTCGACGAACGCCTGGGCGGCTGGCCAGCGGTCACGCCATGCAGCCGGTACGCTGCGATGAGCAGCGGCGCGGTTCCGTCGGTGCGGCACGGCGAGGGCGACGGACACGTCGCCGGGCGCGTCGACCAGCCGACCCAGCTCACCCGCGATCGATCCGGTGACGGTGTCGACCGACGAGACCAGCGACTCGCCCTCGAGCGGACCGCCGGGTCAGCGTCGAGGCCCACCGAGTGATCCGGGAGCGTCGCCTCCAGGGCCGGGTCGGCGCCGTCCTGGCCGAGCCGCGCCGGAGTCGGGCACGGTCCGCGGCCGAATCCGGGATGGCACGCAGCGACCCTGCGATGGCCTGGACGGTCGCTCTCAGGTCGGCGTCGGCCAGTCCCGGCAGGGTAGTGGCCAGGATGAGGTACCGCCCGGTCGGTGTCCGCAGGTGGAACTCGCGGTGCTGGGCAAGGTCGATCGCATCCAGGTACGACGGCCAGGAATCCGTCTCCCGGCCGGTACGCTGACTGGCTCGATGATGGGGTCCTCCAGATCCGAGGCCCGCTCCGCGACCGTCTGCTCGACGATCGCACGTAGCTCCGCCGCGTCGACCCGGTACGGCTGGCCCGGCCAGGACGCCCAGCTGCAGCAGCGAGGCCGGGTCGACCGACCACAGGCCCAGCCCGTCGAACAGACCGCCGTTGTCGAGCGATCCGCTGTGCAGCGGCGCTGAGCGCCGCGGCGGTCTGCGGGTCGCGTTCGCCGATGTCGACGCTCGACGGCACCGGTGCGTCCGGGTCATCCGCGACCCGTTCGAAGCCAGGTGGCAGCAGCATCGTGTAGCCCAGGAACGGCATCGCCTGCTCGGTCCAGCCGCTGGTGTCGGACGCGGAGTCGGGCGCGGCGACGCCGGGACTCCGATCGGGCCGGCGACCTGGGCGAGGACCGCCGATGAGCGTCAGTGCAGTCCCAGCAGCAATGTCGGTCAGCAGGGCGACCAGGAACGCCGCGGGCGCATCGGGACATCGCTCAATCCTGCCCCAGAGTCGGGATACGCGCTCGGACCCGTGAGGGTGCCAGCCGAGCGTCGCGCGGTATACTGCCGGCCCGAAGCGACCCGCGGCGGTCGCGCGCGTCCCAGGGGATGTAGCTCAGCTGGAAGAGCACTGCGTTCGCATCGCAGGGGTCAGGGGTTCGAGTCCCCTCATCTCCACCACCTTTCATTCCCCGCATGGGTCGTAGCGTGCCCTACGGGAGGGGCGATACTGCCGCCGGTGGATGACGCCGGCCCCACCCTGACGACCGAGCATTGCACGTCCGGCATGATCCGATCGACGGGATCCGTGCTCGACGGCGATGGACGGTGAGTGGTGGTCCTCTCGTGTGGACGGGTCGCTCAGTCGATGCGGTCAGCGCAGATTCTTTGCTTGATGTAGATTGTCTATGTGACATCGAACATCGACCCGACACGTGACAACGACCGTGACTCCGCGGCCGGTGATCCCGCCCAGCGACGTCTCGTCGACGAGCTGCTCGATGAGCTGACCGCCATCAAGGCGTCGCGACCGCGCCGGATGTTCCGCGCGTGGCAGCGAGTGTGGCGTGAGCGTCGTCCAGCTGAGCGCCGCCAACCTGCTCGAGGTGGAGGGCCCCATGTCGATGGGACGCCTCGCGGAGTCGCTGGGCATCTCGGTAGCGAGCGCCACCGGCGTCGTGGACCGGATGGAGGAGCGTAACCTGGTCGTCCGCCGACATGACGTGGGCGATCGGCGGCTGGTCATCGTGCAGGCCGCGGAGGGCACCGACGAGCTGTTCCGGACCATGGAGCAGGTGCGCCGGGAGCACCTGTCGCGCCTTGTCGAGCAGCTGTCCGAGGATGAGCTCAGCGGCTTCCTCGCCGGGCTGCGCGCCCTGCGGGCCGCACGCGAGCGCCTGGAGACGACCGAGCCGTGATCGGGCTGCTGCGGACCTACCTGCGGCCATACCACCGGCAGATCGTCATCGTGCTGGTGATGCTGCTCATCCAGGCGATCGCCACGCTGTACCTGCCGAACCTGAACGCGGACATCATCGACAAGGGCATCGCCACCGGTGACACCGGGTACATCCTCGCGGTCGGGCGCCCTGATGCTGGTCGTGACGCTCGTCATGGGCGCGGCCGCCGTCGACCGCGGTCTACTGGGGCGCGAAGGTGGCCATGGGCTTCGGGCGTGACCTCCGGGCCGCCGTCTTCGAGAAGGTCGAGAGCTTCTCCCAGGTGGAGGTCAACCAGTTCGGGCCCGCGTCGCTCATCACCCGCAACACCAACGACGTCCAGCAGGTCCAGACCGTGGTGTTCATGGGCCTGACGGTGATCCTGTCGGCGCCCATGATGATCATCGGCGGCATCATCCTCGCCGTCCGCGAGGACGCCCAGCTGTCCTTGCTGCTGCTCGCCATCCTGCCGCTCATGGGCCTCGTCATCGGCCTCACGCATGCGACGCGCGATCCCACTGTTCCAGGCGATGCAGCGCAAGGTCGACCGGATCAACCAGGTGATGCGCGAGACCCTCTCGGGCGTGCGTGTCATCCGGGCGTTCGTGCGCACCGAGCATGAGGAGCAGCGCTTCGACGAGGCGAACCTGGACCTGTTCGGTTCGGCCATCCGGGTCAACCGCCTGTTCGCGGTGACCATCCCGGTGCTGACCCTGATCATGAACGTGTCCACGGTGGCCGTGATGTGGTTCGGGGCCGCGCGGGTGGCGGACGGCGCGATGGGCATCGGCAACCTGACCGCGTTCCTGCAGTACCTGCTGCTGATCATGTTCTCGGTGCTGACCTCGGTGCTCATGTTCATCCTCGTGCCCCGCGCCGCGGTCTCGTCCGGGCGCATCGTGGAGGTCCTCGAGACCCAGCCGTCCATCCACGATCCGGCCCAGCCGGTGCATGCTCCGCGACGCCGCAGCCATGGGCGTCGTGGAGTTCCGGGATGTCGGCTTCAGCTACCCGGGCGCCGAGCAGCCGGTCCTCAGCGGCATCTCGTTCCGGGCCGACACCGGGCAAGACCACGGCCATCGTGGGCAGCACCGGCAGCGGCAAGTCGACGCTCATCAACCTCATCCCGCGGCTGTATGACGTGACCAGCGGTCAGGTGCTCGTCGACGGCGTCGACGTGCGCGAGATGGACCGCGAGGACCTCTGGGCGCGCATCGGGTTCGTGCCCCAGAAGGCGTTCCTGTTCGGCGGCACGGTCGCCAGCAACCTGCGCTACGGCGACGAGGACGCCCCGGACCAGGAGCTCTGGCGCGCCCTGGACATCGCCCAGGGCCGTGACTTCGTGGCCGCGATGGACGGCCAGCTGGAGGCGGCCGTGACCCAGGGCGGCACCAACGTGTCGGGCGGCCAGCGGCAGCGTCTCGCCATCGCACGCGCGATCGTGCGCAAGGCCGGGCATCTTCGTGTTCGACGACAGCTTCTCGGCACTCGACTTCGCGACCGACGCCCGGCTGCGGGCGTCCCTGTCGCGGGAGCTCTCCGGACGCCACGGTCATCATCGTCGCCCAGCGTGTCGGCACCATCATGAACGCCGACCAGATCGTGGTCATGGATGGCGGCCGGGTCGTCGGCATCGGGACCCACAGCCAGCTGCTCGCGACCAACGAGACCTACCAGGAGATCGTCTACTCGCAGCTGTCCCGGGAAGAGGCCGCGGCATGATGGGCCGGCCGGGCGGACCCGGCGGACCCGGGCGGACCTGGTGCTCCGGGTGGTCCGGTCCGACCCGGTGGCGGCCCGGGCATGATGGGCATGGGCATGGGTCAGCCCGTGGCCAAGGCCAAGTCGTTCCGGCCCACGTTCACCCGACTGCTGGGCAAGCTGCGTCCGGAGGCGCCCCGAATCGTGCTCGTGATCCTGCTCGCGGTCGGCAGCGTGTTCTTCGCCATCCTCGGCCCCAAGCTCCTGGGTGAGGCGACCAACGTGGTCGTGGCGGGCCTGTTCCCCGGCAGCGGCGGCCTGGACACGGCCGCGCTCGCGGGCGTGCTGCTCAAGCTGGCCGGCGTCTACATCCTGAGCTCGATCCTCGCCTGGGCACAGGCGTGGGTGATGGCCGGCGTGACCCAGCGCAGCGTCTACCGGCTGCGCCAGGAGGTCGACCGGAAGCTCGGCCGGCTGCCGCTGCAGGACCTTCGACAGCCGTCCGCGGGGTGACCTGCTCAGCCGGGTCACCAACGACATCGACAACATCGGGGCCACGCTCCAGCAGAGCCTGACGCAGCTCATCACCGCGCTGCTGACCATCGTGGGCGTGCTCGTTCATGATGCTCACCATCAGCCCGCTGCTGGCCCTCATCTCCATCCTCGCCGTGCCCCTGTCGCTGGTCATCACGGCCATCATCGCCAAGCGGTCGCAGCCCCAGTTCGTGGTCCAGTGGGCGTCCACGGGCACCCTCAACGGACATATCGAGGAGATGCACACCGGCCACAGCATCGTCAAGCTGTTCGGGCGGCAGCAGCAGGCCATCGAGACGTTCCGGACCGAGAACGAGCGCCTGTACGAGGCGAGCCGAAAGGCCCAGTTCATCTCGGGCATCATCCAGCCCGCGCTCAACTTCGTGTCCAACCTCAACTACGTGGCCATCGCGGTCATCGGCGGCCTGCAGGTCGCGGCCGGGGCCATGTCCCTGGGCGATGTCGTGGCGTTCATCCAGTACGCCCGCCAGTTCACGATGCCCATCATCCAGACGGCCAGCATCGCCAACCTCATCCAGTCGGCCGTCGCCTCCGCGGAGCGCGTGTTCGAGCTGCTGGACGAGCCGGAGGAGATCCCCGACCCGGTCGCGCCCACGCTGCTCAAGGCTGGCCAAGGGCGGCGTGCGGTTCGCGGACGTCTCCTTCCGGTACAAGGACGACACGCCGCTCATCGAGCACCTGGACCTGGACGTGGCGCCCGGCAGCACGGTCGCCATCGTGGGTCCGACGGGCGCCGGCAAGACGACCCTCGTCAACCTGCTGATGCGCTTCTACGAGATCGACTCCGGGGCCATCCTCATCGACGGCATCGACACCCGGGAGATGACCCGCGACGACCTCCGGAGCACGTTCGGGATGGTCCTCCAGGACACGTGGCTGTTCAAGGGCACCATCCGCGACAACATCGCGTACGGCCGGGACGGCGCGACCCGAGGCGGAGGTCCTCGCGGCCGCGGAGGCGGCCCACGTGGACCATTTCGTGCGCACCCTGCCCGACGGCTACGACACGGTCATCGACGACGACGCCACGAACGTGTCGGCGGGCGAGAAGCAGCTGCTGACCATCGCGCGGGCATTCCTGGCCGACCCGCCGATGCTCATCCTGGACGAGGCGACCAGCTCCGTCGACACCCGCACCGAGGTGCTCATCCAGCGCGCGATGTCGCGGCTGATGGTCGGCCGGACCACGTTCGTCATCGCCCATCGGCTGTCCACCATCCGGGACGCGCACATCATCCTGGTCCTGGACAAGGGCAGCATCGTGGAGCAGGGCACCCACGACGCGCTGCTGGCTGCTGACGGCTTCTACGCCGAGCTGTACCGGAGCCAGTTCGTGGAGCCACTCGCCCTCGCCAGCTGAGGCGCGGACCGGGCCGTGGCCGCGGGCACCTGGGCGGACGCCGCGGTCCGAGGAGCCGGTCAGTCGGCCGGAGTGCGGAAGATCATGGTCGAACCGAGCGGGATCGCCCGACCCTCGGTACTTCGTTGAACACGCTCTTGAACAGCCAACCCGCGACTCGCTTGGTGACCGTCTTGCCGTGCCGGGTGCCCTTGAGCACGACCCAGGTCAGCCGTCCGGAGACGCCCCGGTTGATGGGTCGACGGCGTGTGTCACCGGGTCCGCCAGCAGTGCAGCGGCGCGCGTGTCACGGAAGGTCTGCTCGCGACTCGATGGGCCACGACGTGAGCGTTGCCCACGTTGGTTCGACTGTCCTTGCGTCAGGATGGCCGAGAGCTGGTCGAGCGTCAGCGAACGGGTGCTGCCAGGCGATATGCCGAGGCTGCTCGCGTCGTAGGGCACGCCATCCGGCATCGCACGTCCGGGCCACCGCGCAGGTAGGGCGTCCTGGCACCCGGCTTGCCGTTCTCGCCCGTGAACACGTTCTGGGACGCCTCGGTCGCGCCACCCCCGACCGCGTGATAGAAGGTCCGCGCGATGGCCCAGGTGTCGTCCGACCTCTTGTACGTCGACGACCTGGTAGGCCGTGGCATCGACGGCCGTGTGACACGGTCGGCATTCTCGCCCTCGGATGCCCTTGTACGACTGGCTGTCGCGATAGGCCTCGACGTCGAAGGCGAGCCAGGCCGTGCTGGGCTGAGCCCGGCGAGGAAGTAGCTGCGGGCGACGACGGCCTGGGCCTTGAGCGTCTCCGGGAGGTTGGACGGCCCGATCTCCTGGGGGGTGACCGAACGCACGAAGGGCTCGATGGGCACGATGTTGACGACCCGGATGCGACCGTCGCCGCGGCCGATGCGGATGGACGCCCTGATATGTGTCGTACTTGGCGGTCGGCCGGATGAGCACCTTCAGGCGCCGAGGGGATCATCGACACTGGCTGGTGGAACCGGCCTGACCTCGAGTCGCGCATCCTCGTCCGTGAACTCG
This sequence comes from uncultured Chloroflexia bacterium, assembly GCA_963760625.1. GTDB lineage: Bacteria > Chloroflexota > Limnocylindria > Limnocylindrales > CSP1-4 > JAFMJV01. The sequence goes on from CAVXDU010000009.1 coordinate 159,882, forward strand.
ACCTGGATCTCACCCGCGCTGTCCTGGACCTCCAGGTGCCAAGCGCCCCGTCGTGCCGCGGCCCTTGAGCACCAGGCTCCAGCGCCTGCGGGTAGGTCTGACCACGGACGGCCTTGTCGGGGGTGTCCACGGACCAACGCATGCGGCTGCCGTCCGAACCCTTCCTCACGGTACGGCCCGTCGACGAGTCGGGTCTCCGTGTCCGCGGCGCGGTAGCTCTTGACCACGAGCGCCCGGATGATCGTGTCCTGCGGGACCACGTCCAGGCGGCGTCTTGTAGAAGTAGCGCCTGCAGGATGGCGTCGTACGTCTGCCCCGCCTGGGCTCGACCCGCGGCACCCCGCTGGCTCAGCCCGACACCGTGGTCGGTGCCGTACCCGTGAACCGATACTGCTTGTCGCTCGGCCGCCGCAGGTGCAACCGCCATCGCTGTCAGGAGCATCGACAGCATCCCGGCGGCGAGCGCGACGCATCGGGGCCCGGTGCTCATGCGCTGCAGGATGGTCACGACACGCGCCTGCAGGGATGGCCCGGTGGTCTGGTCGGGCCTGGTCCGATGGGGTCAGGAGTGGACGCGCTGTGCGCCCGCCGGTGCGCATGCTCGAGCACTGAGCCGGGAACGACACGGGCAACGCGGCACAGCCGCGGACGCTGGGCACGAGCATCGTCCACCTGCAACGGCTCCGCCCCAGGGGCACACGGGGCGGATGTCTGCAGCGTACCAGCCGGAAGCAAGCTCGTCCGCGCGTGGCATCCGCTGGGCGCAGGTCCCGAGAACGGCATATCCTCGGAGCTCGTGGCCGTTCGGGTGGCACTCGACCAGGTGGCGCGTGGCCACCGGCCGCCGCCGTGCGATGGCAGCCGTCAGCAGGAGGTCGAGTGATCGGGTCCCGTCGCTCTCCCACATGGCCGCTGGGCGTCGCGATGGCGTGCGTGATGGTCGGCTGCGCGGGTGGCGCACCTCCGACCCCGAGCCCCTCTGTGGTTCCCGGGACCTCTCCCGCAGCCGAGCCTGAGAACCAGCGAGCTGGGTGTCTGCGAAGCGACCTCGACGATGGACGACGGCCTGACCCGCCTGCAGGCGATCACGCTCCGTCGGACCTGCACGCCGCCGGCTGGACCAGGCCCTGCGAGTCAGGTCCTGACGGGCCAGGACGTACTCAGGCAGAGGGCCACCTATCGGATGCGCACTCGCATCCGGACCCTGGGTATCGCTGTCACCAATCTGACCCTCGCCGTCGAGGATTTCCAGACCACGACCCGATACGATGTCGCCGCAGCGAATGTCCGCGATCGGCGAATGCGATGGGCAAGGCGATCGTTCGCTTCGAGCGCTGGGTCGGCTGCGATGCCATCCCGGAGCCCGTCAGCTGACCCCTCACCGGGAACTGGCGTCCTGGAGTCGCCAGAGCCGTCAGTCGAGGGCTGATCGGAGCTCCATCCGCGATGTCCGCAGCCAGCGGCGAGCCTCATCGGTTCGCGGGGCGTGGGCCTTGGCCAGCGCCCAGAACGCAGGCCCGTGGTTGGCATGTCGGAGGTGCGCCAGCTCATGTACGACCACCGAATCAAGGACGAACGGCAGGGGCGAGGACCAGCCGCCAGCTGAACGACAGGGACCCTGCTCCGGGACGCGCTCCCCCAACGGGTCTGCTGGTCGCGCACCGAGACGCTCGTCGGCGACACCCCGACGACCGGAGCCAGTGCTGCGACGCGATCCTGGAGGACGACGCGCGCGCGATCCCGAAGCCAGCGCTCAAGGATGGGCACCGGCTGGCGGGCAGGTGCGTGGCGGACCTCGAGATGACCCACGATGCCGTCGGCGTCGGTATCGAGGACATGGTGGACGCTGCCACGCGCGGTCGACTCGTCCTGCCGAAACATCACCTGATGGGGAATGCCATAGACCGTCAGGCGGCGGCCGGCATCCAGTGGGGGGCGCTCGCCCAACCGCCGCTGGTGGTCGACTGCGCGCGCCACGTGCCGACGTATCCACTCCGCGTGCCGGTCCACCAGGAGCGCTGCGCTCGCCAGGGACGCGCGTGTCGGCAGTACCACGACAGCCTGACCATCGGCAGTCACCGTCAGCCGCACCCGCCGGGCACGGGTCGATCGCCGGATGGTGTAGCCGGGTCGGTGTTGCGCTAGCTCGGCGGCCGGCCTGGTGCCCATGGCAGACGATTATCAGGCTCAGAGCGTCCGGCCGGGTCGTGCGCTACTATTCGGCGGCTCGGGGCGATAGCTCAGCTGGAAGAGCATCTGCATGGCATGCAGAAGGTCCGGGGTTCGAGCCCCCGTCGCTCCACCATCCTCGCGAGGGTCGTCGGCCGACCTCGATGGGCCGGCCGTCGTGACTCAGGGGGCCTTCGTCACCACGCCCAGCTTGAGGCGTTGTCGGAGTCGAGCAGCACGACCATGTCACCCCTGGCCATGCTTACGGCGGTCTGTGCCGGCGAACCATCTCGAGGGTCGCAGCGCTCGACGATGCGGATGGATGGCAGGGCAGCCGATGCGGCTGCAGCCACGGCGCCCGTGGCGTCGCCATCGACCAGGATCACCTCCAGCACATCTACCGGGATGGTCGCGATCATTGGCGGCAGCGTGGACGCCTCGAGCGTTCCGCTGAGGACTACGCTGATGGTGGTCATGGACACGATGCCGGGAACCCCCTCAGGATGGGTCGACCGAGCCGGGAGCGACCGCTCCTGGAACCAGTAGCGACGCGATCCCCGAAGAGGGACCGGCTCTGGGTCGCCGCGACTGGCGTCTCTGCCGTCTGGACCGAACCTAGTACCTTGGTATGAGCCGGGTCAATGACAGGGGTAGTACTTCTGGTGCATGCACGCACACACGGCGCGGCGCCTGTGACGGCCGGTGGCGATGCTGGCGGATCGTCCGGACCCGCGGCGCGACCATGGCCACGATGGAGCGCATTCGATACCATGTGCGCCTCATGGCCACCATGACGGACCACCCACGGCGGCGCATGCCGGTGCCGCGCGCAGATCGGTCGCTGACGCTCGAGCTTAGCGGGGTCGCCGGCGCCTGACGCCGCGCGACCCGACGCAGCCCCGTCCGTCGTCCCTCGCCCGTCACCGAGAGACCACTGCCATGACCGACATCCAAGGACACGCCTGCGCCTACCGTGCCCGACCGCGATCGAGTCCCTCGCTACGAGCCGACGATCATCGAGCCCCTCTGGCAGCAGCGGTGGGCGAGATGCGCAGCTGTACCGGACCGACCTCCGGGACGACTCGCGCCGTCGCAAGTTCTACCTGCTCACGATGTACCCCTACCCGTCGGGTGACCTGCACATCGGGCACTGGTACATCAAGACGCCCACGGATGCCATCGCCCGCTACCGACGCATGAACGGCGACAACGTGTTCTTCCCGATCGGCTTCGATGCCTTCGGGCTGCCCGCAGAGAACGCGGCCATCAAGAGCGGCGTCCACCCGGCCAAGTGGACGATGCGCAACATCGAGCGCATGCGCGGCCAGCTGCGGAGCATGGGCGCGACGTTCGACTGGTCCAGCGAGGTCGTCACCTGCCAGCCCGACTACTACCGCTGGAACCAGTGGATCTTCCTGCAGCTGCTCAAGGCCGGCCTGGCGTATCGGAAGATGGCCGCCGTCGACTGGTGCCCCAAGGACCAGGTCGTGCTGGCGCGCGAGCAGGTGGAAGGCCTCGACCGCGTCTGCTGGCGGTGCGGCACGCAGGTCATCAAGCGCGACCTGGAGCAGTGGTTCTTCCGCATCACGCAAGTACGCGGACGAGCTGCTCGATTTCACGGGCATCGACTGGCCGGAGCCGGTGCGGGTCATGCAGACCAACTGGATCGGTCGCTCCGAGGGCGCGGAGGTCGTGTTCACGACGGCGCCCTCCGACCATCACGCGGGCGGCGAGGAGCTGCGCGTGTTCACGACCCGGCCGGACACGCTGTTCGGGGCCACGTTCATGGTCCTCGCGCCGGAGCATCCCGCTGGTCGCGACGCCTGACGGCACCGGAGCGCGCGGCCGACGTCGAGGCGTACGTCACCCAGACCCGTCGCCGGACCGAGATCGAGCGCCTGAGCACGGACCGGGACAAGACGGGCGTGCCCATCGGCGCGGATGCCATCAATCCGGTCAACGGGCGAGCGCATCCCCATCTGGATCGCCGACTATGTGCTGTCCGGCTACGGCACGGGCGCCATCATGGCCGTGCCCGCCCATGACGAGCGCGACTTCGCGTTCGCGCAGCGGTTCGGGCTGCCCATCACGCGGGTCATCGCCGCGCCCGAGGATGCCGACGACGCTCCCCTGCCTGCGGCATACGTGTCCAAGGCGACCACCGACCGGCTGGTCAACAGCGGCGCCTACACCGGCCTGCCGCAGCCGGAAGGCTTCGCGCGCATCGTGGCCGACCTGGCGGCCGCGGGGCCAGGGCTCGCCGACGGTCACCTATCGCATCCGCGACTGGCTGGTCAGCCGACAGCGAGCCTGGGGCACGCCCATCCCGGTCGTCTACTGCGAGGGCACGCCGTCGTGCGGCATCGTGCCCATCCCCGAGGACCAGCTGCCGGTGCTGCTGCCGGATGACTTCCAGTACCGCCCCGAGGGCGGCAATCCACTGGAGCACACGGAGTCGTTCCTGCGCACCACCTGCCCCACATGCGGCGGCCCGGCGCGGCGCGAGACGGACACCATGGACACGTTCGTCGACTCATCGTGGTATTGGTGGCGCTACCTGTCGCCCGACGCGACCGGACGTCGCCGTGGACCCGGAGCTGGATGCGACGTGGTGTCCGGTCGACCAGTACACGGGCGGCGCAGAGCATGCCGTGATGCACCTGCTGTACAGCCGGTTCTTCTGCAAGGCGCTGGCGGACCTGGGCGTGGTCAGGGAGCGGGAGCCGTTCAAGCGGCTGTTCAACCAGGGCCAGATCCTGGGCAGCGACGGCGAGCGGATGAGCAAGAGCCGGGGCAACGTCCAGGATCCCGACGAGCTGGTGACGCGCTACGGCGCCGATTCGGTGCGCCTGTTCCTGATGTTCATGGGACCCTGGGACCAGGGTGGTCCGTGGAGCCCGACGGGCATCGAGGGCGTCCATCGATTCCTGCGCCGCGTCTGGACGGTCTCGCTCGACCCGCACGGGGTCGAGTCCGGGACCCTGGCGAGGACGCCGGGCCGCTGATGGCGGCGGACGAGCGGGCGCTGCGGGTCGCGGCACACCGGGCGCTCCAGGGCGTGACGGAGGACCACGCCGGGTTCCGCTGGAACACCATGGTGGCCAAGCTGATGGAGCTGACCAACACCCTGATGCGCTACCGCGGCACGGCGGTGGCCGGTACGGCCGGCTGGGACGAGGCGTCCCGGCTGCTGCTGCTGATGCTGGCGCCCATCGCGCCCCACATCGCCGAGGAGCTGTGGTCGCGACGCCTGGCCGACGGCTGGTGAGGCGCCACGTTCCATCCACACCGAGTCGTGGCCCGCGTTCGATCCCGGCGCTCGTGGTCGCCGAGACCATCGAGCTGCCGGTCCAGGTCAACGGCAAGCTGCGCGACCTGGTGCCGATGGCGCCGGGCCTCGACCAGGCCACAGATCGAGCAGCTGGTCCTGGCGCGACCCAAGGTCCAGGCCAACCTGGAGGGCCACACGGTGGTCAAGATCGTCCATGTCGGCGGCCGCCTGGTGAACATCGTCATCCGGTAGGCGCGGGCCTGGGTTTCGCGCACCTCCCGGCGCGTTCCCCCCCGTCGGCGGTCGCCGCATGTTCCGCCATCGTCGGTCGCCGCATGTTTCCGTCATCCATGCATGCGTGGGATCATGGGCAGACGGGTAGCGCCTCTACCATGGTTGACGCACCACGGATCCTAGCCACCACTGTGCAGCGGTGCATATATGTCCATGAATCGCCGGCGCTTCGGCCAATTCCTGTGCCGAGCATCCCGTGGGTGGATATTTGTCCGCATGTGCCTCGGCGACGTGCCTCGGCGACGTGGCTCGGTACGCCCGGACGGTCCTGAGTGCCTCGTTCCAGGCGGCCCCGGCGACTATCGGCTGCGGTCTTCGATCTCCCAGGCGTGATCGAGGACGTGCCATGTGAACCTGCGGGCGGCGTAGCGCAGCGGCCAGGTGCCACCTGGCAATGGTGAGCCATCGCTGCCCAGCCGGAATACCTCGAGGACCTGAAGCCTCACGACTTCGATGAGTGCGTCGGTCGGTGGTCGAAGGCCGATCTTCCGCACGTATGCGCGCTCGGCATCCCCGACGTGGTCGACGATCTTGTCCCGGTCCCGCCCACCGCCTCGGGGGCCCTTGCGCAACTCGCTGGGGGCCGCCGCGGCGACCTCCGTCAACTGGTCCCAGGCGGCCTGGAGCAGATCCGCATATCGATTCGCGTCGGCCGAGGTGACGGGCCGAAGGTCCCACTTGGAGACGCGACCGGGTACCCCGAAGGACGTGCTGGCATCGCCCTCCGCGCGCTCGACCACATCGAGGTCCGCCGTTCCCAGGCTGGCCGGGAAGTCGAGTCCTGCCCGGCGCGTCACGACCTCATATCGGGATCGATACGTCAGGAGTGCCTCGAGCGCCAGCGCCTCGGTCCCGCCCGAGCGACACCAGCCCGGCCAATCGAGCGCGCTGGCAAAGGCCTTTCGATCGATGCTCTCGATCGTGACCGGCACGACGCGCCCGGAAGCACTCCTGGAGATCGCCCGGCATCCCCTGGACCGCGCCCAGCGCGTCCGTGCCATCGGTCTGACCCTCGTCGCGGCGTCGCTGTCGGTGTCGGGCGACCTTGATCCGGTTACCGCACGTGCGCATGTCGCACCATTTGCGCCTGCCGGAATGCGAGGTGTCCACGAAGATCCAGCGACATTCGGTGTTCTCGCAGACGCGCAATCGTTCCGGTCGACCCTGGGTCAACTCCCGGGCTACCGACTCCGCCAACCGGGCCAGGGCCCCCTCGACCGCATCGCCCTCGTGCTTGTGGTCCAGTGAGACGCCGTCGGGGGCGGGGACCAGATAGGTGACGTAATGGAAGCGCAGGGCGCGGTTCACGTCATCCAGCTCCCTCGCGCCGGGTGGTCGGGCCTCGACCGTGGCGATGAGCAATTCCCGGATCGCTGACCGGACGCGATGGACGCGGCGAAGCGTCCGGTCCCCGGACGCGTGGTCGGCCCCATATCGGCGGGTCTCCGCATCGAGTGTCTCGGTATGCAGCAGCGAGTGCTCGTGGAACCAGCGCCAGGGACGCTATCGCGGACGGCAGATGTTCGATGACCCGGCCACGGCCGAACTCCAGGGTGTTGACGAACGCGAGGCCGTCCTTGAGTGAGGCCTGGTGACCATGCAGCCCGTGCGGGACCGTCGCAGCCGAGGGCGCGGCGGGCATCGTGGGCATCGATGGCGGTCATGGATCCTTGCTGGTGGGTGGCGTCTTGCTGTAACTGCGTGAGGACGTTTGACAGGTTACCGATGCGAGCCTACCATACGGCCATCACTTGTAACCATACCAAACGCCCGGTGACGTTACACAGGGTGGGACCGGAAGGAAGGGTACCGTGGAATTCCGTATTGCCCGTCGGAATCATCCTCATCCTCGTCGCGCTGGGAGCCCTCGCGAGCGCCATCGGTGCGGACGGCCGCGATGATGGGGACGAGTTCGTGCGACACATCACGGGGGGAGGCATCTGACATGTGGCAGGTCTATCTGTATCTCGCCCATGAGCAGCGCCCGATCGCCCGGCCCCAGGAGACTGACCAGCATCCGGAGCCCACGAACCGGCGCCGTCCATGGACGGCAGCCCGTCGTGCACGCGACCCGATGCCAGGGCGCCGGGCAGGGCAGGACCGCTGATCTGGCGATGGGCTAGCCATCCGCCTGTGCTGGAGAGCGGGGTGCGCCCACAGGCAGGTCCATTTCCACGGTACCCTCGACACCGAGGGTGGCGCGGGCATCTGGTGAGACCTCGGCCAACAGCCGAAGCATCGCAGTGTTGTCCGCCAGCACGGTGGCCCGGACGCTCCTGATGCCACTCTCTCGTGCCCACGCGAGGGCGGCGGCGAGCAGTCGGTGGCCGATGCCCAGGTGCTGGTACGCGTCCGCGACCGCGAGGCCCAGCTCTTCCTGACCGCCATCGATCGGCTCCAGGCACGCGTGACCCACGATCACGCCGTCATGGGGGCCACCGAGCCGCTCTGCGACGAAACCTTCCGCATGCAGGTGATCGGCTCCACACAGGTGACGCACCATCTCGGGAGCGACGGTCGTGAAGCCAAGGAACCGGCGCCGTCGGCTCTCGGACGACAGCGCCGCATAGAACGCGGCGATCCCGTCGGCATCAGCAGGACGCAGTTGGCGCACCCGTACACGATCCGAAGGCGACGTTGGGAGGTGGGAAGCAACGATGATGGACATCGACGTCATCATGTCCCCGACCTGTGGAACAGGCGAGGGCCATCCGGACCCCCGGTACAGGCCACACGGCGGTGTCGCCACGGATCCTCCTGCCTAGACTGACACACCATGCGCATCGTCGAGGCATCCGAGGCAGTTGCTGGCGTGCGTTCCGGGGAAACCGTCTATGTCCACGGGGCGTGCGCCACCCCTTCCGTTCTCCTCGACGCCATGGTCGCGCGCGCGCCGGAGCTGGAAGGTGTGCGGGTCGCACACCTGCACACCGAAGGACCGGGACCGCATCTTGCACCCGGCATGGAGGGGCACTTCCGACACATCGCCCTGTTCATCGGTGCGAACGCTCGCGCAGCCGTGAACGAAGGTCGGGCCGACTACGTGCCGGCTTTCCTGTCGGATATCCCGACGCTGTTCCGGAGTGGGGTCCTGCCTATAGACACCGTATTCCTCAACACCACGCGGCCCGATGCTCACGGCTACGTCTCGCTGGGCACGTCGGTGGACGTCATGCCGGCCGCGATCGATGCCGCGCGCACTGTCGTGGCGCAGTTCAACGCGGCGATGCCTCGCACCCTTGGAGCCGGGTTCGTCCACATCAGCCGCATCGACCTCGCCGTGGAGGTGGATCGGCCGCCCTATGAGGCGACCCCGCCGCCGATCGGAGACGTAGAGCGGCAGATCGGCGGGTTCGTGGCCGAACTTGTGCCCGATGGGGCCGTGCTCCAGATGGGCATCGGTGCCATCCCGGGTGCGGTGTGCCTGAGCCTCCTGGCCAAGCGCGACCTGGGTGTCCACACCGAACTGTTCACCGATGCCATCGTGGACCTGGTCGAGGCGGGGGTCGTGACCGGATCACGAAAGACGCTCGACCGGCACAAGATCGTGAGCGCATTCCTGATGGGCACCGAGCGCCTCTATCGCTTCGTGGACGACAACCCCATGGTCGAGATGCGGCCGGTCGACTACACCAACGACACCGCGATCATCCGACGTCAACGGCGCATGATCGCCATCAACTCCGCGATCGAGATCGACCTGACCGGGCAAGTCGTCGCAGATTCGATCGGGCGACGGCTGTACAGCGGCATCGGTGGCCAGATGGACTTCGTTCGAGGCGCATCACTCGCCACGGATGGGCGCGCCATCATCGCGTTGCCGTCCACCGCGGATGGCGGGAGAGTCTCGAGGATCACACCTGCGATCGCCGAGGGTGCGGGCGTCGTCACGACACGTGGCCACGTCCATACTGTCGTGACCGAATATGGGGTCGCGGAGCTCCATGGCCGGAGCATCGGGCAGCGGGCCAGGTCCTTGATCGCCATCGCCCATCCCGACCATCGCGATGCCCTCACGGTGGCGGCCCGAGGGACACACCTGATCTGAGCGCGTTGGTGCCCGGCCGAATGGGCCCTGTCATACGTGCCCAGCGCGACCGGATCATCGAGCAGGCGGTGTCCGCACGTCGCGAGCTCGCACCGAGGCCTCCTCGTCCGGACGCGCCGCCAGCTCGGCGATGGTCGCTCGAGCCAGTTCCGCGAGCAGCGCATCCTGCGCCGCCGCGAACACCGAATGAACATCGCAAGCGCCGTCGCGCAGGCAGGGCGCGTCACGCAGCACGCATACCCGGCGACGTGGGTCGCCTTCGACGACTTCGACCACCTCGAGCAGCGTGATGGTCGAGGCGTCACGGGCGAGCCGGTAACCGCCCGACCGCCCGACCCTTGCCTCTGCGATGCCGGCACGCACGATCTCCGCCATCACCTGGGCAACGAATCGCGGCGGGATCCCGGTCATGGACGCGAGCCTCGGCGCAGGTATCACCTCTGCGGAACTCGACCCGGCCAAGCGCGATGACCGCCCGGATGGCGTAGTCGCCCCGGCGGGTCAGCTCCAGTCGCATCCGCATCGCCCCATCGCTCGGAGTATCGGGCACGAACGAGCCGGATGGACCTGCCGCATGGCACATGTGATGCAGGTAGGCTAAATGATAAGTTCAGCGCTATACATTTCCTTTCTCGGCAGCGCTGACCGGAGGCCGTGGCCCGCGGCCGGCAAGGAGGAACCATGCATCGCACCGTCGTCGTGGCCGCCGGCCTGCTGGTCGCGCTTGGCCTGTCGGCCGGCTGTGCCAGCGGCCGAAGCACCTGGACCGTGGCAGCGGTCGCCAGGAACGATGCGTCCGTGACCCACGTATCGGCAGCACCGGCGTCGGCGACAGTCGGCCACTCGACCGCACCGGTGGCACCTGTGACATCAGTGGCCACGATATCCGCTTCACAGCCTGCAGCGACGCAGGAGGGTAGCGACCATGGCGCGGCGGTCCTCGAGATCCATACCTACGACCTTGGCTACCAGCCAGCGAGCCTGTCCGTTCCGTCCGCCGGCACCTACACCATTCGGCTCGTGAATGACGGTGCGATCTTCCACGACGTCACGTTCGCGGATGGCACCGTCATCGGTGCCGATGCGGGACAGACGGCCGAGGGTCCGGTGGTCATCCCTGCCCAAGGCACTCTCGTTCATGTGCTCCGTACCTGGCCACGGCGCTGCCGGGATGACTGGCACGGTCACCGTCAAGGCGACCTCGGCTTCCAGCTCCGGTGCCGCGAGCCCGGCGCCCAGCACCGCAGCGGACGATCACGGCGGACCGCCGCCGACCACCGATATCGCGGCGGACCCCAGCGCGCCGCCGCCGGTCACGAACGACGCAACGGCTCCGACGCTCCTGGCCGGCACCGTACATGACATCGACCTGGTCATGACAGAGCAGCAGATGACCGTCGCGCCCGGGTTCCTCCAGCAGGTGTGGACATTCGGCGGCACGGTCCCCGGTCCCGTCATCCGGGTCAAGGTGGGAGACACCGTCCGCGTGCACCTGAAGAATCCGGCCACGAACACCATGTCGCACTCCATCGACTTCCATGCCAGCCAGGTCGCCTGGAACGACGAGATGCGCTCCATCGCCCCCGGCGAGGAGCTGCTCTACGAGTGGACCGCAGACTACGCAGGCGTCTGGATGTACCACTGCGGCACGGCCCCCGCCCTTCACCACATCGCCAACGGCATGTACGGCATGGTCATCGTGGAGCCGACCGCGGGTCTGCCCCCGGTGGACAAGGAGTTCGCCATCGTCCAGAGCGAGTGGTACCTGGGACCACAGGGAGAGGTGACCGAGCCTGGAGAAGGCGATCGGCAGCCGCGCCCGCGCCCGACTACGTCGTGTTCAACGGCGTCGCCAACCAGTACAAGGACGCACCGCTCCAGGTCGGCACCGGCGAGCGGGTACGGTTCTTCGTGCTCAACGCGGGGCCCAACGTCGACAGCTCGTTCCATATCGTGGGCACCATCTTCGACAGCGTGACCAAGGAGGGTGTCAGCCTGGTCAAGGGCAACGATGGCAACTGGGGCTCCCAGGCGGTCGACCTGTCACCCGCCCAGGGCGCCATCATCGAGCTGACGACCAAGGAGGATGGCCTCTACCCGATCGTGACCCACGCGTTCAACTTCGTCGGACGTGGTGCGCTCGGCCTGTTGCAGGCCGGGGATGGCGACCCGAAGGATTGACGGACACGCCGCTGGCGAGCGCGCGGACAAGTGGCTGGGCATCTGGCCGACGCAGGTCGGCATGGTGAACCACCCTGACACGGTGTCAGACTCGCCCGGGACCAAGGTCCGGTCACGACGGTAGGCAGTCGCCGCCACGCATCGAGCGGCTGCCGAACGAAGGTGAAGTCCCCGTCCGGCAGCGAGTCGACCTGGGCGACGTCCCGGGGCACGTCGGTCGATCGCCGGTCATCCCGAAGACTACGATGCCGTCCTTATCGCGGGCTTACACCGCGATCGATCAGAGCCACGCGTAAGCCGACGCTAAGCGTCGATCGCTAGGCTGCCCGCAGATCGATCCTGGTCGACCCGCGATGGCGTGGGCCATCGCGAGCACGGCCAGGCTCGGTCGTCCCGTTCGATACTGGACCGCCGCTCCCGCCACCGCCGGCCCGCCGAACAGCCCGCCGAACGCCTCCCCGCCTCCACCCGCCGGATGGAGGACCAAGCATGGAACCACTCGTCGCCCGACTGGCGGACCCTTGGCGCTGGGCCGCAGCCGCGCCGGCATCGAGACCGCCGAGACCGGATGCCGCCCGCGAACAGCGTGGTCGTCACCACGCGCTCGTGGCGTGGGTCGTTGGTGCGCTCTCGCCGACCGCGCTCGACCGGGGGCGCCGTGTTCCTGGCCCTGATGCCGGCGAGCGGCGGTGTCGTCATCGACTCGGCCATGACCGGCGTTCCGTCAGCATGGCGTTATCGACTCGCCGGTGGTCGACGTACCGCAGGCGGACCGGTCGGGCTGCCGTCCGACTCGGCGACCTCGTGGTGGACGTCGAGGGTGCGGTCGTGCGTCCCGGGCTGGTCCACGTGCCCGGCCGGTGGGCGCGTGGGCGATGCGCTCGTCCGGGCTGGTGGCTTCGCCGCCAACGCCGACCTGTCACGGGAACCGCATCGGAGCTCAACCTCGCCCAGCAGGTCACCGACGGGCTCAAGGTCGTGGTGCCCGGCGATCGGCCAGGGCATCGATCTGGACGGAGCGAGGCCGGCGGCCAGCAGGCCGAAGCCTGCGGCGGTCGATGGACCAGTCGACCTCAACCACGCGACGGAAGCCGCAGCTCGACGCGCTCCCGGGCGTCGGACCGGCGACCATCGCCAAGATCGTCGCCGCGCGTGCAGAGTCGCCGTTCACGAGCGCCGAGGACCTCCGCGACACGCGACATCGTCGGTGACGCGGTGTTCGCGGAAGCTGAAGGACCTGATCACGGTCGGCCGCTGACACGAGGCGCCGGTTCCAGCCATGCCTCGCGGCGCCTGGCTCGCAGCTGGGTGCGCTCGCGGCCGCCATGCTGGCCGCGCTCGCCGGGACGGGCCGCCGGATCGCCGCCGTGACCTCGCTCGCGCTGGCGCTGCATCCCGTCGCGGCCAGTCCTGGCGCTCCGTCATCGGCCCCGCGAGGCCGCCGCTGGCTCGCCGGCGTCACGAGCGTCGGCTTCCGGCTCGCGCTCGGCCGGTGAGCGGCGCCGTCGACGTCCCGCCGCCGACCGTCGCCGTCGAGGGTCGTGGATCGCCCAGGTCCTCAGCTCGGCTCGACGACGGATGGCCAGCAGCGGGCGTCCTCCTCGCCGCCAGGGCCGATGAGCGACGTCGACGAGCCGAGCGCTCGGCGGCCCGTGGCGCGTCTACGCGTGGCTGCCCCGGTATCCGCAGGTCATGCCCGACGGATCGGATCACGTTCAGGCGAGACCATCGAACCCGTTCGTCAGGACGGCAGCGAGTTCGCCGGCTACCTGCAGGACATTCGACGTCGTGGCCACGGCCCGCATCGACCACCTCGACCGTGTGGCGCCCGCGGCGGTGACCCGTTCGGCATCGCGGAGCGACTGCGAAGCGTCGCGGACGGTGCCCTGGCGCGGGTGCTGCCGGAACCCATGGCTGGTCTCGCGTCGGGGATCCTGGTCGGACGTCGCGACCGGGTCGCGCGGGAGGTCGCAGACAGCTTCACGATCACCGGCCTCAGCCACGTGGTGGCCATCAGCGGCTGGAACATCTGCCTCGTCGGTGCGGTCGTCGGCGGCCTGCTGAGTGCCGCGGGCATGTCCCGCCGCGCTCGGACCGGTCGCCATCGTCGTCGCGCTCGTCGGCTTCACGCTGCTCGCGGGTGGCGGTGCGAGCGTCGTCCGGGCGGCACTCATGGGCGGCGTGGCGCTGGTCGCGCGCGAGACCGGTCGCCCGGGGACCGCCGCGGCGGCCCTCGGGCTGGCCGTCTGGCTGCTGCTGCTCGCTCGACCCGGCGATGGTCTCCGACATCGGCTTCCAGCTGTCGGTCGCGGCGACGGCGGGCCTGCTCGCCTGGGGCACCGGCTCACGCGCCGACTGACGGGCGGCTCGCCCGGGACGCGCCGCGCCGCTGGCTCGCGGAGTCGCTGGGCGTGTCGCTCGCGGCACAGGCGGCGACGTTGCCGCTGGTCCTGTCCACTTCGGGCGGCTGTCGCTCGTGTCGCCGCTCGCGAACCTGCTCGTCGCGCCGCTCGTCGCGCCGGCGATGCTCGTGGCTGCGGTCGCCACTGGTCGCGGGCCTCGCCGTGGGAGTCGGTCTGCCGGCCGTGGTCGGTGCCCCATTCGCGCTGCTCGGCTGGCTCGTGCTGGGCGCGATGGTCGCGTCTGCCGGTATCCTCGGCCAGGTGCCCTTCGCGAGCCTCGAGCTGCCCGCCGGACCAGGTGGCGATGGCGCTCGCCGGTCGCCCTGGCCGTCGCGACAGCTGGTGTTGCGTGGCAGGTGCGCGTGCGACCCGGCACGCGGAGCGACCGTCATCTCGATTCGCGACCACCGGGCGGCCGCTTCGGTGCCGTCCGGTGGCGATCAGGCGAGCGATCACCTCACGTCCAGCGCGACCGCCAAGGGCGCTCGTGGCGGCAGTCGCCGCGATCGCGGTCCTTGCCGTCGCGGGATCTGGCCGTGGTCGGCAGCACCCGGGCTCGCGACGCCTCAGCGTGACGACACTCGACGTCGGTCAGGGTGACGCCATCCTGGTGGAAGGTCCCCACGGCGGACGGCTGCTGCTCGACAGCGGCCCCGACCCCGACCGGCTGCTGACCGTCCTCGACCGCCATGTGCCGGCGTGGGACCGGCACCTGGACCTGGTCATCCTCACCCATCCCCACGAGGATCACGTGGCCGGACTTGCCGATGCTGCTCGCGCGCTACCGTGTGGCGGCCATCGCCGAGAACGGGATGCTCGGCGCCGGCCCCGGCGATGCCGCGTTCCGGGCGTGGCTCGACTCTGACCCGCGTCTCGACCCGCCGGCTCGCCGCGGGCGACCGGCTCTCCCTCGACGGCATCGGCGATCGACGTCCTGTGGCCCATCCGGGCGAGGTCCCGGAACACTCGCCGAAGCTCGGGCCGGGCGGTCAATGACACATCGATCGTGCTCGACGTCCGGTACGGGCAGCGACGGATGCTGCTGACCGGCGACATCGAGGACGACGTCGACCCGAGGCTGCTCGCGGATGGCATCGGCACCGCGGTCGGACAGCGTCTGGATGTGCTCAAGGTCGCCCACCATGGCAGCCGGACAGCGACCTCGGATGCGTGGCTCGACGCGCTCCAGCCGAGAGTGGCGCTGATCAGTGCCGGGACCGGCAATCCATACGGCCACCCCGCGCCGCAGACGGTCGAGCGACTGCGGGCCCACGGCGCGCCGTGTCCTGCGGACCGACCTCGACGGCGACCTGCAGGTCAGCACCGACGGCCATGACCTGCGTGGTCGCCATCGGGCGGCCGGACCGGCGACACAAGCCGGCGACCACCTCGGCGCCTGGGGCAACCACGACGTCGGCCCGCGTCGGTCCAGGGCCCCCAACCCGGGTTCCTGTGCGCCGATCCAGCTGCTCGGCGGCCACGGCTTGGCGGCCCTGCCGGCACCCGGCCGCAGGCCGCATCGGCCGAGAGGCCGAGCCGCTGCCGCCGCTGTCGGCCCCGAGGCGATCCGGTACGATCCAAGCGGGCTCGGGCATGGGCATCCTGGCCTCGCCGCTTGCTACGATCGGGTCGACCATGGTGCCTTCCCACACGGCCGCGGCCGCCCTCCTGCTGTCGCTCTCGCCCAAGATGTGGCTGCAGCGACACGCCGCGGCCGTCGCCGACGTCGCGTCGTTCCTGGCCGTCGCGCGCGCTCCGCGCGGGCCACCCGGTGGACCGCGACCTGGTGGAAACGGCGGCACTGCTGCACGACCTGGACAAGGCGCTTGCCGGCGATCGACCCGCTGCGTGCCCTGGGTCACGGCCATGCGGGTGCCCGAGTGGCTCAGGCGAGCGCGGTTACGAGGAGCTCGCACCGGCGGTCGACAGCCATCCCGTCGGGCGCCTGTACGACGCTTCCTACGACGGACTGGGCGGCCGCCACGACCCTCGAGCAGCGCATCTGGCGCTACGCCGACAAGCGCGCACAGCGAGCGCGTCGTCACGCTCGACCAGCGGTTCGCACGCTGGGCCCGACGGCACCCCGAGGAAGCCGAGCTGCTCTGCCGTCGCGCGCGAGCGAGCTGCCGCTCCTGGAGGCCGAGATGTGCGACCTCGCGCCGGCGTGTCCCGTCGGGTATGGTCGCCGCAACTGCGTTGGGCCACGGCAGCGTTGCGGGCGGCAGCACGGGACAGTGACGGGATGACGTCACCTCGCCTACATCTGGGGCGAGGACGCCTGGGCCATCGACCGCGCGGCGCGCGACCTGGCGCGCGACGTGGGCCGGCGACGACGGCACGCCGCTCGAGACCTGGCGCGCATCGACTGGACGATGACGCGGGCGATGCGGAGGGCGGCAGCTCCGGCAAGCGCCGGACGCGGCTTGCTGGACGAGATCGCGATGCGACTCGCGACCTCCACGATGTTCGGCGGCGGCACGCTCGTGGTGGTGCGCCAGCCGGGAGCGCTGCTGCGCGAGACGGCGGCGCGCGAGCGGACCATCGGCCTGCTGGGCTCGGTCGCACCCGGCAACGGGCTGTGCTTCGTGCGACCTCGTCGGCACAGGACGCCAAGGGGCCCGCGGCTGCGGGCGTGCTGCGCGACGCCGTCGCAGCGGCGGGCGGCCTCGTACGGGAGCTCCCCGCGCTCACCCGCGAGCGGATGGAGTCGTGGCTGGCGTCGCGCGCCGACGGAGCTCGGCATCCGGCTGGGTCCGGGCGCGGCACAGGCTCTCGCACAGCGGGTGGGCGCCTACGTCCGCGAAGGGGACGTCGACCGGCGACGCCAGTCGGAGCTGGCCAACGGCGAGCTGGAGAAGCTGGCGCTCTATCGTCCGGGCGGCGAGATCAGCCGGGCCGATGTCGAGGAGCTGGTGCCCGACGCCATCCCGGCTCGACGTGGGCATTCCTCGACGCCATCGCCGCCCGCCGACGCGGCGCGAGGCAGCTCGACGCTCGCCGAACGTCTGCTCGCCGCCGGCACCCCGATGCCCGTGCTCGTGGCCCAGATCCATCGCCGGCTGCGGGACCTGATCATGGTCCGCGAGCACCTCGACGCGGGCACGCGGCCGGCCGGAGCTGGTCAAGCAGATGCGGCTGCAGCCATTCCGGGCCCAGAAGCTGCGCGGAGCAGGCGGCGACGTGGACCGGCGACCGCGCTCGACGATGCGCTCGGCGGCCTGGTGGAGCTCGACCTGCGCAGCAAGGGCATCAGCCTGACGGGTACCACCGTGCGCATGGACGACGCGATGGACGCCCTGGGGCTGCAGCTGTGGATCGCCGAGCACGCGGTGCGGGTCAGGCCGGCCTGACCGATCGACGGCCGCTCAGGGCTGACGCTCAGATCAGTCGAACAGGGTTCCCGGAGCGTGCCGGCGACGCGCTCGCGGACCTCGCGGTCGGTCTCGATGGCGAAGACGCAGCGGCCGTCGGGGATGTCCAGCAGGTCGATGAGGTCCGGGTCGAGGTACAGCTGGTGGCAGCGCGTGCACAGCGAGGCCGGGATGGCGAACCGCAGGCGCTCCTCGCCGTCCGGCAGGCGGAACGTGGTGTCGAACCGCGAGTCGATGAGTCGGTGGCTGCACTGCGGACACGCGTCCCGGAGCCAGGACATGGCAGGCGAGGTTCCTCTGGGCCCGACCGGTACATCCGATCGGAAGGTACCGCGATGCTATGCCCCGCTCCGCACCGGTCCCAATGGGCCGCTCGTACCCTCCCCCATCCCCCGGATGACTGGCCATCCGGCGTCACGGCGCCCGAGCGCTCGCTACTGGACGTGCAGCAGCAGCGGCGCGTCCGACCAGAGCTTCTCGAGCTGGTAGAAGTCGCGCTCCGGTGTCGCCATCACGTGGACGACGACCGAGCCGTAGTCGATGAGCGCCCAGTGCGCCGACGGTCCGCCCTCGCGACCGTACGGCAGGACGCCCTCGTCCTTGAGCACCTCGATGATGCCGCTCGCGATGCCGCCCAGCTGCCGCTCGGAGCCACCGGAGCAGATGACCAGGTAGTCGGCGATGCTCGTCAGCGTGTGGATGTCGATGAGCACGATGTCCGACGCCTTCTTGTCGACCGCCAGGTCGACGATGCGATGGGCGAGCGCGAGCGCCTCCGGGTCGACCGGGGGCACGGCGTCGGCATCGGCCAGCGACGGCTCGAGCGCGGCCGCGGCCTCGGCGCGGCCGGCCCTCGCGTGCCGGCAGCCCGCCGCGCCTGACCGGCGGGTGCGGCCACTGATCGGGTCGGTCGCGCGTCGGCGCGTCCGGGCGGCTCCGTCGCGCCGTCACGGACGTCCTGGCTGCTCGTCGATCACGCGTTCATCGTCCCCCATCTGCCGCCGTCGTCGCCATACAGGCCGTGCGTCTCGATGTACCGGGCGACCGCATCGGGCACCAGGTAGCGGATGGAGCGACCGGCCGCGACCCGCGCCCGGATGTCCGATGCGGAGTGCCCCAGGTCGGGTCCGTCGAGCATCAGGAACCGGTCGGCTCGGCCCGGGAAACTGCTCCTCGAGCCAGGCCGCGGCCGGGGCCGTCGTAGCCGCGGCGCGGCACGACCGCGACGCGGCACAGCTCCAGGAGCCGCTCCGGCCGATGCCAGTCGACCAGGCCCGGGCAAGGTCTCGACCGACAGGATGAGCACGGGATCCGGGCAGACCGGCACCCGCGATCCTGCCCTCCGCATGGAGCGCCTCCAGGGTGTCCACGCGTGTAGCTCGGCGCCGGTCGCTCCAGCTCCATGCGGCTGACCCGGAAGCGCGTCGTTGCCGGCGACGGCCAGCTCCACCATGGCCACCCGCTGCGCCGGCCGGGGCTGACGGGACCGTCCGGCTTGAGGGGCGACTGCGCGGCGGGGACGAACACGACACCCGCCAGGTCGAGCGTCTGCGCGCGTCTGCTCGGCGATCGCGAGGTGACCGAGGTGGATGGGGTCGAAGGTGCCGCCCAGGATGCCCCAGGGTCGCGTGGCTCGCGCGGTGCTCAGCCCCACAGGTCGCCGCCCCACTCCAGCTCGTGCGGCCCGATGCGCACCGTGTCGCCCGGTCTTGACGCCGGCACGCACGAGCGCCCGCTCGATGCCCAGCTTGCCCAGCTCGCGCTGGAACCGCTGGGCCGACTCCTCGTTCTCGAAGTCGGTCTGGGCGACCAGGCGCTCGATGCGCCGGCCGCGGACCCGCAGCACGTCATCGGCGTCGCGGTCGATGCTGAACGGACGACGGCGCGCCCTCCGGCCGATGGACCACGACGCCCGCCGGCTCGCCCGGCCGCGACAGCTCCGCGGCGTCGGGCAGCAGCCGGGCGAGGGCCGCCAGCAGCTCCGTGATGCCGATGCCATCTCGCGCCGAGACGGCCACGACCTCGAGGCCGTCGCGCTCGCCGCGCCCGCACGAACGCGTCCAGCGCGTCCGCCGCGCCCGGCAGGTCCACCTTGTTGGCCACGACCAGGGTCGTCTTGTCCAGCAGTCGCGGGTCGCGCGCCTCGAGCTCGTCGCGGATGATCGGCGAAGTCGCGCTCCGGGTTGGCCGCCGCCACGTCCACGACGTGCACCAGCACCCGCGTCCGCTCGACGTGGCGCAGGAACGCGTGGCCCAGGCCCGCGCCGTCCGAGGCTCCCTCGATGAGTCCCGGCAGGTCGGCGAGCGTCACCCGCCGGTGGTCGGACGGGTCGCGGACCTCGAGGTCCAGCACGCCCAGGTTGGGCTCGAGGGTCGTGAACGGGTAGTCGGCGATGCGCGGCGTGGCGGCGGTGAGTGCCGCGAGCAGGGTGCTCTTGCCGGCGTTGGGCAGACCGACGAGGCCCACGTCGGCGATGAGCCGCAGCTCCAGGACCAGCGTCCGGGTCTCGCCCGGCTCACCCTTCTGGGCGTGCTTCGGGGCCTGGTGCGTGGAGGTCGCGAAGTGGGTGTTGCCCAGGCCGCCCGTGCCGGCGCGCGCCGCGAGCAGCCGCTGGCCCGGCGCCACGAGGTCCGCGACCAGGTCGCCGGTCTGCGCCATCGAGCACGACCGTGCCCGGCGGGATGGTCAGGTCCAGGTCCGTGCCCGCCTTGCCGTGACGCCGCGAGCCGGACGCCGGGCGTGCCGGCCGGACGCCTTGAAGTGATGCTTGAAGCGGTAGTCGCCGAACGTCGTCTGGCCGGCGTCCACGACGAGGTAGATCGAGCCGCCACGGCCGCCGTCGCCGCCGTCGGGGCCACCCTCGGGCACGTGCGCCTCGCGCCGGAATGATGCCGCACCGTCACCGCCGTTGCCGGCGACGAGGGTCAGCGAGACGCGGTCAAGGAACATGGCAGCATCGGCGTGGGGCGCGAGCGAGCTCGGCCTGCGCGTCGCAGACCGGGACCCTGCGAGGGATCAGGATTCGACCGCCTGCCTGGTCAGGCTGGCCAGGAACTGGGCGTTGGACTCGGTCTTGGCGAGGCGGTTGAGCAGCAGCTCGATGCCCTCGTTGGTGCCCACGGCGCCCAGCATCCGGCGCATGGTCCAGACCATCTTGAGCGTCGGCTCGTCGAGCAGCAGCTCCTCGCGGCGGGTGCCCGAGCGCTGGATGTCGATGGCCGGGAAGATGCGCTTCTCGGCCAGCTTGCGGTCGAGGATGAGCTCCGAGTTGCCGGTGCCCTTGAACTCCTCGTAGATGACGTCGTCCATGCGCGAGCCGGTGTCCACGAGGCAGGTCGCGATGATGGTCAGCGAGCCCGCCTCCTCCAGCTTGCGGGCGGCGCCGAAGAAGCGCTTCGGGGGGTACAGCGCGATGGGGTCGATGCCGCCGGTGAGCGTCCGGCCCGACGACGGCAGGGCCAGGTTGTAGGCGCGCGACAGGCGCGTGATGGAGTCCAGCAGGATGACCACGTCGCGGCCGGTCTCGACCTGGCGCTTGGCGATCTCGAGCGCCATCTCGGCGACCCGGGTGTGGTTCTCGGTCGGCTCGTCGAAGGTGGAGCTGATGACCTCACCCTTGACCGAGCGACGCATGTCGGTGACCTCCTCCGGTCGCTCGCCGATGAGCGCGACCATGAGCAGGATGTCGGGGTAGTTGGTGGTGATGCCGTTGGCGATGCTCTTGAGCAGCATCGTCTTGCCGGCCTTGGGCGGGCTGACGATGAGCGCGCGCTGGCCCTTGCCGATGGGGTTGACCAGGTTGACCAGCCGCTGGCTGAGGCTCTTGGGGTCCGACTCGAGGTTGATGAGCTCGATGGGATGGATCGGCGTCAGGGCATCGAAATGCGGCCGTCGCTTGGCGGTCTCGGGGTCGACCCCGTTGACCGATTCGACCCGCAGCAGGCCCCAGTACTTCTCGCCTTCCTTGGGCGCGCGGCCGACACCCGAGACGCGGTCGCCCGCGCGCAGGCCGAAGCGGCGCACCTGGCTGGAGCTGACGTAGATGTCGTCCGGGCTGGGCATGAGGCCACGACGACGCATGAAGCCGAAGCCATCCTCGACGACGTCCAGGACGCCGGCGGCGAACTGCTGGCCGCCGCGCTCCACCTGGCGCTGGAGGATCCGCTCGACGAGGGCGTCCTTGCCCATGTCGTCGGCACCCGCGACCTCCAGGTCGCCGCCGATCTGCACCAGCTCGCGGATGTTCTTGCTCTTCAGTTCATTGACGTTCATGGGCACCAGGATGGTCCTCGATGGGGTTACGGGTCGGCTCACGGGAGCGCGACTCCGGATTGGGGGGGCACGGCCGAACTCGCCGATGCACCACGGCATCCGGGGGTCACGTGCTGGGATGTCCTGCGGACCGGGCCGGAAGAGTCACGGCTTGGGAATGGGTCCGGGGAACACGAGGATGATAGCACCGCCGCGCGAAGGTCAATAGCCCGCGTGGTTCAGGGGCCGCGGCCGTCCGGATATGCGCGTGGATCAGGACTTGGTGGCTGACGCAGCGCGGGCCGAGGCCCAGTCCTTCTGGAACTGAACGATGCCCGAGTCGGTGAGGGGGTGATGGACCATCTGCTTGAGTACCTTGAACGGCAGCGTTGCGACGTGGGAGCCAGCCAGGGCCGCATCCGTGACGTGACGGGGGCCGCGGATGGAGGCGGTCAGAACCTCGGTTTCGAGGTCATACAGCTCAACGATCGAGACCAGCTCCCGGATGACATCCATGCCCTCCTGGTTGATGTCATCGAGGCGACCGACGAACGGCGACAGCAGCGAGGCGCCGGCCTTGGCCGCAAGCAGCCCCTGGTTGGCCGAGAAGATCAGGGTGCAGTTGGTCTTGATGCCTTCGTCCGCGAACCGCGAGATCGCCTCCAGCCCCGCCTCGCACATGGGCACCTTGACCACGATGTTGGGGGCCAGCTGGGCGAAGGCGCGTCCCTCGCGCAGCATCCCCTCCACGTCCTCGGCCACGACCTCGGCGCTCACTGGGCCGGAGGTGATGCCGCAGATCTGGACCAGCACCTCCTCGTACGAGCCGCCCACCTTCGCATAGAGCGATGGATTCGTCGTCACGCCGTCGAGGACCCCCCAACGTGCGGCGATGCGGATCTCCTCGATATCGGCGGTGTCCAGGAACAGCTTCATGGGTGAGGCTCCTCGGGCCAGCGGCTACAGCGTGGCCCAGTGTACCCGGGGCCGTGACTGTTGCCGGTATGCAGGGACGTCCAAGACCCCCCGGTGCATCCAAATGGCGGCTCAGGGAGGCGCCGCGGGGCCGGATCGGGTGACTGGCTACGGAGTCGGGCTCGCCTGGGTGGGCATCGCCGGTGCCAAGGGTGGGCTGCCGGGCTCGTCTGGTTCGGAGGAGGGTTCCATGGTCTACCGCCTTGTTGGTGGCGGGTCAACGACCACCAGACGCCATGCTGTCGCCGGATCGGCTGCGACGATGATCGAGATCTCACGGTCCTGGAACTGCGGCCGCGATGGGGTGACGTGCGGATCGAGTCAAGGCAATGCCGCAGCATCCACCGCTCCGGTCCGATGGCCTTGATGACCGTCACGCTGACGTCACCGGGCCCGCTGCACACGAGCGAGATCCCGAGTCCCCCGTCGAGTTCGATGGGCCCCAGCTCGACCACGATCGGCGGGCCGGTCTCGCTGGAGGTCGCGGGCTCCTCGTGGACGAACAGCACCCGCTCCATGTCCATCGTTTGCTCCGAGAGAGCGGGCAGCGGCGCGTATCCGGGTCCTGCCGCTCCCGGAGGAAGGGCGGCGGCCACCAATTCACCCTGCTGGACCGTGAACGGGTCGGCCGGCCATGCGGTCGCTGCCACGGGCGGGACGAATGCGGCCACGTTTCCAACGTGAAGATACGTGCGCCCCGATCGGGGGTCGATCAGAGCGGTTCGCTTGCTGGTCTCATCGTCCCACCAGCCGAGGGCTATCAACGAGTCGTCCGGCGCGAAGGCATCGAACATCGGGCTGAGCCTGGGTGGCAGCGCGAGTGTCGCCCGGGTCAAATCCCGGCCCTGGGCATCCCGATGGACGAGCGCGAGCGTGCGGCCTCCCACCCGGCGATCGATCAGCAACCAGATGCCGCCGTCCGCGGCCCAACTTGCGTCGAGCACGAACTCGTCGGGCGATGCCGCCATTCCCCAAGTCCGGTACTTCCCGTCCGGTTTCGGGCCCGACATGACTGTTCCCCACGGCTGGTCGGGGCAGTGCGTGTATGAGTCGGGGTCTGAGTCGCAGACCTTGATCTCCCCATTATCGGGTGACAACAGGCGTCGGCCGATTCCATCCATGACGGCCGCGAAGCCGGGGGTCAGTCTCCCATCCGGCGACACGACACCCCATGACTCGGGAGTCAGGGAAGCTGTTGCATCGAGCCGTGTCAGGTAGTAGGGGCCGACGACGATCCCAGAACCATCAGCGGCCGGGATCAGGCGCCAGGTGCCGGTGCTGATTGGTTCATGTGCCTCGTCAAGGCGCCACGAGACGCGGTTCCGGACATGCGTCACTGGATCGATGCGCTCGAGGGACCAATTCCAGATGCGCCACAGGTCGCCGTCGGGGCCCCATCCTACGGTCCCCACGCCTCCCTGCTCGACCGAGTCCGCATCGGACAGAAGGAGGGGCTCCCGATCTGGTCGAGCAAGGTCGACGAGGAACTCAGCCTCGCCTGCGCGTTGCTGGAAGCCGACCCCGAAGACCAGCGCGCCCGACGATGACACCATCGGTGCGTACGAAAGGACCGTGCCGGGTGGAAAACGCGATGCCGCGAACCGGTGGAGGGGCTGTTCCGAACCATCCACCCTGGCTGTCACGACCTCGAGGTCCGAGGATATGCCTGGCACCCCCTCGATGGTTGCGAGACCGCGCACGATGACGGCGTCGTAGGTAGCGGTGCTCCGCTCAGTCAGTCGTCCCACAGTGAGTAGCCCAACGAGCCCCACGAAGATCGCCGCGGCTGGAACGAGGAGGCGCATCCGTCCCGGTGCGCGCGCCCTGCGGCGCTCCCGGTCGCGAGCCATCACGTCCTCTGGCCGCACCCTGACCGGCAACGCCGCCACCTCGGCCTGCAAGGTGGCACGCAGCAGGGCCTCCAGGCGCAGATCGGCGGGCTCAGCCATGCGCCACCTCCGGCGCGACGAGGGTCGCGGGCGGGTCGATGACCACTCGCCGCAGGCGGTCCAGCGCCTCGCGCAACTGGGTCTTGACGGTGTTGGGACTGGTGCCCATGGCGGCTGCCACATCGGCCACGGACAGGTCCGCGTAGTAGTGGAGGACGACGGCGGCACGGGTTCGTACGGGCAGTGTCGCGAGACCCGCCATGAGGGCCATGTGGTCGGTTGCGTCGGGATCGGTGATGGGCACGTCCGGCACGACCGCCAGGAACGTGACGCGGCTGCTCCGCCGCCGACGCCCGAGCGCGTGGTTGGTGGCGATGCGCAGCAGCCATGGTCGAAGCGCCCCTGGATCACGCAGCGAGGACGCCCGGTCAAGTGCGCTCAAGAGCGTCTCCATGAGTACGTCCTCCGCACCCGCGTGGTCACGCAGGATGAGGTACGCCACGTTCTGGATGTCGCGCCCATATCGCTCCAGGAGCTCCGACAGGACCTCCGGGTCGCCAGCACGCAACGCCTCGACGGTCACCCTGACCTCCGCTTGGCGGTTGATCCGCCATTGGCAGGATAGATGCGTCAGGGAGGCGAAACGGGTGACCGCCTCGACAGGATGACGACCGCTCCGAGGCCGCCGAGCCCCACCAACACGGCCAGGACGATGAACTGGTCGAGCGAGCCGGGACCGCCGGTTGGTGGCGGGATGGCCGACGGAGTCGCGGTTGGGCCTGGCCGCCGTTCGTCCGTCGGCGATGGCGTAGTCGCGGGATGCGGTGTCGTGGGATGCGGTGTCGTGGTGGCCGTAGCGGACTTGCCCTCATGCTCGAGCGGGTCCGTGGGGACGCCCGCCGAGAGGCCGGCGGTCGAGGCAGCTGTCAGGTCGGCGGTCGGCGTTGGTGCGAGGGCCAGCCGGTACTCGTAGGCACCGATGTCCGGCGCGAGACCCTGCGGCACCGGCACTCCATCGGCATCGACCGCATCGACGCGACCCAGGTCCATCGGCCGGACGGCATCGATGGCCGGGCTGTCGGATCGCAGGCGCAGGTCACCCCCACGGGGGTCGACCAGGAGCGGGTCGGCGATCCGCGAGGATGGTGCGAGGTCGAAGGTGAGACCCGGATCGCCGTCACCGGCCCAGTACAGGTTGTCCGACTCCAGGTCCTGCCCATCACAGGTCGAGGCACTCCGCTCCCCCCACACGATGTTGCCGACGATCTGGAGGCCCTCGCCGTCGACATCCCGATTGCAGGCTATGGCCATGGAGCCCGCACCGGTCAGCACGGCAGTGTTGTGCGCGATGCGCGTGTCCTTCACCGGTCCGTGTCGTGCAGCCACGACCGTTGATGACTGCGAAATTCGCGTCGCGGAGCGTGGAATGGTCGACGTTGTACGCGACGAGCGTGTCGCTGGTGCGCGGATCGCCGAGTTCGATGAAGTCGTGGTTCTGGCTTGACCGGTTGTGATGGATGACGTTGTGTCGCCCCCCATACACGGAGATGGCAGACCCGTCCTGGCCGCCAAAGAACGGGGAGCACGCGACGGTCCCGGAAAACTCGTTGGCCGTCACGACGTTGTCGTCGCCCTGGAGGTCGATGCCCACGGCGCCCGAGTCGGATGTCGGATCGTCGCTCTTCATGTCGTTGTCCCGGAACTCGCTGTCGATGATGAGGTGGTCGCTCGCCCCCCGCGCGATGCGTACCCCGGTGTACAGCTCGCGTCGCGAGGATGTTGCGGATGACCCCGTGCCGGCTGCCCGCGTCCACGAAGATGCCGTAGCGCACGCCGGCCGGCTGGCCCTTGCAGCGCGCGTCGTGCGTCGGCGGATCGGCGCGTACATGCAGGTCGCGGATGACGAACCAGGAGCCCGTGACCAGCACGTCCTGGAAGGAGTCCTCGATGATGGGTCGGCGGCCCGTCACCGTAGGCACCCACGGTGATCGGCGCGTCTGCCGCCCCCGACCAGGACACGAGCAGCGGTCCCTGCCAGCGACAGCCACGACGCAGCAGCAGGCTGTCGCCCGGACGCAGCACCGCGCCCGGTTGGCCCGCTCGAGCGACCGCCACGCGGTCGATGGGTCGTCGGCCGTCCGCCGGAGTCGCGGCCATCGGTCGCAGTCGACATGGAACGTCCTGCCCGGTCGCGATCGCCGGGGGCGCCGAAGTGGACCCCGGCTGCGACGGGGACGGCTCGGCCGCTCGGGTCGAGACTGCGGCGACGAGGCGGAGCAGGCACCCCGCCGCCAGCAGGCGGCGACGAACGGCGCCGCTCGGCGAGCGGTACGGTTCAGTGCGCCGGCTCGACCGTCACGACCTGGACAGGCTGCCGGGTCGAAGCGGCGTCGTCTGCGGCCGCGTGCGCGACCGGTCGGGAACGACCGGGCCGGACATCGCCGCACGGACGAAGCCGCGGAACAGCGGGTGTGGCCGGTCGGGGCGGCTCTTGAACTCGGGTGGAACTGGCTGGCCACGAACCAGGGATGGTCGCGCAGCTCCACGATCTCCACCAGCCGCCCGTCCGGCGACTGCCCGGAGATGAGCATGCCGGCCGACTCGAGCGCCTCGCGGTACTGGTTGTTGACCTCGAATCGGTGGCGGTGCCGCTCGTAGATGACCTCGGTGCCGTAGGCGGCCTCGGCCCTGGAGCCCGGCGGTCAGGCGCGCCGGGTAGAGCCCGAGGCGCATGCTGCCGCCCTTGTCCTCGACCTCGCGCTGGTCGGGCATCAGGTCGATGACCGGCGCGTCCGTGAACAGGTCGAACTCGGTGGAGTTGGCGTCGCGCTCGCCGACCACGTCCCGCGCGAACTCGATGACACCGCACTGGAGGCCGAGGCACAGGCCGAGGTAGGGCACCCTGCGCTCACGCGCGTACCGCGCGGCGAGCACCTTGCCCTCGATGCCCCGGTGCCCGAAGCCACCGGGCACCAGCACGCCCGCCACACCCGCGAGCCGCGCGTCGACGTCGTCCGCGGTGAGTCGCTCGGAATCGACCCAGCGGATGCTGATGGACCGCTCCTCCGCCCAGCCGGCGTGCCGCAGCGCCTCGGTCACCGACAGGTACGCGTCGGGCAGCTCGATGTACTTGCCCACGAGCGCGATCTCGAGCTCCGGCTTGGGCCGCTTGATGCGCTCCACGAGCGCGGTCCAGGCCGTCAGGTCCGCCGGGGCGGCCGACTCGGTCAGGCCCAGCTCGCGCACCACGAGGTCGCCCAGCCCGAACGACTCGAACAGCAGCGGCACCTCGTAGATGGTGTCCACGGTGGCGCAGGGGATGACCGCGTCGCGGGACACGTCGCAGAACAGGGCGATCTTGTCCCGCAGGTCCTCGTCGACGGGCAGGTCGCTGCGGGCGACGATGACGTCCGGCTGGATGCCGATGCTGCGCAGCTCCTTGACCGAGTGCTGGGTGGGCTTGGTCTTGAGCTCCCCGGTCGCCGCCAGCTGCGGCAGCAGCGTCACGTGGACGTACAGCACGTTGCCGCGGCCGACGTCCTTGCGCATCTGGCGGATGGCTTCCAGGAACGGCAGCGACTCGATGTCGCCGACCGTGCCGCCGACCTCCACGATGACCACGTCGGAGCGACCGTCCCGGGCGACGCGCCCGATGCGCTCCTTGATCTCGTTGGTGATGTGCGGGATGACCTGGACCGTGCCGCCGAGGTAGTCGCCGCGGCGCTCCTTGGCGATGACCGCCTGGTAGATGCGACCCGTGGTGACGTTGGACGACTGGGTCAGGTTCTCGTCGATGAACCGCTCGTAGTGACCCAGGTCGAGGTCCGTCTCGGCCCCGTCATCGGTGACGAAGACCTCGCCGTGCTGGTAGGGCGACATGGTCCCGGGGTCGACGTTGATGTACGGGTCGAGCTTGAGGATGGAGACGGAGAGACCCCGACTCTTGAGCAGTCGGCCGATGCTCGCAGCCGTGATGCCCTTGCCCAGCGACGATGTCACGCCGCCGGTCACGAAGACATACTTCGCCACTCGATGGGTCCTCCGGGGGTTTTTCGGATGCTACCGGAAACCCCGATGGGGGGCAATCGACCCACAAGGGGACGCCGTATCATCGGCCGCGACAGGACGAGGGGACCAGTTGACCGACGCATCACCGCCACGTACATCGGACGATCCGCCTGCGTCGGCTCCGTCTCGTGACTGGGACCCACAGCTGGCCCCCGAGATGATCGAACTGCCCCCCGGGGGACGGTTTCGTGGCATGCAGATGCCCAGCCTGCCCTTCGTGGTGGCAGTCCTCGGCGTCACCTTGGCCGTCCTCGTGGTGCTTGCCGCGGGTCATGCCTTGTTCGTGTTCGCCATCGGCATCGCACTGTCGTTCTTCCTCGTGCCCGTGGTCAATCGGCTGGAGCGGCACATGCCGCGCGTCGCCGCCTGCATCCTGGTCGTCCTGATCTGCGTCATCGTCACGGTGACCCTGCTCATCGGTCTCACAGTCATCCTCATCCAGCAGGGCGAAGAGTTCCTCGCTGCGTTGCCGTCGATGTTGGCCAGCCTCCAGGCGACCTTTGAGTCGATGGACCTGCCGTCGTGGCTCACGAGCGCGATCAGCGATATCAGCCAACTGGTCCAGGACGCGGTCGCGGCCACGAGCTGGGGCTCGGTCGTGCTCGGGTTCATCCAGGGGTTCCTTGGCGTCATCGGCACCCTGTTCGCCTTCCTGCTGCTGCCCTTCTTCACGTTCTATCTACTCAAGGACCAGCCGAAGATGGCCAGGAACTTCTATCTGCAGGTACCCCGACCGTGGCGACCGGACATGGAGTTCGCCATCGACACGTTCATCGGGGACTTCGCCCAGTACTTCAAGGCGGAGCTGCTGGTGGGCGCGATCATGGGTGTGACCGTCGCCATCGGCATGACCGTGATCGGGTTCTTCGTGGGCGGTTCGCTGGGCACGTTCGCCCTGCTGCTGGGCCTGATCGCGTTCGTGATGGAGCTCATCCCCCAGATCGGCCCCATCATCAGCTACATCCCTGCGCTGCTCATCGCGCTGACCATCTCGCCGCTCGCCGTGGTGCTCGTGAGCATCTTCTACTTCATCGCCTTCAACATCGAAGGGTCGGTGCTGGTGCCAACGTTCGAGGGCCGGATGATCTCCTTCAGCGGCGCGACGGTGCTGTTGCTCATCACCGTCGGATTCGCGCTCGGCGGCATCATCGGCGCCATCGTTGCGCTTCCCGTCGCGGCCATCGTGCGTGACCTCTTCGCGCATTTCTTCCAGAAGTCACAGCGCGAGAACATCGTGATCGATGGGCCTGCGGATGTGGCGGTCGGCTGAGCGTGTGCTCCGTGGTCCCGTGCGTCGGATGCGAGGCCCGCGCAGGGACGCTACGATCGACCGTCAGGGGGTCCGTGGTCCCGAAGCAGTGAGGTTCCCATGCGTCAGTTTCACAACGTCGCCCGTGTCAGCGTGGCGGCGATGTTCCTGGTCAGCCTGTCGGGCGTGACGTCCGCGCAGTCTCCCAGCCCGGCTGCGACCAGCCTGGTCGGGACCGACTGGAACCTGGTCTCGAGCGACCTGAACGGCACCCAGGCCCCGGTCCCGGCGGGCATAGCCGCGACACTCCACATCGACGGCGACCTGGCCGCCGGTTCCAGCGGATGCAATCGGTATCTGGCCCCCGTCACGATCTCGGACACCGGGCTCACGTTCGGCGAGGCCATGACCACCAAGAAGGCCTGTCCCCCACCCCAGATGGCCTTCGAGCAGCAGTTCCTGGCGACGCTTGCCACGGTCGCGAGCTACAGCATCGACGGCGACACCCTGACACTGTCGAACGACTGCGGGCGCGCCCGTCCTGGTGTTCCAGGCCGGGCCTGCCGCGACCATCGAAGGGTCATGGGTGGTCACCAGTACAAC
This sequence comes from uncultured Chloroflexia bacterium, assembly GCA_963760625.1. Classification (GTDB taxonomy): domain Bacteria; phylum Chloroflexota; class Limnocylindria; order Limnocylindrales; family CSP1-4; genus JAFMJV01. Next base: position 190,654 of record CAVXDU010000009.1, read on the forward strand.
AATGGCAGGCAGGCCACCGAGACGTCCGCCCGAGGATGTCGTGCTCACCGCCGACTTCGCTCCCGATGGACACGGTCTTCGGCAGCGGAGGCTGTAACGGCTTCAGCGGCCCCTACAGCCACACCGACACGACCATCGCCATCGGTCCCCTGCTGTCGTCACGTGATGTCCTGCGGCGATACCACGGATGCCATCGAGTCGCAGTACATCGCGGCGCTCCAGAACGCGACGCAGGTCTGGACCATCACCGAATGGCGTCGCTCGAGTTGCGCGACGATGCAGGCGCGCTGCAGGCCTCGTTCGTGCGCTCGTAGGCTTCGGCCCCAGAAGCCAGCTCGCACCCCGGATCAGGACCCTCGACCGTTGGTCGGGGGTCCAGTGCTGTCCGGGACCTGGAGCCTGGCGATCGCCCCACGGAGGGCCGTGAGGCGGGCCTCCAGGTCGTCCGCGATCGATTCGCAGGTCCCCCAGGTGGTCGATGGCGAACGGGGGTCGTCGCCCGTCAATGCCGCGTCGATGTCCGCGGCGGGGTGCGGCTCGTCCGCCGGAGCGGGCCGCAGGAAGAGGTTGGCGAGATACGCGGACAGGACACCGATGAGCGCCACGCCGCATCCAGAGCATGACTACTGCCGTCGCTCCGTCCGGCGACGTGTGATGGGGTACTTGTCGCCGTAGCCCACCGTGGTGATGCTCACGAAGGCCCACCAGATGGCGTCGCCACCGGTCGTGATGTTCGCGCCCGGCGCGTCCTGCTCGAAGGACAGCACGAGCATCGCCGCCGAACTCGACCACGACCAGCACCAGGAACAGCACCAACTGGAGTGCCGTGGCTGCCCGATCGCGACGGAGCGCCCGGAACACGTCACGCGGGCGATATGTGCCGCAGCAGTCGAAGCACGCGAGCGAGCCGGAACAGTCGCAGGATCGGGAAGATCGTCGGCAGGCTGCCCAGGAGGTCGATCCATCCCCGTTCGTCGACGAAGTATCTGCGCCTGGGATGGGAGAGGGACTAGGTGCCAGCAGAAGTCGAACAGGAACACCACGGTCAATGGGGCATCCATGACCTTCGCGATCTGTTGGGCGCTCTCGGGCATCCCAGGCCAGTACGCGATGACGAGGTTGACGATGGACAAGACCGCCATCAGGCCGATGAGGATCTCGTATCCGGGACGCTCGATGCGTCCGGGCAGATGGCGCCTACCGAGGCTCACGTCACTCCTCGTGTCTCAGGCTACTCACGTCGTGCCGATCGTACTCATGTTTGGATCACGCCATGCCTCCTGACCCGCCATCGCGCATCGGCACCACCGACCCGCGTCACCCTGTACCGCGAATGGTGTCCCCGGGATACCATTGACGGGACTTCGCGAAGCGGACGCAGGGGCGGTAGGCCTCCCCAACAACCTACCTGCAGGAGGAGAGAACCCATGACTGATGCACAGGGCAAGCCGGCAGCCGGCGCGGACGACACGGTCGTCATCGCGGCCCAGGTCGTGGCCGATGACCAGGGCGTCCTGGCCGAGGGCGCGGTCGCGGTCGAGGGCGATCACGTCCTGCTCGTCGCGCGCTTCGCCGACACCGAATGCTGCAGCGGCCGTCTACTCCGACCTCCAGCAGGGCGAGATCGCCGGCAAGTATCCACATCGACGGCGTGCTCGTCGTCAACGCCGACGCGACCGGCAAGATCAGCATCCAGAAGCTGACCGACCATCACACGCGCGGGGCCTCAAGTGGGGCATCGTGGCGGGCGTGGTCGCGGGCATCGTGTTCCCGCCCAGCATCCTCGCCAGCGCGGCATGGCTGGGTGGCGCGGGCATCGGTCGTGGGCAAGATCGGCAACGTGCGCGAGAAGGCCAAGGTCGAGAAGGCCGTGGCCGACGTCATCACGCCGGGCACCTCGGGCATCCTCGCCCTCGTCGAGCTCGAGGACGTGGAGGCCGTCAAGGCGGCCATCCCGCAGGCCGAGGCACGTCAAGACCATCCCGGTCGACGACGCCACCGCCGAGGCCATCGAGGCGAGCGCCGGGTCCGAGGCACCGGCCAGCGCCTGAGCCGTCGGGCTCGGCACCGGCGATACCAGGCATCGAGGAAGACCCCGCCCGGTCGCGGGTCGGCGGCTCGCTTCGTGCTCACCCGGGCGAAGGTCAGGCGCGGCGTCAGACCCGGTCTCCTGCTCCAGCTCCAGCAGGTCCTCGTCCGCGTCCTCGGTGAGCTTGAGCCACACGAACAGGCCGGCCAGTAGCGCCAGCGGCACCACGATCGCGGCCGCGATCAGCAGCCCGATGACCGCCCCCAGGAACTTCAGGATCCCCATCGTCGTTCGACCTCCGCGTCTGCTGCTCGTTCCTTGGGGAGTGTAGAGCCTCGAGCGGTCGAGCGGCCACGATGGGATCGAGCGGCAACGAGCCCGACGGGCCTCGTCGCGCGCCTCGACCCTTCAGCGATCCGTTCGAAGGCGCCAGGCCGGACCCTGCTGGATCATCATGTCGATCTCCTCACGGCGTGAACTCGGCCAGGACATGGTGCACGCCGGTCCGGGCGCCCATCAGGAGCCGGACCAGGTACGAGCCTTCCTGTTCGAACAGGAAGACGTCCCGCGGTTGCTGCTGGTCGAGATACCGGCCCAGGACCCGGAGAGCCTGCTCGTAGTCCCCGGCCTTCGACGGTTCACCATCGGCGGGTGCCGCGGCGCGCACGTGCCTCCTCCATGAACCGAGCGATATCGTCATCGAGAAAGGTGTACGTCTCCTTCTCGTGGTGACCGGTCACCTCCTCCTGGTGGAGCGTCGGCTCCGCCGTCAGGAGCGCCACACCCTGGACCACGAAACCGTCCGGCGCCTCCAGGATCAGGATGCTACGCATCCCCCTCTGGTCGATGAAGGCACCGAGCGATCGGAAGACCTCTTCGTAGTCTTGCCGGGGACGTCCGTCATAGATTCGCATCGTGCCTCGGGATCCAGTGGGTGTGTGGCCGGGCGGCCGCTCGATCCGGAATGGCCATCACGGCCGTGCCCAGTCGCGGCGTCCGCGGCGAGTGTAGCCACGCAGATGGGGGCGAGCAAGGTGACCACCATGGGCTCCGGGGTCACGCCGTGTGGCGGGACCTCAGCCAGGCGTTCCACGAGATCGCGGGTCAGGCGCCATGCGGCACCGGCATCACGCGGCAGCCTCGCCCGGATCTGGTTCGAGCCGTAGGTCAGGCCACCCGCGAGCGCCCGCAGCGGATCCGACACGGAGCGGGGGGCGAGGACCCGTGCCGTCGCGGCACGCGACCAGTCGGGGCCGAAGCGGACGACCAGCTGGCCGTCCTCGCGGGCCAGCGACACGATGCCCGGCCGCCTCCGCGGTGAACCGCAGCCGGGCGACCTCCAGCAGCCGCTCCACGGGCGGCGGCAGCGCCCCGAACCGGTCGACGCAGCTCGCCGCGCACCGCGGCCAGCTCCGACTCCGTTGACCACGCGGCCCAGCCGCCGATACAGCTCCAGCTTGGCCGGCTCGTCGGGCACGTAGTCGTCCGGCAGGAAGGCATCCACGGGCAGGTCGATGACCGTGGCCACCCGGGCAGTGACGGGCCGGCCGCTCCTCGAGCGACCGCCTTCTCCTCCTCCACCGCCTCCGCCAGCATCCGGGTGTACAGGTCGAAGCCGACCGCCGACATGTGGCCGTGCTGCTCGCCGCCCAGGATCTCGCCGGCGCCCCGGATCTCCAGGTCCGCGAGCGCGATCTGGAAGCCGGCGCCCAGCTCGGACGCGTTGAACACGGCCTGCAGGCGCTTGCGCGCGATGTCCGTCAGCCGCTCCCGGCGCCGGTACAGCAGGTAGGCATAGGCACGCCGACTGGAGCGCCCCACCCGACCCCGCAGCTGGTACAGCTGGGCCAGGCCCAGGGCGTCGGCGCGGTCGATGATGATGGTGTTCGCGTTGGGGATGTCCAGACCCGACTCGATGATGGTGGTGCACACCAGGATGTCGTGGTCGCCGCCGGGCGAACGCGATCATCACCCGCTCCAGCGGCGCCCTCGGGCATCTGGCCGTGACCCACGATGATGCGTGCGCTGGGCAGCAGGCGCCGCAGCTGCTCCGCCTGCGCCTCGATGGTCTCCACCCGGTTGTGGACGTAGAAGACCTGCCCGCCGCGGTCGAGCTCGCGCAGGATGGCGTCCTTGACCAGGCCCGCGGACGCCTCGGCGACCCGTGTCTGGATGGGCAGCCGGTCCTCCGGCGGCGTCTCGATGACGCTCATGTCGCGGACCCCGACGAGCGCCATGTTGAGCGTCCGCGGGATGGGCGTCGCGGACAGGGTCAGCACGTGGACCTCGGTCCGCAGCTGCTTGAGGCGCTCCTTGTGGGAGACGCCGAAGCGCTGCTCCTCGTCCACGACCAGCAGCCCCAGGTCGCGGAACCGGATGTCCTTGCTCAGCAGCCGATGGGTGCCGATGACCAGGTCCACCGACCCCGCGGCCATGCCCGCGAGGGTCGCCTTCTGCTCCGCGGGCGACACGAACCGGCTGAGCATCCGGATGGTCACGGGATACGCCGCGAATCGCTGGCTGAAGGTCGCGAGGTGCTGCGCCGCGAGCACGGTCGTGGGCACCAGCACCGCGACCTGGGTGCCTTCCTGGATGGCCTTGAACGCCGCCCGGATGGCCACCTCGGTCTTGCCGTAGCCCACGTCGCCGACCACGATGCGGTCCATGGGGCGTCGCGCTCCAGGTCGGCCTTGACCTCCAGCACCGAGCGCAGCTGGTCGGGCGTCTCCTGGTACGGGAACGCGGCCTCCATCTCGGCCTGCCAGGGCGTGTCGTCGCCGAAGGCATGGCCGTGGGCCGACGGCACGCGCGGAGTACAGCTCCAGCAGCTCCTTGGCCAGGTCCGCGACGGCCTTGCGCACCCGGGTCCGGGCACGCTGCCACTCGCCGCCGCCGAGACGCGACAGCTGCGGTTGCTCGCCACCCGCGTAGCGGGTGATGCGCTCGATCTGCTCCACGGGCACCCAGATCCTGTCCGTGCCCGCGAAGTGGAGCTCCAGGAAGTCGCGCTCCTCGGCACCCTCGCCGCCCGCCGAGCGTCGCACCAGGCCCGCGTAGCGGGACACGCCGTGGTCCACGTGGACCACCATGTCGCCCGGGCGTGAGCCGCTCCAGGATGTCCCGCGGCACGACCCGCCGGAGCGCCCGGGGCCGGCGCACCCGGACCGAGCCGAACAGCTCCCGGTCGGTGACCAGGATGATGCCGTCCGGCCCGCCGGCGAACCCGCCGTTGAGGCTCCGGTCGACGAGCGACAGGCTGCCCGCCGGCGGGGCTCCGCGACGCCGGCTGGTGGGCGTGGCCATGATGTCCGCGTCGGCCAGCAGCTCCGCGAGGCGGGCCGACTGGTCGGACGCGAGCACCACCCGGGCACCTTCGCGCGCGCCAGCGGGCGACGGTCGCGGCGATGGACCCGATGGGCACCGGCGGCAGCGACGGCTCGTGCCAGCCGAACGGGTTGCCGCCCGGCGGTGCGCCCTCGGCCTCGCTCTCCCAGGTCAGCCGCAGGGTGCGCGCGCCGCCAGGCGCCGCTTCCAGTCGCGCTGCTCGGGATAGGCACCCGGCCAGCCCCGGGCAGCTCCCCGGCCGTCTCGAGGTCGGCCCGTCGCTCGTCCGCCTGCGCCCACAGGAACGTCGCGGCGGCTTCGATGTCGCCCGGCTCGTCGAGGAGCCACAGGGCATCGCCCGACGTGGTCGAGCGCCGTGGCCGGCGCCAGCAGGCCACCCCAGGTCTCGGCGGCGTCGCCCAGGGACCCGGTCTCGAGCGAGGCGAGGTCCGCGGCCAGCCGCTCGGACAGCTTGCCGGCGAGCCGGCCCAGTCGGGCCCGGAGCTGCTCGCCGGTCGACCCGGGTGAGCAGGAACTCGCTCGCGGGCAGCAGCCGCGCCGATCTCCACCGGTCCCGACGCCACGCTGGTCGGCCGGGTCGAACGCGCGCAGCGACTCGATCTCGTCGCCGAACCACTCCACGCGCACGGGCAGCGGCTGCCCGGCCGGGAAGACATCCACGATGCCGCCGCGGCGGGTCATCTCACCCCGACCGCCGACCTCGGGCACCATCTCGTAGCCCAGGTCGACGAGCGCGTGGAGCACCCGGTCCTGCGACAGACGCTGACCCGGCCGCAGCACGAGCGCTGTCGCGGGCAGCTGGTCCGGGCGCGAGCGTCCGCTGGAACAGCGCCTGGACCGACGCCACCAGGACCGCGCCGGGGCATCCGCCGTCGGACCAGGCCGCGAGCGTCGCGACGCGCGCCGCGCTCTCGTCCCGCACCAGCTCCGAGCGCTCCCAGGCGAGCGCGGTCCGTGGCTCGAGGGTCACGACCGCGGCCGGGTCGCCCAGCCACGCGACCAGCTCCTCCGCGGCGCGGTCGGCGATCTCCGCGTCGCGCGCGATCCACAGCAGCCGCTGTCCGGTCGCCTGGACGAGTGCCGCGGCGAGGTATGTCTTGGCACCGTGCGGGATGCCCGCGTAGGTGACATGACGGAGACCGGCACCGACCGTACCCTGGCTCGTCAGTCGACTCGCCAGGTCATCGCAGGGCGCCCGTGCGCGGCGAGGATGCCCGGTGAGTGCCGCCAGATCGGGTATCCGATGACGCGCACCATCGGTCGGACGCGGTGCCGCCAGCTGGAGCTCGCGTACCCGATCGCCGCCGCGACCTGGGCGTCGATGCGCCGGTCGCGTCCCCGCCGGCCACGCAACGCGGTGCGTGGCTCGGTCATCGGCGGCTGTCGCCGATCGGTCGGCAGCAGCCGACGCCAGCCGGTCCGGGTCCGCACGATGCCGTCCGCATCGGGCAACGGCGAGCCGCGGAGTCCGCCAGGCGGGTCGAGCTGGTGGCCGGATCGCGACCGTCAGGCCGGCCAGCGTGTCGAGGTATCGCCGGACCGGCAGGCCGATCGTGTCGGTCGGCTCGGGCAGCCGCCAGGCATTCCATCGGTTGGCCGCGCGCGCACCGCCGTCACGCGCCCACGACTCGACCGCATCCGCAGCCGCATCGAGCACCAGCTCCAGGTCCGCCTGCTCCTCGGGCGCGAACGCGGACAGCACGTGGTCGACCGCCGAGCCACCGTGACCACCGATGCCCACCCGCAGCCGGGCGAACTTCTGGGTGCCCATCTCGGCCACGATCGAGCGCAGGCCGTTGTGGGTGCCGGCACTCCCCTCGTCCCGCAGCCGGAGCCGGCCGAGGGGCAGGTCGAAGTCGTCGACCACCACGAGCATGTCCTCCAGCGGCACGTGATCACGGGCGAGCACCTTGCGCACGGCCACGCCGGACAGGTTCATGTACGTCGTCGGCTTGACCAGCGCCAGGTCGATGCTCCTGGTAGCGCCCGCGGACGGTGACCGACGCGTCGCGCGACTTCTGACGACCGGACAGGCCGGCGCGATCGGCGAGCCGGTCGAGGACCAGCCAGCCGATGTTGTGGCGCGTTCGCTCGTACTGCGAGCCGGGATTCCCCAGCCCGATGACGACCTTCACTGGCTCCTCGCGGGCATGCGGACAGGCCGCGACCCGGTGCTCCCGGATCAGCGGCGGACCCGGATGGTACCGCGGCCGAGACCCGCCCGAGCGTATCCTCGACGATACGCGTGGTGAGGACGATGGGTCTGCGATCGTGGTTGCTCGGCGGTGGTGACGCGGCGATCGCACGCGCGCGACGGCCATCGGAGCTGGCCGCAAGCATGACCGAGCCACCCCGGGAGGGGCTGGACTGGCTCGGCGCTCGACCGGGACCACGGGCGCCACGCGTCTACCGCTTCCTGCTGTGGCTGAGTGACCTGTTCCTGTTCCACGCCTGTGCCATCCGTGTCGCGGTCGTAGGTCGGCAGCACCTCCCGCACGGTGGCTACATCGTGGTGGCGGCGCTCCACCGCAGTTGGATCGACCCGCTGCTCGTCATCCGCGCGCTTCCGCGTGAGCCCCGACCGTGGTTCCTGGGCAGTGGGCCGACGGCCTTCGATCGGCCCTGGAAGGAGCGGCTCCTGCGACGCACGGGCGGCATCCTGCCGGTATGGCGCGGTGGCACCGATGTCAACGTCCATGTGCGGGCGGCACAGGCGGTCGTGGACGAGGGCGCCGTCCTCGGTCTGTTCATCGAGGGCCGGATCGGCGGGCCGCCGGACAGGCTCGACCGGCTACGGGACGGCGCGGCCCTGCTCGCGATGCGGACTGGGGCGCCCATCGTACTCATCTCGATATGCGGAGCCGAGACGCTCTATCGGCACAAGCGGATCGCAGTCAGGATCCATGCGCCGACGACCGTCAACGAGCTCCTCGGTAGCGAGGCCGACTCGAATAAACCCGTACCCGGTACCCGGGACGAGTTGCGCCGGGCGCGGACGGTCACGCGCGCGATGACGGCGCAGCTGGAGGCGGCCATCAACGAGGATCGACCCCGGGACCCTGAACGGTTCGGGCGGCCGACATCGATGGACATGGCTGACGCGGCTGATGCGCTGAACCGCCGACTCAGGCGTCCGGCGTGGTCCGCACCGTGTGCGACGCGGGCGCACTCAATCGGGGAGTGGCCGCCCGGCCCACGGCCGCGAGCACGATGCGGTAGCAGGTCAGGAACGCGACAACCGCCGTCACGATCAGGTATCCGAGGTAGGCCCAGGGTGCCGCGGTATCCGTGCCCGCCATCAGGCCGTGGGCCGTGGCGGCCAGGAACGCGAGGAATGTCACGTAGTGCAATGTGCGCCAGCGCTTCTGGCCCATCCGCTTGCGGAGCGAGAAGCTGGCCACGACCACGATCGTGGTGTAGAGCGCGAGCTGGCCCAGACCAACCCACAGCGGACGGTAGGGTCCGATGAACGGGACGACCACCTGGGCGGCGGTGAACGGCACCTTGTGGTCGAGGGTCAACATCGCCGCGTGCACCAGGGCAAGGCCCAGGCCGATGGCCGACAGGTCCTGGTGCAGCGTGAACGAGACGGTCCGGTGGGCAACAGCGTCCAGGATCCCGGTCGACAGCAGCAGCCCGTAGATCACAGAGCCGCTGATGACGAGGTACGCCGTCAGGCCCAGCAGGCGGGTGGCGTACCACGGCAACCGATCGTGCTCTGCGGTCAGCCAGTCGTTGGCGGCACCGAGCGCGCCCGTGCCTGTGGCCGCGAGGATCGTGAGCACCACGGTCGCGAATAACAGCCAGCGCAGGTGCTGGGTGCGTGGGTCAAGGCCGCGGTACTTCATGCCAGCCATTCCCGGGTCCGGGGTGTCGCAATGACCTCGCCCGAAACGAGCAGCAGCACGGCCCCCAAGGCGACCCCCTGATCCAGCAGACCGATACCCCGGCTCGAGCCGGCGATGACGGCCGCCTTGGCCAGGACCTCTGCCTCGCGCGCGGACGCCGCCACCACGGTCGCTTGCACCACGTCCGTATCTGCAGGCAGGCGGGTCCGAGGATCCAGTAGGTGATGTCGAGCTGATCCCGGGAAGTTCGATGGCCAGCGATGGACACTCGTGCCGGATGTCGCCACGCCCATCCGGCCCTCGCGCAGCCGCCCATGGAGCCGAAGACAAGCCAGGTCGCATCGACCTCGGCCACGCGGGTCGGCGATGCCGATGTCCCACGCGACACCGGATCCGACACGAATCGCGATATCGCCGTCGGCGTCGACGAGCGCCGCGGGATAGCGGTCGAGCAGGGCCAGCGCCCGGTCGGCGATCCAGCCCTTCGCGACCCCGTCGAGGTCGAAGCGACACGGCTCATGACGCACCACGATCGCCCCGCGCTGCTCTCGCACGAGATGCCAGCACCGCCCCTGGCGCTGCCCGCTGGGTCGCGGCCCCAGGGCCGTCGGCGGCGAGTCGGGGGCGGCCCTGCCGGCCCGCTCCGGCAGCGAGCTGGCCTCCACCGCCAGACGTTCGTCGAGCAGGGTCACGTTCAGCAGATCTGGTCCCAGATCGACGGCACGCTCGGCCCAGTCGAGCACGGCGGCGAGGGTCGGCGGTACCCAGGTCCGGGTTTGCTGCGGATGGGCATTCAGCGCCGACAGGTCCGATGATTCGGTGAACCTCGTCAGACGTGCCGCCCAGCGTTCCACGCGCCGCGCGACCAACCCCAGGTGAGTGGCTACGGCCACTCGCGACTCCACGTCACTTGCCCGTGGCCGGAACGCGACCCGGAGGTGCAGGCTGCCTCCCATGGCGGGGACGGTCAGCGACCGCTCCGCCAGCAGGGGGTGGCGCGTCTCAGGCATGGGGTTGGCACGATCGGGGACGGCAGCCGTTGGGGGTGCGATCGCCCGGAAGTCCAGCATCTATCCGCCGGACTGGCGCGTATGCCGAACCACCCGCCGGGTCGTGGCAGGGCGGCCAGGGAGGCGAGTCACGATCACCCGTGGCGTCGGGACGGCGCCCGAGATGACCCGTGCTCCGCGAGGAGCCTTCTGACCCCTGCGAAGCTGGATGTACCGGACCCGATGCTTGATGCGCACCTCGGGTCGGGCCGTACTGAGCGTCTCCACGCTCACCGCGTCAGCCACGATCGCTTCCCCGGCGGGTAGGGGAAGCCGGACCAGTCCGGCTGCCATGATCGAGACCGCGGCGACAGCGCTGGCACCCAGGGCGATGCGCATCGGTCGGGGGTCCGGGCGCTGCCTGGGTGCCGCCGACACCCCCGGAGCGGATCGCGATGAGGCAGCGACCACGGGTGTAGGCCGCGGGGCTGCGACTCCGGATCGGCCGTCCTCAGCGGGCATCAGTCATCTCCGCCTTCGCGCTCGTCGTCGCGTTCGCCGCCGTCGTCCCCATGGTTCGACGTCCGGGCCCGCACGACCTTGACACGTGACGTCGTGGGCGCGGGAGCACGCCTGGTGACATGGATGACCTTTGGCTTCCTGGCAGGCCGAACATAGATCGTCGTGGTCTCGACACGCGTGATCGGCTCGACTGCGGCGGTATCTGTCGCCGCGCCCTCAACGGCCGTGGGAGCCCCCAGGGACAGCTGGGTGTCGGCAGGCGAACCTGCCGGAGCCGGACCGGCGGCCGCGACACCGATGGCCAGCACCGCGGCTGCGGCCAGGGAGCCGATGATGAGCGCCAGGCGGTGGATGATGATGCCTCCCAGAGAGTGGTTCGGACGGTCGTCAGCATCGGCCCGCCCGGTTGGAGCACCCTGTGCGGCAGATGAGAGTTCTCACAGGAATGCAGGGCGGCCATTGCGCACCGGGGCTCCGGGCCGGAGGATGGATCGGTGCAGATCCTGGTAGTCGAGGACGAACCCCGGATGTCGGCCGCCATCCGGCGCGTCCTGACCGCTGAACACCATGCGGCCGATGTCGCCGACGACGGCGTAGGGGCGCTGGCCCTCGCGGGTGACCGGGACTACGACGTGATCATCCTCGATCGGATGCTGCCGGATCTCGACGGGCTCGAGGTGCTGCGACTACTCCGTTCCCGGGGAATCACCACACCAGTGCTGATGCTCACCGCCCTGGGCAGCCTCGACCACCGGGTGTCGGGACTGGATGCCGGTGCGGATGACTACCTGGCGAAGCCGTTCGCGTTCGCGGAGCTCCTGGCGCGCCTGCGTGCGCTCGCTCGTCGACCGCCTGAGCTCACGGGTGAGCACCTGGTGGCGGGCGACATCGAGCTCGACCCCGTGCGCCATCGGGTGATGGTGGGCGAGGCCGCCGAGGACCTGTCTGCACGCGAGTACGCGCTCCTTGGGTATCTCATCCGGCAGGACGGACGGGTCGTGACCCGTCAACAGATCCTGGACGCGGTGTGGGGTGCCGAGCCTGATGTCTACTCCAACGTCGTGGACCTGTATGTCCATTACCTGCGACGCAAGCTGGGGTCGCTGGGTCGCCGGGACGCCATCAGGACGTTCCGCGGCGTCGGGTATGCACTGTCGGTGGATCCCGCTAACCCATCCCCGGCATGAGCGCCACCGAGGGCGACCGCATGGACCGGCTCGTGGCCAGGACCCAGCGGCGGCTTGCGACCTTCATGCTCATCCTGGTGGCGGCGCTACTGCTGGCGGTCGGTGCGGCAACGGCGATCGTGGCCACCCGCTTGATGGATGCCAATGTCGACAGGGCACTCGAGGCTGCCGCGGCCGCGGCCATCCAGCCCGGTGAGGCAGGCGAGGAGGCAGAACACCTGCCCGCCAGCGCCGACACGTTCGTGCTGCTCGTTGACGCCCAGGGCGGCATCCTGTCCAACCCATCCGGTGTCGCCGTGCATGACCTGCCCGACACGGACGCGGTCGCCGTGGCCGCGCGCACCGGCCGGGACGTGCGGACCGGCTCGTTCGAGGGCATCCCCATCAGGTTGCTGACGGTGCCTGGTCCGGTCTCCGGGGGCGACGACGAGGAGCAGGGCCGAGGGCAGGGGTTCATCCAGGCGGGGTTCGTGCTCACGTTGCACGAGCAGCAGGAGACCCAGCTGCTATGGACGATCGCGATCGTGTCGGTGGCCGGGCTGGCAGGCGCCGCGCTGGTGACCTGGCTGGTCACCCGTCGCGCGCTTGTCCCTGTGCGGACCGCGTTCGCGACCGAGCGTCGCTTCGTGGCCGCGGCCTCCCACGAGCTGCGCACGCCCGTCGCGATCGTGCGTGCCTCGGCCGAGATCCTGGAGCGGGAGGGCCTGGTGGGAGCCGGGGGCGAGTCACTCGTGACTGACATCATGGTCGAGACCGACCGGTTGGGGCGGCTGGTCGGCGACATGCTCGCTTTGGCGTCCGCCGAGGCGGGCGAGGTGAGCGTCGACCGGGTCCCCACCGATGTCGTCGCCTGGCTGCCGGGCGTGGCGCGCAAGGCAGGTTCGATGGCGACCGCGCACGGCCTGTCGCTGCGGTATGAGGCCGGACCGACGACCCCGGTCATCATCGATGCCGACGACGACCGTCTGACCCAGACCCTGCTCATCCTCGTTGACAATGCCATCGAGCATTCGCCGACGGGGGGCACCGTCACGCTCGAGCTGGCGGCGCGGGATGGCCAGGCCGTCATCGCGGTCGGCGATCAAGGCCCGGGAGTGCCGCCCGCGGAACGGGAGCGGATCTTCGAGCCCTTTGCCAGGCTGCCGGGCGAGCGACGCAGCACACACGGATCGGGGCTGGGGCTGGCCATCGCACGTCAGCTGGCTCGGCGGCACGACGGCGACCTGACCGTCGATGACGCGCCCGGAGGGGGTGCGCGCTTTGCCCTGTGGTTACCCCTGCTTGCCAGCCACTCGGAGCTTGCGCGTCCCGGTGTCGTGCCCCCCGGCTCCTCCGCCTGACAGCAGTTGCTGCTCGACGGCGCGCATCGCCGCCTGCTCGTCCGCGTGGATATGATCCCAGCCACAGATGTGGAGTGCGCCGTGGGTGATGAGCAGCCGCAGTTCGTCCCGCGGAGACCAGCGCACATCGCCGGTGTGGCCTCCGCGGCCCCCCTCGGCCTGCTCGATGGCCCGTTCGACCGACACCACGATGTCCCCCAGGTCGAGGCGCCGGCCAGGCGGCGACACGAATGCGGGGAACGTGACGACCCGAACAGCCGGGTCTTGCCCCGGGTGCGCCGGGAACGACGAAGCCGGTACCAGTGGGAACGACAGCACATCCGTCGGCCCCGGGTGACCCAGATGCTGCTCATTCAGCTGGGCGATCCGGTCGTCATCGGTGAGTGTCAGGCCGATCCGGGACTCGCTCGGGGCGTTCCCGGCCCGGAGTGCCGCAACCAGCGTTCGGACCAGGGCGGCCGTCGAGATCAGAAGCGGCACGCCGACGCTGTGCATCAGGTCGACCCGAAAGCCGTCGAGGTATCGAGTCCCCGTGGCGGCCATCAGGGCACGGCGCATGCCGAGCCGGGCGGGTTCATCAGGACGCAGCACGCCGTGATTCGATCTCCACGATCTTGTTCTGGGGGTACTCGATACGTCGGTGATACATGCCCAGGAGCTGGGCGATGAACGCTTCGCGGATCCGGTCCAGGTCACGCAGGGTGAGGTCACATTCGTCGAACTGGCCGTCGTCCAGACGCTCGCTGATGATCCGGCTGACCATCGCCCGGATGGCCGCTTCCTCGTGGCTGCCCAGGGACCGCACGGCGGCCTCCACGCTGTCGGCCATCATCAGGATGGCCGCCTCGCGGGACTGCGGCTTTGGCCCGCGGTGGCGGAACCGGCTCTCGTCCACGGCTTCGGCCGCGGCTTCCGCAGGAGGGCTGCCGGGCACTGCACCCGATGCTGCCACCGCCTCCTCACATGCCTTGCCGTAGAAGAAGCTCATCAGGCTCGTGCCGTGATGCTGGGGGATGAAGGAGATGACCGGCTTGGGCAGCCGGTACTGGTACGCGATGTCGATGCCATTGGCGACATGTGCCGCCAGTATCGCCGCCGACTGCTCCGGCGGAAGGTCATCGTGGGGGTTCTCCTGGCCCGTGGCCTGGTTCTCGATGAAGGCCGACGGGTTGGCGAGCTTGCCGATGTCGTGGTAGTAGGCCGCCACCCGGACCACCAGCGGATCTGCACCCACGGTCTCCGCGGCCCGCTCGGCAAGGTTGCCTACCATCAGGGAGTGGTGATACGTGCCCGGGGTCTCGAGCAGCAACCGGCGCAGCAGCGGCTGCGACGGATTGGCCAGCTCCAACAACTGGTACGACGTGGTGATGCCGAACAGGCTGCCGAGCACCGCGAACGATCCGGCAGCCAGGATGGCCGCACCCGCAGCGGCCGCCACGGCCGCGAACCACAGCTGCACCAACCCGGCCAGGTCGCGGTTGCCCAGGAGCGTGAACGCGGTCACGACGGCCGCGTTCACGAGCGCCATCGCGATGCCCGCCTGGATGTACTGGGCCACGCGCTCGCCGCGCCGAACGACGATGAGTCCCGCCAGGCCGCCGAGCAGGACATAGGCCCCCACCTCGACCACGCCGGTCAAGGCGGCCGCCAGCACGCTCAGGAGTGCCAGCATCACCAGTCCGACGCCCGCATCCAGCAGCACCGCGAGCAGCAGCGCGGCAGCGGCCGTCGGCATCAGGTACGGCAGCACGGACCGGTCGGTCGTCAGTCGCAGCAGCAGGGACGACACCAGGAGCACCAGGCTGACCAGCACCAGGGCGCTGTTGCGATGCCACAACTGGGGCCGGAAACGCCAGATCCATCCCAACAGCAGCCCGACGAGCAACACCGCGAGGAGTAACCATCCCGCGAACCTGGCCAGGTCGGGCGTATCGTCACGAAGACCCGTCGGGAAGATCTCGACCGCCAGGATGGCGCCGATGACGGCGACCAGCAACGATGCGGCCACGACCAGGCGGACCGCATCGTGGCGGGTGAACGCCAGCAATCGGGTCGAGCGACGGGCGAGCATCGGTGCGAGGGCTAGGCGCCCTCGACACCCCCGTGTGCGGGAGCATGCGACGCGAGGTCGATGCGGGCCAGTTCCTGCGCCACGATCGCGGACACGACACGGCCGTCTGCGCGACCTTTCGTCCGGGGCGACAACCAGCCCATCACCTTGCCCAGGTCCCGGGCAGAGCGTGGCCCCGGTCTCGCTGATCGCCTGCGTCACGAGCGCCGCGCATCTCGGCCTCGGTCAGTTGCCGAGGCAGGTACCTGCCGATGATGTCCGCCTCCGAGCGCTCCTTGTCCGCGAGGTCCGCACGGCCGACCTTGTCATAGGCGTCGATCGATTCGCGGCGGCTCTTGGCTTCCTTGGTCAGCACGCCGATGAGCTCGTCGTCCGTCAGCGGACGACGAGCTGCCACCTCTGCGTTGTGGGCCGACGACAACACCATGCGAAGGGTGTCGCGCGTCTGTGCATCACCCTGCCGCATGGCGGTCTTCAGGTCTTCCTGGAGTCGATCTGCGAGGGTCACCGGGTACTCCTGGGCGATCCGCCCGGGAGACTTGGCGTCGGGCGAGGCGGCCGACCGATTCGGTCGACGTGCATGCCCTGTGCCTAGTCCTGGCGGGTGGCCTTCTTGCGCTTGGCTTCCTTGCGCTTACGCTTCACGCTCGGCTTCTCGTAGTGCTCGCGCCTTCGTGCCTCCGCGAGGATGCCGCTCTGCTGGATCTTCTTGTTGAAGCGTCGTAGGGCGCTCTCGAAGGTCTCGTTCTCACCGACACGGACCTCTGCCAACCTCGGATCACCTCCCGCCCGGCTGACGATGACGCCCGAACACGTCGGCCCGGGGCCGGATGCCGGGCTGGGTGCGCGCATGGATGCGGATGGGCGATCTCTGTCAGTCGGGATGCGACCGACGGGCTCGGACATCACCCGCGCGCGAAGAGCCGGCGGAGTGTACACCACCACACTGGCACGGTCGACCGCATGAATACCGGTCAGCCCGTGTCGCTACACTCGCGCGACATGCCCGAATACCCGGATCCGCGTCAGTTCACCTCGATCGTGGACATCCTCGACGACGCGGCCAGCCGCTATCCCGGAATCGCGGCCGACCCTGAGCCTGCGCACGGACGAGGGCATCGACTCGCCTGGTCGGCGGCAGAGCTACGGCGTCGGGCGCGACTCGCGCGCATGGCGACTGCGCGCCGCGGGACTCCAGCCGGGCGATCGGCTCATGACCTGGAGCCCGCCGACGCCTCGGCTGCCGGCGGTCTTCTGGGGCGCCGCCATCGCGGGCATCGTGCTCGTGCCCCTCGACCTGCGGATGGCGCCCGCGGTCCTGAAGCGCATCGCCGACCGGGCAGGCACCTCGTACATGGCCCTCGGCACCGGTCCGGACGCTCCCGACCCCGATGGCGCCGGTCTCGAGGGGCTGACCGTCTTCGCGCTCGATGAACTGACCGCCGACGCAGACGACACCTTCCCCGACCGACTGGGAGGCGCAGCTCGACGCGTGGCCTCGCCCGGTCCGGTCGGACCTGTACCAGATCGTGTACACCTCGGGCACCACGAGCGCGCCCAAGGGTGTGATGCTCACCCACGGCAACATGGTCTCGACCGTCGAGGTGTGCGCAGCGCTCCTGCCGCCGCGTCACCTGCGGGTCGTGTCGCTGCTGCCGCTGTCGCACCTGTTCGAGCAGGCGCCGGTGCTGATGTACGGCACCATGATCGGCGCCGAGGTGATGTACGTCCGGTCGCGCAACCCGCGGGTCATCTTCGAGGCGCTCCGTGAGATCCGCGTCAACACCATGATCGTGACCCCCCAGCTCATCGAGCTGTTCTGGGCAGCCGTGATGCGCGAGGTGGACAAGCAGGGCAAGCGGGCGACCTTCGAGCGAGCCCGGAAGATCGCCCGACGACTCCCGTATGCGGCGCGACGGCTGCTGTTCCGGTCCATCCACAAGCAGCTGGGTGGCGAGTTCCGCCTGTTCGTGTCGGCCGGGGCATACCTGCCGCCGGAGCTCCAGCGCTCGTGGGAGGACCTGGGCGTCGTGGTGCTCCAGGGATACGGCGCGACGGAATGCGGACCAGCCTCGGCGAACACCGAGCACCGGCACCCGGCTGGCGTCGTGGGCAAGCCCATCCCGCCCATCCAGCTCAAACTCGCCGAGGGCACCTCGGAGATCATGGTCGCGGGGCCGAGCGTCAGCCCCGGCTACTGGCAGGATCCCGATGCGACCGCTGCTGCGTTCGAGCCCGACGGCTGGTATCACACGGGTGACATCGGCCACTTCGACGGCAACGGCGACCTGGTGCTGTCCGGTCGGACCAAGAACATCATCGTGCTGCCCAACGGCCTGAACGTCTTCCCCGAGGATGTCGAAGCGGCGCTCCACGATCACGGCATCTCGCAGTCGGTGGTGCTCGAGACGGCGCCCGGTCGCATCGAGGCGGTCGTGCTGCCACCCGGCACCCAGCCCATCATCGCGCCCGGTCGTGGCGGCCAGGAGGAGCGGGATCCGGAACAGGAGGCCGCGGTGCGCAAGGACATCGAACGCATCGTCAAGGCCGTCAACGGCGACCTGAGCATCCACCAGCGGATCGACGCCTGGCGACTGTGGCCGGAGCCCGACTTCCCGCGCACCCACACGCTCAAGATCCGGCGCGACGCCATCCGGGAATGGGCCGCGTCGACATCCCGCTCCAGGTGCGCGACGACCCCGGCGTACTTGACCACCGGGAACGGCCTGACCGACGGAACGGATGGCGTCGAAGGCGCCCTGCGCGGCGGCCGCGTCATCGGATCGTGCCGCGGAGTACCACGTGAACACCAGGGTGCTGCCCACCTGGCTCACGCTGAACTGCGCGTCGAGCGGGAAGTTGGTCTGGCCGAAGCCCGACGCCAGGTAGCGTCGCCAGCTCCGCTGCCTGCGGTCGCGGCGGCGGCTGTCGTGGGAAAGTCGTAGATGACCACGAACCCCTGGTCCGGGTCGGGCCCGCTGACCTGGAGCACGACCCGCGGCGTCTGGGTCAGCGAGGCCGGCTCGGACGGACGGTAGGGGGCGACGGGCGGGAACAGCTGGATAGCCGGCCGCAGCCAGGGCGCTGGTCAGGAGCGGAGACGGTGCCCGAGCACCGCAGGCGACCAGGACGCGACGGGGGTCGGCAGCGGCTGCGCGACGTTCCCCACGTCGGACTGGGCTGCTGCCACACGCAGCCGAGCATCGTCGCCGCCAAGGCTGCGGCCCCGACGCCGCGAACGACCTCATCCCGGAGGCCAGGTCATGGGCCGGCCGCCCATCAGGTGGAGGTGGAGGTGGTCCACCGACTGGCCGCGCGGCACGCCCGATGTTGGTCACGATGCGATAGCCCGCGTCGGCGATGCCCGCGTCCCGGCGACCTGCGCGGCGCACCGCGAACAGCCGGCCGACCGTCGGCGCGTCGGCCTCGGTCAGCTCCGCCGCCGACACGATGTGCTGGCGCGGGATGAGCAGGATGTGGGTCGGCGCGCGTGGCGCGATGTCCGGGAACGCGACCACCAGGTCGTCCTCGTGGATGAGCTCCGCGCGGGACTTCACCAGCCGCGATGCGACAGAACAGGCAGTCCGGGTCACGCGGTCCGTCATGCGGCTGCGGCCGCTCCACGTCCAGCACGACCCAGTCGGTCTGCTGCTCCCGGTCGAACGATGCGCAGGCCGACATCCGCCGAACGCGTCGACGCACCTCCGGCTCGCGGTCGATGAAGATGCCCGACGCCAGCAGCGCGGCCGCCCGGCCGGACCGATGCCGCGAGCGCGGGCGCGAGCTCCACCAGCAGCGATGCGATGAGGTTGGCGAGCACCAGGTCGAAGGGACCCCAGCGCGCGGTCATGGCGGCACTCACGGGCACCGAGCCCGGGCCGCCCCGACCCGCCGCGCCAGCCGGTTGCGGCGTGCGTTGGCGACGCGTCGCCTCGACCGCGATGGGATCGGTGTCCACGCCCAGCACGGACCGCGCGCCGAGCGCGGGCGGCGGCGATGGCCAGGATGCCCGAGCCGGTGCCCACGTCGAGGACCCGGGCGCCATCGACGATGCCCTCGTCGGCCCAGCGCTCGATGCCCGCGAGGCACAGCCGCGTCGTGGGATGGAGACCGGTGCCGAAGGCCATGCCCGGGTCGAGCGCCAGGACCACGTCGCCCGGCTGGGCGCGGTGGCGCCGCCAGGTCGGCCGGATGACCAGCCGCCGACCGACGCGCAGCACCGGGAAGTGCTGCTTCCAGGCGGCCGCCCAGTCCTCCTCGTGGACCGGCTGCACGGTCAGGTCGCCGATGGGCCGCAGCCCGAACGCCTGGAGATGCCCCAGGTCACGGGTCACCTGGTCGATGGCCGCCTGCGCGGCGGCAGCGTCGAGCGCCGGGATGTAGGCCCGGAGCGTGGCCGGCCGACCCGCCTCCGGGGTCGCCGCGAGGCCCTCGTCGACGAGCGTGAACGGCACCTCCACGGAGACGCCGCCGGGTGCGACGCGCGACAGGATCTCGCTGACCGCCTCGACCGCCTCCTGGTCGACCTCCACCGACAGCTCCAGCCAGGTCCCGGCGGCCATCCCGTCCCGTTCGGCGCAGGCCCGGCGTCGGCCAGGCGGCGCTCGCCGGCAGGTCCGAGGTCGACTCGACGACGCTCAGCTGATGGCGTCCTTGAGCCGGTCGGCGATGCCCCGCTTGCGCCGGCCGCGGCCCTGCTGGCGCGGCGCCGCGCCGGCGCGCGGCCGGCTCGTCGGCACGCTCGCCCGACTCCATCGCGAACTCCTCGAGCAGGCTGCGCTGCCGGGGGCTGAGACGCGTCGGCACCCGGACGTCGACCATCACGTGCAGGTCGCCCCGCACGCCCGGCCGGCGCAGGTGCGGCACGCCCCGGCCGCGCAGCCGGATCTCGGCACCCGGCTGGGTGCCCGCCTTGACCTCGACCAGCTCCTCGCCGTCGGGCGTCGGCACGGGCACGCGCGCACCCAGCGCCGCCTGGCTGATGGAGACGGCCAGGTCGTAGTACAGCTCGGTGTCCTGGCGCCGGAGGCTGGGATGCGGCTCGACGTGGGTGACCACGTACAGGTTGCCGGCGACGCCGCCGCGCGGACCCGCCTCGCCCTCGCCCGACAGCCGGATCTGGTGGCCGTCGTCGATGCCCGGCGGGATGGTCACCCGCAGCGTCCGCTTGAGCTCCGTCCGGCCCTCGCCGCGGCACACCGGGCACGGCTTCTCCACGATCTGGCCCGCGCCCCGGCAGCGGCCGCAGACGGTGACGTTGACCATCTGGCCGAGCATCGTGGAGCGGACCTGGCGGACCTCGCCCGTGCCGTTGCACTGGGGACAGGTGATGGGCGTCGAGCCGGGCTCGGCGCCGCTGCCGGCGCACGTCTCGCAGGTGCCGAGCGCGGTGAACGAGACGTCCTTCTCGGCGCCCCGGATGGCCTCGTCGAAGGTCAGCCGCAGGTCGTAGCGCAGGTCGGCACCGGCCGGCGGCGCGTCCCCGGCGGGCGTTGCTGGTGGTCGGCGCCGCCAAAGAAGGCGTCGAAGATGTCGCCGAACCCGGAGAAGCCGCCGAACGGGCCGAAGCCCTCCGTGCCCGCGCCACCGACCCCGGCCCGCCCGAACGTGTCGTACGCCTGGCGTCGCTGCGGGTCGGACAGGACCTGGTAGGCCTCGTTGATCTCCTTGAACTTCTCGTCCGCCTCCGGCGTGGTGTTGACGTCCGGGTGCCACTGCTGGGCGAGCTTGCGGAAGGCGCGCTTGAGGTCGTCGTCGGAGGCGCCCTTGGGCACGCCCAGGATGTCGTAGTAGTCGCGGGTGGAAGCCATGTCCGCCGAGTATAGGGAAGGTAGGGCCACCACCCGACATCAGCTCACCAAGCCTCGACGTCTGGCCGCCGGTCCGGTGACGACACTCCGCATGACACTACCCGGCGACGAAGGACGGGTTCGGCACGTTCACCTCAGCTACCCGGCCGCGTTGTAGCCTGACCCGCATGCATGGCTGCGGCGCGATCATCCCCGACCCGTCACGTTCGCGGGTGCCAGGCTGATGGCCCAGGCTCCGGGACCGGCGGCCGTCCCCAGCGTCGGGACCGATGACGACCCGCGCCGAGCATCCTGTCCGTCGAAGGGGTCCGCAAGACGTACGGCGATGCCGTGGTGCTCGACGATGTCCATCTCGAGGTCGCGGCGGGTGAGGTCCACGCACTGCTCGGCGAGAACGGCGCGGGCAAGTCGACGCTGATCAAGATCGATCGCCGGCGTCGTCACGCCCGACCGGGGCCGCGTCACGGTCGCCGGCGCGGAGCTCCGCTTCGGGTCGCCGCAGGCGGCGATGGCGAGCGGCGTCTCGACGCTGTTCCAGGAGCTGGCCACGGTCCCCGGCCTCACCGTCGCGGAGAACGTGTTCCTGGGCCGACCGAGCGCCGTCTCGCTGGGGCGTCGTCCGGTGGGGTGCGCTGAACCGGCGCGGCGACGGCGAGCTGTTCGCCAGCCTCGGCCAGTCGATCGACGTCACGCAGGACGTCGACCGCCTGTCACCCGGTCGAGCGGACGATGACCGCGCTGGCGCGCGCCCTGGCGCAGGAGTCGCCGCTGCTCATCCTCGACGAGCCGACCGCGGCGCTGACGGACGCCGAGACGCACGGAGCTGTTCGCTGCCATCCGCCGACTTCGGCACGCGGCGTGGCCATCCTCTACGTCTCGCATCGGCTCGAGGAGGTGCTCCGGATCGCGGACCGCTACACCATCCTGCGCAACGGCCGACTCGTGGCGCCAGGGCGACATCGCGCGACACGACCGTCGAGGCGGTCATCGCGGCCATGGCCGGCCGGCCCATCGACTCGGTCTTCCCGTCCTGGACAGTCCGAGCGCCGGGACGGTCGTGCTGGAGGTCGCAGGGCTCGAGCGGCCGACGGGTCCGCGACGTGTCGTTCGAGCTGCGCGCCGGCGAGGTCGTGGGCATCGCCGGTCTGGCGGGTTCCGGACGCAGCGAGCTGCTGCGCGATCATCGGTGGCTCGCACGTCATCGAGCATCGGGCCGGATGCGCGCTCGACGGTCGGCCGCTACGCGCCCGCGCAGCCCGGCCCAGGCGCACCGCGCGGGCGTGGTGCTGGTGCCCCAGGAGCGACGGTCACAGGCGCTCACGCCGGACTCCGTCGAACGCAACCTCAACGCGACCACGATCGACGCCGCAGGCGTGCGCATCGGTGGTCGTGTCCCGCGCGCGCGAGCGGGCGCATGCGCAGGGACTCTGGGAGGCGTTCGGGGTGCGCGGGCACGGCGCTCGACCAGGAGGTCCTGACGCTGTCCGGCGGCAATCAGCAGAAGGTCGTGCTCGCCAAGTTCCTGGCGCTGCGGCCGCGGGTGCTGCTGCTGGACGAGCCGACCCGCGGCGTGGACGTGTCCACGAAGAGCCAGATCTACCGGCCTCATCCGCGAGCGGCTGCATGCGGGCTGCGCCGTCCTCGTGGTCAGCTCCGAGCTGCCCGAGATGCATCGGTCTCTGCGACCGGATCGTGGTGCTCCACGAGGGCGGGTCGCCGGCCGTTCGACCGCGGCACCGCGACCGAGGAGCAGCTCCTCCACGTCTGCTACGGGCGCGGCGGCGTGAGCGACAGACGTCGTCGCCAGCGTGGACTGACCACGACAGCGACCTGACAGCGTCGACGCACGCGCTTCGGCAGACCGGGCGCAGCGCCTCCGGCCGCTCGTGGGACCCGTGGCCCTGCTGGTCATCGTCGCGCATCTTCGGGATGCTCTACCCGACCACGTTCCTCAGCCGCGAGAACCTGCTCGTCAACGTCCTGGACACGGTCTCGTTCCTGGTCATCGTGGCGGCCGCCCAGACCATCGTGATGGTGGTCGGCGACTTCGACCTCTCGGTCGGCGGTCTCGCGGCGCTCGCGACCTCGTTCACGGCCGCGATCCTGACCACGACCACGCTCAGCCGGGGATCGCCCAGCGACCCTGGCTCCGTCCCGCTCGCCATCGGCATCGGACTCGTCGTCGGCGCTCGCCTGCGGCCTCGTCAACGGCGTGCTCGTGTCCTACCTCGGCGTCATGGCCTTCATCGCCACGCTGGGCATGTCGGAGGTGTACACGAGCCTCGCCCGCTACCGCGTCGACGGGAAGCCCGTCTACGGGCTCGTCGAGCCGGGCTTCGTCGAGGTCGCCCGCGGCCAGACCCTGGGTCTCTCCAACAAGGTCTGGATCGCGACGGCTCATCGCTGGCGCCATCTGGTTCCTGCTCGACCGCACGACGCTCGGCCGCCGGATGTACGCGGTCGGCGGCAACGCCGAGGCGTCGCGCTACGCGGGCATCGACACCCGCATGGTCCGCCTCCTGGCGTTCGCGCTGTGCGGCGTCGGGGCCGCGGCGGCGGGCATCCTCCAGGCCGCCAGCACCGCGACCGCGAACACGACCGCGCCCGCAGAACTGGATGCTGCAGTCGATCGCCGGCGTCTTCCTGGGCATGGCCATGTTCCGCGGCGGCCGGCCCGAACCTGCCGGGCACGGTGCTCGGTGTCATCCTCCTGCGGGTGATCGACAACGGGCTCAACTTCACGGACATCAACGACTACATCCAGAGCGCCATCTCGGGGCCTCGTCATCGTCATCGCCGTGCTGCCGCCGGCGCATCGCCGGCTGCGCGCGTCTCGCTGAGCCGGACTCGCAGCGCGACCACGACGATCGAGCACGACGCCTCCCGGCCCATACCTGGTGACGACGACGCGCGGCCAAGCGGCCCGCCACCGGCGGGCTGCCGCATCCACAGGAACAAGGGCAGGACCGCACGATGAGGATCAGCGGCTGCTCGCAGCACTCTCGGTGCGCCGCCACCGCCGTGAGCGCGCCGCGTCGCGGCTCACGTCGCTCATCCGGCCACCGGTGACGCGTCGCCGTCGCCGTCGGCGGCCCGCGCAGACCGGCGCCGGCAAGACGATCGCCATCATCACGCCCGACTACGCCAGCTCAGCCGGCGGCCAAGGAGGCGATCGACCTCTTCAAGGCCGAGGCTCGAGTCGCGCGGCTACACGGTCAAGGTGATCGACACGGCCGGCGACAACGCCGCCATCAACGGCGAGATCACCACGGCCGTCGCCCAGAAGGTGGACGCCATCGTCACCGCGTTCGGCGACGCCACAGGCAGTTCGGCGAGGGCCTGGCGGCTGCGGCCGCGGCCGACGTCCCCGTCTTCGGCCTCGACACCGGTGGTGTCGTGGCGCCCACGCTGGTCAACGTGACCACGCGACCCACACGTCCTCGGCGAGGCCTCCGCGCAGGCCATCATCGACGCGCTCGGCGGCACCGGCAACGTGGCCATGATCCACTTCGACCCCTTCGCGCCCGTTCGCCTGCGCGGCCGAGGCCGCCAAGGCGCTGTTCGACGAGAGCGGCATCAAGGTCGTCGAGTACGTCCAGGGTGACCCGGCCGACCCGACCGGGCTTCGCCAAGGCGCACCGTCCTCGACCTCCTCGACCAAGTACCCCAAGGGCGACCTCGAGGCCATCTGGGCCGGCTGGGACGCGTCGGCGCTGGGCGCCTATCAGGCGACCCAGGAGGCCGGCCGACCGGAGGTCCTCGTGACCGGCGTCGACGGCCAGGACTTCGCGCGGGCCGAGGTGGCCAAGGGCGGCAACTGGATCGCGACGGTGCGCCAGGACTGGCCGACCATCGCGCACCACGCTCGCGGACATCATCGATGCCCACTTCGCGGGTACCGACCCGACCGAGTCGACCGTCTTCGTCCCCGGCGTCGCTCATCACCAAGGACAACGCACAGTAGGTCTCGAGTCAGGACCCCTGGCATCTCGGCCGCGCCAGCGTCGACCCGGACGCGGCGCGGCCGGCCGACTCCTAGTGACCGACGTGGCGGGGGCTCGTGATGGCCGCGAGGCGGCGCTCGGCTTCGACATCGGGACGACGTCGGTCAAGGCGGGCCTCCTGTGGCTCGACGGCCGACGGGCCCATGGAGGTCGTCAGCCGTCCACACGCGACCGAGTCGACCGCGGCCAGGCTGGGCGGAGCAGGACCCTGAAGCACTGGCTCGCGGCCATGGCGGCCTGCTGGGCCGAACTCCGCGCACCGGGTCGGGCCTGTCGCGTGTCCGCTCCGTGGGCATCGTGCTCCCAGGTCAACACGCACGTCCTCGTCGATGCATCGCTCGCGCCTCTCTACCCGGCCATCACCTGGCAGGACATCCGCGCGGCGCCCGAGGCGGCCGACGCTCGACGCTCGGTCGACGGTCGGCGCGACGGACCTGTGGGGAGGACCGTTCACCGTCGACGCCTCGTTCTCGCTGTCGCGCCTGGCCTGGCTGGCAGCGCCACGAGCCCGCGCACTCGACAGTCGCTGCGCTGGCTCCTGTCGCCCAAGGACTACTGCGTGGCAGCACTCACCGGCGAGGTCGTGACCGACACCATCAGCCCCGTCGGCCTCGTCGGACCCGACGAGCGACTACCTCGATGACGTCCTGGATCTCGTGCCGGGCGCTGGTGGGCTCCTGCCGCCGCTGCGGGCCTTCGACGCCGCCGCAGGTACGACACGTGCCGGCAACCCCGTCGGCTTGCCGGCGGGGCGTGCCGGTCGCCGTCGGGGACCATGGATGCCTGGGCCAGCGTGTTCGGCTCTGGCGCTCGTCCGTCCCGGGCAGGCGATGGAGGTCGCGGGCACCTCCGAGATCATGGCCGTCCTGTCCGACCGGAGTCGTCCCGACACGCGGCGTCATCTCCTTCGCGCCAGTGCTGGTCGGCGTACCTGCACGCGGGTCCGACGCAGGCCGGCGGCGACGCGCTCGACTGGGCGGCGCGCAGGTGCTTGTCGCAGTCGATCGAGGGATTCCTGGCCTTGGCCGGGGACGGTCTGCGCGACCCACAGCCGATCGTCTTCCTGCCGCATCTCGCGGGCGAGCGCGCTCCCGTCTGGAACCCCGATGCCCGCGGCGTCTTCCTGGGCATGACCACCTCGACCGAGCCGCGGCATCTCGCGCTCGCGGTCCTGGAGGGCGTGGCGTTCTCGGCCCGACATTCACTCGGCGAGTGCGTGCGGGCGGCCGGCCTGTCGGCGGATGAGCTCCGCCTGTCTGGTGGCGGCGGCACGTAGCCCTCTCTGGAACCAGGTCAAGGCGTCGGTGCACGGTCGACCGATCCTCGCGCTGGAGATGCTCGACTCCTCGGTCCTGGGGGCCATCCTCATGGGCCTCGTCGCTGCCGGCATCGAGACGGACATCGACTCCGCCGCCGATCGGTATGTCAAGGTCGCCGGGCAGATCGACCCGGAGTCTGCCGATATCGCTCGGCTCGATGACCTCTATGGCATCTATCGCGACACCTACGAAGCGCTGGTGCCCGTGTTCCCCAGGCTGTCGCGTGCCTCCGCGTCGGCCGGGCCAGGGACAGGAGCCCCGCCATCCACACCGCCGGTCGCTTGACTCGATACGCACGAGCCCACCGGGCCTGACCTATCGCGACGGCACCTCGACCTGACATTCCAGTCCAGTAACCCTAGCGAGGCGTCGATCGAGTGTCAGCAACCTCGTAACTCGTCGATCGCCTTCAGGGTCTGGGCGCGCGTGATGTTCGACGGGCGCCTCCGCGTGCGCGCGAGCCACTCCTCGATGGTCGGTCGGGAGGCGAGCCGAGATGACAACCGGAATCTTCCATTCAGTCGACCGATGCGCCCCAGGGCTCCGACGCCACCGTTCCCTGACACGAACTGACGCGACTCCCACATACCATCGGGTGCGTGGAGGACATCCGGCGTATCGACATGGCGGCCGCGCGCCGCTTCCTGGTCGAGCGGCACCTGCTCACGGAGCCGCGGTCCCAGGAGCCGGGCCTCGATGGCGTCCGAGGCGTCTTCGGGCGGCTGGGATCGGTCCAGTTCGACCCCCTGGGCGTGGCGGGCCGCAACCACGACCTGGTGCTCCACGCCCGGGTCGCGCGACTACGAGTCGCGTGGACGGACACGCTGCTGTACGAGACCCGGGAGCTGTTCGAGACCTACAACAAGGGCCTGAGCCTGCTGCCCACCGCGGAGCTGCCCTGGTACCGGGTGGGCTGGGACATCAGCACTCGGAGTACCGGTCGGGCGTCCTCAGCCGATACGAGACGACGGTGGACGCGATCCTGGAGCGCATCCGGCTCGAGGGGCCACTGAGCAGCCTCGACTTCGAGCGCAAGCCCGCCATCGACTGGTGGTGGGGCCCCACGAGCGAGGCACGGGCGCTGCTGGAGGCGCTCTCCGCCTCGGGCATCCTGGGACTCTCCCGACGGGAGGGCAATCGACGCTACTTCGACCTCATGGAGCGGCTGATGCCGCCGGAGCTGCTGGCGTCGCGGCCCCGCGAGCACGACCAGCGCCGTCACAAGCTGCTGTCACGCTACCGCGCCCACGGATTGCTGGGCGCGGCGGGCTCAGGCGGAGCTGTGGCTGGGCACCGGCAAGGGCCGTCGCGAACCGCGGCCGACCCACCGGACGACCATCGTCCGCGGCGAGCTGCGGGACGAGTTCGTGGCCGACGGCGAGCTCATCCCGGTCGCGGTCGACGGCATGCGGGGCCACCGCTACATCCTGGGCACGGAGCGAGGAGCTGCTGGACGATGCCGTCCGCCCTGGAGCGGCGCCCCCGCCGGTGACCTTCCTGGCCGCCCTCGACCCGTTCGTCTGGGATCGGGACCTGCTGCGCAGCCTGTTCGACTTCGACTACGTCTGGGAGGTGTACGTCCCGGAGCACAAGCGGCGCTGGGGCTACTACGTGCTGCCGATCCTGTTCGGCGACCGGCTGGTCGGCCGCATCGAGCCACGCATCGACCGGGCCTCCGGCACCGTGCGCGTCCTCGGCCTGTGGTGGGAGGAGTGGTTCGATCCGCGCACTGCGGAGGGGTTCGTGCCCGCGATGCGCGCCGCGCTGGCGGCCTACCTCCGCTTCGGTGGGGTGCGCGTCGGTCGAG
The DNA here is from genome assembly GCA_963760625.1 of uncultured Chloroflexia bacterium. GTDB lineage: Bacteria > Chloroflexota > Limnocylindria > Limnocylindrales > CSP1-4 > JAFMJV01. The sequence continues at coordinate 218,925 of CAVXDU010000009.1, forward strand.
TGGGCTGCCCATCTGGGCGCCGCGCGGCGACTCGTTCGGGACACGTCCACGGGACGCATGACGGGGATCCGGACATGACGCACGATGCGCGGAGTCCGGGGATGATGGGAGGCGATGATGTCCGAATGCTCCAGAACGGCCCGGGCAGTCGCTGACCCTGACTGCGTCCCTGACACTCTCGGCGGCGCCGGCCCTGGCCGACGCCCCGGTGGGTCACTCCGGCGTCCGACGGCACGCACTCGCTGACCGACACCCGTGAGTACTCCGGCGCCCGCTGCATCTACAACGACGACTCGAACCTGTACGCGCATCCGGGTCATGCCTCCCATCGATGTTCGCCCGCGAGCCGGACCTCGGCCGCGACCAGCAGTGGGTCGGCTGGCGGGTGGAGCTCCAGCTACCGGCGACGGCGGGTCGTGGAGCACCGTGCAGACGACGCACGTGGTCAAGGTCAAGGCATGGGACGACACGCCAGCCGCGTTCCGCACGCACCACGGTCCCGTCGGCTCACCCGGTCGGTTCCGGCGAGTGGCGGGTCGATCGTGCGCATGACCTGGTACAAGCCACGGCACATCGACTGTGTGGGCAGGGCACGGCGCGCCACCTGTCGAGCACTACACCTATCCGCTGGCGGCACCAGGCGAGCGCCGACGGAGTGTCCCGGCAGGGATCCTGTAGCACACGGCCTACTTGAGCAGCAGCTTGTGCTAGCCGTCGCGAGGTGATGCTACAGGCCGATGACGCCCATCACGACCAGGTAGACCACGTCGACGAGCATCATCGGGTCGAGCGTGTCCGTGGTCAGGCCGCGCAGCAGGTGGACGCCACGGTACAGCGGCGTGATCTCCACGAGCGTGCGCAGCGGCTCCGGGTAGGTCGTGATGGGGAAGAACGTGGCGCTGAACAGGAACAGCGGCAGGGTGATGACGAACACCAGGTCGAAGTCCTGCCAGGTGCGCACGAACGTGGTGGCGGCGGTGCCCATGCCCGCCGCCGCGAAGCCGATGAGCACCGATGCCGGCACGGCCAGCAGCGCCAGTGGCGTGGTGACGCAGGCCCAGCAGCGGCCATCACGACCAGGAACCCGATGGCGTAGATGAGCCCGCGGGTGAGCGCCCAGGTGATCTCCCCGACGGCCACGTCCGGGCACGTCCATGGGTGTCGACAGCATCGCGTCGTAGGTGCGGGCGTACTTCAGCTTGTAGAACAGGTTGAAGGTCGAGTCGTAGATGGCGCCGTTCATGGCGGACGTGGCCAGCAGCGCGGGCGCCACGAACGCGGCATACGAGATGCCATCGACGTCGCCGATCGACCTTGCCCAGCCCGAAGCCGATGCCCAGGAGGTAGAACACCGGCTCGAAGAAGCCCGACAGGATGACCAGCCAGGCGCGCCGGTAGACCATCACGTTGCGCTCCAGGACACGCACCGCTCGACGGCCGCCCATGGGCATCGGGATGGGGATCGAGCGTCCGGCCATGGTCATGGCTACTGCACCAGCCGGCGCGGGAAGGTCCGCGAGGCCGCGACCAGCAGCCCGGCGGCGCAGTACGCGAACAGGACGGCCAGGTTGTACAGGGCAAGCGGCGCGTCGATGGTGCCGATGGCGATGCCGCGCGCCAGGGACACGCCGTTCCAGAGTGGCGTGGCGAAGGCGATGGGCTGCAGGAACGGGGGCAGCTCGGTCACCGGGAAGAACACGCCGCTGAAGAGGAACAGGGGCGTGATGATGAACCGGTTGATGGCCGGGAAGCTGGCGTCACCCCTGCGCGTGACGGTGTAGGCCATGATGGGCAGCGCGAAGGCGAGCCCGGTCAGGACGGCCACGGGCAGCATCGCGATGCCCCGCAGGATGTCCGTGGCCCCGAAGATGACCATCACGATGACGAACGCCGATGCTCACGATGGTCAGCCGGACGATCATCCAGAGCGAGGTGCCCAGACCACGACTGGAGCGCCGTGATGGGCGTCGAGATCATCGACTGGAACGTCCGGTTCCAGGTGATGGCGGACATGATGGGATACATCGACTCCCCCGCCGCCGTCTGCATCGCCTGGGATGCCAGCAACCCGGGCGCCAGGAACACCAGGTAGGGCACGCCCGTCCATGCCACCCGACGTCGACTCGTCCACGAACGTGCCCAGGCCCGAGACCCATGGCCAGCAGGAACATGACGGGCGCCAGGAAGGTGGTGAACAGGCCGCCCCGCCACGTCCGTCGATAGACCAGCAGCTGGTGCTCCAGCACCCGGATCGAGTGCTTCACGGCGCTCACTCGACGAGCGTGCGGCCGGTCAGCCGCAGGAAGACATCCTCGAGGGTGCTCCGCCGGACCAGGACCTGCTCCGGGCGCAGGCCGCGCTTGTGGACGGCGATGGCCGCCGCGTCGCCGTCCGCGGTGTACAGCAGCAGCCGGTCGGGCAGGGTCTCGATGCGGTCGGCGAGACCGTCGAGCCGGCCGTCGAGGTTGGCGAGGTCCTCCTGGTGCAGCCGCAGCTCCAGGACCTCGCGGGTGGCGTACTGCTCGATGAGCGCGCGGGGTGAGCCCTCGGCCACGATCTGGGCCTGGTCCATGACCACGAGCCGGTCACACAGCTGCTCCGCCTCGTCCATGTAGTGGGTGGTCAGGATGAGCGACACGCCCTGCTGCTTGAGCCGGTAGAGCCGGTCCCAGAGCAGGTGTCGCGCCTGCGGGTCGAGGCCGGTGGTGGGCTCGTCGAGCAGCAGCAGGTCGGGCTGGTTGATGAGGCCGCGCGCGATGACCAGGCGCCGCTTCATGCCCCCCGACAGCGGCTCGACCTGGTCCTTCGCCCGCTCCGTGAGCTGCACGAAGTCGAGCAGCTCCCGCGCCCGCTGCCCGGGCTTCCTTGTAGGACAGGTCGAAGTAGCGGCCGTAGATGACCAGGTTCTCCTCGACCGTGAGCTCCATGTCCAGGCTGTCCTGCTGGGGCACGACGCCCAGGCGGGCCCGGATGCGGGGCCCGTCGGTCGCGGGGTCCAGGCCCAGCACCCGCAGCGTGCCGTCGGTCACCGGCGAGACGCAGCCGATCATGCGCATGGTCGTGGTCTTGCCGGCGCCATTGGGTCCCAGGAACCCGAACGATTCGCCCGGCGCGACCTCGAAATCGATGGCGTCGACGGCCGTGGACGCGCCGAACCGCTTGGTCAGACCACGCGCAAGGACAAGGGGGTCGGTGGACAGGGCGGACACCGCTCGAATGGTACCCCGCGCCGAGTGCGCGGCACGGTCCGCCATCGGGCGGCATGGCAGGCGCGAACCTGAGTCATCCTGAGATGTGCCGGCCCACGGACGGCCCTGGGCTGCGTCCCGAGGTTCGTCCCGGGTCCACCGAACGCACAGGCCCGACCGGGATGCTGGACAATACCCCGATGCGTGTCTCCGCCAAGGCCGACTATGCCATCCGCGCCGCGGCCGAGCTGGCCGCCAGCCGACCGCACCGTGCCGCTCAAGGCGGAGCGGATCGCGGACGCCCAGGGCATCCCCATCAAGTTCCTGGAGACCATCCTGCTGGAGCTCAAGAACGCGGGCATCGTGCGCAGCCAGCGCGGCCCCGACGGTGGCTACGCGCTCGCCCAGCCGGCCGACCGGATCAATCTCGCGGATGTCATCCGCGCCGTGGACGGGCCGCTCGCCAACGTCCGCGGCGACCGACCGGAGAACACCAGCTACACCGGCGCCGCCAAGCCGCTGACCCAGGTCTGGATCGCGGTGCGTGCCGCGCTGCGCGAGATCCTGGAGCACACGACCCTCGCGGACCTGGCCTCCGGCACCCTGCCCGATCGGGTCACGACCCTGGGCGCCGACCCCGACTCGTGGCAGTCGCTGGGCCGCGCCCGACCCGTCGCCCCTGCCGGTGCCCGAGGTTCAGCCCTCGCTGAAGACCCGCGGCCGCCCCGGCCGGACGTACACGATCTGGCCGCGGTCGAGCTCCAGTCGCTCGGCCTGCTCCCGCGGCACCTGCGCCCAGACGTGGCTGCCGTCCGTCGCGGACCAGCTCCACCCGGACCTCGAAGCCCAGGTAGACGACCCGCTCGATCATCGCCTCGGTCGCGCTCTCGTGCGGCTCGGTGAGGATGTCCAGGTCGTGCGGCCGGACCCAGCCCTCGTCGACCCGGGTGACCGGTCCCACGAAGCTCATCACGAACTGGTTGGCGGGATGCTCGTACAGGTCCCGCGGTGAGCCCGACCTGCTCGATGCGCCCGTTGTCCATGACCACGATGGTGTCGGCGACATCCATCGCCTCCTCCTGGTCGTGGGTCACGAACACGGTGGTCACGTGGGTCTCGTCGTGGAGCCGTCGCAGCCAGACGCGCAGCTCCTTGCGCACCCGCGCGTCGAGGGCGCCGAACGGCTCGTCGAGCAGCAGCACCTCGGGCTCGACGGCGAGCGCGCGGGCGAGCGCCATGCGCTGCCGCTGGCCACCCGACAGCTGGGCCGGGTAGCGGTCGGCGAACTGCTCGATCTGGACCAGGTGCAGCAGCTCGGAGACCCGGCGCTCGGATCTCCTCCTTGGGCCGCTTGCGGATGGTCAGGCCGAAGGCCACGTTGTCGCGCACGGTCATGTGCTTGAACGGCGCGTAGTGCTGGAACACGAAGCCGATGCCCCGCTTCTGGGGCGGCACGCGGGTGACGTCCCGGTCGCCCAGCCAGACCGAGCCTGCATCGGGCGTCTCCAGCCCCGCGATGATGCGCAGCAGCGTGGACTTGCCGCTGCCGGACGGTCCCAGGAGCGCGGTCAGCTCGCCGTCGGGGATGTCCAGCGAGACGTCCGTCGAGCGCCGCGAAGTCGCCGAACCGCTTGATGAGGCCCTCGACCCGGATGGCCATCGGTGCCCTCCGCCGCCGGAACCTGTCCGGACTCGAACAGCTGCATCACGAGCAGCACCGTGAGGGCCATCACGCGCCAGCACGAGCGACGCGGTGTAGGCACCCACGAGGTCGAAGGCCTCGAAGCGCTCCTCGCACGTGGAGCGTGAGCGTCTCGGTCTTGCCCGAGAGCTTGCCGGACACGATGGTCACCGCACCGAACTCGCCCAGCGAGCGGGCGGTGGTCAGGATGATGCCGTACACGACGCCCCAGCGGATGGACGGCAGCGTCACCCGCCAGAAGGTGCGCCAGTCGGACGCGCCGAGGGTGTAGGCGGCCTCCTCCTGGTCGGTGCCGATCTCGCGCAGCACCGGCATGACCTCGCGGACCACGAACGGCAGGCGACACGAAGATGGTCGCGAGCACCATGCCCGGCATCGCGAAGATGACCTGGTAGCCGAGGTCTTCCAGGAGCCGGCCCGAACCAGCCGTACTTGCCGTAGACCAGGATGAGCGACAGCCCGATGACGACGGGCGACAGGGCGAACGGCAGGTCGATGAGCGCGTTGAGGAGCGCCTTGCCGCGGAACTCGGCGACGCACCATGGCGAGCGCGGTGATGACCCCGAACACGGTGTTGATGGGCACCACGATGGCCGTGATCGGTCAGCGTCAGCCAGAAGGCGTGCTGGAACGCCGGGCCGCGCGATGGCCTTGAGCACCGGCTCGAGGCCGTGCTCGAAGCGTCTTGATGAAGACCATCATCACCGGCAGGGCCAGCAGCAGCAGCAGGTAGACCAGCGCGACGAACCGCGCACGGTGTACTTGCGTGACACGCGCGCTGCGCGTGCCATAGGCCACCGGGCGGCGCTCGCCGGTCGCCCGGGCCGACGGTCTGGCGGTCACGTGCCGGCCTCGTGGCGGCGTCCGTCGGCGGCGGACGCAGTCGAGCGTGGTCAGCATCACCAGCGAGCCGACCAGCAGCACCACGAGACCACGGCGGCGGCGCCCTGCGGGTCGTCACCCTCCAGCTGGGTCGAGGATGTTGACCGAGGCGACCTCGGTCTTGTACGGGATGTTGCCCGAGATGAGCACGACCGCCCCGAACTCGCCGATGGCTCGCGCGAAGCCGAGGGCGCAGCCGGTCAGGATGGCCGGCAGCAGGTTGGGCAGGACGATGCGCCGGACGATGGTCGGCGGGTTGGCGCCCAGCGACGCGGCCGCCTCCTCCATGTCCGTGTCCAGCTCCAGGAGCACCGGCTGCACCGAGCGGACCACGAACGGCAGGGTCACGAACAGCAGCGCGACCAGGATGCCCGCCTGGCTGTAGGCGAGGTTGATGCCGAACGGGCTGCGCGGCCCGTACAGCGTCAGCAGCGTCAGCCCGGCCACGATCGTCGGCAGCGCGAAGGGCAGGTCGATGAGCGCGTTGACGACGCTCTTGCCCGGGAAGTCGTCGCGCACCAGGACCCAGGCGATCGAGCGTGCCCATCAGCGGCGTTGATGGCCACGACCAGGAGCGAGAGCGTGAACGTGAGCTGCAGGGCGGCGACGGCCTGGGGGCTGGTGATGTCGCCGGACGAACGCATCCAGGCCCGTCGCTGAGCGACTTCCAGACGACCGCGGCGACCGGGATGAGGACGATGAGCCCCAGCCAGGCCGCCGCGATGCCGGGGCCCAGGAGCCCCCGGACATGCCACGAGAGCCGGCCTCAGCGCCGGCTCCCGCTGAGGCGTTGCGTCAGCGGCAGCGGTCAGGGCTGCGCGCTGTTGATCTGGGCGATGATGCCGGTGTCCTTGTCGAAGAACTTCTTGGCGACCTCGGGCCAGCCACCGAGGTCATCGATGGTGAACAGGCCTGGCGGCGTCGGGAAGTTGCGGGAACGTGGCGAGCACCTCGGGCATCGACCGGCCGGTAACCCAGGTCGCCGAAGATCGCCTGGCCCTCGGGCGACAGGACGTAGTCCAGGAACGCCTTGGCGGGCACCGCCGCGTCGCCGTTGAGGGTCACCGCGGCGGGGTTCTCGATGAGGATGGTGTCGTCCGGGACGACGTAGTCGACCGGCTGCTGGGCCAGCTGCGCGGTGATCGCCTCGTTCTCGTACGACAGGAGCACGTCGCCCTGGCCGGCGAGGAACGTGTTGAGCGCGTCGCGGGCGCTCTTGTCCTGGACCACGATGTGCTCGAACAGCTCGGTGAGGTAGGCGATCGCCTCCTCCTCGGTCTTGCCTTCCTTGAGTACTGGGCGCCGTAGGCGGCGAGGATGTTCCAGCGGGCGCCGCCCGACGTGACGGGTTGGGCGTGATGACCGTCGACGTCGTCTCGGATCAGGTCGTCCCAGGTCTTGATGCCCTTGGGGTTGCCGGGGCGGACCACGAAGGCCGACGACGCTGTCGGTGACGATGCCCTTGTTGGGGTCGGCGTTCCATTCCGGGGCGACGATGCCGGCGTCGACCAGGCGTGTCATGTCCGGCTCGAGCGAGAACGCGACGTAGTCCGCGAGCAGGCCGGCCTCGACCGCGCGACTCTGGTCACCGGATGCGCCGAACGAGGTCTCGAACTGGACGTCCCTGCCCGCGTCGGTGTCCCTGGAACGCCTCGTAGGCCCTGGCGTACGCCTCGCGGGGCGTGGAGTAGCCAACGAGCGTCACGGCCCCGGGCGCGGTCACGAACGGGGTCGGGGTGGGCGCCGCCGAGGGGCTGGCATCCTGGGCCATGGCACTGCCAGCGACGGCGGCGGTCATGGCGAGTGCCAGGCCCGCGATCGCGAGCGAGCGGCGCTGACGTTCCTGTGGATCATGATGCCTCCATCGAGAGTCCTACTGTACATGTTATCCCCATCGGCACAGATCAACTGTGACACACGACGCGACCCGGCGGAGCCCGCCGGCCGACCGACGACCGCCATGGCGGTCTGTCGGACTGGTTGCCAAGGCTGGCCGAGTCGGACTGCAGCTGATACACAAGGTCGACTGGTGCCATCGCGACATCACGTGCAACGAATGACCGCCGTCCCAGCTCGCGCGCCACCCCAGACAGCGGCATGGAGACCCGGTCCCACGCGGGGCCGGGCCTCGTCGATGATCACCGGACGACGATCGGCCGTGCCGTCACCGGTTCACACTTCCTTGTACTCGCCCTCGACGGCTCTCGTCCTCCGGCGTGCCCCTCCGGGTCCGGCTGCCGTCGCGCGGAGCCGCCAGCCGACTGGTAGGCCGCGGTGCCGACCCGCTGGAGCGCCTCGGCAAGCGGTCTCGGCGCGCGGTCCGGACCGCGCCCATGTCGCTGCCCTTGAGCGCGTCGCGGAGCGCCTCGGTCTGCTCCTCCACGTCCGCCTTGTCGGCCGCCGAGACCTTGTCGCCCAGGTCACGCAGCGTCCGCTCGGCCTGGAACGCCAGCGCGTCGGCCTGGTTGCGGGTCTCGACCTCGTCGCGTCGCTGCGCGGTCCTCCTCGGCGTGCTCCTGGGCGTCGTTGACCATCTGGTCCACGTCGTCCTTGGACAGCATCGAGGACGCGGTGACGCGGACCTGCTTCTCCTGGCCGTGGCGCGGTCCTTGGCCTTGACGTCGAGGATGCCGTTGGCGTCGATGTCGAAGGTGACCTCGATCTGGGGCACGCCCCGCGGCGCGGGCGGGATGCCGTCGAGGATGAACTTGCCCAGGGTCTTGTTGTCGGCGGCCATCTCGCGCTCGCCCTGGAGGACGTGGATCTCGACCTGGGGCTGGTTGTCGCTGGCGGTCGAGAACACCTGGCTCTTGGAGGTCGGGATGGTCGTGTTGCGGTCGATGAGCCGGGACATCACGCCACCCAGGGTCTCGATGCCCAGGGACAGCGGCGTCACGTCCAGCAGCAGGACGTCCTTGACCTCACCCGCGAGCACGCCCGCCTGGATGGCGGCGCCGACGGCGACGACCTCGTCGGGGTTGACGCCCTTGTGGGGCTCCTTGCCGCCGAACAGCTTCTTGACCGCCTCCAGCACGGCGGGCATGCGGGTCATGCCACCGACCAGGATGACCTCGTCGATGTCCGACGGCTTCAGGCCCGCGTCCTTGAGCGCCGCCGTGAACGGGTGCCGCGGTGCGCTTGATGAGGTCGGCGACCAGGTCCTCGAGCTTGGCGCGGGTGAGCGTCACCACGAGGTGCTTGGGACCCGTCGCGTCGGCGGTGATGTAGGGCAGGTTGATCTCGGTCTGGGTCGCGGACGAGAGCTCGATCTTGGCCCGTTCCGCCGCCTCCTTGAGCCGCTGGAGCGCCTGCTGGTCCTTGGACAGGTCCATGCCCTGGTCGTTCTTGAACTCGGCCAGCAGCCATTCGATGATCCGCTGGTCGAAGTCGTCGCCGCCCAGGTGGGTGTCGCCGTTGGTGGCCTTGACCTCGAACACGCCGTCGCCCAGCTCCAGGATGGAGATGTCGAAGGTGCCGCCGCCCAGGTCGTAGACGGCGATCTGCTCGTCCTTCTGCTTGTCCAGGCCGTAGGCCAGGGACGACGCCGTGGGCTCGTTGATGATGCGCTTGACGTCCAGGCCGGCGATGCGGCCGGCGTCCTTGGTCGCCTGCCGCTGGGTGTCGTCGAAGTAGGCAGGCACCGTGATGACCGCCTCGGTGACCTTCTCGCCCAGGTAGGCCTCGGCGTCCGTCTTGAGCTTCTGGAGGATCATCGCGGAGATCTCGGGCGGCGTGTAGCTCTTGCCGTCCGAGACCGCGACCTTGATGCCGTCGCTCTTGCTGTCCTTCTCGACCGTGTAGGGCACCAGTTCGCGCGAGCGCTGGACCTCCGGGTCGTCCCAGCGACGACCCATGAAGCGCTTGATGGAGTAGACGGTGTTGGTGGGGTTGGTGATGGCCTGGCGCTTGGCGATCTGGCCGACGAGCCGCTCGCCGGCCTTGCTGAAGGCGACGACGGACGGAACGGTCCGTCCGCCCTCGGCGCTCGGGATGACGATCGGCTCGCCGCCCTCCATGACCGCGACCACGGAGTTCGTGGTGCCAAGGTCGATGCCGATGATCTTGCCCATGTGTGGGTTCTCTCCTGCCTGTCCGGGCCGCTGGCCCGGCGATCTGACGTCGTTGGGTTGAACTGGTGTGTGCTGGGTGTCCTACGTCGGTGGCGACGACGACCAGCGCGGGCCGCAGGACACGGTCGCGCAGCTGGTAGCCGCGCTGGAGCTCCCGGGTGACCGTCCCGTCGGGGACCTGGTCCGTGTGGCTCCATGCTCACGGCCTCGTGCTCGCGGGGTCGAAGGGCGCCCACCGCCTCGATGGCCGTCACGCCCTCGGCGGTCAGCAGGGCCCCGAGCTTGCGGTCGATGGCCGCGATGCCCTCCACCCAGGCCGAGCCCTGCTCCTCGGTCGGCACGTGCTCGAGGGCTCGCACGAGGTCATCCGATACGCCGAGGACCTTGCGCAGCAGGCCCTCGCTGGCGAGGCCCAGCTCCCGGAAGCGGTCCTCCTCCGCGCGCCGCTTGTAGTTGGCGAAGTCGGCCGCGGTCCGCTGCCACTGCCCGCGGATGCTCTCCGTCTCGGCCTCGGCGGTCTCGGCCCGAGCCTGCCATTCGAATAGCTGCTCCATGAGCGCAGAGGGAGACGTGTCGATCGCCTCGATGCGCTCCTCGGCGCGGGTCTTGCCGCGCTTGCCTCGCGCTGAAGCCTGTGGCTCGGTCTGCTGGGCACCCTTGGGCTGCTCGGCACCGTTGTTGGGTCGGGGGTCTTCGTTGTCGTTCATGCGTAGAGGTGATCCACCAGCTCGTTCATGAGGCCGCTGACGTAGCGGACGGTCGAGATGGCGTGTGGGTAGGCCATGCGGGTCGGGCCAAGGACGCCCACGACACCCACGGCGCGGCCGGCCCGACCGTACGGCGCGAGGACGAGGGAGACGTCGTGCATCTCGATATGTGCGTTCTCGCGGCCGATGAACACCCGCACCCCGCCATCGCGGGTCAGCAGGGGCATCAGGTCCCCCAGGTAGACCCGGTCCTGGAGCACCGCGAAGACGCGGCGCAGCGTCTCCGATCGGGAGAACTCGGGTGCGTCCATGACGTTCAGGAGGCCCTCGCTGAAGACGTCCTCCACGGCCGAGGCGTCGTAGTCGCGCATCAGTCGCACGGTCCGCTCGATCGCGCGCAGCAGCAAGGGATCCGTGGGTGGGTCGCGTCCTGCAGACCTGCCAGGACCCGCGCGGCACCCTCCGCGGAGCGACCGACCAGGCGTCCGTCCAGCTCCCGGGAGAGCGCTTCCAGCATCTCGTCGTCGCGTCCCGGTTCGACTGCCAGCAATACCTGCTTGATGGGACCCTCGGCGAGCACCACGACGAGGCTCACCATATGCGGACCTGCGCCGACGAGATCGACCCGACGCACCCGGCAGGATGGGGGCTTTGCGGCGGTCGCTATGCCCGCGACATGCGTCGAGGCGGCCAGCGTCGCGGCGGCAAGCCGAAACCACTGCTCGCTGGCGAACTCGACCTGGCCGAACTGGTGGCGGATCATCAGTTGCTCGACGGGCGCCAGCGAGACGGCTTCCGTGATCGATTCGACGTACAGTCGATAGCCCTTGTCGGTCGGCAGTCGTCCGGCGCTGGTGTGCGGATGATCGAGGTAGCCCTCCGCCTCGAGCTCTGCCATCACGTTGCGAACCGTCGCAGGACTGACGCCCAGCCGGTACTTCGTGACCAGCGCCTGGCTGCCCACGGGTTGTGCGGTTGCGACGTATTCCTCGATGATGGCCCGCAGGATGGCCTCGGAACGGGGCTCCAGCGGGCCCGGGCGATCCTTGCGACGCGCCATGGGTCCTCGTGACTCGGGTCCGCAGGCTGTCCCACGGAAGCTTTCTGACCGGGTTAGCACTCTCACGTCCAGAGTGCTAACCAAGGAGTGGCATCGTAGCAGTCGGGGCGCCCGAGTGTCAATGAGACGGGAGGCGGCCGTCGATGGGCATGCCTTGGGCCGCGGGCGCGGACGCGCTGATGGTCGCCGACCCGCCCGACGGTCGCCGAGTCGCGTATGGCGGCTGGCTATGACCGCCGGTGGCACGTACCGCGGACTGCCAGGGGCACGACAGCCCGTTCCTGACATCCATGCATCCCGGGGATGTTCGGCAGACCTGGACATGTCCCGCTGGTCCACGCCAGACGGGAATGGAACGGATCTGAGCGTGGCCAGGTCCGCGGGGACCCTCGTCCGGAGCCGCATCGTCAGGCCGCCTGTTGGGTACCCTCGCCCAACATCCCACCCGTGCATGATCGGCAGAAACACGCGGCCGGGTGCGATTCCCCATGAGCGCAGGGCCCGACTCCAACGCCCGGCACGGGTCGTGCCACGAGGGTCCCTTGGCCGGACCCGCTGACAGACCCTGGACACAGCGGCAGCTGGCCTCGACGGGACCAGCGACGGGCAGATGCGTCGGCCGGGCTCCCGGATCGCATCAGGGCTGGAGCGGCCGCGCGTCCCACAGGTACCGCCGGGGCGTCTGACCAGACTCGTGGATGGCGGCGGCCACGTCCCGTCCGACGTACCGGTAATGCCAGGGCTCATACGAGTAGCAGGTCTCGTCCGCAGCACCCTTGGGGTAGCTCATCACGAAGCCGTACTCCCATCCATGCTCGCGTAGCCAGGCACCTGCCTTCGTCAGCGCGAAGTCGTCCAACTGCCACGGCGGCCTTGGATCGTCGGCACTCCGAAAGTCGATGGCGGTGCCCAGCTGGTGCTCCGAATGTCCTGGCCGGGCGCTGACCTTGCGTGCCTCCTCCTCGCTTGACTGGGCCACCCATTCCCGATACGTGGTGACCTGATACGCGTAGCTCCGATACGCCGATTGGACCGTCAGCCCGGCGCCTGCCGCCCGAGCAGCCCTGGCCATCTTCCGCAGGTCATCGACGACCACACCCGATACCTTCTGGCCGCCGTTGAGCCCGGCCTTCGCGGTACTCACGAGGTCGTCGGGCGCGTATCGCCGTGGGAGGCGATAGATGGTATCGACGAGTACGGTCGGCCAGTCCCTGGCCGGGTCGGCATCGACCGGGACGTCGTCATATCGGCACTCCGGGAGTTGCTCGTGCGCCGCGAGAGTCGCGCCCGCTGATGCCATTCCGGCGGTCCTGGTTGGAGATTCGGTAGGTGTCCCCGGCACGTGGGACGGTTCGCCCTGCATGGATCCAGCCTGCCCGAACGCGCAACCGGCGAGGATCGTCAGGATGAGCGGGAACAACCATGATTGGGCGCGCTGCCGGCAGCCGATCACGGCTGTGACTCGTAGTGCCTCCACAGGTACTCGCGGGTCGTCAGGCCGCTGTCGTGGATCCTCCTGGCCAGATCACGTCCCACGTACCGGTAATGCCATGGCTCGTAGCCGTAGCAGACCGTGCTGAGCTTGCCCTTTGGGTAGCTCATCAGGAATCCGAACTTCCACGCGTTGTCCTTCATCCACTTCCCGGGCCTGCTCGTCGCCCAGTCGTCATAGTCCCAGGGTGCGGTCTGGCTCGAGGCGCTCCGGAAGTCGATGGTGGTCCCCAGCTGGTGTTCCGAGTGACCTGGTCTGGCGCTGTACTTGAGTGCCTGCTGATAGCCAGACTGGTCCACCCAGCCCTGGAATACCGATCGCTGGGAGGTGTAACTGCGATAGGCGGAGCGCACCGCTATCCCCTTGCCCGCCGCACGTGCGGCCGAAGCCATCGCCCGCAGGTCATCGATGACCAGGGCGCCGCACCTTGCCACCCCCGGGGATGTTGGCGTTCGATGTCGGGACCAGGTCATCGGGCTTGTACTTGCTGCCGACCCGGAGGCGGGTATCCACGAGCGTCTTGCGCCACTGCTGGAGCCCCAGGAAACGGGTCTTGGTGTCCTTGTAGGCGCACGAAGGCAGAGCCTGGGTCGTCGCCGTTGACAGGGTCCGGTCCGGACCAGCAGCGCCGGCACCGGACCCGCCGAACGTAGCGGCGAGCAGCACCAGGAGCATCGGGATGCGGCGCGCTGGCCAACCCTGCACGGCGGTCCTCCAATGGCGCGGACGGGGATCGACGGTGTCGATGATGCCCCAGACGTGCGAGTGGCGCCCGGGACGTCCCCACCGCGGAGGTCAGCCGGCGGTGACGACCTCGTCGATGACGAGCGTGCCGGCGTCCGCGTCCAGCGTCGCCATCGCACCGTGTGGCACGGTCGCGTGATGCTTGCCGTGGCCGATGGGCAGGCCGTAGATGCAGGGGATGCCCAGCGGGCCGATGACCTACTCCAGGACATCCTCGATGCTCATGTCCTGCATGAACGACGCCGGGCGATGCTCCCAGCCCACTCATGCAGCTCACCGATGACGATGCCCGCGGCTGCCTCCAGCTTGCCCGCGTTGCGCAGGTGGGTCAGCCCGCCGTCGACCAGGTAGATGTCGGTGTCCCACGTCCTCGAGGTAGATGATCCGGTCGCGAGTGTCGATCTCGATGGAGGTGCCCAGAGTCGTCTGGACGAGACCCAGGCAGCCGCCAGTGAGACGGCCGTGCGCCGTGCCACCGGTGATGGTTCGCACGTACGGGTCGTCCGGGTTGGGCGGGACGGGTCCGTACGGCTCCGCGGAGAACAGGGCCCGATGCATGGTGCCCCTCGAGAAGTCGGTCGTACCGGACCAGCCGACTCCCGATGCACCATTGGAGTAGAAGGAGATGGTGCCCGGGTCGGTCCAGGCCTCGACGGCAAGATGGAGCATGGTGATGTCCGAATAGCCGCACAGCGGCTTGGGGTTGGCGCGATGACCTCACGGTCCAGCAGCGGCAGCAGCCGCGCCGTGCCGTAGCCGCCCTGCAGGCAGAAGATGGCCGCGATGTCCGGGTCGCCAAACGCCGCGTTGAGATCGGCGGCCCGATCCTCGTCCCGCCCGGCGAGATACGCCAGCCGGTCGTTGACATGCTCACCCAGACGACACCCGCAGACCCCAGCCCTCAAGACCCGCCACTGCACGCAGCAGTTCCGACCGGTTCTCCCAGGGTGACGCGGGCGCAACGATCGCCACGGTATCACCGGGGCGGAGTCGTCGCGGTTTGTGAACGGCATCGTCGGTCGTCGGGTGGCTCACGGAACGGACGGTACCAGTGATGGCGACCCCGTTGTGGTGCGTGGTAGCGTGCTCTGGCCATCATCGGGCGTCTGGTCGTGTGCCGCAGCCAGGAGGATCCAGGGCATGAAGACTGCGACGGGCCAACAGCCCCTGAAGAGGCGCCGCTCCGCCCTCGCGCCTGCGGCGTTCTCGCTGGCGTTGCTCGCCGGCCTTGCCCCCACGTCAGTGGCGTTCGCCGCCATTCATCCGGGCGACGCGACCATCAGGTACCGCGAGGTGACGCTCCATGTGTCGGAGCAGGGCGCGCGGACCGTGAGCTGCCCCTCAGGTATGCGGGTCGTCAGTGGTGGGACGTACCTCCATCGGTCGGGGCACGACACGGAAGCCGCTCCCCAGTCGTCGACCGTCCTGCTGAGTTCCGCGCCAACGACGGACGGCAAGGGATGGCGTGGCGCGGCGCGCATCGCAGGTCTCCCGACAGGCATCGACTCGCTGCAGATGCGCGTGACCGCGGTCTGCCTTCCCGTGTCGCAGGTCGGTAGCTACACCCTGGTCACGCGCGACCTGACCGTCGACCTCGGTCGCGCCAGGGGCTCCGTCGGATGCGGCAGCGGCATGCGGGTCGTGACCGGTGGAGCGCGATGGCGACATCTCGACGAAACGGGTCACGACACGGGCGAGGTGGGTTCCGACAATCTCATGCTGTCGAGCCCCACCACGGACGGCAAGCGATGGCGCGCCAACGGGTTCACATACTCCGCCGAACACGCGCGGCTGCGGATCATCCTGCTCTGCCGGCCTACCGCGGCGCTCGGTGCCTTCGTGGTCCGACAACGGGACCTCACGCCATCGGGCCCCGAGACCATCGATGGGACCGTAACGTGCCCGGCGGGCTACCGGGCCCTGGCCGGAGGCGTCGACTGGTACCACGGGAACGTGCCCAGCAACCTGGCCGGCAACCTGGCCAGCTCGTCGGTGACCGGCAACGACACGGGATGGTACGGGGCGGGCTACGTGTCGGGCACGGGGGACTCACTCCATCTCACGGTGCTGTGCCGACCGAAGTGACCGCGGCCGGGCGATCCGGCAGCAGGCGCGCGAAGACCTCGTTGGACAGCAGTCGACCCCGGGCGTCAGGACTAGCCGCCGATCGATGTGCTCCAGGAGGTCGCTATCGAACGCCCACACCAGGCCGTGGGCCGAGTTCGGGGTCGTCCAGGGCGGACTCGTCCAGGCCGGGCGCGAGGCGAAGCGCCAGGATGGCGGCCTCGGCAGTGCGCGGTCCGGATATCGATGGACTCCGTGCCCCCCGGCGGCAGCCGTGCCTCGTCGGCCGCCGCTCACCGACCAGCGCCGCCAGGTAGCGGTCGAGTCGGGCGGCGTTCCAGCGCCGGGTCGAGCGCGCCATCGAAGGCATGCGCACCGGGACCCACCGCCTCCACCGGGCACGCGTTGCCAGTAGGCCAGGTTGTGCCGGCTCTCGTGCCCAGGACGGGCGTGGTTCGACAGCTCGTAGCGTGCGATACCCGGCCGCTCGCCAGCCGCTCGTCGGTGTGCGCGTCCATGCTCCGCGGCACGGTCCTCGTCCTGCTCCACCGATGGCGGCCATTCGCCAGCGACGGGCACCCGGCCGAACCGGCAGATGATCGCCATCAGGCGCCGTCGAGGCCATCGGCGTCGGGGTCCTCGAGCGTCAGCAGGTAGGTCGAGCAGGTGGTCGGGTGCCAGTTCGCAGCACCGCGGTCGAGGGTCGCATCCCACGACTCGAGCGTCTGTCCGGGGATGTCCGTGAGCAGGTCGACGCTCACCGAGTCGATGCCGGCCATCCGGGCCGCCCGGCACCGGCGACCGGACGTCGTGACGGCCGATGCCGCCGTGCCAAGCCGCTGGAGCTCGGCGGGTTGCAGGCTCTGGGCGCCGATGCTCAGGCGAGTGACGCCCGCAGCACGGAAGCCGGCGAGGTCACCCAGCTCCGCCGGGTCCCGGGGTTCGCCTCGAGGGTGACCTCGGCGTCATCGGCGATGCCGAAGCGGCGACGGACATGGTCCAGCAGCGCCGCCGACCTGCTCGGCCGAGCAGCAGCGACGGCGTGCCGCCACCGAGGTAGACGCTCGCGAGCGAGCGGCCGGCGGCGCTGCCCGAACGCGGCGTCGGCGGCATCGGCTCGCAGGTCCAGCTCCGCGTGGAGCGCCGCGACCAGCTCCGCGATCGCGGTTGTCGGCCCGACGGCGGCACGTCCCGTGACCACGACGAAGTCGCAGTACGGACAGAGCGAGACGCAGAACGGGATGTGGAGATAGAGCCCGACCGGCGGTCGGGGGTCGGACCTCAGCCGTGTGGTCGCCCGTCACCGGTTCGGTGGGCTGCGGGTCCAGCCTTCCGGTGGCGGACCCTGCTGGCGGCCAGCCCTCCGGCGACGGACCGGCTGCGGCCAGCCGTCCGGCGGCGGATCCGCGCGCCAGCCATCCGGCGGCGGCTGCGGCGACCCATGGCCCGGCGTGCGCTGGCGACCAGTGCCCGTGACCGGTCGGCCGCCTACGGGCTCGACGACGGGTCGACCGGGGGTACCCCGGGGCGTCGGATCCCAGCCAGGCGGTACAGCGTGCGGGCCCATAGGGCCCGGATACTGGCCGGGCCGCTCATGGGCGCGCTGCTCATGCCCGGCGGTGGCGCTCCCACGCGAGCTGGGCCAGGATAGCCCTGGTCCGGGCGCCATATCCCGGTGGCGCGAACGGCGACTGGCCGGCGTACGAGGGGCCGAAGCCCGGCGGTCCGGACGGCGGCGCCATCCAGGCTGTGGCCAGGTCCCGTCGCCGTCCGCGAGGTCCCAGCCCTTGGGCGGCAGCGCCCGCCCGGCGACCTCCTCCGGCTCCCAGCCGACCGGTCGCGCCTGGTCGCGTGTGGCCGGTGGCCAGGAAGACCCCGAAGCGGGTGATGGCATGGCCCAGCACCGCGGCACCGATGCCGCAGCGTCTCGATGACCAGCCAGCCGCCCACGACCGCGATGACCAGGTCGATGAACAGCATCCCCTGCTGCGGCCCTCGGTCCACAGGCGCGTGGCGACGCCGTACAGCGACGGCCTGGATCGCGATGGCCAGACCGGCACGCTCAGCCCCTGGTGGAGCAGCAGGCCCAGCAGGATGCCCCGGAACGTGCGCCTCGTCGATGACCGCGGTGCCGACGCTGTTGAGCAACGCACCCGGGTAGGCGCCGCGGCGCCGGCAGGCGGAAGCCGCCGTATCGGAACCACGCGAACAGGAACGCCAGCACGATGCCGCCCACGCCGGCGGCCAGGCCGTAGATGAGCGCCCGCTCCCGGTCGGGACCCAGGTCCAGGTGGAGCACGGTGACCGGCTGCGGGTACAGCCAGTAGACCAGCAGCACGCAGCGCCGATGCCCAGGCCGTACCAGGCGAGGCGCCGCAGCCAGCCCCGCCAGCCGCCATCGCGGTCGCGAGTCGTCGTACTCCGCGACACCGAACCGCTGGGCGTCGAGCCGCAGCAGGAACAGCAGCCCCGCGAGCCCGACGACGAGCAGGAACTCGATGCGACTCCTTCACGACCAGCGACCCTGACGAGTCACGCCGTCAGCCCTCGCCGCGTGCGCAGCACCGCGAGGAACGCTTCCTGCGGGATCTCGACATTGCCCACGCGCTTCATCCGCTGCTTGCCTTCCTTCTGCTTCTCGAGCAGCTTGCGCTTGCGGGTGATGTCGCCGCCGTAGCACTTGGCGAGCACGTTCTTGCGCATCGCGCGGATGGTCTCACGGGCGATGACGTTGGAGCCGATGGCGGCCTGGACGGGCACCTCGAACATCTGGCGCGGGATGAGCTCCTTGAGCTTCTCCACCAGCGTCTGGCCGGCGGCGCGCGCCTTGTCGCGGTGGACGATGAGCGACAGCGCGTCGACCGGCTCGCCGTTGACCAGCACGTCGAGCTTGACCAGCTCGCCCACCCGGTAGCCGATCTCCTCGTAGTCCATCGAGGCGTAGCCCTGGGTCCGGCTCTTGAGCTGGTCGTAGAAGTCGACGATGACCTCCGCCAGCGGCAGCTCGAACGTCATCAGGACGCGCGCCGGGTCGAGGTACTCCACGTCGCCGATGGTGCCGCGCCGGCCCTGCGCGAGCTCCATCAGCGTGCCGATGTACTTCGACGGGCGTGATGATGGAGACCTTGACCCAGGGCTCCGCGATGACCTCGATGTCCGAGGGCCCGGCAGGCGGGCCGGGTTGTCCACGGACACCTCGCCCCGGCCGTTGGTCAGCGTGACGTGGTACTCCACCGACGGCGCCGACGCGATGAGGTCGAGGTCGAACTCGCGCTCCAGCCGCTCCTGGATGATCTCCATGTGGAGCAGGCCCAGGAAGCCGCAGCGGAAGCCGAAGCCGAGCGCGACCGAGCTTTCCGGCTCGAAGGTGATGGACGCGTCGTTGAGGTGGAGCTTCTCCAGCGCGTCGCGGAGCAGCGGGTAGTCGGGACCGTTGAGGGGGTAGATGCCCGCGAACACCAGCGATGCGTGCCTGGCTTGTAGCCCGGCAGCGGCTCGTCGCCGGGCGGGCGGACGCGGTGAGCGTGTCGCCCACCTGGCAGTCGCGGACGCTCTTGAGGCCGGTCGCGACGTAGCCCACCTCGCCCGGCCCCATGACCGTCCACCGGCACCAGCTGGGGCCGGAACATGCCCAGCTCCAGGACGTCGAGCGTGACGCCCGACTGCATCAGCCGGATGTTCTCGCGGGCGTGGAGGGTGCCCTCGGCGAGCCGGACGTAGGCGACGACGCCCTTGTAGGCGTCGTAGTGGGAGTCGAAGATGAGGCCCTGGAGCGGCGCGTCCGGGTCGCCCTTGGGCGCCGGCACCCGCTCCACGATGGCCTCCAGCACCAGGTCGATGTTGGTGCCCTCCTTGGCCGACACGAGGATGACCTCCTCGCGCGGGATGGCGAGCACGTTCTCCAGCTCCTCGCATGACCACGTCCGGCTGGGCCGAGGGCAGGTCGATCTTGTTGATGACGGGCACGATGACCAGGCCCTGCGCGAGGGCGAGGTGCACGTTGGCGAGCGTCTGGGCCTCGATGCCCTGGGCGGCGTCGACCACGAGGATGGCGCCCTCGCAGGCCTGGAGGCTGCGGCTGACCTCGTAGCTGAAGTCGACGTGGCCGGGCGTGTCGATGAGGTTGAGGCCATACGTCAGGCCGTCGCGCGCGGCGTACTCCAGGCGCACCGCGCGGGCCTTGATGGTGATGCCCTTCTCGCGCTCCAGGTCCATGGAGTCGAGCACCTGGCTCGTCATCTGGCGCGCCTCGATGGTGTGCGTCAGCTCCAGGATGCGGTCCGCCAGCGTCGACTTGCCGTGGTCGACGTGGGCGATGATGCTGAAGTTGCGCAGGCGCGACTGGGGAGTGCTGACCATGGGGCGCGGCGAGTATACCCAAGGCGCCGCGCCGACCCGGTTGGCGCTGGGGACGTGCTGCCGCGTGCGGTGAGGGCACGGTCCCACGTGATCGCTGGACTTGGCGAGACCTTGACGACCGACATCATCATTCCCGCTGGCAACGGCAACCGCGGCTGCCCGGTCGCAGCCACACCGGAGGTCATCGGTCATGCTCATCGGCCAGCAGGTCAGCCTTCGCCCACTGCGCGCCGACGACATCGGGCCGCTCCATCAGGGCTCGCTGGACCTGGAGGCCAGAGGTCCGTGGTACCCGCTGCCCACCACACCGCTCGGCAAGTACGAGGCTGCCTTCGCGGAATCGGGCTTCTGGTCCAGGGATGACGGCGTGTTCGCTATCGTCGACCGCAACGACCGGCTCGTCGGCGTCGTCGGCTGGGAACTCCTCAACGGTGACATCCCGGACGTGGCCGTCTCGTATCGCCTGCTCGATCAGGCCGATCATGGCAAGGGGATCACGACCGAGGCTCTTGGCTTGCTCATGCGTTGGCTGTTCGACACCGGGCACATGAATCGACTCCGGGCTGACGTGCACGTCGACAACAAGGCGTCGCGCCGTGTCCTCGAGAAGTGCGGGTTCACCCAGGAGGCGATCGCCCGGGAGAGCTGGTACAACCGCGGACGGTGGCATGACGTCGCTGTCTATACGATCACGCGTGGCGAGTTCGAACAGCGAAGCGTCGAGGCCACCCCCGCCTGACGCCATCCCGTGTCACCGCGAACGTCGTGCCGGATGATCGCGGTATCCACAGGCGCAAGCGCGACTGGGGAGTGCTGACCATGGGGCGCGGCGAGTATACCCAAGGCGCCGCTCGAGCCAGGCGTGCGGCTCACCCTGGCCGCAGGTCATCGGCCAGGTGACGCCCACCCTGAGCCTGTCGACGGAGGCCGGTGCCGGGCGAGGATCCCTGGCGATACGCCTTGCCCGTTTCGAGCGCACCAAGCGTGGGCGTGCGAGTCACCGGGTCGCGACTGGCATCCTGCTCGCTCCACTTGTCATGGTCGGTCGCCCCGCGGGATCGCTGGCGGCACGGAGAACACCTCGATGGTGGTCTTGCCCGAGTCCAGCGCGGCCTGCCAGCCCGCCTCGGCGTCGACGCGCGCGAGGCACGCCGGGCAGCAGCGACTCGGTCAGGTCGTGGGGCACGAACACCAGCCCGTCGTCATCGCCGATGACCAGGTCACCCGGGCGAGACCGGCACGCCGCCGAACACGATGGGTTCGTTGACGCTGCCGCGCTCCATGGTCGTCGGGCCACGCGACGTGATCCAACGGCTGAACATGTGGAAGTCGTGGCCAGCCGCGGATGGTGGCCACGTCCCGGACGCCGCCATCGACGACGACCCCCGCGATGCCCTTGCGACGCGCGGCGCCACCGAGCAGCTCGCCCGATGACCGCGATGTCCCGTCGACCGCCGGCCGCGACCACGATGACGTCGCGTGCCGACGCGGCGGCGATCGCGTGGTGGACCGGCCCGTAGTCGCCCGGCTCGCACCAGGCCGTGACCGCGATGCCCACCAGGCGCGGAGCCGCCATCGAACGCCCGCAGCGGCCGGATGGACGGGTCGGCATGGCCGCGACCCTGCAGCTGGTCCGCGGCGACGGCGCTGGGCACGCGCTCGCCAGCGATCGACCAGCTCGTCCGGCAGCCGCGGCGTGGTCGGGTGGCCAAGGTAGGTCGGCATCGTGGCTACTCGCCGTCCCTCGGCCAGGTAGCCGCGCACGGCGCGCGCCAGTCGACGGACGCCCTCGGTCATCGCGTCCGGGCCGTTGCGGGTGAAGTTGACGCGCATCGCCGTGTTCAGGGCGTCCCGCTCGGGTCGAACACGCTGCTGGGCACGAACGCGACACCCTCCGCGAGGGCGCGACGGTACAGCACATCCGTGTCGAAGCCCGGGTCGCGTGCCCGCAGCCACAGGAACATGCCGCCCGACGGCCGATCCATCTCGAACCACTCACCGAGCTCGGTCGTCGCGAGCGCATGCAGTGCGTCCCGTCGCTCTCGGTAGCAGGCCAGGATGAGCGGCACGTGGGCATCCTC
The DNA here is from genome assembly GCA_963760625.1 of uncultured Chloroflexia bacterium. GTDB lineage: Bacteria > Chloroflexota > Limnocylindria > Limnocylindrales > CSP1-4 > JAFMJV01. Next base: position 241,274 of record CAVXDU010000009.1, read on the forward strand.
GACGTGCGCCTCGAGCAGCTCCAGCGCGACGGCCTGGGTGAACATGCTGCTGCTGAGGTCCGAGCACTGCTTGGCCAGGGTGAGCATCCGGATCATCTCCGGCTCGCGCGACCGCCCAGCCCACCCGCAGGCCGGGCGCGATGCTCTTGGACAGCGTGCCCAGGTACACCACGCGGCCGTCGTAGGGTCCTCGCGGTCCGCGGACTGCGACATCCAGGCGCCAGCAGGCCCGGCCCGACCGGCTCATCGAGCTGGAGCGCGAGGTATGGGTCGTCCTCCACCAGCCAGGTGCCGGCCCGGGTCACCCGCTCCAGGAGTGCCGCACGCTGGTCCTGGGGCACCAGCACCCCGGTGGGATTGGAGAAGTTGGGCACGGCGTACACGAACTTGGCCGCGCGCAGGCTTGCCTCGGGGTTGGGCTGGTCCGGGTCCCAGCTCAGTCGCTCGTAGTCGGGCATCCGAGGGCGCCAGGCGTCGAGGGCACCCAGATACGTCGGGAACTGGGCCACGATCAGGTCACCGGGGTCGACGAGCACCTTGCCCAGCAGGTCGAGTCCCTGCATCGCGCCGGTCGTCAGCAGGACATTGCTCCGGCTCGGAACGTGCCGCCGGTCGCGGCCGAGATGCGCTCCGCGATGGCCGCGCGCAGCGCGGGAAACCCTTCGATGGGTCCGTACTCCAGGGCCGCCGCGCCCCAGCGATCCAGGGCTCGGTCGGTCGCTGCGCGCGACCGCGTCGACCGGATACAGCTCGGCAGCGGGCAGGCCACCGGCGAGGCTGATGAAGCCCGGCTGCCCGGCCGCGGCCAGGAACTGGCCGGTGACGTCGTTGCTGGTGCGGGTCCAGCTCGCCCAGGCGGGTGGTGACAGGACTGAGTCAGCCATGACGGCCTCCACGCCTCTCGCCAGCCAGGAACACCCCGCACCTCAGCCACCAAGTCCCGTCGGTCATGTCACTCGTCATCTTGACCACGCCCGCTAGTCAAGCCGGTTTCAACGCCGATAGCAAGAGTCGGCTCGTCGCGAGCCCGACTCTCGCCTCGGCCGGGACGGGTCTGGGGACGACCAGCGGATCTCGTAGGTGCCGCCGAAACCGGACTTCATCCACTGCCCCGGGGTCCTCTGACAACCGATCTCGTGCTACCATTCAGGTCACGCGTGGCATCCATCCGTGCCCTCGCGCCCGAGTGGCGTCAACCGGCGCCCGGTGACCGATCGCAGACACCCGAGGGATATCGACTTGGCTCACTCTTCCCGCACCTGGACAGGTGCGCGTTCGCCCCAAGGCAAGAAGCGCGTGCGCCAGGCCGAGCGTCGCAACCAGATCCTTCAGCCACGCCGTTCTGCCGCCAAGACGCTGGTGAAGAGCGCCCTCGTGGCTGCCGGCACCGGTGAGGCAGAGCAGACCCAGGAAGCCGTCATCCGGGCCGTGTCGGCGCTCGACCGGGCAGCCAAGGTGGGCGCCATCCACCCCAACGCCGCCGCCCGTCGCAAGAGTCGGCTGATGCTCAAGGTGAACGCGACCATGGGCGGCGCGCAGACCGTGACCACGGGCAAGGTGGCTCGGCAGACCAGCAAGGCCCAGGCAGCGAAGGCGGCGAAGGCGCGCATCGCGGCTGGAAAGGCGACCAAGGCCAAGGGCGAGCAGACTGCAGCGGGCAAGGCACGCGCCGCCATGTCCAAGACGAGTCGGGAGACCGCTGCGACGGCCGAGGCCAAGCCCGCCGAGACACCCGTTCAGGCTCCCGCCAAGGCGACGACCGCCAAGTCGGCTTCCAAGACCGCATCCACGAAGACACCGGCCACAAAGTCCGCCGCCAAGAGCAAGGATGCCCCGAAGGCCTCATCCAGTGCGGCAACCGCCGCCGCGAAGGCCAGCACGACCAAGACCACGACGGTGAAGGCACCCGCCGTCAAGGCGGCACCCAAGCCCAAGGCCGCTCCCAAGAGCGACTCCTGACCGAGGCGGCACCCACCGCCAACAGCGATCACGGGCCCGGGTTCGATCCCGGGCCTTTGCGCATCCCTATCCGAGGCGACTGCGATGGCGAACGGCGAACAGATGCTGACCTTTCGGTGGTCCTGCAACGCAGACCACGATCACACCCTCGATGTCACCGCGTGCGACCCGGCCATGCAGGCGATCATCCTGGAGATGCTGGAGATCGTGCACGACGTGGCCGGCCGTGTGGAGGTCGTGCCGTTCGATGTTTCCGAGATCCCGACCGCAGCCGAAGTGATCGTCGACCTCGCCGCCTACGCGGATGACGACAGTGAGGACGAACTGGAGCCGACCCAGCGGGCCCGCCTGCTGCGTCTGCGGGAGGTCGCGGAGCGCGCGCAAGCCAAGGTGCTCCTCAACTAGGCTGCCGGGCGGCTAGGTTGCCGGGTGGCTAGGCTGCCGGGTGGCGCGCCCAGCCACGGGTGGTGTCCGGACACCCCTGATGCAGGCAGCGACCAGGGCACCAGCGACGACCGCGAGCACGATGAACAGGCCTCCCGTGAGCTGGTCGTGGATGACGGCCGCGCCCATCGAAGCGCCATCGGTGATGCCGGCCTCGGCTAGGTAGGGCGCCAGCGTCGGATCGTCGAGCGTAGCGCTGGTAGGTGCAGTCCGGGCCCATGGCGCAGTCGAGCGATGGAGCCGTCTGGGCATCGTGCCAGTGTCCGCGAACACGAACAGCAGCCGCAGGATCACGTACAGGATGGCCAGCGACAGGCCGGTCACGAGCCCCGCCCAGGCCGCGTTCAGGAACACCCGGCGCATCGGCCGCCAGCGGGCGGAGCGGTTGTTGGCGTAGCCGCCGATGATGATGCCCGCGATGGGCGCGGACGAGGAACACGATGGTCTGGACCGGGATGATGAGCGCGAACGCGATGGCGATGACGACCGCCATGCCGATGCCGACATAGCCCGCGAATACCGCACCCCGGTCGATGAACCGGCCGGGCACCGGGGTCGCCGGGACCGGCCGCCGAGGTCAGGGTGTGCCCTGCTCACCGGGTGGTCGCGAGCGCCGACCGACCCGGGAAGATGGCGCCTGGCGCCCAGCTCCGCCTCGATGCGCAGCAGGCGGTTGTACTTGGCGACGCGCTCCGAGCGCGACGGCGCCCCGGTCTTGATCTGGCCCGCGCCGGTGGCCACCGCGAGGTCGGCGATGGTCGTGTCCTCGGTCTCGCCCGAGCGATGGCTGATGACCGCTCCCCAGCCGTGGCGTCGAGCCAGGCCGACCGCATCGAGCGTCTCGGTCAGGGTCCCGATCTGGTTGAGCTTGATGAGGATGGCGTTCGCGGACCGCTCGTCGAGGCCACGCTGGAGTCGCTCCGGGTTGGTCACGAACAGGTCGTCACCGACCAGCTGGCAGCGGTCGCCGACGCGCTCGGTGAGCAGCTTCCAGCCCAGCCAGTCGTCCTCCGCCAGGCCGTCCTCGAGCGACACGATGGGGTACTCGTCGACCCAGCTCGGCCCACAGGTCGACCATCTCGGACGTCTTGAGGCTGCGACCTTCCTTGGCCAGTCGTAGGTCAGCTGCCCGTCGGCGTCCGGCTCCCCGTCCAGCAGCTCGGTCGTGGCCGGGTCGAGCGCGATGGCGACCTGCTCGCCGGGCCGGTAGCCCGCGCGCTCGATGGCCTTGAGCACCGTCTCGATGGCCGCCTCGTTCGAGGCCAGCGACGGCGCGAAACCGCCCTCGTCGCCCTGGCCGGTGGAGAAGCCGCGGTCGTGCAGCTCGGCCGCGCAGCGCGTGGAACACCTCGGCCCCCGCCCGCAGCGCCTCGCTGAAGGTATCGAAGCCGACGGGCATGACCATGAACTCCTGGAAGTCCGTGGAGTCCAGGGCGTGCTTGCCGCCGTTGAGGATGTTGAGCATCGGCACGGGCAGGGTGCGGGCACCGACACCACCCAGGTAGCGGTACAGCGGCTGGTCGGTGGACGCGGCCGCGGCATGGGCGACGGCCAGGGACACGCCCAGGATGGCGTTCGCACCCAGCTTGCCCTTGTTGGGCGTGCCGTCGAGGTCCAGCAGCCGGGCGTCGATGCGCGCCTGGTCGGCGACGTCCTCGCCCAGCAGGTCGGGCGCGATGAGGTCGATGACGTTCTCGACCGCGGTCAGGACGCCCTTGCCGCCGATAGCGGCCCTTGTCGCCATCCCGCAGCTCGACCGCCTCGTGGGCACCGGTGGAGGCACCCGACGGGACCGCCGCGCGACCCACCGAGCCGTCGTCGGTGAGGACCGTGACCTCGACCGTGGGGTTGCCGCGGGAGTCGAGGATCTCCTGCGCGTCGATGAGCTCGATGACGGTCACTTGGTCGCTGCCTTCCCGGCTGCCCGCTTGCCGGCCGCGACCTGCGGCACGGGCCGATCCTGGAGCACCGCGATACCCGGCAGCTCCTTGCCTTCCAGGAACTCGAGGCTGGCGCCGCCACCCGTGGACACGTGGGTGAACTTGTCGGCCAGCTTGAGCTCCTCGACGGCCGCGACCGAGTCGCCGCCGCCGACGACCACGGTCGCGCCGTCCTCCGCGCGCTGGGCCAGGTAGCGCGCCATGGCCCGCGTGCCGTCGCCGAAGGTGGGCACCTCGAACACGCCCAGGGGTCCGTTCCAGACGATGGTCCGGGCCGGCTCCAGGGCCGCCTCGAAGGCCGCGACGCTCTGGGGTCCGACGTCCACGGCCGACCAGCTGTTGGGGATCTTGTGCGCGGGCACGATCTTGTGCTCGGCACCCCGGGTCACCTCCTTGGCGACCACGATGTCCGTCGGCAGCAGGATGGCCACGCCCTTCGCCTCGGCCGTCGTCCAGGATGCGCTTCGCGTCATCGACCCGGTCCCGCTCCAGCAGGCTCTTGCCCACGGTCATGCCCTGGGCCACGAGGAACGTGTTGGCCATGCCGCCACCGATGACGAAGGTGTCGACGCGGTCCATGAGGTGCTCCAGGACCGCCATCTTGCCGCTCACCTTGGCGCCGCCGATGACGGCCGCGAACGGACGCTGCGGGCGACTCCAGGAGGCCCGACAGGTTGGCGATCTCCTTCTCCATCAGCAGGCCCGCGTAGGCCGGCAGGAGCTTGGCGACGCCCACGGTCGAGGCGTGCGCCCGGTGGGCGGTCCCGAAGGCGTCGTTGACGTAGACGTCGCCGTAGGCCGCGAGGGCCTCGGCGAACGCCGGGTCGTTGGCTTCCTCGGCGGCGTGGAAGCGGAGGTTCTCGAGCAGGATGACCTGGCCCGGCTTCATCCGGCCGAGGGCGTCCTGGGTGCCGATGCCCAGCGCGTCACCGGTGCAGGGCACCCGGATCCGCAGCAGCGCGGACAGCCGCTCGGCGACCGGCCGCAGGCGCGCGGACTCGATGACCTTGCCGTTGGGCCGGCCGAGGTGGCTCATGAGGATGACGATGGCGCCCCGCTTGGCGAGGTACTCGATGGTCGGGATGGATGCCCGGATGCGGGTGTCGTCCTTGACCTGGCCGTCCTCGATGGGCACGTTGAAGTCGACCCGCACGAGGACCCGCTTGCCGGCGGGATCGAAGTCGCGGACCGTGAGCTTGTCCATGGCTCAGGCGCTCGCTGGTGAGGCACGAGGCGAGCGGCGACGTAGCCGATGAGGTCGGCCACGCGGCAGCTGTAGCCCCACTCGTTGTCGTACCAGGCGATGACCTTCACGAACGTGCCGCCCAGGGACATCGTGGAGGCCGCGTCGATGATCGAGGAGCGGGCGTCGCCCCGGAAGTCGGTGGACACGAGCGGCTCGTCGGAGACGCCCAGGATGCCCTTGAGCGGACCCGCGGCGGCGGCCCGGAAGGCCTCGTTGAGCTCCTCGGCGGTGGCCGGTCGCTCGAGCTCCGCGGTGAAGTCGACGACGCTCACCGTGGGCGTCGGCACGCGCAGGCTGAAGCCGTCGAACTTGCCCTTGAGGTCCGGGATGCACGAGCGCGAGCGCCTTGGCGGCACCGGTCGTGGTGGGGATGATGTTCAGGCCGGCGGCGCGGGCGCGGCGCGGGTCCTTGTGGGCCACGTCCAGGATGCGCTGGTCGTTGGTGTACGAGTGGATGGTGTTCATCAGGCCGCGCTTGATGATCCAGCCGTCGTGGACGACCTTGGCCGCGGGCGCCAGGCAGTTGGTGGTGCAGCTGGCGTTGCTGATGATGTGATGCGCGGCGGGGTCGTACTTGTCCTCGTTGACGCCCAGCACGATGGTGATGTCCTCGCCCTTGGCGGGGGCGCTGATGATCACCTTGCGGGCACCGGCCTCGATGTGCGCCGCCGCCTTGGCGGCGTCGGTGAACAGCCCGTCGACTCCAGCACGACGTCGACGCCCAGGTCCTTCCAGGGCAGCTGGGCCGGGTCGCGGTACTGGAGCACCTTGATGTCCCGACCGTCGATGACCAGCGAGTCGTCCGTGTGCTCGACACGTGCCGCGGGTACGCGCCGTACGTCGAGTCGTGCTTGAACAGGAGCGCGTTGGTCTGCGTGTCCACGAGGTCGTTGACGGCCACGACCTCGACCTCCGGCGTGCGCTCGATGAGCGCCTTGAGCGACTGCCGACCGATGCGACCGAACCCGTTGATACCGACCCTGACGGTCATGACATCCTCCTGTGTGGAACGTCACTCCGGGCGCCGGTGTGTGCCCGGCGCGATCGGCGGCCCGAGTACCGCACAAGAGGTGGTCAGGTCCCGCAGGTGATCGATGCGAACCGTCCGAGTCCATCGGGTCCACGACGACGCCGCGACGAGGACAGGTTCCAAGGGTCGAGCGCGAGCACGGGTGCGGTGCTATGGCGATCTGTGGCGGGCATGCTCGCGGGGATGGGACGGCCACGACCGTCGGGCGGAGCGTCAGTCGAGACGTCGACGCTGTGTTTCGGTAGACCTCGATCTTAGCAGACGGCGCCCGTGACCCACCTGCGTGGATGCCACGGAAACGCGACGACGCCCGGCCGAAGCCGGGCGTCGTCCTGCAGTCGGACCGGTGCCGCAGGCAGCCGATCCTGCCGGGCGACCCCGGCGTAGGTCAGCCGCCGATGCGGAAGACGCTGCCGCCGCAGATCGGGCAGGTGCCCTTGGTCGCGGGCTTGCCGTTCTTCATGGTGATCTTCGTCGGGGTTCTTGATCTCGACCTTCTTCTTGTCCTTGACGCAGTAGGCCTCTGCCACCGGATCCTCCTCGTGCTTGCTCGGCGCGGATCGACCCCGTCGCCAGTCGCGGGACCCGAACATCTGCCGGATCTCCGCAGGATACGTCCCTACTAGGGTGCCATCACGGCCCACAGTGAGGGGCGCCAGTGCAGCGCACCTGCAGCACGGACCTGCGCATCCATCTCGGCGAGGATACGCAGGGACTCCATACCCGTTTCGATGCACGCGAGCTCCGCGGCCGGACGCTCGGCCGCCTCAAGGAACACGCCCTCCGCTCGCTGGGCGAACGCGGTGCACACGACACCGGCCCGGCAGCCCGCCAGCTGGGCGAGAACGAGCAAGCGCCGATGCCTCCATCTCGAAGTTGACGACTCCCTGTGCCGCCATGTCCGCCGCAAGGTCAGGGTAGCGGATGGGCAGCCGCGGGATCGGGCGTCCCTGCGCGCCGTAGAAGCCGGGCGCGGTCGCCGTCAGGCCGACGTGGGCCCGGTGGCCCAGCGTCGCGGCCGCCTCGACCAGCGCGGCCACCACCGTGTAGTCCGCCACCGCCGGGATAGCCGTCGTGGACGTAGTAGCTGGTGGTCGACTCCAGCCGGACGGAGCCGGACGAGATGACCAGGTCGCCGAGCGCGATGTCGTCGCGCAGCACGCCACAGGACCCGATGCGGACCATCGTCGGGCGCTCGGTGATGGCCAGGATCTCGGCGACGGCGATCTCCATGTTGTCGGTGCCGATGCCGGTCGACACGACCGACAGGCGCATGCCCCGCCAGGTGCCGGTGACCGAGGCGAACTCGCGGTGCTCCCGGCGGACCTCGACCGTGTCCAGCATGCCCGCGATGCGCTCCGGTCCGCGCCGGGTCACCGGGCAGCAGGATGTGCTCCGCCAACTCGCCCGGCGCCAGGTCGATGTGGTACTGGCGATCGGTGGCTGGCAGGGCGATCCGGCGGTCCGCGCTGGGCAACGTGGCTCCTCAGTCGGCATGCCCGCACGAGGTCGGCGGTTCCGGGAACGATAGGCACCTCGCTCACGGGGCGTCAAGCGGGCGTCCGTGCCCGGCCGGGCTGCGTGACCGGCCGGCGTGGCGCCGCGGTCGGCCTGGCCGTCGCTGGGCCGCCGTCGCCAGGGCGACCGGATCGGCGCATCGCAGCCACCGCCGCCGATGACCAGACGCCGCCGACCAGCGATGCCCACCAGCGAGCGCCATGCCGAGCCACGGGTCCAGGCCGATCCGGGCGCCGCGCCGGCACTGCTGGCCTGCGGCGGTCGGCGACATCGGCCGGGCGTCGGTCGGTGACTCGAACGACGGGTCGCCGTCGCCGGCCGGGCGCCGAGGGCTGCCATGGTGGGCAGCGCCAGCGCAGCGGCCCGGACGACGGCCTCGGAGCGCGCCACGACCTCCCAGCCGCCGACGTCACGCTCGCGCGACCACGCCGGTCACGTTGAGCACCTCACCCGGCGCCAGCGGTGGCTGGAAGGTGGACTCGCCGTCGAGCAGGCGGACCAGCGCGCTCGCCGATCCGTCGTCGATGGTCAGCAGCGAGCTGTCGACGTGGCGCAGCGCACCCGAGACCCGGACGTGACGGCCCGGCCAGTCCGACCAGCGCATCCAGCGTGGTGTCCACGATCGGCGCCGTCGGCGCCCAGCGTCGACGCCCGGGTCCCGGCCGCATCCGACCGGCATCGTCCGTCGACACCCGGGCTCTCGGCGGTCGGCCTGACTCCGGTCGGGTCCCGACCCAGCTCGATATCGCGCGACGCTCCGCGGCACGAGCCGCGAAACGCTGATCGCTGGCGGTCGGATAGGCGCGCTTGACGATGCCCGTGATGGTCGCGCTGCGGCCTTCCGCGAGGGCGGTGGACGGGATGTGGCTGCCCGCCACACCCACGATGGGCAGGCTGCCGCCGGCGCCCAGCGATGCCTCGGCTCGCCAGGTGTCGCCCGATCGCGCCACATCCGTGATCCGGACCGTGACCCGGACGAGCCGCCACTCGTCGGCAGCCCCGGGCGCACGTCGCAGCACGACGGGCGTGGCGACGGTCCGCCCGAGCGTCGATGGGCACGCCGTCGGCCGCGAGCTGGAGGCCGCCGAACCAGGTGCCGACCTCACCGGTAGCCCGGACCCGTGTGCCGACGGCGGTACCGATGCGCCATCCGGCAAGCGCAGCAGGATGGCGCCGCTGGCGTCCTGGATGGTGACCCGGCGTCCCTCGCCGTCGAGCAGGCCCCCCGGCGCGGTGATGGTCCCCTGGACGGAGACGGTCTGGCCGTCGCGGACAGCGAGCCGATGCGGACGATCGAGCGCAGATGCGGACGGCTGGCGGCCGGGCTGCCCGTCGGGTCGGTCGCGGCGTCGGCGCTCGCCCCCGGCCGGGTCGACGGGGCGGGCGCGGCGATGACCAGGTCGCGTCAGTCTCGCGGCCACAGGCGATACCCGTCGCCGACGCCGGAGGACGATTCACGCTGACCGACGATGCCCGTCGCGGTGAGTCGGGAGCCAACGCGGAAAGCGTCGCGCGACGCAGCCGAGGGCACCGAACAGGAATACCCGCGCCTCGCCGCCGTTGTCCCGGATGGAGATGGCCAGCGGAGCCACTGCTGCCGGTCTCGAGACGCTCGATGATGCCCGTGACCCGGACCAACTCGCCCTCGCGGGCCTCGGTGAGATCGGTCGGAGGTCAGCGTCACCGGGTCCGGCACACCACCACGACCGAGCACGGTCAGGTCGGATGCCCGCTCCGCTCGAAGCTCGAGGTTGGCGTACGGGTCGGCCAGCCTGACCCGCAAGCCTGGAGGATCGACTCCGGGCTTGATGCGCCGGGATGTCGAGCCGCTCGGCAACTCCGACGGCGATACCGCCGGTCCCGTCCTGGAGGAAGGTCACGCCCGGGACGAAGCAAACGCCCCGGCACGGCGTCACCGTGCCCTCGACGGCGATACGAGTCCCGATGGTCATGCCACGTGCCGCCGCGATCGAGACCACCGGGTCACGACAGGCGTCGCTGTCGGTCGTGGTGAGGTAGTGGGTCTCGGAGAGGTCGGTCGGACGCGGAGTCGCCGTCGGTCGTCGACGTCGGTGTCGCGTGTGGCGTTGGCGTCGGCGTGGCTGCGGCGGATGTCGGCGCCGGAGCTGGTCGAGCGCGTCGGGTTCGGCGTGATGCGGCGCCGGCTGGTCCTGGATGTCCGTCCCGGGATCGCGGCCACACTCGATACCCGTTCGTGCCGGCAGCGGTCGACGCGTGCTGGCCCATCACGCCCGTGACGAGCACGCGGCGATCCCGAGGCGAGCGATGCCCGATCGATGCCAGACCCAGTCGCGGCCAGCACCCGGTAGCTGCCAGCGTCCCCGACCAGGTCGACGGCCCAGCCATCGGCCAACTCGTCGGGTGATCCACTGACCGTGCCGATCACCGTGACCAGCCGCCCTTCGAGGCTCTCGGATGGCACGTTCGACAGCAACACAGGCGCGGGCATGTCCGACGGTCCTCGATCGACGATGTCGGTCGCCGACGCCAGGCTGATGGTCATCTGGCCGTACCGGGACGTCACGACGCCGCTGACGCGAGACCTCGTGACCCATCGGAATGGCCGGCCAAGCCGACCGATGACAGGTAGAGGGCGATGCCCGCCGAGCCGTCCTGGAGGAATGCGCCGCGACCGGACTCGGTGAAGCCAGTGGTGTCGTCAGCACCCCAGGACGGTGACAGCGGTGCCGGACGGCGTCTGCCGCGCCGCTTGCGATGGTGACGTGACACCGGCGTCGGCTCGGGCGTCGGCGGTCGGTCGGCTCGGGTGTCGGGCGTCGGTCGGCTCGGCGTCGGCGTCGGGGCTCCGGCGTCGGACGTTCGGTGGGCTCCGGCGTCGGACGTTCGGTGGGCTCCGGCGTCGGACGTTCGGTGGGCTCGGGCGTCGGAGCCGTGGCTCGGGTGTCGGCTCCGGCGTCGGACGTCCGTGGGCTCCGGCGTCGGACGTTCGGTGGGCTCCGGCGTCGGCTCGGGTGTCGGCGCTCGGTGGGCTCCGGCGTCGGACGTTCGGTGGGCTCGGCGTCGGCTCGGTCGGCTCGGGTCGGCGTCGGATCGGCGTGGCGGGCATCAGGGATGGGCTGTGGCTGGATCCACGTGTCGTCCCGGTTGTCGTTGGTGTCGCGGCCGTTCAGGTCGTCCCCATCGGGCAGTCGCTCGAGCGAGGATCCGGCCGGCTGGTGCCTGGCCCGGCTCGTCCCTCGACCCAGGCGCTCGCCGCCGTACCCCACGACAGCGAGTCGACGACGTCGCCATCCGACGACCCGGAGGACGAGGGTGCCCCCTGCGGCGGCCAGCCCGCCGCTCCAGGTGCCGTCGGCCAGCGACGCGAATGCGCCCGCCTCGTTGGCCAGCAGGAGGCTGCCGCCCGGCCCGGATGACCTGTTGCTGCCAGCTCGCCTTGCGGGTGACCGTGCCACCGGTGGCCGTCACGTAGACCAGCTCCAGGCCCCCAAGGTCGGCGGCGAGGGACCCGCGGTCATGGATCTCGATCCACTCATCCGAGGCGCTCGCACCGCCAGTCACGACCTCGCCGACGACCAGGTCCGGCGACGGACCGCCAGGGCCCGGGCGCATCTTCGGCAGCACGGACCACGCCGCCGGCAGACAGGCCAGAGCGGACTCGAGACGATCATCGCAGCCAGACTGATACACGCCGCTCGGCGTCGGCCAACACGCGGGCCATGGGACATCGTTCGACCTCCCGGCGGGTCTCCGGGCGGGGCACATGGCGGGCGTTGGTACGGATGATGCCGACCGTGCTCTTATCGCGCCGATCACTCTCGCTCATCGGCGCTACCATCCGCTGGCCGCTGCGACTGCCCGTCAGCGATGCCTGCAAGGAGATGCCACCTTGGCCCGCGCCAAGAACACCGACCGCGCCGAGGCGCGCCGCCGCAACCGCGAGCAGACTCGCGCCGAACGAGCTCCAACTGCGACGAGATGGACGCCGACACCGATGCCGCGACGCAGGCGCAGTCCGCCTGCGCCCGGCGTGCGCGGCATGTTCCGGATGCCCAGACGTCCGGGTGCCGACCTGCGGACCTTCCCGGGGATGCTGGCCCACACCCCCAAGCTGTGGATCCCGTTCGCGATGCTCATCGTGTCCTTCGTCCTGGCCGTGCTGCTGACCCAGGGCACGACCACCGTCGGCCCGGACGGCAAGGAAGTCTTCACGAGCAGCATCTTCCCGCCGGGCGTCGAGGGCATCGTCTCGCTGTACGTCCAGCTGACGCTGCCGCCGACGGCGCTGTTCGTGTTCTTCATCGGCGGCTTCCTGGCGCCCCGGGCCAGCTACCTCGTGGGCGCCGTCCTGGGTCTCCTCGACGGCATCCTGTGGTCGCTCCTGTTCGTGCGTCTCGCCCACCGCGCAGGTCCGGACCGTGTCCCGACCGAGCCCAGCCCAAGGGTGACGTCGCTCGGCGACTTCGTGGCCATCATCCTGGTGGCCGTGGTCGTGGGCATCCTGGCGGCCGGCTTCGCGTCCTGGTATCGCAACTTCCTGCGCTCGTCCCAGGAGCGGGCACGACAGAACCGCGCGGCACGCGAGCAGCAGCAACGAGTCAAGGCCAAGGAGGATGCCCGAGCCGCGCGCAGTGCGCAACGACCGTCTTCTGCATCCGTGCCGCAGCCGAACACCCTCACACCGCCACCCAAGAAGTAGCAAGCTGCCGGGTCAGTATCCCGCAGCACCTGAGGTGCGGTTGTACAGCGGCTCGTCGCGCAGGTAGCGCAGCAGGTTCTCGGCCAGGAAAGTGGCGGTCACGTGCCACAGGGCGTCCCGGTCACCCGTCCCTGCGATGTGTGGCGTGACAAGGCAGTTGGGGAGATCCCACAGGGGATGTCCGGCTGGCAGAGGTTCCTGCGTCGCCACGTCCAGCACAGCCCCACCGATGCTCCCGGCACGCAGCGTGGCGACAAGCGCATCCTCATCCACAAGCGCTCCGCGTCCGACATTGATAAGCCAGGCGTCTGGTCGCATGAGGCCCAGGATGTCGCGGTCGATGATGCCCCGGGTACGGGGTGTGGAGGGAACGGTCAGGATCAGCAGGTCTGCCTCCGCGGCGATGTTGCGCAGATCGTTCGGTCCGACGATGAGCTCCGGGATGATGCCATCCGGATCGCCCGTGCGCAGCCTCATGCCAGCCGAGGTCGGCCCGCTCGGCAGGATCCGCCTTGACGGCGACGATGCGCATACCGCAGGCCGCCAGCACGCGGGCCACCTCCCGCCCCACGCTCCCGTAGCCGACGATGGCGGCGGTCCGCCCGCGTAACCGCCGACCGGTCAGTCGCAGCCGCTCTTCTCCGAGGGCCCACGCGTGCGCTGCCCGGGCTGCCAGCCGCGCCTCGATCCGCTCAGCGGCGAACATGGCCGCGCCCAGGACGTACTCGGTCATGGGCACCGCATGCAGGCCGCTGCCGTTCGTGACCGTGAGCCCCAGCGCCCAGGGATCGAGTTCGGTGATGCCATCGAGGCCGGCACTGGCCATCGCGAGCCAGTGAAGCCGGGGTACACGCTCGAGGTTGGGCGGCGGATAGTTGGACCACAGCACCTGCACGTCCCTGTCTTCGAGCGCAGCGCTCCAGGCGGCACTGTCCTCTCCGCCATGGACGAACTCCAGGCGAGGATCGAGCCCGTCCAGCCGCGCCCGGTCGGCCTCTGAGAAGGGGTACACAGAACGAACCCGGATGGTCTCGGACATCGGCCCTCAGTGGTGCTGATCGATCGTGCGACACAAGTACAGCACGAATCAGGCCGGTCGGGCCACGCTCTGGTACGGTCATCGAGCTGGCCATCGGTCGGCGATGGGCAGGAGGAGCATTGACCGGATCGTCCAGGCTGCGCCGCGTCCATGCGGGTCTGCCGCCCGGCCTGGCACTCGGCGCGCTCGGCGTCCTGCTGTTCTCGTTCTCGTTCCCGGCCACCCGGCTGGCGGTCGTGGACCTCGACCCGTTGTTCGTGTCGTTCGGACGTGCAGCCCTGGCAGGCCTGCTGGCCATCGCATACCTCATCGCCGTGCATGCCCCGCGGCCGACGCGCGCCCAGTGGCGCCCATTGTTCGTCGTCGCGGCGTTCGTCGTGATCGGCTTCCCCACGCTGACGGGTATCGCGCTGCAGGCCAAGACCTCGGCCCATGTGGCAGTCGTCACCGCCCTCATGCCCGCTGCCACTGCTGTGGCCGCGGTCATCCTCGCGGGTGAGCGCCCGAGCCGCACGTTCTGGGTCGCTGCGACTGCCGGGTCGGTCGCGGTCATCGCGTTCGCAGCGAGCCAGGGAGCCGCGGGGCTCGATGGAGATGATCTCCTGCTCCTGATCGCGATCGTCATCATCGGAATCGGCTACGCCGCGGGTGGGGCTCTCAGTCGGACGCTTGGGGGTGCCCGGACGATCTGCTGGGCTCTGCTCCTGGCATTGCCAGTGACCATCCCGGTGATGCTCATGGCCGCCACGCGGCGAGACATGGCTGCGGTCCAGCCATCGGCATGGTTCGGCTTCCTGTACGTGAGCCTGTTCTCGATGTTCCTGGGCTTCTTCGCGTGGTATGGCGGGCTGGCGCGAGGTGGCGTGGCACGAATCGGCCAGGTCCAACTGGCCCAGCCGCTGCTGACGCTGTTGTTCGCCGTCATCATCCTCAACGAGACGGTGACCCCTGCCACCCTCGCCACGGCCGTAGTCGTGCTGGCCTGCGTGGTCGCGACACAACGTGCGCGCGTGGTCAGGGTCGCTGCCCGAAGCGCCGTCGAGCCACTTGCGGCCGGGGCGCCTGGCGGCGACTGATCCACGGACGTCATCCCGCTGCCTCCATGGACCCAGGCACGCATGGTGCCTGATACGATCCGGCCCCTATGACCGCACGCATCTCGCTCGCCCTCGTCCTTCACAACCACCAGCCGGTCGGCAACTTCGGGCACGTCATCGCGGTCAACCACGACGCCGCGTACCTGCCCATGATCGAGGCCCTCGAGCGCCATCCCGGAGTGCGCCTCGGACTCCACTACACCGGACCCTTGCTGGACTGGCTGCGCTCCGAGCGACCCGAGACGGTCGAGCGGCTCGCGGCGCTGCACGGGCGAGGGCAGGTGGAGATCGTGGGTGGCGGCTGGTGCGAGCCGGTGCTCGCATCATTGCCGGAGCGCGACCGGGTCGGCCAGCTGCGACGCATGGCCACGGAGCTCGACGCGCTGTTCGGTGAGCGCCCACGCGGGGCGTGGCTGGCGGAACGTGTCTGGGAACCGGACGTGCCCACGTCGCTGCACGATGCCGGATATGCCTGGACCATCGTCGATGACGCCCACTTCCGGGCCGCAGCCATCGCCGATGACGCGATGTGGGGCGCCTACTCCACCGACGACCAGGGCCGCCGGATCTCCGTCTTCGGCACCGAGCAGGGGCTCCGGTATCGGATCCCGTTCGGCACCGTCGAGGATGTCATCGACCACCTGCGGACCAACGCCACCGAGGATGGCCAGCGCGTCGGCGTCATGGGTGACGATGGCGAGAAGTTCGGCGCCTGGCCCACGACCTGGGACCACTGCTGGGGCACAGACCGGTGGGTCGACCGGTTCTTCGATGCGCTCGAGGCGAACGCCGACTGGCTGACCACCACGACGCCGTCCGCCTGGCTTGAGCATGAACCGCCGATCGGTCGCATCTACCTGCCGACGGGCTCATACGCCGAGATGGGCGAGTGGTCGCTGCCAGCCGACGAGGGTCGCAGGTACTCGGACGTGCTCCACGCGGACATCGCCGAGGGACGACCCGAGCCGCGCTGGATGCGTGGCGGCTTCTGGCGCAACTTCCAGGTCAAGTACCGCGAGATCAACGACCTCCACAAGCAGATGCTGCGGGCGTCGGCCGCGGTCGAGGCGCTGCCCGAGGGTCCGGTCCGCGAGCGCGCCACGGACCATCTGTTCCAGGGCCAGTCCAACGACTGCTACTGGCACGGCGTGTTCGGCGGCATCTATCTCTCGCACATGCGCCTCGCCACGCTGGAGCATCTCATCGCGGCCCAGGATGCGGCCGACCGGGCGGGTCGCGAAGCAGGGCCTGCCGGTCGACGGCATCCGGTCCATCGACGCCGACCTCGACGGCATCCCGGAGCTGGTCGTGACCAGCCAGGCCAGTCCGTGATCATCAAGCCGTCCGAGGGCGGCGGCATCGGCACCTGGGACATCCGGGCAGCCCGCCATGCGCTCGCCTCGGTCCTGCGACGGCGACCGGAGGCGTATCACGCGAAGCTGGTCGCGTTCGAGGCGGGGGGCGGCGAGGCACACGCGGACGCGGGCGATGGCACGGCGTCGATCCACGACATCGTCAAGGTCCGCGAACCGGGCCTGGCGGCACGCCTGCACTACGACCGCCACGAGCGCCGCTCGGGCCTGGTCCACATCCTGGATGCGCGATGCCACGGCCGACGTCGTTCGCGACACGAGCGCGGCCGAGCTGGGCGACTTCGTGGAGGGTGCCTTCGACGTCGCCCACGCGACGGCCGACGAGGTCCGCCTGGTCCGCAACGGACGGGTGACGTCTGCAACCGGGGTCCAGCGCCGCTGACCATCAACAAGACCTTCCGATTCGACGGTGACCGGCGAGCGCCCGGCATCGCGCCTCGAGGTCCGAGGCGCGCAACACGGGCGAGACGCCCATCGACGCCCGGATCGCGCTCGGCTGGTCGCTGAACCTGCTGGGTGGCGGCGGCAACCCGTCCGCGTGGTACGACCTGGGTGATCGGCGGGTCGCCTTCGATTCCACCGGTGAGCTGGACGACGCGACATCCATCGGCCTTCGGCAACGACGCCCTCGGCGTCTCGGTCGCGGCCAGCGCGTCACCCGGCGGCCGGACATCTGGTGGGCATCGGTCGACACCGTGTCCATCTCCGAGGACGGCTTCGAACGCACCCACCAGGGCAGCAGCCTCGCGTTCGTGTGGCCGCTGTCGCTTGCGCCGGGCGCGACGCGCAGCTGGCAGGTGACGATGTCGGTGCGTACCACCATCGACCATGCCGCGAATGAGGGCCTCTGACCCGACCGAATGGTTCGCTGCGCGATCAGCGCGCGACCGGGCCGGCATGGTCGGCGATCCGCCAATGCGCGGGTGCCATGCCCAGCGAACGCTTGAACGCCCGGCTGAACGCGGCTTCCGACTCGTAGCCGACCTCGACGGCGATCTCACCCACGCTGGCTGGGCTGGTACGCAGCAGGCCCGCGGCGAGATGGAGTCGCCACTCCGTGAGATACCGGATCGGCGGCTGACCGAGCAGCTGCCCGGAAGCGGTCGACGAGCACGGTCCGCGACGTCGCGACAGCCGAGGCGATCTCGGCCACCGTCCAGGGATGTGCCGGGGAGGCATGGAGCAGCGAGATGGCGTGGCCCACGATCGGGTCCCGTAGCGCGGCAAGCCAACCAGTGAGCCGCACGTCGCCACCCGTGGTGAGGTACAGCCGGAGCACCTCGGCGAACAGCAGCTCCGGCAGCTGGCGATGCGTCCAGGTCGGTGCGTGGAGTGACCGGCCCGAGGCCTCGACTGCGTACTCGACGCTCGCGGTGACCCATGCGGAGGCAGGTCCAGGAGGCGGTCGGACGATGAACAGCGACGGCAGCGCTCGAAGCACCGGGTCGAACAGCAGCGCATCGCCCCGGAGGTAGCCACACACGACGGTGGTCAGGTCGCCGTCACCTCCGTACCGGATGTGCGGGAACTCGGTCCACGGCGCGGGCGGCAGCAGCGTCCGTGATGGACACGGGTTCGGCCGGCTCGTGGGATCCCCACTCGTTGGAATCGCCGTAGGGCATCACGACGACGTCGCCTGGTCCGCACGTCGCGCCGGATGCCATCGTCCATGGCCACCCAGCAATGACCGGCAGCGACGATGTGGAACATCACCAGGCTGCCCTGCTGTGGCGGCAAGGCGCCATCGAGCTGGAGGGTCGGTGGCGAAGTGTACGCCCAGGGTGCCCGGAAGTCGGACCGGAAGAAGATCGCGCCGTTGAGACGCACCAGGTCGAGCACCTGGGGCACCACGGCGAACGGATCGCTGGGACCCGTCGGCCCCGATTTCCGTTGTCTGCGTCAAGTCAGCCGGTGTCCCGGTCATGGGCATGGCTCGTGCACCGGCCGATAGTAGGACGAGGCCGACGGAGCGCGGCCCGCGCGTCGACAGGCGACGCGGTCATCCCGTCACCGCCGCCGAACCCGCAGCGCGGCAACAGGAGATACCGACATGGCCACGTTCATCGATGTCCACGACATCCCGGGAGTCAAGGCCGCGGACGTCGTCGGCGCACATGCTGCCGACCTGCGTGTCCAGGCCGCATACGGCGTCGAGTACAAGGAGTACTGGGTGGACGAGACAGACGGCAAGGTGTTCTGTCTCGTGACTGCACCGGACGCCGAGACTGCCATCCGGGTGCACCGGGAGGCGCACGGCCTGGAGGCGCAGGCGCTGTACCCGGTGGTCCAGCCGGCACCTAGACATGACGGCACTGGCGCTGAGGGCTGCGGATCGGTAGCATGCCCGGACCGATCCGGTGTCACGTACGGGATCCGTCCAGCCGGCCTCGTCGCCGGCAGATGCAAGGGTCCGCGATGCCATCGTCGGGAGCTTGAGGAGGCTCGCTCGCATGGCCACCGTGACGTTCGACCACGTCTGGAAGAAGTTCGGGGAGGTCGTTGCGGTCAACGACCTGAACCTCGAGATCCAGGACGGGGAGTTCATGGTCCTGGTCGGACCATCGGGCTGCGGCAAGACGACATCGCTGCGCATGATCGCCGGGCTCGAGGAGATCACCGAGGGCGACCTGCGCATCGGCGACCGGGTCGTCAACAACGTGCCGCCCAAGGACCGGGACATCGCGATGGTGTTCCAGAGCTACGCGCTGTACCCGCACATGACCGTGCGCGACAACCTCGCGTTCGGCCTCAAGCTGCGCAAGACACCCAAGGACGAGATCGAGCGGCGGGTCAAGGAAGCGGCCGGCATGCTGTCCCTGGAGCCGCTGCTCAACCGCAAGCCGCGCGAGCTGTCGGGCGGCCAGCGGCAGCGCGTCGCGCTCGGTCGCGCCATCGTGCGCGAGCCGGCCGTGTTCCTCATGGACGAGCCGCTCTCCAACCTCGACGCCAAGCTGCGCGTCGAGACGCGCGCCAACATCGCGCGCCTCCACCAGCGGCTCAAGGTGACCACGGTCTACGTCACCCACGACCAGGTCGAGGCCATGACCATGGGCCAGCGGATCGCGGTCATGAGCGAGGCGCGGCTGCAGCAGGTGGGCACGCCCCAGTCGCTGTACGACGAGCCCATCAACCGGTTCGTGGCCGGCTTCATCGGCTCGCCGTCGATGAACTTCCTGCCCGTCACCGCCACCGGCGCGGGCGACAACGTGACGCTCACGGGTCCCGGCCTGTCCATCGCGCTGCCGGCCGACTTCAAGGGCCAGGTCACGGCGCCAGCGCGATCCTGGGCATCCGGCCGGAGCACCTGGACCTGGTGGCGACCGGTCCGGCGGGCACGCTCCAGGGCAAGGCCGACGTGGTCGAGTACCTCGGCAACGAGGAGCTCATCCACGTCAGCGCGGGCGACGCCGACATCGTGGCGGTCATCGGCAGCGAGCATCGCGTCCGGCCCGGCGACGCCCTGACGCTCCAGGTGCCGCTGGACAAGATCCACCTGTTCGACGCCGAGACCGGGCTGTCCCTGCGCCGGTCGGTGCAGGAGGCCGTCGTCGCGCACCGGGCACGGCCGCCCGTCGAGGCGCCTGTCGCCGCGTCCCGCCTCAGCGCCTGAGCGACGCGCCCCGTCCGGGGCATCCGCCGAGACCGACTCGACCGGGGGGCGCGCAGGCTCCCCGGTCGTTCGCTGTCCGGGCGTGTCCTGGGGCCGGCCTACGGGCCCGCGTAGAGCTGCTCGTACAGCGACGGCGACTCCTCGGCCACGACCATCCCGGCGGCCGCGCCCACCGGGACGGCCTGCTCCGCGATGCCCCGGATGGCGGCGTCGTCACCGACATCGTGGCCGGCCTGCTCGGACAGCAGCCACTTGACCTCGATGTAGTCGCAGTAGGCCTGCACCGGGTCGACGTCCGCGCCGAGCTCGCCCCGCAGCCGCTCGACGGTGGGCTCGAACACCTCCATCAGCCAGCGTCGCGCCGCCCGCCGCAGAGGCTCGTCCGGTCGCTCGCCGAGCGACGCGGGCTCGAAGCTCTCGGCGCCCGCGGAGAAGCCGGCCCACGACGCGAGGTCGTTGAGCAGCACCGTCGCCTGACCCTCCCCGGCCTCGAGGCCCGTCAGGTCCCGCAGGCGCGCCGCGTGGAAGCGGCGCGAGCCGACCGCGACACGCAAGCCGGGTCTGTGACCCGTCCGGGCCGCCGGGCTCGACGATGACCTCCTCCACCACGAAGCCGAGCGCGTTCAGGCGGCGCAGCCGCGCCTCCACCCGGAACCGCTCGCCGGGGCCGATGAGCTCCGCGGCATGGATCTCCGTCCACAGGCGCTCGTATCGGTCGCGCAGGCTGAGGGCGGCAGCCATCTCGTCGTCCGCCTCGTCCAGCGAGCGACCCGAGGTCGCGGCGATGTCCAGCATGTCGCCCGCGAGGTTCTCGACCGCGATGTCGACGTCCATCCGCCGCTGCCCCTCGGACAGCGACACGTGGATCTCGCTCGTCTCCGCGTCCACGAGGTGTGCCTGGAGCGCCTGGCCGTCGCGCAGCAGCAGCGTGTTGGCGAGCGAGCAGTCGCCCCAGTAGACGCCGCCGCGATGGAGCTCCACGAGCAGGCTGGACATGGCATCGAGGAACCGCTCGCGATAGTCCCGGGCGGCCTCCGGCAGTCGCCGGAACAGTCGCCGCAGCTGGAGCGACCGGGTCAGGTAGCGGGTGATGATGACCGCGGCGTCGTCGTCCGGGCGCTCCACCAGCCCGACCGGCCGCACCGCCGGCGCGTCCCGCTCCTCCAGCTCGCGCATCACGTCGTACTCGCGGCGCGCGGGTCGCATCGGCAGCTCCTTGAGCGCCAGCAGCTCCGAGTCGAGGGCGATGAAGCGGACCACGTGGCGACTCTCGCCGACGGGCAGCTCCACGAAGCGC
This sequence comes from uncultured Chloroflexia bacterium, assembly GCA_963760625.1. Taxonomy (GTDB): domain Bacteria; phylum Chloroflexota; class Limnocylindria; order Limnocylindrales; family CSP1-4; genus JAFMJV01. The sequence continues at coordinate 262,508 of CAVXDU010000009.1, forward strand.
GCCGCGTCGGCCGGCCACTCGTCCAGGGGCATGGACCAGGGCAGCTGCAGCAGGGACGATGCGTCGCCACGGAACCGCATCAGGACGCGGGGAGTGGGCTCGGCAACGGTCACGTCTGCCGGATCGTAGCGGAAGACCGGCCACGGCGGCACGTCCGGTCGAGGACGCGGAACGGCGACACGATGGTGTCATCCACGTTCCGCGATCACGTAGAATGAGCCGGTCGCCGCAGTCGACCGGGCGCCGGGCCGCCGACGAGTCGCGAGCCGCGCACCTGGAGGCCCCGCCGGAGATGACCAGTCGCCCGTCGGAGGCGTCGGATACACCGACGAACCCCCCGGAGACCGGTACGGCCCTGGCGGCGCTGGGCATCCCGGGAGGGCCACTCGACGGCCTGCTCATCGGTCGCATCGACCTGCCGGCCGATCGGTGCCCGCGGGGCATCGGTGGGCCGACCCCGGTGGCGGTCCGGGCGGATGGCGCGTATCGACCTGCTGCCCCACGGCCCCACCGTGTCCGACCTGCTCGATCGCCCCGACCTCGTCGGACGTCCTGCGGCGTCCGGACCTGCGCCGGGTCGCCGAGCTGCCGGAGCTGATGGCAGCGTCGTGGCACACCGTCCGCGGCCCGGACCGGCCGTCCGCTCCTGGCGCCCTTCGACCTCCAGGTCGTGCGCGCCTGCGGCGTGACCTTCGCCGAGAGCCTCATCGAGCGGGTCATCGAGGAGGGCGCCCGGGGTGACGCCGCCCTCGCACGGCAGCTGCGGGAGCGGCTGGTGACGGCCATCGGGACGGACCTTGGCCGCGTGCGTCCGGGCAGCCCGGAGGCCGCGTCGCTCAAGTCGGAGCTGATGGCGTCCGGTCTCTGGTCGCAGTATCTCGAGGTGGGCATCGGCCCGGATGCCGAGATCTTCACCAAGACGCCGGTGCTGGCATCGGTCGGTCATGGTGACCGGGTCGGCGTCCGCCGGGACTCGGCGTGGAACAACCCGGAGCCGGAGGTGGTGCTGGCCGTCGATTCGGCCGGGCGCATCGTGGGCGCGACCCTGGGCAACGACGTCAACCTGCGCGACTTCGAGGGTCGCAGCGCGCTGCTGCTGCCGGAGGCCAAGGACAACAACGGCAGCTGCTCGATGGGCCCCTTCATCCGGGTGTTCGACTGAGGCTTCACGCTCGAGCCAGCTGATGACCACCGATGTCGAGGTCGAGGTCCGCGGCACGGATGGCTTCGTCACGCGTGGCAGCAATCGGCTGTCACGCATCAGCCGCGATCCGCGGGCGCTGGTCAGCCAGGCGATGGGTCGGACGCACCAGTACCCCGACGGTCTGGCGCTGTTCCTGGGCACCATGTTCGTGCCCACCGCGGATCGCGGGAGCGCGGGCGCCGGGTTCACCCATCACGCGGGCGACATCGTGGCCATCTCCAGCCCGCTCCTGGGGATGCTCGTGAACGAGGTCGGGCTGGTCGACGAGCTGCCGCCCTGGACCATGGGCATCCGTGCGTTCTGGAACGAACGTGGCCGCCCGTGCCTGACCCGCGGCCGCGGTCGCGGGGTACGATCGGCCGATGAACGCTCCCCCGCTCCTCACCCACCGGATCGGCGACGAGTGGATCGCGGAGACGCCCTGCGGCGAGATCCGCAACCCCGCCATTCCCGGACGAGGTCGTGGCGCTCGTGTCCCAGGGCACCCCGGACCACCTGGCTGCCGCTGCGACGGCCGCGCGGAGCGCGCTGCCCGCCTGGTCGGCCATGCCCGCCCCGGCGCGGGGCGAGAGTCCTGTTCCGGGCCGCGGCGCATCTGCTCGCAGAGCGTGCCGAGCGCATCGGGCGGGACCTGTCGCGCGAGGAGGGCAAGACGCTCGCCGAAGGCATCGGCGAGACCCGGCGCGCGGCCGCCATCCTGCGCTACTTCGCGGGCCAGACGAGCGAGCCGGTCGGCGAGGTCTACGCCTCCGCGACGCCCGGCACCCGCCTGTACACGCAGCGGTACCCGGTGGGTGTCGTGGCGGCCATCACGCCCTGGAACTTCCCCATCGCCATCCCGGCCTGGAAGATCGCACCGGCGCTCGCCTACGGCAACACGGTGCTGTTCAAGCCGGCCGGCGCCACGCCCGCTGACCGCGCACCACCTGGTCACCGCGCTGGTGGATGCCGGCCTGCCGCCGGGCGTCCTGTCGCTGGTGTTCGCGGACGGCGCCGCCGTCCAGGAAGCGTGGGTGGCGACGCGGGGCCGCGGATGCGGTCAGCTTCACCGGATCGGAGTCGGTCGGTCGCGGCCTCGGCTGCGGCGGCCGCGTCCGTCCACGCCCGGGTGCAGCTGGAGCTGGGCGGCAAGAACGCGGTCATCGTGGCGCCCGACGCGGACATCGCGCGCGCCGCCGACTCGATCGTGCGTGGGGCCATGGCCTCCGCGGGCCAGAAGTGCACCGCCACGAGTCGCGTCATCGCCATCGGCGAGGTCATGGCGCCGCTGCGCGCGGCGATCGTGGAGCGTGTCACGGCGCTCCGGGCCGGTGACCCGACCGATCCGGCGACGACCCTGGGGCCGCTCATCGACGGCGCCGCACGGGACCGGGTCGCGGGGATGGTCGCCGACGCGGAGGCGGAGGGGCGCCCGTCGTCATCGCCGGTCGGACGTGCCGTCGGTCGGCGCGTTCCATCCGGCCACGGTGCTGGACGAGGTGACGGACGAGATGCGCCATCGCCCAGGAGGAGGTGTTCGGACCGGTGCTCGCCCTCATGGCCGCCGCCGACCTGGACGAGGCGCTCCGGCTCCACAACCGGGTGGCGTACGGGCTGTCGGGCTCCATCTTCACGCGCGACCTGGCCACCGCGGAGTCGTTCATCGCCACCGCCCACGTCGGGCTCGTCCACGTCAACGGCGAGACCGCGGGCGCCGAGCCGCATGTGCCGTTCGGGGGCATGAAGGCATCCTCGTCGTGGTCGCGCGAGCAGGGCAAGTCGGCCGCGGACTTCTACACCCAGACCAAGACGGTGTACGTGGAGGGCCTGCCGTGCCCTGGGCCCGTTCGACCGATGATGCGCACCACCGGCTCGGGCACGATGACGACCCTGGAACGCGCGCCGACCACGCTGCCGGGCCCCTGGCAGGCCGTCTGCTTCGACCTCGACGGCCTGCTGGTGGACACGGAGCCGATCTGGATGGACGCCAAGGAGGTGCTCTTCGAGCGCTACGGCGTCGCGTACGACGTGGCCGACCATGTCGCGGTGTTCGGCACCTCCGAGGACGAGTCGGCTCGCCTACTTCACGCGCCGCATCGGCCTGCCCGGATCGGAGATGGACCGGATCCGGCTCGAGTACCTGGACCTGGTGACGGAGATGCTGGACGCCGAGATCTCCGGTCGCGGCCGGGTGCGCTGGAGCTGGTCGCGCATCTCCGCGGCCGGGTGCCCATCGCCGTCGCCACGAACACGCGCCGGTCCATCGCGCAGACGTGGTCCTGGAGCACAGCCGGCCTCGGCGGGCTCGTTCGACGCCATCGCCACCAGCGACGAGACGACGGCCCAAGCCGGAGCCCGACCTGTACCTGCTGGCCTGCCAGCGCCTGGGTGTCGCGCCCAGCAGTCGCGGTTGGCCTCGAGGACTCGCCGACCGGGGTCCGGGCCGTCAAGGCGGCCGGGCTCCACTGCATCGCGGTGCCGTCCGATCCGGGATCGGACGTCAGCCATCGCCGACGAGATCGTCAGACCTCGTTGCTGGAGCTGATCGACACAGGAGGTGGACAGATGACCGCCGAAGCAGCGCGTGCGCGAGCTGGGCCTGACGCTGCCAGCCGCCCGCCGACGGGCAGCCCGAGCCGGGTCGCGACGGTGCGTACCGGCAACCTGCTGTACACCTCGGGCACGGCCCGACGACACGGCCCGACGGCTCGACGCTGTCGGGCAAGGTGGGCCGGGACCTCACCCTCGAGGAGGGCTACGAGGCGGGCCGGCTGACGGGACTGGCCCTCCTGGGCACCATCCGCGATGCGCTCGGCTCGCTCGATCGGGTGAGTCGCGTGGTCAAGGTCCTGGGCATGGTCAACTGCGCCCCGGGCATGAACCAGACGTCCCGGGTCGTCGATGGCTGCTCGGAGCTGTTCCTGGAGGTGTTCGGCCCGGAGATCGGCCGCCACGCGCGGAGCGCGGTCGGCGTGTTCGAGCTGCCGCTCGACTTCCCGGTCGAGATCGAGGTCATCCTCGAGGTCCGCGACTGACTGTCGAAGTTCCCGGACCGGGGTCAATGCCGTCGTCGGCCTACCACATCGACGGCGACCGCGGCCAATGGGCGTCCAGCGATGCTGGCAGAGCCTGACACCGTTGTCAACGAAATCCTGACACCGTTGTCTATCTGACGCGCATGCCGATCAGGCAGGCAGCAGTAGGTCTCCGTGCCAACGGACATGGTCGATCCTTAGCCGGCAGCAAGCTCCGATTCGGCCACCACTCGCAGCGCCTGCGCCGCGATGGTGAGCGCTGGATTCATCGCCCCCGACGACGGGAAGAAGCCCCCGTCGATCGCCCACAGGTTGGCGACGTCGTGGCTGCGACACCAGGGGTCGAGGACGCTCGTCGCCGCATCGACCCCGCATCGCAAGGTTCCGCACTGGTGGCTGTTCATGCTGATGTCGAACGGCTGCGTGGCGATGAGGTCGTAGCCCGCATCGCGCAGCAACCGGGACGCGCGGCGGTGCAGTCGGTGCTGTGTGGTTCGACCGTCCGTGAGCCGTGTGGTTCGGATCTCTCCCGAGGCATCGAGGGTGACACGGTCATCCTGCGATGGCATGTCCTCCGCCATCAGTAGCCACTCCACGCTCCGACGAGCCACCTGGTCGAGGAAGACCTGTGGCCATTTCGTCGCCCAGCTCTTCATCATCACGCCCTGGACCTTGCCGATGAGCTGCATCGACCCGAGCGGGTAGCCATCACCACCATCGAGGTACCAATCGTTGACCGAGAGCGTCTTCTGGAACGTGACATCGTTGGTGCGGCGCAGGTCGACCGCCACGATGTGGGAGTTGTCATGCATCATGAAGTTGCGGCCGACCTGATCCGAACCGTTGGCGAGTCCGCGCGGATGCGCGTCCGCGGCGGAGGCCAGCAGCAGCGCCGCCGAATTCACGGCACCAGCCGCGAGTACGAAGCGACTGCCGGTGATGCGTGACAGGGCCATCCGGTCCGGTCGCGACGACGTGGCTCACGCGCCGGCCGGTCCCATCGGTCACGAGCCGATGCACCCGCGTCCCCGACAGGAGTCGGACGTGCCCCGTCTCGAGTGCTGGGTCGATGGCACACGTCTCGGCGTCTCCCTTGGCACGCACGAGGCATGGGAATCCGTCACATGTCTTGCAGCGGATGCAGGCGCCACCGACGCGGAGGTCGACTGCCATGCAGTTCGCGCTGGGGTGCACGCCCAGATGTCGGAGCCGCTCCGCCAGGTCGGCCACGTACGGCTCATGGGCCACGGCCGGGTAGGGAAAGGGCGAGCTGCGCCACGGCTCGGTGGGGTCATCGCCGGTCATGCCGTGGACGCCGTAGATACGTTCCGCCTCGGCGTAGTACGGCTCGATGTCTCCGTACGTGAACGGCCACGCGGGCGACGTACCGTCAAGGTGCTCCAGGACTCCGAAGTCCGCCTCTCGCAACCGTGGCAGGCTCGCTCCATATACCTTGCTGTTGCCGCCGACCACGTAATGCACACCCGGACGGAATGACCGCCCGGAGCCGTCCAGCCATCGCTCGGCCGGCTTGTAGCGACGATCCATGAACACCGCACGCGGCGACCAGTTCTCGGGTTCGCGAGGCAGGCGCTCCCCTCGCTCCACGACCAGGACATCCACGCCCCGGCGGGCCAATGCCAGGGCCGTCGTGCCACCCCCGATGCCAGATCCGATGATCACGACCTCAGCACCAGGTCGCGTTGCCGTCCGATCGTCTGTCACGGCGACACGAGGATCAAGCCGCATGCACCTCCGCGTGCGTCTCAGGGTCGATGGTGATTGCGCCAGTCATGATGGCCACGGCCTCCGCCATCGTGTGGCTGTCGGGTGTGACCACGGCCGCTCGCCGACCTAGTCGGTGGATGTGGATCCGGTCGGCGACCTCGAACACGTGGGGCATGTTGTGACTGATGAGGATCACCGGCAATCCACGGTCGCGGACATCCCGGATGAGCTGGAGCACCTTGCCGGATTCCTTGACTCCGAGCGCGGCGGTCGGTTCGTCCATGATGATGACGCGACTGCCGAAGGCAGCCGCGCGCGCGACCGCGACACCCTGGCGCTGGCCACCCGAGAGGGTCTCGACCGCCTGGCTCATGTCCTGGATGGTCAGCAGTCCCAGCTTGCTCAGCTCCGCGCGGGCGTCGTTTCGCATGCCCGTTGAGGTCCAGCATCCGGAAGACCGACCCGCGGATACCGGGTCTGCGTCGCTCGCGGCCCAGGAACAGGTTCGTGGCGATGTCCAGGGCAGGGCAGACGGCGAGGGTCTGGTAGACCGTCTCGATGCCGGCGGACTTGGCGTCGTTGGGCGTCTGGAACTGGACCGGCTGGCCATCCAGCAGTATCTCGCCCTGGTCCGGGATGACCGCGCCCGAGAAGCACTTGATGAGCGTCGACTTGCCCGCGCCGTTGTCCCCGATGACCCCGAGCACCTCGCCCGGATACAGGTCGAAGTCGGCATGGTCGAGAGCCACGACACGACCGTATGACTTGACCAGGTCACGGGCCTGCAATATCGGTTCGGTGGGCATCACGGTCACTTGCCGACCCTCCTGATCCACTGGTCCAGACCCACGGCCACGATGACCAGGACGCCGATCGCGAACCGTTGCCACAGGGGATTGAAGCCCGCGATGGTGAGCCCGTTGACGGCGGTGCCGACGATGATCGCCCCGAACAGGGTGCCCAGGACACCGCCGCGTCCACCGAACAGGCTGGTGCCGCCGATGACGACCGCGGTGATGGTCTCGAGGTTCGCCGACTCCAACGCCTGCGGACTGGCCGCGTTGATGCGACCCAGCAGGAACCAGGCGCCCAGCGCGTACAGGAATCCAGCCACTGCGTAGACGCGACAGCAATAGCCGATTGGTGCGCACGCCGGACAGGCGCGCCGACTCCGGGTCGTCGCCGACCGCGAATATGTGTCGGCCCCAGGCTGTGAACCGGAGGACGTACATCATGACCCCGTACGCCACCAGCATGCCCATCGACCCGAGCGTGAAGCGCGCGCCCAGGAAATCGACGACCTGACCTGGCAGGACCAGGAGTGGATCCATGTCCACGCCCCGCACGGTCGCGCTGCCCGAGACGTACAGGTCGAGCGCGAAGAAGATGCTCAGGGTGCCCAGCGTCACGATGAACGGCGGCATCCTGAAGCGCGTGATCGAGCCAGCCATTGAGGAAGCCGCACCCCGTGCCGAACAAGAAGCCGAGGAATAGCGCCAGCGGGCCCGGCAACCCGAGGGTGGCGTTGACGTTCGCCATGATGATCGAGGCGAAGACCGCGATCGGCACCGACTGACAGGTCCACGCCCGCGGTCAGGATGATGATCGTCTGGCCGATGGCGAGCGTCCCGACCACGGTCACCTGCCCGATGACCAGGGACAGGTTGTGCGGCCTTGAGGAACCGGTCCGGGACGGCGAGGCTGAATGCCGTCGACCAGCACGACGAGGACGATGAACGGACCCAGCGCGGGGTACCGATGGAGCGTGTGCTGGATCTGTTCGAGTATCGACCGCTGCCGCCGGTCTTCCTCGTCGATCGTACCCGTGACCGAGGCGGCCGTCGCCGCCATCTCGGCGGCGTCCTGACGGGGTCCCGGGCACTCATCGTGTACTCCGCGACGCCGCTCGTCGCTCTCGAGGATGCCGAGGCAGCGGTAGAACGGGGTGGCCGATACGACCACCCCGTTCGCGTTGGTCCTAGGCTTGGCGAGCCGCTAGCCCCAGCAGTTCTCCAGGCCCCATGTCGGTGTCGTGGGACTCGACGCCCTCGACCGGATGGTCGGTGATGAGCACGACGCCGGTGTTGGTGAACTCGAGGCCCTCGGTGGGGGCCGGCAGGACACCGGTGGCTCCAGCGATGACACCCTGCTGCGCCATGCGCAGCGGGAACTGCATCGAGGTTGCGCCGATCTTGCCGTCCTTGACGGCCTGCACGCCCGGGCAGCCGCCATCGACCGAGACGATCAGGACGTCATGGTCAAGGTTAGCGGCCTGGATGGCCTCGTAGGCGCCAGCCGCAGCAGGCTCGTTGATGGTGTAGACGAGGTTGATCTTCGGGTTCTTGGCGAGCAGGTTCTCCATGGCCGTCCGGCCAAGTTCCTGGTTGCCGTCGGTCGCGGCGTAGCCGGCGATCCGGGGGTCCTTCTCGTCATAGAGCTTGGTCGGGTCGCCGATGTCCGCGATGCCGAAGCCCTGCATGAAGCCCTGGTCTCGCTGGACCTCGGTCGTGATCTGCTTGCCGTCAGAGACGTCGAGCAGTCCGATGACCGCATCCGGCGGTCTTGTCACCGAGCGTTCCCTTGGCCCACTCGCCGATGAACAGACCGGCCTGGAAGTTGTCGGTCGCCAGTGTCGCGTCGGCCAGATTGGTCGGGTTCATCTGGGTGTCGAGCGCGATGACCTTGACACCGCCATCCCGGGTCTTGGTGACAGTGTCCGCGAGCGCGAGCGGGTCACCCGGCGTCAGCAGGATCGTGGTCACGCCTGCCGCCACCTGGTTCTCGATGCACTCGACCTGTCCGGGAACGTCCGAGTCCGACTTGCACCGGCGCATGCCGCGAATGGGACACCGAGCTCGTCGGCCTTGGCCTGGGCCGCGTTCCGCATGGTCACGAAGAACGGGTTGACCTCGGTCTTGGTGATGAGGCCGACGCTCGCCCCGGGGATGACCGGAGCTGCCGCGCCGCCCGACGGTGCCGTGCTCTGGGCCACGGCCGCGCGATGACGCAGTCAGCGCCAGGAGTCCGGCCGCACCGATGGCGATGAGCCGATGTCGGTCACCCCGGACCGCTGTGGATAGGGACATCAGTAACTTCCTCCTCCTGCGTCGCCCGGATGACAACGTTATCGGCGGGTTATAGCGCGCCCTGCCAACGGTGTCAATACGGTTTCGACACGGGACCGAGTTGGTGTACGCTCGCGGGTATGCCGGATGTTGACAACCTTGTCAGGGCACCTGACGAGACGCCCCGCACGCTCCAGGAACCGCGCGTCCGGCCGACCATGCACGACGTTGCCGCCCTCGCCAAGGTCAGCCTCAAGACCGTGTCGCGCGTCGTCAACCAGGAGCCCGGGGTGTCCCCAGACCTGGTGCTCCGCGTGAATCAGGCCGCCGCCCAGCTGGACTACCGGCCGAACCTGGCCGCCAGCAGCCTCCGACGTACGGACGGCCGGACCGCGACCATCGGACTGCTGCTCGAGGATGTCGGAAACCCGTTCTCGTCGACCGTGCATCGGGCCATCGAGGATGCGGCACGGGCACGCGGCGTCGCGGTATTCGCTGCCAGCCTTGACGAGGACCCGGAGCGCGAGCGGCAGCTCATCCGGGCCTTCGTGTCACGCCGGGTCGACGGCCTGGTCATCGCGCCGGCGGCTTCGGATCACAGCCACCTGGTCAACGAACGTCGTGCCGGCCTCGCTCTCGTGTTCATCGACCGGCCGCCCTCGTTCCTGGACGCCGACACGGTGCTCGCGGCGAACCGCGAGGGGTCGCGCGCCGGGGTCCAGCACCTCCTTGCCCAGGGCCACCGACGCGTGGCATACCTCGGTGACATGCGCTCCATCAGCACGGCCTGGGAGCGGTTCGCGGGATATCGCGACGCGCTCCAGGAAGCGTCGATCGCCGAGGATGAGCGGCTCATCCGACATGACCTGCACTCCATCGAGGCTGCGGTGGCCAACGTCCGCGAGCTCCTGTCGGGTCCGGCGGAAGATGCGCCAACGGCCCTGTTCGCAAGCCAGAACCTGGTGACGGTGGGTGCGCTGAGGGCCCTCCGCTCCCTCGGGCTGCAGCAGAAGGTGGCGCTGGTCGGCTTTGACGAGGTGATGCTGGGCGACCTCGTCGAGCCGGGTCTCACTGTCGTGGCGCAGGATCCCAACGCGATGGGCGCCGCCGCTTCTGAGCTCTTGTTCCGGCGCATGGACGGGGACACCAGTCCGACACAGGTGCGGGTCATCCCGACACGTCTCATCGCGCGTGGCTCGGGTGAGATCGCACCGCCGATGCCGGGCTGACCGGGCCGACAGGAGTACTGCGTGCCGCCCAAGGCCGATTCGAGGAGCCTGTCGGTGTCAGCGTCCCGGGAGACGCGCCCGACGATGCGGGATGTGGCGACCGTCGCCAACGTGAGCTTCAAGACGGTTGCTCGTGTCGTCCACGGTGAGCGGTGGGTCCGCCCGGAGACGGCCGCCCGTGTCAACGAGGCCATCCGTCAACTGGGCTACCAACCCAACGAGATCGCTTCCAGCCTCAAGCGTGGTGTCAGTCGCGACACCATCGGGCTGGTCATCGCCGATGTCGCGAACCCGTTCTTTTCGGCCATCGCTCGAGCCGTCGAGGACGTCATCCGGCCGCGGAACCTGTGGATCATCACCGCGAGCATCGACGAAGACAGGGAGCGGGAGCGAGCGGTCATCGGTTCGCTGGTCAAGCAGCGTGTCCGCGGACTGCTGATCGTGCCCGTGGCAAAGGACCATCGATACCTGTCGCGTGAGCGACGCCTGGGCATGCCCATCGTGTTCATCGACCGCCCGCCTGGCCGGATCCGCGCCGATCTCGTGCTGGTGGACAACCTCGGCGGCGCCCGGTCAGCTGTCGACCACCTGATCGGCCAGGGACACCGACGGATCGCGATCGTCGCGGACAGCCTCGACGTGCACACGATGAGTGAACGGTATGCGGGATACCGAGCTGCGCACGACGCCGCCGGGATCGCGATGGACCCCGGGCTCGCGCGGTTCGACTGTCACTCGTCCGCAGAGGCCGAGGCCCGGGTCATCGAACTCCTGGCGCAGCCCTCCCCTCCAACTGCCGTGTTCGGCACCAACAACCGGATGACCATCGGCGCCGCATTGGCGCTGGCACATCAGCATCGCCGCGTCGCCCTCGTCGGCTTCGACGATTTCGAGCTGGCCACCGCCCTTGCATCCCCTGTCACGGTCGTGACCATGGATACCGACGACCTGGGCAGCACCGCCGCCCGGATGCTGCTGCGCCGACTCGACGGCTGGACAGGTCCCGCGCAAACCGTGATCCTGCCGACCAGGCTCGTGGCCCGGGGTTCGGGCGAGATCCCGCCGGTCCCATAGTTCCGCCTGACGCTGGGAAGGGCCATGACCCTAGCCCTCAAGGATCGGGCGCACCTCCGTGGCGAAGCGGACCAGGGTCTCATCGTCATATGGCGGCACCAGGTGATAGATGACGTGCCGAAAGCCGAGCGTTACGTAGGCCCGCACGTGTTCCGCGATCTCGTCTGCAGATCCTGTCGTCACTGATCGCTGCATCCCCGGATTGCGTTCATGGAAGTCCGCGATCAGGCGACTGGCATCCGTCGGCTTGTCCCTGATCGCGATGGGGCCCAGGCTCACTGTCCGTTCGATCTCGTCCGGATCGCGTCCTACCTCGTCGCACCAACGGCGCAGGACCGCATCCTTCTGGGCGGCCTCCTCCGGGCTGACGATCGCGACGTTCCATGCGTCCGCGAACCGTGCGACTGTCCGCAACGTCTTGCGCTCACCGGACCCGCCGATCAGGATCGGCAGATGCGCCTGGATCGGCGGTGGATCATTCCGGACATCCACGGCGTGGTACCGGCGACCGCGCGCGGTCGCCCTGGGTGCCCGGAGCAAGCCGTGTATCAGTTCCACGGCCTCGTCGAGCCAGTCGAGCCGCTCGCCCACGGTCGCGCCGAAGTCGATGCCGAACGCGGTGTGCTCCGTTTCGAACCACGCGCCGCCGATACCCAGGACGGCCCTGCCGCCCGACAGGTGATCGAGGGCGGTCACGACCTTGACCACCAACCCTGGGTTGCGGAACGTGTTGGCACCGACCAGCAGCCCGAGCGTGGCGCGGTCGGTGACCTGGCTCCAGCCCGCCAGCATCATGTAGCCCTCGAGGATCGGCCCTTCGGGCGAGCCGATGATGGGGTACAGGTGGTCCCAGGTCCATAGCGAGTCATAGCCCAGGCGATCCGCAGTGATGCCAGCTCCGCGCATGGCCGGCCAGTCGGTGTACTGGTTCCAGACGAGCACGCCCGTTCTGATGGAGGCAGCCTTGGTCACGTGATGCTCCGCTGGTGGCGGACACCCTGCCCGCCGGGATGCGATGGTAGTGCGCTGCGGAGACCGGCACAGCACCGAATGACGGAGAGCGATCGCACGACCGAGGGACCCGACAGGTCCCGGGCCATGGGTGCGGGCTACACTCCGCCGGTGCTACTCACGCGAGTCATCATCGATGGGGTCGCACTGATCGCCGCGGCACTCATCGTGCCGGGCATCAGACTCGCCTGGAACCGTGAGCCGACACAGACCCTCGTTACGTTGCTGGTCCTGGCGGTCGTATTCGGGGTCATCAACGCCTACGTCCGGCCCGTGCTGCGAGCCATCAGCATGCCCATCAACCTGCTATCGATGGGACTGCTGTCTTTCTTCCTGAACGCCGGTCTGCTGTTGCTGCTCGCGTATGTCGTCGGGATACTGTGGCAGCCACTGCTGCGTATCGGAGGCTTCCCGCCTGCGCTCACGGTAGTCACCATCACGGCCGCCATCATGGGTTCGCTGGTCATCACCGGGGTGTCGACCCTGCTATCGGTGGTGCTGCCTGATGGCTGAGCGACAGCGCATCTCGTCGGGCTCACCCTACGAGCCGGTCATCGGGTTCAGTCGCGCTGTGCGGGTGGGCGACCGCGTGCTGGTCTCGGGTACCGGCCCCATCTGGCCGGACGGGTCCGTGGATCCGGACGCCCAGACCCAGGCGGCTCGGTGTCTGGAGATCATCCTTGCCGCCTTGGCGGTCGCAGGCGCGACCGCTGACGAAGTGGTCCGCACCCGGATGTATCTCGTGAGCGCCGATGACTGGGAAGCAGTCGGACGTGCGCACGGCGCCGTCTTCGGGGACGTTCGACCTGCCGCGACCATGGTGGTGGTGGCGGCATTGCTGGACGCTCGCTGGCGGGTCGAGATCGAGGCCGAGGCGATCGATCCCAGGCTACCGAGCAGGACCTACCAGTGCCCGGCCATGACGCCGGATACGAGAGCCGCTAGCATCGGGATCGTGCCCAGACGAATCTTCGTGTTCGACGATCCCGACCGGTTCGCGGCGGGCGCCATCGGCTCGCCGGGTCAGCGCGTGTTCTTCCTGCAGGCCGTCGAGGGACGCCGGATCACCTCGGTGAGCCTCGAGAAGGTACAGGTGGCGCTGCTCGCGGATCGAGTCGCCGCGATCGTGGCGGAGCTGCAGGCGCGGGGCGCCCCGGGCGCGCCGGACCTCACCTCGGTCGAGGTACCGGGTGATGACGAGCGACCCCTTGATGAACCGCTCAGCGACGCGTTCCGTGCGGGAACGCTCACGATCTCGTGGGACGGCGACGAGTCCGGCGTGACCATCGAGGCACGATCCCAGGAAGGCGACACGGACGCCGACGATGACACGGACGATGATGACGACGACACGGATGAGGTGGCCGACGACGCGCCCGAGGGCCCCGATGTGTTGCGCGTCCGGCTGTCGGCCGCAATGGCGCTCGGGTTCGCGCGCCGGGCGGCGCGGGTCGTCGCGGCAGGACGGCCGCCATGTCCCTTCTGCGGCCAGCCACTCAACCCCGAAGGGCATGTCTGCGTGCGCAGCAATGGGTATCTGAACTGACCCACACGGCAGCTGACGTGCGCCGATGGCGGTCCGATGTGCCGATCGGGACCGCGGTTGCCGTACGGGCTCTCCGCGACGGCGACCTGACCGTGGCCGGACGCGTGGCGGAGGCATCCAATGTCGTGCTGTGGTGCGAGCTGCGCGTGCCATGGCCACTGCCTCGTGGCGCCAAGCTGATCCATGCCGTCTACAAGCCCATCGCCGGCGAACGCCCGCTTGCCGACTTCCCGACCGGAACCCTGGCCTTCCGCGAGGAGGCAGCGTGGCACGTCTCGGAGGCGACCGGCTGGTCGATCGTGCCTCCGACCCTCGTCCGTGACGGGCCAGCCGGACAGGGCATGGTCCAGCTCTGGATCGAGACGGACGAGACGGTCGACGTGCTGCGGATGATCCTGACTCGCGATGATCGCCTGCGACATATGGCCGTGTTCGATGCGCTCGTCAACAACGCCGACCGCAAGGGCGGCCACATCCTGGCGACCGATCGGGACATCCACGGTTGCGACCACGGTATCTGCTTCTCGATCGAGTCCAAGCTGCGGACCGTGCTCTGGGGCTGGCGCGGCGAGGCGCTGCTGGACGACGAGCGGCAGATGCTGGAGCGGGTGTGCTCCCTGGTCGACGGCGAGCTCGGGCGCCTGCTGGCGCCATTGCTCGACCCGCGCGAAATCGAGGCCATGCGGATCCGGGCGGAGCAGTTGCTCGACGATGGCCACTTCCCGGTGCCGGACCCGTACCGCCACGTCGTGCCCTGGCCGCCGTTCTAGCAGTCGGGTCCGCTTGGCGGGCCGTCCGCGTGCAGGCATCGGCGTCCCCGGGTAAGGTCGTGCCAGTGCCCGACTCCTGGAGGTTGCCGCATGCTTTCCCCGCTGACCCGATTCACCCGACCCTTCGTGGCCGCCATCGCGGTCGCATTGCTGCTTTCGGGGACCGGGGCATCGACCGCCTCGGCAGCGGGCGGCGTCTCTGTGTCCACGATCCTGAACGGGTACAGCCGGCCCGTCCTGGTCACGGCACCCCGGGGCTCCAGCCGCAAGATCTACATCGTCGAGCAGACGGGCCGGATCAAGGTCGCTACCTACAGCAACGGGCACTGGAAGCGGGTAGGCACGTTCCTCGATATCCGGGACCGCGTCGCATATAACGGCGCGAGCAGGGCCTGCTTGGCCTCGCCTTCGCGCCCGACTACGCCACGAGCGGCCGCTTCTACGTCAACTACACCGCGCAGGTCCGACGGCCAGACCGTCATCGCGGAGTTCAGGCGCAAGTCGAGGCATCCGTTCGAGGCGCGCAAGAGCTCCTATCGCCAGGTCATGCGGATCTCGCAGCCGTACTCCAACCACAACGGCGGCATGATCGCCTTCGGCCCGGACGACCGGCTGTACATCGGCATGGGCGATGGCGGGAGCGCGGACGACCCCGATGAGGTGGCCCAGGATATGAGCAGCCGGCTGGGCAAGATGCTGCGCATCAACCCCAGCGATCCAGACGGCCGTGGCCCCAGGGACTATTCCGTGCCCAGCGACAATCCATACGTCGGCGACTCCGGGGTCAAGCCGGAGATCTGGTCGCGCGGTTGGCGCAATCCGTGGCGCTGGTCCTTCGATCGCAAGACCGGTGACCTGTGGGTCGGCGACGTCGGCCAAGGTGCCCGGGAGGAGGATCGACGTGGCCCGCGCGAACGGCAGCGGTCGTGACGCGGGCAAGGGGGACAACTATGGCTGGGACTATTGCGAAGGCACGTCACACCACGAGGGCACCGGTCACGACTGCTCGTCATTCGGTGTGCAGCCGATACGGCAATACAGCCACGGCAATGGACGCTGCGCCGTCACGGGCGGCTATGTCTACCGGGGTCCCGGCTACGCCTCGTGGCGAGGAAGCTATGTGTACGCGGACTACTGCACCGGCGCGATGTGGGTCATCACCAACTCCGGCAGTACTGTCGGCGGCACCATGACCGGCGGCAGCATCAGCGGATTCGGCGAGGACGGCGCAGGGCGGCTGTTCGCCACGGACCTGCGGCGGGCGCATCCTGCGCGTCCGGTTCAGCGGCACGCCATAGCCGTCAGGGCGCGATGGCCAGGTCGCAGGTTCCGCGGGACTCGGTGAAGGTGTCGACCCGCACGAGCACCGTGACCGTCCAGTCTCCGGTGAAGGGCAACGCGGCCTCGCCCGCCCAGCCGTGATGTGACTCTGTCAGCGGGACGCTGAGTGGCGATCCGCCCGTATACAGGTGCAGCAGCTCCACGCTGACGCTCTAGCACGCCGCTCGGGATACCCGACACCAGCAGCCTGATTCGAACCCGGCGTGCCCGGATCCGCGACGAACGCCGCCCCGAATGCACCGTTCCCCTGGCCCACGGTCATGCTGCAGCGGGGGGATCCGATCATGTGGTCGTCGTGACCTGCGTGCCCCTGATGCGGGCCCACGAGGGTGAGTGCCGAGGACAGGAACGCGACAGCGACCAGCAACCCGGAATCGAGCAGGAACAGCTGTCGATATCGACCGCGATCTGCCCCATGACCCAGGCCCCGTCTGCCCCAGGCACCCATGGCCGCCGCCACGCCCACGACGACGACCTTCGCCAGCAGGATCCAGACATAGATCGTCAGTCCGCCTTCGAGACCGTTGGTGAGCAGCAGTCCTGAGGCGGCGCCCCCGACGACGAGCACCACCAGGGCGAAGGTGGCCAGCCGCGAGAAGCGACGTACGGTGCCGAGCGCGTCGTCGTCGAGCACGGTCCGGTCCCACATCACGAGCGCGACCGCGGGCGCGGCCCCCAGCCACGTCATCGCCGCCAGCAGGTGGAACATCAGCGTCAGGCTCGTCAACGGCGAGCCGGTCGCGTGGCCGCCCCAGGCCAGGGTCACCACCGCGCGCTACCGCCGCGATCGCCGCCGCTGCGGGTGCGTGGTGGTCGCAGCAGCAGGAGTCCGAGGCTCGTCGGCCAGCAGGACCACGCGGGTCATGCCCGGACCAGGCGTACTGCGTGCCCAGCCACGTCGACCCGCCATCGGCGAGCTCGATGCCCAGCCACGTCGCGGTGGCGAGGAGTGCCCACCGCGAGGGCACCCAGCCACAGGCGCCGGACGCGCCGTGTGCGGGCACCGAGCGCTGTCCATGCGATCGCCGCACCGGCGGCGACGAGCAGCACCAGGTCGGACAGCCCGCGGCTCGCCCAGAGAACGACCTCGAGCGGGGACGCGAACGTCGAGGCCGCCGGGCGCGATGCTGCGTCGGCGTCACCCACAGCGAACGTGGACGAGCCGTGGACGACGTGGCCGTCCGCACTGATGATCGACCACGCCATCACGTACCAGCCATCCGGCAGCGACATGATGGCCTGGCTCACCTTCGGCCCGGTCACGGCCTCGTCGCCGGTGTCGGCGAGCGATCCGTCAGGTCGGATGACGCGCAGGCCACCCGGTGCCAGTGACACGTTCTCGTTGAAGGTGATCGACACGCCTCCCGGCGAGACCGGCAGACGGGCCCCATCCGCGGGGTCGAGAGACACGACCTGGGCGTGCGCCAGTACGCCGACGGGAAGCAGCAGCAGGAACAGGAGGGCGAGGAAGGAAGTCGCGAGGGGACGGAGCATCCGCCCCCTCGCGCGAGACTCGGCCCCGCGTCGCCGCGGGACCAGACATCAAGGCGTTGGTGACGCTTCCGATACCACCACTGTCACCGAGGGAGCCGGATGCTCCAGCGTCTCGGGATCCTGTCCAGCCGCCGGGATCTCGATCCAGGCGACCTCGGCGTCACCGCACCGCTGGACCGCGGGGAACGAGATCGTGCCCGGGATCTCCGGGAACACCGCACTCAGCTGGAAGTCCGCGTACTCGGTGTCGGGCAGGGTGCCGCCCGACCACTTGACGGATGAAACGATGGGCGCTGTCATCGCGTCCATCTGCTCGTCCGTGAACGAGGCATCCGGCGCCATCGACGGACAGGACCGGGGACGTCGACACGATGTCGATGGTCCAGCCGGCCATCAGCTTGGGCTTGACGCTCGGTGACGCCGGCCGGGATCTGGACCTCCAGGCGAGTCGGTCGCTGCGCCATCGCAGCCGTGCGGGACCCGGAGGGTGAACTCCGTGCCGTAGCCACCCCCGACGACGTGGCCTTCGACGATGAAGACGTGCGCCGACGCGGGTACTGCGATGGCCAGCAGGAGGGCGGTCGTCGATGTGACGCCGCCAACCGGCGACCTGTCATGAAGTGCTTCATGTAATGACTCCTTGTCGATGGTCTGATGTCGGACACCACCACTCTGTACGACGGAGCCGGGCGCCCGGATCATGCTGCTGACGTGACCAAGAGCCGCTGCGGCGGCCCGCGACTGCCGTTCGCCCGGACCACCGGTGGAGGCTCGGGTTCGTCCATGATCGCGAGCAGGAGCGCGGGACGATGCGGTCGTGCGACCGGCGGATGCGAGGCGCGTCCGGGCAGCATCAGCCACGAGCCGGCAGGCGGCCGAGCCGAGCCATGCCGTGAGCAGCTGCGCGGCGACGCCGATGACGACGACCAGCCACAGTCCGTGGTCGGTCAGTTCGTGAGCGACGTCGGTGGGCGTCAAGCCGTGGCCAAGGCGCTCCAACAGCTCGATGCCCAGGAACGCCCCCACCTGGATGATGGCCAGGATGCGGAAGCGGACCTCACGTCGATGTGAGCTCGCGCGCCCCCACGAAACCGGCCACGGACGCGATGAGCAGCCCGAGCATGACCGATGGCTCAAGCAGCCACAGCCACTGGTGCCCGGACGCCTCCAGCACCTGGGCGTGGACGTGACCGTCGGGGTAGACCAGGTCGTACGACGCGACATGGCCGATGAGCAGGCCAACGACCGCCCAGCAGAAGACCACCAGCATCGGCGTGCCGCGGACCTGCTTCACGAGGCCGTCGGGGTAGCGAGGCGGTGGGACGGCAGGGGCGAGGCACCCGATGCCGGCGCGCCATCGAGCGAATGCGTGGTCATCAGGAGTTCCAGGAGCTCCACGGACGACCCTGGCACGGGCTTGACGGGAGTGTGGCTGGTGCCGTTGGCGAGCACGACGGTCCGCACCAGGCTGTCACCCTGGTCGCCCTCGGGCACACCTGCCGCCAGCGCGAGGCGGACACGCTGGACCTGGTCCGCGGTGAGTGTCAGCCGCTCCAGGACGTCGCCGTGCTTCATGGTCACGTGACCGTCATCGGTGATGGTCAGTTCCTCGTGATAGCCATCCGGCCAGTCGCGCTCGTAGCGCACCAGCGTCGCGCTCGATCCTCCGGAGGAGCAGGCCAGGAGCAGGAGCAGCAGTAGCGCCAGGAGCAGCGGTCTCCAGCGTGGACGAGTCACAGGCATCCGAGTCTACGCCCGACCCAGCAGCACCACGCCCGTGCTCATCGGGCACCCCGCAGCACCACGGCCGCGCCGATCCAGCCCGTCACGACCACCAGTGCGTACGTGACGCACCAGATACAGATGGCATGGATGACGAAGAGCTCGAGGTACGTGAGCCAGGCCAGGATGGGCAGGCTGACAAGGCCGAGACCATAGACAAGGTAGAGGCCGCGCCGATCCGCACGCCGCCACCACGTGATCGCGCCTGCGAGGATCGCGAGCGATGCCGCGAGACCGAAGATGGCCACCGGGATGCCCGCGAACGTGGAGTACTGACTGTCGTTCACCGTCTCACAGCCGCTGACGACGGCACACGCGGGGGCACCTCCGGTGAGCTTGACGAAGCTCAGGTACGCAGTGATGCAAACCGCCGCGAGGGCGAGGATGGTGAGAAGCGCACCCAGTCGACCCCTCACGGCGCCGCCGATCCGGTCGGATCGCCACTCACGGCCGGATCGCCACTCGCGGCTGGAGCGCCGATCACGGCTGGAGCGCCACCCGCGTCGGCGAGCAGACCATCGAGATATGCCGCGAGGCGGCCCCAGTCCGGCAGGCCCGCGGCCTGCTGCCCGTTGATGACCATCGTCGGGGTGGAGTGAATGCCTAGTGACAGCCCACTCGCCGTCTCCTGGCGGACCGCGTCCAGGTAGCTCGGGTCATCCATCGCCGTCAGGAACGATCGCCGGTCAAGTCCCACGGCGACCGCCATGTTGGTGAGGCGTGCTCGGCTGAAGGCACCCTGGTTCTCGCCATCCTGGTTGGCGAACAGCAGGTCGTGATACGCCCAGAAGGCGTCCGCCAAGGCACCCGCGACCCGTGCGGCGACCGCGGCGTCGAACGACTCGGGTCCGATGAACCCGAAGTCGTGAAACGTCATCCGGACCAGCCCCGGTTCCACGTATCGCGCCACGAGGAGCGGCTCGATGTCCTCCGCAAACCGGCCGCACACCGGGCACTGGAAATCCGCCCAGACGTCGATCGTGACGGGTGCGTCTGCGGCACCCACTGTGCGTCCGTCGACGAGGGCCCCGAGGGTTCGCGAGACGGGGGTCGCGATGGCGGCCGTGCCGCCGCCCGGTAGGTTGGCGGCTGTCGCCAGCACGGCAACCAGCACCAGGCCGACCGCAATGGCGCCGGCGGTGAGCAGCAGGACTGGTGAGCGACGTGGTGCAGGCACGGCTGCGGCACGCTTGTTCGTCCCCGAGGGACGCGTGGAGCGGGTCATGACGACCTCGAGCATTCGGGAGCGAGACCGGGCCGGCACCGCCCGTCCGCGGCGTCGCGCGGGATCCGGGAAGTGCCTCCGGTCGGGCGAGGAGCGACTAGCGCCCCAGGTCCACCTGGAAGACGGCGGACGGCCTGAACCCTGGCCGCGGAGGCGCCCGGCTGCCCTGGGAGCCCGGGATATGCGATCGGCCGGGCAGCGCAGCATCGAAGCGTGGGTGCGCCAGGGCTGCCGCGGGATCCCAGTCATGGACCGGGACGGCGATGCGTCCCAGCAGCACCAGGCGACGCCAGTGCACCAACGCCGCGACAAGGGCGACGACCAGCGTCGCGAGCAGGATCATGAGCAACGGCAGGGCGCCGTGGCGGAGGACGACGTCGAGACCCTGGACCGGGGCGCCAGCCAGCAACGCCTCGGCATTCTCCTGGGCGGTGTACAGCAGCCCGGCAGCGAGCGCCAGGCGAGCCCAGGAACCGACGGCCAGAGACAGGTAGCCGCCGATGCCATCGCCATCGCTCAGCGTGGGTGCGGACGCCGCCTCCCGATGCAGGCGACGGAGATGGCGAATGGCGACGAGCGCCAGCCCGACCGTCGCCACGGTCACCGCGAGCAGGAGCGCCAGCCAGTAGCCGTCGTGGCCGGTCTGGGTCATCGTCGCGGCGTAGGTGGTGCCAGCACCATACGACAGCAGGTATGTCGCCTCATGGGCCAGCACGCATGCCAGTGCCGCCAGCACGACCCACGCCAGCCGCTCCGGTCGGGCAAGCTGCCGCTTCGAGCTCCGGAGGGTCAGGGCTGCTCGTTGCGACATTACGGCATCATGCCAGACATCGATCGAACCGGTCCCCGTGCCGGATGGCCCGGATGGGACGGTGCTAGAGGTCATCGAACACCTGCGGCCGACCATGGACGATCGTCCACGGGCGCCTCGGCCCATGCCGAGCGATGACGTCCGAACGAGCTGCCACGGAACGCGACGCACGAACATGGCCGCCTCCAGCAGCACGATCGTGGCGCCCGATGAGACGTCCTGCCAGTAGCTCAGCGTACATGCCGACCGCACCGGCAGCCGCGCCCAGGAACGCGGACAGGCCCAGCATCCGGCCGAAGGAGTCGGTCAGCAGGCGGGCGGTCGTGGCAGGGATGATGAGCGTCGCGGCGATGAGCGTGACACCCACGACGTTGATGGACGCCACGATGGTCGCCGCGAGGGCCAGCGCGAACAGCGTGTCCACGCGACCCGGTGCGCATGCCGAAGATGGGCGCCACCTCGGGGTCGAAGGTCATGAACAGCAGCCGCTTGTAGAACAGGGCGATGAAGATCGCGACCGCGACGGTGACGATGGCCACGACCGCGAGGTCGATCGGTGTGACCCCCAGGATGTTGCCGAACAGCGCCGCCTCGAAGTTGGTGGTGAAGCTGCTGGTCTTGCTGATGAGTGCCACGCCCAGCGCGAAGCTGGCCGTCGTGATGATGCCGATGGCCGCGTCCGCGCCGATACGCCGGCGGCGGGCCACGGCGTTGATGAGCAGCGCGGCGGCGAAGCCCCAGACGCCCGCGCCCAGGTAGAAGTCGACGCTCGCGACATAGGCCACCACCGCGCCGCCGAAGACCGCGTGCGACAGCCCGTGACCGATGTAGCTCATGTGCCGCAGCACGACGTAGACGCCGATGAGCCCGCACAGCAGGCCCACCAGCACCGAGACCGCGAGCCCCTGACGGAAGAAGGCGTAGCCGAGCGGCTCCGTCAGGAGCTCCATCAGCTGCGCCCGCGCGGAGGTGCTCATGGGGCAGTCCCGTCGTGCTCGTGATGGGAATGCTCGTAGCCGTCGTGGTGGTGTCGCAGCACGTCGCGCATCCGGTGGGGAGCAGCATCCGCGACCAGCACGTGGCCGTCCTGGCGGACCACCCGCAGGTCCGCGGCGTAGGTCGCGTTGAGGATCGGGCGACGTGAACACCTCGTCCGGGTCACCCTGGGCCACGATCCGTCCGGTTGACACACACCACGTGGGGCAGGTGGGCCGCGACCGAGTTGAGCTCGTGGGTCGTGAGCACGATGGTCACACCCTGGGCGTTGAGGTCCGCCAGCAGGTGGAGCACCTCGTCGCGCGTCCGGATGTCGACACCGCTGGTCGGCTCGTCGAGCAGCAGCAGGACCGGATCGGCGATGATGCGCCCGGGCCAGGAACACCCGCTGCTGCTGGCCGCCCGACAGCTCCCGGATCTGGCGGTCGCCCAGGCCACCGATGCCCAGCCGCTCGAGCACGCGGTCCGCTTCGGCCCGGTCGCGGGTGGTCATCCAGGGCCGCCAGCGGGCACGCCGCCCAGCGACCCATGAGCACGACCTCGCGGACCGTGGCCGGGAAGTCCCAGTCGACCGTCTCGAGCTGGGGCACCCATCCGACGTTGGCGGGCTGGCCGGCAGCGACGTCGCGACCGTCCACCACGACCCGTCCCCGGAGCCTGGGCACCTGCCCCACCATCGCCCGCAGCAGCGTCGTCTTGCCCGCTCCGACTGGGCCCGACGATGCCGACGAGCCCGCCACGCGACAGCTCGAGGTCGATGTCCTGGAGCACGGCCGGACCGCCGTAGCTCGCGCTCACGCCCTCGAAGCGGACGAGCGCGGGTGCCCCCGCCTGTCGAGGACGGCTCGTCCGGCTGGACCAGGTTCACGGCTGCCAGGTGTCCCCGACCGGGTAGTCGGCGAACGTCGCGGTCCCCTGCCCACCGAGCGCGTCCATCATGACCTGCATGTCCTTGCGGAGCATGCCCATGTAGGTGTGTTCGGCGGCGTCCTGGGGCACCCGGTGGCTCGTCGTCCCGCAGGGCGTCCACGAACGTGGCCCCGGTCTCGCTCGCGATCTGCTCCAGCACCGTGCTCGGGAACACTTCGGAACCGAACACCGCCGGAACGTGCTGCTCCCGGATCTGGTCGATGAGCTCCGCCACATCCCTGCGGACTCGGATCCGAGAAGTCGGAGGCCTGGACGGCGCCGATGACTTCGAAGCCGTACTCGCGTGCCCAGTACGCCCATGAGTCGTGATAGGTCAGCAGCTTGCGGTTCGCCTCGGGCACCGTTGGCACCACCGCTCGGATGCGGGCATCGAGGTCATCCAGGCTGGCCTTGAGGCGCTCGAAGTTGGCAGCGTAGTAGCCGGCGTTCGCCGGGTCGGCCTCGGAGAACCAGTCACGCATCAGCTGTGCGTAATGGAGCGCGTACCGGACGTTCATCCACAGGTGTGGGTTCGGGTCTCCCTCCGACTCCGGGAAGCTGAAGTCGAACAGCCAGTCGGCCTCGGTGACGGTGTTGTCGCCCAGGTATCTGGATGACCGTCTCGGGACGCTTGGACGCCTCCGCCAGGTCCAGCGTCGGCTGCTCCAGGTGCAGCCCGTTGACGATGATGAGGTCGGCCTTCGAGAGGACCCGCGCGTCGGACGGGCTGGGCTCGAAGGTATGGGAGTTGGTGGCGTCGGGCACGATGCCGTGGAGCCGGATCCGGTCACCGCCGATGTTGCGAGCGAGGGAGCTGATGGGGGCCACGGTGGTCGCGACGTCCAGCTTGTCCGGGTCGCCCGTCAGCTCGTCCTGCCAGCCCAGGCGAGGCATCGGCGGTGGCACGCGAGGTCGCCGCCGACTGCGCCACTGCTGAGCCCGCACCCAATGTCAGCAGGGCGCCGCAGATGAGCGCCAGACCGACGGATCGACATCTCATCCTCCGAGGTTGATGTAGTAAGTGGCTATTACAACATATCGCAATAGCGCGTGAAGACACGGGCCTGTCCGCATATACTTCGCGGCCATGGAAGCCATCGGATCACCACCCCTCCTGGGAACGTCATGCGGACCGTCCCTCGACCGGACCCTGGTCGGGCGCCCGGGACCAGTTGCGATGCCCGAGGCCTACGCTGGACCCCCCAGCGCCGGACTGCTGGTGGAGGTGCTGTCGCAGTGACCGACGGCCACGTGACAGGGGCCGAGCTGGTCGAGCGGTGCCGGCTGCGGGACCCTGGCGACCATCCCATCGACGGTCTATCGGACCCTCGATGTGCTGGAGGAGCTGGGGCTCGTCCGTCATGCCCATGGACCCGACGGCCGGGAGCAGTACCACGTGCTGCCCGCGGCCGAGCACGGCCACCTCCATTGCTCTCGCTGCGGCGCCAGCTGGGATATCGAGCCGAGAGGAGGCGACAAGCCTGTCCAACGCACTTGCGGAGCGCCGTGGCTTCGTCATGGACCTGACGCATCTGACTGTTTCGGGGTGTGCGCCGCTGTGCGCACCTGACCGTCCCTGCAGCCGCGGCTTGATACCCTGTGGCTGATGCTGACAGGCGCTGACCGGATCCGTCATCGTCAAGGGCTCGAACCGAGCCACCTGGAGATGCCGATGGACCCCATGCGTGGGCCGCCATGAACGCCATCACCGCTGAAGGCCTGGTCAAGGTCTACAAGTCACGCAAGAACGAGGTCCGGGCGGTCGATGGTCTCGACCTGACCGTCGCCGAAGGCAGCGTTCTGGGACTACTGGGCCCGAACGGTGCCGGCAAGACCACTACCGTCCGGATCCTCGCCACGCTGCTCAAACCCGACGCTGGCCGAGCCACGGTGGCCGGCTTCGACGTGGTCACGCAGGCACAGCAGCTGCGGTCCGTGATCGGCCTGTCCGGCCAGTACGCAGCCGTCGACGAGAACCTCACCGGACGCGAGAACCTGTGGATGTTCGGTCGTCTGTACCAGCTGCTCAGCGGCCGAGTCTCGAACGCGTGCCACCGAGCTGCTGGAGCAGTTCGACCTGGTGGATGCCGGCGACCGCGTGGTCAAGACGTATTCCGGTGGCATGCGTCGGCGACTCGACCTTGCCAGCGCGCTCATCGGGCGGCCACGGTTGCTGTTCCTGGATGAGCCGACCACGGGACTCGACCCGCGCAGTCGCCTGGGCATGTGGGAGGTCATCCAGGGCACTCGTTCGCGACGGCACCACCCTGCTGCTGACGACCCAGTACCTGGAGGAGGCCGACGAACTGGCCGACTCCATCGCGGTCGTCGACCACGGCAAGATCATCGCCCGGGGGACCGCGGACGAGCTGAAGAACCAGGTCGGCGGTGAGCGCATCGAGGTCGTGGTCCACGACCGGACGCAGATCGCAGCGTGCGATCGGGCTCATCCGGCAGTTCGGTGACGGCGATCGCTGTCCTCGACGAACACACCCGCACGCCTGACCTTGCCTTCCAGCGGAGGCACCCAGGCACTCGTCGGGTGGTCGGAGCACTCAGCGACGCTGACATCGTCATCGATGACATCGGGGTCCGACGTCCCACGCTCGATGATGTGTTCCTGTCATTGACCGGCCATGCGGCGGCGCAGCTGGCCGATGATGAGACGGTCGCCGCCACGAGCACCAAGACTGCTGGGAGGACAGTCATGACCACCACTATCGCACTCCTCTCCAGGGTGTCGGCGGCTGGCGCCAGGCACTGGCCGACGGCCTGGATCGTGATGTGGCGCAACCTGAAGCGCATCCCTCGGATCCCGGAGCTCGCCATCTTCGCGGTCATCCAGTCGATCATGTTCGTGCTGCTGTTCGCGTTCGTGTTCGGCGGCGCCATTCCTCTGCCCGGGTACCCAGGTCCCGAACGCGTACCGCGAGTACCTGATGCCCGGCATCTTCGTCCAGACCATCTCGTTCGCATCCGCAACGACCGCCATCGGCATGACCGACGACATGACCAAGGGACATCATCGACCGCTTCCGGTCGCTGCCCATGGCACGGTCCGCGGTGCTGACGGGTCGGAGCTTCGCGGATGCGATCTACCAGACCGGGCATCCTGGTGCGTGCTCATGGTCTCACGGGCCTGCTCGTGGGCTGGTCCGTCAACAACGGCGTCGTCGACTTCCTGATCGGCGTGCTCCTGCTCGTCGTCTTCGCGTTCACGATGTCCTGGGTCGGCATCTGGCTGGGCCTGTCGGTGCCGACGGTGGAGGTCGGGCAGCAGGTCGCGTTCGTGGTGATCTTCCCCATCACGTTCATCTCGAACGCATTCGTGCCCGTCCAGACCATGCCCACCTGGCTCCAGCCGTTCGCGGAGTGGAACCCGGTCAGCACCCTCACCGCTTCATTGCGCATCCTGTGGGGCAATCCCAACCCATTCGCGACCAACAATCTGCCGTCACAGCAGCCGATCCTGGTCACGCTCTGTGGGTCGTGGTCCTGCTTGGCGTGTTCGTGCCGCTGGCTGTCCACAAGTACCGCTCTACCGATCGCTAGCCGAGCCCTGCCGCCAGCGATGACCCGGAGACGCGCGACGCAGGTGGCAGCGCCGCGGACCTACGCGCTCGCCACCATCCGGCGGCGGAACGAAGGCCGCCGATCGCTGAGGTACAGGAACAACACCGGCACCAGGTACAGCAGGTACGCCGCGACCTGGATCGCCGATGGTGCAGCCCGATAGCCGAACATGCCTGTGAGCACGGACCCCAGCGGCGACGACTGCGGGATGACCCGACTGAGATCGAACAGTGGGGACATCATCGGCAGATAGCCAGCTTCCGTGAACTCGGTCACGGCATACACGACGAGTCCTGCCGCAACGAAGATGAGCAGGATGCCCGTGATCGGTGAAGAAGCGGCTCAGGTTGATGCGCACACCGGCTGCGAAGATCGCCCAGCCCAAGCGCGACCGCCACGGCGAGGCCCGCGATTCCGCCCAACACCGCGCTGGTCACGTCACCCGACTGGGAACCGATGATGGCCAGGAAGAACAGGGTCATCTCGATGCCCTCGCGGATGACGGCGACGAACACCAGGCCGACGAGCGCAGCCGTGCTGCCTGTTGCGAGAGCCACCGACACCTGCGTCTCGAGTTCACCCTTGATGGCCCGGCCCTGTCGGCGCATCCAGAACAGCATCCGGGTCATGATCACGACCGCCACCGTCGCCGCCACTCCTTCAAGGGTCGCCTGGAGTCGATGATCAAGGCGGCCGATGGTGGCAACCAGCACGACCCCGATGGTCAGCGAGAGGAGTGCGGCAAGTGCCGTCCCAGCGATGACCCTCGGCAGCGCATCCCGGCGACCGAGCTTCACGAGATACGCGCAGATGATGCCCACGATCAGGGCGGCCTCGAGACCGTCTCGGAGTGCGATCAGGAACGCGCCGGCCATGGAGCCTCACAGGACGGGATCGAGCCGCGCGATCTGCGGCGGCGGGAGGTTATCCGACCCACAAGGTAAGGATTGAGCGACCGCCTGTCAATGGCTCCTGAATTCCACGGTCAAGCCACCCTGAACGGCAACGCCGCCAGGCACAGTGCCCGGCGGCGTGTGACGGCCGACCATCTGCGATCAGCTCGACGGCGATACCCCCGGAGGGGTCATCGGTGATGGCGACGCGGACTCCGTTGGCCCGGTGGTCACGACCAGGCTTCCCTTCAACCCAAGGCTTTCATGGCCGGGGAGTGAACAGAACGTGACGTAGGTCCCGGGTCCCGGGAAGGTGATGGTCAACGTATCCCCTTCGCCCGCTCGCAGGTCACGTGTGGCTCCGAGGACGACACCAGCCCCGTCTCGGATGCGTCAGGTTATGGGGCGTCGGTCCTGCGTTGCTCACTTCGAAGGCAATCGTTGGTCCGACCGCTTCGATGATCATCGGCGTGACCATGAAGTCGGCAAGCTCCACCCCGACGGTCGAATCCACTGGTGTCGTGGACGACGGCACGATCGAGCCCAGGTGCCATCGCTGCAGGGTCCATTGACGCCATCGGCGATGGCTCTTGCGCGATGGCGGGTCCGCCGAACGCGACCACAGTGATGCCCAGGACGAAGGCCCGCACGAGCATTGACGCGCGCCGGGCGAGGGAGGAGAGAGGGACGCGGGAGCGCCCCTCTTGGTCGGGTCTGCTCACTTGAACGAGTCTGGCAGCGCCGCGACGATGGCGGCCGCGAGCGGATCGCCGATCATCTGCATGTGCTGCGCGGCGAGCAGGTCGGCGGCTGCGGCGGCCGTCGCGTCCCCACCTGCCTGGGCATCCACGACCGCCTTGGTCGTGAGCACGTGGTCGGTGATGAGCGCAGCGAGCCCATCCTCGGAAAGACTCGTGGCGCCCGCCAGGAACGCGGCGAACTGGGGCACATAGCTGGTCGTCAGATCGGTGACGGCCTTGTCCTGCTTGGCCTGGTCCTCGGTTGCGACACCCGTTGTGTAGTCCACGAAGAAGCCGTTGTGGGCGCTCCAGATCTTGTTGAACGCATCCTGCGCCTCCGTCCCGAACAGCGAGCCGATGGCTGCCGCCGATATCCGTGCCGTTGGTGCCGAGGGCGTCAAGGGCGGCGGTGACGTCATCGCCGCGGCCGCCCAGGGCGGCGTCCGTCGCGAAGGTGGCAAGGTAGAGATGCTCCTGGAGCAACTGGTTCGAGCGCGACGCGGAAGTCCGCCGCCGTGGTGTTGGCGTCACCCGGGACGGCATCGGGGAACCTTGGCCACGATGGCGCTCGCGAGCGCGTCGCCGATCATCTGCATGTGCGCGTAGGCCGTTCGGACACCCGCGTAGACCTTGGTCCAGTCCTTGGCGCCCTGCGCGTCAACGACCGCCTTGGTCTGCAGCACGTGATCCGTGATGAGGCTGGTCACCGCATCGAGCGGCAGCCCGGTCGCGTCGGCGATGAACTTCGAGAATTCGGGCACGTACTTCTCGGTCAGGTCCTTGACGGCCTGGTCCTCCTTGTCCTTGTCGTGCGTGGCGACTCCCGTGGTGTAGTCCACGAAGTAGCCGTTGTGGGCGCTCCAGATCTTGTCGAATGTATCCCGCGCGTCAGGGCCAAAGACGCTGCCGATCATCGCGCCGATGTCTGTGCCGTTGGTGTTGAGCAGCTTGGCGTAGGCCTGGAACAGAGGCGTGTTCCCGTTGAGCGCGGCATCGGTGGCCTTGAGCGCCAGGATGATGTGCTCGCCGAGCTTCAGGTCCAGCGTGGTACGCAGGTTGGCGGCCGGGCTGTCGATGGCACCGGGCGACGTTGAGGCCGGCGCCATGGAACCCACCGGCGTCATGGATCCCATTGGCGTCATGGATCCGGTCGATGACTGGGCAGATACGCCCATCGCGGTCACGACCAGCAGGCCGCTCGCGAGGGTCGCGACGATTCGAGGCTTCATGCGCGGTAGTCCTCTCTCCTGGGCCTGACCGACATCAAGTCGGTCCATTGGCCTCAGGAGCTACTACGCACCCCGCCGACGATCGGATGGATCCACGGGAACCTGGTTGGGCGACACGACCCACTCGAGGTCATGCCACCTCGCCGAGGCACCCTGGACCTGTGCCCTTGCTACCCCTGGGTTGCCGCGCGCTGGAACTCGAGCACGATCTTCTCCGGGTTGCCCGTGATGGTCAGGGTGTCGCCAACGACCGACCATGTCCCTGAACCGGTCGCCAAGCCCACCATGAACCCGAACTTGGTGATCCAGTTCGTGGGGTCGTCGGCCTTGCAGGCGCCGATGGTCCGCTTTGCCCAGGTGATGTGGAGTGTCGTGGCGTCTGCCGTATAGGTTCCGGGATACGCGAGTGGCTTCTTCTTCTTGGGGGGCACGCAGTCGTATGCGAACAGGGTCGTCCCATCAGCGTTGAAGGTCGCGATGACACCGAACCCAGCCGGTGGGACCTCGGACTTCTCCCCGCCGCCCACGCTCAGCAGTGTCCAGCTGCCGAACAGCGGCGCTGCTTCTGCAGGCAGTGCCGCGGGGCCAGGAGTCGGGCCGCTGGCGACCGTGTCGCCAAGCGTCACGTCCTTGGCGAGGGCGGTCAATTCCCTCTTGCTCAGCATCCGGGTACCCCCTTCGCCGTTGCGGAGGGCCGCGACGCGCGAAGGGTCACCATCGGCCAGCACCCACTCGAGCTGCCATTCGGCCTTCTTGCCGCTGCCCTGCTGCTGGGCGAACGCTCCCTTGCCCAGCGCCTTGACCTTCTCGCAGCAGTCCGGCATAGCGTCCCGGCCGCGCCAATCCAACTCCAGGACAGCAGTCGTCCCATCGCCAAGGTCGAAGCCGCAGTTGAGGTCGGTCAGCGTGTCGCTGGCAATACTCGGACTGTCGTACCGCTGAGTGGACACGACAGAGACTCCCAGATCGGATGCGCACTCCGGGTCGACCGTGCGCGCCGGGGTCGGCTGCGCGGCACTCGCGAGGGCGAGTCGCTCGAGCAGGTCGAGGTCGTCAGCCTTGCCATCGGCAGAGCGGGCGCTGAAGGTCAATGTTTCGATCAGGAGCGGGCCGACCCGACCGGCGAATAGTTGCCCGTCCCCGCCGTCCCAGACGACCGATGCTGCAGGTTGCGGGAGGCTCGTGACCTTGCTTCCGCCGAGGGCCATGGCCTTCTCGATGTTGCCCGATCCGAACGCGCTCAACTCCATCATCGTGTCAACCTTGATCGAGGAGCCATCCGACAGGGTCCAGTCGCAGTTGGGCGACTCCGGGAAGTTGCCGTTCCCGGTCGATCCGGCTCGTGCGTCGGTCACGGTCGCGCCCGTGACGGTTGCTATCGTTTCATGGGTGAGCAGGGCGTCACACGCCGCGATGGCGGGGTCCACTGGAGCGGTCGAGGGCAGGGCAGCCGGGCTTGTGGCAGGCGACTCGGGAGCCGTGGATGCAGGTGGCGCACTCGCGACGGGTGGCTGTGACTGCGCGTCAACGCTCCCAGCAAGGGTCGCGACGGACATCGCCGCGACGACGGTTCCGGTCAGGAGTACTCGGGTCGAACGACCATGGGTCGCGAACACGGCTTGGATCCCTTCTCGTCTCGATGCTATTGGCATGCCAGGGCGCGACGCTGTGCCGTCGGCGGGAGCCTGTCGGCCTGGACGGCACGATGTTTCGAGGCACATTGCTGCGGCCTGAGGATTCGCAGTAGGCAAGCTCCGGGCGCCCAATACGACGCCGGACCTGCGCGCGACCGGGCATAAGCCGGCCAGAACAGGGACGACCTGCACCAAGGGCGAAGGCCGTGTCACCCCAGCCACCGCTGGGCAAGGCCGTGTCCATGAGATCCCCGCCGTGGCTCCCCGGGGAACCGTGGCGGGTCGTGCGGCACGATACACCACGGGCACGTGGGAATGCAGTTCGGATCACGAAGTCGTGTTGACGACTTTCGGCGGGACAGGGTCAGCCGGCGAGTCGACGTAGATCGGCCAGCAGCTGGTCGATGTCGCCTTCGCTGGTCATCGGGTTCATCACCGCCTGCTCGCAGCCAGGTCGCAGCCACGCAGCCGGGTCGTCGACAGCCAGCCGTCGCCGGATGCCTCGAGGGCCGCCTGAAGCGCATCCTGGTGCGCATCGAGCTCGTCTGGCGTCAGACGCACGTCCGACGGGGACGTGACGAAAGCAGACCACGGCCAGTTGTGGAGTCTCCGGCAGCTGCTCGAAGTCAGCGCTTCGGGCGATGCTTGCCGAGAGGATACCTCGCGATGGCAACGTTCGCGTCCACCAGACGACCGAGGCCGCGGGTACCGAGGTGCTTCCAGCTCATCCACAGCTTGAGCGCCCGCCAGCGACGGGTGCCCTCGAAGCCGAGTCGATAGAAGTCGAGCGAGTCGCTGTCGTGGGCGTCATGCTCGCGGGCCGTGTCGCCGCCACCGCGGTAGTACTCGGGGCGACGCGAGAACGTCTGCTCCAGCAGGTCGACCGTCGCGGACCATCAGGCCGCCGATGTCGTACGCCTGGAAGAACCACTTGTGGGGATCGACGGTGACCGAGTCGGCCGAGCTCCAGCCCAGGCACCAGCGGCGCCAGCTCGTTCGAAAGGCGGGCCGCGCCGCCATATGCCGCATCCACGTGGAGCCACAGCCGCTCCGCGCGCGGCGATCTGCGGCGATGGCCGGCACGTCGTCGATGGACCCGGTGTTGGTCGTGCCCGTCACCGCCACGACCGCGAACGGCGTCAGCCGCCGCGCCCGGTCTGCGGCGACTGGCGCCGCGAGGCCGTCGACGCGGAGCCGGAAGCGGTCGTCGCTGGGCAGCGATGACGAGCGTCTCCGCCGGGAACCCCAGCTCGTCCAGGGCGCGCGCCACCGAGAAGTGCCCCTGGTCGGAGACATAGACGCGGGCACCGTCGAGGGCCGCGCCGCGAGGTGGGCGATCCAGCCGCCGAAGCTCGCCGCAGCCGCACATCACGGGCCAGCGCGAGGGCCATGAAGTTGGCCATCACGCCACCCGATGTGAGCAGCCCGAAGCTCCCCTCTCCGTAGCCCACGAGGTCGCACAGCCAGCGCACGACCTCCTCTTCCACGAATGCCGCCGACGGACCGGCGTGCCAGACGTCCACGCCCTGCTGCGTGAACTGGGCGAGCAGCTCGCCCACGATGGACATCAGCAACGGCGGAGGCGTGAAGTAGCTGAGCGTGCGCTGGGTGCCACGCGTTCAGCTGGTGGGGCGCCAGCCGGTCCCGGAACTCGGCCAGCAGGTCGGCCGACGGCGTCGGTCCGACCGGCGCCGGCTCCGGGTCCTCCGTCGATCGCCAAAGAACCGGGCGCGCAACGGCGACGGCCGTGGTCGGCTCGCCCATGGCTCGTCGGAACGCCTCGTCGTAGAGATAGTCGAGCGCCGCCGCCCAGGCGTCGTGGCCGAGCCGCTCCAGCGCGGCGCGGGAACGCGTCCGGGTCACGGACATCGATCAGCTCAGGTTCCGGATGCCAGTCGAGGTCGGGTCGGTGATCGGTGGTCACCGCGGGATGGTATGGCAGCCTGCGCGCATTGCGCAAGCCCGCCGTCATGGCTCGGAGCGAGGCCTCGTCCACCCGTCGCTTCAACGACCCAGTCGACAAGGGTGGGCAGGAAGTCGGGCGTGAACGCCTGGTCCAAGGCTGCCGTACTCACCGAGCGCACCCGTCTTCGCGGACTGGAACAGGTGGTTCGCGTCGGGCAGGGTCACGATCGTGGCTGTCGTTGCCGGCCGCCTCAAGCGCTGGTCGCAGCACGGGAGTCTGCAGCGCCGCGAGCACCTGGACGTCCTTGCCGCCGAACACGCCCAGGACGGCGACCGCCACCCGTCGCCAGTCCGCCCCAGCGTGATGCCCGCAACAGCGACAGGAACCAGGGGATGTCGAGGACCGGCAACTGGACCTCGACCTGGCCCTCGACAAAGTCGGCGCGTCAGCCCGGGTGCTCGCAGTGCCGCTCGGCGTCTGGCGGTCGTACAGGCCGCCGAAGTAGTCCCGGATGACTGTTCCTCGACGCGGCCTTGTCGCCCGCGAGGCCGCCGCATAGAGCCTCGCCGCGAGTACTCGCCTACCGCCCGACCTCCTCGTCCCGATGCCCCGGCAGTACGGTCGATGGCCTCGTTCTGGTCGACCAGTACGTCCTCGCCGGTCGGCCACTGGCGCTGCCAGCCCACCACGAACGCGATCTTCGGGTCTCGCGGCCAGCCGCGGCGACCTCGATGCCACCCTCGCTGTGGCCCAGGATACCGACCCGGCTGGGTCGACATCCGGTCGCGACCGGAGCAACGCGACGGCGGCCGCCCCGTCCGCGGTGAAGTCCGCGATGGTAGCGCTGCCGTAGTCGCCGGTGGAAGCCGCGGTCCCCCGATCGTCGTATCGCAGCACCGCGACGCCGGCTCGCGCGAGTGCATCGGCGATGAGCGCGAATGGCTTGATGGCCGCAACCGGCAGGACGATTCGTCGCGGTCCTGGGGACCGCTGCCGGTCAGCAGGACGATGGCCGGGAACGGGCCGCGCCCGTCCGGCACGCTGAGCGTGCCCGCGAGGGTGACCTGTGGTGCGCCTCCCGGAAACACGACGTCCAGGTCGCGGTGACCGACTCGGCCATCCGATGGCGTCGGGCTGGGTACTGCATCCGACATCCGGAACGAATCGACCGCGGGCAGGAAGACCGGTCGCCACGGAGCCACTCGGTCTCATCCGACGAGGACACGCAGCAGGACCAGGTTGGTGCGGCCCCCCCGCTCAGCGAGCGCGAGGTCGGCCATGATGTGTCGAGCACCGATCGATATCCGATACAGCGTCCACGCCAGGCCCGCATCGGTTACCGGTGTCCCGAAGGGTTCCGGCCGCTCGGTGAGCCCGAACTGGGGCAGCAGGCTGGGCCAGAGTTGCTCACGGGTCGCGGGCGCGGACTGGAACGCGAGGATGGTCGGGTCGCCGCGGGCTGCCGTCGTCGGCTGCGAAGACCAGACCCGACCGGCACCCAGTCCACGGGCATCAACGATGACGACGCCGTACCCGGACTGGACGACTGGCTCGAGGGCGATGGGTCCGGGCGAGGGTGCCTGAGCTGAACGCGGTGACGGTGTCTGGGCTGAAGCGGTAACGGACGCCCCAAGCACCGAGATCACGACCACCACCAGGAGGACAGCGAGGCTCGCACGCGTCGATCGCATGATGGTCACGGTACAGGGCGGTGCCCCAGCGTTATCCACCTAAAGGTACGGCCTAGAACCGGCCACGGAGGAACAGCATCCATACCACGAGTGCGACACCGACCACGAACCCAGCACCCAGCAGCCATCCTGAAATGGATCGATAGGCGGCGTCCAGTCGCTCGACGAGCACGTCGATGCGGTCATGGGGTCCCCCCGATGTCCTCGGCGTACCTGCACAGGTCGAGCGAGACACGCAGCCAGCCACCACCCAGGATGAGGGCGCCCGCCAGAACGGGAACGCCCAGCAGCAGGGACCGCGCCGCAGCCCACATCCCCACGATGACCAGCAGCACGGCCAGCAGGAATGTCGCGAGCAGTGTCAGCGGCACGAACCGTCGGTCGCCCCGCTCGAACCTGACGCCCACCCAGGGCGCGCGCGAGCGCGGCGCCACCGATGGCCGCCAGCAGGACCAGCCCCGGGCCCATGTGCCGCCCGACCCAGACGTCGGCCGCGATCGACCCCCGGCGCGCCGCCGGAACCGCCGCCGAAGGCTCCGGCCCGCGCAGCCGTCCATCGACGCGCGTCAGTAGCCCAGCTCGGCCAGGATGGCGTCCAGATCGGCACCCAGCGCCGGGACCGGCTCGATACGCCGGCGTCGAAGCCGCCGACACGTGCAGCGGCAGGCCCACGGAGCGGACCCGCCCGAAGGTCTCGTCCTCGTACTCGGCGAGCATGCCGCGCTCCTGCAGCTCGCCGACGTCCAGCGCCTGCGTCCAGCGAGCGCACCGGCGCGATGGGCACGACGCCGCGCAGCAGGTCCAGCCACTCGGCCGTGGTCAGCTCCGCGAACCGCGCGCCCGAGGCGCTCCAGCACCTCGTCGCGGTGCCTGCCGCGCGCCGAGAACGAGGCGAACCGCTCGTCCGTCGGCCAGCTCCGGCAGGCCCATGACGCGCACCAGCGCCGACGAAGAACCTCTCCTTGGGACACGCGACCGCGATGTGGCCGTCGGCCGTGGCGAAGAACTGGAACGGCACCACGGACGGATGCGCCGACAGCGGCAGCCGCCGCGTCTCGAAGCCCGACGACAGGAACCACGTCGCCGGGTAGGACGAGCATCGCGAGCGCGCTGTCGTACAGGTTGGTGTCCACGTCGCGGCCCGAGCCCGGTGCGGTCGGCATCCCGCAGTCCCGCCAGCAGGCCGACCATGGCCGTCAGGCCGCAGATGTAGTCGGCCAGCGAGAGGCCGCTCTTGGTCGGCGGGCCGTCGGGGTCACCGGTCAGCGACGCCCAGCCCGATTCGGCCTGGACGAGCGCGTCGTAGCCGGGCAGCAGCGCCTGGTCCGGGGCGCTGCCGTAGCCGGTCAGCGCGACGCACACGATGCGCGGGTTGACCGGCGCCAGGTCCGGGTACCGGAGCCGCAGCCGCTCCGGCTGGTCGCCGCGCAGGTTGCTGAAGACCGCGTCGGCGGACGCCACGAGCCGCTCGAACACCTCGCGCCCGGCCGGGTTCTTGAGGTCCAGCGCGACCGAGCGCTTGTTGCGGTTGAACGCCTCGAAGAACAGCGAGTCGGTGCCCTGCTGGCCGGGCGGGATGTAGCGGCTGACGTCGCCGCCGCGAGCCCGGGTCCTCGACCTTGATGACCTCCGCGCCCAGGTCGGCGAGGTACATGGTGCCGAACGGACCGGCGCCGTACTGCTCGACGGCGATGATCCGGACGCCCGCCAAGGGCGCGCCCGACTCGGCGTGCATCCTGCGCCACCACGGCCTCAGGCCGTGGTGGCGCGGCGGTCGACGGTGTAGCGCTCGACGTAGTCCCAGTCGAGCTGCGTGCCGAAGCCCGGTCGCTCGGGCAGGTGCAGGCGGCCGTCGCGCAGGAAGGTCGAGAGGTCGCAGAGCGCCCAGAAGAACGGGTCGCGCTCCTCGTCGAAGCACTCCACGAAGGTGTGGTTGGGCGTCGATGCCAGCAGGTGCGACGACGACCTGGGGCTCCTCGTGATGGCCCAGCTGCGACGCCGAAGGCCGCGCACAGCCCGGCCGCCTTGCGCCAGATGGTCGGGCCGCCCGCCCACGAGGCGTCGAAGTTGCTGACGTCGATGGCGCCGTCCACGATCAGGTCGCGGATGCCGTTGAGGGTCGATCTCGCTCTGGCCGGCCGCGACCGGGATGCCCGTCTGGAGGCGCACGTCGCGCATCCAGCGCCGGTCGTTGGTCCAGCGGCAGGGCTCCTCGAACCAGCGCAGGTCGAGGTCGGCGACGAGCCGCCCGAACTCGACCGCCTGGGCGCGCTCGTAGCCCTGGTTGGCGTCGACCATGATGGCGAAGTCGGGCCCGGCCGCCTCGCGCGCGACGCGCACGCGCTCGGCGTCCTCCCTGGGCGTGCGGCCACCGACCTTGAACTTGACCCCCGAGAAGCGCTCGGCATAGCCGGCGATGAGCTCGCGGGTCTGGTCCAGGTCGAGGTGGTAGTAGCCGCCGATGACGGACATCGGCAGCGAGTCGGTGACCGAGCCCCAGAGCCGGTGGAGCGGCAGCCCGACCGCCTTGCCGAACACGTCCCAGATGGCCGTGTCCAGGCACGCGATGGCCTGGAGCGCCAGGCCCCGGTCGCGCAGGATGTTGTTGGTGGACGGCTCCATCGCCGTCCAGGCACCCTCCGGGTCGGTCGCGCTCCGGCCCAGGAGCCGCGGCGCCAGCTCGTCGTGGATGATGCCGACGACAAGCGATTGCTCGTCGTCCGTGTCGCCGTTGTAGACCTCGCGACACCAGCCCGTCCGCGGTGTGGAGGCGGGTGATGATGGTCGTCCGGTTGATCATCGAGTAGGCGCTGCCGACGAACCGCCGGGCAAGCGGCGCCCGCAGCGCGATGGTCTCGATGCGCTCGATGCGCAGCGAGCTCGCGGTCGAGCGGCAGTCACGGGTGCGGCCGCGGCGTGTCGCGCCGGATCCGCCGCGGAGCTGGTCACCGGCCGACCGCGGCCCGCGCGGCGGCCGCGATCCGCTCGGCGGACGGGAGCATCTCGTCCTCGAGCGGCGGGCTGTAGGGGATGAGCAGGTCGTGCGGCAGGCTGACCGCGCGTCGGCGATGCCTTCCACGGGATGCCCGCCTGGGCCAGCTTGCTGATGACCGTGGCGCCCCAGCCGCCCTCGTGCCACTGCTCCTCGGCGATGACCAGCCGACCGGTCTTGCGCACCGACGCCTCGATGGTCGCGCATGTCGAGGGGCCGGATCCAGCGCAGGTCGATGACCTCCGCGGTGATGCCGTCCGCGGCCAGCGCCTCGGCCGCCGCGAGCGCCCGCTCGACCATCAGCAGCGTGGCCACGATGGTGACGTCCGTGCCTTCGCGCAGCGACCGCGGCCTTGCCGATCTCCGCGATGGCGCCACGGCGCACCGGGCCCTTGCGGGCGTACAGCACCTTGTGCTCGTGGAACAGCACCGGGTCGTTGTTGCGGATGGCGGCCCGAAGCAGCTCGTAGGCGGCGCCGCGGCGAGGCCGCGGTCGCGATGCGCATGCCCGGCTGGGCCATGTACCAGCTCTCGCCGGTGGCGCTGTGCTGGGTCCCGAAGCGGCCGCCGCCACCGCACATGACGCGCACCGTGACCGGCACCGTGAACTGGCCGCCGGACATGTAGCGGTACTTGGGCAGCTGGTTGACGATGGCATCGCCGGCGGTGGGCAGGAAGTCCGCGAACATGATCTCGACCACCGGCCGCATGCCCGTGATGGACATGCCCAGGGCGACGCCCATGAAGCCGTTCTCGCAGATGGGCGTGGCGAGCACGCGGCCCGGGAACTTGCTCGGGCAGGCCGACGTTGGTCTTGAACACGCCGCCATCGGCGTCGACGTCCTCGCCCATGAGGACGACCGTCGGGATCGCTCCGCCATCGCGTCCTCGAGGGCGGCGTTGACGGCCTCGCGGTAGGTGAGCTCGACCGTCGACGGGCGCGGTCGTCGCCGCGGGCGCGGCCTCAGTCAGCGTAGACATACTGGCGCGTCTCCTCGAGGGTCAGGATGGGGGCCTGTGCGGCGCGCTCGGCGGCGGCGTCGATGTCGGCCTGGACCTTGGTCGCGGACGGCTTCCTGCTCCTCGGCGCGAGAGCAGGCCCTCCGCGGCGAGCTTGGCGCCCAGGATGGTGATCGGGTCGCGCTCCTTCCAGCGCTCGAGCTCGCCCGTCCGGCCGGTACTTGGCCGGGTCGGTGCGCGAGTGACCGCGATAGCGGTAGGTCTTCATCTCCAGCAGGCTCGGGCCGCCGCCGCCGCGGGCGCGCTCCAGGGCCTCGCTGACGGCCGCGTGGACGACATCGACGTCCTGGCCGTCCACGACGATGCCGGGCATGCCGAACGGATCGGCACGGCGCGCCAGGTCGACCGTGGAGGTGGTCGTCATCTGCGGGCTGTACTCGCCGTACAGGTTGTTGGTGATGATGAACACGACCGGCGTCTTCCAGACCGCCGCCATGTTGAGCGCCTCGTGGAAGGTGCCGATGTTGGTGGCGCCGTCCCCGAAGAACGTGAGCGCGCCGAAGGGCTTGTGCTGGAGCTTGAAGGACAGGGCCGCACCGACCGCGATGGGCAGGCCGGCGCCGACGATGGCGTTGGCACCGATGTTGCCCAGCGAGGTGTCGATGAAGTGCATCGAGCCACCGACGCCCTTGGAGCCGCCGGTCGAGCGACCCATCAGCTCCGCGAAGCCGGTCTCCGGCGTCATGCCCAGCGCGAGCGCCTCGCCGTGGCCGCGATAGGTGTTGGTCTGGACGTCGCCCTTGGCTCATGGCCGCGATGGCGCCCACCGAGACGGCCTCCTGGCCCTGGCACAGGTGGGTCGTGCCCTGGATGAGGCCGCCCATGAACAGCTCCTGGACCTTCTCCTCGAACAGCCGGATGGTCCACATCTGGCGGTACCAGCCGACCCGCCGGTCAGTGCCGGCCGCGGTGTCGGTCATCGTGCGTCTACCCCTCCCCGGGCGATGGTGGAGCCGCGCGCAGGAGCCGATGTCACGAGCCCCGGAGACAGGTGACGGTCCGGTGTCGACTTCCGCGTCGGTACCGTTTCCAGTCTTCTGGCGTCCCATGGTGGCATCGCAGGTCCCGGGCGTCAACCGCGACTCGCGCGCCCGCTACCTCGGAACGCGCCGGACGTCCCATTCCGGCAGGCCGTCGACGCCACGATCAGGAAGCCCCGTCATGAAACGGCCAAGTCGTGACAAGCCCAGGCCTCCTTGGCGCGGCGACCATTCTGGTGTAGGTGGACGGCTGGTGTGCGGATCCGCGGACGGTCACCGGTGTGCTACGGTTCGCCGGAACCGTTACCGGAACTCCCGGATGCTGAGGCAGCCGGACGTCGGATGATGTGCGGAGGGTCGAACGGATGGGTGGCCCGAACGAGCCCCGCGGACGAGTGCGAAGGGTGACCGAGGGCGCCATCCCATCGGACGCGAACGGCACGGCCCGCGCGCCGGGCCAGCATGCGCGAGGTGGCTGACCTCGCGGACGTGGCGATCTCGTCGGTCTCGCGCGTGCTGTCCGGCCATCCGGATGTCAGCGCCCAGATGCGCGATCGCGTCCTGTCGGCTGTCGCGCAGCTGGAGTACGAGCCCGACTTCCTGGCCCAGAGCCTGCGCCGCGGGCAGACGCTGTCGGTCGGTTTCGTGCTGGCGGACATCTCCAACCCACTCATGGCCGACATCGTCCTGGGCGCCGAGGCAGTCATGCGCAGCGCGGGCTATTCGCTGCTGCTCATGAACTCCGAGAACGATCCGGCGCTGGACGCGACCCACATCCGGTTCTTCCAGA
The DNA here is from genome assembly GCA_963760625.1 of uncultured Chloroflexia bacterium. GTDB lineage: Bacteria > Chloroflexota > Limnocylindria > Limnocylindrales > CSP1-4 > JAFMJV01. Next base: position 303,155 of record CAVXDU010000009.1, read on the forward strand.
GCCGCCGGGTGGACGGCATGATCCTGTCGCTGGCCAGCGAGACCGACGCCGCCACGCTCGACCTGATCGCCCAGGTCGACGGGCCCGTCGTGGTCGTCGACCGCGAGCTGCCCGCCGTCCTTCGGGGCCAGTGCGGCTGTCAACGACCATCGGCCGCGGCATGGAGGCCGCCGTCGACCACCTCATCGACCTGGGGCATCGGCGCATCGCGCTCATCACCGGGTCTCCTGGCACAGTTGCCCGGGCGCGAGCGGATGGCGGCGATGCGTGCTGTGCTGGCGCGCCGCCCGGAGCAGGTCGAGGCGATCTATCTGCCGGGCTCGTTCTCCGACGGAGCATGGTGCGGCAGCCGCACGGCAGGTCCTGGCCGCGGATCCCCGACCCACGGCCATCATCGCGGGCGGCAACCAGTTGCTCATCGGCTGCCTCCGGGTGCTCCGCGAGCTGGGCGCTGCGCGTCGCTCGGGATATCTCGCTGGTCACCTGCGACGACGTGCCCCTGAGCGAGCTGTACGAACCACCCATCGCGTCCATCGACGCGCGACACGGTGGGCCTGGGCCGGGCCGCTGCCGAGCTGCTCATCGGTCGCCTGGTCGGTGGCGACGAACCACGAACCGTGGTCCTGCCGACCACGTTCAGTGCCGCGCCCGTCCTGCGCGCCGCCCGCTCCGGGCTGACCGGCGGCCCTGTTCGGCGATCGTGCCGGCGACGATGGGAAACCATTCCAGTAACGTTGACAACCGCATCGACACCGGCTCGATACTCACTCGCCACCGGCCCGTGATCACCGGCGGCCCCGAACGCGGGCCGCGGCGCGACCGGACGAGGAGGAATGGAAGATGCGCATCGGAGCGCGCGGCGCGGGCATGGCCCTGGCGTCGGCGAGCCTCATCCTGGCGGCGGCCGTTCCGGCCGTCGCCCAGAGCCCGTCGGCTCCCGCCGCAGGCCCCCGGCGACTGGCCGGGCAGCGGGACGCTCAAGGACGGCAGCACGTTCACGCTGAAGCAGAGCATCGCCGACAAGCTGCGCCAACGGCGGGCGACATCAACTACGTCGTTCTCGTACCAGTCGCCCGAGCATCCCGCTGTTCTCGCCCAGTACCAGGCGGGCTACAACACCGACCCTCCCGGAGGCCCAGACGATCCTGCCCAGCCTCAAGGGGCAGCATCATCGCGCCACGACAGATGCCACTGGCATCGACGTTCCCCAGCAGCTCGCCCAGATCCAGGCGCTCCTGGATACCGACTCCATCGACTGCCTGTCCATCGAGCCGCCTGACTCGAACGCGTTCACCGAGCATCACCAACCAGGCCATGGCCGCGGGCATCCCGGTGTTCACCGTGGGCGTGACCGTCGAACGGCAACGAGCTCACCAACTTCACGCAGATCCCGAGCCTCGAGGGCGCCCAGGCCGCGAAGATCGTGCTTCACTGGATGAAGGACACCGGCAAGGACCTCAAGGTCTTCGCTGTCTCCGGTGGCGACCCGACGTCCTTCTGGGGTCAGGGCCGGATGAAGTCCTTCCGCGAGACGCATCCAGGCCGCCATCCCGGACGCCACCTTCGTCAACGACGAGACCAGCGCCCTGAACGTCGGCATTCCAGGATCCGGCCCCGCACTATGACGCGTACGCGGCGTTCCTCACCGGCCATCCCGACGTCCAGTTCATCGAGAACGTCGACATCACCGCCGAGCAGGCCGATCGCGCCATCCAGGACGCAGGCATGGATGGCAAGGTCAACACCATCGGCTGGAACGTCTCGTACGGCCAGCTCGATGCCATCGACCAGGGCACCCAGGTCGCGGCGCTCGACCAGAAGTGGTCCGAGCAGGCTGGCTTCGGCGCGCTCGCCTGCGCCGACTTCCTCAAGAACGGCATCATCCGACCGAACACCCAGGTGCTGTTCCCGGTGACCAAGGCCAACTCGGCAGAGGCCCGCAGGCGCTGGATGCTGTCCTCGGCGCACCGGCATCCTCAGCTCCGGCAAGTAAGGCACCCTGATCGGGTAATCGCTTTCGCTCCGCGCTGACCACCGGGGGCCGCTCGTCAAGGGCGGCCTCCGGTGTGATGCTGTCACCCGTACTCCCTGCCATCACGAGAGATCGATGACCAGCACCGCGGCCGCCCCCGACCCACCCATCGCGACCACCAGCCGCGCGCAGGACGTGGGTGGAGCCCTGCTTCGCGTGGGCGGCGTGTTCATCACGGTCGTCAGTCGTGATGACCGTCTTCGCGGTGCTCTCGGGTGGCAAGTTCCTGATCCCGGGCAACCTCCTCGGGATGCTCCGATATGCCTCCACGGTGGCCATCCTGGGCATGGGACTGTTGCTGGTCATCGTGGTCGGCGAGATCGACCTGTCGTTCGGTGCGCTCTACGGGCTCTGCGCCAGCACCATGGCGGTCACCTGGCTGCTGTGGGGCTGGCCCGTGTGGCTGGCACTGATCTTCGTGTTCGGCGTGGCCGTCTTCTGGGGCCTCTTCAACGCCTTCTTCACCACGGTGGTCAAGATCCCTTCGTTCATCGCGACGCTCGGGTCCGCGACCCTGATCTTCGGGTTCACGCTGCTCATCACGAACACCAAGACCTTCAACTACCTCCACCCCGAACCGGGTCTCAAGGTGACGCCCGGGGACGTCGACCTCTTCCGCGGACTCGCCAATCAGGCCCTTCCAGAGAAGTTCCCGATGCAGGCCGTGTGGATGATCGGAATCGCGATCGTGTTCTGGTTCCTGCTGAGCCGTTCACTGTTCGGGTTCCGGCTCAAGGCCATCGGTGGCAACCCGGAGGCGGCACGACTGGCCCGGCTGCCGGTACGCAAGTACAAGATCGCGTCGTTCGTCATCTGCTCGACCATGGCGTGTCTCGCCGCGATGCTCGACTTCTCGTTCATCGGCTCCACCCAGCCGAGTGGCGGACAGTCGTTGCTGTTCCCCACGTTCGCTGCCGTCATCATCGGTGGCGCGAGCCTGTCCGGCGGACGTGGCAGCGTCGCGGGCATCCTCGCAGGTGCGCTGCTCCTGGCAGTCCTCGCCAACGGCCTGGCACTGCTTTCGGCGGGCCCATTTGCCCAGCAGGTCCTGCTGGGCACCGTGACCATCGGTGCTGTCGTGCTTGACCAGTTCACGCAGCGCCGACGCAAGTCGGTATGACCGGGGAGCAGCCGATGGCTGCCACTGGCGGCGTCCGGATCCGGGGCCTCCGCAAGCGCTACGGCGACACGGTCGCGCTTGACGGGCTGGACCTCGACGCCTATCCCGGCCAGATCCTGGGGGTCGCCGGTCCAAATGGCGCCGGCAAGAGCACCATGGTCAAGATCCTTGCCGCCGAGACGACACCTGATGCTGGCGAGATCCTGGTCGATGATGAGCACTGGTCGGTGGACATCGGGGTGCACCGGGTGGCGGTGGTCCACCAGGAACCCCAGCTGTTCCCCAATCTGACGGTTGCCGACAACGTCATGGTCGGCCGGGAACGGACTCGCTGGCTGCGACGAGACCTGAACGCCCGGGAGCTCGCGGTCATGGGCGACCTGGGCATCGACGACGTCCGGGACCGCCTGCTCGAGGATGTGCCGCTCGCCATCCACCAGCGCACCGAGATCGCTCGGGCTCTTGTCCAGCAGGCCCGGGTGTTCCTGTTCGACGAGCCCAACTCGGCGCTCACCGAAGAGGAATCGAATGACCTCTTCCGCAGGATGCATGCGCTGGCCGATGCGGGTCGGATCGTCATCCTGGTCAGCCATCGACTGGCGGAGCTCGTTCGCCATGCAGACCGCGTCGTGGTGGTGCTCGACGGCAAGGCATCCCTCACGCTCGAGGGCGACTCGCTGACCCAGGAGGCGATCGCGCGCGAGCTCGTGGTGATCGCGGAAGGGGGACCGGTCCATGCCCGCAACCTGGCGGCACGCAACGCACATGCGCCCCCGGTCATCGAGTTGAGCGGCTGGTCGCATCGCGGTGGCGAGTTCCAGGATGTCGACCTGAGCGTCCCGGCGGGGGAGATCGCGGCGTTCGTCGGCGTCGAGGGTTCCGGCGCCCGCGAGCTGGTTCGCTCCATCGCCGGGTTCGAGCCCGGAACCGGCACCATCAAGGTCGCCGGCGTGTCCACGCCTGGAGGCGTGGCCGCCGCGAGTGGTTTCGTCTCGGCCGACCGAACAGCCAGTCTGTTCGGCAACCTGTCGGTCGGCGACAACACGGTGTCGCGACTCAGCACGGAGATCACCGGCCCCGGAGGGTCGCTACGCCGCGGTCGGATGCACGCGATCGCTGCGGACATCCGGGAGTCGTTCCGCATCAAATCGCCGTCGCTAGGCACCCCGATACGGTCCCTCAGCGGCGGGAATCAGCAGAAGGTCGCCATTGCCGCTGCCGTCGTCAAGGGTCCTGCGGCCCTTGTCCTCGAGGAGCCGACCCGAGGCGTCGACATCGGCAGCAAGGAAGAAGATCTACCGTCTGCTGCGGGACTACGCCTCGGATGGCCACGCAGTCCTCCTCTACTGCACCGAGGTTCCCGAGGTCTTCGACATCGCCGACAAGGTCTACGTCGTCTCGGACGGGCGAGTCACCGAGCCGCTCCAGGTTGCCGACCATCCGGACGTGAAGGCCCTCGCGGCGGCCATCACGAGGCGCGAACGCCATCAGGCCGTTCGACCGGTGGCATAGGGACGCACCCAGCGGGGTTCCTACACCTGCGGCGGCCGACTCAGTACGGCTGGAGCACGCGGGCCACTGCGTACGGACCAAGGGACAACCACGCGGCACCATCGCGGACCGGGACCGGCCAACCAGGCGCGGCCCTGAACGCGATCGGATCGGCGAGCGCCCACGTGGTCGATGCGTCGTCAAGGACACGCACAACTATCGTTTGTCCAGTGAGCCCCCACACCCGCACGCGCTGGAATGCAGGGGTGACGTTCGCGACGAGTAGGCTCGTTCCCCAATCACCCGTCACTGCCATACCCGTGACCTGCTGTGGATGGCTGGCGTCCACCAAGCGGACCTCACCGCCCTGCCACTCAGCGAGGTCCGCGAACACGTGCCACATCGGGAAGACCTGTCCCGGCCTCGACGGGAATCGATCGGGCATCGGACTGCCGCCGTCGGTCTCCAGGACGCCGCGCCAACCTGTCGTCTCGTACCACGTCACTGTCGCGGCCCCGGCGGATGCGAAAGCGCCGATCTCGGCCACAGTCCACGCGGCGCCCAACAGCGATGCCTGACGTGGATCCACGGCCGGCGGCAGGTCTCCTTCGGTCGCGGGACCGGCCGGATACGGCCCAAACCGGGTAGCGATCGTAACCGGACTGACGATGATCGCTCGTCCGTCCGGTGCGCCGTCCCGGAATGTCCGAGCGAACCGAACCACTTCTGTTGCGCCTGCCACGTTCTGCATCAGCGAGATGTCGTCCGATGCGTGGACCGTTGGAGACACCGAGAAACAGATGCCGGCAAGCACAGGGTCGGTGGGCCGATCCCGGTTGATGTCCGAGAAGTTCTGGTCCGTGCCACCCGCGAACAGGGCGCCGGGGATCACGGTCGCGAGCCGGTCGCGGACCAGCCGAACGGTGGCGGCCGGCGTGGTGGACACGAACGCACTGAAACCATCCGCGAGCGCATACACGAGCACGCGCTCTACCGTTATGCCAGCGTCCCTCAGGCGCGTAGCGAGCTCGTCCAGGTGACCCGCACTCGCCTCGTTGGCCGACACTGCCAACTCCAGGCCCGCACCCACGGCCAGGGCATCGGCTACGGCGCGATCCAGCGCCATCGTCCAGTCGGTGTCATCCCTGAGCACCAGGTCGACGCGAAGGTGACCTGGTCGCAGTGCCTGGATCAGGGCAGCCTCGGTCGCCGAGAGCGCACGGCCATGGCTCGCCATGCCGAGCCCGAACCGGGGCAGACTGCCGACCACGTCACCAACGCGCAACATCGGGTCGCCGTCATCCACGGCCGCGGGCATCCGACCACCGGACCGGAGGGTCACGACCTGCCGGATCCGCTGGCCGTCAGTGCTCGTGAACGGGAACCCCAGCGCAAGTGGCGTCGCATACGACTTGAAGTTGGCGTCGGTCCAGTTGCGGTGGTCCTGGAGTTCCAACAGGTCACCCTCGATGGTCACGATCGCCTCGGACCCGTCGACCACCTCGATGGCCAGTTCGCGATACGGGGCGAACATCCCCGATAGCGTGCCCTCGACGATGCAGCTGTGGATCGATGGCGTCCGGCAGCACGCCCCGCAGCTCACCCGACTCGGTCGCTGCACGGAACGGCCGGCCCACAGCACCGGCCAACCCATGATGGATGTTGAAGCCGATCTTGCTGTACTGGAACACCCCGTGGCAGACACCATCCAGCTCATAGCGAACGACCCCATCGTGCGTACCACTGATCGTGGCGTCCCACTCGAAATCGATCGCTTCGTGTCGGTGACGTGCGTGGAACCTGATGTGGCAGCTGTCGGTTCCGGGTTCGACCACGAGGTCCGAGATGACGGCCGGTATGGTGTTCCACGGAGCATCCCGGACAGCCACGTACACCCGCTGGAAGAGCTCCACGCCTTCGATGGTGACAGTGCGCAGGTCCGCGCCATCAAGGGTGAAGCGCAGGGCACCCGCATCGCAGTCTGCACCGGCGGCAACCGAAGGTCACCACATCACCAGCCCACCGGTCTGGTTGATCGCCTGGCCGGTCATGTAGCCGCCGCATCGGAGAGCAGGAACCAGATGACGCCCGGCGCACTCGTCTGCCGAGCCGGACCGACCCAGGGGCACCGTCTTGAGGCGCGCCACGCTCAGCTCCGCGTGCTGTCGTGCCCCGCAGCGGCGCGATCTCCTCCAGCACCCGGTCCTGCATCGGCGTGTCGATGATGCCCAGGTAGCATGGCGTTGACTCGCACGTTGCGGGGCGCCAGGACATAGGCCCAGGAGCGGGTGATGCCCACGACGGCCGCCTTGCTCGAGGAATAGGGCACCACGTCGACCGTCGTCGACAGCTTGGCCGAGCTGGATGACAGGTTGACGATGGCGCCACCGTCACGGATGGCGCGGCCCAGTGCCTGGGTCAGGAAGAAGGTCCCCTCGACGTTGACTGCATACAGTCGTCGCCACTCTTCGAGCCCAACGTCCCAGATGGGCCGCACGAACAGGATGCCCGCCGCGTTGACGAGATAGTCGATGTCTCCCGCTGCAGCCGCGATGGCCGCCCGCCCGTCGGGTTCAGCGACGTTCGCGACGAGTGTCTCTGCGCCGTCCGCCGCAACCTCCTTGAGACCCACCGGGTCCAGGTCCACGGCGAGCACGTTGGCCCCCTCACGCGAGCAGGCGTCGCGCGGTCGCCTGCCCGATTCCTCGCGCTGCCCCGGTGACCACCGCACGCCTTCCGTCCGCCCCACCCATCGGTCCGTCCCCCCGTATGCCCGGCGTTTGGACTCGGACTCCGATCGCGGCCCGCCAGAGCGGTCACGACCGCGCCGGTATGCTCACCGGAAACGGTTGCATCCTACCAAGGGCTGAAGGAGCGAGGACCCATGGACGAGGCATTCGCGGACCAGGTCGTTGTGGTCACGGGTGGCGCACGGGGCATCGGCGACGCCATCATCCGGGCCTTCCTGGCCAAGGGCGCGCGCGCGGTGTCGCTCGACCTCGGCGAGCCCGAGGAAGCACGCGACCGCACACGCTACCTGAACGTCGACGTCACGGACCTGGCGGCTGTGGAGGCGGCCTTCACGGATATCGATGCCCACGAGGGCCGAGTCGATGTGCTGGTCAACAACGCCGGCATCCAGCGTGTCAACCTGACCGATCGCTTCGAGCCCGAGGTCTGGCGCCAGGTGATAGATGTTCACCTGTTCGGGATGTTCCATTGCTCCCGAGAGGCGCTGCGCCGCATGCTGCCCGCGCGATCGGGCGCCATCGTCTCCATCTCGTCCGTCGCATCGCTCGTGACCATCCCAGGCCGCGGGCCATACTCCGCCGCAAAGGCCGGCATCAGCGCGTTGACCCGGACGATGTCCGCGGAGTATGCCGAGACGGGCATCCGTGTCAATGCCGTGGCCCCAGGCTCAGTGCTCACGAAATTGGTCCAGCAGGGCATCGATGACGGATCCATCGACTTCGAGCGCTTGATGTCCGAGATCCCGATGCGTCGACCTGGGGCACCCGAGGAGATCGCAGCAGTGGTGCGATTCCTGGCAAGTCCGGACGCCTCGTACATCACTGGGCAGACCATCGTCGTCGACGGCGGCTGGACCATCCAGGGCATGCGCGATCGGCCCGACTGGCTGGACCCGACCATCGACGCGTCACGGTGAGGAGCCACCCGGCCAAGCCGTCGGTGATGCCGAGGTCAGTCGAGCAGCGGGTAGGCCGACAGGGTCAGGAAGTCGGCGAAGTCGCTCGGACAGCGCCAGGTTGGCCAGCAAGGCGGACGGCCTCTCCCTGGCGACCCACTGCCGGTCCGCCGAGCGTCGCCAGCTCCTCGTCCATGACGGCCCGGATCAGGGCCGCATCGACCACTCGACCGTCGTCCAGCGTCACGCCGTGTGTCCGCCATTGCCACAGCTGCGATCGGGAGATCTCAGCGGTCGCCACATCCTCCATGAGGTCGTTGATGCCCGGCAGCGCCGTTGCCACGGAGCCAGTTGTCAAGGTACTGGACCCCGACGCTGACGTTGCCCCGCAGCCCGGCCTCGGTCGATCCGACCACCCGGGACACCCACGTCCAACAGCTGCGCCGGCGCTCACCGAGACGTCCTCCCGCAGGCGATGCTTCTGGTCCACGCGGTCGCCGAACGCGGCGTCGAACTCGGCCTGCGCGACCGACACCAGGTCGGGATGGGCGACCCAGGTGCCGTCGAAGCCATCGCCCGCCTCGCGCTCCTTGTCCTCGCGGACCTCGCGCCAGGGCTCGTTCCGTCACCTCCGGCTGCCGCCGGTTCGGGATGAAGGCGCTCATGCCGCCGATGGCATGCGCGCCACGTCGATGGCAGGTCTGGACCAGCAGCTGGGTGTAGGCGCGCATGAACGGGACGCGCCATGGTCACCTGCGCCCGGTCGGGCAGCACCATGTCGGGACGCTCCCGGAACGCCTTGATGAGGCTGAAGATGTAGTCCCAGCGACCCGCGTTGAGTCCCGCGGCGTGCTCCCGGAGCTCGCCCAGGATGTCGTCCATCTCGAACGCCGCCCAGATGGTCTCGATGAGCACCGTCGCCCGGATGGTGCCCGCGCGGGATGCCCAGCCGCTCCTGGCCGAACAGGAACACATCGTTCCAGAGCCGCGCCTCGAGGTGGCTCTCGAGCTTGGGCAGGTAGTAGTAGGGCCCGAGGGCCGGACCGCTCCCCCGCTCCAGCGCCGCACGCCCGGCGTGGAACAGGTGCAGCCCGAAGTCGAACAGGCTGGCCGAGACAGGCTCACCGTCGACCAGCAGGTGCCGCTCGGTGAGGTGCCAGCCGCGCGGCCGGACCACCAGCGTGCCCGTCTCGGCATTCAGGCGAATAGCGCTTGCCTTCCGGGCTGGTGAAGTCGAGCTGCACGAGTGACGGCGCGCAGCAGGTCCGCCTGGCCGCCGACGACGTTGGTCCATGTCGGGGAGAGCGCGTCCTCCAGGTCGGCCATGAACACCCGAGCGCCGCAGTTCAGGGCGTTGATGAGCATCTTGCGCTCTGCGGGACCGGTGATCTCGACCCGCCGATCGCGCAGGTCGGGCGGCGCTGGTGCCACTCGCCAGTCGCCGTCCCGGACATCGGCGGTGTCAGCCAGGAAGTCCAGAGATCCGCTGGCAACCAATGAGGCACGACGCTCCATGCGGGCCGCGAGGAGCTCCGCCCGGCGTTTCCCGAAGGCTCCCTGAAGGTCGGCCACGAATGCCAGCGCCTCATCCGACAGGACATGGGCATGGTCCGTCGATACCGAACCCTCGACCCGGATCTCACTCGCCACCGCCAGCACCTCCGTATCGCCCAGCGTAGCCGTCGCACGCTGCACCGACACGGCTAGCATGCGCGAATGGAGCGACCACCGACCGATGTTGCATCGACCACCGACCTGACGGGAGCCGTCCAGTCGCTGCTACCTGCCCTGGAGGCATTCCTGCGGTTCGAAGGTTCCGATCCCGCGGCGTCCCGAACGCGATGGGCGCCACGCCTGGACGAACCGCTTCCCCAGATCGGGTTCGGGCGCGACGAGGTCCTTGCCAGGCTCGCCGACACGGTCATCCCAAATGGCCTGCGCATCGGCCATCCCGGCTTCTCGGGTTGGGTCACCACCATGCCAACGACGATCGCAACGGCGGCGAACCTGGCTTCCACGGTGGCCGCTTCTCAGCGATGGTGGGCCCACGCCGGCAACCTCGTGGACTCGGTCGCCTGTCGGTGGCTGGTGGAGCTACTGGGGTTCCCGGCCGGTTACACGGCCAATCTCACGGCTGGCGGCTCTACCGCGAACCTGGCGGGCATGGGTGCCGCGCGGCAGCATGCCGGGGAGCGACTGGGGTTGCGGCCCTCACTCGATGGCGTTGCCTCCCTCCGGGAACCGCGGGTCTATGCCAGCAGCGCCACACACCACGTGGTCCATCGTGCGCTCGGCGTGCTTGGCCTCGGTCGTCGCAGCCTGCGCGCCGATCGGCCTGGATCGCGCAGGTCGCGTTGACGTCGCTGCGCTGGAAGCAGCCATCGATGCGGACATCGCAGCGGGCTGCACGCCCATCGCCGTGGTGGGTAGTGCGGGCGACGTGAACACGGGTCTCGTCGACCCACTGCGAGACCTTGCGCGCATCGCCCGTGAGCGCGACACGTGGTTCCATGTCGACGGTGCCTACGGTGGCTTCGGACTCCTCGACGACCGGGTGCGCGACCGGTACGGCGACGTCTCCGACTACGACTCGTTCGCGGTCGATCCCCACAAGTGGCTGGCGGCACCCGTTGGCACCGGTGCCATCATCATCCGCGATGCCTCCATCCTCGCCCGGGCATTCACCATCGAGCCGGGAGACTACGACGCCGGGCGAGCCAGCTCCGACATCGACCGGCGACCTTGGCTCCCCATTCGACGAGCTGGGCCATGGCACGCCCGAGCTGGGTGTCGACTTCTCGACGCCGGCACGGGGCGTCGCCGTATGGGCAGTGCTGCGGGAGATCGGCGCCGCTGGGATGCGTGCGCGAGTCACGCGACACCTTGACTGCGCAAGGCGCGTGGCCGAGCGGGCACGTACCGAGTCCGACCTCGAGTTGCTCATGGAACCCGAGCTGTCCATCTGCTGCTTCCGGTATCGCCCCGATGGCGTGACCGACGAAGCTGCGATCGACGCGTTCAACCAACGATTGCTGACTGCGGTGGTGGCACGTGGTCGAACGGTCACCTCGAGTACCCGGGTCGACGGACGGTTCGCCATCCGTCCCTGTTTCATCAATCCACGGGCCACCCTGGACGACGCCGACGCCCTGGTGGACGAAGTGCTGGCGGTGGGGCGTGGCATGCCCGCCACGCACCCCGACAGCTAGCGGCGAGCTCAGCGCCCGAGGTCGTCCTCCGCGAAGGCGTAGCCGCGGACGACCGCCTCGTCCACATCCACGCCGAGACCCGGGCCCAGCGGCGCAAGGACCCGGCCGTCCATAGCGTGGATCGGGTTCCTGACCAGTTCGTCCTGCATCGGTGACGGAAGCGGCTTGAGCTCGAACAGGAGGGTGTTGGGTGCTGCGGTCGCGAGATGCAGCGAGGCCGCTGTGTTCAGCGCGCTGCTCCAGGAGTGGGCATTCCACCACAGGCCGGCAGCTGCGGCCATGCCGATGACCCCCCACGCGCCGCTGATGCCCTCCGCCTTGCCTGGATCGAGCATGATCACGTCTATGGCGCGAGACTCGATGAGGCTCCGGTAGTGGGCTGCGTGCCAGCCTTTCTCGCCCGTGCAGATGCGGGTGCCGACCGCGTCCCGCAAAGCACGATAGCCCTCGATATCCTGCTCCGGGAGCGGGTCCTCGAGCCAGAACAGACGGGCCACATCGTCCAGCGCACGACACATCCGGATGGCGTGCGCGGCATCCCATCCCGCCAGCGCCACGACGTCGAGGATGACCTCCGTGGTTTGGCCAACAGCCTCGCGGACCGCGCGAGCCACGGCCAGGTCGCGGGCATCTGCTCGCCCGAATGCGATGGACAGGTCGTGGCCCCAACCTCCCTTGACGTACCGGTACCCCTGTGCCACGTACCATGCGAACTCTCGGCCGATCCGATCGAGATCCCCGGTGGCAAGTATGGTCGAGGCGCACGCTTCAAGAGGAACCCGCGGCCGGTCACTCAGCAGCGTGTGGAGTGGCCGACCGGCGATCTTGCCCACGATGTCCCAGAGCGCCATGTCGATGGCGCTGATGCCGAACGTGACGATGCCCCCGTTGCCGTCCCAGTACGTCGCGTCGCGCATCGCGGCCCAGGCGCCAGCCACGTCCCTCGAATCACGGCCGATCACGATCGGCGCCAGACGCCGTTCGACCATGAATGCGGTCGCGAGCGACACCTCCTGTGCCCCGGTGATCGCCTCGCCCCACCCGACGACGCCGTCCACGGTCTCGATGCGGACGAGAGTCAGGGATCGGATCTTGCCGTCATTGTTGGGCTCCGGATAGCGGACGGCGAATGCCTGGACGCGATCGATCCTCATCGGGGCACCGCCGTTCGTGGTGTCGCTGCTACAGGGTTCATGGACCACACGTCGACCTCCGTTCGCGACGCCGCGGCACGATGGATGGCATCGATGAGAGCCACGACCTGCTGCGCCCAGGGTGCCCGGTGAGCCATTGGTCTCCCTGCCCATGGCCACACCAACGAGGTTGCGCGCCGGGGCGCCTTCTGGATAGCGCTCAGCCGCGGGGATCACCGGGGCGGACTCGATCTGGCCGCCCTGCAGGTGGCTGGACATCCGACCTGCTGAAGCATCCAGAAGGACATGTCCTCCATCTCCGAACAATCGAAGTTCCAACAGCTCCTCCTGGGTTGGTTGCACACCTCCCGTTGACGCGAGCGATCCGACGACTCCCTCCTCGAATCGGATAGCCAGCGCATCGACCAGGTCAACGGCCAGGCCAGTCGTGGCGGTCACCGCGCTGACCGTGACCGGTCGCAGGCCGGTAAGCCACAGCAGCAGTGCCGCAAGATGCGTGACCTGGGTGTGGGCCTGGCCACCACCACCATCCCCGGGCCGGCTGTAGGTGCCCGCGCCGGGCGTGTTGAAGGTATAGCCCAAGGTCTCCCGATACGGCTCGGGCCGCCCGCGATACAGCTCCCGCACCACGGACGCGAACAGCCCAGTGACCAACTCGAGGCGGCCGAGTGCACCATCCGCGATCTGATCCCGCAGCGCCCGGTACGCCGGGACGTAGTGATAGGGATATCCAACGATGAGCTCGCGGCCGACGGATGCGGCGCGCGCCACGAGGTCGGCGGCATCGGCTGGATCAGTGGTCATCGGCTTCTCGACCAGCACGTGCAATCGCGCATCAAGACACATGGCGACGAGCGATGCGTGAGTGTCATGGGGCCCGGCGATGATCGCGGCATCCAGGTCCACCGCGCTCAGCATCGCTTCCGCGTCCGCGAACCGGGCAGCCACCCCAAAGGCGTCTCCGGCGCGACGAAGGTTGTCGCGATCCGGATCGGAGATGGCAGCGATGACCGCATCCGGTTCGGTGGCCAAGGCAGGGAGATGGGCACGTGTCGCCCACCAACCGCAGCCTATGACGCCGACCCGAACGGTCATGTCTCGTCCCGCCGGTTGTGGCGCAGCTCGTCGTATACCACCGCGCCCAGCAGGATGGCGCCTTTGACCACGCCTTGCCAGTACGAAGGCACGCCAAGCAGTGTCAGCCCGTTGTTGACGACGCCCAGCAGCAGCAGGCCGACCAGGGTGCCTGCAAGGCGTCCGCGACCGCCCGTGAGGCTCGTGCCACCGAGGATGACTGCGGTGATGACATCCAGCTCGATGCCCAAGGCTGCGCTCGGCTGCGCATTGCCGGTGCGGGCGACCGTGACCAGGCCAGCGAGCGCGGCGAGCGCCGCCCGAAGTCAGGTAGAACGCGACTCGCCAGCGATCGACGGGGACGCCCGCGAGGCGTGATGCTCGGGCGTTGGAACCGATGGCGTACGCGTATCGGCCGTATCCCGTACGGGGCATCGATCAGGCCGAACGCCAGGAACACGATCCCCAGGATCAGCACCATGTACGGGATGCCGAACAGGGATCCGGTACCCAGCGCGAGCCAGGTCGTGTCGGTGATCGACGATCTCCTTGCCACCCGACACGACATAGCCGAGGCCCCGCACGATGGCGAGCGTCGCGAGCGTGGTGATGAGGGGATTGATGCGGGCGTAGCTGATGATGGCACCGTTCGTGACACCGATGAACAGGCCCAGTGCGATCGAACACGCGAACGCCAGTGGCAGCGGCACGCCGAAGCCGACCAGGAACGCCGACACCATTCCGGAGGCCGCCATCACCGAGCCGATGGACAGGTCGAAGCCGCCCGAGATGATGACGATGGTCTCGCCCACGGCCGCGATGCCCACGATGGCCACCGCCTTGCCGATGTTGAGCAGGTTGGTCGAGGTCAGGAAGTAGGGGGACCACAGGCTCAGGGCCACGAATACGACCACGAGGCTTGCGAGCAGCCCTCGGTTGAGGCTCCCCTCACCTGGGTGGCGCCAGCCTTCGAGTTGTGACCGCAGTGCTGTCCCGACCGCAGATGACCCCGCCGCGGGTGACCCTGCTGTCGGTGAACCGGACGTCAAGCCGCCTCCAGCCGGTCACCGGTCATCAGCTCCGTCATGCGGGCCATGACGTGCTCTGGCGGTTGTCCGTGCGGACGCAGCTCACCCGCGACCGAGCCCTGCCGGAGGACGACGACCCGGTCACACACGTGAAGGATGTCCGTGAACCGGTGGCTGATGAGCAGGATCGACACACCCCGCCGCTTCAGCTCCGCAACGAGTCCCAGCAACACGCGTATCTTCTCCGCCGATAGCGCCGCGGTCGGCTCGTCAAGCAACAGCATCCTGGGCTGGAACTGGAGCGCGCGCGCCACTGCCACCAACTGCCGCTCGCCACCCGACAGTGCGCCGACCGTTCGGGTCGGCGGGATGGCCAGGCCCAGCTCGGCGAGCATCCGGGCGGCATCTGCGGCCATCGCGCGGCGGTCCAGTATGGTCAACCGACCCACCAGCGGCCGGCGGAGTTCCCGGCCCAGAAAGATGTTGGCGGCGACATCCAGGTCGTTGCAGAGGGCAAGATCCTGATAGATCATCTCGATGCCCGCCCGGCGGGCATCGAGAGGACTATGGAAGTCGACCACCTCCCCGGCAAGGTGGATGCTTCCGGCCGAGGGTGGATACACGCCCGAGAGGATCTTGACCAGGGTCGACTTGCCGGCGCCGTTGTCGCCGATGAGGCCGACCGCCTCGGCATCGCCGACCGTCATGTCCACGCCATCGAGGACCAGGGACTGGCCGAACGATTTGGAAACCCCGTCGAGCCTGAGCAGTGGCGATAGGGGCTCGCTCACCCGCTAGGGGTACACCGAGCCGATGGTCTGGTGGTCGAGGAACTGGTGCTCGATGTGCACTTCCTGGGGCACCGCCTTGCCCTCGATGACGTCCAGTGCGATGGACATCACGTAGTCCGGGTAGCGCTCAGGGAAATAGGCCACGCAGCCCAGGAACCGGTTCTTGTCGGGGGTGGCAGCCTTGGTCGAGGCCTGTCCGATCTCATCGCATCCGAGGCCCACAGCGGCGCCTTCGCGGTTGCTCTGTGTCAGCGCCTTGGCCACACCGTCGGCCCGCGCGTCGTCGATGGAGGTCGAGAGCACGAAGCCCGCTGTCGGGTTGGCCGTCAGCCAGTCGGTCGCCTTGGTCAGCGCCTGGTCCCCGGTGCCTGCATCGAACAGGTCGCGCTTGATGCGATCGGCAGGGATCGCGCCACATACCTCCTGGACGCCGTCCGCGAAGCCCACCAGTCGCTGGTCTGCCGCCGCACCTTCCGCTGGGTTCTCGCCCAGGAAGATGGTCACGTCCCCACAGCGACCGAGGGACTGGGCATACGCACCTGCAGCCTTGCCGCCGATCTCGCCCGAGGTGTAATTGTCGGCACCCATGAAGATGGCGTTGGGGTGGATGACATCGATGCTCGTGGTGGGGATCCCGCCCCGTCATAGACGGCCATCACCGCCGCCGCGGCGGGCGCCTGCCAGTTGGAGTTGATGACGAAGGTCGGCTGCTGCTGGGAGATGAGCTCCGCACAGGACACCGCCTTCTCCTCCTTGAAGTCGATGTCGCAGTAGGCGATCTCCGCACCGACCTGGGCAGCGTTGGCATAGATCCCCTTGTTGATGGACGCCGAGAATGGGATGGCCGCCCAACCCTCCGCGTATCCGATCTTGGTGCCCGCGGGCGCCGCCCGAAGGGTGGGCACATATGGCTGCGACGCATCCCCTTCCGCGACCACGTACTTCGAGGTGGCCGGATCCCACTGCCAGAGGCTGAGTTCACTGGGCAGGAGCGACCCAGGGATGCCGCCCGTCCGCGTGGGCGTGAAGCCCGATCCACCGGCTGGCGATGAGGACTGGTCCGCCGAGGTCGCCGTCGGCAAGGCAGCCACGAGCGCGAGCGCCCCGACCGCAGCGAGCGGCATCCACCGCGACCGCCCGTGTCGAACCGAGAATCTGGCCAGGTCCATGGCGTCTCTCCTCCACCTTCATCCGGGCGCCTGCACCACCGCGTGTAGTGCCCACCACGTCCGTCGCCGGAACCGTTTTCAGCATGTCGGACCCCGGCACGGTAGGCGCGCCCCAGTCCCTTTGTCAAGACCTCGCGGTCGATGGACGAGTACCCGATACTGCGGCACGTGTCGGCAACAGACGGGCACCGCCCGGGGACGAAGCGGACGGGGATCAGGGACGTCGCGGCGCGCGCAGACGTGGGCATCGCGACCGTATCGCGGGTGCTGTCGGGCAGTGCTGATGTGCGACCCGAGCTCCGCGAGAGGGTCCTTGCAGCGGCAGCCGAGCTGGACTATCAGCCCGACGTCCTGGCACAGAGCCTGCGTCGCGGCGCCAGCCGGTCGATGGGTTTCGTCGCTGACGACCTCTCCAACCACACCACCACGGACATCGCCACGGGTGCCGAATCGGTCCTGCGGGCACATCGTCACTCACTGCTCGTCATGAACTCGGAGCTTGACCCCGCACTCGACCCCCTCAACGTTCGCGTGCTGCGCAGCCGCCGCGTCGATGCCCTGATGATGTGCCCCGTCGAGGAGGACGATCCGGACACGGTCGCCGCGCTGGTGGACCTGGATATCCCCTTGTGCGTCATGGAAGGCCTGCAGCCAGACGCAGTCCTGGCGTCGTATGTCAACTCCGACCATCGAGCGGGTGCCGCCGCGGCGCTGCGGCACCTGGTGGCCCTCGGCCACCAACGTATCGCGCTCATCACAGGTGCGGCTCGATATCGGTCCTCGCGCGAACGGGTGCTCGCGATGGGGGACGTCGCGGCGACGAGCACGCCAGGTACCTCGTTCCAGCTGCGCGAGGTCGAGTTGCATCAGGACGACGGTGAACAAGCCATCCGACAGCTCCTCGGCGGGACATCTCCGCCGACTGCCGTGCTCGTGGGCGGGGTGCGGCTCATGGTCGGCGCCCTGCGCGGCATCGCAGTGTCGGGTCTCGAGCTCGGCCGTGATATCTCGTTCGTGACCACCGATCCGGCGGCCGTCGCAACGGTGTTCCGACCGCCCCTCGCGTCGATCACCAGGGATAGCTTCGGGATCGGCCGACATGCAGCGGAGCTGCTCTTGCGACGTATCGCTGACCCATCCCTGCCCCCAGGCTCCGTCCTCCTGCCGACCGTGTACGAACCGCGCGCGTCGGTCGGGCCGCCGATCCGCTCCTGAGCGCTAGGTTCCGGGCAGGAAGCCCAGATGGGCGCCACCGTCGATGTCCAGGGCAAGGCCAGTCAGGAATGCCGCCTCATCACTCACCAGGAACATGACGGCAGCTACGACGTCCGCCTCGGTAGCATTGCGTCCCACTGGATTCGTGCGTGCGGCGGAGGCGAGGACCTCCTCGGGCGTTCGTCCCGTCGACTGGACCTTCCAGTCGAGGACCTGTCTGCCCATTCCGGTGGTCGGGGCACCCACCGGGCACACGACGTTCGCGGTCACCTGGTACGGGGCGAGTTCAACGGCTACCGACTCCACGAGGCCGATGAGCCCGAACTTGGACGCCGAGTACGCAGTGATGGAGGAGAAACCCCGCTTGCCGGCGTCCGACGAGATGGCCACGATGCGTCCGCGACCACTCTCGATCAGATGGGGGGCTGCCGCCTGGATGGCCAGGAACGCGCCCTTGAGATTGACGTCCAGGGTCAGGTCCCAGTCCCCTTCCTCCACATCCGCCAAGGGTTTGATGTGGATGACTCCAGCACTGACGATGAGCGTATCGAGACCGCCAAATCGCTCCGCGGCCATCTGGATCGCCGCTCGCACCTGTCCGGCGGACCGGACATCGCAGGTGAGGGCCATCATGTCGCCCTCCTGTGCTGCCGCGGCGCGACGCGAGCGATGCCGTGGATATGTCCGCGATGGCCACCTGGGACCCAGAATCGACCATGCGACGAGCAATGGCGAGGCCGAGCCCGGACGCACCGCCAGTGACGAGGGCGCGGCGAGGAGAAGGGGTCATGCCTCTCGGTGCATCGTCAGGCCGATCCGACCGTACGGGGGGCGTGGATCGGTGAGGACCTTTATGTGGGAGTCGGCGTCATCCTGCCCAGCCGGGTCGAACGTGCGGTTCTGGGCCTCGAAGGTGATCTCGGTCAGCTCCGGGTAGCGCTCCAGCATCCGCAGGCCGATCTCGTGCACCAGGTGCTGGATCGACAGGCTGACGAATCCGTGGAAGACCACCGCTGCAAGGTCGGCGACCTGCTGGGCGTCCACATATCCGAGGGGGTCGGGCTTCACCGCGACGACCGGGTCGGCATAGCGCCACGAGATGTCGATGAACGTGAACAGCATCCGGTCCGGGCGTTCCGGCAGCGTCGTGTACTCGTCCCTAGCGAACGCGGCAAACGATGACCCAGTGACCTTGATGAGCTCCATCCCCACGCGACCCGCCCGCAAGTCCGTGAGCCGGACGGCACCGTCGGCGGCGCGGCCGACCTCCAGCATCGCCACGCCATGGTCGGAATGCCGCCGGTGATACAGGGTCTGGCTGGGCTCGAATGCACCGTCCGGCGTTGGAACAGGCTGGGCATCGAAGCGAAGCTCCTCGCCGCTCACCCGGAGCCGTTCCATCTGAGGATACGTCTCCAGGAACCGGCTGCCGAGGAAGAACAACCAACCCTCCAGGGTGGAGCCCCGGAATGCGAGTGACTCCCGATGGATGAAGTTCTTCATGGTGTCCGTGGCGACCACGTTGGAGTTGTCGCCCTCGGTGTAGGCGGCAGTGAAGGCGTCACCCATCACCTGGACGTCGATCGACGCCGCCAGCAGGATGTTGGGCCGTCCCACGAACGACGATTCCGGGATCCGACGCACGTTCTTGAGTGGCGTGGCGTAGGTGCGATAGGTCGAGACCCCAGCCTTGCCGTAGTGCGTCTCCAGCTTCATCCCGCCACCTCTGCAGACATACCCAATGCCACGGCCCGGGCGCGGGCGATGGCGACGACATCGCACAGCCCGCGCTCCCGTTCTCGCTCAAGCGGCTCGCGTAGCGCTTCCTGAAGGAGGGGCACGATGTCCGATCGCGTCCGTCCGGCCACGAAGATGACGTATCGAAAACCAAAGCGCGCCTCGTACGCGTCGTTGAGCGGGCCCAGCTCTGCGATGGCTGCCTGCTCGCGGTCGTAGCCCTGCTCCAGGAATGACAGGGCAGAGACCGAACCTGGTGGTGCGCCGATCCGGGGATGAGCAGCGAGCAACTCGACCTGGACCGGGACGGGTGCCGCTAGCGCGATCCGTTCGGCTTGGGTGAACAACGTGTCCCAGGTGTCGAAGGGCCGCGCGGACGCCAGCAGGGCAAGGTACTCGGGTGCGTCCTCGAACAGTGGTCCGACGGCCTTCATGAACTCGGTCCCGCCCAAGTCGTTGAGCGTCTCGAGCGAGGGAGGGGACGCCGCCGACGTCATCAGCTACCCCGATAGCTCGTGATGCCGTAGGGAGCGACGAGGAGCGGCACGTGATACGACCGCGAGGTGTCCTCGATGGCGATCTCGAGCACGACCTCCCGGAAGAACCCGCGACGGTACTCGTGGAGTTCGAACGTCAATCGATACGTTGCCGGGACGAGCGGCTCCAGGAGTGATCCGATCCGACCGTCACTGTCGGTGATACCTCCACCTACGGACTTCGTTGCGCCGTCGTCAAGGATCACCGCGAGGCGTACCGGCACGCCGACGGCGGGTCGCCCAAGCTCTGTATCCAGCACATGGGTCGAGATCGTGGAGCGGGTGTGGGTCATGTTCGCGCGTCTCCGTGCGGCGGTATCCTGCCTCGCCATGGGAACCCTGAGATTCAGCGCCGGTGATCTCCACTGTACCGGCCGGTGGGTGGACGGATCGGATCAGACGATACAGGCGATCCGCAGCATGATGCCCCTCCGGGCGCGCCTCATCCACGTTCGTTGGAGTGGGGAGGGATGTTGGATCCCCTTGGGCGACCGACGCCTCGACATCCCCCCGGAGAATGCAACGAGCCATCCCGCGCCGGGTGAGCTCATCGTCTACCCCGGTGGGCTGTCGGAGTGCGAGATCCTGCTGGCGTATGGATCGGTCGACTTCTCGAGCAAGGTGGGGCAATTGGCGGGCAACCACTTCGCGACGCTCACCGCCGAGCCGGACACCTTGCGCGAGCTGGGCCGACGCTGCCTTTGGGAGGGTGCCCAGGATGTCGTCCTCGAGGAAGTCGACGCGGCCGGAGCATGATCGAGTCGAACGACCGCTTCGACCTGCTGGTCCAGGGCGGCACGGTCGTTCGCGCAGAAGGCTCGGTGGTGGCGGACGTGGCCATCCGCGAGGGACGGATCGTGGCCGTCGAACCGTCGATTCCAGGGTCGTCAGCCTCCCGAGTGGTCGACGCCACGGACCTCCTGGTGCTGCCAGGCATCATCGACGTCCACACGCATACACGCATCGCAACGGACGACGAGCCGGACCGGTTCTACCAGGACACGGTCGCCGCTGCGTTCGGGGGCACGACCACCATGCTCGCCTTCAACAATCCGGGCACCGGCATCGGTGAGGCAACGAGCGGCTCACTCCTTGCGGGTGTGCGACAGTGGATGGATCGGACGGCCGGTGACAGCGCCATCGATATCGGCCTGTCGGCCGTCGTCACCGCGCAGCAGCTCGATCCTGACGCGGACCTGCCGGCGCTGGCCGATCTGGGCGTCGCCAGCTGCAAGTGCTTTATGGTCTATGACTTCGGGATCGACGACAGGCAGCTCGAACGAGTCCTGGGCGCTGTCGAGGCAGACGGGAACTCTCATCGAGGTCCACGGGGAAGACCGGGCGTTATTGGACGCTGGTATCGCGGCGCAAGTCGCCGCCGGCGAGACCGGGCCTCGTGGTCACGCCCGCTCGCGCCCACCTGCGTGTGAAGCAGCGGGCACCGCACGCGCCATCGATATCGCCGCAAGCGTGGGCGCTCCGGTCTACCTGGTCCACGTATCGTGCGCATCGGCGGTTAGCCACATCGCGAAAGCCCGCGGGCAAGGTCAGGTCGTATTTGGAGAGACCTGCCCGCACTACCTGTCCCTGGATGCTTCGCGGTACGAACGACCGGCCGCGGACGCGATGGGTTCAGTCATCTCGCCGCCACTTCGATCGATCGACGACCAGGATTCGCTGTGGCAGGCCTTGGTGACAGGGGACCTGGATCTCGTGGCGACCGACCACGTTCCTGACCGAATCGCTCTCGAGAAGCGATACACCGGTCAGCCCTTCACGGAAGTGTCGAATGGGGCACCCGGAATCGAGACGTTGCTGGCCGTCACGTACGCGCGGGGCGTGTCCTCCGGCACCATCACCGTCGAGCGACTGACAGACATCCTCTCGACGACGCCCGCGAAGCTGTTCGGGATGCCCCGCAAGGGGGCGATAGCTGCCGGCATGGACGCCGACCTCGTGATATTCGACCCGTCGGCGCGGCGTGTCATCCGCCAGGATGAACTGCACCACACGA
Source organism: uncultured Chloroflexia bacterium (assembly GCA_963760625.1). Classification (GTDB taxonomy): domain Bacteria; phylum Chloroflexota; class Limnocylindria; order Limnocylindrales; family CSP1-4; genus JAFMJV01. The sequence goes on from CAVXDU010000009.1 coordinate 325,371, forward strand.
GCGACTACACGCCCTACGAAGGCATGACAGTCATGGGTTCGGTACGTGACGTGCTGCTCCGCGGCGTCGAAATCATCCGCAACGGCACATACATGGGGGGGCGGGGTCAGGGTCGCTATGTGGGGCGCTCATTCCGCTAGCGCCAGAGCTCGCGCCCAGGAGGACTGGGCGCCGACACGCGGCACGGCGAGCCCATCTCCGGCTGTGCTGAACGTCGGGCCTCCCCGACCGGGCGGGGTCGGTGCTACCAGCCGCCTTCTTCGCGCAGCAGTCGGTGCAGGATCCGCCCGGTGACCTCGCGCCGATATTCGGCCGTCGACCGGACGTCATCGATCGGATCGATGGCCGCGGTGATCGCGGCAGCCGCCAGGTCGGTGGTGGCCTGGTCGGGACGAGCGCCCTCCAGGATCATCTCCACGGAGGGAACCCGGATCGGGGTCGCGGCGACCGAGCCAAGGGCGACCCGCACATCCCGCCACACTCCCTCCTCTGCGCGATAGGCAAGGGCCATGACCACCTTGGAGATGGCCTGTGCACGGCGCGTCCCGACCTTCCGGAAGCGAACACGACGACCAGCAGGCAATGGCACGATGATCCGCAGGACCAGCTGGTCCGGCTCCCTGGCCGTGATTCGGTATCCAGTCCAGAAATCGGTGGCGCCCACCAGTCGAGGTCCGCTCGCGCCATCCAGCACGATGCCGGCGTCGGTGGCCAGCAGCAGCGGCAGCGAGTCGCCGGCAGGTGACGCGTTGACGATATTGCCGCCGATGGTGCCGCGATTCTGGATCTGCGCCGCGCCGATGGTGGCTGCCGCCTCGGCCAATGCAGGTAGGTGCCGCAGGACCAGTTGGGAACGTCGGATATCGGTCCACGTGCTCAGCGCACCGACGACGAGGGACCCGTCGCTGGCGAGTTCGATACCCCGAAGCGCATCGAGATGCCAGATGTCCAACAACCGCCCAGGGGCCTCACCGATCTCCCCGGTGATGCGCACCATCAGGTCCGTGCCGCCCGCGATAGGCGTCCAGTCACCGGCTGCCAGGAGACCAAACGCCTCGGGCAGCGTATGGGGACTCGTCACGGGCGGCTCGGGAGGCATCGCTCAGGCCCGGCTGCTGCGCGTCGCAGCATGGGCGATCGATTCCAGGATCTTGGTGTAACCCGTGCAGCGGCACAGGTTGCCAGCTATCGCCTCCCTGATGGCGTCCTCGTCCGCTCCACCCCCGCCATCGAGGTACGCCGTGGCGGCCATCAGCATGCCTGGGGTACAGATGCCGCACTGGGCACCACCGAGCTCAAGGAACGATCGCTGGAGCGGACTCAGCGAGCCATCAGCCCTTCCGGCTAGTCCTTCGACGGTGCGCACGTCTGCGCCATCCACCTGACACATCGGCACCAGACACGAGTCGACCACCTGCCCGTTCATGACCACGGAACAGGCACCGCACTCGCCTTCGCCGCAACCCTCCTTGGTGCCGGTCAGGCCCAGGTCTTCCCGCAGCGCATCGAGCAGACGCCGCATGCCGGGGACCTCCAGCGCCACCATATCGCCGTTGACCCTGAAACGGACGGTCATCGCATTGCGCGCATGGCAGCCAGGATCCGCTCTGGGGTCGCGGGCAGGTCATGGATCCAGACGCCCGTCGCATCATGGATCGCGGCGACGACCGCCGGAGCGCCCACATCCATGGGCAGTTCGCCGACTCCCTTCGCGCCATGGGGCACGCCGCTGTATGGCGCCTCCACCAGGATGGTCTCGATGCGAGGCGCATCCATTGCGGTAGGGATGAGGTAGGTGGCCAGACGGTCATTCCGGTAACGACCGTCGACCAGCTGCATCTCCTCGATGGTTGCGTAGCCGACCGCCTGGAGCGTGCCTCCCTCCACCTGACCCTCTGCGAGGACGGGGTGGATGACCCGACCGATGTCATCGGCGGCGACCACCGACCGGACGGCGACCTCGCCAGTGTCCAGGTCGACGTCCACCTCCGCCACCGCGGCCGCCCATCCGAAGCAGGGATAGGCGTCACCGGTGTATGTCGCATCGTCGAAATGGATACCCGGATATGGCACGAACCGTTGCTCGATCCGAACGGGACCGTGTTCACGTGCGTAATCGATGGCGGACGCACTGAAGGGTCGGCCGGTGACCGCCTCGACCTGCTCCCGGAGCCGACGAGCGGCCGCGATGACCAGCCCACCGACGACCATCGCCGTGCGCGAGGCAACCGTTGGTCCGCTGTCGGGCACCAGCGATGTGTCGACCGGTGCCAGGTCCACATCGTCTTCGCCGATACCCAGCTCCGCCGCGACCAGCTGGGGAAAGATGGTCCTGGTTCCCTGGCCCATCTCCGTGGAGCCCATGAGGATCGTGGGGCGCCCATCGATACCCATCTCGAGATGGACCACGCTCTTGAGCTTGACCTCGCCGCTCCCGGTGAAGCCGCTCCCGTGCCATGCGAGCGCGAGGCCGATGCCCGACGCCTGGGCGGCACGGGCATCGCCACCACCCGCACGTCCGGTCGCTGTGCGTTCCCGGGTCCGTTCGAACTCAGATGCCTCGGCTGCCCGATCGAGTACCTCCTGCCCGGCAACACTCTCGCGGAGGATCTGCCTCGTGGGCGTCATGTCGCCGAGCTGGTACACCCATCGACGTCGAAGGGCAAGCGGCGACATGCCGAGCGCGTCCGCGACACGGTTGACCTGCATCTCGGCCGCGAACTCGGTCTGAGGTGCGCCGAAACCGCGGAATGCGCCGTTGGGTGGCGTATTCGTGGCCATGACACGACCCGCGATGCGGACGTTGCCACATCGATACGGACCGCCAGCGTGGAGCACGCCCCGAGAAAGCACGACCGGGCTGAGGGTGCAGTACGCGCCGCCGTCCATGACCACGTCGACATCCTGGGCAAGCAGTGTTCCGTCACGGCTCACACCCGTCCGATATCGGACGATCGCTGGGTGTCGCTTGGTAGTTGCCGCGATGTCCTCGTGGCGGTCGTAGATCATGCGCACCGGGTGACCCGCCTTGCGGGCCAGCAGGGCGGCATGGACCGCAACGATCGAGGGGTACTCCTCCTTGCCCCCAAAACCGCCCCCGGTCTCAGCCTGGATGACCACCGCCTGGTTGTCGCTCAGCGCGAGGGCGCGCTTCAGAGCCGGGTGCACGTAGTACGGGCACTGCAGCGATCCATGCACGGTGACACCGCCATCGTCCCTGGGGATGGCGATCATCCCCTGGTTCTCGATGTACAGCTGCTCCTGATGGCCGACCCGATACGTTCCCTCGACGACCAGATCGGCCGTAGCCATCGCTGCATCCGCGTCGCCGATGCCCACCTGGTACCGGGCGAATTCGTGGTCGGACTGGAGTGGATCGAAGTTCGCGGGCAGGGATTCCGTGCGCAGTCGAACGGCACGTTTCGCAGCGCGAAGGGTTTCACGGTCGGGACCGGCGATGAGCGCCACCGGCTCCGAGTGATGCCGTATCACATCGGTCACCAGCACAGGCTGGTCCGACTGGATGGACGCGATGACGTTGTCGCCCGGGATGTCTGCCGCCGTAACGACCACCACCTGCGCCCAGTCGAAGGCCGGGTCCCGTTCGAGGCCCAGGAACCTGGCGTGTGCCTCCGTGGACCTGATGGTCGCCCCGTACCAGGATCCGGGCACGACCAGGTCGTCAACGTAGACGGCCCGGCCGGTCAGCTTGTCCGGACCTTCCCGGCGAAGCGGTGTGGGTCGCGCGGCACCGATCGACGTGTGGTCGGCTGCCACCACGGGTGGTTCGGCGAGAGTGGTGGAAGCGGAGCGGGCGGCTACCGCCGGGGGTTGACCCATGATCGAGGAAGGGTCGGGCCCATGGGTCCGGCCGTCAAGTCCGCGTCAAGCTGGGTCGGCTGTAGCGTTGACGCGTCGCAGGAGACAGGATGCACCGACACGTATACTCGCCGGCGCCATGGCACCCCCGACGCCCGGCCTCGGCCGCACTCTCCCGCTACGTGTCGGTGTCGCGGGCCTTGGCGCGGTGGCCCAGTCGGTGCACCTGCCGCTGCTGGCCCGCTTGCCGGACCGCTTCCGGATCGCGGCACTCTGCGATCTGTCGCGCCAGACGCGGGATGCGATCGCCGACCGCTACGGTGTCCCGTCGACGGCGCGGTACGGGTCGATGCAGGAGATGCTCGCTGCCGGGGATCTGGACGGCCTGCTGATGCCTGACCTCCGGCTCGCATGCATCGGCCGCAGCCCAGGGGCTGGAAGCCGGACTGGCAGTCCTGTGCGAGAAACCGCTGGCGTACACGCTGGCCGAGATCGACCACCTCGTTCAGGTGCAACAGCGCACTCGGGGTCGACTGCTCCTGGGGTACATGAAGCTCTACGATCCGGCGGTCGAGGAGGCGCGGCGGATCCTCGATGACCAGGGAGCATCCGTCGGTCAGGTGCTCCGCGCGGTGGAGGTCACCGTGCTGCATCCGTCGTCCGAGTCGCAACTGGCATTCACCCACCTATTGTCGCCGCCGGCCGACATCGCCCGGGCCACGACCACGTCGCTGTCGCAGGCCACCGAGCGGGCACAGGTGGCGGCACTCGGTGCCCGAGCCGGGTCAGTCCTGGGTCGGCTGTACACCGACGTCCTGCTGGGCAGCGTGGTGCACGATCTGGCGGTGGTCAGGGCGCTGCACGGCGACCCAGTGGCCATCGACCGCGTTGATGTGTGGCCGGAAGGTGCCTGGCCTCCATCGCTGGCCATCGACGGGCGGCTTGACGGCGGCGAGCGTCTCTCGATCAGGTGGCACTACCTGCCGGAGCAGCCCCTGTACCGCGAGGAGATCCGCCTCCATTACGACCGGGGCTCCCTGGAACTTACCTTTCCCGCGCCGTATCGGTTGCACCTGCCGACGCGGCTGGTGGTCCGAGAAGGCGGCGGCGAGACCATGCGCGAGCGACACTTCGAGTCCATCCGGGAGGCATTCGAGGAGCAGCTGTTCGCGTTCGAGGCCCTCACCCGTGGGGGCGACCTGCCACGTGCGGGCATCGCTGAGGGTCGGGCAGACGTCATCACATGCCTGCGCATCGCGGCGCGACGCGCTGCGGAGGAGGGCGTCGCCATCGGGGGTGAGGCCGCTTCCGTCGCGCGCGCGTCCGCTGGGCCACGGTCCAGCTGATCGTGGTCCTGGCGCCGCGCCGCTACGGCGCGCAGGGCTGCCGGCCGGCTCCGCTATGTCAGGCGGCCACGACGCAACGCCCGTCCGGGCAGCGCACCGGTATGGACCCCGTGGTCCACGACCACTACACCGTTGATGACGACATACGGCAGTCCGACCGGGTACGCCCTGGGCTCCTCGTACGTGGCCGTCGACCGGATGGTGGCGGGGTCGAACACGACGATGTCCGCTCGCAAGCCGTCCCTGAGGATGCCCCTGTCCGGGATGCCCAGTCGCGCCGCGGGTGCCGAGGTCATCTTGCGCACCGCAGTCTCCAGAGGCATCAACCGCTGGTCCCGCACGAACTCGCCGAGGATCCGCGGGAACGAACCCCATGTCCTCGGGGACGGCCTGGCGCCCACGAACGTCGAGTCGGTGCCGACCATCGACACCGGGTGCGACAGGAATGGCCCGAGGCTGCCGTGGGCCGGGCCCGGCGTCACCTGATTCGGTCGCAGGTCCTCGGCGATCAGCAGGTCACAGGTGGCATCCACGACGTCCTGGCCCGTGGCGACCATGAGCTCGCCGAGTGTCCGACCCTCCCATTCCTGCCACTCATCAGTCCTGAGGGCACCGAGCCGCAGATCGTCCCACGGCTGTCGGCCCCCAACCGCATTGCCACGAGCCGCAAGTTCGTCGCGCAGTCGGTGCCGGATCGCCGGGTCCGCCAACCGCTCGAGCAATGGTTCGGGACCGCCCGCCTGGACCCACGGCGGCAGCATGATGAGCAACCGCGTGCTGGCCCATTCGTAGGGATAGGTGTCCCAGGTGACATCCACGCCCTCGGTGCGCGCCTGCTCGACCAGCTGGATCATCTCATCATTCGTGCCGGGCGCTTCTGCACGCAGGTAGAAATGCGTGATATGCACTGGACCGTTGCCTGTGCGTCCGATCTCTATCGCCTCGCGGAATGGGTCCAGGAAGCGGTCGCCCAGGGAGTAGCGAACGTGGGTGTGGTAGATGCCGCCCAGGCGCGCCGCCTCGTCGGTCAGAGCCGCTAACTCGGGCGTGGTCGCGAACGCCCCGGGCGGGTAGTCGAGACCGGACGAGAGACCGAACGCCCCTTCCTCCATCGACTCACGCAGCAGCCCGCGCATGCGGTCGAGCGCCTCGTCCCCCGCGGGCATGTCATCCCAGCCGAGGGCGTCGATGCGCAATGCTGAGTTACCCACCAGGAACGCCATGTTGACGCTGACCTGTCGATCGAACCGGCGGAGATAGCTGTCGGCGGAGCCCCAGTCGAAGGCGATATCGGGCAGCCCATCAAGACCCGCATTCAGGCGTGCGAACGCGAGCAGATCCGCACGTGTCCGGAACGGGGCATAGCTGTTGCCATCGACACCGATGACTTCGGTGGTCACACCTTGACGCACCTTGGGCTCATGGCGTGGGTCGGCCAGGATCATCAGCCCGGAATGAGAGTGGAGGTCGATGAAGCCTGGTGCCACGACGTGCCCCGAGGCATCCACGCGCCGGGCCGCCTCGATAGCCGATACGTCACCCCGCAGGATCGCGAGTGTGTCGCCGCGAACCCCGACCGCGGCTCGGAACCCGGCCGCGCCGGTCCCGTCCACGACCATGCCACCCTCGATGAGCAGGTCGAATGTCTCAGGCATGAGGCGGACCATCGAGACGGCGGCCGCGTACCCAGGCGCCGCGCACCATTCCCGGACGCTCCCGGAAGATCAGCAGGCTCATCAGCGAGTCCGGTTCGTCGGTGTCCTCGCCACCAGGTGGCAAGGTCATCCGGGGATCCACCGCGATGAGGTCGGCGTCCTTGCCCACCTCGAGCGAGCCGGTCACGTCCTCCAGGCCCAGCGCACGCGCGCCATCGATCGTGGCCAGGCGCAGCAGTCCCAATGGATCGACGATCGGACGCGGATCGCCGGTCACCACGCGGTGGGCGTTCTGGGCATAGAAGGCGGTGCGCATCTGGGTAAGGATCGACAGCTCAGGTGACCCCGCCACATCCGAGCCAAACCCCACCGTCGCGCCCGCTTCCAGGTACTTCGCGAGGGGCATGATGCCGCTGGAGATGAACAGGTTCGATACCGGACAATGAGCGATCCGCGATCCGCTCTCGACCAGGCGACCGAGCTCCCGGTCCGAGAGATGGATGGCATGTGCGAACACAGTCCGCGGGCCCAGCCCCCCGGCTCGGTCGTACACGTCGAGGTAGTCGGTCGCCTCGGGGAACAGGCCCGCGACGGTCGCGATCTCGCGCGCGTCCTCCGACAGGTGCGTCTGCCACACCGCACCGTACGTGCGCGCAAGGGCTGCCGACTCCCGCAACAGCTCCGCAGAGCAGCTGACCGCGAAGCGGGGGGTGAACGCATAGCCCAGGCGCCCCTCGGCCGCACCTTCCCAACGTTGGCAGAGTTCATCCGATTCTCGCAGGCTGCGATCGAGCCGATCGCCGACCGGCGTATCGGTGTCGTAGCTGAGGCGGTCCATCATCACCGCCCCCAGGGTGGCCCGGATACCGTGGACCTCGGCTGCCCTGAAGGCCGCATCCAGGCTGTCCTTCCAGATCGCCCCGTAGGCGAGGATCGTGGTCGTGCCCGCCGCTGCCATCGCGCGATAGACATGGGGCATCAGCGACTCCGCGACCGACGCCCGGAATGCACGCTCCCGGCTGAAGATGTGGCTCTCCAACCACGACAGCAGGTCCAGGCCGGCGCCCACCCCTGCCGCTGGGACCTGCGGCAGATGAACGTGAAGGTCGACCATGCCAGGCAGCAGGACCAACGGGCGCAGATCGGTCACAGGGCCCGACGCTGCCCCGGCACCAGTCCAGGCGCCGGCATCGGCGATCTTGCCGTCGGCGTTCACGACCACGACACCGTCCGGCTCGTAGCGAGTCCCGCCGGAGCTGAGTGGGGTCAACAGACGCGCACGGAGCACGAATGGCGCTCGTGCAGGGAGATCCGGTACCGGCCCGGCGATGGCTGGGTGCATGGCGCGGCCTATGATGAGGCCGTCTCCGACCGACGACCTGACCGCCCAGAGGTGCCCCGAATGCGCTCCCACCGACGACTGACCTCGATGCTCCTGGGAGCGACGCTCCTGCTCGTGAGCATCGCGCCCGCAGCCGCCCAGGATCCGAGCGCACCCTCGGTCCCATCCCCGATGTGCGCCTTGCTCACCGCGGACGAAGTCAGCACGGCTTTGGGCGAGGTGCTTACCGTTACGACCAGTGACGACAGCGGCTGTGACTACCAGGCCGACTTCAGCGCGGGCGGCCTCCTCAGCCTGTCATCCCGTCGCGATACCGGAACCCTTGCAGATTTCAAGGCCGCGTTCGGTGAAGGCGAGGCGATCGAGGTCGCCGGCCAGCCAGGATCTACCTCCCCGACTCGTTCACGCCCCTGATGTTCATCGAGGCGCCCGATAGCGGCATCTACACCCTTCAGGTGGTGGGAGCGGCGCCGGAGGGACTGGACATGCGGGCTGCGCTCCTCGGCCTCGCAGGTCTGGCGCTGCCGCGCCTGTCCAACGCTCCAGTCGCACCTGTTGCCCTGGTCACGCCGAGACCGACATTGGAAGGTGACGCCGAGATCGAGGCCCTCATCCCCACCCAGATCGGCGGTGCCGATGTGGAGATACAGTCCATGTCCCCAAACGACCTGGCTGCGATGGGCACGATCCCTCCGGCGCTCCAGCCCGTCCTGGACACGATCGGCAAGACCATGGCTGATGTGCGGGTCGGCGTCGGGTTCGTCGCGAGCTCGACCCCCGAGACGTCCGTGAACGTCACGGCGTTCCAGGTCAAGGGTAGCGACATGGCGTCGCTGCGGGCCGAGCTCATGCCCATCCTGCTGGAGAGCCAGGTCATAGCGGACGAGACGGCTGTTCGCATCGCAGACAAGGACGTGACGCGCACCAGCGGAGAAGGTAGGACCACGTACTTCTACCCCAGGAACGACATCCTGTGGGTAGTCTCAGCCGAGGAACCCAACCTGACCGAGGTCTTCCAGAAGCTCCCGTGAGTGCAGATCGTGAGCGGTCAGGGACCACCTCCGCGATCGTCACCGTCGAGGACGTCGTCGCCCGTGCCGTAGAAGACGACATCCGGCTTGTCCGGTTCCTGTATTGCGATCCGGCCGGCGTGATCCGGGGCAAGAACGTGCATGTGGCACGCCTCGCTAGCCGGATGCGCGAGGGCATCGGCATGACCCGGGCCCAGAACACCCTGAATGTGCTCGACCAGCTGGCACCCCTCGTGGAGGGCATGGAGCCCGTGGGGGAGATGCGGATCACGCCTGACCCGGCGACCTACAGCCTCCTCCCATGGGTGCCCCGAACCGCGAGCATGCTCAGCGATCAGCTGGGCCACGACGGACTGGACTGGGGCAGTTGCACACGTAGCTTCCTCAAGCGAGTCATCGCAGAGGCTGAGGTCGAGGGCCTACGGGTCATGGCCTCATTCGAGAACGAGTTCTACCTGGCGGAGCGAATCGACGGCCAGGTGGTGCCCTGGCAGGACGGACCCTGCTACTCGTCGGCGGGCATGGATCGCGCCGCAAAGGTGATGGGCGATATCGTCGATGCACTCATCGCACAGGGCATCGAGGTCGAGCAGGCGATCAACGAGTACGGCCCGGGGCAGCAGGAGATCGCGGTCCGTTACCGGGATGCACTGGGGGCTGCCGACCAGCAGGTCAAGTTCCGGGACACCGTCCGGGGCGTGACCGAGGTCCAGCACGGCCTCATTGCGTCGTTCGCGGCCAAGCCGTTTGCCGACGGGGTGGGATCGGGTGCCCACATCCACTTCAGCCTCTGGTCGCCCGACGGGTCACGCAACCTCATGTACTCGGCAGATGCAGGCGAGCGGCTGCTATCCGACGTGGGCCGATGGTTCGTGGCTGGAGTGCTGCAACACTTGCCTGCCCTTGTGGCGCTCACCTGTCCCAGCTTCAATTCCTACGAGCGCCTGAGGCCGCATGCTTGGGCGAGCTCCACCGTGTCGTGGGGACCGGACAATCGAGAGGCGTCCGTTCGGGTCGCCTCGGTCTTTCGGGGTCGCGAAGCGGAGTCCACCAACGTGGAGCTCAAGGCGTGCGACCCGAGCTGCAACCCATATCTCGCACTGGGTGGGCTCATCGTGGCTGGGCTCGACGGGGTGCGGAGGCGACTCGAACCTCCGGAGCCCGTGCTGCACGATCCCGCGACCCTGGATCCTGAGGACCAGGCACGACACGGCGTCCGACCTCTGCCCACGTCCCAGCGCGAGGCCCTGGAGCGGCTGCAGGCGGATCCGGTACTGTTCCCAGCTCTCGGCGACCTACTCGGGCGGTGCATCATCGCGGTACGAACCTCGGAGTCGGATGCCCTGGAGCAGCTGTCGCCGGGCGAGGCGCGATCGGCACATCTGCGCGTGTTCTAGACAAAGGGAGGGATCACATGGATATCGGCAACCTGCGTGTGGTGGACCTGACCCAGCCCCTGCACCCGGAGATCGTGATGTGGCCAGGGGCCCCCGGTCCGGTGTTCGAGACCGTCGGCAACATCGAGCCCGACGGCTTCTATAACCGCCGGGTGACCTTCCTGGAACACAGCGGGACCCATTTCGATGCCCCGGCCCACATGGTGAACGGCGGAGCCAAGCTGCATGAGGTCGACCCCGGCACACTCATCCGGCCCGTTGTGGTCATCGACATCAGCTCCGCGGGAGCGTCCGACCCGGACTCCGTGCTGACCCTCGACCAGGTCTCCGCGTTCGAGACTGCCAATGGCCGCATCCCGACCGGCTCGGTAGTCTTCCTGCGAACGGGCTGGGAGGCATTCAACACCGACCCAGATCGGTACGGCGCGGGGGCCGGGAACCCTGCGATTCCCCGGATTCGGCCCGGAGGCCACCCGGCTCCTGGTCGACGATCGTGGCGTCGTGGGCCTGGGCATCGACACCATGAGCATCGATCCCGGGAACTCGGCCGATCTGGTGGTCCATCGCACGGTCAGTCATCCGCGGGGCCTGTGGCATGTCGAGGGACTGCAGAACCTCTCGGCACTGCCCGCGGTCGGTGCCTGGGTCTTCGTCGGGGTGCTGAACCTCGTGGATGGGTCGGGCAGCCCGGCGCGGGTCCTGGCTCTCGTCCCATAGCCGACACCCGTTCCGATCCGGTTGCGCGCGGGTCGATCTGCGACGGCCCGCATGCCGGGATCAACGACACGCTCGAGCGGGTCGGGCTGGTCGATCACCACGTGCACTCGATCGTCCCTGGGCGCTTGGAGGCCGCGGCGTTCGCAGGACTGCTCACGGAGTCGGACCGGCCGGCAGCTGCGCGCGCCGCAGGCTGGGACTCTCAGCTGGGTTTCGCTGTCCGACGCTGGTGCGCTCCACTCCTGGGGCTGGCGCCGCACGCGTCTCGTGAGACGTATCTGAACCATCGTTTGTCCCTCACCAACGAGGACGCGGGGGCGATCCTCCTGCCGGCAGCAGGCTTGGACGAACTGCTGGTCGATACAGGGTTCAGGGCAGGACAGCTGGTGGACCTGGACACCCTCGGCGCACTCGCCCGGGCGCCAACGCGGCCGATCGTGCGTCTCGAATCGGTCGCCGAGGATGTGGCACGGTCTGGGGTGGGCGCGGCGACGTATGCGACCGCGTACCGCGAAGCTCTGGCGCAGGGTCTGGCAGCGTCGGTCGGCTGCAAGTCGGTGATCGCGTATCGCCATGGACTGGCCTTCGACCCGGCGCCACCCTCGGACGCCGAGGTCGCGGTCGCAGCCGGAGCGTGGCTGCGAGATATCGAGAGGACTGGAACCGTCCGCCTGACCGATCCGGTGCTTCTCAGATTCGGCCTGTGGGAGGGCGCGCGGACGGGTCGGCCATTGCAGGTGCATGTTGGGTTCGGGGATACCGACCTTGACCTGTTTCGAGCCGATCCGGCGTTGATGACCGACTTCCTTCGGGCCACAGAGGCTGTCTGCCCGGTGATGCTGCTGCACACATATCCGTTCCAGCGCAATGCCGGGTACCTGGCCCAGATGTTCGCTCACGTCTACCTGGACGTGGGCCTTGCCGTCAACCACACCGGCGCGGCCAGCGACACGGATCATCGCCGAGTCGCTGGAGCTGTCCCCATTCCGAAAGGTGTTGTTCTCGTCGGATGCGTGGGGCCTGCCGGAACTGCATCTTGTGGGGAGTCTGCTGTTCCGCAGGGGCCTGTCGCGAGTCATCGGTGGCTGGGTCACCGCAGGAGAATGGTCGGCCGAGGACGCCGAGCGGGTCATCCAACTCATCGCGGCTGGCAATGCACGGCGGGTGTACGGGACCCAGGACGGTGCCGCATTCGATGGTGGTTCACAGGGACCCCATGGCGCCGTAGGATAGGCAGCCAGTTTCGCAACGCCAGGTAGGGAGAAGGCATGCAGCGACGGATCGGAACACTGACGGTCGCCGGGGTCGTGGCCCTGGGGACCTTGTCATCAGGCGCAGCGCTCGCGCAAAGCCCAGCAGGAGGCGAGCCGTGGCGCATCGCCGGCGGCTTCGCGATGACGGGTGACGAATCGAGTCTCGACGTCCCCGCCGAGCAGGGCGCACAACTCGCGATCGACGAGATCAACGCGGCCGGTGGTGTCCTTGGCCGACCCCTCGAGATGATCGTCCGGAACAGCCAGTACGACATGACGGTCACCGCTCAAACGGCAAAGCAGTTCGTGGAGGAGGACAAGGTCCAGGCATTCATCGGCTACACGGACACGGACTCCGTGAACGCGTCGGCACAGACCTTCCAGGATGCCGGGATCCCATACATCACGGTCGGCGCCACCTCGCCCAAGATCCCTGGGACGTGGGGCGACCACGTGTTCCTGGCCGCCTTCGGCGACAACGTCCAGGCCGCAGCCGGAGCCGAGTACGCGAAGAAGAAGTTCGGCGACACGGCATACCTGCTCTCGGATAACGGCATCGAGTACACGACCCTGCTGGGTCAGTATTTCAAGTCCGCGTTCACGACGGCGGGTGGCAAGATCGTCCTCGAGGACGTCTACGACGACAAGGCAACCGACTTCTCGGCCCAGATCGCGAAGGTCAAGGCGCTTCCCGAGCAGCCGGACTTCTACTACATCGCAGCCATGCCCTACAACGTGGGCCCGGTCGTCAAGCAGTTCCGGGATGCGGGGCTGATCGGTCCCATCGTCGGCGGTGACGGCTACGACACTTCGCTACTGGTGGAAGGAGCCGGTCCGGCAGCCGACAACGTGTTCTTCACCACGCACGCTCTCATGGACCCGGTCGCTGGCACCGATGGCATCAAGAAGTTCATCGAGGCGTATACCGCGGCGTATGGGCACGCGCCCGAGAACGCATTCGCGGCACTCGGCTACGACACCGCGTACCTGCTGGCTGATGCCATCAAGAGGGCTGGTGGGATGGACGGCGCTGCGCTCAAATCGGCCATCGAGACGACCTCCGGATTCGAAGGCATCACCGGTGCCATCAGCTTCACACCAGAGGCACACGTGCCCCAGAAGGGTGTGACCATCATCGCCGTCGAGGACGGCAAGTTCACCCTGGGCGAGGCGAACGTGGTACCGACTTCCGTTCCGGCTCCCTGACCCATCACCGATCCTCCTGGGATCGGTGATGGCTCGCCCACACGTACGACCCGCATCGGTCATCCGGTGCGGGTCGTCCATCGAGACGCCCATTCGTCACCAGCCGCCTATGATTGCCGGGCTGCGGACCGTAATCGTGCCGTGGTCAGTCCGTATGTCACGACCACCCGCCCCGGACTCGAGGTACATATCCGTGCGAGCTCCTCACAGACGCGTCCTGGCAGTCGCGGCGCCAGTCGTGGTCACGCTGATGCTGGCCGTCTCGTCCGTGGGACACGCCCAGGACGACACCGAGGGACCAGCGCCGCCGCCCAGCCCCTTCTGCGCGGTGCTGACACTCGACGAGGTGGCCGCCGCACTCGCAGTGCCCCTCCAGCAGGGAACGAGCAGTGAGACGGACTGTTCCTACGATGCGGACCCGGACGCGCCCAACGCCGACCCCGGGTTCGCGGATATCAGCCTCAACGCGCGCCGTGAGGACGGGCCCCTGGATGATGAGTATCCCAGGTCCATCTATCCCGAAGGCAAGGATCTCGACGTCGACGGTCATGCGGCGTACTACTCGGCAGACGAAACCATCCTGTTCGTGGATGAAGGGGCCAACGACCAGTTGTTCGTGCTCCAGCTGTTCGGCACGGCACCCGACGGGGTGGATGTCCAGACCGCTCTGACCGACCTGGCACACACCGGCCTCCCTCGCCTCGCGGCGATCCCGATGCCCGTCGAGCCGACCGAGGTGCCGGAGCCTTCGTACTTCGGTGATGCGGAGCTGGCCGCCCTCATACCCACCGAGATCGGGGGGATCGAGGTGGACACCCAGACCTACTCCTCTGCCGACATCCTTGCCCAGGAGGATCCCACCAACACCGAGGCTATCGACGCCCTGCGTGCCGCCGTCGGTACCCAGGGCAAGACCGTGGACGACGTCAGCATGGCGGACGCCACGTTCGCCACCGAGGAATTGTTCGTGAGCATCACGGGGGTGCGAGTCAAGGGCGCGGACATGGCGGCGATGGCCGACCAGCTGATGCCCCTGTTCCTGACCGACGTGCTGGACCCCCAGCAAACTCCGTCCACCGTGGCAGGCAAGAACGTGATCATCTACTCTGACGGCCCCCTCGAGTCTGGCTCGCCGGACCCATCAGCCGACCCGGACTTTTTCGATGTCGGGCGCGCCTACGTGTATCCCAAGGGCGAGGTGCTCTGGATCGTCGCGGCCGAGGAGCCGGCACTCACCGAGGTGTTCCAGAAGTTGCCGTGATCGGGCGCGTCCGCGCTCACATGGGTGGCGGCTGGCGATCTCGTGTCGCGCCACGAGCTAACCGGGTTGATCGGGTGAAGACCCGCGACCCCGTCTGAAGCGGGCGAGACCATCGAGGGACAGTTCCCGCTGACCCATGATGCCGTCGGGCCGGAAGATGATGACCGCGAGCAGGAACAAGCCGAGCGTGATGCCACTCAGGCCGTACAGTCGCGTGGCGTCCTCGATCCGTCGCAGGCCCTCGGTGATGGCCACGATGATGACGGCGCCCAGTACGGAGCCGGTGACCGATCCCAAGCCACCCACGACGAGCATCGTGATGACCTCGAAGGTGAGGTCGAAGTAGAACGCCCCCGGTGAGAACGCCGGGATGTGGTGCGCATACAGCGATCCCGCCACGGCACCGAAGAAGGCGCTGATGACGAACGCCAGGAGACGCGGCCGCAAGATCGGGATGCCTACCGATTGGGCGGCCCATCTGTCTGCCCGTTGCGCGAACATCTGTCTGCCCCAGGGTGACCGCTTGATCCGCCATACGACGTAGATGGCGAGCACCGCCCAGCCCCAGGTCCACCACAGGTCGGTGTACGGCCTCACTCCCGAGAACGTACGCGACCCGCGAGTCAGGCCGTCGGCGTTGATGAGGATGACGCGCACGATGACCAGGAAGCCAAGCGTAGCGACCGCCACGAAGTTCCCAGATAGACGCATGATCACTGCGCCCACAGCGAGCGCCACGAGCGACACCAGCAGGCCGGCGATGATGGTCGCCGCCACCCAGCCGACCGGGACTGGACCGAACGCCTGATCGAGGCTGAGGCCAGCCAGCCAACCGGGCAGGTCGGGCAGCAAGGCCGCCTTCTTCTCCAGGCTGAGGGTCAGGATGGCCGAGATGTACACCCCGAGCGCCATGAAGCCGATATGTCCGAGCGAGAACAGGCCCGTGAACCCGCTGATGAGGTTGAGGCTCACGGTCAGGATGACGAAGATCCCGAGCAGGATCGCCTCACCCTCCCAGAAGGACGACCCTGAGTTCGCGAGCAGTGCGAGCGTGACCACCAGGGTCGCGATCATCAGGATGCCCGCGACAAGCCGCCGGTCGAGTGTCACGGCGTCTCTTCCCGTGCGCGGCCGCGCAGGATGCCGTTCGGTCGGAACAGCAGCATCAGGATGAGGAACACGAACACGAATGCGTCCCGGTAGCTGCCCAGGGAGCTGGGCAGGACCTGCTCCAGCAGGTCATGCACATCCGGAGATACAGCACCCGCGGGCAGGATGTCGGCGATGCCCGCGAACGTCGTCGGGACGACCTCGAGGAATGCCAGCACGTACGCCCCAAGCACCGCACCCGACAGGCTCCCGAAGCCGCCGATCACTGCCGCGATGAAGGCCTTGAGGACGGGGGTAAATCCAAGATAGGGGTTCACCTGTCCGGCCTGTGACGCGTACAGGAACCCGGCGATCGCCGCAAGCCCCGAAGCGATGACGAATGCGACCATCACCACCCGGTTGACATTGATGCCCACGAGCCGCGCCGCCGGCAGATCCTCCGCCACGGCCTGCATCGATAGCCCCAGCCGGGTGCGCGTCACGAATACGGTGAGCAGCAACAGAAGCGTCGTGCCGATCAGGAAGCTGGCCACGTTGAGCCGAGGCACCAGCAGCGGCCCGAGCGAGATGGCACCCGACAGTATCTCGGGTGCCGGGAATGACATCTGGACCGGCTTGTCAGCCAGCCTGCTGGCAAGGAGCGCGGAATTCTGGAGGATCTGGCCGACGGCGAAGGATGACAGCAGCAGAGCGACCTCAGGCCCACCGCGCAATGGCCGGTAGGCGATCCTCTCCATCGCCAGGCCGATCAGGATCGTGCCGCCAAGCATGACGACCAGCGCGGGCACCATGGGAATCCCCGCAAAGCCCGCGAACAGGAACAGGTACACCGCGATCATCATCACGTCGCCGTGTGCGAAGTTGATGAGCCGCAGGATGCTGAAGATCAGGGCAAGGCCAACGGCCATCATCGCGTACAGGCTGCCCGCGCTGAGTGCGTTGGTGACTTGCTGCAGGAAGTAGTCGCCCATCGTCAGCGACCCAGGTACGACTGTTCGATGCGCGGGTCATGGCGCAGGGTCGCGGAGGAACCCTCTATGGTGATCCGGCCGGTCTCCATGACGTAGACCCGGTCGGCCGAGTCGAGCGCGTGGTGGACGTTCTGCTCCACCAGCAGCATCGTCAGGCCCTTCGTCTTCAGGTCGTCGATGATGCGGAACACTTGTTCCACTATCAGCGGCGCCAGTCCAAGGGACGGCTCATCGAGGATAAGCAGTCGAGGGGCGCTCATGAGTGCTCGCGCGATTGCCAGCATCTGCTGTTCGCCGCCGGAAAGCGTCCCGGCATGCTGGGCCATGCGTTCCTTGAGTATCGGGAACAACTCGGTCATCCGGTCGATGTCGCGATCGGCTTCCACCTTGGGCCGCCCGATGCCGCCGAGGACCAGGTTCTCCCTGACCGACATCCGTCCGAACACGTGACGTCCCTCCGGGCACTGCGAGATGCCCAGCGCGACGATCCGATCGGTGGCCGCACGCGTGATATCCGACCCTTCGTAGCGGATGCTGCCGGATCGGGCCCGCATGAGCCCAGAGACTGTCTTGAGCAGCGTCGACTTGCCCGCCCCATTCGATCCGATGAGCGCAACCGTCTGTCCCTGGTCGACGTGCAGCGTGACGCCATCGAGGGCACGGATGCTGCCGTAGTAGACGCTCACCGACTCGATCGCGAGCATCGCTTCAGCCATGCCGTGCGGTACCCAGGTACGCGCTGATGACGGAGGGATCATTGCGCACGACAGCCGGAGCACCCTCGGCCAGCAGCACGCCGTAGTTCAGCACCTGGATGGTGTCACACAGACCCATGACAAGCGGGATGTCGTGGGCCACGATCACGATAGTGATCCGCAGCTCGTCCCGGAGCCGACGGACGAGCGACAGCAGGTCGGCCGTCTCGGTGGGGTTCATCCCGGCGTTCGGCTCATCGAGCATGAGGACCCTCGGCTCAGTGGCCACAGCGCGCGCGATCTCCAGGCGTCGCTGGTCGCCATAGGGCAGGCTGCGGGAGAATCCGGCGCGCCCGATGGCCCAGCCCGACTAGCTCCAGGAGTCGCTCAGCGCGTGCGGTCGTGGCACGCTCCCGCCGATGGAATCCGGGTGTCGAGAACATGGCCGCCCAGAAGGGTCCGGGCTCGTGCCGCTGGCTGGCAACCCGGACGTTGTCGATGACCGACAGATCGCCGAACAATCGTATGTTCTGGAAGGTCCGCGAGATGCCCGCCTGGGCCACCTGTGCCGGCGACAAGTCGGTGATCTCACGGCCCGCGAGGGAGATCGATGCCCGTGGTCGGCCGGACCATACCCGACAGGAGGTTGAACAGGGTGGTCTTGCCCGCACCGTTGGGTCCGATCACACCGTGGATGCGGCCCTCCGGCAGGTCGAGTGAGTACTCCGAGAGGGCCAACAGTCCGGCGTAGCGTTTACTCAGGTCCCGCGCGCGAAGGAGCGGGGTCGCGTCTGCGGCGATCTCCAACTCCCTCTCCACGTCCACGGCTTCAAGGAGGTGGCGCGATTCGCTGCGTCGACTTCCCCCGGCCCGCGACTATGGCACAGCGCCCGAACGAGGGTCAACGCTGGACGGAGCGCCCGCGCGGGCCTCGCCTAGGCGGGCCGACGATCCAGCGTCGCCACTCGCTCCAACACGCCGCTTGCGGCTGACCGGTACGCCGCGTGCAGGATCTCGACGGTCCTGGCGCCCAGTTCGGCCGGCGAGTTGTTGGCGGGAGAACGACCAAGTCCGGCATCGACCACCGCATCGATGGGTCCCCGACAGTCATACAGACCAGCATCCTGCTCCAGTGGCACGCGCAGGTCGTCGCCAGGGCGATACCGCCACAGGATATTGTCCCGCAGGTCGAGCTGGAATTGGCCCCTGCTACCCACTGCGCGAACCTCCACCGCGTGGCGATTGTCGGCTGCGCCCAGGTGCGACGAGGCGCCACTCATGGTGCCGATGGCGCCATTCGTGAAGCGCATCGCGACGGCGTCGTGGAGCTCCACCTGTGCATCCATGGGAGCCGTCATGAGTGCGAACACGTCCTGACCCCGCAGCTCGGTCAGCCACAGGGCGACACCCAGGAGATGCGTCAGCTGGGCCTGCCCATAGCCGCCACCACTGGTCTCCGGGCGGGACCATGTGTCCGCCTGGGGCACGGTCGCAGGGTCGGCGCCAGGATAGTCACCCGTTTCGGACAGCAGCTCGCGCGTAACGGAGTCCATGTGCAACGAGACCTGCTCGATGTCGCCGATGCCGTCGTCATGCATCAGCCTGTGGGCCTGGATGACCATCGGACGGTAGTTCCAACCGTACGACACGAACAACTGCTTGCCGGTGCGCTTGACTGTCTGGTCGAGCTCCCACGCATCAGCCGGCTCGATGGTGAAGGGCTTCTCGCACATCACGTGCGCTCCCGCCTCCAGGGCAGCCTTTGCCTGTGCGAAGTGATGGCCGGGGGGACTGCCCACGACCACGATGTCGGGCTTGGCCTCGATGACCTCGTGCCAATCCGCCGTTGCCTGTCGGAAGCCGAAGTCGTCCTTGATACGACCAAGCAGCGCGGGGTTGCGACGGTTGACGATGGTGAACTCCACCTCCCCCGCGTCCCGTCGCCGGACAAGGTTCGGCAGGTGTGAGCTGACGGTCCAGGAACCGGCACCGATGACGCCCAGACGGAGCCTGGCCATGCTGTCCTCCTCAGTCCGCGGCCGTCATCAGCCGCAGCGCTTCGCTTCGGTCCGGTCCAGATCCGGGTGGAAACGTTGCCGGATGATACTCGACAACGGCATCCCGGCGGTCGCTCAGCTCGAGGGCAAAGGAGCCGATGATGGTGGCGCGAGTGGCGTTCCCGCTGCTGATGCGCCGAACGTGATCGAACGCACCAGCGCATCCAGCGAGGTCAAGGACGGGGTGAAGGCATCCGGGGCCGCCGCGTTCAACGTCGCGGTGCTGTCGGTCACGTATCTCACCCATCGCTTGAGGATGCGGTTCGCCTCGGCGGTGCTGATCTTGTCCGGAAACATGGTCGCGTCTATCACCGACATCACCGACACGAACCGGGTGCCGTCGGTGCTGAACCCCTGGAAGGTGTACCAGAAGTCGTCGTCGGTGACGGGATACAGATCCTGGCCAAAGGCCAGGACATAGGCGATGCCGGACAGCTCGGGCGTGTCGATGTACTCCGCCCGAGCACGTAGGATCTGGCCCGCGCCGGGCACCGGCAGGAACGGCAGTTCGTCACCAAACCCATCGGCATTGACGGCCATGAAGGAGCCCAGGTCCGGACGATCCTTCAGCAGGACCCGGAGCTGCTCGAGTCGCTCCGAGGCAAGGTCGTAACGTGCCAGGTCGGCAGCCTGATATACCCGCACGACGCCATTCGCATCTCCGACGCGCGGGACCTTGTCGAACTCGGCCCGTCGCCCATACAGCGTGAACGCGAGATGGCGCGCGTCGGGCGTCTCGATCGTCTCCAGGTCCGGGGCCTGGCCGGGGACCCGGGTGATGTTGACGCTGGTACCCAGCGACCGGTCGAAGGTGAACCCAACGCCGTCAAATGACACGGTGCTGGCATCCTGCCCCAGGACCGGCAGACCGATGATGAACAGCGCCGTGACCGCGGCGATCACCCCCTGGGAACGGAACTTCACCTGGCACCCCCTGACCCCGCGGTCCTTGGCTGGTTGGATCTGCGACGCCATCGGCGGTGGTGCGCAGTGAGCCAGTATCACTCGACCAAGGGGTCCTCGTTCAGCTCGCCTGCCGCAGGAGGTCGTCCCGAGCCCGGCGTCCTTGCGATCGACCGTCGCGGTAGACTGACTGGAAACGTGTGCAGTCCGGCGGGCTGCCAACCCCGGTGAGGAGTCCGAATCGCATGAGCAAGATCGCGACCGTCGAGCCGATCCCGGTCAGCTACCCGGAGCCGAACGACTTCAACGCGCTCCGGCACCTGTGCCTGGTCAAGGTCACGACGGACGACGGGGTGGTGGGCTGGGGGGAATCCATCACCCAGTTCCCAGAGGCGAACTTCGCGGTCAAGGCCATCATCGAGGGCATGGCTGAGCGGGTCGTGGGCAAGGACCCACTCCAGAACGGCGCCATCTGGCACTCGCTGCGCGACAAGGCGTGGTGGTACGGCTACGGCGGCGGCATCGCCAGCTACGCGGTCGCGGCCATCGACATGGCGCTCTGGGACATCAAGGGCAAGCTCCTCGACACCAGCGTGCTCAACCTCATTGGCGGCGCGGTGCACGAGAAGCTGCCTGTCATCGCGTCCTGTCATGCCCACTACGAGGACATCGGCGCGATGGTCGAAGAGGCGCAGGAGTGGGTGGCCCCCGGCCTCCACGGGGTCAAGGTCGGCTTCGGCAAGCGCGGCGACGCGCGCCTGGGGTATGAGCACGATCGGGACGTCGAGTACATGCGCCGGATGCGCGAGGGCCTGGGACCCAAGTCGTGGCTGATGATCGACTGCGGCTGGAACGTGAAGTGGGATGTCACGACCGCGGTCCGACGAGTCCAGGCATTCGAGGAGTTCGACCTGACCTGGATCGAGGAGCCGCTCGGCGCCTGGGACCCGGAGGGCTACGCCAACCTGCGCAGCAAGACCACCAGCCTCATCGCGTACGGCGAGAAGGAATGGAATATCGAGGGCTTCGAGCGGATCCTGGCGACTGGGACGGTCGATGTGGTGGGAATCGACCCGGGTCGAGCCGAGGGCATCAGCGGCTTCAAGCGCGCCGCCGAGCGGATCGAGTACTACCGGCGCCAGGCGAATGCACATGCCTGGTCGAGCGCCATCTGCTCCGCGGCCAGCCTGGCCATGAGCTTCAGCTCGCCGGCGTTCAAGCTGTTCGAGTTCAAGCCGCTGCGAAACCCGATGCAGCATGAGCTCGTGACCGAGCCCTTCGAGCACATCGACGGCTGGGTCTACCCGCCCACCAAGCCGGGCCTGGGTATCGAGATCATCGAGGAGGTCGTCGACCGGTATCGGAGTGAGAAGGTCCTGGCAAGCGTCTGAGCGGCGGAATCGGGCAGGAGGAGGAGCGACACATGACGTGGAGCGTGGGCGCCGGCCTCGAGGGCAAGGGCGTCATCGTCACGGGGGCAGCGGGCGGCATCGGCAAGGCCGTGGCACAGGCGTTCTCGACAACGGGCGCCAAGGTCATGGCGGTCGATCTGGACCTCGCCCGGACCGAGGAGGTGGTGGCCGGGCTCGAGGGCAGCGGCCACATCGCCGTGGCCGCGAACCTGGGTGACCTGGCGGGTCACGGTGCACTCATCGCCAAAGCCCGCGCGGAGCTCGGCAATCTGTATGTGCTTGCCAATCTGGCGGCCGTCCTGCGACGGCGAGGCAGCCTGGACGAAGTGACCGAGGACGACTGGGATTTCCAGCACGACATCAACCTCAAGGCCGCGTTCTTCCTGTGCCGGGCGGCGGGCAACGCGATGATCGAGCAGGGTCAGGGCGGTCGCATCATCACCTTCAGCTCCCAGGGCTGGTGGACCGGTGGCTTTGGTGGTTCCGTGGCATATGCCGCGACCAAAGGTGGCGTCACCAGCATGACCCGCGGCTTGGCGCGGACCTTCGGGCCACACCACATCACGGTCAACACGGTTTCGCCTGGCCAGGTGCACACGCCGATGCTCATGACAGGCCTGGCGCCGGAGGTCTACGAGTCGATGAAGAAGCAGACGCCGCTCGGCTACGTCGCGGAGCCGGAGGAGCTGGCGGGACCCGTGGTCTTCCTCGCGTCCGACCATGCGCGATACATCACCGGCTCGACGCTGAACGTCTCCGGCGGCTTCCTGATGTATTGAGCCAGCTCGACGGGGAGTTCGAGCGGCCGACGGGTCGTCGTCACCGGCGCAGGCTCGGGCATGGGCCTGGCCGCCACTCGGCTCCTGGTCGAGCGAGGGGCGTCCGTCGTGGGTGTGGCCCGTTCCGATGCGAGCCTCAGCGCGATCCGCGACGCACGTGCCGAGGCCACGCGCTGCGATGTGACCGTCGCGGCAGATCGGGCCGTCCTGGTCGGAGTCGGCGGGAGCTGTCGATGGGCTGGTCATCGCCCATGGTGAGACGACAGGTCAGCCCATCCGACAGGTGACGCAGGCGGACTACGACAGACTGCTGGCGTCGAACCTGGACTCCGTGTTCTTCCTGCTCCAGGCGTTCGCCCATCGTTTGCCTGATGACGGCGCCATCGTGACCGTCTCGTCCACGGCTGCCAAGACCGGAGCCATCCCGGAGGTGGCGGTCTATGCGGCGGCCAAGGCGGGCGTGCTGTCGCTGACGCGGAGCTTTGCCTCCGCCCACGCAGCGCGGGGCATGCGTGTCAACTGTGTCCTGCCCGGCATCATCGACACACCCATGCAGCGTCGTTTCCTGGAGCTCAACGCTCCGTTACATGACATGACGCCTGGCGAGCTCCACGCGGAACGGCTGGCCGCAACGCCCATGCAACGAGCCGGCACGCCCGAGGAAGCTGCGGAGGTCATCCTGTTCCTGCTGTCCAAACGCTCGTCATTCCTGACCGGGCAGTGCATCAACGTCGCGGGCGGCTTCGTGACGTGGTGAGGTCGATGCACGTGATGGAGCTCCCGGGCGTGGGCCAGGCACTGCGGGAGGCAACCCGTCCCATCCCGGAGCCCGGACCAGGCGAGGTCCGACTACGGATCGAGGCCTGCGGCGTATGCGGATCGGACCACTTCCTCCAGGCGGGCGGGTTCGGGGAACGCGTCGCGATGCCCGTCGTGCCAGGACATGAAGCTGCGGGGCGGGTAGACGCGCTCGGCGACGGCGTCGAGGGATGGTCGGTCGGCGATCAGGCCGCGATCTACTACCTGACTACCCCGGCGAGCGATCGGTGGGCCGCAGCAGGGTCGACCGAACATCAGCCCCGACGTGCTGCGCATGGGCGTGGACATCGATGGTGCGTTCGCGGAGTTCGTGGTCCGGCCGGTCCAGGCATTGGTGCGGCCTCCCGCGCCAGTTCCGCCCGAAGTGTTGGCGGTGCTGACCGACGCCGTGGCGACGCCGATCCATGGCCTCAAGCGGATCGCCCGACTGGAACCTGGCGAGACGCTGGTAGTACTGGGTGTCGGCGGTCTCGGGTCGAGCGCCGTCCAGCTGGGCAAGGCGTTCGGGGCCCGGGTGATCGCGGTCACCCGTTCGGTGGAGAAACAGCGGCTGGCAGCGCGACTCGGCGCGGATGAGGTCATCGCGGCGGCCGATGTCGATCCGGTCGCCGCGGTCCGATCACTGACGGGCGGCCACGGGGCGGACGTCGTCATCCAGATGGCCGGAGACGCACGCGCCGATGAGCAAGCCATCGCGATGGGTGGCCCAGGTGGCCGGGTCGTGCTCATCGGGGCTGCCCTGGAACCCTTCAGCGTTCGTGCTGCCGAGATCTTCTGGCGAGAGCTGTCCGTGCTTGGATCGCGCGGGCTTCGTGCCCGCGGACATATCGGACGGCATCGACCTCTACCTGGACGGCACGCTCGACGTCAGCCATCTGGTGCGGGTGGTGCGACCACTTGAACCAGGCCAACGAAGCTCTCGCTGACCTCGTGGCGGGGCGCGTCTTCCGGAGTGTCCTCATCCCCTGACGCGGCGTCCGCCTCGGATCTCCAGGTCCTCGATCACGGGGCGGACGGGGGGCGGCTCCACGCCGTCGGCTGCGCAGCCGGGAAAGCCCGGCGGCGTTGTCCCTTTTCCGCTTGACAGACGGTTACGCGCCAGTATCGTTTCCAGACTGTTCACGACCCTACTGTCGCCAGTCGGTGACCAAGTCGGCCCAGGGGAGACGCTTGACCACAGAGGACTCGGCGGCCATCGCGCCCGGGGAGCCCGCGGCCGCCGGCGGCCGGCCGACCCGCTCCCTGCGATCGCGCCTGCCCGAGGAGACGGGCGTCATCGTCGCGCTGGTCGCGCTGATCGTGTTCATCGGTGTCGCCAACCCGATCTTCCTGCAGCCGAAGTCGCTGCTCCAGCTGCTGTCGAGCAGCGCCTTCACGGGCATGCTCGCGGTGGGCATGGTCTTCGTCGTCGTCATCCGCGACATCGACCTGTCCATCGGCTGGATGTTCAACTTCTCGGCGGTCGTCGCCGGGAAGCTGATGATCCGCGGGCATCGAGCCCGTTCATCGCGGCCGCTGGCCGGCATCGCCTTCGGCGGCCTGCTCGGCCTCATCAACGGCGTGCTCGCCGTCGGGCATGCGCATCCCGGTGATCATCATCACGCTCGGCACGCTCTCGGTCTACCGCGGCCTGTCGCTCGTCGTCAACGAGTCCAAGGCGGTCATCCCGCCCGACAAGGACGCGCCGTTCTTCCAGATCTGGCAGACGAAGGTGTTCGACATCATCCCCAGCGTCGGCGGTCGCGTTCGTCGTCCTGGCCGTCGTGCATGCACGTCGTGCTGCAGCGCTCACGCTTCGGCTACCGGGTCCAGGCGATGGGCAGCAACCCGGATGCGGCACGCCTCGCGGGCATCCCGGTCGATCGCACCCGCATCGCTGGTGCTGGTGCTGATGGGCGGCATCGCCGGCCTCGCGGGCGTCGATCTTCCTGGGCTTCCGCGAGGCCGTCGACACGAACAGCGGCGACGGCTACCTGCTGCCGGTGGTCGCGGCGGTCATCATCGGCGGCACGCCGCTCTCGGGCGGCCGCGGCACGATCCTCGGCGCCGTGCTCGGCGCCGTCATCATCCAGACCATCCAGAGCGGCATCCTGTTCCTGGGCATCGACGCCAAGTGGTCGATCTTCGTGACCGGGGCGGCCATCCTCGTCGCGGTCGGCGTCGACCAGCTCGTCCGACGGCAACGCGTGCGACGCGCGCGCGACGTCGTCGACGCCGGCTGACACGGACGCGAGCCACGCAGCAGCAAAGGAGGAGAACGCACACCGCAACGACGATCCAGACGAGGTCAACCACACGCTGGCGCCGGTGGCTGCCGGCGATCACATCGAGGAGGAAGCACATGTCGCATCGCACGACGGATCCTGGCGCTGTCTCGGCGCCGCCACGCTCTCGGCCGCCATGGTGGCGGCGGCCAGCGACCATGGCCCAGAGTCCGTCGGCTCGCCGCGCCCGCGGAGCCGATCGACCTCGGGATCGTCACCCACGTCCTCGGCAACCCGTTCATCCAGCAGATCATCGACGACGCGAAGATCGCGGCCGAACGACCTTGGCGTCGACGCTCCAGGTCGCCGGGCCCAGACGGCGGCGATCCCGAACAGCAGATCGCGCTCATCCAGGGCTTCGTGAACGCCGGCGTCGACGGCATCGTCGACGTCGGTGCCGGGCTCGACGCTCGCCGGCCCGGTCAACGCGATCGTCGATAGCGGGCGTCCCGGTCGTCCAGTTCAACCTCCTCGGACACGGCCGTCAAGGCTCCCTACGTGGGCGAGCGCTCCGCGGAGAGCGGCCGGATCCTCGGCGAGACGGTCGTGGAGCATGCTCGGCGGCGCGTCAGCCGACCGGCAAGGTGTTCATCGGCAACTGCTTCCCCGGCTATCCCGGTCCTCGAGAACCGCTCGCGAGGCGTTCGCGAGGCGCTCGCCAAGGCACCCGGCCTGGTCGTCAACGAGGCAGACTTCGACACCACGGTGTCGACACGTCCGAACCTACGCGGCCTGGGAGGCCCTGTTCACGGCCAATCCGGACGCGAAGGCGTTCATCGGCCTGTGCGCGCTGGACATCGCCAGCCTCGCGACAGCTGCAGGACGGCAACCCCGACACGGACTACGTGATCGGCCGGCTATGACCTCACGCCCGAGAACCTGGCCGCACTCGAAGGCCGGCACCGCCGACGTCAGCCTCGGCCAGACCCCGTTCATGCAGGGCTACCTGCCGGTCAAGATGCTCGTGGACACGCATCATCCGGCGACGACCAACGGTCGACCTGACGCAAGGGCGGCTTCGTCGACGCGGGCACCGAGATCGTGACCACGGACGGCGTCACCGAGCCACACGATCTGCCGGCACCGCGACCTTCGACCAGCTCGAGGCGCATCGCGGCCGACCCCGCGGCGGCGCGGCCTACTACCAGCCGCTCGTGGATGGCGTCATCGCCAACTGGGCAGACAGCCTCGAGCCCATCGAGAACGAGTCCAAGTAGCCCACGATGGTGGTGGGCAGCAGGCCAGGGTCGTTCGACCAGGGGCTGCCGTCCACCCTGCCCGGCGCGGCGGCCGCGGATGCCGCGGTCGCCGTTGCCGGTCTCTCCAAGTCCTACGGGGGCATCCGGGCCCTCGTGGACATGGACCTGGACGTGTCAGCCGGCACCATCCACGCGGTCGTCGGCGAGAACGGCGCCGGCAAGTCCACGCTCATGAAGATCCTGGCCGGTGCGGTGCGAGCCGGACGCCGGCACGATCGCGGTCGACGGGCAGCAGGTCGCGTTCGCGTCGCCCCAGGACGCGCGGCGCGCGGGCATCGGCATCGTGTACCAGGAGCTGAGCCTCTTCCCCGACCGCTCCATCCTCGCCAACCTGTTCCCAGATCGGCAGCCGACGCGACACGGTCTCGTGGACACACGCGCCATGCGCGAGCGCGGCCGTGCCGGTCCTGCGACGGATCGGCCTGGTGGCCGACCCCGACACGCTCGTCGGGGACCTGGAACTCTCGATGAGCGACAGCTCGTGGAGATCAGCCGCGTGGTCCTGGAGCGGCCCGCG
The DNA here is from genome assembly GCA_963760625.1 of uncultured Chloroflexia bacterium. GTDB lineage: Bacteria > Chloroflexota > Limnocylindria > Limnocylindrales > CSP1-4 > JAFMJV01. The sequence goes on from CAVXDU010000009.1 coordinate 353,184, forward strand.
GGTGCTCATCCTCGATGAGCCCAACTCCGCGCTCAACGAGCACGAGACGGAGCGCCTGTTCGCGGTCCTGCGGGACCTGCGCGCCGACGGCCTGACCATGCTCTACGTCTCGCACCGGCTGGAGGAGGTGTTCCAGATCGCCGATCGCATCACCGTCATGCGCAATGGGCGCCTGGTCTGGACCCGGGACCGCGCCGAGCTGACCATCGCGGACGTGGTCGCCGCGATGGTGGGTGGGCGTCAAGGAGACCTCTTCCCGCCCCGACACGGACGTGCGGGCACCTCCGCAGCAACGGGCGCGGACTCGTCGACGTCCGGCGCGATGACAGACGGCGCGCTCGAAGTTCGCGGGCTGACCGTGGGGGACGAGCTGCGCGATGCGACGTTCACGGCCCACCCGGGCGAGATCATCGGCCTTGCCGGGCTCGAGGGGTCCGGTGTTGCCACCCTGCTGGGTGTCCTGTTCGGCACCCGTCGGCGCATCCGGGGGAGAGGTCCGCTATCCCGACGGCACCGGGTTGCCCGGATCGCCCACCGCAGCGGCACGACGGGGCGTGGCACTCGTTCCGGCCGACCGACGCCACCAGGGCCTGATGCTCGACCGGAGCATCGTGCGCAACATCGGTCTCGTTTCGGTTGGCACGCTCCCCTCCCGCTCGCCGTGGCTCCGCCCCGGCGAGATGCTCGACGCGGCGCGGCGCCAGATCGACCACCTGCGCATCAAGGTCGGCGATCCCACGGACCAGGCGGGCAGCCTGTCGGGCGGCAACCAGCAGAAGGTCGTCATTGGCAAGTGGCTGGAGGTCGCACCCCGCGTGATGCTCCTCGACGATCCCACACGTGGCGTGGACGTCGGTGCCAAGCGTGAGATCTACCTGCTCATCCGGGCGCTCGCGGACGAGGGCCGGATCGTCCTGTTCCGGTCCACGGAGCTGCCGGAGCTGGTTGGCCTGGCCGACCGCATCCTGGTGTTCTACCGCGGCCGCCTGTGCCTGGAGCTACCCGGCGCCGACGACGTCCGATCACGCGGTGCTACACGCCATCAATACCGGACAGCCGCTCGAGCCATCGATGGTCGATGTCTCGGCATACCAGGAGGTGGACCCATGATCCGGACGGCGTTCACGATGCGACTGCAAGCCGGGCGGGCTCGCCCGAGTACCGGCACTGGCACGACCACATCTGGCCGGAGCTGGTCAAGGAGCTCGAGGCTGCCGGCATCCGCAACATGACCATCTTCGAGAACGACCCGGTCCTGTTCCTGTACTCCGAGGTGGATGACGAGGGCTCCTGGGACCGGCTGTGGCACACCCCGATCCATGATCGATGGAGCGAGCTGATGAACCCGCTCATGGCCTTCCGCGACGACGGCATCGTCGACTCGACGCCGCTGCGCGAGGTGTTCCACATGGAACCTGCGACGTGGCAGGCGCCCACCGATGGCTGACCAGGCGGGTCGCATCGCGGTCGTCACTGGTGGTGGCCGAGGGCTGGGCCGCGGCGTCGCCCTGGGCCTGGCCGCGGCCGGCGCATCTGTCGTCGCGGTCGCCCGCAACGCCGACCAGCTGCGCGACACCGAGTCCATGGCGGCGTCCGGACCCGGATCCGTGACCGGGCATCGCCTGCGACGTCGCGGACCCCGCCGCGGTCACGGCGCTGAGTGATGAGGTTCTCGAGCGCTTCGGCGCGCCCACGATCCTGGTCAATGCGGCAGGCGTATTCGGGCCTATCGCGCTCATCGCCGAAGTCGACGCGACCGACTGGGTGCGGACCGTCCAGATCGACGCCATCGCCCCATTCCTGACGGTGCGGGCGTTCCTGGCGGGCATGCTCGACGCCGGCTGGGGTCGCATCGTCAACATCACGTCGGCCGCATCGCTCCACCCGCCCGGTCCCCTCAATAGCGCCTACGGGACCGCCAAGGTCGCACTCAACCAGTTCACCCGGCACCTCGCGTCCGAGATCGCTGGCAGTGGCGTCACCGCCAATGTCATCCATCCTGGCGACGTGCGAACCGACATGTGGGCGGACATCCGGGACAAGGTGGATGTCCTGGGACCCATTGCGGACGGGTACAAGTCGTGGGTGGACTGGGTCGACGAGACCGGCGGCGACCCGCCGGGTAAGGCGGTCGACCTCGTGCTACGACTGACCTCCGATGCTGCCGGGGACATCAACGGCCGATTCTGCTGGATCGACGATCCGCTCCAGCCGCCCATCGCGAGCTGGGACGAGCCTGCCGACGAACGGCCCTGGGCCAAGTGATCACAATGCGTGCGGGGCCGGCATGAACGCGCTCGCGGGTCGAGTGGCGCTCATCACTGGCGGCACCAGCGGCATCGGCCGAGGCATCTGCGAGCGACTCGCTGCGGAGGGCGCCGCGGTGTGCGTGGTCAGCCGTCACGTCGACCGGTCCGAGGCGGTCGCGGCGGGCATCCGCACCGCGGGCGGCACGGCCATTGGCGTCTCCGGGGACGTCCGGGATGCTGCCGCCATGCACACGCTTGTCGACGACTGCGTCGCGCAGCTGGGCAGCCTCGACATCGTGGTCGCGAATGCCGGCATCGGCATCATCGGCAGCGTGGCAGAGTCCGATCCCGCGGACTGGCGAGCCATGATGGACATCAACTACCTGGGCACCGCGAACATCGCCCAGGCCGCGCTTCGGCCGATGCTCGCCCAGGGACAGGGGGACATCGTTGCGATCGCGTCCGCGGGCGGCACCAAGGGGTACCCCGACTGGTCGGGCTATTGCGCCACCAAGTGGGCGGTGGTGGGGTTCATGGAGTGCCTCGCCCAGGAAGTCGTTGCCCAGGGCATCCGTGTCAGCACCATCTGCCCGGGTGGCGTGGATACGCCCTTCTGGGACAACCTGAATCGGGACATCAATCGCGCGGGCTCGGATGCTCGGGCAGGGCTGATGCAGCCGGGGGACGTCGCCGAGACGGTCATGCTCCAGCTGCGCCTGCCGCGCAATGTGCTCGTCAAGCGCACCCTGTTGTTCCCGACCAGCGAGTGGCATTAGGCAGCCAGGAGGCATCCCGACCCATGGACCCCAGCGCGACGCGGCTTGTCGGCCGCACCGATGTCGCCGTCACCCAGCTCGGTCTCGGCGGTGCCTCATACGGAGAGCTGTTCTACAAGGTGCCGGAGCAGGATGCGTTCGGTGCCATCCAGGCCGCCTGGGACGGTGGCATCCGCTACTTCGACACCGCACCCTGGTACGGCCGCGGCCTGTCGGAGCTGCGAACCGGTTCCGGGCTGCGCGACCACCCGCGCGCCGATTACGTGCTGTCGACCAAGATCGGGCGGTGGCTCAAGGCATCCAGGGACCCGGACTACGACGGCGCGCCCTGGTTGGGCGGCACGCCATTCGAAGTCGTGTTCGACTACACATATGACGGCATCATGCGAGCCTACGAGCAGAGCCAGCTGCGTCTGGGGCTGGCGCGCTATGACCTCGCGGTGATCCACGACCTCGATCATCTGTATCACGGCGCTGGCACCAGGTACGAAGGCTACCTGGCCCAGTTGGGCACGAGCGGATGGCGTGCCGTGACCGAACTCAAGGCGTCGGGGCTCATCAGGGGTGTCGGTGCGGGTGTCAACGAGTCCGGCATGATCCCGCGGTTCCTGGACCTCGTGGACCTGGACTTCTTCCTCGTGGCGATGCCCTACACCCTACTTCGACAGGACGTCCTGGATACCGAGTTCCCGGCCTGCGTCACGCGTGGCATCGGCTTCGTCATCGGGGCGCCATACCAGTCGGGGATCCTGGCGACGGGCCCCAAGGAAGGTGCCAACTCCAACTATGCTGCACCGAGTCCAGAAGTGAACGCACTCGTGTCGCAGGTCCAGGCTGTCTGCGAGCGACACGGAGTGCCGCTGGCGGCGGCGGCGCTCCAGTTCCCGCTGGGTCATCCAAGTGTGGCCTCGGTCATCCCGGGGGCCCGGTCGGCCGCACATGTCCAGCGCAATCTGGAAGTCTTCCGCCACCCTGTCCCGGCCGACCTGTGGGCTGAACTGAAACACGAGGGACTGCTTCGGGCGGATGCGCCGGTCCCAGAGTGACCGACCGGATCCTGCAGGGAGACTGGCACCTGCGCGAGTGGATCTCGGTTGCTGACGACGGTAGCGTGATGCATCCCTTTGGTGCTGCGCCTCAGGGCATCCTCGTGTACACGGCGGACGGCACCATGATCACCACCATCGCACCCTCGGGACGCCCGTCGATGGAGTCTCCGGATCCCCTAAGCGGCGGCCCACAGGACGAGCGCCGGATTTCGGCGGAGACCTTCATCGCCTACAGCGGTCGCTACAGTTACGACGGCACCGACGTGACGCATACCGTCGAGATGAGCCTGTATCCCAACTGGGTCGGCACCCTCCAGGTTCGCCATGCGCGGCTGTCGGACGACGGCGACACACTGGAACTCTCCACGGACCCGATGGTCGTGGCCGACCGCCGGTCCACCCAGCGACTCACCTGGGAGCGAGTCCGGCGACGCTAGGCCGGATCCTTTCGTTGCCGACCGTTCAACGGATCGTCGAGCCGATCGGCCAACAGCTCGGCGAGGTGTCGCGCCCGCCGACCTGAGAGGGCCGCGATCTGGGTCCGGCAGCTGAAGCCGTCCGCGATGATCGGCGCGGATGGGTCAGCGGCCTCCAGTGCGGGCAGAAGACCCAGCTCGGCGACCTGTCGGGAGATGACCTCGTGACCACGCTCGGCACCGAAGTTGCCGGCGAGCCCGCAACAACCGTTGAGGGTCGTGGCCACCGCGATGCCGTTGCGCGCCAGAACCCGTGTGTCGGCAGCAGTCCCGAGCACGGCCTGCTGATGGCAGTGCGGCTGGCTGAGAGCAGGCATCACCCCGTCGTCCAACGGGGCCGACGGCGCCTGGTACTCGATGCCGTCCAGCAGTTCCGCGAACGTGGTCACGCGTCTCGCGAGCACGCCCGCACGCGGATCGTCCGGCAGCAGCTCGGGCAGGTCGACCCTGAGCGAGGCCGCGCAGGACGGCTCCAGCACCAGTATCGGATCGGCACCTGCCAGGGATGGCACGTCCAGGGTGCGACCCAGGACCTTCCGGGCCGTATCCAGCTGGCCGGTCGTGATCCAGGTCAGTGCGCAACACACGGGCTCCGATGGAACATCGACGGCAAAGCCGGCGTCGGAGGCCACCCGTACTGCTGCGTGACCGACCTCCGGGGCGAGATAGTTGGTGAAGGTGTCGGGCCAGATGGTCGATCCGGCCGAGTTCACCGGTCGTTCGTACAGGCAACTTCAACGGTGCACGGGCAAACGGTACGCGGGCGATGGGCGGGATCGGGCGTTCCGGTGAGATTCCGGCAACGGCCGCGAATAGCCGCCGCGTGATGCCGCGGCGCATCACCGCGTTCGCAAGGGGCGCCACTCGCCAGGACATCCTCAGCCACCGCGGCAGTGCTCCAAGTGAATAGTGCGAGCGTGGTCGGAGGCGACCCTGGTAGAAGTGGGACAGGAACTCCGACTTGTAGCTGGCCATGTCGACTCCCGTCGGGCACTCCGACAGGCAACCCTTGCAGGAGAGGCACAGGTCGAGGGCGTCCCGCACCTCAGTCGAACGCCATCCGGCCTGCGACAGGGAGCCGGCGACCATCTCCTGAAGCAGACGTGCACGGCCGCGAGTGGAGTCCTGCTCCTGTCCCGTGGCCCGATAGCTGGGACACATCAGGGCGGACCCCTGTCGGCTGACACACCGGCCAACACCGATGCAACGACTGACTGCCGCACGCATGTCACCATGATCGGCGTGGTACGCGAATCCCGATTGGACATCGATGCGTGTGGGTTCGGTCCAGCGTAGGGAGGCGGTTACGGGAACGGCATCGACGATGATCCCCGGGTTCAAGAGCCCCCTGGGATCCCACATCGACTTGAAGGCGCGGAATGCATCCAGCATGCTCGAGGAGAACATCCTGGGCAACAGCGCCCCGCGAGCGCGGCCGTCGCCATGCTCACCCGAGAGCGACCCACCGTGTCGGACGACCAGGTCGGCGCCTGCCGCCATGAAGTCTGCGAGACGCGCCTCACCGCCGGGTCTGTCCAGGCCGAAGCCCACCCGCAGGTGGATGCAGCCCTCGCCGAAGTGGCCATACGTGACGCCACCCATCCCCATGTGGCTCAACAGCTCATGCAGCTCCGTGAGGTACCCGGCAAGACGATCGGGCGGAACGGCAGCGTCCTCGAAACCCGGCCAGGCGGGAGAACCATCAGGCAACCGCGCAGCGTATCCGGCACCATCCTCGCGGATCCGCCAGAGGGTGCGCTGTGCGACGACGGACGTGAGTACTCGGACGTTGCCATCGGCATCGACCCTGCCAAGGCTGCGGGCAAGCCGAAGCGCATGGTCCCTGGCCTCGGACGGGGAATCACCGCCTGCCTCGACGAGCAGCCACGCCCCGGCCGGCATGGGCAACAGCTCATCGGATGGCCGTTGACCGACGAGCGCGAGCAGTTCCTGGGTCAGGCTCTCCACGGTGTACGGCTGCTCAGCCAGCAACGCCGGCACGGCGCCTGCAGCCTCGATATCGTCGTCGAACCCGAGTACCAGCAGGCACGTCGTCGCTGGTGGTGTCCAGAGGCGCATCGTGGCACCGGCGACGACCACACAGGTCCCCTCGGTACCGACGAGCGCACGCGCAACGTCGAACCCGCGCTCCGGCAGCAGCCAGTCGAGCGGATAGCCCGATACCCGTCGCGGCCAGGGTGTCAGCTCCGACCGGACCAGACCCTCGTGGGTCCTCGCGAACCGGCGCAGCGGTTCGCCCATCAGTCCGGGCGGTGGCAGCGCCAGCTCACCGGGCCCCGGTGACGCCAACCGGATCCGCTCACCAGATGCCGTGATGACATCCATACCCAGCAGGTTCTGCGCAGTGGTGCCCCAACGCACCGAGTGCGAACCACAGGCATCGTTGCCGATCATGCCGCCCACCGTGCAACGGCTGTGGGTCGAAGGGTCGGGTCCGATCCGCAGGCGGTGCGTCGCCGCTCGGGCGTTCAGGTCGCCCAGGATCACGCCCGGCTGGACGGTCGTCGTGCAGGCCTCCGGGTCGATGCCCAGGACGCGCTGGAGGCGCCTGGTTTCGATGACCACCCCAGAACCGATAGCGTTGCCCGCGATGCTGGTGCCGGCGCCGCGCATCGTGATCGGGACACCAGCTTCGACGGCGAGGCCCACGACCGAGGCGAGCTCGTCCTCCGAGCCGGGTGCCACGACGAGGGCTGGTACGACCCGGTAATTCGAGGCATCCGAGGAGTAGAGCGCGCGGGTCCCCATGTCATCCCGGGTGTGGGCGCCCAGCTCCTTGCGCAGGCGCCACGTCAGCCAGTCGACATCACCGTCAGGCATCGAACAGGACGTGCTGCGGCCGCATCGTGCGTGACACGAAACCCGATGGTAGCGGCGGTGGGGCGTGCGGATCCCGCCGAAGTCCCGGCAATCCGAGCAGGCCAAGGACCGACTCGTATGTTTCGAGTCGTGCCAGCCACGCTCCCGCACAGTGGCGCGGGCCCACGTTGAAGGCCAGGTGCCCCATGTATCCCGCACGATCGATGTCGAACGTGTCCGGATGCGGATACCGGACGGGGTCACGATTCGCCGCCGCGTTGACGGGATGGACCCGGTCACCGGCGCGGATCGTGACGCCACCAAGCACGACGTCGGTGGTGGCTCGGCGAGCGCGCCAGTGCACGACGGTGGAGTGGCGAAGTGTCTCTTCGATCATCCGACGCAATGGCTCGTCTCCAGCCCGGACCCGACCCGCCAGGGTCGGATCATCGAGCAGACGGTGCATCACGAGACAGATCAGCAGCGACGTCGTCTCAGCACCGGCCTCGAACAACGGCTTGACATTGTCGATGACGTCCTGTTCCCCCCACGTTGGGACAATCGATGGGCCGATCTCCAGCAGGCCACTGATAAGGTCGTCCGTCGGTCGGTCGCGGCGAGCCTGGACGACGGGGCGGATCTCAGCCTCCAGCGCTTTGGTCGCGTCGATCGCGGCCTGGACGCGAGCTGGATCCGCGCCGTAGGAATGCCGCCACGCGAGGACGGCATCCGTGAAGCCCTTGGCACGGCGCAGGGCAGGGTCGTCCATGGGGGGCAGACCGATGACCTGGCCGACGATGCCGATGGGTACGACGGCCGCGAAATCGGACCAGAGCTCGGCGCGCCCAGCACCCCGGAATGCAGCGATACGCGCAGCCACGATCGGCCGCACGAACGCATCCCGATACGGCTCGATCTCGCGCGGCAACCAGCGACGGGCAAGGTAGTGGTGCAGGGTCTGATGGGGCTCTTCCACCAGCGAACGGAACTCGTGGGGTCCGGTGATGCTGTCCGCCCCGGGCAGCTCCCCGGTCAGTTCCGCGAACAAGTCTTCTCGGGTCTCCACGAATGAACACCCGTCGTGGTCGAGGACGATCCATGCCGCCATACCCTCGTCCCACACCACACTGCCCTTGGCTCGTAACTCCTCGTACAGCGGGTACGGATCCCGGTCACGGGTATCGCGGAGGGACGGACCGGGTGGGATGACCATTCCGTCCTCGGCTCAGACCTGAGCCGCTGTCGTGGTGGGCCGTTCACGTGCCACTGGTACGCGATGACCGAGACGAGAAGGATGGTTGGTCATCACCTGATCTTCTCCCAGTTCCCGGCATCGCGCCTTCACACCAGGACGCCTTCGACTCCCAGGTGGCGCGCGACCGCTGCCACCTCTCCCGAGAGGTCACCCGGTGTCGCGGAACTGTGATGGTTGACTCCGGTAGCCGCCCAGCGTGCCCACGCCTCCTCCACTGCCCCGTCCCTGAAGCGGAAGGCGCCGTTGGAGGTGCCTGTCTCGGGAAAGCGACGCGGAGTGAGCGCTCCCCGTGCGGCAACCAGACGAAAGCCTCCACGGGCATCGGGATGGGGTGTGAACCCGACCAGAGTCGCCGGTCCTTCCTGCGGCTCCAGAACGGCACACACGCCACAGTGCGCATCCGTACCGCAGAACCAGCCGTTGCGGCGGAGTCGCGGCCGCTCGCCCGGACCGAGCCAGGCAAGGTCGTGCTCGCCACTGTTGGCGATGACCACCTCGCCCGTGGAATAGTCGATCGCCTCGATCTCGTGGTACAGCGCGGCACCGCCCAGGCGCTTCGTGACCAGCATCGCGACCGCCGTGAGGATATCGCCGGTGCACGTGAATGGCCGTCCCATGGTGGTCAACCGTCCCAGTCCCCAACAGGGCGCGATCCCGATACTCATCCCCGAAGCGGAACTGGGGAACATGGCAGTTGAACGCCCCCCCGTCCAACCGGTGTCGCTCGGCCACGTCCTCGAGCGCGAGTGCGGCCCGGAGACTGCGCTCCAGTGACTCGTCCGCGTCCACATCTCCCTCGAATGTCCAGGTGGCCCGGGTCTCCGCATCCAGCGCCGCAACCCGCTCAGGGACGACCGCCCGCCAGGCATCGACGACTTCGTCTGGTTCGACAGGGACCGACTCGATGCCGGTGGCACGCCGCAGGTCGTCGTCCGGCACGTCGACGTGGAGGTAGCCAGGGATCGGCCGGCCGATCCGACCCAGCCGCGCACGGCGTATCCCGGAGGCGACCGTACCGATACGGAGCGCTTCCTGCACTCGACGCACGACCTCGGTATCGCTGACCCGCCCCAGCACCAGCTCGAATGGCCGACTCGTGCGTGACAGCATGTTGGTCAGCATCGGCGCGCCAACGGTTGCACCCTGGGTCGTGATGCTGGAATGGTCGAACCCGCCATCCACAGCTCCGGTCTCATGCGCGGCCCAGATGACGGTGGGTACGCCTGGGATGGCGTCGAGCAGCGCGAGGGCGTAGCCAGCAGGTGCGGCAATGGTCTGGATCACCAGGACGGCATCGATGGGCCCGTCAACGTCAGCCTCCTTGGCGAGGCGCTCGCCGATCCCTGCGCCGTCGGCCACTGACCCGATCTCAACGACATCGACGATCGCGAACGCTTCCGCGAGATCGGCCGCGATCCTGCGCGCCAGGTCCATGCGGGACTGGCGCAGGTCAGGCGGCGCGGTGTGCGCCCACAGGTCCCACCAGGGATGCACCAGGACGATACGAGGCCGCCGCTCCATCCGCTGTCTCGTCGCTCGCTCGATCAGTCCTGGTGATAGACCTCGTCGGCGGTGATGTACTTGCCGTCAGACGTCGTGATGGTGGTGATGACTCCCTCGAATGCCTCGCCCCAGCGACGCGTGACCTCGTGCTCAGCCATACGGGCGCTGACGGTCTCGATGTCCGGGTAGTACTCGCCGTAGTAGACGACCTGGTTGCCACGCCGGAACCCGGAGTAGTTGCGGTACCCCGCGGCAGCGATGGCATCGATCATGTCAGGCCAGGGTTCCGCATGGAGCCCCTCGTAGTACGGGATGCGGTCGGGGTTGACGACCAGGGAGATGAACCCGCGACTCATGACGCCCGAACCGCCGCCGTCCGTGTGAAAGACCTGCTCATAGAACAGGGGCTGCCCTGCTGCATCCGCGCTCTCCGCGATGATCGTGGCAAATCGTTTGTTCCAGGCTGCGACGGCCGCCTTGGGTCCGTGCTTCGCGAACACCGTCGCCCGGTCGGGTTCGGCCTCGGCGTAGTACCACACGTCCGTGCCGCGCCGAAAGCCGGTCATGTTCCTGAAACCCGATTCCCGGATCTCCTCCTGGAGTTCCTGGGGTACGGCCGTGTGGAGCCGGTCGTACTCGGCTTCCGTACCCGGGAAGATGCGGAGGTAGAAGAGCACGCGTTCCATGGGGAGCCTCCTCGTCGCGACCGGGCCTGCCTCAGAGCATCCTCCGAATTCTGTCCGCCACATCCTAGCGTCCGACTGGGATCGTTACCAGCCCAGCCTACGAGGCCAGCACGATGGCCACACCCGCCACCACCAGGATCGCCGCCCCAAGTGCCCGCAGCGTCGGGCGGGTTCCCGTCCGGTACCCCTCGACCGCAAGTACGAACAACGGCGTCGTGGCGACCATGGTCTGGACCACGACCGGACTCCCCTGCTGGATGCCTACGATGACCAGCACGAACGACGTCGTCACCAACAGGGATCGGGCGAACAGTCGGGGTGCACTGGACAGCGGCACGTCGCGAGGCACGAACAAGAGCAGGGTCACGATGGCGGCAAGACCGGTGCGTACGACATAGGTCTCGACGACACCGACATCCATGTCCGCTTGCAGCTTCGTCACGACTGCCAGCAGGCCGTGCCCGCCTGCCGCCGCCATGACGCGCCACACGACCCACCATCGACCGACTTCCCCAAAGGCACCGCCCAGTCCCCACAGCACGCCGGCCGTGACGAGGACCGCCGCAACAGCCTGCTGTGGCGCGAGTACGCCGGGAAGCAGGATGGCGGCGAAGAACGCGGCCGCGACCGGACTGAGAGCCGACGCGGTGGTCGTCGACGAGGCGGCCCCCCGGTCGAACATGTCCCAGACCGCGATGGCGGTGATGACCATGAGGGCCGCAGACGTCAGGTGGAGGGCAAGGACGGGTCCATTCCAGTGCCACGTTACGAACGGGGCGAATGGGAGCAGGACGAGACAGTTGAGCAGGAACAGGACGCCGATGAGCTGACGCGCTGGGTACCGAAGTGTGAGGCGCTTGCTGACGAGAGCCTGGGATGCGTTCGCGATCGCGGCCATCAGGCCCAGGACGACAGCCGTCACGTGCCCGGGACCCGTGGAGAGAGCGCACAGGGACGCATCGGGTCCTCATGTCCTCGGTCTGGCGCGTGGTACGCTGCCCGGCAGCGCACGCTGCAAACGATGCCGGTATCGTCTCGCATCGTAGCAGGCGTGACCGCGGGGACCCGGCCGCACGCGTGCGGTCCCGAACCGGAGGAGGCGGACCACCGTGACCGAGACGACCATCGAGTTCACCGAGTTGCTGGGCCGACGAGTGCGGATGGGCACCTGGGAAGACCAGAAGATCTCGACCTATCGCAAGATCCTCGAAGCACTCGATTCGGGCCGCTGGGATGATGCCGCGCAGCTCGAGAGCTACTTCGTGGACGAGGCCAGCGTCTGTTTCGCTATCTACCGCCAGTGGATCCCCGATGTCCGCAACTACCTGCTGAGCCACGGCGTGGACCCGGCTATCGTGGCCGCACGAGACGAGCAGGCAACCGAGGTGGCCAGGCTGCCCGATGGATCCCCCTGGGAGCCTCGCAGGCAGTGGGACCAGTTGCTGACCGACATCCAGGCCGTCACGGGGGCCACCTACCGCCAGCAGACGGTCCAGGCCAAGGAGCTGATGGGGGTCGCCAAGGAGACCTGGCGGCGATGCCACGACCGTGACGTGGACCACGTGTATGGCCTCATGTCGCTGGTCAAGGAGCAGCTGGGGGAGCAGGCCATCCGCGACATGTACGACGTGGTGCTGCTGCCGCTGTTCGCCTGGCGCTATGCCAAGTTCGATATCGACAAGCATCCCTGGGACGAGGCGCTCGAGGTACTGATGCTCGTCGCGTGCGAGGCGATGCGGGGCCACCTGGTCGGTCCGGAGCGTACCGGCGACATGGAGCTCGTGGAATACGAGGACCGGTTCGTGCTTCGTTTCGACCCGTGCGGCTCGGGTCAGCGTACGGTCCGCGGTGACTGGGTCGAGGGCACTCCGCCGCGCATGGAGGCGCCATATGGCTGGACCGTCGTTGAGGGTGAGTACCCCTGGACCCACTACAAGTCGGGCGTCTGTCACTACTGCGTCCACTGCATCGTGCTCATGGAGGAGATGCCCATCGACAGGTTCGGGTACCCCGTCCGGGTCATCGATCCACCGACATATCCCGACACCGATCGCGACCCGGGAGTCCGGCAGCAATGCCAGTGGACCATGTACAAGGATCCGACCAAGGTCCCGGAAGAGGTTTACACCCGAGTCGGCCGGGTCAAGCCAGCGGCGTTCGGATCGCGGGCGCAAGGTGCCCGCGACCTGCCGGTGATCAACGTGGGGATGCCTGGCGCTGGTTGAGCGGGAGGATTCTCTACATTCGCGACCTCGTGATACGGTACCGGTCGTCGCTGCAAACGATGCCGGTATCGTCCTGCATCTCACCGTGGGCGACACGGGACAGCCTGGGGATTGCCGGGTGTCGCAGGACACCCAGGCTTCAGAACCGCTTTCGAGGCGGGCGCCATCGATCTCCTCCCGATGACGCCCGCCGTCCCCCGCTCAGATCCTGTAGAACGACGTGGCGGTCCCGGCCAGCAGCCTCTCCTGGTCCGCACGGCTCGATCCCGCCGCTGCCACGATCGTCCGGTACGCGTCGACGGTCATCTGATACGAGGCGTAGACCGCGTCCACCGGCCAGTTCGATCCGAACATGCAGCGATCGGGCCCGAATAGCTCGATGCAGGCGAGTACCCATGGCCGCAGCGTGTCGACCGTCCAGCGATGGTCGGCCATGCCCAGCCCCGAGATCTTACACACGGTGTTGGGCAGCCCGGCGAGTTCGGCCATCTCACGCCGCCACCACGCGAAGGTCTCCGGTGTCCGGTCAAGAGGCATACCCGTACTGCCCACGGCGATGGACAGCTCCGGCACCGCGCGTGCCGTCAGCGCCACGTCCCTGAGTGACCCGGGCCATGCCCGGGATTCGAATGACAGCCCCAAGCGGGCAGCCACGCGAAGGTTGGCGAGGAACCGCTCATCCGTGCCACCCACTGGATGCTCCCGGATCCGCACGCCACGCACGCGGGGCGAGACGGCAAGATGAGCCGCGAGCTCGCGTGTTGCGTCGCCGGAGACGAGATCGGCGAGCACCACATAGGCGTTGGGCATGCCGGTCTCTGCGGTGACTCCGGCCAGATATCGAGTCTCATCGACAGGGTCGGGTCCACTCCAGGCGGCCTCGACATGGACGCTGCCCACGACGTTCGAGCCGTGGAACTCGCGCTGCAACCGCCACATCGGCCAGTCCGCGCGCGCCAACTTGTAGTCCCCAAGCAGGTCGCCATAGATGGCGCCTTCCTCGGTCAACCATGCATACGGGTTGTGCGAGGGCTCCGTCACGTGGTGATGGGCATCGATGAACGGGATGGATCGATCCAGCGTGAGTGCGTCCGGGGCGTCGCTACTGCTCCCGCTCACCACATCACCATGCCACCGTCGACATTGATGACCTGCCCTGTGATATATGCCGCGGCATCGGACAGGAGCCAGCAGACCACGTCGGCGATCTCGGCGGCGGAGGCGGTGCGGTGCATCGGCACGGTCGCGAGGCGGCTCGCCGCGAGTTCCAACGGAGCGATCCCCCTCGAAGCGGCGACCTCGTCCAGGACACGCGCCTGCATGGGTGTGTCGGTGATACCCGGCGACAGCGCGTTCACCCGGATGGGCCGCGATGCGTATGCCATGGCGAACGACCGGGTGATCTGGGACACGGCCGCCTTCGTCGCCGCGTACACAGCGGCCTCGGTCGTGGCCACGAACTTGGCCGACGGGGATGAGAAGTTGACGATGGCGCCGCCATCGCGCATCCGGGCACCCATGGCTTGACACAGGAAGAACACCGACTCGGCATTGACCGCGAATCCGTGTCGGAAATCGTCCACACCCACCGACTCGATGGGTGCGAGCACGATCATGCCCGCGGCGTTCACGAGCCAGTCGAGTGGCATACCCGGTTCCATCGTGTCCAGCAGACCGGCCCGACCGTCGGGCGTGGACAGGTCAGCCGCCACGACTGTGGCCCCCGCTTCCCGCAGACCCACCATCGAGTCCACTCGAAGGTCGGTCGCCATCACCTGGTGCCCTTGCTCCAGGAGAAGCTCCGCCGAGGCTTGACCGATGCCGCTGCCGGCACCGGTGACCAAGGCCCGACGAGGAACCGTCATGTTCGTCGGGGATACGGGGCGCAGAGCCGCCGGTCAGATCCGGAAGATCCGCTCTGCATTCGCGAAGAACAACGCCTCCTGCTCGGTGCGCGAGAAGCCCGCGATGATCGCTGCGTATGCGTTCAGGACATCGGGATAGCTTGAGTAGAGACGGTCCACCGGCCAGTTGGTGCCGAAGAAGCTGCGCTCGACCCCGAACGTCTCGATACAGGTCATGACCCAGGGCCTGATCGAATCGACCGTCCAGTGTGGATCGCACATGCCCAGCCCGGAGATCTTGACCGTCACGTTGGGCGCACCCGCGAGGTTGACCAGCTCACGCTTCCACATCGCGAAGTACTCCGCATCGCGCTGACGCGGGAAGCCGGCATGGTCGAGGGAGATGACGATGTTGGGATACGCCTCTGCCAGCGAGCGCATCTTGCCGTAGGTCTCGGGCGACGAGTCCAGGCATGCGACGAGGTCGTGCCCCTCGAGATGGGCGTAGCCGCGCCGCCACTGCTCGTCGACCAGGTAGTCGCCTGGCCCGAAATCCCGCACGCCGCGCACATTGGGATAGGCCATATGTCGCTCGATGACGGACTGGGCGTCGTCCTGCTGGAGGTGCACCTCGGCCACGATGCCATGTGGATGACCCAGGCGATCAGCAAAGGCCTGAAGCCACTTCGTCTCCTCGACGGGGTCCTTGATGCCCAGCGCCGCCTGGACGTGGACCGACTTCTTCACGTTGGCGAACCGCGTCTCGGCAACGAACTCATCGGCCCAGTAGCGCTGTGCCTGGATGCCCTCGATGTCACCCAGGATGGGGTGCTTCCAGCCGGGTTGCAGCCAGGCGTAGTACAGGTTCGGGTTCTGCAGGTCCGAGAAGTGGACGTGCGTGTCCACGAACGGGATCTCAGCCATGTGCCGCCTCCTGTGGTGTGGTCCTGCCCGGCCCGGTGGTCGCGCCTGGCACGTTATCGCGCAGCCAGTCCACGCTGCGTTCGATCATCGTCAACTCATCCACGGGTCCAGGCCCCAGCGATGCCAACTCGACGCAGACGGCCCCACCATATCCGGCCTCGGCGAGCTCGGCGAGCACGCCTGACAGGTCCGCGATTCCGGCGCCGAGCGCGGTGCATACGGGCCCACCGACGGGCATCTCCGAGAATGGCAGGTGGTCCTTCAGCTGCACGAGCAGTGTCCTCGTCGCCAGCGCTCGAGTGCCCTCGATCATGTCGTCGCCCACACGGATGAGGTTCAGGTTGTCCAGCGTCACACCCAGGTTGTCGGCGCCGGTCCGGTCGATGATCTCCAGGATGTCCTCGGCCCGCAGGTCGCCGTGGTTCTCGATGGCCAGTTGCAGGCCCACGTTCGCGGCAGTCTCGGCGGCTCGCCGGGTCGGATCGATGAGTCGATCCACCAACACGCGCGCGGGTTCTGTGCCTCGAGACGCTGGACTGCCCAGTGTGATCCGCATCACCGGATGTCCGAGCCGCGCCGCCGCCGTGATCCAGCGGTCTAGCTCGACCTCGGCACCCGGCGAGCGCCCGCCATCGAGACCGTGGAACTGTCCCTGGGGCCACGGGTGACCCCAGGAGAAGCCGACCCTGACGTTGCCGGCGGCAAGGACTCTCCCATCGATGACCTCCGGGTCCGGCAGGTAACAGGTCTCGAGGTATAGGTCGTCCACTCCCAGTGACCGGGCATGGTCCAGCACGGGCCGTGGGTCGGACGGCCAGGGTGCCGCGGCGATTGGTGTCTCACCCGGACGCACTTCGCCGTACAAGCGGTGGTAGGAGTAGCTGTCGATACCGACGCGCACGCGCGCTCCCTCCGCCAGGGCCGGGACGACCCACAAGGCGCGGGTGCCACCGGAACGCGGTCATGGTACCCGGTCTGGAAACGTCACCAGAGGACCCCTCCGCATGATAGATTGCTGGAAACGAAACCAGCATGTCGTCGAGGGCCAAGCCGGGAGGGTTCGCATGATCCAGGTCGACGGCCTGGCCGGACGTGTGGCGGTGGTCACGGGCGCCGCGCGGGGGATCGGCAGGTCCATCGCCGAGACCCTCTCCGCGAATGGTGCCGATGTCGCCGCGTTCGATCTGGTCGCTCCGGAGCATCCGGGCATCCTGGGTGTCACCTGTGATGTCAGTGACGAGGCGGCGGTGGACGCCGCGTTCTCGCACGTGGAAGCCACCCTGGGCACGGTATCGGTGCTGGTCATCAATGCCGGCATCTTTCCCATCGTGCCCTTCGAGGAGACGACCCGGGATGTATGGGATCGGACGTTGGCAATCAATCTGACGGGTGGTTTCCTGTGTGCACGACGCGTCCTGCCGGGTATGCGCGCACAGCAGTACGGGCGCATCGTGGCCATCGGATCGAGCGCCGGCAAGGCGGGTGGTGCCCGGAGCGTCGCAGCCTATGCCGCCTCCAAGGGAGGCCTGATGACCCTCGCCAAGTCGATCGCCAACGAGTACGCCGCCTACGGCATCACGTCGAATGCCCTGGCGCCGACGCTCATCGATACGGACATGATCGCGGACCAGCGAGACCTGGTGTCGCGCATCCCCGTGGGTCGCTTCGGCAGGCCGGAGGAGGTAGCGGCCCTGGTCGCATTCCTGGCGTCCGAGCATGCGGGATACATCACCGGCGAGGTCACCGACATCAACGGCGGGTTCCTCGTTGACTGACCGACCCCGGAACGACGCCACGTCGTCCGAGGTCAGCCTGGACCGGATGCGTCCTCGCGACGTCGATGCGGCGATGGCTCGGGCGCCCATCGTGTGGGTCCCCCTCGGAGCCATCGAGTATCACGCGTCACATCTGCCCCTGGGCACTGACAGCCTGACCGCGAGCCACCTCGTGACGAGTGCCGCCGAGGCACTGGGTGGTGTCGTGCTCCCTCCCAGCACACTGACGCTGGGCACGCTGCACCTGCCGTGGAGCTTCCGGTATGAAGCCGCACTCGTCGAGGCGGCGCTGCGCTCCACCATCGAGCAATCGGCCGCATTCGGGGCACGGTGCGTGGTGATCCACACGGGACACGCACCCCTGGACCTGTTGCATCTCATCAAGCGGGTGTGTCTTGACGCAGAGTCGCAGGTCCGGTCAGCGGATCCCGTGGCTGACGGTTTCCGCTGCTACGGCCTCTGCTACCTGGAACTCAATGCGGCGTTGGGTGCAGGCTTGGACACCGACTGGCCCGTCGCGGTGGATCACGGCTCGATCACGGAGACCTCGTGGATGCTGGCCATCGATCCGACGTTGGTCGACCTTGACACCCTGCCGCCGGAGTCCACCGGATCCATCGTCGGCATCTATGGGCCGCACCCTGGGGGCCGAGCCTCGGCCGAGCTCGGCAGCGCCCAGGCAGGCGCGGCCGTGAGACTCCTCACGCAACGCGTCGAGGGGCTACTGCGGGGTGAAACCATTGACCCCCTGGCCGATCTACGGACGTTGGTCAAGCGGTACTGGACCGAGGACCTGGAGCTGACGGTCCCAGACCCGACCAGCCTCACACTCCACAATCCCGGAGCCGTCTCGCGCTACTTGACCAGTGTCCGAGTGAATGTGGATGGGGCGCCATTGGACCCCGTCGGCCAACGATTGTCGAACCCGGCTCCGGGGGAAGCGGGGGTGCCGGTCGCTGTCGACAGCCTCGGTACCGAGAGTGGCTTCTATGTCCGCCGCGGCCAGTCGGCGCTGCTCCAGCTGGCCGACCCACTCCCAACCGGGAGGCATCGACTCGACCGTCGAGGTGGGCCTGGCGGGTGTGGCAGTCGCGGCGCTGGACACCGCGTTCGCGTGGGTCTGAGCTGCGGCGAACGATGAGCAGCGATCTGGTCATCCACGGCGGGACTGTGATCGATCCAGCCTCCGGCATGCATGCTCGCCGAGACGTTGCCGTTGCGGACGGGCGGGTCACGGCCATCGAGCCGCATATCGGGCTGGGTGGTGCGGGCGACGTGATGGACGCTACCGGCCTGCTCGTGGTGCCTGGCCTGGTCGACATCCATGTGCACGTCTACTGGGGCGGTGCCGACCTCTCCATCGAGCCGGGACCACACGACCTCCAGCGGGGCGTCACGACCATGGCCGATGCCGGGTCGTCTGGTGCCAACAACTTCGCAGGGTTCCGGCGGTTCCTCATCGAACCGTTCGAAGGCACCATCGTGGCCTTTCTCAACATCGCAGTCATGGGCCAGGCAGATCCAGTGTTGGGGGAACTGCACGACATCCGCTATGCCATCGTGGACCGGGCCGTCGAGGTTGCCCGAGCGAACCCCGAGTTGATCGTCGGTCTGAAGGTTCGCGTGAGCGAACAGTTGGCGGGGCGCAACGGCGTGGAAGCTGTCGCCCGCGCGATCGAAGCGGGAACCGAGATCGGCTGCCCGGTGATGGTCCACATCGGCGGCTCATACGCGCCCATCGAGGACATCCTGTCGCAGCTCCGCGGCGGCGACATCGTGACCCACGCCTTCACCGCCTGGGAGCCGGGCATCTTTGATAGTGACATGCGAATCATCCCCGCGGCGCTCGAGGCAAGGGCGCGGGGCGTCCTGTTCGACGTTGGGCACGGGGCCGGCTCGTTCGCGTTCGAACGCGGTGAGGCTGCGCTCGCCGACGGGTTCCGTCCAGACACCATCAGCTCGGACCTCCATCGCTTCAATGTCAACGGACCTGTATTCGACCTCGCCACCACGATGTCCAAGTACCTTCATCTGGGTCTGCCCCTTGACGATGTCCTGGCCATGGCCACGGTCGCGCCGGCCGGGGCCCTCGGCATGGCAGGCACGATGGGAACCTTGGCCGTCGGGTCTGTCGCCGATATTGCCGTGCTGGCACTCGAGGATGGTCGCTTCCCGCTGGTCGACTCGATCGGCGTGGCCGTCGAGGGCCGCCAACGGCTGGCCCCCATCGCCACATTCAAGCGGGGCCGACGTGTAGGAGCTATCCCTCGACGCTGACGCGCGTCCCTGTCGCGGCGCTCCGTTGCATCGCATCGAGCACGCCGACGACGCGGGCGCCGAGCTCACCTGGCGAACGATTCTCGGTGTCGCGACCGTGAGCGAGGTCGACGAAACGGTCGATGACACGCTGGAACGACCATGTTCGGTCGTCGGAGGACAGCTCCACCGCGACGTCGTCCTCGGTACCCCGCGAACGGCGGACCATCGGCCGGTCCAGATCCAGCAACAACTGGCCGCGGTCACCCGTTACCCGGATCTGGAGCTGATGCTCGTTGCCGAACGTTCCGGGCGGCAGGGCGGCGCCCGAGACTACGCCCGTGATACCACCTTCCAGCCGAAGTGCGATCGCGTCGTGGAGGTCAACGGACGCACCGCCTGGCTGGCCAGTGAAGGCCATCACCTCTGTGGCGCGCTGGGGCAACAGGCGGAATAGCAGCCCGAGACCGTGCGTCAGCTGGCCCGTGCTGTATCCGCCACCGGAGACATTCGGGTCGGCCCATGTCTCCAAGCGCGGTGGTGCGTCGAACTCGGTCGGCACGTAGTTCTGACCCGTGGTCAGCAACGCCCGTACCACCGTGCTCATGACAACGCTGACGTGCTCGACAGTGCCGACCCCGCCGTCGTCATGAAGCAGTCGTCGCGCGTGCTCAACGATGCCCATCTCGTTCCAGGCATAGCAGAGCATCAAGGTCCTGCCGCGTTCGCGTGCCAGTCCGTCAAGCGCCCAGGCATCGCTGGGGCCGGACCGTGAACGGTTTTTCGGCCAGGACATGGGCTCCCGCCTCGAGTGCCGCCTGGGCTTGCTGCGCGCGCAGCCCGACAGGTCCCGCGAGCACCACCAGGTCCGGTCGTGCGGCGATGACGTCGCGCCACTCCGTCGTCGCCTGCGGGAACCCGAAATGCTCCTGGATCCGACCCAGTACCTTCGCGTCGCGGCGACAGACGATGAGCGGCCGGACATCGTGACGTGCCGCGAATGCCGGCAGATGTGCCGCGACCGCCCATGTACCCGCCCCGATGACTCCGAGTGTCAGTCGCGAGTCGCTATCAGGCATCCGGCAGCGGTGTCGGGCGCGCAGCCTCGATCACTGGCAGTTGCGGACGTGTGTGGCCCACCCTCCGGTACACCTCATCGGGGATGGCCTCGAGCGTCTTGTACACCGTCCAGGTGCACTGCTTGCGGGTCTCGGCGGCGTCGGCGGCGCCACCCCACCGAGGCGGGTCCACGACGCGCACCGGATGGCCCCAGCGCTCCATCGGGCAGCTTCTCGAGCGCAAGACAGCAGTGGGCGCAGTAGTAGCAGATGCCTTCCTGGTTCCACGCCCAGTCGTGACTCTCCTGGGTGACGCCGAACTCGTACGGCGCGAGCACGCGCGAGCCGGTGCCCTCGATGTCGTCGCCACGCATCGAGCGACCGCCGGATCCGCAGGGCTCGAAGCTGACGACCCACTGGTCGTCGTGCTCCTCGATGCCCAGCGAGCCGTCCCGCTCCGGGCCGCACAGGTGCGCGCGCATGGCCTCCATGACCAGGTACAGGTTCCGCTCGAGCGTCTCGGGGTAGGGCGTGACCCGGGTGTCGAACACCATGTAGCGCTCCTGGATGTACGGCTCCAGGACCGCCCGGTAGCAGTCCTCCAGGCGCGCCTCGCCGAAGCGCCGGGCGACGAACGCGAGCACCCCCGCCATCAGGTCGGCGTAGCGGTCGTGGAGCCGACGCCAGGCCTCGGACAGGTCGCCCAGCATCGGTTCCGCGGCTGCCATCGTGAGGTCGTACGCGCGGATGCCGCCCAGCGACCGCCCGGCCAGCGCCGCCCAGCTCCTCCCAGCGCGCTGGCGGGTCGAGCGGCGTGCCGTCGGGGTAGGCCATCAAGCGGCGTTGAGGCGGTCGATCTCCGCGGCGCGCTCGGCCTCGGTCACGCCCTGGCCGGCCAGCCAGTCGAGGAAGCCTGCGGTCCAGACCTTGTAGATGAGGTAGACGACCTTGGCCTCCTCCATGAAGGAGTCGACGAGCTGGGCGGCCACCTCGCGGCGGCCGGCCTTGAGGCCGAACTCGTCACCGGCCTCGGCGAGCGCCTGCGCGCGCCTCGTCGAGGGTCGGGATCGCCTGGTCGGCCCAGTCGCCCGACCGGACGCGCTTGCCGATGGCTTCCGACCACTCGAGATGCGTCATCATCGTCCTGTCTGCTCGTCAGTCGACCGACTGGGTCAGGCGGATCCGCAGCTGGTCGAAGCCGACCGCGACGAGCAGCAGCACGCCGTTGGCGACCTCGATCCAGAACGACTGGATGCCGAGCTGGACGAGCCCGTTGCGCAGCACGCCGACGATGAGCACGGCGAGGATGGTGCCGACGATGCCGCCGCGGCCACCGGACAGGCTCGCGCCACCGAGGACGACCGCCGTGACGACCGACAGCTCCAGCCCGATCGCCGGCGGTGACCGACGCGGCGCCGACCTGCGACAGCAGGATGAGGCCGGCGAGGCCCGCCAGGCCGGCCGACAGCATGAAGCCGATGAAGATGGCCCGCTTGGTCCGGATGCCCGCCAGGCGCGCGGCCGTCGGGCTGGCGCCGATGGCGTACATCGAGCGGCCGTAGGTCGTGTAGCGGAGGATCACGAAGAACACCGACGACGACGATCGGCGAAGATGTAGACCGGGATCGGGATCCCCAGGATGCGCGTCGGTGCCCAGGCCGCCGAAGCCGTCGATGCGGATCGGTCTGCCCGTTGCCCGAGCACCTTGGTCAGGCCGCGGAAGATGGCGAGTGTCCCGAGCGTCGTGATGAGGGCGTTGATGCGGAAGACCGTCACGCTGACGCCGTTGATCACGCCCACCAGCAGCGCTACCAGCGATGCGCGATCACGAAGCGCGACCTCCAGCGGCAGCCCCAACGCGAACGGCAGTCTTGGCCGACCGCCGGTGGGCCGCCGCGACGCGCCATGACCATCCCCGTGAACCCGGCGATCGAGCCGACCGAGAGGTCGAACTGGCCGCGATGAGCAGCAGCGTCGCCGGACACGCGATGATGCCGATGCGCGCGCGATCTGCTGGAGGATGACGATGAGTGTTCTTGTCGTTGAGGAAGTACGGCGACGTGATCGAGAAGAAGACGAACAGCACGACGAGGACGACGAGCGAGCGCGGCCGTCTCCGGGATCGAGACCCGCGACCGCCGATCGATCGGTGTCCCGGCGCCGGCGGCACGGCGCGCCTCGCCGCGCCGGCACCCGTCTCGAGCGGTTCGGCTGCGGCGCGCCCGACGCCGCCCGAGAGCTCCTCGTCAGCCACGCCTATCCTCCTGCCGCGGCCAGCAGCCGGCTCGTGGTGATCTCGTCGCCCGTGCAGACTCCGGCACGACCACGGCCCTTCGCCATGACGTAGCGCGCGGTCGGCGACCTGCACGACCTCCTCGTAGTCCGACGTGACGACGAGCACCGCGACGCCCCTCGCGGCGAGGTCGCGCAGCGACCGGTAGATGTCCGCGCGCGCGCCCACGTCGACGCCGCGCGTCGGCTCGATGAGCACGAGCGCCCGCGAGTCGCGCTCGAGCCAGCGCGCGAGGAGCACCTTCTGCTGGTTGCCGCCCGACAGCGTGCCCATCGGCTGGCTGGGGTCGTTGCGCGAGCGGATGCGACAGCGCGCTCGCGCCAGCGCCGGAAGCGCCTTCGCCTCCGTCCGGTCGCTGATCAGCCCAGCGTGCGCCAGGTCGCGGCCAGCTCGCGACGGCCACGTTCTCCGCGACCGGCCGCACCATGAACGCGCCGCCGGCCTTGCGGTCGGCGGGCAGGAAGCCGACGCCCGCGTCGATCGCCGCCGGTCGGTCGCCGGAACTGCCGACGCTTGCCGTCGACCTCCAGGCTCGCCGGCGTCGAGCTCGCGGATGCCGAACGCGCGTCTCGCCGACCTCGGCGGCACCCGATCCGAGCTTGCCGAAGAGCGCGACGACCTCGCCCGGGCAGCACGTCGAGCGTCGACGTCGCGGAACGCGGCGCCCGAGCGCGGCCGACCGTCCAGCTCGAGGGCCGGCTGCATCGCCGAGGCGGTGCGTGGCCGGCGGCGCGGGCCGCCGACCTCCGCCATCCGGCGCCCGATCATCGCCTCGATCATCGCCGGCCGGTCGGTCGTCTGCGACATCGGCCAGCAGCGACGTGTGAGCCGTCGCGGAGCACCTGGACCCGGTCGGCGATCTGCGTCACCTCGTCGAGCCGGTGGGTGATGTAGATGATGGCGACGCCCTGGGCGCGCAGCCGGCGGATGAAGCCGAACAGCACCTCGGCCTCGTGGTGCGACAGGGCGGCGGTCGGCTCATCGAGGATGAGCAGTCGGGCCGAGCCCGACAGGGCACGGGCGATCTCGACGATCTGGCGCTCGCCGATCGCGGAGCGTGCCCGACGGTCGCGTCGGGGTCGATGTCGACCTCGAGCTGGTCGAGGATCGTGCCGCGCGCGCTCGCGCATCGCGCGCCAGTCGACGATGCCGAGCCGGTTGGGGATCCGGCCCAGCGAGATGTTCTCCGCGACGGTCAGCGTGGAGGCGTCCTGGAACTCCTGGAAGATGATGGCCACGCCCAGCTCGCGCGCCTGGCGAGGCGTGAGCATCGCGATGCTCGACGCCGTCGACGATCGACCTCGCCCGTCGTCCGGCCTGGTAGTCGCCCGCGATGATCTTGACGAGCGTGGACTTGCCGGCTCCGTTCTCCCCGAGCAGCGCGAGCACGGAGCCACCGACGGCGTCGAGGTCCACCCCGTGGAGGACCTCGACGCCGCCGAAGGACTTGCGGATCTGGCGCGCCTGGAGCTGGAACGCTCAGTGCCCGTCATCGCTCACGCGACGGCGACGACCCGCCGACGCTAGCAGGCCTGGTGTCTCCGGATAGACCTCGCGGATGTTGTCCTTGGTGATCGCGATGTGCGGCGTGAAGATCGCTGGGACCGCCTTGCCCGTCCAGGATGTCGATGATCGCGGGGACGACGGTCCTGCCATACCGCTCCGGGAAGTACGCCGTGTCCGCCAGCCAGTTCGGGTTGCAGGCGATCTCCTTCCAGCGCCGACGGGTCGGCACCCTGCGCAGCGATGCGCAGCTCGCCGTCGCGCGACCAGCCGGCTGCATCGCGCGCGAGCGCACCGAGGGCCATGTCGTCGTTGAGGCTGAGGATGACGGTGATGCTGCCGGGGCCAGGGTCGGCAGGACGTCGTTCATCTGGCCAGGGCGAGCCTCGACCGTGCCGCCGGCCGTCCTCGTGGAGGACCTTGGCTTCGTCGATGGTGCCGCAGCACGCTGGCGAAGCCGTCGAGCATCCCGCCGATGCGGTCGGCGTTGACGACACCTGCCGCCAGCGATCTCGAGCGGTGACGATCTGTCGTACTTGCAGTCCGTTCTCGGCCTTGAGCGCTTCG
The DNA here is from genome assembly GCA_963760625.1 of uncultured Chloroflexia bacterium. Taxonomy (GTDB): domain Bacteria; phylum Chloroflexota; class Limnocylindria; order Limnocylindrales; family CSP1-4; genus JAFMJV01. The sequence continues at coordinate 378,443 of CAVXDU010000009.1, forward strand.
CCGACGCCCTGCGCCGGCCAGCGTGCCCGGCGTAGTAGTTGTTGGCGCCGAAGAAGGCCGTCTCGCACGGCGCCTGGTGGATGTCGATCGAGATGGTCGGCACGTTGCCGTACGCCGCGCAGATCTCGGGCGAGCTCTCACTGGTCGAAGGTTGAAGTTGATGACAGCCCTGGACGCCCTGGGTAGCGATGTCTGCGCGCACTCGAGTGCGACCTCAGCCTTGATTCGTGACGTCACAGGGGATAAGCTCGCAGCCCGGCGATGTGCTGCCTGCGTCTGCGATGCCGTCGCGTGACCAGCTTCACGAACGGGATCGAGTCGCCGAGCGAGATGTAGCCGACCTTGAAGCCCTCGCCACTGTCGGGAACGGCGCCGGTCTCGAAGTATGGATTGACATCTTCGGCTGGAGCAGGCGAGCCCGATGCGCCCTGCGCCACGACGGCCGTGGGAGCGAGCACGAGCAGGCCCGCAACCGCCAGCGCCGCCAGGCGCGAGCGCGACACGCGTGTTCGATCGTTCACTCGGTGACTCCTCCTCATCCTCGGCCGACGAGCCCACAATCCATTCTGGAAACGTTCGTCAGCCGTGTCGCCGGACTCTAGGCGCGGGGTCGATCCGGTGTCAAGTAAGTGCCGTTGAGTGACGGGTGGGCGTATTGGTGACCCGGCCGGCACGCCCCGCATTCAGGTCGCCGTGGGTGAGATCGCTCCCCGGAACAGGGGCATGCCCGCCACCCCGACCTCCACTCGCCACAGCCGACCTTCCATCGGGGCCTGGTCGGTGAGGCCGGTGATGTCGCCCATGTCGGTGATGATCAGATCTCCCGCATGGAACACGCAATTGAGGACCGTGCCACCCGTCTCCAGGAAGTCCACCAGGATGCCATCCGGGCGCAGGATGTCCACGCCGCCACCCATGAACGTGGTGACCCACAGGGTGCCATCGGCGGCGACCTTGAGGCCATCGGGGATGTGGCCCTCTGCCAGCTGCGCTATCTGCTCCGACGACGCGCCCGGTCGGCGCCGGTAGACGCCCCGATCGTATGACTCTACCCACACGAGGCTGCCGTCAGCCTCGGCCACGATGCCATTGGGATATGCGGCAGGGAACTCCTCGAGGCATTCGCCGGTGCCATCCGGGTTCAGTGCGAACACGCGACCCGGCCGCCGGTCATCGGGCAGGTAGTCGGCCGGGTCTGTGAAGTACAGCCGGCCATCTGGACCGAACGTGAGGTCATTTGGGGCCTGGAGGGGGATACCATCCACGTGCGTGACGACCGTTTCTACGCGGCCGTCCGGCCACGCCTTCTGGATGGATGGCGCGTTCATGACGGCCGCCCTCCAGGCACCAACAGTGCCCCCGTTCTGGGTGATGTACACGGCTCCGTCCGAGCCGAGCATGCATGCGTTCGGGCCACCGCCGCAGTCGGCATAATCGTGGATGCCACGGTCGCGAGACCATGCGATGATCTTGCTGGTGTAGGTCTCGACCATGACCACCCGGCCGTCGGGCAGGATGTCGGGACCCTCGGGGTGACCGAGCCCGCCGGCCAGGGTCTCGATAGGTTTGCGCATGTTCCCTCCCGCCTGTCGCGCGAGCCGTGATCGCGCCGCCACTCTGGGCCATCATCTCATCAGGATCCGGGCCTCACGACTGAGGTTGGGGATCGACGGTCGCGGAGGGCTGCGGGTCGGTGTCGCCATACACGATGCCCGTCTGTCAGGCACCTGACTCTCCCGCAATATCGTCTGGAGGAGCAAGCCGAATGGGTAGGATCACGCCATTCCTGCCGGAAGGGTCCCGTTCCCCAGGCAATGTCATCAGCGGCTCGTTCGAGCTCGAGGTCCAGGAGTTCATGGCCCTCAACGGCGGCCCGGACGCCGCCAAGGCGGGCAGGGTCATGCAGGCCATGCTCCAGATGTCGAAGCTGGACGTCGCCGGGCTTCAGGCAGCGGCCAACGCATGATCGCCGGCAGCGGGCCACGCCGCGCCGCCATTGCATGGGCATCGATGATCGCCCTGCTGCTGGCAGGTGGTGCGATCACGTCGGCCGCGTCACCCGATCCTGATCGAGACGGCCTGGGCACGCGTTGGGAGCTGCGTCTCCATCTTGACCCCCACATGCCCGACAGCGATGGTGACGGTACGGCGGACAGTCAGGAGGACACCGACCATGACGGCCTGCCTAACCGTTTCGAGGTCCGCTCAACGAAGACGGACCCGCGATTGCGGGACTCTGACGGGGACGGGATCCCGGATGGTGCCGAGGATCCCGACGGCGACGGTCTCTCCAACGCGGGCGAATTGCGTTATGGCACCCAACCTCGTGACTCCGATACCGACGATGACGGAACGAACGACTGGCACGAGGATTCCGACGCTGACGGTCGCTACGACGGTCGAACACAGGACGCGCGCCCGGTGCCTGGAGATCTTGCGCCCATCCTTGTCTGCGCCGCGAGACCGGCCCCGATCCTGGTATGCCTGCCACCAGAAGGCTGGCCACTCCGCGGCACGAGTCTGCGTGGTTGGTTCGTCGGGACCGAAGGTGGTCTTGTTCGGCGACTCGCATGCGCTCCAGTGGCGCGCCGCCCTGGAACGAGTCGCCAGGAGTCGGGGCTGGCGCGTCTACTTCCTGACCAAGTCCGCGTGCCCGGTCGCACGCATCCGGCTTCCCAGCAAGGATTGCGCGAAGTGGCGACGAAATGCCCTTGACCTGATCCGCAAGATCCATCCGGCCATGGTCATCGCATCCAACATGGATCAGTATCCGGTCGCGGACGCGGTTGACGACGCGGACCGGGATCGACGATGGCGCGAGGGTCTGACCTGGACACTCAAGGCCCTGCGACGGTCGGTCCCCAAGGTGGTGCTCCTGGGCGATACCCCCAGATGGAACGACCCGACGCTGTGCCTGCCAGCGCATCTCGATGACATGTCAGCTTGTTCCCGCCGACGACTTACCGCGACTGGCATGGATCGCGTCGCAAACGACCGGGCTGCCGCAGTGGCGGCAGGTGCCAGGTTCGTGAAGACGGTGGGTCTCACCTGTCCCTACGATCCCTGTCCGCTGGTCATCGGCCGTCTGCTGGTCGTGTACGACTCGGGGCACATGACCGTGGCGTTCTCGTCGACCATCTGGCGAGGCCTCCGGGCTGCCTTGCCCGGACCATGAGCACGGCGCCTCGTGGTCGTCGCTTGCCAGGTGCACTCAGGCCGGGAGGTGCTCCGCGAACCACTCGATGGTGCGCTGCCACGCGTCGGCGCGCGCGGCACTCGTGCCCGCGATCGACCCCCCCATCGACAGGGTGACTCCAGGCCCCGGTCCGAACTGTTCCGTCGGACCATATGGAGGCCGCGTGATCAGATGCCCGGCCCCTGGGTAGCGGACATGCTGGTGCGGGTATCGGTGACCGTGACGATCCAGACGCAGCATCGCGATGTCGGAGAGATCACCGCTTGGCCAGTACGCGTCATCGTCGGCGGAAAGCAATAGCACCGGCCCGCGGATGTGCTCCACCGGGATCGTGACCGCGGTCAGATCAGGACGACCCGTGAGGTCCGGCCGGAACGCCCGGCGAAGCTCCACGGGCTCGCCCGACTCCACCTGGTCGATGAGGTCGCGACCGACGACGTATGGGAGATGCGGCATCGGTCGACCACGCCACGTCCATGAAGCGGCGTCGGCCCGAAGGACGTCCAGTAGACCCAGCCCGCGAGGTACGCCGGCGGTAACGACACCCGAACCGGCAACGCTGACCACCGCCCCAACGCCCGGAAACATCGCCCCGGTCAGCAGCGCAGCCTCACCGCCCTTGGAGGCACCCAGCACGCCGACCCGATCTCCGACGACCGATGGGTGTGCCAATAGCCACTCAAGGGCACTGCCGAACACCTCAAGGGGCAGATCCACCGCCGACGACGGAACACCCTCCATCCCGAAATAGCCCAAGGCGAGCACGCTGAATCCATGTGCGGCCAGCAGGGCTGCGTCGCTTTCCTGCAGTCCTCCCTCCGATCCTCCAAGCAGCAGGATGCCGGGGTACGGGCCCCCGTCATCGGGATGGAACAGCACTCCGAGCAGACCCTCCGCGGACGTCGCCTGGCGAGCGACCTCACGCGGTCGGCGAGCTCGCTCGATCATCGCCTCGATGGGCGTGCCATCCCCGACCCTGACGGCGACCTGGAGAAGGGCCGGAGCCAGCGGGGGCGCGCGCCCCGATTCGACCTGCTGGGACCCCCGGTCCGCCTGGTCGGCCTCTCGCGTCATGGACCAGACGAGGCCCATCGCATCGACGCCCGCATAACTACCCGCCAGCGGCGCATCACTGGTGGTGTCGATGTCACCCTGTTCATCCGCCACGAACGACGCCGACGCACTCCAGGGTCGTCCGGACTGATCGAGTTGCAGCGTGCTCAGCGACGCGATGGTGCCCGATGCGAATCCGGAAGCCATGATCCGCAGCGGCGTGTCGAGCGCCGCGCCGGCAGGCGCGATGGTCAGGGTCGCCACATCCAGGTTCCGCGACGGGACCCGCCCGACCCTCAGATGGCTCGCATCCGGTTGTTGCGCTGCTCGTGGGTCAACTCGGCCAGGCCCAACGCCTCCATGAGTGGCGGCATGTAGACCCCGAACCGGCCTCGATATCCCTTGCGGGTGCCGTACCAGCCACCAACCGGGTTCGATTCCGAGCGCGCCCATGCCTCGACGGATCCATCAGGGGCCGGCTTCTGCTCGTCGGCGCCACCTAGGGGAACCCAGTCACCCTGCACCTTGAGCCATGCATGCAGGTCCTCGACGGCCCGCGCGAGATACGTCAGCCTGGTGCTGCCGACCTGACACACGATGACCGGCGGATCGGTCGATTCATCGCGCCACATCTGGTACGCCGAACTGCCTGGTGCGGTGTCGAGCACCCACGGATCGTCCCTGGTACCTGTCCCTGACATCGCCCGAGCCCTCCTCTTCGTTCGCGGTGCCCCCAGGCCCTCGACCGTAGCACACGCACACCGCCTGGCAGGCTGGAACCGTACGATACGGGGATACTCTCGCCACCGATACCCGTTGGAGTCTGGCCCGCATGGTGCGTCGATGGTGCTCCAGGTTCGTCGCAGTCGGGTTGCTCGCTGTCACTGTGTGTGCAACTTCACTTGAGGGCGCGACCTCGGTGGCCCAGGAACCATCAGGGGTGCCGGAGGTCGCGAGTGCATTCGCCGCGGACCTGTCGCCTCTCGGGTTGCCTGAGGATGCGGACCTGGCGACCGACGCGCTGCGTCGCATCGCAGACACGCCTCCAGTGCTATCGGCGCCCGATCTCGATGCCATAGCCGGACGCGCAGCTGCGATCGTTCGTGCCACCGATGGAGCCGCCTGGAACCTCGGTCCGCTGTCGGAGCGCCTCGAGTACGCACCGCAGGCGGCGTTCGAGTTCGTTCGCGACTCGATCGGCTATGACCCATATCCCGGCGTCCTTCGGGGAGCCCGCGGCACCTTGCTCGCCAGATCGGGCAACGATATCGACCGTGCGCTATTGCTGCGTGATCTGCTGGACCGGATGGTGGTGCCGTCCCGGCTTGTGGTCGGCTCACTGGACAGGCAGGAGGCGTCAGCCCTCATCGAGCGGTCGTTCCTCCCGCCGAGCCGACCGCTAACGGCAGCACCCCTGGACCCCCAGGAATTCGGCGACCTGGCCGCCTTGGAGGCACGCGCCAGACGTGACTACGCGATCGTACGGGGCGCCATCGGAGACCGTGTTGCGCGCATGGACGGGTCAGCCACGACCGAGGCCATCACGGAGACCCAGCAGCATGTCTGGGTCCAGATGCGGTTCGGGACCGAGTGGCTGGACCTTGATCCGTCATTGCCCGACAGCCAGCCGGGCCAGACATTGACGACCGTGGGCAAGGTGCTATACGACGTCCCGGACGCGTGGCGCGACAGCGTGACCATCCGGGTCATCGCGGAGCGCCTGTCGGGCGGGCAACTATCGGAACAAACGGTTCTCGAACGACAGCTCGATGCCGCCACTGCGGCCCGCCAGGACATCTTCCTTGCGATGTCGCCGGTCGGCGATTCCATCGGCCAGACCATCAACGAGATACTCGGTTCAGGATCGGGTTGGCGACCGACCTTGTTCGTGGGCGGCGAGGAGTTCGCAGGTGACACGTTCCCGGTGACACCCGAGCAGGACATCTTCAGCGGCGACCAGAGTGGTGACGAGTTCAGTGCCCTCCGCCTTGAGGTGACGGTCTCTGTCCCGGGATCCGAGCCCGAAACGATCCTACGGACACTCGTGGACCGGCTGACGCCCGAAGCAAGAGCCGCGTCGTCCATCGACAGGACCGATCTTGCCCCGCTCACGGTGCGCAAGGGAGTGCCGGTGGAGCTATCGTCGGTACTCCATTTCCAGGTCTCGACGGGCGCGTTCGATGTTCGTACCCACCAGATCTGGAGGCAGATCGCCGCGGTGTTCTCGAAGTTGCTGGGTCAGGATCCGGCGGCTGCTGCCGAATACGGCTTCCCGAACGTGATGCTGCCAATGACGGTGGCTGACGAGTCACTGGTGCAGGCATCGGAACGGCTCATCTCCGATGGTTTGGATCGAACCCCTGGGATCCGGGCGTTCGTAGCCCGACCACGGGTCTACCTCACGAGCGTCGGCCCGACCGCGGAGGAGGGACGGGTCTCGACCGGCTCCGACCTGATGACCGACACGGTCCGCGTCCTGGCGGCCGACGGGCAGGATGGCGTCGCGGCTGCGCGTCGACAGCTCTGGTACGGCGCGCTGCAGGGTGCGCTGGAGTCCCAGTTCCTGCTGTCGCGGATCACCGCTGGCGGACTCTCGGGTGGGCAGCTGAGTGGCGTCAGCTTCGGGTCCCCGGACCGGGCCACACTGCTGGCGGCCGATGGGCAACCGGCACCGATCGGCACCTCGGCCGTGCTACGGCAGGACGTCGCCGATGGTGCACTCGCGGTGGTGCCGGGAGACGCAGCTACGGCCGCTGCATGGTGGCGCGTGGACCCGGTCAGTGGAGCTACGAAGGCGATCCTGGCTCCAGGTACCGGCGGTGGCGCCTACACCGACGCGGTGACCAACACGGCGGGTCGCATCTTCGCGAACCCCAACAGCGTGCCCCAGACCCAGGCGGAGCTCAACCAGTTGTACCGACAGGCCCTGGCACAAGTGGAGGGCGCCGGTCGGCCGATCCCGCGCGCGACCTGTTTCGGAGGCCACGAGTACGGCAGCCTGCTATGCAACATCCTCGCGGTCGCGCCGTACGTGTTCCTGCTCGGCGTGGTCGTCGCCCTCATCGCCTGGATCATCTAGGACTGCTCGAGGGCGGAGGCGATCCGGCAGGTGCTGAGGCCGCCGGCGCGATGCCGGCGGCCTCAGCATCCGGGAGAGGCCCGGCATCACTGGAAGTGGATGGATCCCATGACCTGGTTGGCAGCAACCACCCAGTCCGCCCGAACGTCGGGGAAGAATGTCCAGACCAGGACGGTCGTCCCGTCCACGTCGAGGACGGCGATGCGCTGGTGCGCGTTCGGGAGGTCACCGTTGCCGATGTCATGGGACGTACCGGAACGGCTTCCATCGAACGTCCACTGCGGCAGCCATGTCGGGTCGTCACAGGTGGTCATGTCCACGGCGTCGTCGAGGTCGAACACCTTGCCCGGATACCCATCGATGACCACGTCCACGACTGGCCCTGCTCGGTAGCCGACCAGGTGGGTCAGGGCGTTGGTCAGCTCGTCGACGCTCAGTCCGACCGGCGGTGACATCGGCCCCCCACTCGTGTGGCATGGATCGAGGTACACGTTCGTCGGTATGTGGACCTCCACCCAGACCGGGGTGGCCTCGGTGCCGTACGCATAGTCGACCTGCGCCCCACCACGCTGCACGTCGAACAGCGACCAGCCCGGCGGCACATCGAGCGTGAAGGGCATGGCGAAGGGAGCGCCTACGGCCAGCACACTCGTCTCGGTCGGGGATGGAGCAGGGGGCGCGATCGGGGCCGATGCGAGGCCCTGGGACGGCCCTGCCGTCGCCAGATTCGTCGGCACGGGAGTGGCATGGTCATCGACCCAGTCGACAACCGCGCGGTCGATGCGGCCGTTGGCGGCCGAGGTGACGTATGCCGTACCGGTCGGTGACACCGCCACCTGGCGCCAATCGTCGGGCGTGTTCTCGGACGGAGCCCACGATCCGACCTGCCGGTGATCCGCCCCCAGCACGGTGAAACCATCGGGAGCGGTCAGATACAGATTCCCATGCTCGTCCGCGGCGAGATCCTGGCCCTGGGCACCCAGGGACCACGCGAACGGCAATCCCGGATCCGCACCCCACGCCTCGATGCGCGCCGGGGTCCAGTCCGACACGAGGACCTGCCCAGCCGGCGACAGGGTGAGCCCGGCGGCGTCGGTCAGCTGACCGTCACCCGATCCCCATCCTCCGGCGCTATCGATGTACTCGCCATCGCGCGTGAAGCGCTGGATGTCCGAACGGCCGAAGTCGGCCACATACACCCGGCCGAGGTCATCTACCGCGACCTCGTACGGCCGCAGGAACTGACCGGGCCCGGTGCCGAACGTGCCCCACTGACCGACGAACGCGTACTTACCCTCAGCGTTGCGAGCGAAGTGCTGGATCCGCCGATTGTTCAGGTCAGCGACATAGACCGTGCCGTCACGAGCGACCGCGACGCCGCCGGTCGTCGACGTCGGGTCCTGTTGATCCCACCGGAAGCTGAACTGCCCCGGACCACTGCCAAGGGAGCCCCAGCGGTCCACGACCTTGCCACTGGGGTCGATGACCAGGATCTCCTGGGATCCGTTCACGACGTACAGGGCTCCGTCCGACCCGACGTCGATGTCGCCTGGGTTGCTGAGTCCGGGGATGGTGCTGGAATCCCAGGTCTCCTGTGGCGTGAACACCGGCACCAGACTGTTGAACCCCTCAGGGGGCTGGGGCCGCAGCAGTAGGCCGGCCCCGACCACGAGCCCGGCGATGAGTGCCACAGCGAGGGCCGCTGCGGCCAGCAGCAACCATGTCTGGCGCAACGGGCGCGCTTGGGCCCAGAGGCGCGGTGGCGCCTCGCGATGTGCGATGAGTGTCATGGGGATCCACCTTTCGGGGAAGGTCCAGGCGGGTCGCTGCCGCGTGCGGGCGACCTGCCGGAGGATGTCGTTGCGGTAGTCGGGCGCGCTCGTGCCGGCAAGGTCGGTGAGACCTGCGGTGAGCTGCTCGGAGGTTCGGTCGTCGGTCGTTCATGCGAACCGCCCCTGGGTGACTGGTGCCGACGTCGTCTCGTCCTCGAGCGCGACGTTGATGCGCATCTGCGCCAGGGCACGATGGAGACGCGACTTGGCGGTCCCGAGGGGGACGCCCAGGGCGTCGGCGGTCTCGAGGAGCGACAGCTCCAGGTAGAAGCGAAGGACGATGACCGCACGCTGTTCCGGCTCGAGCCGTTGGAGCGCACGATCGAGGAAGTCACGGTCGTCGACGAGGCGCGAGGCATCGGCCACCGGCACGTCGTCGAGAGGGCTCAGCTCCACCTCGATGACCCGCCGCCGTCGATGTCGCGCCATGTCGATGCAGGCATGCACGGTGAGTCGGTGCAGCCAGGCGTCGAACCGCTCCGGGTCGCGCAACCCGGGCAGGTCCCGCCATGCCCGCACCATCGCCTCCTGGACCGCGTCGCGCGCGAGCTCCGCGTCCCGGAGGATGAGTCTGGCGGCCGAGTCCAGGCGCGCCAGCGACCCGTCGACGAGCAGGCCGAAGGCGTGCTGATCGCCCCGGCTCGCCCGTTCCACGAGTGCTCGCTGGTCCACGGTCACCCCAACGCTCGGAGCGATCAGTGTGATCGCCCGTCACTGGGTATGGCGATCGGTTCAGACAGAAGGTTCCAGGTGCCATGACCCGAGCTGTCCGCTGTCCCAGGTTTGACTTCAGTCGGACATGCCCTGCTCTCGCTGCAACTGAGCCAGCGCGCTGACCAGGTCCCGGCCACGGGCGTAGCCTCGGTACTCGATGAGGCGGCACATCCGACCGGCCTCAACGAGGTCGAAGGACGAGGCGACCCTTCCGAGGGCCACCAGGTCGACCCGGTCCTGCGGGCGTGTTACATCGTCGCGGGCCAGCAGCTTGAGCGCGATCAAGGCACCGATCGTCGCCACGGGTGCCTCGAGACCGTCGAAGAGGTCCAGTACCTCAGCTGACTGCACGATCTCCGCCTCGACGCCGGACGAAGCGAACAATAGGTCCACGACGACGCCGTCATCATCCGGGACTGAGGCATCGAGGCGTACCGTGGCGATCCGTCCCGTCGTCTCCTGTTCCACGAGCGCCCCAACTTCGTAGCCGTCGTCGCGCAGGGTTCGGATCAGCGCTTCCGCCTGCGCGTCGCCCCGCGACGGACACGCACACGTCGGCGTCACGGGTGAATCGCGGCTCGGACCGCGCAGACACCGCAAGGCCACCAACGATGGCCGCTGGGACGTGATATGCCGCGAGCCGACCGAGGATCTGGCGGGTGGCCGACTCGAGGGAGCTCATTTCGTCGGCTCAAGTCGGCGGGGTCGACCGACCGCGTCACCGTGTTCCGCACCAGGCCGAGTACGCACCCACGCTCGGACCAACCGGTCGATCTCGTCGTCAGTGACGTCCGGGTGGAGGCGGCGCAGTCGGGCTCGCGTCAACGAGAGCCCTGCGTCGAACATGTCGAACGTCTGCCGCATCCGCCTTGCCATCGCCGCGGCTTCGGTCGGGTCCACATTGCCGATCGTAACCGAGTTGCCCAGCGTGACGCGCTCAGGCCCCCGGTCGCTTCTGGAACAGCTCCACGGCGTACCCATCCGGGTCGGCCATGTAGCAGGAACGCGCGCCCGCGTTGGGACCGGCGGTGATGTCCACGACCTGCTCCGACCGGGCGTGGAAGCCCAGCGACACGAGCCGGGCGTGCATCTGCTCGACATCGTCGACATACAGGCACAGGTGACCGGCACCGTAGTCACACGGCCGCGACGCAGCCGACAGCCGCTCGATGCCCCGGTACTCCAGCAGCTCCACGAAGCCGCCGCCGGGGATGCGCAGGTAGACGACCCGGATGCTGTCGTGGTCGAGGCCCAGGACCGTGTCGCAGGTACGGCGCGTCCAGGATGCGGTCGAACTCCTGCTCCAGGCCCAGGCCCTCCTGGTAGAAGCGCAGCGACGCATCCATGTCCTTGACCGTGATGCCGCCATGGAAGAACCCGGTGATCGCCGCCACGTCATCCTTTCCGGCCTCACGCTGGCCCATCGTCGTAGCCGAGCTTCCCGCTGAGGCGACCACGATACGGCAGTGGCGGCCCCACGCGCCCCGCGCCACCCCGCCTCGTGGTCGCGTACGATCGCGGGCATGGGTGACTTGTGGGCGGGTGTGGCGAGGCGGTCGGTCGATCCGCCACTGGGCATCCGGACCGGTGGATACTCGGCGCGCGATGCCGTCGTGACGGCGATCGATGAACCGCTGTCGGCGACCGTCCTGGTGCTCAGTCCGACCAGCCACGACAGTCGCCATAGCCGCACTCGACCTGTGCATGGTCCCCCAGGACGTCGCCGCGAGCTGGCGCATGGCCATGGCCGAGGCCATCGGGTCGACGCCCGACCACGTGCTCATCAACCTGAGCCACACGCACAGCGCCGGCGCGCTACTTCGGATGCAGCCGGAGTTCGCCGACCAGGCGGAGCTCCTCACGTCGTATCAGCAGATGCTGGGCGAGCGTCTGGTCGAAGCGGCGGGCGAAGCGGCCGGCGCGATGCAGCCGGCCCGCATCGGCGCCGGCTCCGGCACCAGCCACATCGGCGTCCAGCGTCGGGAACGCGGCGCCGATGGCTATGTCTTCCTGGGTGAGGTGCCCGACGGCCCCATCGACCCGGTGGTCGGCGTGGTCCGGGTCGATGACCTTGCGGGGCCAGCCGATCGCGATCCTGGGCGCCTACGGCTGTCACACGGTCACCGTCGGACCCAATGCCGTGGTCGCGTCGCCCGACTTCGCGGGACCCATGCGGCGGATGGTGGAGCACACCCTGGGCGGCCTGTGCCTGTTCCTCCAGGGAGGCGGCGGCGACATCATGCCCTGCTGGGGCATGGCCTACGAGGTCGACGGTCGGGACAACAAGGAGCGGGTCGGGCGCGATGCTGGGCGCCGAGGTGGTGCGGGTCGCGTCGACCATCCGGACGGCCGTCCGACGTGGAGACCGCGTCTGGACGCCCTCGCTCAATGGCCCGGGCCTCACGATGCGACCACTGGTGCCCGTCGATGGGCCGACCTGCGAAACGCTCCGGGCACGGGCCGCCGGCGTGCACCGTGGACCTCGTGGAGCTGCCATCCTGCCGGACCTGGCGCGGACGCTCCACGCAGCGTGCGGCCGGGACCTGGAGGTAGCACTTGCCGATGGCAACGAACGCGCGATCCGGATCGCCCGGCGCTTCGTGGCGTGGGCGGACGTGACTGCTTCGTGCCGTCGAGACCGGCGACCGGACCCGGACGGTCGAGATCCAGGCGATGCGCATCAACGACATCGTGCTCACGGGCATCGCCGCCGAGGTGTTCTCGGCCACGACCCGGCGCATCCGGGAGACGTCGCCCGTCGCCAACACCATCCCGCTTGGCTACTCCAACGGGGTGATCGGCTATCTGCCCACGGCCGATGCGTACCCTGCCGGTGGCTGGGACATCAGCGACCGGTATCGCGTGCCGGACATGGTGTTCCAGGCGTACCTGCTGCCGACGGCACTGGCACCCGACTCGGAGGCACGGGTGGTCGACGCGCGTGCTGGCCCTCATCTCGGAGCTGCGGCTGAAGTCGGGCACCGGATCGCTGATCGCGGCACACGACCGTGCTACACTGCGCCGTGTCAACAGTCAACACGGCGCGTGCGCGGACGTGGGCGCCGACCGTCGGTCGACTCGTCCGGCACGAACGCGGGAGAGGCGTGTGACAGCACCCACGGCCCTGGGGTTCGGGGTCAACCTCAACAACCGGGAGCCGCTCATCGCGCCCGGCTACGGCATCCCGCAGCTGCTGGACCTGTCGGAGACCGTGGAGGGGCTCGGCTTCGACTCCGTCTGGGTCGGTGACAGCCTGTTCTCCAAGCCGCGCTACGAGTCGATGGCCCTGCTCGTCGGCGCTCTCGCAGCGCACCAAGCGGGTCAAGCTGGGCACGGCGTGCATCGTGACCTCGCCCCGCAACCCGCTGTACCTGGCCCTGGAGTGGGCGACCCTCGACGTGCTGTCGGGCGGCCGCACCATCTTCGGCCCCTGCGCCGGCAACCCCGAGCAGGGCGTCCGGCGCGAGTTCGAGGCGCTCGGTCTGGACTTCGACAAACGGTTCTCCATCTTCGAGGAAGGCCTCGAGATCGTGCGCCAGCTGTGGACCGAGGGCACGGTCACGCACCACGGCGCCCAGTACGACTACCAGGACATCTCGTTCTACTCGGGCACCGAGATGGGGCCCCTGATGCCCATCCAGCAGCCGCCGCCGTTCTGGATCGTGTCCAATCCGCGGCTCGTGACGGACGCCGCGGACGAGAAGATGGTGCGCACCATGAGGACCGCCTGCCGGCGCATCCTCAAGTACGGCGACGGCTGGATGACCTGCTGTCGTGCGCAGCACCCCGAGGAGCTGGTGGAGCAGCTGGGCTACCTGCGCGAGGTGGCCGCGGAGACCGGCGACGACGCCAGCCGGCTGACCGTCTCCTACCAGGTGACGCTCAACATCGGCGACTCCGAGGCCGACGCCCGCACGGCCTTCGGTGACTACATCGGCCAGTACTACCCGGAGCTCTCGCGCATGACGCGCCTGGACGACTGGGGGCCTGTCGGCTCGCCCGACCAGATCATCGAGTGGTTCCGGACCTTCGCCGCGGCGGGGGTCCACCATTTCATCTGCCGCTTCGGCTCGCTCGACCAGTTCGGGCAGGTGGAGCGCTTCGCCCGCGAGGTGCTGCCGGCGCTCCGCGAGTGTCCAGCCCGGCGTCGGCCGGGCGTAGGGAGGTGCACGCGATGGTGACCCAGGGCAAGCTTCGCGAGCACGCGGAGCTCATCGTCGACACCTGCTTCACCGTGGAGCAGGGCGACGTCGTGACCATCATCACCGACGACGAGCACGCCCACCTGGCCAAGGTGGTGGCGGAGGTCGCCGCCGAGCGGGGTGGCTGGCCCGTGATCATGAACAACGAGACGCAGGTCGCGCGCGGCCTCGCGGACACGCTGTTCCCGATGGCGCCGCCCAAGAACCTGCACGACGCGATGCTCGCCGCGGACGAGATCATCATCATGACCAACCTGGAGTGGGCGAACCGCTTCGCGCACGTCAACGCGGTCCGGGAGTCATGCGCCAACAACGTCAAGATCGCCTCCGTCGAAGGCGGCATGGGCGACTGGGACATCAAGGTCGGCGACATCCTCGCCTCGACCGATCGCGCCGTCGCCGCCATGCAGAAGCTCGAGGGCGTCAAGACGTGCCGGGTCTGGACGCCCGAGGGCACCGACGTGACCGTGTCCATCGAGGAACGGCCGCCGCTCCAGGTCACGCCCATCCGGCAGCGCGGCTGGATGATGGGTCCCCTGCCGCTCTGGGGCGAGGTCGCCTACGCGGCGCGTCGAGAACAAGACCAACGGCGTCATCGCGGTCACCGGCAACATGCTGGGCATCGGCGTGGACGTCGTCCGTCAGCCCCATCTACTGGCACGTCAAGGACGGCAAGGTCGTCAAGATCGAGGGCGAGCGGGACGCGAAGGAGCTGGCGCGGGTCATCGAGGGCGTGCCCAACGTGGACGTCGTGGCCGAGTTCGCCTTCGGCACCAGCGCCATCTCGCCGTTCGGCTCGCCATCCGAGAAGGGTCGCATCGGCAACGTCCACTTCGCGATGGGCGACAACAAGAACGCCTATCCGGGCGGCCAGAACTCCTGCCGGCTGCACCTCGACGGCGTGGTGCGCAACGCCACGCTGGAGATCGTGGAGGGCGGCAAGGGCGGCTACATCGTCCGGGACGGCCAGTGGGACGTGTGAGCGAGGTCGACGGCGTGGCGCACGGCGTCGCGGTCATCCCGCTGGAGGACGTGCCGCCCATCGAGCTGCCCGGCGGCAGCTGGAGCCGGGTGATCCTGACCGGCGACCGGGTCGGCTCCGCGACGGCGCTCGGCTACTCCAGCTTCGCCCCCGGCACGGCGACGGCGATGCTGTCCCAGCCACCGAGGAGCTGGCCTACGTGCTGACCGGCGCGGGCGAGCTTCGGCTCGAGGACGAGGTGGTGCCCTACGCCGCCGGCATCGCGCGCTGTACATCCCGGCCGGCGTCTGGCACGCGGTCGTTAACACCGGCAACGAACCGGTGACCATGGTGTTCGCATTCCCGCACCCCGACTACCCGCCGACCGAGCGCCGGGCCGACCGCGCCGTGACATCGCTCGACCTGCTCCGGGAGCAGGTCGCCGATCGCCTGTCGCGATCATCGCGCTCGAGGGCTACGTCGACCTGACCCTGGGACACGTGAGCGCCCGCGAGCCGGGCAGCCGGACGATCTGGATCAAGCGCAAGGGCGTGGCGCTCGACGAGGTCGAGCCGAGCGACGTCATCGCGCTCGACCTGGACGACCCGAGCGCCTTCGGCGTCGCCCGACTACCACCTCGAGTCGGTGATGCATGCCGAGGTGTACCGGGCCCGGCCGATGTCAACTCGGTCATCCACGGCCATCCGGTGTACGGCACCGCGCTCGGCGCGACGGACGCCGACGCTCCAGTTCCTGACCCACGACGCGGTCCTGTTCACGGACGGGCTGGGCATCTACGACGAGGGACCGGCGCTGGTCACCGAGGCGAGCCAGGGTCGGGCGGTCGCGGCAGCGCTGGGTCCGCGGCGCGCCGCGCTGCTGCGCAACCACGGCGTGGTCATCGCGGGCGAGGACGTCCGCTGGGCGGTGCTCACCGCAGTGACCCTGGAGCGCGCCATCCGGTTCCAGTCCATCGCCGCGCACGCTGGGCGCCGGACGGCCCATCCCGCCGGAGTCCGCGGCCGTGCTGCGACCCCAGAAGTACCAGGACCGCTTCCTCGACGAGTACTGGGCCGCCTGGGTGCGCCGGGTCGACCGGGCCCGCGTGCAGCCGCGGGCGGCCGGCTGACGATGCGTATCGACGCCGATCCTCAACGGGCAGGCCACGGCCGTCGACGTGGAGCCCCAGGAGCTGCTGCTCGACGTGCTCCGCGACCGGCTCGGCGCTGACCGGTGCCAAGCGCTCCTGCGATGTCCAGGTGTGCGGCACGTGCACCGTGCTCGTGGACGGCCTGCCCGTGAGCGCCTGCACCTACCTCGCCGCGGAGACGGACGGGCGCGACGGTGCTGACCATCGAGGGCCTGCGGGAGCTGCCGGCGTTCGAGGCCATCACCGATGCGTTCGGGCGGCACGCGGCCGTCCAGTGCGGCTTCTGCACGCCGGCCATGGCGCTCACCATCCACGCGCTGCTGGCGACCGGCGAGATGACCGACGAGGAGGCGGTCCGGCATGGCCTGGCCGGCAACCTGTGCCGCTGCACCGGCTACCGGGCCATCGTCGATGCGGCCGAGCGAGCTCGGCCGGGCGTGACGCACGCGCGATGACCGTCGAGGCACCCCGCCGCCCGGCCGTCGCGACCCCCCAGGTGGGTCGATCGATGCGCCGCGTCGACGCCGACGAGAAGCTGCGCGGCGACGCACGCTACGTGGGCGACATGAGCGTGCCCCGGATGCTCCACGGCAAGGTGCTCCGGAGCCCGATGGCCCACGCCCGCGATCGTGTCCATCGACACCTCGGCGGCGCTCGCGATGCCCGGCGTCGTCGCCGTGCTCACCGGCGCGGACCTGCTGGACATCGACCCGTACTGGGGCCACGCCATCAAGGACCGGCCCATCGTGGCCATCGACCGGGTCCGCTTCGCGGGCGAGCCGGTCGCCGCGGTCGCGGCCGTGGACGAGGCGACCGCGGAGGCCGCCGTCCGCGACATCGTGGTCGAGTACGAGGAGCTGCCCGTCGTGGGCACGCTCGAGGAGGCCCTCGCGCCGGACGCGACCGCTGGTCCAGGACGGGCCGCTGCGCCCGGGCCTGTTCCACGGCCTGGGCACGCTCCCGCGAGCGCGACGGCAACGTCTGCTACCGCTACGGCATCGACCGGGGCGACGTGGACGCCGCGTTCGCCGAGCGCGGACATCGTGGTCGAGGGGGACTACACCTTCCCGGGCGTCTACCAGTACGCGATGGAGACCCACAGCGTCATCGCCCAGTGGGACGCGGACGGCATCACGATGTGGGCGACCTGCCAGCACCCGTTCCTGGTGCGGGCGGAGATCGCGGCCCTGTTCGACGTGCCCCTGGGCAAGGTGCGCATCGTGGTGCCCTACCTCGGCGGCGGCTTCGGCAGCAAGTCGTACACCAAGATGGAGCCCATCACGGTGGCCCTCGCGCGCAAGGCCGGCCGCCCCGTGAAGATCGTCAACAGCGTCGCGGAGTCGATGGTCACGACGCCGCCGCCACGGCGCGCAGCATCCGGATGCGCACCGCGGCCGACGAGCGCCGGCACGCCTGCTGGCGCGCGACGTCGGTCATCGCGTTCGACACCGGCGCCTACGCCGACAACGGGCCCCGGGTGACCGCGACCGGGCGGCGATGCCGCGCCCGGGCCCGTACCGCTGGGACGCGGTCCGGGTCGACGCGCTGTGCGTCTACACCAACACCGCGCCGTCGGGCTCGTACCGGGCGTTCGGCGCGTCGCATGTCCAGTGGGTGGGCGAGCTGCAGGTGGACGAGGTCGCCCGCCGCGCCGGCCTCGACGCCGCTGGAGATCCGGCGGCGCAACCTGCTGCCACCCGGGCGAGCAGGTGCGACCGGGCGGCAAGCCGCTCGACGCCGACCTCATCGGCGACATCGAGAAGGTCGCGGCGGCGCTCGGCTGGGACGACGACAAGCCCGCCGGACACCGGCCGGGGCCTGTCGGTCGGGCCTGCTCGCGGCGGGCGCCCATCCGGTGTCCAGCGCGGTCGTGCGGCTGGAGGCCGACGGCGAGGCGATCGTGCTCGTCGGCTCCACCGAGATGGGCCAGGGCCAGCGGACCGCGTTCGCCCAGATCGCGGCGGAGGTGCTGGGCATGGACGGCGGAGCGCGTCCGGTGCATCGGCACCGACACCAGCTTCACGCCCTACGACCGCTCCACGGGCGCCAGCCGCTCCACCACGCTCGCCGGCCTCGCCGTGCAGCGCGCCGCACAGCAGGTGCGCGCCGACCTGCTGGACATCGCGGCGCTCATCTGGCCCGGCCGCGAGGCGGACATCGAGCTCGCCGACGGCGCCGCCTGGTGTGGCGACGAGCGGCGGACCTTCCCGGAGCTCATCGCGAAGCGCTTCGGGCTGTCCGGCGGCCAGCTCATCGGCGAGGGCGGCGTCCACCCCGAGGGGACCGGCTCGTACGCCGAGGGGCCGGTCTTCTGGGAGGTGTGCATCGGCGGCCGCGGAGGTGGTCGTGGACCGCGAGACGGGCGCCGTGACGGTGACCCGGACCGCGACCGTCGCGGACGTGGGCAAGGCCATCAACCCCCAGCTCGTGGAGCGCCAGGACGAGGGCGCCACGATGCAGGGCATCGGCAATGCGCTGTTCGAGGAGATGGTGTTCGAGCGACGGGCTGCTGCTCAACGACGACCTGCTGGAGTACCGCATCCCGAACACCACACGACCTGCCCGCGCGCTCGACCTGCGTCATCGTCGAGAACGGCGACGGCCCGGGTCCCTTCGGGGCCAAGGGCTGTGGCGAGGGGGCGTTCGCGGGCATCATCGGCGCCCTCGCGACCGCGGTCGCCGACGCGGGCGTGCCGATGCACGAGCTGCCACTCACCCCGGAGCGGGTGTGGAGACGGATCACGTGAGCTGGAGGAGGTACCACGATGACGCAGGTTCAAGACGGTCGCGGTGATGGGCACCGGCACGATGGGTCCGGGCATGGGCGCGGTCATGGCACGGGCCGGCTACCAGGTGGCCCTGTACGACACGAGCGCCGAGGCGCTCGAGCGGGCCAAGGCGGGCTACGAGCTGGCCTGGGGCGTGCTCGACCGGCTCGAGACGCCCGATCGTCGAGGGTGGCTCGGTGCGCTACGCGAGCGACGTCGCGGACGCCCTGGCGGGCGTCGAGTTCGTCATCGAGGCCGATCCCCGAGAACCTCGAGCTCAAGCAGCGCGTCTACGCGGAGTACGAGCAGCACGTCGGGCCGGAGGTGATCCTCGCCTCCAACACGTCGGGCATCCCGGCCACGAAGATCGCCGCGAACCTGGCGCATCCCGAGCGGGTCGTGGTCATGCACTGGTCCAACCCGCCGCACCTCATCCCGATGATCGAGGTCGTGCCCGGTGAGCGCACCAGCCAGGCGACCATCGACGCCACCATCGCGGTCGTCAACGACATCGGCTACTACCCGTGCCTGCTCAAGAAGGAGGTGCCCGGCTTCGTCGAGAACCGGGTCCTGTACGCGATCATGCGCGAGTGCCTGGCGCTCGTGGACGAGGGCGTCGTGGGCATGGAGGAGCTGGACCTCAACGTCAAGTGGGGCATCGGCTACAAGCTCGCGGTCATCCCGCCGATGCAGCTGCTGGACATGGCGGGCATGGACATCTACACCGCCGTGGCGAGCTATCTCAACCCGGACCTGTCCAACACGGCCGAGGTGTCAGCCCGACCATCGGCGACCTCGTCGCCCAGGGCCGACTGGGCATGAAGACCAAGGGCGGCCTGTTCGACTACACCGACGAGCAGGTCGCCGCGCTGCGCGCCCAGCGTGGGCATGTCCTGGTCAAGGTCCGCAAGGCGCTCAGCTAGCCCGGCCGGAGACGGAGGAAGGGAGGCGTTCCGATGAAGATCTACCTGCTCGACCTGGGGTCACTGGTCATCGACCGGTCCGACGTCCTGTGGCACATCGACGTCGGGACGCCCGTCCGCTTCCCGGTGTACGGGGTCTACATCGACCACCCCGAGGGGAAGTTCATCTTCGACACCGGGTACGACCTGGACCACGTCAACAAGGTGCTGCCCTTCGAGCTGCCCGAGCAGACGCCCGAGCAGACGCTGCCGGCCCAGCTGGCGCAAGATCGGCGTGAAGCCCGAGGAGATCGACTACGTCATCAACTCCCACTTCCATTTCGATCACGTGGGCGGCAACAAGTACCTCACCAACGCCACGCTGCTGACCAGCAAGGACGAGCTGCGCTCGTGCCTGGTGCCGGAGCCGTTCGAGCGACTCGGCTACTCCGACCTGTCGTTCTACACGCGTGGCCAGACCAAGGTGGAGTTCCTCGAGGGCGACACCGAGATCGCCAAGGGCCTGACGCTGTTCGAGACGCCCGGCCACACCATCGCGCCACCTGTCGCTGCTGGCGGAGCCGGAGGGCCGGCGGCCGATGATCTTCTGCGGCGACGCCGTGCTACACGTTCGAGACGCTGGAGCGGATGATCATCGGTGGCTTCCACCTCGATCCGGTCGAGTCCATCAGCGCCCTCAAGCGCATCAAGCAGATGGCCAGGGAGTACGACGCGGAGATCTTCCCGTCGCACGAGATGGCGCCCTGGCTGCAGCTGGAAGCACGCTCCCGAGTTCTACGGCGCCTGAGCAGGAGGGATCGAACAGCATGAAGCTCCAGGATCGGGTGGCGATCGTCACCGGCAGCGCCCAGGGCATCGGCCGGGCCATCGCGGACAAGCTCGCCGCGGAAGGCGCCACGGTGGTCGTCGCGGACATCGAATGGTCGCGGGCGCCGGCCGCGGCGGCGGCAGCCATCCCGGGCGCCATCGGCAGTCACCGTGGACGTGTCCGGACCCGGACCAGGTGCACGGCGATGGTGGCAGCAGCCGTGGCCGACCTACGGCACGCTCGACGTGCTCGTCAACAACGCGGCCATCGTGCCCTTCACGGCCTGGGACGACATCGACTTCGCGGAGTGGCGCCGGATCATGGCCGTCAACCTCGACGGCGTGTTCCTGACCTGCCGGGCCGCCTCGGACGAGATGCGCAAGCACGGCTACGGCCGCATCGTGAACATCGCGTCCAACGTCATCGTGGCGGGCACCCCCAACCTCGCCCACTACGTGGCGTCGAAGGGCGGCGTGTTCGGCTTCACCCGGGCACTCGCCACGGAGCTGGGCAAGTACGGCATCACCGTCAACGCCGTGGCGCCCGGCCTGACCGAGACGGAGGGCACGCTGGCGTCAGCCCGCACGCGGCGGCATTCGACTTCGTGCAGTCGCTCCAGGCCATCCCGCGGCGAGGCCTCGCCGCCGACATCGCGCCGTCCGTGGCATTCCTGGCCTCGGAGGAGGCCGGCTGGGTGACCGGTTCGATGCTGGTGGTCGACGGCGGCCACACCCGCCACTGACGACACCGTGGCGGCCTTCCCTGTCCAGCGAATCGGGACGATCCTGGCGGTCTCGGACGTGCCGCGGTCGGTGGCGTTCTACACGCGAGCACCTCGGCTTCAGCGGTCGAGGCGACCTACGACGATCCACCGTACGCCACGCTGGTCCGTGACGGCGTCCGACTCTCGCTCGCGGAGCAGGGGCACCCGTCGGTCGACCGCCCGGGCGTCACCCTGAGAGTACCCAGCGATCCACAGCGGAGCAATCGGTTGTCGTCGTGCTCGAAGTCGGCCGACGCCCAGGCAGCGTACGACTCCCTCGCGGACGAGTCGGTGTCACCTTCCTGGCCGAGCCATATGCACCCCCATGGGGCGGTCTGCGGTTCTTCGTGGTCGACCCGGATGGATACCTGGTCGAGGTCGAACAGCCTTGAGTCGATAGGCCCCGGCCGGCGGCGAGTCCGTGGACACCAGGACGCCCGACCTGGAACGATCCAGATCGGGCGTCGATATGCGCTGGTCACCCGCCCCATTGGGGCAGTGGGCATCAGCCGTACTGGATCGGCCCCCCATCGCCCGGGTCGTCGGCGGGCGGCGCTTCACCGTTGATATGACCGAATGTGTGGATGGTCACGACCCACGTCTGGTATGTGATGGTCACGTCGACCGGCACGTCGCCAGGCGTCTCGGTGGCACCCACTGGAACGGCGGCCCAAGCCACCAGGGGATGGCCGCGTCGGGCGGCGACCGCGTGGCCGTGATGATGGCCCCGGCGGACCCGGGGAGCGAAGTCCACCTTCACGTCACCGGACGCGAAGTGCACGACGGCCGTGGCCGCGAATGTGCTGCCCCACTTGGCGTGGCCGACCTTGGCGCCTACCCACAGGGTGCCGCCCTGCTCGGCCGTGCCGGCTCGTGCTGCGAATGTCGGCTGGTGTGCCCGGCGATGCCAGCCACCGCCATGAGCACTTACTGTGCCTCCGACCAGCGTCAACAGCATCAGGCTGAGCGCGGCGGCGAGTGTCGTTCGTCGCATGTGTCGTTCCTCCCTGTGCAGGGTCCGTGCGTCCAACTGATGGATGATCGGCCCTTGTCGGCCAGCGTGCGACGAACACGTCAGCCCTGACGCGAACGTATCCGGAGACCTCCAGTGGTCAAGGCAGCCGATGGTCCGGTACGGTGCGAGTGGACACCGGCCCCCGGTACCCTGGCCCGCGTACTTCGCACCTTGCCCGCTGTGTGGTTGGTATCGATCGCGACGCGTGCGGGGTGCTCGGGACGATGCCTCAGGACACGACCGATGGAGGTCGGCGCCGATGCCCTGCGAGCCGAGCCGTGCAGATCACCGGTGCGTCAGGCCTGCGCGCGCCGCCGCCGGACCAGGAATGATCCGACCCCCGCGACCACGACCGCGATCGCGGCGCCCTGCGCCACCGACCAGAGAACCATCTCCGCATCGCTTCGGCTCGCCGAACCACCCCAGCGGCCACCGATGTCCAGGTACAGCCGGACCGTGGTCTGCCCGGGCATGCCCAGGAGGTCGAACGTGACGGTCGCGCGGTGTCCAAGTTGATCATTCCGCGACTGCGGTCCCGGTTCGGCGTGCGCAGCTAGCAGCACCGGGTGCGGGCGGGGCATCCCCTTCTTCAGCGCCGCAGCGATGGTCTCGGAGCAGGCACCGGCGGAGAGCGCGGGATCGCACGTCTGCTGGAGGGGTGGCGCCGCGGTGCCGACGACCATCCAGCCGATGCCGAATAGGAGGCCCACGACCAACACCCACACGTGGCCGACTCGACCCGAACGGCGTACGCCCTCGGTCATCGCGTGGGCATCGGCCGCCGCCTCCGGTCGATACATCGAGTTCGTCAGAGCGTGGCCGTCAATCGCTCGGCAGCAAGTGCCAACACCGTGGCGACGTCCAGCCCGGCCTGAACGCCGTCATCCGAGGCGAATTGTGTTGCGCCCTCCGGAGTGTGGAATGACCAGCCACCTGGGCGACCCACACCAACCAGGGCTGCCGGCACGCGTCGGGTGACTTCACCGAAGTCCGTGGCGAACGGTAGCGGCATGGGCGGCTCCACGTACTGGCGACCGGCCGCCCGGTGCGCGGCAGCGACCGCGGCACGAACTGCCGGGTCGGGGGTGATGCCGGGGACCGGCACGCCTGCTACCCACATCGCCGGGACAGCCACGCGCAGCTCGTGCGCGAGCGTCCTCGAGACCAGCCTCGTCCGGTGCCCACAGCAGGAACCGCGCTTCGACACCCAGGCCAGTGCCTTCCTCGACGTCACCGTCGAGTTGCAGCATCTCAAGCATCACCTGTGCCGGTGGAGCGACCGTGGCCGCTGCGGTGCAGCGCCCCGACAGCCGCGAGGATCTGCTGTGGCGCCCCGGTGACCATCGTCCGGGTGCCATGAACCCGCGCCGTGTCCCGCCGCATCCAGGCCGACTCCCCCCACGCCGTGTCCAGGAACTCCGGATGCGCATACAGCGCGGCATCGATGCCATCCCAGGCCCCCGCCCTGGCGCTGATGGCCTTGCCGCCACCACGTGCCACGGTGCCGGGCGCATGGATCTCATCCGCCGGACAGCCCATGACCACGACGTTACCGCGCAGCCGTTCGCGATCTGCGGCGAGCGCCGCGACCGCCGCCACCACGCCCGCTGAGATGGGCCCGTGACCACAGGCATGGATGGCCTCGACGCTTCCGGCCGCCGGGACCGATGGCACAGCATCGTAGTTCGCCACGAGGCCGACGGTCCGGCCCGGCCGCCCGCCTCGCAGCGTCGCCCGGAAGGCGGTCGCCATGCCCGCGATGCCGATCTCCACCGCGAGGCCGAGGTCCGCCAGGGTCCGAGCGAGGTACGCGGCTGACTCCACCTCGTCGTGGGCGAGTTCGGCGTGTCCGTGGATGAAGGCCATCACGTCACGCACGAGTGGCTCCCGGCTCGACACAGCCGTCCTGATGGCGGCGTCACGGTCCTGGTCGAGCATGTCGATTCCTCCTGCCGACGGCCGTCAGGCCGCCACTGGATCCGTGACGCCTGGCGTCAGCGACAGCGGCGCGGACGGCACGGCCAACCAGCACCTCCACCAGGTGATGCTTGTACTCCGCCGACCCATTGGAGTCCGCGACGGGCTGGCTGGCATCCGCGGCGGCTCGACCGGCCGGCCACGAGCACGGCGGTGTCGAGCCGGGCGATGTCCATGCCCGACAGCAGCTCCTCCGCCGCGGGCGCACGCACCGCCGACACACCGACCGAGCCGACCGCGATACGCGCACGGGCGATGCTGCCTGTCCGCGACCTCCGCGGAGCAGCTGACGGTCACGGCGGGGCGCTCGTGGAACGCGAAGCGCAGGTGCGCCATGCCCGTTCCCGGCGGGCAGCGCTCGGCACCTCGATGGCCACGAGCAACTCGCCAGGCTCGAGCGCCGTGGCATACGGCCCCAGGACGAACGCGCCGAGCGGCAGACGCCGACGCTCGTCGCCGCGACCCAGGATCACCGACGCGTCGGCGGCCAGCAGGAATGTGGCGGGGTCGGAATGCGGGTCCGCGAACGCCAGGTTGCCGCCCAGGGTGCCCGTGCTCCGCACGCGGATGTTGGCCACGCACCGCTCCATCGCCACCAGCTGGGGCCATCCTGCCGCGACGCTGGGCGACCGCTCGATGCTCTCGGTGCGTGACCACCGCGCCGATGCGCAGCACGCCATCGCGCACCTCGATGCCCGACAGCTCCGCGATGGGCTTGATATCGACCAGGTGCCGGTAGGCCGCGAAACCCATCTTCATCAGCAGCAGCAGCTCGGTGCCGCCCGCGTATAGCACGGCGTCGTCGCCCAGCTCAGCCATAAGCGCCGACGCCTCGCGCGACCGAGCCGACCCGATGGAGCTCGAAGGGCGCCAGCGCCGTCACGCGTCGATCACCGATGCGCTCGCGGACAGGGACGCCAGAGCCGCGTCCAGGCCGGCACCGATGTCGATGGCTGCGCCAAGGTCGGCCATGGAGCGGCCGATCGCCGCCAGACCTGCGACCATGAACATCGGTCTGGCGGTGGCGCCCATGTGGCCCAGCCGGATGATGTTGCCTGCGCCCTGACCCGCGGACAGCTGGACGCCGTAGCGCGCCCGCACATGATCGCGGACCGCGATGTCCGTCGAGGCCATCGGGTACCCGGATGGCGGTGACGCAGGCCGCGGCGATCGCCTGCCGCGCGGGCCACGGACGCAGACCCCATCGCCTCCACGCCGGCCCAGGCGGCCCGGGCGACACGGGCATGCCGCGCCTGACATGCGTCGAGGCCCTCGTCCAGCAGCGCGTTCGCGGCGGCCAGCACGCCGTGCAGGTCGGACACCGACGGGGTGAACGGGAAGCGACCGTTGCCGTGCCACTGCTCGCGCCAGTCGAGCATCGACAGGAACGAGCCGCGCGGCGCTGCCGGGTTCCGGTCGATGGCAGCCCATGCCGCTTCGCTGACCGCGATCAACGACATCCCTGGCGGACCACCGAGACACTTCTGCGGTCCTGCGACGAGCAGGTCCAGCTGCCACGCCTCGGATTCGAGCTCGATGCCGCCGAAGGACGAGACCACGTCCACGATGGTGACCGCGTCGTGGGCACGGGCGATGGGGCCCAGCTCGCGAACCGGATTGAGCGTGCCCGACGGCGTCTCGGAGTGGACAACGGACACCATCCGGATCTCCGGATGCGCATCCAGGTACGCATCGACGGCGGCCGGGTCGATCGCCTCGTCGTAGCCCACCTCGATCTCGTGCAGCTCCGCGCCGATGGCCGTCAGCCAGTAGCCGAAGCCCTTGCCAAAGACGCCGCTGACAAGGTTGAGGCAGGCCATGCCGGGCGACACCACGGACGCGGGCGGCAGCCTCCAGCCCCAGCACCGCCTCGCCCTGCATCAGGATGATCTCGTGGCTGGTCGTCCGGAAGATCCGGCCGATCTGCTCCTCGGTCCTCCGGAACCGCTCCAGGAAGACCGGGTCGTAGTGATACAGGATGGGCGACCCGAGAGCGGCAAGGACCTCTGCCGACAGGTCGTTCGGGCCTGCGCTCAGGGTCAGGTCAGCGCGTTCCATCGTCAGCTCCTTGGGGTGGTCCATCGTGCCCCTCCTCGACGGGCCCGTGATCGGCGGTGCTACCGCGACCGCCCCGATCGGAGGCCAGGCCGCGGACCCGCGAGCCGAACACCGATGCCACGAGCGAGATGCCACCGACCGGACCGACGGTCGGCAGGGACTCGATGGTCGCGTCGTCGGCAGCACCCAGCCGAGCTTCGATGCAGCCGGCGGCCTGGCTCACCAGGCGACGACTCACGTCCACGATGACACCCTGGCCCATCTGTGCGGCACGGCCCTTGATGTCCAGGTCCGTGGTGATGCGCACCCGCGACCCGTCGCCCTCCGGCACGACCTCCATCACCGAGCGTACCTTGGCGGTGTCCGCGCCACCGGACGCCCGACCCTCGCCCTCGATGACCGCGGTCCGTCGTACGGGGTCCTGCTCCGCGAGCCTGACCCGGCCCGCATACACGAACTTCATGGGCCCGAGCTTGACCGAGACCCGACCCGGATAGACACCCTCTCCGTCCGGTGGGTCGATCTCGCCACCCGGGACGCACGGAGCCACACGCTCCAGGTCCAGGAGCATGGCGAATGCCCGGTCGGGCGGCGTGCTGATGGTGAACTCGTCCGTCAGGCGCATCAGCGACTTCCACGCACGTATGGCAGCCCGAGCGCGGACGGCAGGCGCGCGTCCCGAGCGAACAGGATGAGCACGACCATCACGGAGATGAACGGCAGCATCGTGACCACGTCGATCGGGATGTCGATGCCCACCAGCTGCAGCGCCGTGGTCAGCGACAGCGACATCCCGAACAGCAGTGCGCCCAGGATGGACCACCAGGCTCGGCCGTGCGCGAGCATCGCGATGACGATGGCGATGAAGCCAGTGCCGTGCGTCGCGAACGGCACGAACGTCCCGGAGCTCACGATCGAGAGATAGGCACCACCGAGTCCGGCGAGCGCGCCACAGGTCGATCTCGGCCAGGGTCCGCACCCGCACGACGCTCACCCCGGCGGCGTCGAGCGAGGCGGGACGCTCGCCGGCTGCGCGGACGTGGAGGCCCCAACTGGTGGACCGCAGCATCCAGCTCACCACGCCCACGGCGACAAGACCCAGGTAGACCGCCAGCGGCTGGCTGAAGACGCTGCCGCCCAGCACCGGGATGTCACGCAGGAGCGGGATCTCGAACGTGGCCACCGCGTCAAGCCGGGGGTAGGACTCCCCGAACATCACCCCGTGGAGCACCGACGTCGCGCCTTCCGCGGTGAGCACGATGGCGATGCCCACGATGATCTGGTCCATGCCCAGTCGGACACAGAACAGGACCATGACCATCGAGACCAGCAGCCCGACCACGGCTCCCGCCAGCAGGCCCAGCCACAGGTCACCGTCGGCTTCCGCGGCCACGAAACCCGCGAACGCACCCGAGATCATCATGCCCTCGAGGCCCGACGTTGAGGATACCCGCCTGCTTCCGCGATGATCTCGCCCAGGCTGGCGAAGATGAGCGGCACGGCAGCGAGCAGGCCGCCCGCGATGAGCGCGGTCAGGAATGTGGGCGTCAGCAGGTCAGGCATGTGCGACCACCGAACGGCGCCGGCGCGGTCAGAAGCGACTCGCCGCGCTCGCGCCTGTCGCTCAGGTACTGGGTCATGACCATGAACAGCAGTACGAGGCCGATGAGCAGCAGCAGGAAGTCACCTGGCAGGTCGGCACGGCGGGTCGCGTAGGCGCCGCCGATGGACATCACGCCGAAGAACACCGCGAACGGGATCAGCGCGATCGCGTTGAGTCGCGCGAGGAATACGAGCGGCACGACCTTGAGCCCGTACGCCGGGTTCCAGTCGGCGCGCATGTAGCTGTAGACACCCACGATGTCCACCGCTGCCGCGAGGCCGATGAGCGCGCCACTCACCATGAAGGTCACAAGGATGAGGCGTGGCACGTCGATGCCGGCATGGACCGCGGCACGCGGGATTGGCGCCCAGCACGTCCAGGCGGGTACCGAATGCCGTCCGGGCGAACACCCAGTAGACGACCACGCAGACGAGCAAGTGCCAGGAGCACGCCGATGTGGATACGCGTGTCGGGCAGAGTCTGGAGCATCAGGGCCGGGTCGATGACGCTCGTCTGGGGCACCGTGGACGGCCCGTCGAAGGGACCCTTGATGAGCAGCGCGGCAAGCCCGACGCCGATGAAGGACATCATCAGGGTCGTGATGATCTCGTTGACCCCGTAGCGGCCGCGCAGCCATGCCGGCACGATGGTCCAGGCAGCGCCCACCACCATGCCCAGCAACGCCAGCAGCGATCCAGCCCACTGGCCCGGGCATCGAGCTCAGGAGCACGGGTCCGAGCCCGCGACGCACGCGGCGGCCAGCAGGTACTGGCCATCGGAACCCAGGTTCCAGAGACCGGCGCGGAAGGCGACGATGAGCCCGGCTCCGACCAGCAGCACGGGCGCGGTCCGGGTGATGGTGTCCTGGAGACCGGACGCGCGGAACAGGCCCGCCTCGAGGACGTCGTCGTAGAACGCGATGGGGTCCCGGCCGATGATGGCCAGGAGGACGCCGCCCGTGAGCAGTGCGAGCACGATGGGACCGACGCTCCGGACTATCGCATCGGCCCGGCCCTGCCACCGCCCGGGATGCGCGCGGCGGTCTCGATGCCCGGATCGGGGGCCAGCGTCGCCTCGGTCACGCGGCCTGCCCGCGCGTGGTTCGATGCGCCCACGATGAGCTCACCGATGCGGGTCTCGGCACCCGGGCCGTTCGCGACGATGCCGGCGATCCGACCTGCGTCCAGCACGGCGACCCGGTCGCAGACGTCGACCAGCTCGTCCAGGTCGCTGGAGATGACCACCACTGCCGACGCCGCGCCGCGTCATCGCGTCGGATGCGCTCGCGGACCGCGAGCGTGGTCCGGACATCCAGGCCGTGCGTCGGCTTGTTGAACACCACCACCCGCGGCTCGAAGGCGAGCTCCCGGGCGATGATCGCCTTCTGGATGTTGCCGCCGCTGAGCTTGCCGATGCGTGTCTGCGGCGACGGGGTGCGGATGTCGAACTCCTCGATGAGCTCCCGCGCGGCGGCGTCGATGGCGTCGCGATCGATCGCTGCCCCGGACCCAGTAGGGCGCCTGGCCGATGCGCTTGAGCACCAGGTTGATGCTCACGGGCCACGCGGCCACGACGCCCTCGCCGAGGCGGTCGTCCGTGACATATCGGAGCCCCATGGCGCTGCCGGGCCGACACGCTCGTGCCGGTGATCGAGGCGCCCGCGAGTCGGATGTCTCCCGCGCTCGCGCGACGCTGACCGGCGATCACCTCCGCGAGCGCTCGCTGTCCGTTGCCGTCGATGCCGGCGACACCGACGACCTCGCCGCCGTGGACGCGTCAAGGACACGTCGCTGATGCCGTGCTGCCCGTCGGCGCCGATCGCCGACACGCCGATCAGCTCCAGCATCGGCTCGCTGGATCGGGTCGCCGATGGGTGATCCACGACCGTCGCCTCGCGGAGCTCGGCGATGTCGGCGTCGGGCGCGTGCGCCTCCCCGAACATCATGGTGACGATCCGTTCCTGCAGCTCCTGCGGACTGGTACGTCGCCAGGTCCTCGGGTTCCAGCCGGCCCACCACACGACCCAGCTTGAGCACCGCGACCCGATCGCCGATCTCGATGGCCTCGTGGAGCTTGTGGGTGATGAAGATGATGGCCAGGCCCCTCGGCCTTGAGACCACGCAGCACCTCCTGGAGCTCCGCGGCGCCCTGGGGCGTGAGCATCGAGGTGGGCTCGTCGAGGATGAGCACGCGCGAGCCGTTCCAGAGCGCCTTGATGATCTCGATCGTGCTGCTGCTGACCGAGGGCCAGGCTGCCGGCACGCACGTCCGGGTCGACCTGCACGCCAAGCGCCGAGGCCAGCTCGGCGAGTCGCGCGCGGGCGGCACCGCGGTCGAGGATCAGGCCCGGATTGGTGCCCATCATCAGGTTCTCGAGCACCGTGAGGGTCGGGATGAGGCTCAGATGCTGGTACACCATGCCGACGCCCAGCTCCCGACCGTGCCGCGGGTGAGTCGATGCGGACCTCGCGACCGTCGACCTTGATGCGCCCGCTGTCGGGCTGGTAGAGGCCGGAGATGATGCTCATCAGGGTCGACTTGCCGGCCCCGTTCTCCCCGAGCAGGCACAGGACCTCCCCGGGCATCGCCGCCAGGCTGATGTGGTCGTTGGCGATGACGCCCGGGAAGGCCTTGGTGATCTCGATGAGCTCGACCGTGGGGGTCACGGTATGCGGTCGCGCCGCTGCCGGCGGGCACGTCCGACCGGGTGGCCCCCACGGTCATGCGCCGACTAGTTGGCCGCGTACAGCGCCTCGACCTCTGCCTTGGTCGTCGTCACGGGAACGAGGCTGGGGTCGGCATCGATGGCCGCCCTGGCCGCCTCGACGGCCGCCCAGGCATCGGGCGTGATGTTGTCGGTCTGGAGCAGCGAGATGCCGCCGTTGGCGAGGTCCTGGACATAGCCCGCGTTGCCGAACGTGCCCGCGTCGATGTCCGCGATGGCCTGCTTGAAGGTGCCCGCGAAGTTCCACAGGACCGACGACAGGACGACGTCCTTGGGATCGTTGACCGGGCCCGACTTGTCGCCGATGACATCGATGAACCAGACCTTGTCCGCGCCGGCTGGCGGGGTCGCGGTCTCGACCGCCTGGAGCATGCCGAACGAGGCGCCGTCGCCCTGGCCGAACACGATGTCCGCGCCACCCGCGATGACCTGCTCGGTCGTGCTCTTGCCGCAGGGCGGCGTCACCATAGGCATCCTTGCCGGTCTGCAACAGGCATGAACTTGATGTCCGGGTTCACGGACTGGGCACCCTTCACGAACCCGCCGTTGGCCTTGTGCCAGCTGGGCGTGTCGGCCGAGATGACCATGCCCAGGGTGCCGGTCTTGGTCATCGTCGCTGCCAGCACGCCGGCGAGGTAGGCGCCCGGCCCGGCGTTCGTCAACACGTCCGCGACCAGTCCGGGCGTCGTCGCGGTGGGGGCGTCATACACGATCACCGGGACACCGGACTCGGCGGCGAACTGGGAGCCGGCCTCTCCGTACCCGCTGGCCTGCGCGATGATGAACTGGGCGCCGTCGTCCTTCATCTGGTCGAAGATGGGCGCGAAGTCGACGTAGCCGACACCGTCCGCGACGTCGAGCGTGGCCCCGATCGAGTCGGCGGCAGCCTTGTGCCCCATCGACACCCTGCTGGTCCCAGCCGAGGTTGGTCCTCTTGTCGGGAGCCACGATACCCATCCGCGTGATGGTGCTGGCGACGGGCGCCATGCTCGTGCCGGCGCTCTGGGCCAGTGCCGAGAACGCTCCCCCAACCACCAGCAAGGATGCGGCGGCGACCGCCAACGCGGTCGTTCGGGGTCGAACCGTTCGTTCAGTCATGGGTGCTGCTCCTCCTCGTGGTGCGCTGTCCGGGGCGCACCGGCAGTGTAGTATGGCCTCGGGCATGTTGACAGTCAACACGTTCTGACGCACGGTTGCCGAGAGGCGCATGGGTGCGCGGGCATGGATGCAGGAGGCGTGGCGGACGGTGGACGGGTTCGACAACACGACCCTCCGGGGTCGTGTGTACCAGCACCTCCGGGACGGCATCCTGTCCAATCGCATCGCGCCCGGTACGGTGCTCCAGGAGGTACCGCTGGCCGAGTCCCTGGGCGTCAGCCGGGGACCCATCCGTGAGGCCCTGGGTGACCTCGCAGCCGAGGGCCTGGTCACCATCACACCGCGGCGCGGTGCGGTCGTCGCCTCGCTCAGCAAGCGCGACTTCCTGGAGGCGTACCAGGTTCGCGAGGCGCTCGAATCGCTGGCCGTCCAACTGGCGGTGCCGGTCATGACCGGTGGAACACTTCGCCCAACTGGACCAGGCCCAGGAGCGCATGATCGCGGCCGACTGCCAGGGGTGACTTCCTGGGCTTCTTCGATGCCAATATCGAGTTCCACGATGCCTGGGTCGTCGCGGCCGGCAACGGCAAGCTGCTCGACGTCTACCGGCGGCTCATCGGCCAGATGGTCCCCTATCGCCGACCGTCGGCGCTGCTGCGGGGCGGCCTCGACCGGTCGATCGCGGAGCATCGCGACATCCTCGACGCCGCGCGGGCGCGTGACGCCGGAGCTGGCCAGCGCGCTGATGCTGCGGCACATCCAGGTCCCGCAGCGGCGGCTCGCGTCGCTCACCGAGGAGGAGTTCGCGCGTGAGACGCAAGGCGCCATGGAGACGATGGCAGCAGGCCCCATCGTCGCTGGGGCGGTGGGCGTCGGCTAGTGCCCACCTTCGGTGGAGCGATCGGGCCCCCGATCAGGTGACCGTGACCTCGCTGAAGTATCTGGTCCTCGCCGTGAGCACGGTTCGCGGGCCGACGAGGTCTATGGTCACGCTCGAGGCGATATCGGCCGAGGATCGACCGACCATGAGTTCGATCCGGCCGGGCTCCAGGATCAAGCGACCCTCCACACCCGTGAACGCAAGCAGGTCGGCGGGCACGTCGAAGGTCACCCGCCGTCGTTCGCCGGGTTCCAGGGTCACACGACAGAACCCGCACAGCTGCATCACTGGCCGGGTCACGCTCGCCTCGCAGTCGCGCAGGTAGAGTTGCACCACCTCATCGCCAGCTCGTGAGCCCGTGTTGACGACCTCGACGCTGGCGCGAACCTGGCCGCCGGGTTCGATGGCCTGCTGGCTCAGGGACAGGTCTCCCAGCTCGAAGCTGGTGTAGGACAGGCCGTACCCGAACGGCCACAGCGGCTTGTGGGGACCGTCGACGTAGTCGCCTTTCCAGTTCGAACGGCCGCCAGACGGCTTGTGCGCGTAGTAGATGGGAACCTGTCCAACAGCCCAGGGGACCGTGATGGGCAGCTTCCCGCCAGGTGTCTTGTCCCCGAACAGCACGTCTGCGATGGCGCCCGGTCCAGCCTCCCCCGGCAACCAGGCATGGATGACCGCAGCGCACGCCGCTGCCTCGGTGGGGATGGCCAGCGGTCGCCCTGAGACGAGCACCAGGACGACCGGCGTCCCGGTGGCCGCCACCGCGGCGACCAGCTCCGACTGGCGACCCGGCAACCCCAGTTCCAACCGGTCACGCGCTTCTCCCGACTGACAATCGTCAGTCAGGCCGGATCGCTCACCGACCACGACGATTGCCACTTCGGCGCCGGCCGCAACGGCGACGGCCTGAGCGATGCCCTCGTCATCGCCGTCCATGAGGCCGCATCCCGGAGCGTGACGGACTTCACAGTCGGCCCCAGCCCGATCGATGATGGCATCAAGGATCGTGGCCTTGCCGTCCAGCAGGCCCGATGGGTCGAGTTCGCCGGGGTCATAGACCATCGAGAAGTGCCCCCGGTCGCGCATCTCGATGAGACTCTCCACGTGGACCACGTGGCTGTAGTCACCAAGGAGATTGCGCGCGCTGTCGGCGCTGGGGCCGATGACTGCGATGCTGCGCGGCGATGCCAGGGGCAGGACGCCCTCGTTGCGCAGCAGCACGAATGAACGGCAAGCGAGGTTACGGGCAAGGGTCCTGTCAGCCTCGTCATCCGAGCCCGAGAGCTCCGGTGCCTGGCTGTCGACATATGGATCCTCGAACAAGCCCAGTGAGAACTTCTCCCGAAGGTTGCGCCGGACGGCTTCATCCACGAGCGTGATATCCACAGTCCCCGCGTCGATTGCGGCCGCCAGGGGCCTGCCATACGCGACCGTGGTCGGCAGGTCGAGGTCGACACCGGCCTCGAGGGCCAGCCGGGCCGCCTCGCCCGGGTCGTCGACCACGTGGTGGGAACGTTCCAACAGCTCGATGCCCATGTAGTCCGAGACCACAAGACCGTCGAAGCCCCACTCGCCACGCAGGATGGTCGTGAGCAACTCCCGGGACGCCACGCACGGGACCCCGTCGAGGTCGTCATAGGCATGCATCATCGATCGCACACCTCCGGCTCGCACCGCGGCTTCGAACGGCAGCAGGAAGCGGTCGCGCAGCTCACGCGCGCCCATGTGGGCCGGTGCGTGGTTCAGTCCACCCTCTGGCACCCCGTGGCCCACCATGTGCTTACCCGTGGCAAGGACGGCGTCCGGGCCGCGCCCGTGATCGTCGCCCTGGATGCCTTTCACATAGGCGACGCCCATGGCAGCGACCAGGTACGGGTCCTCGCCGTACGTCTCCTCGAGGCGTCCCCAACGCGGGTCGCGTGCGATATCGATGACGGGTGCCAGGGTCTGATGCGCACCCCCAGCACGCAGCGCGCGCCCGATGCGCAACGCCATCCGACCTACAAGTTCCGGGTCCCACGTGGCTGCGAGGCCGATCGATTGTGGGTAGCAGACGCGATCGCGGCCCATCACACCATGCAGCGATTCTTCGTGGACGATGGCGGGGATGCCCAGGCGGGTCTTGTCCGCAAGGTGTCGTTGGATGACGTTGGCCATCTCTGCACCGGCGGCGGGTGACATGTTGGTGGACCCCGCGATGCGGGTGACCTGGCCGATGCCCTGCTCCAGGCGTGCAGCCACCTTCGTGGCGTCCACCCGGCCATCGGTGAGGAGCTCGAATGCCCAGAGCGACCCCAGCTGGGCGAGCTTCTCCTCGAGCGTCATGCGCGACAACAGGTCCTCGACGCGCACCTCGACGGCGCATGACGGGTTGCGATAGACGGCTGGTGACGCCTCGCGAGCAGCGTGGGTGTTCCCGGTCGCCATGGGTCCTCCTGCGTGAGTGGTCATCCCTTGACCGCCCCTGCGGTCAGACCACCGACGATCTGACGCTCGGCAAAGATGTAGAAGATGAGCGCGGGCACCATCGACAGCGCCGTGAATGCGAGCACCCTCGCAGTGTCCGACGAGTGCTCCGAAGAGAACTGGCTGACGCCCAGCGGCAATGTCCAGGCGTCGGCTCCGTTGAGCACCAGGAGCGGCAACAGGAAGGCGTTCCAGCTGCCCACGATGGCCAGCACTGCCACGGTGGCGAGGGCCGGACGCGACAGCGGCAGCAGCACGCGCCAGAAGAACCCGAACCGCGTGCAACCATCGATGGCGGCCGCGTCCTCCAGCTCCATCGGGATGGTCCGGAAGAAGGGGCGGAGGATGACGATCGTGATGGGGATGCCGAATGCCGCCTGCGGCAACGCCACCCCAAGTGAGGATTCCAGCAGGTTGAGTTGGCGGAGCAGCAGGTACAGGGGCAGTACAGCTACTGCGACCGGGAACAGCAAGCCCAGGGTGAAGAACACGTACAGCGCGTCGCGGCCTCGGAACGAGTACCGGGCCAGCACGAACGCTGCGAGCGACGAGACGGCGACCACCACCACGGTCGTGATGCCCGCGATGACCACGCTGTTAAGGATCGATCCGCCAGAACGATGGCGAGGCGACGATATCCGTGTAGTTCGAGACCAGCCACGGGTTCGGTAGACCGATCGGATCGGCGGCCAGCTGACCGGTGGTGCGGAAGCCACCGAGGATGACGTAGCCCAGCGGCACGATGACGATGCCGGCGAACAACAACGCCACGAGGTACAGCACCAGGTCGGCGACCGGGAGGCGGCGCGTGCCGGCGGACCCGACAGAGGCCTTGCCTGTGGTCATCGGATCACCCAGCGAACCTGGTGACTGCGCCCTCGGTATCACGGCGCAGCACGAATCGCTGGTAGACCAGCGAGATGGCAAGAGAGATCGCGAACAGGATGACGGCAACGGCGCTGCCGTAGCCGAACTGGTACCGACGGAAACCCACATCCACCATGTACGTGGCCATGGTGTTGGTGGCATTCGAAGGGCCGCCACCGGTGACGATCCAGATGAGATCGAACAACTGGAGCGAACCGATGATGGCCAGGAATGCCCAGATCCGGATGGTTGGCCCAAGCAACGGAACGGTCACGTATCGGGTCGCCCGCCAGGGGCTGGCGCCGTCGATCCAGGCAGCCTCCTTGAGTTCCCGCGGGATGCCTTGCAGCCCCGCCAGCAGCAGGATCACGCCGAACCCCAGGTACTTCCAGGAGATGATCAGGAACATCGTGAGCAGCACGATGCTGCGGTCGGCCAGCCAGTGCGGAACCAGGAACCCCAGGCCGACTCCTTCGAAGACCTTGTCCGCCAGCCCATCAGGCTGGAGCATCAGGGACCACACGACCCCGGTGATGACCTCGGACAGGACGTACGGCGCGAAGAAGACCAGACGCAGGACACCTCGGCCCCGCAACGGATGGTCCAGCAGAAGCGCGAGTCCGAGTGCCAGGGGAAACTGGATGAGGAGGGACAGGACGACGAAGATCCCGTTGTGGCCGATAGCCCCTTGGAACACCCGGTCGGCGAGGGCCCGCTGGTAGTTCAACAGCCCAATGAAGTTGTCGAGCGGCTCGAGGCCGTTCCACTTGAAGCCGCTGTAGTAGATCGCCTGAACCACTGGCAGCAGTACGAGCACCACATACAGGATGAACGCGGGTGCCAGAAACAGGACGATCTCGAGCCACGGCCCGAAGATGCGTCGGCGAACCGACACGCTCGATCCAGCGCGAAGGATCGCCCGTTCGTCGGTGCTCATCGCCCGCTCACGATACGATCGAGGGCCACCCTGCGTGGGTGGCCCTCGAAGTGATAGACGGGTTTCAGCCGGCCTTGTACTGGTCGGCCGCGTCCTGGATCTGCTGGACTACTTCCTCCGGCGTCGCAGCCCCTGCGGTCAGGTCGGCGGCAGCGCTGTCGAGCGCCTGCCCCACGGCGGTGGGAAACGCGATATCCAGGTAGGTCTGGATATATGGCGACTTGGCCTTGAACTCCAGGAGACTCTGCAGATTCGGATCCGTGACCGAGGACTCGGATCCTTGGCCACAGGAAGGCCTGCGTTCTTGGCCCCGAACTTCTTCTGAACGTCAAGACTGACGAGATACTTGAGGAAGTCGGCGGCCTCAGGCGGCGCGTTGGTCGACACCGAGTAGCCATCGCCGCCGCCAAGTGCGTCGGCTGGATCACCCTTCCCCCCTGTGACGGCCGGGAACGGGAACCAGCCGAGCTTGTCGCCCAGTCCCCCCGCCGGGTCCGTGAGAGTGGTCATCGCGTTGGGGTTCCAGTGCCCCTGGAGCTCCATCGCTGCCTTGCCATTGGCGAGGAGTCCGGCCGAGCTCGTTGGGACGTTTTGCGCCGGGGTCCCCTCATATGCCTCCTGGAATGGCTGGGCGTCGACGAGTCGCTTGACCTGGTTCCCGGCCTCGACCCAGCACGGATCACTGAAGTCGAGCGACTGCGCCGTTGCCTGGACGATGTCCTCGCCGCAGGTGCGCAGGGCCATGTAGTCCCAGTAGAAGGCCGCGGGCCAGCGGTCCTTCTGACCGAGGGCGATGGGCGCGATACCGGCGGCCTTCAGCTTCGCCGTCGCATCGATCAGCTCATCCCAGGTCGCGGGCACTTCGACACCCGCCTGCTTGAACAGGTCCTTGTTGTACCAGAAGCCGACGATGCCCAGGTTGTAGGGGATGCCGTACTGCTTCCCGCCGACCTGCCAGCCGCCCGCGGCACCGCCGATGCTGTCGATCCAGGGCGCGACGGCCGCCGTCAGGTCCTGGACCTTGCCCGCATTGACCTGGTCGATCAGCTGTCCGCCACCCCAGTCTTGGAAGATATCCGGCGGATTGTCTGACTGCAGCGCCACCGGGATCTTGGTGGTGAACTGCTCGTTCTGCATCGGCACCACCTTGATGGTGACGTTCGGGTGGGCGGCATGGTACTCATCTGCCGCGTTCTGCCAGAGAGTCAGCCCGGGATCGAGGTTGAAGTTGTGCCACCACTCGAGCTCTACCGGGGCCTGGGCCAGGGTCGCGGTCGGGGCCGCCACGCCCGCTGCAAGCAGCGTTGCGACCGCCGCCATGGCCGCTCGTCGTCGAACCGATGCCATGCTCTCCTCCTCCATGGTCCGATGCATCGCGCCTCGCGTCGCGCGGTTCCAGATCAGCTCAGTGCCTTCTGGATCGTCGCTCGATGAAAGCGCTTGCAGCGAAGAACCGCGGTGCACGCGCATCTGGCGTCCACCTTGCCGAGCAGATTCGTACCACATGTTGAAAGCGCTTTCAATAGCCACGAGGGCCCGCTAGACTCGGTTCCGATGGAACTGGACCGGTCCGGACGACGTGAGCGGGTCCGCGCACCGACCCTGACGGGGAACGGCCGAGTGCGCCGACCAGCACGGCCCACGATGGTGGACGTCGCGCGAATCGCCGACGTGTCATTGACCACCGTCTCGCGAGTCGTCAACGGTCACCCGAATATCAGGGATGACACGCGGGTGCGGGTGCGCGCGGCAATGGATGAGCTGGGCTACGTTGCCCACGTGTCGGCGCGTGCCCTCGCCAGTGGCAGGTCACAGATGATCGGGCTCCTGACGCAGGAGGTCGCCAACGCGTTCTCGTATGCCGTCATCAGCGGTGTCGACGAGCAGGTTGCTGAGCACGACTACGACTTCCTGCTGTGCACGACCCATACCCGACGTGAGAAGGAAGCGGAGTACGTCGCTCGACTGTCCCATGGCATGGTGGACGGGCTCCTCATCGTCCTGCCGAGAGGACTACCGGACTACGTCGAGCAACTCAAGGCCGATGCGTTCCCGTTCGTGCTCATCGACTACGACGCCGAGGCACCCGGCTGCAGCGTCGTCAACGCGACCAACCGCAGTGGCACCCGGGATGCCATCCGTCACCTGTTGGACCTGGGCCATCGACGGATCGGGTTCATCACCGGCCGCCCCAACGTCGGTGCCACGACCGAGCGCCTGGCCGGTTTCCTGGAGGCGATGGCGGAGGCCAGCCTGAGCGTGCGGGATGAGGACATCGTGCCGGGCACGTTCATGGAACCCGGGGGGTACGCAGCCGCGATGGCGTTGCTGGCTCGCCCCGAACGCCCGACTGCCATCTTCGCCTCGAGTGATGCGGCGGCGATCGGCGCCTTGAGGGCGGCCCGGCAGATCGGACTGTCGATCCCCGGCGACCTGTCGCTGGTCGGATTCGACGACATCCCCGAGGCCCTGTATGTCACACCGTCGCTGACCACGGTCCGCCAGCCACTTCGGGAGATGGGTCGGGCAGCGGTCCGCCAGTTGATGGGCCTCGTCGACCAGCCAGCACGACCACCTGCACGCCTCGTACTGGAGACCGAGCTCATCATCCGGGAGTCGACCGCACCGCCAGCATGAGTCGCGCAACCGGTGGTCGACGGATGCGGTACGAGCGATGATCAGCCGCGGACGGGAGCCAGTGCAGTCGATGATCGGACCACGATCTCGGGCGCGTCGTCGATCATCAGGTCGCGTACCGATTGACCAGCCAAGGCATCAAGCAGCATCCGGACCGCTTCGCCGCCCATCTTGAAGTTGGGCATCCGGACCGTGGTCAGGGGCGGCGCCGTGTGTGCGGCGAAGGGGTGGTCGTTGAAGGCGACCAGCGAGACGTCGGCGGGCACGACGAGGCCCGCGCTCGCGAGCGCTCGCCAGGGCCCCGATGGCACTCATCAGGCTGGCCACGAAGAACGCGGTCGGCGGATTGCCACGGTTGGCGTCCAGGACGGCGACCGCTGCCGAGCGCCCACCACTTTCGGTCGGTGGCCCCGCCGCCAGCCAACGGGGCTCGATGGCGATACCGGCCTCGGCCATGGCCGACCCGTACCCATGGAGGCGCCGTCGGGCTGTGTCGGTGTCTGCATCCAGGCCTAGGAACCCGATGCGTCGATGGCCTAGCCCGACGAGGTGCTGGACGGCCATCTTGCTGCCGCGCTCGTCGTCCACGACGACCGACCCGTGGACCCGCGAGGTCCGACGGTTCACCAGCACCAGCGGGATCTCGCGCTCACCAAGCTGCGCGACCAGGTCGTCATCGATGGAGGCGAATGCCACGATCATCCCGTCCAGCCGTCCGCCGCCGATGAGCCGCTCGTAGATGCTGTTCGTGCGACTCCCGACCGCATCCGCCTCGACCACCATGACCAGCTTGCCCGCGGCCGCGGCGGCAGCCTGGATGCCATGCGTGACATCGGCAAAGCCCGAGGTTGTCGAGGTTGGGGATGATCAACCCGAGTGTGTCGGTGCGCCGGGTGCGGAGCCCACTGCGCCAGGGCATTCGGTCGGTAGCGAAGATCCTTCGCTGCATCCAGGATCCGTTGGCGTGTCTCCGGACGAACCTGCTGGGTGGGGTCACTGCGAAGAACACGTGACGCGGTGGAAGGATCGACTCCCGCCCGTTGCGCAACGTCCTTCAAGTTGGCCACGTATCACTCCCATCCACGGGCAGTCCGCCCGCATGTGCCGGTGAGCCACGTCGGTACCATCGTGGCAGGGATGCCCTCAGGATGTCAGCCAGGGCGGCCGCGTGTAGTGGTCCCAGCCGGCGCCCTTGCCCGCGTCGACCGGCAACGCGATCCCGGTGATACCGGTGGCGAGCGGTGAAACGAGGAAGCAGATGGCCGCGGCGATGTCGCGGGGCATGAGGACCCGGCCCAGGGGATGTTTCGCGGCATAGGACGCGAGCACCGCGTCGCCATCGGGCAGGGTCGCCAGCCGACCCTCGAGCAGTGGCGTGAGTGTCACGCTGGGACACACCGCATTGACCGTGATCTGCTCGAGGGCCAGGTCAAGTGACGCGGCGCGTGCGAGGTTCAGCAGGGCGCCCTTGGAGGTGCAGTACGACGCCATGCCGCTCTCGGCCTGGAGTCCGTCGAGGCTCGATAGCACGATGCATGCCCCATGCCCTCGACGCCGCATCTGGGGCACCGCTTCGCGGATGGTCAGGAAGGAGCCCCGCACGTTGACGGCCATGACCCGGTCGAAATGCTCCACCGAGGTGACATCGATGCGCCTGATAGTCGCCCAGGATCCCGGCGCAGGCGACGGCGATGTCTGCATCGCCGAGTGCCTCCCGACTGGCTTCGAACGCCATAC
The DNA here is from genome assembly GCA_963760625.1 of uncultured Chloroflexia bacterium. Taxonomy (GTDB): domain Bacteria; phylum Chloroflexota; class Limnocylindria; order Limnocylindrales; family CSP1-4; genus JAFMJV01. The sequence goes on from CAVXDU010000009.1 coordinate 419,892, forward strand.
CCATCCCGGTCTCCGAGGATACGTCGACCTCCAGCCCCGACGGCCTTCCGGCCAAGGGCGGTGATGTCCGCCGCGGTCCGCCGCGCGGCGGGTCCGTCGACGTCCAGGACGGCCACGTCGGCGCCCAGATCCGCCAGGGACAGGGCGGTCTCACGACCGATACCCGAACCGGCGCCGGTCACGATGGCCGACCGAACCGCGCAGGTCGATACCGGGAAAGGCAGGCCGTCCGCGCGCTCATCGGGCGCTCCGCTTGATCGATCCGGATGGAGCGGCTGACCGGTCACTCCGAGGTCGATGCGCCATAGGGCGCCCCCGAACGATGGGTCGGCGCTGTCGGCGGGCACGCCCGCGTCGGTCATGTACAGGCTGGTGCCGTCGAAGGCGCAGTTGGTGGCGGCATTGCCGACGGGGATGAACCGCTCCTCGGTGCCGTCCGGCTGGAGGACGTGGATGCCGGCGCCGGTGATGTCGGTGACGTACAGACGCCCGTCGGCGCCGATCTTCATGCCGTCGAGGATCGGGTTGTCGCCCGACAGCCGGCCGAGGTCCTCCGATCGTGCCGTCCGGACGCAGGCGGCCGACGTGGCCGGTGTACGACTCGTCCCACACGACCGAGCCGTCGTCCTCGACCGCGAGGCCGTTCGGGAACACCGGCGTCTCGAACGCGACCACCACGTGGCCCGGTACCCGGACGGATCGAGGCCGAAGATGTAGCTCGGTTCCGGATCGGCCGGTCGTAGGTGCCGGGATCGGTGAAGTACAGCCAGCCGTTGGCGCCGAAGACCAGGTCGTTGGGGCCGTTGAGCGCGATGCCTTCGACCTCGGTCAGGATGATCTCGGCTGCCGCACCCTCGTGATCGAACCGCTGGATGGACGCCATGGTCATCTCCGCCGCGCGCCACGGCCCGACCGTGCCGCCGTTCTGGCAGACATAGATCGCGCCGTCGGCGCCGAGCACGCAGGAGTTCGGCGCGCCCGCCGTATAGGCGTAGCGGGCGACCCCGTCCGGGCTCCAGACGCTGAGCTGGCTGCGATAGCTCTCCACGAAGACCACGCGGCCGTCGGGCAGCACCGTCGGCCCTTCCGGCCAGCCGAGACCCTCGGTGAGTCGCTCCATGTCCATGGGACCTCCTCGCAGTCACTTGACCGCACCTGCGGTGAGGCCGCGCACGATGTAGCGCTGCACGAACAGCGAGAAGATCAGGATGGGGATGACGGTGACGACGCCGACGGCGGCGGCGATGTTCCAGTCGATCGGCCGCTGGGCGCTGACCAGGGTCGCGGCTCCGAGCGAGATCGTCTGCAGGCTCGGGCGAGTTGATGACGTAGAGCGCGACGAGGAACTCGTTCCAGATGAAGATCGCGCCGAAGATGGCCGCGACGATGAGCCCGGGGCGCACGAGCGGCAGCATGACCCGCCACAGCGTCTCGATGCGGCTGCAGCCGTCGACCATCGCCGCGTCGTCGATCTCGTGCGGCATCTCGTCGAAGAAGCCGATCATGATCCAGACCGACGAGCGGCAGCGTGAACGCGACGTAGGGCAGGATGAGCCCGGGAAGGAGTTCTGGAGTCCGACGAACCGCGATCATCAGGAAGAGGGGAATCGCGACCGCGATCGGCGGCATGAAGCGGAAGCTGAGGATCGTGGACGCCCATGTGTCGCGGCCGCGGAACCGCAGCCGCGAGAACGCGTAGGCAGCGGGGTCGCCGATCACGAGCCCGATGATGGTCGCGATGCCCACCACGATGATGGAGTTCCCGATGAACGTGAGCATCCCCTGGCTCGAGGACCTCGCGGTAGTTCTTCTGCATCTGCGTCCCAGTTGAAGTCCAGGGTCGGCGGCACCTGGGCCACGATCTCGATGCGTCGCTTGGTGGACAGGATGAGCAGATAGGCGAACGGAACGAGCGCGACGACCGCGATCAGGACGAGCGTGAGGTAGGCAACGACGCGGCCCAGGATCCGTCTCATGCGGCCTCCGGCCACGAAGACGCACGAACCGCAGGGTCACCGTCGACAGCGACGATGAGCACGACGACCATGACATAGGCGACGGCCGCCGAGTAGCCGTAGTGCTGGAACTGGAAGCCGTTCTGAAACGACAAGAAGCTGAGCGTCGTCGTCGAGCGCGCCGGCCCGCCGTAGGTGAGCCCGTAGATCAGGTCGAAGGACCGGAACGCGTCGATGGCCCGGAAGATCGCCGCAGAAGACGATGGCGGGCATCAGCAGCGGCAGCGTGATGTGCCGGAACGTCGCCCAGCGTCCTGCGCCGTCGACCTGGGCTGCCTCGAACACGTGCTGGGGCAGGGCCTGGAGGCGCGCGAAGACGATGATGAAGACGAACGGCGTCCACTGCCAGGTGTCGACGATGACCAGCGTGCTCATCGCCCACTCGATCGAGCCCAGCCAGTTGATGGTCGGCAGCCCAAGCTCGCGCGATGCCCAGTTGACGATGCCCCAGTCGGGGTTGAGCATCGCCCGCCACATGACGCCCGACCACGATCGGCGTGATGCAGCATCGGCAGGATGAGGACGCCGCGGACGATCCACGAGCCGCGGAGGTGCAGGTTGAAGAACAGCGCCAGCGCCATGCCGAGGACGACCTGGATGCACGACCGCCGATCCGACCATGATCGCGCTGTTGCCGGCGGCGTTCCAGAAGAACGGGTCGTTGAAGATCGCGACGTAGTTGTCGAGGCCGACCCAGTTGCCGCGAGTCCGCGGAGATGCGCCAGGTCGGTGAACGAGATCCGCAGGCTGTAGATCAGCGGGAAGATGGAGAAGGCGACCAGATAGACGATGACCGGCCCAAGCAGGAGCATGACGTCACGGTCGTCGGGTGATCCCCGTCGTGGCGACCCCGCTGCCTGGTGTTCATCGATACGTCAGGTGGCGGTTCTGCCGGACATGACGACAGCCCGGCTGCGGATGCGCTCCGGGCTGTCCGTCCGACCCTGGTCGTGGCCTAGGCGAGTGCGCCGGCCTTGCGCAGGGACGCTTCCCACATGCTTCTGGACGTTGGCGCAGGCCTCGGCCGCGTCTGACCGCCGATCAGCGCCTTGTTGAACTCGACGTTCATCACGTCGTTCATCTGGAAGAATCATCCAGGACGCGAGGTCGGGATGGATGGACGCGTTGTCGATCGCCTTCGCCCGCCACGGGCAGGTAGGGGAACTGCGCGACGAGGTCCGGATCGGTGAACGTCGAGTCCGGCTGGCGTCGATCTGGTACTTCTCGAGTGAAGTACTTGTTGATCGCCTTGCTGGTGATCCAGGTGAGCGCCCGCCAGGCTGCGTCCTTCTTGGCCGGATCGACGTTCTTCGGGATGCCGATGCCCCAGCCACCCTGGATGGCCTGCGGCGTCTTGACCGGCGGCGGCCGGCACGAGGCGCGACGCCTGTCTTGTCGGCGACCATCGAGTTCTCCGGGTTGAAGACCGGCCCGGCGATGGTCGACCAGAAGATCATCTGCGCGATCTTGCCCGTCGAGAAACCGTCGACGTTCTCGGGGAAGCCGTACGTGGTCGACGTTCTTCGGCGCGTAGGGCAGCAGGTCGATGAGCATCTGCAGCGCACCGACCGCCTCGGGAGTTGAGCTGCGGCTTGAAGTTCTTCGTCTGGGGGCTGCCGGTCATCAGCACGCCGCCGGTGGTGATGAAGCGCGTGTACCAGTCGACGGTCGCCAGCGAGAAGTCGTTGGCGCCGATGAAGCTGCAACCGGCGACGTCGTCGGCGTGTTGAGCTTCTCGGCGGCCGCCTTGAACTCGTCCCAGGTGGCTTGGCCGGCTGGAGGCCGGCCGCGTCGAACAGGTCCTTGCGATAGAAGTAGATGACCGAGCCGCAGTGCAGGCCCGGGACGCCGAAGATCTTGTCGCCCACACCGATCGGCCTTGGTGGCCAGGTCGAAGATGGCGACGTTGTTGACGCTGGGTGGGATGAAGTCCGGCGAAGTCCCAGTCCGGCGGGGTCTCGGCGGGGTCATCCAGCAAGTCGTTGAGCTGGAGGAAGCGGCCCGCGCTCATGTAGGACGTGGTCAGGAAACCGAGGTACTCGATCAGGTCGAACGGTGACTGGGGCGCAGCCAGGTCCTGGGCCGTCTTGTCGATCAGCGCAGCCAGGGCAGGTGCCGAGATGACGAGGTCGATGCCGGTCTCTGCCTTGAGCTGCGGCAGCAGGTCGTTGAGCGCGCGGTGGTCGTTCTCGTCGCCGGTCATCATGATGTTGATGGTCGTGCCGGCATACTTCTTCGGGTCGTAGACGGCGTCCTGCGCGGCGGCCCGGCTGGCAAACGTGCACCACCCAGCACGGACGCCGACGCACCCAGCGCCGCCGACTTGGCCATGAATGAGCGGCGGCTCAATCGTCCCGACATCACGCCGTCGAGCAATCCGGCTTCGGGCTCGGAATCGGTCTGATCCTGATCCTGAGTCACTTCGTCCTCCTCATCGAGCGATGGGCGATGGCGCCCGCATCATGCCTCTGACGCTACCGCGGGAACAATCGATTGTCAACACCTGATCGCAATCCACGCGTCACGAAACCGGCACCGTGCCCATGATGGCAGGGTCAACCCTGGTCGGAGGCCCGGTCATCGGCGGCTGACGGCCGCAGGGGCGCGAGAGGCGGACCACCGACGATACCCGCGGCCTGGAGCCGCCTCAATTCGGCGTCGCTGTGGCCGAGCTCGTTGCCCAGGATCTGCCGGTTGTCCTGGCCGAGGTCACCGCCGAGGTGGCGGACGCGGCCCGGCGTGAGCGTCAGGCGCGGGATCGCGTTCTGGATGCGCGCCCGCCCGAGTCGCGGGTCATCGACCGTGGTGATCGTCTCCCGGGCGATGTACTGCGGATCCTTGAAGATGTCCGCGATGGAGTAGATGGGGCCGATGACGGCCTGCTGGGCCTCGAAGGCGGCCATCACCTCCTGCTGGGTGTGGCTCGCGATCCAGCCGCCGATGTACTCGTCGAGGATGTCCTGGTGCTCGACCCGCCCGTCGTGGTCGCCGAACCAGGGCTCGTCGACGACCTCGGGATGGCCGACCAGCCGCATCACCCGCTCCGCGATGGACTGGGAGCTGGCCGACAGGCCCAGCCACTTGCCGTCGCGCGTCTGGTAGGCGTTGCGGGGTGCGGTCCAGTCGGTGCTGCTGCCGGTCCGGTTCTGGACGTAGCCCAGCTGGTCGTAGACGAGGGACTGCGGACCCAGCAGCCAGAACAGCGGCTCGTAGATGGCGAGGTCGATGACCTGGCCGGGACCGCCGTGCACGTCCCGGTGCCACAGCGCGAACATCGTGGCGAAGGTGCCGAACAGCGACGCCACGCCGTCGCCCAGGGCGAAGGGCGGCAGCGTCGGCGGCCCGTCGGGCTGGCCGTTGATGTGCGCGAAGCCGCTGATCGACTCCGCCACCGTGCCGAAGCCGGGTCGCGGGCTGTACGGCCCGGTCTGGCCGTAGCCCGAGCAGCGCACCATCACCAGCCGCGGGTTGATCGCGTGCAGCACGTCCGGACCGAGGCCCCAGCGCTCGAACGTGCCCGGTCGGAAGGACTCGATGAGGACGTCCGCGTCCTTGACGAGCTCCTTGAGCAGCTCGGCGCCCTCGGGCTCGCCGAAGTCGATGGACACGAGGCGCTTGTTGCGGCTGACGAACGCCCACCACAGCGAGACGCCGTCCTTCTGCCAGCCGAGGGTGCGCAGCGCGTCGCCCCGGGGATGCTCGACCTTGATGACGTCCGCGCCGAAGTCCGCGAGCAGCGTCCCGATGACCGGTCCGGCGAACAGCACCGCGGCGTCGATGACCTTGAGCCCTGCGAGCGGCCCCGGACCGATCGCATCATCGCTGGACGTCACGTGCTCGGTCTCCTCCTCAACCCACCGGGTCGGGTGAACACCCGCCAGCGGCTGGGTGCAGTTTCCTCGGGGAACAAACGATTGTCAAGCAGGACCCGTTCGACCGGAGTCCAGCGTCCAGGTCGTAGGCGAGCCTGGAAGGCCCAGGTTAGGCCTCGCTCAGTCCATACGCCCTGACCAGGACCGGGTCGACCGGGTACGCGTGGCAGCGTGCGGTCGCTGCACCGTCGACTGCGATGCATTGGCCGCTCACGAAGGACGCATCGCTCGACAGCAGGAACGCGGCGACCGAGGCGATCTCGGAGGGTTCCCCGATGCGGTTCATGGGGTGGATCGCCGCCATGTCCCGTTCCAGGCCTGTCGGGTCGGGGTCGCTGGCGATGACCTCCTCCAGCAGCGGGGTCCGGATGGCCCCCGGCTCGACGGCGTTGGCGCGGATGCCCACGGGGCCGTACTCCACCGCGAGGTAGCGGGTCAGGGCGTTGATGCCGCCCTTGGCGGTGTCGTACGCCGCCCAGCCCGTGAAAGCTGCGCGGGCGTGGATCGACGAGATATTGACGATGGCGCCCGGGCTCTTCTGGACCACGAACTGCTGGACAGCCTCCGAACAGCCCCAGTAGTAGCCCATGAGGCTCACGCGAAGGAGTCGCTCCACCTCGTCCTGGTGCGGGTCGTGGAGGTTCCCCCGGATGGGCAGGGCGGCGTTGTTGACCCAGCCGCCCAGAGGCGCGAGGCTGGCGGCGCGATCACGGGCCCGTCCGAGGTCGGTCCGGTCACCAGCGTCGCCCTCAAGGACGTCGGCGTTCCCGACCACCAGGCGCGCATCGGCAGCCCGACGGGCATCCAGCTCGAGGCCCACCACCACCCAGCCGTCCCTGATCAGACGCTCGAAGATGGCTCGGCCGATCCCAGTGCCACACCCGGTCACGACCACGCTCGATGTCATCCCGTTCACCCCTCCGACGTTCCACCCCCAGGCTGGGAGAATGTGCTGCAACTTCGGCACCGCGCCTCCGCTGCGCCGTCCGGCGACGCCCCGGTCGACGATGGCGACCGCTTCGCCCAGGTACGCCGCCGAGTCCTCGATACCTCGGCTGCCATCGCAAGGCGTGTTCGACTCATCGTGTCAGGCCGCCATCCCGCGAGACGCCGCGCACCGGCCGCTCATCCGCATCGAACAGGCTGACCGTGAGCCACGTGCCGTGGCTCTGACCCGGCTCCAGTCGGTGGGCGTCCCCGCGGGAGATCGCGGCCGCGAGGCCGTCAGATGGCACTGCTGTCTGGGGTTCGACCGCGATGATCCGACTCCGGCCATGCCACGGGTGCCCCGGGCCACCGATCTCGCACCAGTACCAGGCATGGGGGAACGTCAGCCCGTCCCAGACCATCGCCACGCCAAGGCCCGGGGCCACGCCCCGGATCGCTGCCCACGCGTCACCTGCCCGGAATCCGGACAGATAGGCCAGTCGCTCCACGGGTCCTGGGCCGATGAGATCCAGCTTGACTTGCCCTCCCGTAGAACCGGGCGTCCAGGGCCATGCACCGGAACCTCCGGCTTCGAGATCTCGATGCGGCGCCGAGTAGTCCCGGTCGACCAGGACCCCGATGCCACCGGGCAGATCCACGACGCTCCCTTCCGTGGCCCTGAATGCGGGATGGTGGCCCCACAGGAACGGCACTGCCACATCCGCGTCCAGGCGAGCGACCTCTTCGATGAACAGCGTCGCGCTCGCGGACGCCAGGCGCATCCGACGTTCCAGTATCAGCGGCAACCTGGTGGGTGTGGTCAAGGTTGCTGCGTCGGCCGTGACCTCGGTCGCCTCCCAGCGGGCCGTGGACACCTCACCATGGAACGGCAGGGGCACCCCCATCACCTCGCACGCTGCACCTGCGTTGGGGAACAGCTCCTGCCAGGCACCGCGATACTCGGATAACCAGTCGTTGACCGGTTCACCCCAGCTGGTCGACCGGCTGGCTCGCAATGGAGCCATCCAGTCGTACGTGGCAAGGATGTTCGGTCCCCCGGGTGGTCGGATCGCAAGGATGTCCGCCCCTCGGTCCACGTCGACCTCGACCTCGATCATGGCGTTCGCCAGCCGAAGCATGTCCGCCTCCGTTTCCGTCGTGGTTCGCGCATCCGGGGATGCGCGTGAAGGGAGAGCCGGGTCTGAACCGAGTTCACCGACGGCCCGTCGTGGATGTCGGGGGCTCACCCCATGTACGCACCGCCGCTGACATTCATGATCGACCCTGTGATGAAGCTGGCATGACTGGAAGCCAGGAACACCGCAGCGGAAGCCACCTCGGCAGGGTCGGCCATCCGGCCGATGGGTGTGGCCTTGATGGCCGCGTCCGCGGCTGGCGAGAAGCCAGCTCGTTGCATGGGCGTATCGATGAACCCGGGACAGATGGAGTTGACCCTGATCCCTCGCGGCCCGTAGTGACGCGCCAGGGCGAAGGTGAGTGTGATGACCCCACCTTTGGCCGCCCCGTAGGCGGGGGCAGAGCTGACGCCTCCGTCCCTGGCGGATATCGACGTGAACGTGGTGATGCTGCCGGGCGTCCCCGCCGCGGCCATGTGCTCGCCTGCGGCCCGCGCGAGGAAGAACGTGGACTTGAGGTTCGTGTCCACCTGCCAGTCCCACCCCTCCTCGGTGACCTCGATGAGGGGCTCGCGACGCAGCACGCCAGCCGCCAGGACGACAGCCGTCACGTCTCCAAGGCGCGCCGAGGCGTCCTGCAGGAGCTCCTCATGGGCATCAAGGTCGTTGATATCGAGCGCGACAGCGTGATTGCGTTCACCCGGCAGCGACCGGACCAGCCCCCGGACCGCATCAGCCTGCAGGTCCACCGCGCATACGCGCGCGCCCGCATCGGCGAACGCCCGGGCAGTGGCGGCGCCGATACCCTGTCCGGCCCCTGTCACGATCACACCGTGATCCTGCAGGCCCCAGCCAGTCCGATCGACATCCACGCGACCCGCCTCCCTGTCCTTCCGCATCCATCCGTGGCCGTCGGCCACGATACCCCACCGCGCACGTGGAGCCGGTCGTGACCCAACCCTCGTCCCGGATCCGGGCATCCCCCCCGAGTCCCATCGGAATGAGCACCGTCCTGGGCAGTCGCATCCGTCGGGACGATCCCGACGCATCAGGCGCACCGGGCCTGTCGAGGCTCCAGGCGATCTCCGAACGCCCGCCCGGGCGGGTCAGGCGGACGGGATCCGGTGAGGCGGCGGCTGGAGCAGCTCCAGGTGCACGCCGTCGAATCCCTTGAAGTAGCAGCACTTGCCGCCGAGGTTGACACCTGCCGTGATCTCGTTCGGTGGGGACAGGAACACGACCCCGAGGGCACTGAGGCGGGCGTACTCCGCGTCGGCGTCCTCGACGGCGAACGCCAGATGCGCCTCACCGGGATCCTTGATCTGCGATGGGCCGGGTGACACCGGCCGGATAGCGGTAGTGGACGAGCTCCATGTCGTGCGTGGAGATGCCCCGATGCTGCCCTGGGATGGCCAGCTGGGCGACCTCGATGTCGGCGCCCGGGTATCCCACCAGCCGTGCCGTGTACTCGTTGTGCTGGACCTGGCGATGGACGAGCTCCCAGCCCAGCACGTCCCGATAGAACTCGAGGGCGGCCTCCATGTCGGAAACCGTGAAGCTGAAATGCCATACGCCGAACGAGCGCATCGGATGCCTCCTGGAAGATGCTGCGGGCTGCGACCTGGAACCCGGACCGTGGCTATTCGTTGGGCTTGCCGTCGAAGGTCAGCCTGGAGGTGATGAACTCGACCCGGATGCCGTCCGGGTCGATCATGTACACCGCGCGACCGCCTGTGTTGGGGCCGATCGTCGGCGTCACCGGTGGGCTGACACGACCTGACGCCCTTGGCGGTGAGCTCCTGCGTACAGCGCGTCGCAGTCGTCGGTGAAGAACGCGATGTGGGCCGTGCCCGGGTTGGCGGTCCGGGTGTCGACGGGCGCCTTGTCCACGTTCCGGTACTCCAGGATCTCCAGGAACACGTCGGTGTCGCCGGGCATGCGCAGGATCGCGGCGTGGATGTCCGCCCGGATAGCCCGTGATGGTTCGGATGTACTCCGCCTGCGGGTTCCACTGGAACACGATCTCGAAGCCCAGGATGTCCCGGTAGAACGCCAACCGAGCGCTCGAGGTCGGCGACCTGGATGCCCATGTGGTGGGGCCGGCTGATGGTGGGCACGATGACCTCCGGTGGCAGGGTTGGGACGGCGTCGGTCAGTGACGACTACAGGTCGGCGAGCAGGCCGTCGGGGTCGATGACCTGGTGCTGGCGCGCGATCCAGGCCGGGTCGACCAGCGACACCGAAGCCGGGCAGGTCCGGCAGTGGGTCCATCAGCCCGTCGCGCACGACGGGCTGGATCGAGCGGGTCGTCCATGGGGTGGACGCCCGTGCCGGGCATGCCCCACTCGATGGGGGCGTCCGTGTAGCCGAGCGCGCCCAGGACCTGGGAGTGGATGTGCGGATACATGTGGGTGGTGATGCCGTTGCCGTGCTCCTGGACCGCGCGCAGGATGCCGCGCAGCCGGGTGATGCCGCCGTTGGTGGTGGCGTCGACGCGGTTGAAGTCCACGGCGTCGAACTTGAGCAGCGCCTGCGGGTGATACGAGCCACCCTGCTCGTCGCCCATCGCGACCGGCGTGGAGATGCCGTCGCGGATCTCGCGCACCATCTGCGGCGTCGCCGGGCGGCACGATGTCCTCGAACCAGCCGATGTCGAGGCCGTCGAGCCGCTTGCCGAACTCGATGGCGTCGGCCGCGGTCTTGTGGAGGAAGTTGGCGTCGATGCCCAGCCACGCGTCGGGGTACGCCTCGCGCGCGGCTCGCAGGCGGGCGATCGACTCCTCGCGGGTCGGTGCGATGGGCAGCTTGAAACGCCGCCAGCCCTGGTCCCACAGGACCCGGATCTGGTCCACGGTCGCCTCGGGCTGAGATCGACGGCGGATAGCCCACGATGCCGGTCGACCGGCATCCGCCGCCGCTCGCCGCCGAGGTAGGCCGTGATGTTCTGGCCGGCCGCCTTCGCCGCCAGGTCCCACGCCGCGACAGTCGACGACCGACAGCGCGCGCATGCCGATGCCCGCAGCATGGACCGCGTTGTTCGCCCACAGCGCCTTGAAGAACAGACGCTCCGGATCGGCCACGGGCTCGACCGACGTACTGTGGTGCGATGGTGCGGTCGACGATCGCCGCCAGCGGGCCGTCACGCGTCAGGCCATAGGCGAAGCCGGACAGGCCGCTCTCGGCATCGACGCGGACCAGGAAGAACTCCCGGTGACGCATGATCCAGGTGCCGAAGACGATGGGCACCTCGAGCTGGTGCAGGATGGTCGCGGCGCGGACACGCACGATGCGGTCGATATCAGGCATCTCGGTCCTCAGGCGGTCGAGCCAGGTTCGGTCGGTCAAGCAGCATCGGTCGGTGAGCGTGGGTCAGGCCGTCAGATAGCCGTCGTCGCACATGATGGTGTGGCCGGTGACCAGCTCGGAGGCGTCGCTGGCCAGGAAGATCGCGGCGCCGATGAGCTCGCGCGGCAGGCCCAGCCGTGGGCCGCAGCATGCGCGCCTTGATGAAGTCGGCGGTGATCGACGTGCGCTGGGCGGCGGCGCGTGTCAGCGGCGAGTCCATCAGCGTCGGGCCCGATGCCGTTGACGCGGACGCCGCGGTCGCGCCATTCGAGCGCCAGCGCGCGCGTGACGCCCAGGACGCCGCCCTTGGAGGCGAGGTAGGCGCTCGCCCAGGGGTAGGCGATGAACGAGCCGATCGACGCGAGGTTGATGATGCTGCCCTTGCCCTGGGCGAGCATCTTGCGACCGAACGCCTGGCAGCAGAGGTAGGTGCCCTTGAGGTTGAGGTCGAGGATGAAGTCGAGCTTGTCCTCCGGGAAATCCTCGGCCGGGGAGCGAAAGGCCGAGCCGGCGCTGTTGACCAGGATGTCGACCCGGCCGTGCGCTCGACGACCCGGTCGGCCAGCGCGTCGACCTCCGCCTTGCGGTCACGTCGAGGTGCTGGGCGTGGGCCATGCCGCCCTGCTCCGCGATGCGGGCCACGGTCTCGGCCGCTGCCCTCGTCGTTGACGTCGGCAACGACGACGGTGACGCCGGCCTGGGCGATAGCCGATTGCGATCGCCCGGCCCAGGCCGCTGCCGCCACCGGTGACGACCGCGACGCGGCCCGCGAGGTCGAAGAGGATCGCCGACGTAGTCCGGCCGGGACGCGCAGCTCCTCGTCGCCCAACGGTCGTTGTTCGGTCATCTGTCACGTGACCCCCGACTGGGTCGTCCAGCTGGCGGGATCATTGGGATGATCGGCGACTGCGTGGACCTCGGCATCCAGCCACGGGAAGATCGGCAGCGACGTCAGCGCGGCGTGGAGCTCGGTCGGCCCGGGGCTTCCCACAGGCCCCAGTTGGCCCGCCGGCCGGGGATGCGCCACAGCCGCTTGATGAAGCCGGCAGCCGCCAGCTCGACTGCACGATCGTGTTCGGCGGCCGTGAGGCGCGCCAGCTCATCGCGGATCGCCGTTGGGCGGCCAGTTCACCTGTAGATGCACGATGAACTCCATGTGATCCTCCCTCAAGGTCTCGAAGCGGCGATCGACCGCGATGGCACTCCGCGCCCGATCTCCTCGATGACGGCGACGTGCTCGCCCCGCTGGTTGTAGCCGGTGATCGTGCGCGAGACCAGGCCCCAGCCTGTGGCGTCGGCGGAAGTCGCGGCATCGATGCGCGACTCGGCCCGCAGCGTATCCCCCGCAACGACCGGGCCGCGCAGTGCCACGGAACGCCACCCATTCTGTAGCCCGCGCACGACCGATGAGGCGTCTACCGGCCCCGGCTCGGCGAGCCCGATGACGATGGCGACCGTGAGGGCACCCAGCACCACCGGCTCCCCAAAGGATCCGGACGCGCGCGTGGGCATCGCCGTGCACGTCGCTGACGTTGTGCGTGACCCACGCCAGCCAGACATGCTCGGCCTCGTCGATGGTCCGGCCGTGGGGATGCCGGATGGTCGTCCCCGGCACCGCGTCCTCCAGCCACCAGCCGGCGCGCGCCGGGTGACGCGGCCCTCGGGTCACCGAGGCCATCGAGGATGCCCTCCGGGTCGTCGTGCGGCTGGCTGCGGACCCAGTCGGCGTCGACGAGGTGCCCGAACCCGGGCTCCTCCGGGAGCGGCGCCATCAGACCACCCTCGCACGATCGACCGGCTGCGGCAGCGGGTCGTCCATGGGGTGGACGCCGGTGACCGGGATGCCCCACTCGATGGGCCGGTCGGCGAAGCCCAGCGCCGCCAGGACCTGGCAGTGGACGTGCGGGAACATGTGCGGCGCGAAGTCGAGCCCGGCGTCGAGCGCCTGGTCGATGACGCGCCGCCCGCGCGTGATGCCGCCCATGCAGGTCAGGTCGACGCGGACGACGTCGACGGCCCGGCCGGATGAGCGCCTCCGGGTAGTAGCTGCCGCCCTGCTCGTCGCCCAGGGCGATGGGCACGTCGATCCGCTCGCGCAACGCGCGCAGCATGCCCGCGTCGCCCGGGCGGGAAGACGTCCTCGAACCAGCCGAGGCCCACGTCGGGGATGGAGTCGATGAACGACGCGGCGGTCTCGACGTCCTCGTAGACCCACGCGGCGTCCATGCCCAGCCACGCGTCCGGGGCGGCCGCGCGGGCCGCTCGCAGGCGGGCGCGCCGAGCGCTCGGCCGCGCCGCCGATGGGCGCCTTGAAGCGACGCCAGCCGGCCGCGTACAGCTCGGCGGTCTGGGCCCCGGTCTCCTCGGGACCCATGGTGCCCGGGCGGGTAGCCGATGATGGCGGTGGCGGGCATGGGCTGGTTGCGGCCGCCCAGCAGATCCGCGATGGACCGGTCGCGCAGCTTCGCGGCGACGTCCCAGCAGGCGAGGTCGACGATGGACAGCGCGCGCAGCCCGATGCCGGCCGCGTGGGAGGCGAGGCTGCGCCGCCAGGCGACCGTGAACGTCCGCTCGCGGGCGTCGACGGTGGTGCCGACGTAGAGCGCCGCGATGGTCTTGCGGATCTGCTCCGCCACCGCGCCGTCGCGGGTCAGGGTGTACATCAGGCCGTCGACGCCACGGTCGGTGCGCACCCGGACCAGCGCGAACTCGCGCTCGCGCATGATCCACTCGCCGAAGATGACGGGCGCCGGCAGCTGCGCCTGGATGGTCATGACCTCCGACCGACGGTGATGACCGCGTCGCTCAAGGTCACCTCGGGCGACGAGGCGCCGGCACTACCGCCCACGCACCCTGCGCCATGAACCCGCCGTCGACGACCAGGTAGCCGTGCCGGTGACGAAGCTGGAGCGATCGCTGGCCAGGAACAGCGCGGCCTGCGCGACGTCCTCGGGCAGCCCGAGACGGCCGAGCGGATGGAAGGCCCCAAAGCTCGGTGCAGCGTCTCGTCGAGGTCGCCACCCTGCGGCACGCGCCGCGGCGCGCACCAGCTCGGAATCGATGGTCCCGGGGCAGATGGCGTTGACCCGGATGCCCTCCGGCGCGTAGTCGAGCGCCATGTTCCGGGTGAGCGACAGGCACGCCTCCCTTGCTCGCCGCGTACGGACGGCACGCGGGCATCGACTGGATCCCCTGGACACTCGCGATGTTGACGACGCAGCCCCCGGGACCTCGCCCGACGGATGTGCGGGCATGGCGTACTTGGACATCAGGAACGTGCCCTTGAGGTTCACGCCGAGGATGCGATCCCAGACCTCGACGGGCGTGTCTCTCGACGTTGAAGTACGCATCGACGGGCTGGATGCCTGCGTTGTTGACCAGCACGTCGAGGCGCCGAGGGCGGCCACGGTCTCCGCCACCATCCGTGCGGCGTCGACCGGGCTGGAGACATCGCCGATGATCGCGACGACCCGCGGCACCGCCAGCAGTCAGCTCGGCCGCCAGCGCTCCGTGGCGGCCGACTGTCGATGTCCGAGATGGCGACCACGGCGCCTTCCCGCGCGAATGCCCGGACGATGCCCTGGCCGATGCCGAGGGCTCCGCCTGTGACCAGCACGGCCTTGCCCTCGAACTCCCCCATCCCGTGCCTCCCGTGATCATCCCCTCGAGATGCTGCAATATCGGCATCAGACAATCGATTGTCAAGACCCGGCTGCGGTTCGCCCTGCCCCTGTATCGTCGACGTACACCCTGAACGGACCGGGGTACATCGACCCCAGCTGATGGTCGCTGTCGACGGCCGGTGGGGTGACGTCGGCGGGAGCCGTCGACGTGGTCATCGATCTCACCGTATCAGAACGCCACGGTCGGCCGCTATGATGCTGGAAACGCTTGCGCCGCCGGTCGGTCTGACCGCGCCACATGACGGAGGAACCGATGGCACGCATCCCGATCGAGATGCCGAGACTTGGCTATGACATGGAGACCGGCACCATCGCCGCGTGGATGAAGCAGGTGGGTGACACCATCGCACGGGGCGATGTCATCGCCGAGATCGAGACCGAGAAGTCCACGGTGGAGATGGAAGCCCTTGCGGACGGCACGCTCGTGGAACAGGTGCTTGCACCCGGTGAGGAGGTCCCGGTCGGCTCTGTCATCGGCTACCTCGAGGATGGTCGGTAGGCTCGCTTGAGACCGGGGGACGCATGACCGAACCGATGGTTCGAGCCCTGCCTGACATCGGCGCTGCGATCACTCTGGCTGACGCACGACGGCGGACCCTCCGGCTTGAACTATCGCCCCGCCGGGCACGGCTACCGCTTCGATACTGGCGCCAGCAGGCCCATTTCACGACACCTGCCGAAGAGGCCATGGCTCGCAAGGCGGTCGAGGGTGGCACCTCCCCGATGGGCAGGATCCTCGAGCGGTTCGGTGTCCGACCGAACGACCTGGCCGACCGTCTCCGGGTGGACATTGCCATCGTGGAGCTGCTGCTGGCCGAGCCGCGCCGAGCACCCCTGGTGATGCTCGATGCGGAGGACGCACTGGCGCTCACGGACGAGGCCGCCGAGCTTGGTCGTCGGGATGCTGCGAAGGTCTTCCAGACCGCGGATTGGAGCGGTGGCGGGCCACGGAGCCTGCGGTTCTACCGACCGCCTGGGTTGAACCTGGATACGACCGTGCGAGAGCTGTACGGGCTCCTCTGGGCTCTCGCCGACCGCTCGACCGACGGCACCATCCCGCTCGATGGCATCGTGTTCCCCAAGGTCGAGCACCCCGAAGAGGTCGACCTGGTGCACGGGATGCTGACGGAGGCTGAGCGGGCCCTGGGATTACCCGTGGGCGGCATCCGGGTGGCATATCTCATCGAGTCGGGCTGGGCCGCCGCTCGGCTGCCGGACATCGCGATGCGTGCCGCGGACCGCCTGTGTGCCCTCATCTTCGGGCTCGCCGACTATTCCGCCGACCTGGGACTGCCAGCCATCAGCAACGAGCATCCCATCGCGGACTGGGCGCGGTCGCAGATCGTGGATGTGGCGGGAGCGGTCGGCGTACCCGCCATCGACGGGATGACCCTGCAGTACCCCGTCGCCGATGCAGCCCTGGACGCGATCGAGAACAGGACCAGGTTCCTTGAGCGTATGGAGCTGGTGTACCGGGACGCGATACGCGCCCGCGATTTCGGCATGCTGGGCAAATGGGTCGGGCATCCAGCCCAGCTGTTCGGCGTGCTACTCGCGTATGAGACCGGGATGGAACCTGCCGTCCTGGAAGCCGAGGCGGCCAAGCTCGGCGCGTACCACGTGGCAGTGCAGCTTCAGGGCAAGGGCGCCACCATGATCGATGGGGTGATGTCCGACCGGGCCACCGATCGCCATGCGCGGGTGGTCCTTCGGCAGGCGACAGCGCTGGGTCGGTTCGATGCCGAGCGGGCGCTCGCACTTGGCGTCATCGACGCGTCCGAGGTGGAGGACATCCCTGCCGCCAGCGGACAGGGGACCTGACACCATGGATGACGCGCAGCAAGTGGAACCTGGCGGCCGACGCGTGACCGGCTGGGAGGGTCGCTTCCTGGACGATTTCGTTGTCGGTGATGTGTACCGGCATGCTCACGGCAGGACCATCACCCAGACCGACAACACGTGGTTCACGCTGCTCACCAACAACACCCACGACATCCACTACAACGCCGACTACGCATCCCGCACCGAGTTCGGCAAGCCGCTGGTGGTGTCCACACTGACGCTCGCCATCGTGACGGGACTGTCGGTTCCCGATGTGTCGCAGAACGCGGTTGCCAACCTGGGATGGGATGACGTGCGCCTGACGGCGCCGGTCTTCGCAGGCGACACCATCTACGCCGAATCGGTAGTGCTCGAGGTCCGACCGTCGAGATCGCGACCTGGGCAGGGCGTCGTGCGGGTCCACACCCGGGGCTTCAACCAGCACGATGTCACGGTCCTGGAGTTCGATCGAAGCGTGCTGGTCTACGCTCGAGCGAGCCGACCAGGGTCGTGATCCTCGTCGCGGGCGAGGCGCTGATCGACCTCATCGTCGATCCGTCTCTGGCGGTGCGGGCCGTCCCCGGCGGCGGGCCTTACAACGTCGCCCGAACCATCGGTCGTCTCGGCGTGGACACGATGTTCCTGGGACGGCTGTCCAGCGACCGTTTCGGGACGCTGCTTCGAACGAATCTCACCAAGGACGGCGTGGACACGTCACACGCCGTCATCACCGACGACCCCACCACCCTCGCCATCGCCGAGCTCGATGAGGACGGCGCCGCCAGCTACCGGTTCTACGTGGCCGGAACGTCGGCAGCGGGTCTCGCGGAAGCTGACACGGCCGGCATCAGTCAGCGGCGGATCGATGCGATGCATGTCGGAACGCTGGGACTCGTGATGGAGCCGATCGGGGCATGCCTGGAGCGCCTGACCGACCAGGTGGATAGCTCCACGTTCGTGATGCTGGATCCCAACTGCCGCCCACTTGCAACCCCCGACCCGGAGGCCTACCGGCGCCGTATCGAGCGCATGTGTGCCAGGGCGGATGTGGTCAAGGTCAGCGCCGATGATGTGGCGTTCCTGGTTCCCGGGCTGGATCTGGACTCGGCCGCCAGATGGCTCCTGGGACTCGGACCTGCCGTGGTGCTCCTGACCGATGGTGGGCGGGCCGTGGTCATCCACGCTCGACAAGGGGTCAGACATCTCGATGTCCCACCGGTCCGGGTGATCGACACCGTCGGCGCGGGCGATGCGTTCGGCGGCGCATTCCTGGCGTGGTGGCTGTCACGTGCGCTGGAACGGGATGCGCTATCGGATCTGGGACTCGTGGTGCAGGCGGCTACGGCGGCCATCACCGTGGCCGGCCTCACGGTCCAGCAGATGGGCGCCGAACCCCCCGCGCGTGCCGACCTGGGTGACGCCTGGCCGACGATGGAGGAGCCAGCGCAGACCTGACCTCATCGGCGACGGGGCTATGCGACGGCGCCCACGCCGATGAGTTCGAGTTGCCCGGGGACAGCGGGTCGGCTGACGTCGGCGAGCAGCATGCGCTGGGCGTCCGACGCATCCATGGGCGTCGAGAACAGGTATCCCTGTCCGTGCTCACAGCCGAATGACCGCATCAACCGCAATTGGTCGGTTCGCTCGATACCCTCGGCGATCACGTACAGGTCCAGGCCCTTGCCGATATCCACGATGGCCCGCGCCAGGATGGCTCCATGGTCGGTGGCGGCGCCGGCCACGAAAGCCCGATCCACCTTGAGGACATCTATCGGGAACCGTTGCAGATAGCTGAGTGACGAGTAGCCCGTCCCGAAATCATCGATGGCCACCCGTACCCCGCCAGCCCGTAGCTCGCCCAGGACATCCATCGTGCGTTGGGTGTGCTGCATCAGGACGCTCTCGGTGATCTCCACTATGAGGGAGGCCGGCGGGAGATCGGCGCGCGAGATGGCCTCTGCCAGCGTCGCACCAAGAGACGGATCCTGGAACTGCCTCGCCGACAGGTTCACGCTGACATACAGGTCGTCGCGCTCGGCGGCCAACTGCCACGCACGCGCCTGACGGCATGCAGCCTCCAGCACCCAGCGCCCGATACCCACGATGGAACCGCTCTCCTCGGAGACAGCGATGAAATCCTCCGGCATCCGACGCTGCATACCCGGCGCATCCCAGCGGACGAGCGCCTCGAACCCAGCCACGGCCCGGTCCTCGAACCGCACGATGGGCTGGTACTGCAATCGAAGCTCGTCCCGCTCGACAGCCTTGCGCAAGTTTCGCTTGAGGGCGCGCCGCTCCGCCGCGCCACGGCGCAGTGCCGAGCTGAAGACTTCGACGCGCGCCTTGCCGGCGTGCTTGGCGCGATACATGGCGGCGTCAGCCTCGCGTAGAAGGATGTCGGCGGAGGTGTCCGGGTTGCTGAAGGCAATCCCGATGCTGATGCCCACGGTCACCTGGGTGTCCCCCAGCAGCACCGGTTCCGCCACTGCTTCCACCATCCGGCGCGCGACGTGCTCCGCTTCATCCAGGTCGCCCAGGTCCTCGAGCAGCACTGCGAACTCATCGCCACCAAGGCGGGCGACAGTGTCCGCTCCGCGGACGCAGCCACGGAGGCGATCTGCGACCGCCAGTAGCACATGATCGGCGCGCACGTGGCCCAACTGGTCGTTGACCGACTTGAATCCGTCGATGTCGGCGAACAGCACCGCGATCCTGACGGTCCCGCGCTCGTTCCGGGCAAGTGCGTGATTCAGCCGGTCCGTGAACAGGGCGCGGTTGGCCAGCCGCGTCAGGCCATCGTGGAACGCCTGCCGACGCAACTCCTGATGCAGGCGCGCATTCTCGAGTGCCATGGCCGCTTCCGCAGCGAGGCTCGCGGCGAGCGCCATGTCAGCCGACACGAACGGCGCGCCATTCCTGGTGATCTCGGCGATCCCGATCGTCTCGCCACGTGCCACGAGGGGCACCATCATCAGCGCCGTCGCGCCTTCCTCGCGGAGTACGGCGACCTCAGCGGGGTCGGCCAAGGGGTCGTCGACATGCAGGGCGACGATCTCCTGGCCCTCGACGACGTGTCGGGTCAGCGGGAAGTCGTCCAGGGTGTAGGTCCGGTCATCCCGTTCGGCGTAACCCGTTGGCCACGATGCGTATGTGCTCACGACACCATCCTCTGCCGTGTAGACCGAGATGACGCACTCGTCGGCACCAGACGTCTCGACCAGGTGCCGCGCCAGGCGCTCCGAGACCCTCGCCGGGTCGAGTGTGCCCGACACATCCCGGGACAGTCGCATCAGCCGCGAAAGGTCGCGGCTCGAAGCGAGCAGGCGCTCGCGGTACCCCCATAGCAGGTACAACACGAACGCCATCCCTACGGCGGTGTCCACGATGCTGACCAGACCCTGGAGGAGCGGGGTGTCTGCCGGGGTGGCCCGGGCGGCTATCACGGCCATGGTCGTGATGCTCAGCGCGATGGCCCAGCAACTCCATGCGATCCGCTGCATGAAGGTCGATCCCAGATAGGGCAGCGCCAGCAGGAACGGGATCAGTGGCGCCACCATCATGCCGCCCGCGGAAGAAGGCACGAGCAACACGTGACCAACGATGGTGGTCAAGAGCACGATCATGGTGCGACTGGCGAACCAGGCAGCGCCATGGGTACCGATGCGGGCCTGCGCCCACGTCATCCAGACCGCGCCGCCGACGAACAGGAGCGCCTGTAGCACGTAGGCCGGGGCGCCCGAGATCGCGGCCAGCACCATCGCCTCGATGGCCAAGCCCAGGTTCAGCCACGTCACGATCCGGATGGTCCGCGCCAGCCGGGACTCGTCCAGCGCGGGATCTCGGACCAGTGCGATGGGATGCGTGATGAAGGGATCGGTTTCTGACCCCACGGAGCCTCGCATCTGGCCGCATCCTGGTTGGCTGCCAGGATGGCGGGGGCCCATCGTGCAGGATGACCACCGGTCGCAGACACCGGACGAAAGTACCTTCGAGGAGCGCACGCGCCTGCCGCTGGCTAGCCCGTGTTCTGGACCCCAGCGGCTACCCCGCTCACGGTCAGGTGGATGAGCCGCAACAGGTCGGCTCGTTCGGGATCTTCGTCAGACGTTGCGCGCAGCCGCGCGAGCAACCGCACCTGCAGCTCGGACAGTGAGTCGACATAGGGGTTGCGAAGCTCGATCGAGCGCTGCAGGACCGGCATCGCGTCCATGATCCGTGTGCGCTGGTTCACCATCAGGATGCTGTCACGGGTGAGTCGGTACTCCCGCCTGATCCGCCGCCAGACCCTCCGGGTCTCGGTGGTCGGCGCCAGGCCCGCATACCTTCGGGCGACCTGCATGTCGGCCTTGGCGATGCTCATTTCGGCATTGTCCAGAACGCTGGCGAAGAAAGGCCACACGAGGTACAGCTCGCGCAGGCGGGCGATGCCGTCGGCGCCGTGCACCTCCAGATAGCCAGCCAGGGCACTGCCCAGGCCGTACCAACCAGGCAGGTTGGCGCGGGACTGCGACCATGCGAACACCCATGGGATGGCCCGCAACTGTTCCAGGCTGCTTGGCGCGCCATCCCTGGCACGGGTCGCGGGCCGCGAACCGATGGCCATGCCGGCCAGTTCCTCGATGGGGGTGGCAGCCCGGAAATACGACTCGAAGTTGGGGTCCTCCCACACCAGCGACCGGTAGGCACTCCTGGACGCCTCTGCCAGGTGCTCCATGAGGGCCGCGCCCGGGCTGCCTGCGGCTCGCGCCCGCTCGTCGTGCTCCGGCGCGGAGGCAACCAGCACCGCGTTGGTCACCTGTTCCAGATGCCGCAATGCGATGTACGGGTTGGCGTACCGGTCGGCGATGACCTCGCCCTGCTCTGTCAGCTTCAGTCGGCCCTGGAGTGACCCTGGCGCACCCGCCAGGATGGCTCGATTCATTGGTCCTCCGCCACGGCCGATGGCACCACCTCTGCCGTGGAACAGGGTCAGCCTGACGCCATGTCGGCGAGCCACATCGGCGAGTCGCTCCTGGGCGCAGTAGAGCATCCATGCCGCGGCGAGCGGGCCGGACTCCTTGGTCGAGTCGGAATACCCGAGCATGACCTCCTGGCTGCCGCCGCGCCGGGACAGGTGCTCCCGATATGTGGCGTCGGACAACAGCCCGTCGACGATCGCCTCGCAATCCGCAAGCGCGTCCGCCGATTCGAACAGTGGAACGATGTCCAGCGTTCGCGGTCCACCCGCGATCGCGGCCAGTCGCAGGACATCCAGGACATCCTCCGCACCCCTGGTGAAGCTGACCACGTACCGGTGACAGGCATCCTCGCCGAACCGGTCCTGGATCTCGCGGATGGCGCTGAACGTGTTCATCACTTCACCCAGGGGCACGCCCGTCGAGACTTCCTCCTGCTGCAGGCTCGCCGGCACGGGAACGCCATCGGAGCCATCGGGAAGATCCTGCGTCAGGGTGCCCGCGGCACGCAGCAGAGCCAGGGCCGCGGTGTGAACGCCGCTGTGCTGACGTATCTCGAGGCTCAGGGCATGGAACCCGAACGTCTCGACCTGCCAGCGCAAGTCGAGCAGGTCGCCATACGCGATGCGGGCCAGGCCCTGTGTCACGAGCGCATCCCGGAGCTCGTCCAGCACGCCGATGAATGCGCGAGGCGAGGAGAATCCGCCCCCGTCGGGTGCGCCGGATACCAGATGCCGACGGGTCCGACGTAGCCGCTCCTGGATGAACGCGAGCCGCTGCCGGTATGGCTCCTGCGGGAACCTGCGGCGGACCTCGGCCGCGGTGTCGGGTAGCTCGCGCTCGTCGCGGGCGAGCTGCGCCCGGAACCCGGGCCCCAGTCTTCCCGGTGATGCCGTGGCCGCGATGGTCTGGGAGAGTCGCTGGGTGACCGCCTCATACCCGCGCAGGACGTGGTCGGCCTGGATCTCCAATGCCTGGCGGGTGATGGTCGCGGTCACGTTGGGGTTGCCGTCGCGGTCGCCGCCGATCCATGAACCCCACTCCACGAAGGCACCCATCCTGGGAGGGCGCGTTCCGGTCATGCCGGTATCCCGTGCGGCCGCGGAGGCGGGACTAGCGCCCCGGTCGAGCGCCCTGTCGAGAGCCCGGTACAGCCGAGGCGTGACCACGAAGAGCGATTCGTCGAAGAACGCCATCGCGCTCCGGACCTCGTCCAGGGGTGTGGGAGCCTGCACACGGAGCGGCGAGGTGTGCCACAGCAGGCTGATGGCTTCCCGCAGGCGGCGACGGATTCTCCGCATCCTCGTTGGGTGTGAGCCGCGGGTCGTCCAGGTCATCGAGCAGCCGATAGCACTGTCGCAGCGCGATGAGCAGCGTCCGACGTCGCGCCTCGGTGGGATGCGCGGTGAGCACAAGCCCCACGGACAACTGCTCCACTGACGTGCGAGCTCGGCTGAGCGGCACACCCGCACGACGGAGGATGTCCACGGCCTCGGCGACCGATCCATCCAGGTGGCCCTGGGGTGAGGCGCGAGCTCGCGTTCGCAGTCGCCGAACGCGCTGCTTCTCCTCTGCCAGGTTCGCCAGCTGGAAGTACAACCCGAAGGCGCGGATGAGCACTTCGGCACGAGGCAGGTCGATGGCGTCCATCTCGGCCGCCAACGCGCGTCGATCCTCCGCGCTGTCCGACCGTCGCAGGGCGATGGCCGCTCGGCGGATGCGCTCCACAAGGTCGAGCAGCTCCACGCCTTCCTGCTCCACGATGACCTCGCCCAGGAGCGCCCCCAGGAGCTTGACCTCCCGGGCCAGGGGATCCCTCGCGCCCGCGGTCCCGATGCCGCGCGGCTCGGCCCGGACTGCCGCATTCGGGCGCGTGTGCCTGGTGGTCATGCGCGACAGGCTAGCGTGCGACGGCCCGTCGCGAGTACCGTGCCCTGCACGACACGCAACTGTGGGGCATGCTGCGCGTTCACGAACGACCCTGCTGAGGAGGATCCGCGCGTGATGCGGTTGTATGTGCGCCAGATGGCGATGCTGTTGGCGCTCGTCGCGCTGCTGGGCGGTTGCGTCAAGATCAGTAGTGGCCCGTCGTCCTCGGGCCTCGTCGGGCGATCGCCAGCGATCGGAGCTGGCGCATCATCGGGATCCCTGAACCCGACGCCACGACCCACCGCGACACCCATCGTCACGGTCAGCGAACCGCCCGCGTCCGCCCAGCCCACCGCCACTCCGGACGACGGTATCCAGAGGATCGAGGTGACTCTCGCCGACAGCCTCACCATCGAACCCGACAAGATGACCGTCACGAGTGGGTCACCGGTACGATTTATCGTCACCAATGAGGGCGCCCTGGACCACAACTTCTTCATCGGTACCGACAAGGAGCAGCGGCAGCGGGAGGCCCAGGCCGCCGAGCCCGGGAGGGACCGGTTCATCGTGGTACCGCCGGGCGAGACGGTGGAGTTGACCATGACGTTCGCTGAGCCCGGGAAGACGATCGCGGGATGCACGATAGCGGGCCACTACAGCAGCGGCATGAAGGCTGCAGTCACCATCAAGGCGCCCTGACCGTTCCCAGTGGTCGGCCTCCCACGGAGGCCCGCAGGCACCCAGGAACCACACGGCAGGGTGCGTCTCGTCACCGGAATAGGACGAAGGGGGTATGCACCGGTAGTACCTTCGTCGGTATGCTTCGCTCCATGAGCCGCCTTGCCTGCATCCTGACGACCATCGTGGCAACCATGGGCCTTGCCCTGCTGGTGTCGGTGGGCACGGTCTCGGCTGCCGATTGCTCGCTTACGGTGTCGCCCAGGTCCGGTGCGCCGGGCACGAAATTCGTGTTCACGGGCGAGGGCTTCCAGCCGACCACGCTCACGCTCACGCGCGGCGACGAGACACCCAGGGTCATCGCCATCGACGACACCGAGGCAACCTCGTTCCAGACCAGCCTCATCGCGGATGACTCAGAGGTCGGTCGCTGGAGTGCGGTCGCCGCCGGCTGCGACGATGCGACAAGCATGCGCGTGACCCTGCCGCCCACCGCGACTGCCAGCAGCGTGCCGCCGACACGGAGCGAGGATACGACTCAGTTGGCTGGCCTGATCCTGCTCGGCGTGTTGTTCCTGAGCGTGATCGCAGTTCTGCTGCCCCGGCTGACGCGAGCTGCTCGCTCGCGGTAGCCTGACAGGGTCGTGCCGACCCTGCTCCCCGTCATCCGCACCTACACCGGTCCCGATCGACCGGCCGCCGAAGCCGCCTATCGGGCTGACGTGCGTACGGCGAGGACAGCGGGTTGGGTCCCGGTCGCCCACCGCTGGCGGAACGAGGGCGACGAGCACGAGCTGGCCGTCGTGTTCGAACCAGACGAGGCCGCGCCTGCAACTGGGGCCCTGGATGTGTCTGCCCCCGCGGTAGGGTCGTCTGGTGACGACGAGACGATCGAGATCGGCGTGGCAGGAAGGGCCAAGCCGGCGTCGCTGCCGAGACCGGCTTCGACCCACACTCGCACAAGCATGAGTGCTGCACGGGGCCGTGCTCGGATGCTCGTGGAGACCATCGATATGCACGCCGGTGGCGAGCCCATCCGACTCATCCGGACGGGATATCCCCGCGTCCCGTTCGCCCCCATCCTCGAACGGCGACGCTGGGTGCGGAACCACGCGGATGGCCCTCGGCGAGTGCTCATGTTCGAGCCACGCGGTCACCGCGACATGTACGGTGCGGTCCTGCTCCCTCCCTACCGCGCCGACGCCGACATCGCCGTGCTGTTCATGCACAACGAGGGCTACAGCACGATGTGCGGCCACGGGATCATCGCACTCACGACCGGCCTCATCGAAGAGGACCTGTACCCCGCGGTCATGCCCAGGACGACCATCCGCTGGGAGACGCCGGCCGGCCTGGTGACCGCGGTCGCGACCGTGGAGCGGGATGAGGACGGCGGCCCCGAGGTCGTCGGCGTGCGATTCACCAACGTGCCCTCGTATCTCCATGCCAGCGACCTTGAGGTCCGGGTCGGAGACCTGGGCCCCTTGAAGGTTCAGCTGGCATTCGGGGGTGCGTACTACGGCATCGTGGATGCGGCCGACCTGGGGTTGCGCGTGGTGCCCGAGTCCATCGGTGACCTGACACGCGCTGGGGCGGCCATCACGGACGTGCTGCGTCGGGACCACACGCCGACCAATCCAGACGACGCAGACCTGGGCTTCGTGTATGGCACGATCATCGTGGACCATGACCCCGGGACGTCCCCTGACGGGCTGGCGGCATCGGCGACGATGCGCAATGTGACCGTCTTCGCCGATGCGGAAGTGGACCGTTCCCCATGCGGATCGGGCACCAGCGCCCTGCTCGCCTGGCTGCATGCCTCAGGACGCCTGGACGTGGGCGCAGAGGTCGCCAACGCCAGCATCACCGGGGAGGTGTTCCTTGGTCGCATCGAGGCACTGACCGCGGTCGGGCCGCGGGCCGCTGTCGTGACGAGCGTAGCTGGGAATGGGTACGTGACCGGCTATCACACGTTCGTGGTCGATGACCGCGACCCTCTCGGTGACGGTTTCCTGCTGCGGTAGACGCGGAGGCGCTCGGTGTCGATCATCCCAGGATGCCTGGTCGGAGCTCGATGGACCCATCGGTCCGCTGTATGTGGCGTGGGGTCAAGCCGGTGTGACGCTCGTGGAACGCGCTGGCGATGCCAGCGGGTTCGAGCTGGATGCGATCCTCCGGACCGGACGCCCCGTGATCCGGGCTCCTGGCGTGCCGCAACCGATCGCCGACCAGATCGCGCGGCAGCTCGCGGGCGAGTGGCAGCCCGACCTGCCGCTTGACCTCGGCGACCTGTCCGCGTTCGAGCGTGCGACTCTGCGCAAGACGATGGAGATCCCCTGGGGCGAGGTGCGACCCTACGCTTGGGTAGCCCGCGAGATCGGTCGTCCACGGGCGGTGCGTGCGGTTGGTTCGGCGCTGGGTCACAATCCGTTGCCATTCCTGGTCCCGTGCCATCGCGTGGTCCGTGCGGACGGCCATATCGGTGAGTATGGTGCCGGCGGACCTGCCGCCAAGCGAGCGATGCTGCTCACCGAGCAGGTGGACGTTGAGGGGCTGGAAGCGCTCGCAGACTCGGGTATCCGGTACCTGGGCGGAGACCGGACCGGGACGTTCTGCTACCCGACGTGTCGCCGTGCCCGGGGGGGTCTGCCACGATCCCCGGTGCGGTTTCGGAGTGGGGAAGACGCGATGGCCGCGGGATTCCGACCGTGCCCTGAGTGTCGACCGCTGGAGGCGGGTACCTTCGCGAGCTGACCGTCAGGCGGGTCGTCGCGCGACGATCGACACGGTCGGCGCTCGCCACGTGAAAGCGTCCTGTGGGAGCGCTGCCAATCGCTGTCGGGCGAGTGTCTCAAGGCGCGCCGAGTGGCGCGTCCCGGCCAACAGCTCGAACAGCCACGCCTCGTCGTATCCCTGCTTGTAGGCGAGATAGGATGCGGCCGTCCAGTCGTGGGTCAACTGCTCCGCTCGCGCGCTGACTCGGACGAAACCCGCACGTCGGAACTCGTCGGCTGCCGCTCGAGGACTTCGAAACTCTCCGGACCTGTCATCTTCCTCGTCGGGTTCGGGCTCCGGGATCCCAAGATCCATCACCGCCTCGTCGAATTCCGTGGATGGGAGGAACACATCGCCTCCCTCGACCCACGCCACCGCCGCCAACTGCCCGCCCGGACGCAAGACACGCAATGTTTCGTGGAGTGCGACAGCACGGTCGGGGACCAGGTGCAACATGAACGAACTCAGGACCAGGTCGACCGAGTCATCCTCCAGCGGGATCTCCGACGCCGACCCCTCGAGCCACCGGAGGGTCCCGTCGTCGGCGACGATCCCTGCAGATGTCGCGCGCCTGGCAGCCACCGCAAGCATTCCCCGTGCCGGGTCGACGCCGATGACGGAGGCGTCAGGCCAACGTCGATGCGCGTCCAGCGCAAGTACTCCGGTGCCAGTCCCCAGGTCAACGATGCATGGCCGACCCATGCCTGATGGCCGCGTGGGGGATGCCACCCGGTCCAACAGGGCACGGGCATGGCGATCCAGCACAGGCGCCCAATACTGCTCGTACTGCTGCGCCTCCTGGTCGTACCGCGCCACGATGCTGCTCATCTTCGCCGGCGAACCCGACCAGAGCGTCGCGTCCGACCGCTACTTTCGCTGAGCAACAATGTGGTAGATACCGCCCCCGATCGACACGGCATACAACTCTCCATCGCTCCCCTCGCCCAACGACACGAAGACCGAGCCGCCCTTGTGGAGGAGCCTCTTGGGAGTCAGGCGCGCACCCGCCTTGGCCTTGCGCGCATCGATGGCGTAGATGTTCTTGGCGCAGTAGTCCGCGAACAGGTAGGCACCATCCAGGAGCGGCTGCTGCTTCCCCCGATACACGTAGCCGCCGATGACGGAACAGCCCTTGACCCCGTGGGCGTACTCGGTCACCGGCAGTGTCAGCCCTTTGGCCGAGCAGTTCGAACGCTTGTGACAGCGGGAGCCCTCCATCACCGACCAGCCGAAGTTCAGGCCACCCTTGCCGTCCCGCTGGATGTCGACCTCCTCGACCTGGTCCTGCCCAACGTCGCCGATCCACAGGTCGCCGGTCTTGCGATCGAAGCTGGCTCGCCACGGGTTCCGAAGTCCGTAGCTCCAGATCTCCTTGCGGCCACCGCCCTTGGCGAAGGGATTGTCCTTGGGGATGGCATACGGACTGCCATTGTCGATGTCGATGCGCAGGATGTTGCCGAACAGGTCGTTGCGGTCCTGTCCATTGCCGAACGGATCTCCGGGTGAGTTGCCACCACCGTCGCCGAGCGCGACATACAGGAACCCATCGGGTCCGAAGCCGAGCCATCCACCGTTGTGGTTCCATTCCGGACGGCTGAAATCGAGGATCGTCCGTCCCGAACCAGCGGCGACCTCCTGGCCGGGCTGCTTCTGCCTGTATTCGATCACCCGGGTGTTGCCTGCGGGCGTGTTGTAGTGGACGTAGAACTTGCCGTTCTTGCGGAAGTCGGGATGGAACGCTACGGCGTGCATGCCTCGCTCACCGTCCGTGCCGACGCGGCCTCGGAGGTCCAGGAGGGTACCCTGGAGCTTGCCTCGTTCGTTCATGATGCGGATACGACCCGCTCGCTCGACCACATACAGCAGCCCATCGTCCGTGTCATCGCCCGTGACATAGACCGGGGATGAGCCGCTCCCCAGGTCGGCGACCTGCACCAACTTCAGTTTGACCTTGCCCGGCCGGAAACCCGTGGCACCACCGCCCGGCTTGGGCGTGGTCGATGGCAGGGAGCTTGGCGGCGCCTCGCTGGGGGCCACGGTGAGCTCGGGGGTGGGGCGAGGTGTCAGCTGGCGAGCGGGTGCCACCGAAGGCGACAGGCTGGGTGCGGGCGTTTCCGTGGCGGTTGGTAACGGGCTCGTGACCGCCGATGGCGAGGTTGGCACGCTCCCCGAAGGGGAAGGGCCCACCGGACCGATGAAACTGCAGCCCGTGACGAGGAGCAGCACCACGGCTGCCATCGGGATGGTACGGCGCACGCGGGCATGGTATGGGCGCGTGGCCGATGCCGCCGGCGGCGACCCGCGCCTGTCTCCCTTCACAGGTCGACGGCGGTCACCCGCAGGATCTGGCCCCCCAGGTCTACCAGGTACAGCTCGCCGTCCTCGTCCTGCCCGAATGCGGAAACGCTTCCTGGCAGCTCGCCCACCAGCTCGGCGGAAGCTTCGCCGTCGGTGACCGCGTCCGCGGCGGACAGCAACCACAGGTTCCCCGAGCAGTAGTCACCGAACAGGTAGGCACCGGTGAGATCCGGGTACGTCGTGCCGCGGTAGACATAGCCCCCGACGACAGTGCACCCCCCCTCCTGGTGCGAATACTCGGCGACGGGCGGCGTCGTTCCGCTGCGATCGCAGTCCTTGGTCTCGAAGCAATGCGACCCTTCCAGGACGTTCCAGCCGAAGTTGGCGCCCCCTTGACCGGCGGGCAACACGTCGATCTCTTCCCAATCGCCCTGACCGACATCGCCAATGAACACGTCGCCGGTGAGCCGGTCGACGCTGAAGCGCCATGGGTTCCGCAGGCCCGAGGCCCGGATCTCGGGGAGGGCATCGGGGCCTAGACGGCCATCCGGATCATTGGTGGGCACGCCATATGGCTCCTCGCCGTCGACATCGATACGCAGCAGCTTGCCCAGCAGCTGGGTGACATCCTGGCCGTTCTGCTCGGGATCACCGCCGCCGCCCCCGTCCCCGGTGCCGATGAGCAGCATCCCGTCGGCGTCGAACGCAAGCATCCCACCGTTGTGGTTCGGGGCGAAGTCCGCCATCTCGAAGATCACGCGTTCGGAGCCTGGATCGGCGGCACCATCGTTGGCGTGGAACTCACTCACCACCTGGAAGCTGTCACTGAGGCGCGTGTAGTACACGAATAGTCGACCATTGCTCGCGTAATCGGGGTGGAAGGCCAGACCGAGCAGGCCCTGCTCCCCGTTCTCCAGGACGCGATCGGTGATGTCCAGGAACGGGTCGGTCGCGACCTCGCCCTCTGGGGTGATGGCCCGCACGGTGCCGCCTTTTTCCACGGCGTACAGCAACCCACTATGAGTGCCATCGGGGGTCACGAACACGGGCAGCGACAGGCCATCTGCCCACGGCTCAAGGACGATCTTGAGGGTGCCGGGACGGTAGCCGGCAGAGGCGGACTGCGAAGCGTTGGCCGACGGCGACGCATCCGGAGACTGCGTGCTGTCGGGTGACCCCGCGCCGCCGGGCGACTGGGCCGATACCGCGACCGCGACGGTGAAGATCGCAGAGACCGCAGCCACGATCACGAACGACGGGCGAGCCATACTCCGACAGGATACCTGATCCTGCCTTGGACCCCGCTTCGGGGTAGGTCAGTGGGTAAGCGAGAACGGCGCCTCCGGATCCACGTCCAACTGCCTGAACGCAGCCTGGGCCGTCTCGACCGGGATCTGGCCGCAACGTGCGAGATCCGAGAGTACTGCGGCAGCGATGTGGGAGGCGTCCACCCCGAAGAACCGGCGCAGCGCCTCGCGTGAGTCGCTTCGCCCGAACCCGTCCGTGCCCAGGCTGCGCCACGCGTCTCCGGGTACCCAGCGGGAGATCATGTCCGGCCAGGCCCGGATCCAGTCGCTGACGGCGATGACCGGGCCATGACCCGCGGCATCACCCAGGAGCTGGGTCACCGAGGGCACCCGGGGCGGGGCCGCGGGGTGCATCAGGTTCCAGCGATCGATGTCCAGCGCCTCGTTGCGCAGCAGTTGATATGAGGTGGCGCTCCACACGGCCGCCGCCACCCCGAATTGCTCGGCAAGGATGTTCTGGGCCAGCAGTGCCTGCTGCATGATGGAACCGCCCGACAGGATGGTCGCCTGCGGAGCCCCTCGGGCCAGCTCCGGCGCCGCGCGGAAGGGGTACAGGCCGCGCACGATGTCGTCGTCAGTGAGGTGTGCCGGGCGGGCGGGCATCACGTGGTTCTCGTTGTACAGGGCGATGTAGTACAGCACGTCCTCCGGCTCCGGCCCGTGCATCCGGTGGATACCGTCACGGATGATGGCCGCGCTCTCGAACGCGAACGCGGGGTCGTAGACCCGCGCCGTGGGCACCGTTGAAGCCAGCACCAGCGTGTGGCCATCCTCGTGCTGCAGCCCCTCGCCGTTCAGGGTCGTCCGGCCCGCGGTGCCGCCCAACAGGAAACCACGGCCACGGGCGTCCGAGAAGGCCCAGAACTGGTCGCCTGTTCGCTGGAAGCCGAACATGGAGTAGAAGATGTAGAACGGGATCATGGGCTCGCCGTGGGTGGAGTAGGAGGTGCCGGCGGCCTGGAACGACGCAGCGGACCCGGCCTCGGTGATGCCCTCCTCCAGCACCTGGCCGTCGGTCGCCTCGCGATAGGACAGGACCAGGTTGGAGTCGACCGGATCGTAGCGCTGCCCCAGGGCAGTGTAGATGCCGACCTCCTTGAACAGAGGGTCCATACCGAACGTCCGCGCCTCGTCGGGGATGATGGGCACGATCCTCCGGCCGATGCCCTTGTCCCGGATGAGGTCGCGCATGAGTCGCGCGAACGCCATCGTGGTCGATGCTTCCTGGGACCCCGAACCGCCATCGAAGCTGCCGAACACCTCTGCCGCGGGCAGGTCCAGGGGATTGCTCACGACCACCCGCCGGGGGGACGGCCCGCCGAGGGCCGCCCGTCGCTCATCGATGTAGCGCCTCTCCGGTGAATCAGAGCCGGGCCGGTAGTAGGGCGCGGCCTTGAGTTGCTCGTCCGGGATCGGCAACTCCAGCCGGTCGCGGAAGACCCGCAACTCCTGCTCGTTGAGCTTCTTCGCCTGGTGCGTGATGTTGCGCGCTTCCACGCCAGGGCCAAGGGTCCAGCCCTTGACCGTCTGGGCCAGGATCACGGAGGGGCGACCGCTCTGCGCCACCGCGGCTGCATAGGCGGCATACAGCTTGCGATGGTCGTGCCCGCCACGGCGGAGCGACTTGATCTGGTCGTCCGTGTACCCCTCCACGAGAGCCAGAAGCCGCGGGTCCGGGCCGAAGAAGTGCTCCCGGATGTAGGCGCCCGACTCGACTGCGTACTTCTGCGACTCGCCATCCAGCACCTCGCCCATGCGGTGGACCAGTGCGCCGTCGATATCACGCGCCAGCAGGGCATCCCACTCACGACCCCAGATGACCTTGATGACGTTCCACCCGGCTCCCCGGAAGACCGACTCAAGCTCCTGGACGATCTTGCCGTTGCCGCGCACCGGCCCGTCCAGCCGCTGGAGGTTGCAGTTGACCACGAACGTGAGGTTGTCCAGCCGCTCACGCGCGGCGAGCGACAGAGCGCCCAGTGACTCGGGCTCGTCCATCTCTCCGTCGCCCAGGAAGGCCCACACGCGACTCGCGGAGGTGTCCTTGATCCCCCGGTTGTGGAGGTACCGGTTGAACCGCGCCTGGTAGATGGCTGACAAGGGCCCGATGCCCATCGACACCGTGGGAAACTCCCAGAAGTCGGGCATCAGTCGGGGATGGGGATATGAGCTCAGGCCCTGCCCCGGGACTACTTCCTGACGAAAGTGGTCCAGCTGGTCCTCGGACAAGCGGCCCTCCAGGAATGCCCTGGCATAGATTCCGGGCGCTGCGTGACCCTGGAAGAAGACCTGATCTCCCATGCCGGGCGCATCCTTGCCCCGGAAGAAATGATTGAAGCCGACCTCGTACAGGCTCGCCGCGGACGCGTACGTCGCAAGATGTCCGCCGATCCCTGGCGAAGCCGCGTTGGCGCGCAGCACCATCGCCACCGCGTTCCAACGCACCATTCGCCGGATGCGCAACTCCATCTCCTCGTCGCCTGGGAACTCGGGCTCCTGCTCGGGAGAGATGGTGTTGATGTACCGCGTCTGCGTCAGCGCGGGCAGGCCGATATCCAACTGGCGCGCCCGCTTGAGCAGCCGGTACAGGACGAATTGGGCGCGGTCGATGCCATCGTTGCTGACCATGGAATTGAGCGACTCGACCCAATCCTCGGTTTCAGCGGGGTCTCGGTCAGGCAGCTGCTGCTTGAAGTCGGGCTCGTGGTCGATCATGTCGGGCGACAGTGTAGGGCGGGCGACGGTTGTGGTCTGGTTTCGATCATGATGATCGATACAGTCGATCACGCGAGCCTATCGCGATCCAAGTTCGCGGCCTGCGGCGTGGGTGTCCGCGGCCGGACCAGGGATGCCGCAGGTCGTATCCTGCCAGCATGACCGCAACGAATGGGCAGGGGCCACCCAGCAGGTCCGCCGACGTCGCGATCGACCTGCTCGCGGATCCCGGGGCCGACCCCGAGGTCCCCAAGGTCGGCACGCAGTCGTCCGGGCTTGCCCTCGGCATCGATGTCGGAGGCACCGGTGTCAAGGCGGCCCTGGTCGACCTCGCCACAGCGGAGCTGGTGGGAGCACGGATCCGTGAGAAGACACCCCAGCCTTCGATACCGGAGGCGGTCGCCGCGACCATCGCGACAGTCGTGGCGCGCGTGCTCGAGGACCGCGACACGCCGGATCCCCTGCCGGTGGGCTGTGGCCTGCCGGGAATCGTCAAGGACGGCCGGCTGGCCAGCGCCGCGAACATCGATCCAGCGTGGGTCGGCTGGCCCGCGACGGACAATATCGGGGCGGCGATCGGACGACCGGTGCTCATCGTCAATGATGCTGACGCGGCGGGAATGGCCGAACTGGGCTACGGCGCCGCGGTCGGACGCTCGGGTACCGTCCTGCTGTTGACCCTGGGGACAGGCATCGGTAGTGCCCTGTTCATCGATGGACATCTCGTTCCCAACACGGAGTTGGGGCACCTCGAGTTCCACGGTCAGGATGCGGAGACGCTCATCAGTGGTGCCGCGCGGGAGCGACGAAAGCTGGGCTGGAAGGCCTGGACCCGCCAATTCAACCTCTACCTGGGCCGCGTGGAGCTGTACTTCTCGCCGGACCTCATCATCCTCGGCGGCGGCGTCAGCAAGGATTGGCCCAGGTGGGGACGCTTCATCAAGGCCCGTGCCGAGGTGGCGACTGCTACCTTCCTGAACACGTCGGGGATCATCGGAGCCGCATGGGCAGCGGCGGCCTCGGCCGCAGCGGCGGGCCAGGGCAGCGTGGTAGGAGCAAGCGAGACCAAGCCGATTCCCGATGCCGTCCCCGCGAGCGCCGCCTCTGGACAGGCGGCGTCCACGAGCGAAGCCTGACCAGGGCGTGCAGCTGCATCTCCTGGATGGCACATACGAGCTGTTCCGCTCGCACTTCGGTCGTCCGCCGCACACGGGTGCCGACGGACAGCCGGTCGGGGCCACGCTGGGCGTGGTCGAGAGCACCCTGTCCCTGTTCCGCGACGACGGTGTCACGCACCTGGGTGCCGCCACGGACCACATCATCAGCTCCTGGCGCAATGAACGGTTTGCGGGCTACAAGACCGACGCGGGGATGCCGCCCGAGCTGCTGGCCCAGTTCCCGCTCGTGGAATTGGCCCTCCAGGCCATCGGTGTGGTG
Organism: uncultured Chloroflexia bacterium; assembly: GCA_963760625.1. Lineage (GTDB taxonomy): Bacteria > Chloroflexota > Limnocylindria > Limnocylindrales > CSP1-4 > JAFMJV01. Next base: position 454,725 of record CAVXDU010000009.1, read on the forward strand.
CTGTGGCCGATGATCGAGTTCGAGGCGGATGACGCACTGGGTGCCGCGGCGGCACGCTGGGCTGAGCGATCCGGCGCTCGCCCGGGTCATCATCCTGTCGCCCGACAAGGACATGGCGCAGTGCGTCCGGGAGGATGGCCGGATCGTGACCTACGATCGACGCAAACGGTTGCTGGTCGATGCCGACGGTGTGCGGGAGAAGTTCGGGGTCTCGCCCGCCAGCATCCCGGACTACCTGGCGCTCGTGGGCGATGCGTCCGACGGCTACCCCGGCATCCCCGGGTGGGGTGCGGTCTCCACGGCCGCGGTCCTGCGCCGGTATCCGCACCTGGAGGACATCCCGGAGTCGGTCCGCATGTGGGATGTCAGCGTGCGTGGAGCCGCCACACTCGCGACGGCACTGCGCGAACGGCACGACGAGGCGCTGCTGTACCGCGAACTGGCGCTGCTGCGGCTGGACGCTCCCATCCCACAGGTCTCGGTCGAGGAACTGCGCTGGAGGGGCGTACCACGGGCGGCATTCGAGGCACTCATGGAGGTGCTGGCTGCGCCCGGTCTCCGTGGCCGAGTCCATCATTGGGCGGATTGAGGCCGCCCGAGGCGCATCGCCCTGGTTTGGGGCCAGTGACGCGGGCCGGCACGCACCGCTCGTGTGGCCGTCCGAGCCGGCTGGGCATCCGGGTCGCGGGCCGCATCAAGCGAGAGCCGCCCCGTGGTCCGCATAGCAGCCCTCGTTTCGGTCACCTAACCATGGCCGGGTTCTTCGGCAAGATGGTCGTCGTGCGAGGTCCCGGGACCGACTCGGGATCCTGCCAGCGATGCAGGGCGCGGGTGCGTGACCGGATATGGAACCCGGGAGAGCCTCGTGGGCGCGCCGCCAGGGCCGTCGGGCTGCCCAACATCCCCCCGATGCATCACTGACCAATACCGCCGCGACCGGCATCTCGCACCAGGCCGGCGACGTTGCCACGACACGATCAGCCGACCGGGAAGTGCGCGGACCAGGGTGCCGCCACACCCCGCGAACCAGCACGCCAGGCCGCGAACCGGCCCCCTACTTGAGCAGCGCCAGGAGCGTTGCGTGGTGGGCGGCCGGGGCCGCAATGATGCCGGTCGCCCGGGTGGCGCGGGTAAGATCGAACCATGCACCTCCATCGATGGATGTCACGGTAGCGCCACCCTCAACCGCGATCAGCCCCGCCGCGGCGATGTCCCACAGGGACAACCCGCGCCACTGCACGAAGGCATCGAACCGTCCGTTGCCGACCCAAGCCAGTCCCAGCGCGGCACTACCCATCGAACGTGGCACCCGCACAGCCTTGCGAACCGCAAGCTCCCGTTTCGCGAAGCCGCTGGGAGGCAAGGCCAGCGAGATGACGCCGTCGCTCAGCTCGCGTCGGGAAGCGTGGATCGGCCGTTCGTTCAATCGCGCACCCTGAAGGTGGACGGCAGTGAACAGGTCGCCCCGCATCGGATCGAGAACGACACCCACCCTCGGCCTGCCACCGACCACGAGCCCCACGCTCGTGCAGAAGTGGGGGATGCCGGCTGCGTAATTGACGGTTCCGTCGAGAGGATCGATGACCCAGATCCTGTGGCTGTCGCTCACCGGAGAACTGGCGCCCGACCCGTCGACCGGGCCCGTTCCCGTCACAGCCTCCGAATGACCGGATTCCTCGGCCAGGACGTGGTCATCCGGGAATCGCTTCCGGATGGTCGCGATGATGACCGCCTCCGATCGATGATCGGCCTCGGTGACGACATCGCGGGGGCTCTTCTTGACGATGTGCTCGAGACGCTCGTAATGCTGGACCTGGATGGTGGCCGCGGCACGCACCGCCTCGATGGCGACGCCAAGCTCCACTGCGTAGGCACGCGTGGACCTCGACTCGGTTCGAGTGGACACCCATCGATGCTACCTGTCAGTTCGGATGTGCGCGCCACGTGCCCCGATACCCGGCCCGACGCGTACTATCCGGCGGGTGTCGAGTGAGGTCCAGAACGAGAGCTTGACGGTGACCGGGACACAGGCCCGCTGGATCCTGACAGCGGTGATCCTGGCGTCCGGGATCGTGTTCCTGGACTCGACGATCGTCAACGTTGCCCTGCCGACCATCGCCGCGGAACTGCCCGCCACCATGGTGGGGACGCTCGAAGGTCAGGCCTACGTCACCAGCGGCTACCTCGCGACGCTGTCCGCCTTCCTCATCCTGGCCGGTGCGTTGGCCGATCGATACGGCCGACGCCGGATCTTCATCATCGGGCTGGCTTCATTCGGGGTCACTTCCGCGCTGTGCGGACTGGCGCCGACCATGGAGTGGCTCATCCTGTTCCGCCTGTTGCAGGGAGCGGCCGGTGCGCTGCTCGTGCCGGGCCCACTGTCACTCATCACGGCCAACTTCCAGGGCGAGGCGCGTGCCAGGGCTTTCGGCCTGTGGTCTGCGGCGACCTCCGCGCTGGTCATCATGGGACCCCTGTTCGGGGGCATCATCGTCGACTCCGTGTCATGGCGGGTTGCCTTCCTGGTCAACGTGCCCCTGGTCCTGCTGGGACTGTACGCGGCCGTCCGGCACGTGCCTGAGTCACGCAACGAGGACGCGCCTCGCCGTCTGGATTGGTTGGGATCGATCGTCATCGCGATCGCCGTCGGAGGCATCACATTCGGGCTCATACGCGGCCAGGAGCAACGCTGGTCAGACCCGGCCGCATTCGTCGCGCTCGGTATCGGCGTGCTGGCGGCGATCGCGTTCCCGATCCTGATGGTCAAACGCCGCGATCCGCTCATCCCACCAGCCCTGTTCCGCATCCGGGCATTCGCGGTCATCAACGGCTCCACGTTCCTCATCTACGGCGCGCTGTACACCTACTCCTTCCTGGTCAGCGTGTTCCTTCAGGGCGTACTTGGCTATACCGCGCTTGCCGCGGCCGCCGTCGGCCTGCCGAGCGGCATCCTGCTGACACTGTTCTCGACGCGCGTCGGCACGGTCGCTGGCCGTGTCGGAGCCTACTGGTTCCTGGTAGTCGGGCCGATGCTGATGGCGATCGGTCTGGCATTTCTGGCGCGCATCCCGGGTGACAGTGCCCCCTGGCTGCTGGACCTGGGCGGCGGCTCGCCCTGGCCACCTGTCGATACGCTCGTCGACGTCCTGCCGGCGGTGCTCCTGTTCGGGGTAGGCATCACCCTGGTCGTTGCGCCGTTGACGACGACGCTCATGGGCTCGGTGCCCGTGGCCAACGCCGGATTGGGATCGGCCATCAACAATGCCGTCTCTCGCGTGGGCTCGCCGCTCCTGCTGGCGATGCTCTATCTGGTGATCACCGTGGTGTTCTACGGATCACTGAGCAGGCTGGTTCCGGCGATGGATACCGATTCGAACGCGGTCCGGATGGTGGTCCAGCCGCTCAACCCACCTCCCGATGGCACGGATCCTGCAACCGCGTCGGCGATCGACCAGGCGTCCACCGATGCCTTCCGGGTGGTGATGCTGGTGGACGCGGGGCTGCTGCTTGCGGGTGCCGCGGTAAACGGCTGGGGGTTGAGACGGAGGCCCGAGTCCACGGTTCGGGCGACGCGTTCCGGCTCCTAGAACCAGTCGACGTCACGGACCTGCGTTCCGACACCAGATAGGAACGTGGCCACGACGCGCTCCGCGAAGTCACGGTCGAGATCACCGCCGAACATGAGCCGGAAGTAGACGGGGCCGACGAGCAGTTCCGTAGCGATGCTGCCGTCCGCATCGGGCCGCAGGTCGCCGCGCTCGATGCCCCTCGCCATCACCTTGGCGACTTCGGTTCGGCGGGCGTGGACGACCGTCTCCCGGAACCGATCACCCAGGCGTGGGTCGACGGCGATCTCCGAGAGCAGCGCCCTGATCACCGGGCCAAACGCGGTCTCGGTCACCGCCCGCAACGGGTTCATGACCGTGGCCAGCAACTCCTCGCGGGTGTCGCCGGTCTCCGCGATGGGGATGTGGGGCCCGGCCAGCTCCACCAGGAGGTCCAAGGCGAGCTCGACACGTGATCCCCAGCGTCGATAGATGGTGGCCTTGCCCACACCGGCGCGGGCGGCCACGTGCTCCAGGCGGAAACCCGAGAACCCGTCCTCCACCAGCAGCTCGAGCGCCGCGTCAAGGATGGCGCGCTGCGCGCGATCACTTCGTGGTCGGCCCCGGTGGGGCGCCGGAGTCTGTGTGGTCGACGTCCCACGACTGTCGGTCATGCTGTCAGATTACGAGACGCCGCGTATCGTCGCAGGATCCGCCGCAGTTCGCGAGTTGGGCCCGGCTTGACCTGGGGGTTCGGCCGGGACCCGGGATCGTTCGCCATCTGGGAGTTCAGGCGGCGAGCCCGACTTCGCGCGTGATGACCTCACGATGATGCAGGAACTCGCGCACCCCTCCGCGCAGCCACGCAAATCGGCCCGTGGCAGGTTCCATGAACGCGGGGCATTGGAGCCAAAGGGTGTCTCCCTCGGCCTGGACCGTCATCAGCTCGCCACAGGCGCAGTATCGGGCGTCACGCATGGCGTCCTCGATGACCTGCAGCATCTGGAGCCGACCCAGGTCGTCCAGCTCGGCGCTGGCATGGGCGGTGTGGTTGATGGCTTGGGTCACGACGATCTCCGATTGATGCGATACGAACTGTCTCGTATCTTACTCCTGGATACTCGGACTAACAATACGGACCGTATCGTTGATTGGTTATGGACACGAAACGATCCGCGCATCCCGGGGATGTGGGAGCCGGCGTGCCCGATCTCAGCAGCCGATCTGGAGACCACGTCGGGTGTCCTCGGAGGCCGCCTCAGGTGCAGGTCGCTGATACACGGTCCAGCAGGAATGGCGGCTGCTTGGCGGTGGGCGGCGGCACGTCGCGGGTCAGCGTTGCGGCAGTCCCCGGCGCCAGTCGATCGGTTCGGAACGTGACGTCGTCGGGACGCGACGTGCCGTCGCGGGTGATCCGGCACGTGGCGATGCCCTCGTTCGAGCCCGTGTTCAGGACCGTGACGGCGACGGACAGACCTCCATCGGCCATGCTCGCCCGCCCAGCGATGGTGGCCTGATATGGCCCTCCCTGGGACACCGTCAGGCGCAACAACAGGAAGAAGCCGATGAACCCGATGACCACTCCCATCAGGATCGTGGCGTGCAGCTGGTTGGCACTGGGGGCATTGATCCGGCCCGGGTTGTCCGCGGCACACAGTGACACACCGGGTGGTGTCTCGACGCCGCAACGGACGCAGTGGCTGACGGGATGACCACCGGCCCTGGGAGCCAGGAAGCCACCCGACTCACCGGATGACTCGCCGTTCGAGGTACTCACGGGATCCACGCTGGACACGGCGCCAAGCCTACGCCCAGGCTCGTTCCCCGGCAGCGAGCACGGCATCCAGCTGGTCAGCATGGATCCAGTGCAGGACCAGCTCGTCCGCGCCCAGCTCGCGCCACATCCCGGTGGTCGCGACCGGGTCCGCGAGCACTGGCGTATCGCCAGCCTTGGGCCCTCGCGACACATCGGTGGCCACGACCACGGACACGTCCGCACGGTGTCGCCCGGCCGCGGCCAGCTCCTCGAGATAGATCGGCATCAGCTTGGCGAAGTACGTGTCGAACGTGATCCAACCGTCACCGAGGCGCGCCGCGACGCCTGCCCCGACGGGGGTCTCGGCAGCGATCAGGATGCGTGGCGGGGGCTGGGGCACTGGTGACGCGACTGCTTCGGCCAGCTCGTAGTGGACGCCCTCGAACGTAGTCGGCCCGCCCGCGAACAGCGCTCGGATGACAGCCACCGCCTCCTGAAGGCGGGACAACCGTTCCCGGGCTCCAGGAAAGTCGATGCCGTACGAGTGGTGCTCCGCTGGGTGCCCGCCGATGCCGATGCCAAGCTCCAATCGGCCCGGTGCCAGATCGGCAACAGTCATCGCCATGCGCGCCAGGACCGCCGGATTGCGGTTCATGACGTTGGTCACGAAGCTGCCCACATGGACTCGGCGTGTCGTGGCGGCCGCCGCGGCCAACGTGGTCCAGCATTCCAGCAGGGGATCGGCCAGTCGCCCGCGGCTCACGAAGTGATCCCACGCCCATGCAGTGGAGTAGCCAGCCGCCTCCACCCGCGCGGCCGAGTCCAGCCACCAGCGGCCCGTCACACCGATGGTGGTGAGGTTCACGCCGACCGGAATCGCCAAGCCCGACGCTCGGATAGGCTCCTCGGTCACGGCAGTGACGCCACCCCGGCCTCGAGCGCACATCGGATCATGGTGTCGGTCGCCAGCTCCAGAGCCTCAAGGCTCATGTAGGTGCCCTCGGATGTCTCCTCCTCCGACAGCGTGTCCGACACGGTCAGGGCACACGCTGCCCTGACGTCCTGCCCCGAACCCTGCGCACGTCCCGCGAGATAGAACAGGGCGGCGGCCTCCATCTCGAAGCCCAGGATGCCCCTGCCGCGCCACTTGGTCACGTAGTCCGGGTCTGGGTTGTAGAACACGTCGACCGTGGCCACGGGACCCACGAACGCCGTCGTGCCTGCCGCCGCGGCCGCATCAACCAGCGCGCGTGTCAGCCCAAAATCGGCGACGGGTGCGAATGGGTCGCCGTGAAGATACGTCCGGGTCGAACCGTCGATGGGCGCCGCAGCCGTGGCCACCACCATGTCGCCGGTGCGGACGCCTCTTCCGATGCCGCCGCACGTCCCAACCCGAACCAGGCGCGTGGCGCCCAGCCGGAGGAGTTCCTCGACCACGATGGAGAACGATGGCGTGCCCATACCGGTGGTCTGAACGCTCACTGGGACTCCCCGGTACGTGCCGGTGAACCCGTACAGGGCGCGGTGATCGTTGACCTTGCGAGCCTTGTCGAGGCCGCCATCGAACATCGCCGCGATACGGCTGGCCCGGTTAGGGTCACCGGGCAACAGCACGAGCGGGGCATAATCGCCGGGCTCGGCGCGCAGGTGGATCTGGGGCATGGTCGATGGCTCCGATGATTCGCAGCGATGGGCGGTGTCAGTCTACTCATCGGATCCGGTTCGCTACTGTCCGTCCGTATGACAGCACGACACCGGTCGGCGTAGGGTGCGGCGATGTCCACCGACCAAGTGGCCGCTCCCGAGGTCCCCTCCAGGCGCGCACCAGGTGCCAGCGTGGTGTTCGAACACGTAACCAAGCGCTACGACGCTGGCGTCACGGGTCCCGGGGCGGTCAATGACCTGTCGATGACCATCCCCGCCGGATCCATCTGCGTGTTCGTGGGACCGTCGGGCTGCGGCAAGACGACCAGCCTGAAGATGGTCAACCGGCTCATCGAGCCGACATCCGGGCGCATCCTCATCGACGGCCGGGACATCACAGCGGAGGATCCGATCGAGCTGCGGCGACGTATCGGGTATGTCATCCAGCAGGTCGGGCTGTTCCCGCATCAGACGGTCGGCCAGAATGTGGCGGTCGTCCCGTCACTGCTGGGCTGGGAGGCTCCGCGACAACGGGCACGCTCGGACGAGCTGCTGGCGTTGGTCGGTCTTGAGCCGTCGCGATATCGGGACCGGTATCCCAGCCAGCTCTCGGGCGGGGAACGTCAGCGGGTCGGCGTGGCCAGGGCGCTCGCCGTGGATCCGCCGGTGATGCTGATGGACGAACCGTTCGGTGCGGTCGACCCCATCGTCCGGGAACGGCTCCAGGACGAACTCCTTCGCCTCCAGGAGCAGCTCGCTCGCACCATCCTGTTCGTGACCCACGACATCGATGAGGCGATTCGGCTGGGCGATGTGGTGGCGGTCTTCCAGTCGGGCGGGACCCTCGCCCAATTCGACACCCCCGATACCATCCTGGGTTCCCCGTCGTCGGAGTTCGTGGCCCGTTTCGTGGGCACGGACAGGGGACTCAAGCGACTATCGCTGGCTCGGGTCGAAGATCTCCAGCCCGAGGCCGTGGTCACATCGACGGTTGGAGAGGACGTCGCCGAGGCCCTCACCCGTTTGTCGGCTGAACCGGGCAACTCCTGGCTGCTGCTCTTGGAGGACGACGAGCGACCCATCGGATGGGTGCATCGACGGCGCCTCAACGGGGTCGGCACCGTCTCGCGGGACCTCGCCGATCCGACCGAGGCCATCCTGACCCCGCGCATGTCGCTGCGCGACGCCCTGTCGATGATGCTTGATGCCGATGTGGTCACCGGGGTGGTGGTCGATGACCTTGGGCGTGCGCAGGGCGTCCTGACGGTGGAACGGATCGCGGGTGCCCTCCGATGACCGGTCAGCCCCTCATCGACTGGGCCTGGATCGCCGGTCACCTCGATGACATCTGGGCGATGACCATCGAGCATCTCGCCCTCGCGTTCGTGGCAGTGCTCATCGGGTTCCTGATCTCGTTCCTGCTCGCGCTGGTAAGCGTTCGCTGGCGCGTCACGTACGGTCCCATCACGGCAGTGTCCGGGTTGCTCTATGTCATCCCCAGCATCGCCCTGTTCGCAGCTCTGGTTCCAGTCACCGGCCTGACGGCCGTATCCGCGGAGATCGCCCTCGTCAGCTACACCATCCTCATCCTGGTCCGGAGCACTGTGACCGGCATCGACAGTGTCCCGCCGGAGGCACGGGAGGCGGCCGACGGCCTCGGCTTCACCGGGCGTGGCCGATTGTGGCGCGTGGAGCTGCCCCTTGCCTTGCCCGTGATCGTGGCGGGCCTGCGCGTCGCGGCTGTGACCACCATCGGCCTGGTGACCGTCAGTGCCCTCATCGGGCAGGGAGGACTGGGTCGCCTCATCAACGACGGGCTCCGTCGCAACTTCCCGACCATGACCATCACCGGTGCCGTGCTGTCGGTGGCACTGGCGGTCCTGGCGGACGTCGCCTTCGTTCTGCTGCTGCGCCGACTGACGCCCTGGACCCGGGTCCGAGGCGGGATGACCTGATGCTCGAGGGCATCGCCAGCGACCTTGGCGCCATCGCGACGTGGTTCACCGATCCGGCCAACTGGGGTGGTCGGGACGGTATCCCGAACCGGCTGGCGGAGCATCTCCTGATCTGCCTCGTGTCGATGGTGGCAGCGCTGCTCGTGGCCTTGCCCGTCGGCCTCTACATCGGCCACACGGGACGTCTCGCCTTCCTCGCGGTCACGCTTGCCAACATCGGGCGAGCAGTCCCGTCGTACGCGGTCATGGCGCTCCTGTTCCCGATCTCCATCGCGTTCAGCGTCGCTGGAGCCGGGGGCGACATCGCCTCGCTGGCGACGTTCCTGGCCATGGTGCTGCTTGCGGTGCCGCCCATCGTGACCACGACATACGCGGGGATGAACGGGGTCGACGGCGACCTTCGCGACGCCGCGCGCGGCCTTGGCATGCGGGGACACCAGGTCCTGCGTCGTGTCGAACTGCCACTCGCGCTTCCGGTGGTGCTGACAGGTGTGCGCATCGCAGCGGTCCAGGTGATCGCCACGGCGACCCTCGGTGCCGTGTTCGGCGGTGGAGGGCTCGGCCGCTACATCATCCAGGGCCAGGCTCGCCACGACTTCACCCGGCTCTGGGCCGGGGTGATCCTCGTCGCACTTCTCGCCATCGGGACGGAGCTGCTGTTCGGCTGGTTGACCCGCCGCTCTGCCCGGGCGACAGACACCCACGGCCTGCTGGACGACATCGCCACCGTGTCCAGGACTTCTCCGCCCGCTCAAACCTGACCGGACCTGGCGCTTCGGGTGGTACGGTGACAAGTCCCGGAGCGTCTGCACCACGTTGACGCCGGGGAGGAGTCATGGGAGGACGACCCGATGCGGTTTCACCGCACGCTGGTCCTTGGGGCATCGCTGCTGATGGCGCTGAGCGCGGCAGCGGTGGGAGAGGCCAGCTCACCATTGCCGTCGGGGCCTGTTGGCGACGGCACGATCCGTGTGGGGTCGAATCCCTGGCCCGAATCCGAGATCATGGCCGAGATCTACGCCCAGGCCCTGGAGGCCGTCGACATCCCGGTGCAGCGCAAGCCGGACATCGGCTCGCGGGATGTGACCTGGGCCGCCCTGCAGTCGGGCAAGGACATCAACCTGATGCCTGAGTACATCTTCAGCTTCCTGTCAGAGGCACTGGACTCGCCGGACCTCGCTACCTCGGACGCCGCGCAGACCTGGTCGAACCTGGTGGCCGCGCTCGCGCCACTCGACTTCTCGGTGCTGAGCTACACCCCGGCCGTGGACACGAATGCGTTCACCGTGACGGCCGAGACGGCACAGAAGTACTCACTCGCGTCCATCGGCGACCTGGCCAAGGTCGCCGGCGAACTCAAGTGGGGACTGCCATCGAATTGCGCTACCAATCCGTCCTGTGCTGATGCCCTGAAGCAGTACGGCATCGATGTCAGTGCGCTGCAGGTCACCGAGCTGGGTGCGTGCAGCCCCGAGATGGCCACGACCCTTGTGAGCGGCGGCATCCAGGTGGGTGAACTGTGTTCGACCCAGGCGGACATCGCCGTGAATGGACTGGTGGTGCTGACTGACGACCTCCACACGCAGGGTGCCGACAACATGTCACCCATCGTCCGGAACGATGCCCTTCGGGCCCTGCAGGCGCAGGGCAAGGATCTGGCTGCCATCCTCGATCCGATCTCGGCGACCATCACGACCGAGGCGCTTACGGATCTCATCGTGCGGGTGCAGGTCAACCACGAGGATGTGGATGCCGTCGCTCGGGACTTCCTGGTCTCCAGGGGGCTGCTATCGGTGTCGTCCGCGACCCCCTGACGCTCGTCGTCGATCTCGCTCGTCGGGGCGGTCGCCGTTGAGGTGACCGCCCCGACGATTCCGCCGCAGGCGCCGGGATGCGACTGCGGGTATCGTCGTGACCGCTCGTATGAGCGACCGACAGACCAGCGTCCGCGGAGGGACCGACGACACATGCGACGAGCTCAGTTGCCGACGGCCGGGTTGGTGGCCGTCCTGGTGCTGGGTGTCCTCGGCGTCCCTTCAGCGGGTATCGCAGCACAGGACGGCGGCGCCGTGGCCGGGCCCGCCACCACGTCCGCATTCAGCAGTGCGCCTTGCCCCGTCGAGGTGCCCATGCCGGGCGGCATCGAGGGAGAGGACTTCGTATGCGGCCTGGTCACGGTGCCCCTGCGACATGGCGAACCTGAAGGCGCCCAGATCCAGCTCGCCGCCATCCGCATCATGTCGGAGGCCGGGTTGCGCGAGGCGGACCCCGTGGTGTTCGCTACCGGAGACGCGGGCGATCCGGGCCTCGATCTCGCCCAGGCCGCACCCACCCTCGCGGCAGCGTTCGAGGGGCGCGACATCATCCTGTTCGCCCAGCGGGGTTCGCGACACTCCGAGCCATTCCTCCATTGCGACGAGCGCGACCCGGTTGCCCTCGCACAGCTCACCGGTCAGGTCACTCCTGAAGCTGCCCTGGACCAGGATCTCGACGCATACTCCCGATGTGCCGCACGGTTCGCCGCGGCTGGCACTGACCTGAGCGCTTTCAACAGCCTTGAGAGCGCGGCCGACGTTCGGGATGTCGTGACCGCGCTCGGCTACACCGAATACGACTTCGTCGGCACTTCGCACGGGACGCGCATCGGCCAGGCCCTCCTGCGAGATGTGCCCACCGGCCTGCGGAGCGCCGTGCTGGATTCGGTGGAACCGACGACCGTTGCGACACAGGCGCAACGCGCCGCCCGGGCGTCCGACGTGCTCGGGGCGTTGTTCGGTGCCTGTGCAGCAGAGGAGGCGTGCTCGGTCGCACATCCGGACCTGGAGCAGACGCTGCTGGCCACTATGGACCGGCTGACAGCGAGTCCAGTCCATGTGCCGGTCGCCCAGGGCGACGCCACGCTGGATGTGGTGGTCACCGGCGAAGGCCTGCTGCGCACGATCGTGGAACGACTTGATGGAACGGCCGAGGAGATCGACGCCATCCCGGCGTTCATCGCGCAGGTGGCCGGGGGCGACCTGGCAGCCGTTGCCGAGTCGATGGTCGCGGTGGCCGTGGATCCCGACCGGGCCGATGGCCAGGCCTATGCCATCCGGTGCTCGGAAGATCAGGTCACCGCAACCGACGATGCGCCCGCGGGGGTACCCTCGCAGTTCCACTTCCTGGCGGGGTGGGTGGGTTCCCGCGACAGCCTCGCTGAGAATCTGCTCGGCCATGGGCCTCGCGGACGCTGGCGCGACCATCCACGAGCCGGCCCTCAGCGATGTGCCGGTCCTGACGGTATCGGGGGAGTTCGATCCGTTTTCGCCTGCGAGCTACGCCGATGCGGTCCGGAGCGACCTCGGCAGTGGCTATGGGCTGGAGTTCCCGGGCGTCGGTCGAGGTGTGCTGCTGTCCGCCGACTGCCCCACGGCCATCATGGCCGGGTTCATCGCTGATCCGACCCGGGAGCCCGACGCGGCCTGCATCGCGGACATGCCCGAGTTCGCAACCTCGCCTTCGACGCCGGATACCGGGCCCTCCACCGCACCCGAGCAGTCCCCGCGCCCGGAGACCAGCCCGGGGCCGGACAAGACGCCAGAGCCCGACAGGACACAGTCGCCTGTCAAGGCACCCAGGGCCAAGCCGGTCAAGGTCGGCCTGGTCAAGGTCGCCGACGGCTTCGAGAATGCCAACGGCATCAACAACGCGGGCGACAGGCGTCTGTTCGTCAGCGAGCAGGAAGGCTACGTGGTAGTGCTCAAGCCCAACAAGGACGGTACGTTTCGCAACGCCGGGACGTTCCTGGATATCCGGAGCCGCGTCGTGTGCTGTGGCGAGAAGGGATTCCTGGGCATCGCGTTCCCACCTGACTATGCCCAGACAGGTCTCTTCTACATCACGTTCGCGGGGACTGGCCACACCTGGAACCTGGAGGAGCGCCGCGTCTCGGACGATGACCCCGACCGGGCTGACCCTACCTACAAGCGGCGGCTCATCCGGATCTACAAGCCGCTCGACTATCACTGGGCCGGTGACATGCATTTCGGGGCCGACGGCTTCCTGTACGTGACCGTCGGTGACGGTGGCTTCGGCGGCACGCCCGATGATCCGGGCGACCCCGAGAACCGGGCACAGGACCTGGGGGTCATCTTCGGCAAGATGCTTCGGATCGATCCGCGCGGCAGTCGAAAGGACGGCGACCGATACGGGGTGCCCAGGAGCAACCCCTTCGTGAAGAAGAAGGGTGCGCAACCGGAGATCTGGGCGTACGGCCTGCGCAATCCCTGGCGGTGGTCCTTCGACCGGCTGACCAACGACCTCTGGATCGGGGACGTCGGCATGTGGACCTACGAGGAGATCAACCGGGCTGCGTCGCCCGGCGCTGGCAAGGGCGACAATTTCGGCTGGCGGCGGATGGAGGGACCAGTCTGCTACAACCCTCGACGACGCTGCGACACGGGCGAGCTGACCGCGCCCTTCGCTTGGATACCCCACAGGAACGGCTCCTGCGCCGTCGTGGGCGGATACGTCTACCGAGGCCGAAAGTACCCGAGACTCCGCAGCTGGTATGTCTTCGGAGACTACTGCTCGGGCAGGATCATGCTTCTCGACTCGGCTGGCAAGGCGGGTCAGAAACCACGGACGGCCCTGGACACCAAGGCCAATATCAGCGCGTTCGGCGAAGGCTCGGACGGAGAGTTGTACATGGTCGACTACGGTCCCGGCAATACCCTCTACCGCGTGACGGGCTCAGTCCGCTGACCCATGGCCACGCCGCCCAACACGACACGGAGGCATCTCGACATGCCCGTTCTGGATGAGGCCACCGCCGCCTTTCTGGAAGAAGCCGGTCGCTTCGCGACCATCGCTGTCATCGACTCCGATGGCTCGCCCCTCCAGGCGGTCGTCTGGTACCAGCTTCGGGACGATGGCTCGATCCTCATCAACTCGCTCGCCGGCCGGCGCTGGCCGACCAGCCTCGTTCGGGATCCACGGATGTCACTGACCGTGGAGCACGGCTACGACTACGTCTCCATGCGGGGCGAGGCCGAGCTGCTCCACGATGGACCTGCGGCCGTGGCCGACATCCTGGCCCTCGCCGCGCGATACGAGACGGGTGACGAGTTCGAGCGACGCGCGGCCGGATTTCGCAAGCAGGAGCGCGTCTCGTTCCGGTTCTGGCCGCGCAGCGTCCTGGTCCACCACTGATCGACACCGATACCATGGCCGAGCGCCTGGCAACCGCTGTCGGTCATCCCCGGGTCGCCATCCTCGCCGGCGGATTCGGAGGGGCCAAGCTCAGCCACGGTGTCGCCCTCCTGTCGACCGCGTCCGAGGCAAGGGGAGGCGCACCCATCGACCTGTCGGTCATCGCCAACACAGGCGACGACCTGGAATTGCATGGGCTGTCCATCTCGCCCGACCTCGATACGCTCCTCTACACACTTGCGGGTCTCGCCAATGAGGAGACCGGCTGGGGCGTCCGCGACGAGACCTGGTCCAGTGCCGGGATGCTCGCGCGACTCGGTGCGCCGACCTGGTTCCAGATGGGCGACCACGACCTGGGGGTCAACTTGTGGCGCACCGCGCGCCTGCGCGAGGGTGAGCGCCTGACCCAGGTCACGGCCCACATCGCCAGGGCGCTGGGTGTCAGAGCGCGGCTGTTGCCGATGACCGATTTACCAGTGCGTACCGAACTGTTGACCGCCGATGGGTGGCTCGAGTTCCAGGAATATTTCGTCCACCGTCACCATGCCGATGCCGTGACCGCCATCCGGTACCGGGGTGCGGAGGCTGCCTCGCCCACGGTGGAGGTCCTGGATGCCATCGCGACCGCCGACGTGCTGCTCCTGGCGCCGTCCAACCCGTTCCTGAGCATCGGTACCATCCTCGCCCTGCCCGGCGTCCCCGAGGCGCTCATTGGCGCGTCGGCTCGCGTGCTGGCGGTCAGCCCCATCGTAGGTGGTTCGGCCCTCCGCGGGCCCGCGGACCGCCTGTTCCAGACACTCGGCGGCGAAGCGTCGGTGCTCGGGGTCGCGCAGCACTACCAGGCTCGATTTCCAGGCCTCGTGGACACCCTCGTAATCGACGAACAGGACGCGGCCACTGCCGACCAGGTCCGCGCGACCGGGTTAGAGGTCATCGTCACCGGGACGGTTATGCGCGACAACGCCGACCGCCGGCGGCTGGCACGCACCGTGCTCGATGGGTGGCTGCCGGCCGGCTGACGGACTCGGCGCGGCTACCATTGCGGGGTGACCCAGGCCACATCCACCCGACCACTTCGTACGACGCTGGAGCCACTCCACGCGGTCGTGCCATTGCGCACCCTGGGGGGTGGCAAGGCCCGACTGGGTGAGGTGCTGGACGCGGAGGAACGCGAGGAACTGGTGCTTGGCATGCTCGTCCAGACGCTGGCCGTGCTGGCTGTCTGGACACCCTGCGTCCGGGTCCACGTGGTGAGCCCGGACCCGACCATCCTTCGCCTGGTCGCGGCGCCCACGGTGGACACCATCCTCCAGGTCGGCGAGGGTCTCAATGAGGGGCTGGCGCTCGGCCTGGCCGCAGCCCAGCGAGAGGGTGCCCGATCCGTGCTCATCCTGCCCGCAGACCTGCCGCTTCTGGAACGGTCGTCGCTCGACCGGTTGATGGAAGCGGCGGACGCGGCTCTTGCCGCGGGATCGGGTCGGCCGTTGGTTGCCATCGCGCCGGCAGATGCCCGGGACGGTACGAACGGGTTGCTGCTGTTCCCCTCGGATGTCGTGGCGCCCTGCTTCGGGAGCCACAGCTTCGAGGCGCATGTGCGTGCCACAGCGGCCGCCGAAGCCACCCTCCAGGTGGTCACTGACAGCACATTGGGGTTCGATCTGGACACGCCCGAGGATCTCGAAGTGCTGCCTCCGGGCCTGCTGCAGGACCTGCTTCACATCGGCCAGGCGGCCCTGGTCGGCAGTCCCCGGGCCGACGGCACCGCGGCCTGATGACTGGCGATGGGCGGATACTGGCCGTCGCATTGCCCGCAATCCCGGAGATCCGGCCGGGCGACGACCTCGGGGGGGAGATCGTTGCAGCCTGGCGCGCACTCGCGGCCGCCGAACCGAACCTGGCACCTCGTTCGTCCGATGTGCTCGTCGTGACCCAGAAGGTGGTGTCCAAGGCCGAGGGTCGGATCGCCGACCTGCGCACGATCCAGCCACGGCTCGAGGCGGTCGAATTCGGACAGCGCTGGGAGCGCGACCCTCGTCAGATCGAGGTCGTGCTTCAGGAATTGGCCGCAGTCATGCGAATGGAGCGGGGCGTCATCATCTCGCGCACCCGGCACGGGTTCGTGTGCGCCAACGCCGGCGTCGACGCTTCCAATGTCGGCGCCACGGACGAGGTGACGCTGCTTCCACTCGACCCGGATGCGTCCGCACGCGCCATCCGGGAGCGCCTCGTCACCGACATGGGTGTCGAGGTCGGGGTCATCGTGAGCGACTCGTTCGGGCGGCCATGGCGCTGGGGCATCACGGACATCGCCCTGGGTGTGGCAGGGTTCGCGCCCCTCGATGACTTGCGCGGCCGGCCGGACGCCGCGGGCCGGACGCTCCATGCGACCGTCGTAGCCGTCGCCGACGAGTATCGCATCGGTCGCCGAGCTGGCCTCGGGCAAGACGAGCGGCCGACCCCTGGTCCTGGTTCGCGGCATCGCCCTGCCGGAAGGGCCCGGATCGATAGTCGGCGACGTGGTGATGCCCCGTGAAGCCGACCTCTTCCCATGACCGGCGGGTACGGGTCGCCGGAGGTCATCTCGCGAGGCCAAGCGGTTGGGGTGAGGCTGGACGTGCCGGCGCGCACCGCAGGTCGATAGACTCAGGTAGTGAAGGTCGGACTCCAGATCAGCTCGTTCACGTGGCCCGGCGGTGACGCCGCCATAGGTCCGACCCTGGCCAAGGTGGTCAGGCTGGCGGATGAGGTCGGCTTCGATTCCATCTGGGTCATGGACCACCTGTTCCAGATCCGCAGCGTAGGCGCGCCGGATGAACCCATGCTCGAAGGCTGGACGACGCTCGGATACCTGGCCGCGCTGACGACACAAGCACGGCTCGGCCTGATGGTCGGTGGCATCCATTATCGACAGGCCGGCCTGTGGCTCAAGGCCGCGACGACCCTTGACGTGCTCAGCGGCGGTCGCGCCTGGTTCGGCATCGGTGCTGCCTGGAACGAGGAGGAGTCGAGAGGGCTGGGCTTTCCCATGCCACCCCTCTCGGAGCGGTTCGTGATGCTCGAAGAGGCGCTTCAGTTGGTGCGCCAGGGATGGACTGGGGAGCACGGCACCGAGGCTGCTTTCCAGGGTCGGACGGTCCAGGCGACTCGGCTCCTCAACAGTCCGCAG
The DNA here is from genome assembly GCA_963760625.1 of uncultured Chloroflexia bacterium. Classification (GTDB taxonomy): domain Bacteria; phylum Chloroflexota; class Limnocylindria; order Limnocylindrales; family CSP1-4; genus JAFMJV01. Next base: position 471,981 of record CAVXDU010000009.1, read on the forward strand.
GCACTCAGTCGGCCGCACCCGCCGATCCTCGTGGGTGGCGGCGGGGGAGCTCAAGACACTGCGACTTGTCGCGCGCTATGCCGATGCCTGCAACGTGTTCGGCAGCCCCGAGCAGGTCGCCCACAAGTACGAAGTGCTGCGCGGGCACTGCGACGCCGAGGATCGCGATTACGACGCGATCGAGAAGACGAATCTCACGGGCGTGTCCATCACGCCTGACGGCGCACAGGGGTCGTTGACGCCGTCGCGACTCGTCGACCGTCTCGGAGCCTGGGCCGACGCGGGCTCGCAGCACACCATCTTCAGCGTCCGCAACGTGTGGGACCTGGGCAAGCTCGAGCTTATCGGCAGGGATGTCCTGCCGCATGTCCGCGACCTGGGCTCGCGAAGCCCATTCCCCTGAGTCCGCTGCCTTCGGCTCGCCAGCCCACTCCCCTGAGTCCGCGGGCGGGCGCGAGAAGGATCACCGGGCGGTTGGCGCCAGATATGCGTCAGCGGGATGGTAGGCGAGACCTCACGGCCTTGATCCTGACAGCCATCCCGGGTACGACTGCCAGGCATGATTCGGCACCTCCTGGAGGCAGTCGTCGGACCTGCTGGCTTGTCGGACCTGTCGAGCAACCCACCCGTGACTGCACGTCAAGAACGCTCGAAACGTGGGCGGCCCGGGTGGCCGTCGTGCGTTCCCGAGCGAACCCGAACGGCGGTACGATTGACCGCGCATGAGTGACCTGAAACTGGCTTTCCCGGCGATCTCCATCATCGACACGGGCAGCCAGAGCGACGCCCAACCGGTATCTGGCGTCGCTGATCCGGCAGATGGCCGGAGTGGCGGCCACCACAGCCAGATGGTCATCGTCGGTAGCGGGCCGGCAGGCCTCACGGCTGCCATCTATGCCGCACGCGCGGACCTGGCACCCACGGTCATTGGTGGCAGCGCCCCGGGTGGCCAGCTGATGCTGACCAGCGACGTCGAGAACTTTCCCGGCTTTCCCGAAGGCATCCAGGGGCCTGAGCTGATGGCCCGGATGCGCGAGCAGGCGGAGCGTTTCGGGGCTCGGTTGGTGGACGCCGATGTCGACCGGGTCGATCTGGGTGACCGACCGTTCCGGCTGTGGGCGGGCGAATCCGTGTACACAGCCGATTCGGTCGTGGTTGCGACAGGCGCCAGCGCCCTGTGGCTCGGACTGGACAGCGAGACCCGCTTTCGGGGCCGTGGGGTCTCCGCGTGCGCCACGTGCGACGGGTTCTTCTTCAAGGGCAAGCGCATCGCGGTCGTCGGTGGCGGCGACACGGCGCTCGAGGAAGCGACCTTCCTGACCCGCTTCTCACCCGACGTGGTGCTCATCCATCGTCGGGACCAGTTCCGCGGATCGCGCATCATGCAGCAACGCGCCATCGATCACCCTGGGATCGATGTGCGCTTCAACACCGAGGTCGCCGAGGTCAAGGGCGACCAGGTGGTGGACAGCCTGCGTCTTCGGGACACCCTCAGCGGGCGCGAGTGGGACGAGCCGATCGGCGGTCTGTTCGTGGCCATCGGCTATCGGCCCAACACGGAGGTCTTCCGCGACTGGCTGGCGGTCGATGAAGCCGGCTACCTGGAGGTCGTGGGTGAGGCAGGTTCGGCTATCGAGGGCGTGTTCATCGCGGGTGACGTGCACGACCACCACTACCGGCAGGCCGTGACCGCGGCCGCGGATGGATGCAAGGCAGCCATGGACGCAGAGCGCTGGCTCGAGGAGACCAAGACGACCCGCCTCGCAACCGCGTCTGCCTCGTGACGGCAAGTCCGGACACGATTCGCCAGGACACGATCCACCGGGACACGACCCAGCAAGGCAGCCGATGGGAGACCAGCCTCCGGGCTCGCATCGGGCGCGAATTGGGACTCGAACCAACGACCGCGGAGGTCGTCACGTCCTGGCTGGATGCCGCGCTGCCCGCGGACGCCGGTTCCGCGCTCGACGCCGGTTGTGGCAGGTTGTCTCATCTCAAGCAGTTCCGGTCACGACTCGACCGATTCTCGGGCGTTGACGTGCACCAGCCTGCGACGCCGCTTCGTTGGCTCGACGAATTTCGCGTCGCCGACCTCTGCACCGACGCACACGCGTTCGAGCCCGGCAGCTTTGACGTTACCCTCTCGAACTTCACCGTCGAGCACTTCGCCGATCCAGTCGCCGCCTTCCGGATGATCCTCGCGTGGCTTCGTCCCGGCGGTACGCTTGTCATCACCACCGTGAACCGTGCGCATCCGTTCGTCGACGCGTATTGTTCGATCCCCGCCGTGGTCCGCGGCCGGCTCCAGCCGGTCGTGAAGGTGAGCGCTGCCGACGCTCATCCCCTGGTGGGTGCCTGCAACACACCGCGCCTCATCCATGACGGACTGGTAGCGGCCGGATATGAGGACATCCGTATCGTGACCACCGACCACCTGGCACGCGCCTGGGGCCGAACGCTGCCGACATGGGCCCTTGGCCTCATCGGTGACGTGGCCGCCCATTCGATGCCCGCCCGTCGCTCCACCATCGTGGCGCAAGCACGCCGACCACGACAGGACGCCACGCCGTCCGCCTCCGTCCGCTAGCTACATGACTGCCGCTGCACCGTCGCTGCCTGCCCCGGACGAGACGGGCACGTTCGTGAGGACCGGTCGACTCGCGGGATTTTTCCGCCCCCTCTCGGGTAACGCGACACGCCTGTGGCTGACCAGCACGACGCTGCTGTTCGTGGAGCTGATGCTCATCCGTTGGGTGCCCGCCGAGATCCGCTACATCGGGTTCTTCAGCAACTTCCTGTTGATGGCCAGCTTCCTGGGTATCGGGCTGGGCATCCTCCTGGGCCGCAAGGGCGCGCGGTTCTCGCTCGTGGCCTTCCCGCTGTTGCTGATCGTGGTGGTGGGGCTCGTGACCCAGAACCAACTGAACGTGGACGTCAAGTCCCAGGACGAGCTGTTCTTCGGGCTCGCCGAACACACCGCCGACACGAATCCCACGATCCTCATCCTGGCGGTCGTCCTGGTGACCGCGGTCATGGCCGCGCTCGCGATGCCGCTCGGACCACTCCTTCGGTCGATGCCGCCGCTCAAGGCATATGCCATCGACATCATCGGTTCGATGAGTGGCATCGCCATCTTCGGCCTGATGTCCGCTCTCGGGACCAGCCCCGTGATCTGGTTCGCCGTCGTAACGGTCCTGGTGGTCCTCCTGGTCCTGGGCACCAAGGTGTCGCTGGGCAGCATCGTCACGATCGGCTGCCTCCTGGGCTCCATCCTGCTGGTGGGCGGCTCCAATCCCAACGACCAATGGTCGCCCTATTACCGGATCTCGGTGCTCCATCGTGGGGTTCCGGGCGCCCTCGAAGCGATCAACGTGAATGGCATCCCACATCAGGGGCTGCACTGCGTCGACTGTGCCAAGGAGCCGTTCTACGAACAGGTCTACAAATGGTTCCCGGACCAGAAGTACGAGAACATACTCGTAGTCGGCGCGGGCAGTGGCTCGGACGTCGCGCTGGCTTTGGCCCGCAACGATGGTGTGGTCAAGCACATCGATGCGGTCGAGATCGATCCCAAGATCCAGCAGGTCGGCGCTGTCGACCACCCCGACAAGCCGTATGACGATCCTCGGGTGACGCCCCACATCAACGACGGCCGTGCGTTCCTCCGATCCACGGACCAGAAGTACGACCTCATCGTGTTCGCCCTGCCCGACTCGCTGACCTTGGTGAGCCAGGCCGCCAACGTGCGCCTGGAATCATTCCTGTTCACGGAGCAGGCATTCAAGTCGGTCGCCGATCACCTCTCGGACGACGGCATCTTCGTGCTCTACAACTACTATCGCGAGCCGTGGCTGGTGAACAAGCTGGCCAACATGGTCGGGGATGCGTTCGGGACCCCTCCGTTATTGCGCACCTACAGCAAGGTGATGGCTGCCATCGCCGATGGGCCACTCGTCGCAGGCCTCGACGGCGCCGCTCCTCCGGGCGACTCGAGCGACGCGATACCGCAGGTGGCGGCCCCAGCACCCCGCCCGGCCACGGACGACTGGCCATTCCTGTACCTGCGCACCGGGTTCGTGGCTGACTACTACCTGCTGGCGCTGGCAATCGTGCTCATCGGGGCATTCGTGGCCGTCGCCCTCGCCGCCGCGGCCACAGGCACCAGTTTCCGTCGCTTCAGCCCTCATTTCTTCGTTCTGGGCACTGCGTTCCTGTTGCTCGAGACGCGCAGCCTGGTGAGCTTCAGCCTGCTGTTCGGGACCACCTGGCTGGTGAACGCACTTGCGTTCTTCGGTGTGCTCGGCAGCGTCCTTGTGGCCATCTTCATCAACTGGAAGTTCCCCATCCGTCGGCCGAACCTGCTGTACGCGATGTTGTTCGCGGCGATCGCCGTGGCCTGGCTCGTGCCGCCCGAAAGCCTGCTCATCGACCCGCCTGAGCTGCGCTACCTGCTGGCCGCGGTGCTGGCGTTCGCGCCCGTGTTCTTCGCCAACCTCGTGTTCAGCCACTCGTTCCGGGATACGAAGACCGCGGACATGGCGTTCGCCAGCAACCTGCTGGGCGCCATGGTCGGTGGAGCGCTGGAGTACCTGGCGCTCATCACGGGTTATCAGGCACTACTCCTCCTCGTGGCTGGCCTGTACGGCCTGGCCTGGCTGTTCGCCACTCGCTTCCGGCGGATGGCCGACCGCGACCTGGAGCCGGAGACAGTGATCGGGATGCCGATGGAGATGGCGGAAGCGCCAGCTGGCTGATGCTCGTGGCGCGCCAGTGATGCGAGGCACGGGGGGTCGCGGAGGCGGTGGCCCACGACCCGAGACGGCTGGCCGGAAGCTGAGCCCCGAGCAACGCGCGCGCACCCTGCGCCGGATCGCGGGCTTCTTCCGGCCCTATCGCCTGGCAGTCCTGGTAGTACTCAGTTCCATCATCCTCACGGCGCTCATCGGGGTCATCAACCCGTACCTGCTCAAGCTGCTCATCGACGACGCCATCCCCAACAAGGACTTCGCGCAGCTCAACCTGTATGTCGGCCTGATGATCGTGCTGCCCGTCATGAGCGGCCTCATCGGGGTCGGCCAGACGTATGTCAACAACGTGGTAGGTCAGAGCGTGATGCAGGACCTCCGCAATGCCTTGTACTCGCACCTCCAGCAGATGCCGCTGCGGTTCTTCACGGAGACGCGCACGGGCGAGATCCAGAGCCGCCTTGCCAACGACGTCGGGGGCGTCCAGAGCATCGTCACGGACACGGCGAGCTCGGTGTTCAGCAACCTCATCACGACCGTGGTCACGCTGGTCGCCATGGCATGGCTGAGCTGGCAGCTCACGCTGGTATCACTGGCCGTCCTCCCGTTCTTCCTGTGGCTGACCCATCGTGTGGGCACCATCCGCAGGGGCATCAGCACAGAGACCCAGAAGAGTCTCGCAGACGTGACGGCCATCACTGAGGAGACGCTGAGCGTCAGTGGCATCCTGTTGGCCAAGACGTTCGGGCAGCAGGAGGCGTCCGTTGGACGCTACCGGCTCGCGAACGCGAAGCTCGCCGCCCTCTCCGTGCGACAGAGCATGGTCGGGCGATGGTTCTTCATGATCGTGGGCACGATCTTCAGCATCATGCCCGCGTTCGTGTACTGGCTGGCAGGTTATCTGGCTATCACTGGCAACCCCAACCCGCCCACGGTCGGAGACATCGTTGCCTTCACCACGCTGCAGTCGCGCCTGTTCTTCCCGCTCGGTCAGTTGCTGAACATCCAGGTCGAGATCTACGGCGCTCTGGCCCTGTTCGACCGCATCTTCGAGTACCTCGACCTCAAGCCCGCCATCACGGATGCGGCAGATGCCACCGTCCTGGACAAGGCCTCTGTCCGGGGCAGCATCCGGTTCCGCGGAGTCAGCTTCAGGTACCCGGAGCCATCACCGTCACCATCGCGTGACGCTTCCCTCCCCGGGAGACCGTCGACAGACGAGATAGTGGTCGCCGATGAGGGTTCCATCGACACTCCCCCTGCGGGGCGCTCGCCGTTCGGCCTTGAAGGCGTCGATTTCAGTGTCGAGCCCGGACAGCTGGTCGCGCTCGTAGGCCATTCCGGCTCCGGCAAGACCACGACCACGTATCTCGTGCCCCGCCTGTACGACGTCGACGAGGGAGCCGTCGAGATCGATGGCGTGGATGTCCGGCAGGTGACCCAGGCGAGCCTGGGCCAGGTCGTGGGCGTGGTGACCCAGGAGACGTACCTGTTCCACAGCTCCGTGCGGGTGAACCTGGCGTACGCCCGTCCGGATGCCACAGATGAGGAGCTGCATACGGCCGCCCGGCTCGCCGCCATCCACGACCGGATCATGGAACTCCCTGACGGCTACGACACGATCGTGGGTGAGCGCGGCTACAAGCTGTCGGGTGGCGAGAAGCAGCGGATCGCGCTCGCCAGGGTGTTGCTCAAGGACCCGCGCATCCTCATCCTGGACGAGGCCACCAGCGCACTCGACACGGTGAGCGAGCGGCTCATCCAGGCAGCCATCGAGCGCACCATGGCGGGCCGCACGACGCTGGCCATCGCCCATCGGCTGTCGACCATCCTGCGTGCCGACCTCATCCTCGTCTACGAGGGTGGGCACATCGTGGAGCGCGGCACACATGCTGGACTGCTGGCACGGGGTGGCGCCTACGCACGGTTGTACCAGGAGCAGTTCCGGTCCGATGCCGAGGGCGCGCCAGGAGCCGTCGACTCGCCGGCCGATGTCGGTATGCCGGTGCCGGCGACCTGAGATATGCCATGTACCATCGGTCAGCCATGACGACGAGACCGGCGCTCATCACGGGCTTCACGGGTCAGGATGGCACGCTGCCGATGATGCTCGAGCCAGATCCGGGTGCCGCTCCCGGGGCCATCGGGTCGGGCGCCCCGGCCACCGCGCCGGCTGCGCGCGGTTGATGGCGATCTTCGATACCTGGCGTGGACGCCGGGTGATGGTGACCGGGGGCGGAGGGTTCCTGGGCCAGGCCGTGGTCCGGCAGCTCCAGGTGAGCGGTGCGGATCAGGTATTCGTCCCCCGCAGCCGTGACTACGACCTGCGCACTATCGACGGTATCCGTCGGGCGCTGGCCGACGGCACCCCTGAGATGGTCATCCACCTTGCGGCCGTGGTCGGCGGTATCGGGGCCAACAGGGAGCACCCGGGTAGCTTCTTCTACCAGAACGCGATCATGGGCATCGCGCTGATGGAAGAAGCGAGACTGGCGGGTGTCGGGCGATACCTGACCGTCGGCACGGTCTGCTCATACCCCAAGTTCACGCCGGTCCCCTTCCGCGAGGAGTCCCTGTGGGACGGCTACCCCGAAGAGACCAACGCGCCCTATGGCCTCGCCAAGAAGATGCTGCTGGTCCAGTCACAGGCGTATCGCGCCGAGTACGACTTCGATGCCGTGTACGTCATCCCGGTGAACCTGTACGGCCCGGGCGATGACTTCGAGCCGGCGACGTCCCATGTCATCCCGGCGCTCATCCGCAAGGTCGTCGAGGCACATGACCGGGGCGATCCGGAGGTGCCCGTGTGGGGCACCGGGTCGGCGACCCGCGAGTTCCTCTACGTGGACGATGCGGCCGTTGGGGTGACACTCGCGGCCGCGTCCCTGGATTCGGCGGAACCTGTCAACCTGGGCGTGGGCCAGGAGACGAGCATCAGGGACCTGGCCGCCCAGATCTGCGACCTTGTCGGCTATCGGGGCCGCCTGGTGTGGGATCCCAGTAAGCCTGATGGCCAGCCGCGGCGTGCCCTGGACACCAGGCGTGCCCGGGAGCTGTTTGGGTTCGCGGCTCGAATGCCGCTCGAGGACGGGCTGCGACGTACCATCGAATGGTGGCGAGCGCACAGTGCCGATCGCGGAACTTGAGATGATCGAGGGCGGTGGCTACCTTTGTCGGCGAGGCTACGTCGGCCACGATTCGCATTTCAACCCGCGGCGACAGGCTCCAGGTGCCGTTCCGCGGGGCCCGTGTAGCGCACGTCCGGCCGGATGATCTTGTCAACGGCCGCCTGCTCCAGCACATGTGCCGTCCAGCCGGCATGCCGGGCGAGCGCGAAGGTGGCCGGGAAGAGATCGGGCGGCAAGCGCGACCCCCTGGAGCACCGCCGCCGTGTAGTACTCGACGTTTGTCTTGAGCGGCCGGTCCGGGTAGCGCTCGGCGAGCTTGCGCAGTGCGATGTCCTCGACCACGACCGCGAGCCGCAGCCAGTCCGCCATGTTCGCCTGACCTTCGGCGACCTCCCGCAGCGCCGCCGCACGCGGGTCATAGGCCCGGTAGACCCGGTGCCCGAAGCCCATCAGCTTCTCCTTGCGATCGAGGGCATCGTCGATCCACTGCTCGGCATGCTCTGGTGAGCCGATCTCGTGGAGCTGACTGACGACCTCGGTCGGGGCGCCACCATGCAGCGGACCCTTGAGCGCGCCGATGGCGCCACAGACGGCACTCGCGATGTCTGACCGGGTGGCGGTGATGACCCGGGCCGTGAACGTGGAGGCGTTGAAGCCGTGTTCCGCCGCGACCACGAAGTACGCGTCCAGGGCGCGGGTCGCTGCCGCGTCCGGCGCTTTCCCGGTGAGCATGTACAGGAAGCCGGCCGCGGTCGACAGGTCCGGGTCAGGCGCCAACGGGTCCTTGCCTTCGCGCACCCGCGCGAAGGCAGCGAGGGCCGTGGGTGCCATCGCGGTCAGCTCACGCGCCTGGTCCACTGTCGGCGGCCAGGTGGGTGGCTGCTCCGCTCCCCAGGTCGACACCGCGGTGCGCAAGGCATCCATGGGGTGCGCCGTACCGGGCAGATTCCGGATCGATGCGAGCGTCCGCTCGGTCAGCGGTCGACAGGGCAGGTTTGCGGCGGCCGGCCAGGCACCCGTCCACAGCAACTCCGCGACCTGGGCGTACGTTCCAGCGCGGACCAGCTCGACGATCGGGTACCCGCGATAGAGCAGCCGACCGGCTTCGCCATCGACGAGAGCGATCGATGTCTCACCGGCGATAACGCCTGCAAGACCCGGCGAATAGGCTCGGGTATCCTCGGTCAGGTCCATCATCGGGAGTCTAGACGGCGACGTCCGGCGCCGCTGGCCCGGATCCTCCCGACCCGTCGGCATGGCCGATCGGTCGCGCCAGTGAGGACCTTCGCTCTCACATCGAGGGGACGTAGTCCGGCGACAGGTACATCACCGGGTCGGCCTCGAACTCGAGTCGGCAGCCCCGACCGCAGAAGCAGAACTCAGTGCCATCGTGGACGAAGGTCAGGCCCTGCGACCGGGCGAACTCGGACTGCACCGTCATGCCACACACCGGATCGGTGCACACGACCGGGGACTGGGTCCTGACAATGGGCGATTCCATCTGATCCTCCACCGAGGGACGATACTCGGTGGGAGTATAACCACGGCCGGCATCGACCCCAAGGTCATCACGCGCGCGAGCCAGGACCGGGGCGGCTGGTTCTGCCGGTCGAGTTGGGCGACCCATGCCATCCTAGGGTCACGTGACCCAGCCATCGGGCGCCTCGCCGCGCGCCACATCCGCCGACCGCGAGGCCCTCCTGTGGGGCCTGTTCCTGTCGCTGGCCCTCATCTGGGGATCGTCGTTCCTGTTCATCAAGATCGGGCTCGACGCGGGTATGCCACCGTTCACCCTCGCCACCTGGCGGATGGTGATGGCGAGCCTGTTCCTGGTGGTGGCACTTCGGGTGACACGCGGCCGGATCCCGCGTGCGCCTGGTTCACTCCGTCCGCTGCTCGTCCTTGCGGCCATCAACGTGGCACTGCCTGCGATGCTCATCAGTTGGGGAGCGCAGTCGATCCCGTCCGCGCTGACCAGCGTCCTCAATGGCTTGACGCCACTGTTCGCCATCGGGATAGCGGCGCTTGTCCTCCACGACGAGCCGGTCACCATCAACCGGCTCGCGGGGTTGTTTATCGGCTTCGGTGGGGCGGCACTCATCGCGACGCCCAACCTCGATCAGACGGGAGCAGGCTCCGGCGAGAGCGCGGCGCTCATCGGTGAGATGGCGGTGGCGATGGGTGCCCTGTGCTATGCCATCGGTGCGGTCTACGCGCGGCACCGCATCACGGGCCAATCGCTCGTGGCAGACCCGGTCGCCGGTCCCAGGCGGGCGAGCCCTGTGGAGATCGCCCTGCCGCAGGCAGCCCTGTCGGCGATCCTCTGCGGCCTGTTCGCGATGGCATTCGAGCGACCAGCCGATGGGCTTATCACATTGCCACCCGACGGCGCCGCGTGGTTCGCGATCACGTGGTTGGGAATGCTCGGATCTGGGGTCGCCTATGTGCTGTTCTTCCGACTTGTGCGAACGTGGGGAGCGACCCGGACCACGATGGTCACGTACCTCATGCCGATAGTGGGTATCACTCTGGGGTTCCTCGTGCTCCACGAACAACTCCATCCCATCGAGATACTTGGGACCGTGTTCGTGTTCGCGGGACTGATCCTGGCCAGCTCGTCGGTCGGTCAACGAGTCCTGTTCCGGCGGGGGGCTCCGACTCCCTGATGAGATGCACTATCATCTAGGGCATGGTCCAAGCCACCCCCATGATCGTTGCGCTCGATACTGCAGGCTATCGGCTGACGGGCCGCCGCCGTGAAGTGGCAGACCTCATCGCCGCTCGCGAGGGACACTTCACCGCCGCCGACCTGTTGCTCGATGCTCGGTCTCGACAGCTGGATATCGGCCGCGCGACGATCTTCCGGGCTCTCGACCTGCTCACGGAGCTCAAGCTCCTGGAGCGTCTCGATCTGCCGGAAGGCGATCATGCATACGTGACCTGCGAGCCCACCCACCACCATCACGTCGTGTGTTCGACGTGCGGGCGCACTCGCGAGGTCGATGACCACGGCCTACGTGAGGCGCTCGATGAGATCGAGCGACACACAGGATATGCCATCGACAGTCACCGACTGGAGCTGTACGGCCACTGCCCGCGGTGCCGCACCCGCAGTCACTGACGGGACCGACACGATGGGCGCACTGACGCGATCGAGACACGGTCCCGATCTTCCCCTGGGGGCCGCTGCTGCGGTCAGCGAGCCCGCTCCTGCCGTCCTCCTCGACAGTGTGTCGGCAGGCTACGGTGACCGGCTGGCCCTCACGGACGTGACCCTTCGAGTGGCGGCCGGCTCGCTGCTCGCCGTGGTCGGGCCGAACGGAGCCGGCAAGAGCACCCTGCTCAAGGTCATGGCCGGACTGCTGCGCCCGTATTCGGGCACGGTGCGAGGTCGCTGGGTCAGCCAGTCGGTCGCGCCGCGCGACGGGTCGCCTACCTGCCCCAGGCAGAGGTGGTCGACTGGCAGTTCCCGGTGGCCGTCGGGGACGTGGTGATGATGGGCCGCTATCCGCTCATCGGCATCGGTCGGCGGCCGTCCGCAGCGGACCGCGAGCATGTCGACGAGCGCGCTCGAGACGGTGCGCATGACCGACCTGCGTGGTCGGCAGATCGGCGCCCTGTCGGGTGGCCAGCGGCGACGCGTGTTCCTGGCCCGGGCGCTCGCCGCGGAGCCTGACGTGTTCCTGCTCGACGAGCCGGTGACCGGCGTCGACGCCACGACCCAGGAAGAGCTGATGGACGTGCTGGAGGCGCAGGCGCGCGCCGGCCGGACCGTGATCGCGTCCACCCACGACCTGCTGTGTGCCGCGCAGCGGTTCCAGCAGGCTGCCTTCATCAACGGCCGCGTGGTGGCCACCGGACCGGCTCAGCTGGTGCTCGACCAACGGTTGCTGGCCGAGACGTACGGCGGCCACGTGCTCATCCTGCAGGGCGAGGGCGGCACCGCCCTCGCGCTCGACGATGCCCATCACCACGACCAGGCACCGGACAGCGAGCGCCACTTCCACGACGGAGCCGGCTCATGAACCTCGTCGATCTCATCACCGACCCGCTGGCGTACGGGTTCATGCAGCGAGGCCTGCTCGCGGCGCTGATGGTCGGCATCGTGTGCGCGGTCATGGGCACGTTCGTGGTGCTCAAGGGCCTCGCGTTCATCGGTGATGCGGTCAGCCACGCTGCGTTCCCGGGCCTCGTCATCGCGTTCATGCTCGGCATACCGCTCTACGTCGGCGGGTCGGTGGCCGCGGTCGGCACGGCACTCGCCATCGGCTGGGTGGCCCGCCACAGCGGCCTGCGCTTCGACACCGCGGTGGGCGTCCTGTTCGCGGGCACGTTCGCCTTCGGCGTGATGCTGCTGAGCACCATCAAGGGCTACACCGGCGACCTGCTGGGCTACCTCCTGGGCAATGTCCTGGGCATCACGCCCAGTCGATCTCGTCCAGCTCGCGCTGCTGGGCATGCTCGTGCTTCTGGCGTGGTCGCCGTGCTGCGCAAGGAGCTGCTGTACGCGACCTTCGACCCGCTCGGGGCCGCCGCGTCCGGGCTGCGCGTCGGTGCCCTGGAGTACCTGCTGCTGGCGCTGCTGGGCGTGACCATCGTGGTCGGCATCCAGGCCGTGGGCATCATCCTCGTGGTCGCGATGCTGGTCACGCCGGCGGCCACGGCGCAGCTGCTGGTGACCCGCTTCGATCGGCTGATGCTCGCTGGCCGTCGTGCTCGCTATCGTGTCCGTGGTCGGCGGGCTGTACACCAGCTTCTACTGGAACCTCGCCGCGGGAGCGACCATCGTGTTGTTCGAGACGCTCCTGTTCGCGCTGGCGCTGCTGCTCGGTCCGCGCACCGGCCTGCATCGGTGTACGGCGCCAACGAGCCGCGCTGGCCACCGGCCCGACGGAGCGGCACATGACCTTCGACGAGGTGATGGACGCACATCGTCCTGCTGTTCGAGATCGCTGGCGTGGCCATCCTCGTCATCGGCTCGCTCGCGGTCATGGTCAAGGCGGTCAGGATGTATCTCGCCGGCCAGCGCGGACCGGTGTACGAGAAGGCCCGACAGGGCATCGGTCGAGCAGTCCTGCTGGGGCTCGAGATCCTCATCATCGCGGACATCATCCAGACCGTGATCGTGGATCCCGACGGTCGAGTCCGCGGCCACCCTGGGCCTCATCGTGCTGGTGCGCATCATCCTCAGCTTCTCGCTCGAGATCGAGCTGCAGGGCCGACTGCCCTGGCGGATGGCCGATGCGGCGGCCGCACAGGTGGCAGGTGCGGGCGACACCGTGAACGTGGTGACACCCGACTGACGAGCGTGCCGCCCCGCCCTAGGTGTCGAGCAAATCGGCCGACAGGAGGTCCGGTCTCGAGCGCGCGCCGAGCCAGATGGCCGCGAACAGCATCGCTGCGACGGCGTACGCGCCCAGGTACACCAGGCTCGCGGGGCTGGCCGACACGTCGAACCGGGCGGCATACACGAGGCTGGCGAGCAGGATCAGGCCTACCAGGATGAGGCCCGCACGATCCAGTTCCAGGTACGGCCGGGGGTTGCGCGCCACGAGGAGAGACAGGGTGCCTGCCGTCACAGACGCGAAGAACGCCGCGAACGCCCGGATCGAGAACAGCGAGAGCGGCTCCGGGAAGAAGCGCCCCTGCGATAACTGGCCGCCCGAGGCGCTGAGCCAGGACCCGACCGCCAGCACGGCCGTGAACAGTCCCAGCGCGATGGCCAGCATCGGCATCCAGCGCGGGACCGTGCCCGACGGTCCCCGAAGGTCGGGTCGCCTGCCCTGCCAGTCGATGAGGCTGACGGCGCAGCTCACGATGAGCAGGACGAGGCGCGGCCAGGTACGGCCAGGTCAGGATATGCCCGGTCTGGAGCTTGTCCAGGAAGGCGATGGCGACCACCGCCTGGAGCAGGCCGAACGTCCAGAGGTAGACGTGCATGCCCAGCACCCGGTCCAGTCGCGTGGCTCGGGCGGCAAGGAGCGCGAACGCCGCGCTGCCCAGCGCCCAGGCACCGATGGTCATGGCCAGGAACGGCCCGACCGTCCAGGGGAAGGCTCCGCTCGCCCAGTCCGGGAAGGCGAATGCGGGCACCCCGAACAACGCGAGAGCTACCGCCGCCGCCAGCAGCAACCACCTGCGCCATCTCTCGAGCAGTCGAACCACCTCGATTCGGGTGCGGCCCGGTATCCATGTCCCAGTCTAGTGGCGGGGTCGGCTGTCAGGACACGGTAAGGTGACCGACATGACCCAGACGGTGCCGGGGAGCCTGTATGTCGGGACGTCCGGCTTCGCCTATCCCGACTGGGCGCCACGCTTCTATCCACCGGGTACGCGCGCCGCCGACCTGTTGCACGTCTACGCGGAGCGGCTCACGGCTGTGGAGCTCAACAACACGTTCTACCGGCAGCCCACGCCGAAGGCAGTCGCGACCTGGCTGGCGGCCACGCCTCCCACATTCCGGTTCGTGGTCAAGGCCCAGCGAGGCGCCAGTTGGCGCGCCTTCCGGGGGGGCGCGGCCGAGAGCGTGGCCTGGCTCACCGGCGCCGTACCGGCCCTTTGGCGAGCGGCTCCGGTGCGTCCTGTTCCGGGTTGGCGAGGAGACGCCACGCGACGACGACGCGCTGGCGCGGCTGCTCGATACGTGGCCGGTCGACATCGCTCTGGCACTGGAATTGCGCCACGCTTCGTGGCTGGACGACGCGGTCCATGATCGGCTGCGGGAACGTGGTGTCGCCCTGGTGACCATCGACGCTGACGATCTGGACGACCCGCCCTTCATCCGGCGCACCGGCTCACTGCTCTACGTCCGGCTGCGAAGGACCAGCTACTCCCCTGCCGACCTGGAGGCCTGGTCAGCGCGACTTGCACCCTTCCTCGATGATGGCGTCGATGCCTGCGTGTTCCTGCGTCACGATGCCGATGGCGCCTCGGCGATCGGTGCCCAGACACTCCTGACCCGAAGATCCTCCCGAACGTGAGTAGCTCATCGGCCGACCCGGCCATCAGTGTCCTTGACCTGCGCAAGCGCTACGGCGACGTCCAGGCCGTCGACGGCGTCTCGTTCGAGGTCGCCCGGGGCGAGGTCTTCGGGATGCTGGGCCCAACGGCGCGGGCAAGACCACGACCGTGGAGATCCTCGAGGGCCTGCGCACGCCCGACAGCGGGCTCGGCGCAGCGTCCTGGGCCTGGACGTCTCGCGCGACTCGGCGGCGCTCAAGGAGCGCATCGGCGTCCAGCTCCAGACCGCCGCCCTGTACCCCAACCTGACCGTGACCGAGACCATCGACCTGTTCCGCAGCTTCTTCCGCCCGGTCCCGGACCGACCGCGGAGCTCATCGAGGCGCTCGACCTGGGTGAGCGGCGGGACGCCCAGACCAAGGACCTCTCGGGCGGCCAGCGACAGCGCCTGTCGGTCGCCCTGGCGCTGGTCAACGAGCCCGAGGTGCTGTTCCTCGACGAGCCGACGACGGGTCTCGACCCCCAGGCGCGTCGGTCGCTGTGGGACCTCGTCCTGGGGCTCAAGGCCGCGGGCACGACCGTGCTGCTGACCACCCACTACATGGAGGAGGCGGAGCAGCTGTGCGACCGCCTGGCCATCATGGACCACGGCAAGGTCCTGGAGATGGGCACGGTCGAGGAGCTGGTCGCGCGCCGGTTCCAGGAGCTGTCGGTGCGCTTCGACACGCTGCCCGGGCTGGAGGACGCGCGCCTCGCGGCCCTGCCGGGCGTGTCGCGGGTGATGCACGAGGACGACAGCATCGCGCTCTACACGGCCGACGTCGCGGCGACCATCGGCGGCCTGCTGGCGGCGGCCGGCGGAGCTGGGCACCGAGCCCGCCAACCTGGCGGTGCGGCGGGCGACCCTCGAGGACGTGTTCCTCGACCTGACCGGCCGGGCGCTCCGGGACTGACGCGATGCGCGCCGCTGCTGGCCCTCACGCGCGCCAACATCCGGAGCTTCGTGCGCGACCGGGCCGCGCTGTTCTGGACGATCGCGTTCCCGATCCTGTTCGTGATCCTGTTCGGCTCCATCTTCTCGGGCGGCGGCCCGAGCACGTTCAACATCGGCTGGGTGGACCTGGACGGGTCGCCAGGCGTCGGCCGGCGTCCGCGCCGGGTTCGAGGCGACCGGGCTGCTGGTGCTGACCGACGGCACCCAGGACGCAAGCCTGGACCAGATGCGCACGGGCGACCTGGACGCGGTCATCGTGGTGCCCGCAGGGCTCGGGGACGCCATCGCCGCGGCCCGGTCGCGGGCACGCCGGGGCCGCGCCGCTGGCGCTCGAGGTGTACACCGACCCCAGCCAGTCGACCCAGAGCCAGACCATCAACCAGATCGTGTCCCAGGTGGTCGCCGCGACCAACCTGGTCGTGAGCGGCACGCCGCCCGTGCTCGCGGTCCAGCGCGGCGTCGGTCCAGACCCAGGAGCTGAGCGCGGCCGCCTACTTCGTGCCCAGCATCCTGGCCATGGCGCTCATGCAGCTGGGCATCTTCAGCGCCATCCCGCTCGTGGAGCAGCGCGAGAAGCTCATCCTCAAGCGCCTGTCGGCGACACCCCTGCGACGCTGGAACCTGGTCGGCAGCAACATCGTCATGCGCCTGCTCATCGCGCTCGTGCAGACGGTGCTCATCGTCGGCCTCGGCGCGCGCGCTGTTCGGCGTGACCATCGTGGGCAGCCTGCTGCTGGCCGCGGGCTTCGTCGTCCTGGGCGCGGTGACGTTCATCTCCATCGGCTACGTCATCGCCTCGTTCGCGCGCACGGAGGAGGCGGCCAACGGGCTGACCAGCGTCGTCCAGTTCCCGATGATGTTCCTGTCGGGCATCTTCTTCCCCATCGCGTTCATGCCCGCGTTCCTGCAGCCGGTCGCGGCGCTCATGCCGCTCACCTACCTCGGCGACGCGCTGCGCCAGACGATGGTCGGCGGCGTGCCCTACGCGCCGCTGTGGGTGGACGCGCTCGTGCTGGCGGTCTGGCTGGTGGTCTGCTTCCTCATCTCGGCGCGCTACTTCCGCTGGGAGTAGCCGCGCCACCCGGGCACGACTTGACTCAGGGTCCGGGGCGTGGAGGCGGCAAGGTGCCGGTGATCATCCAGGTGGTGTCGTCCCTGTCCCGTGGATCACCCACGTGCTGTCACCCCGGACATATGCCCACGGACGCTGGGCCAGACCCGAAGCATGCGCCTAGTCGCTGCTGATCGGCGCCACCAGCGGCATCGCGATCCAGCCGTTGACACGATCGCCGTCCACGCTGCGGACGCGGTACCAGAGCCGGTCGGGTCCACCCCGCCATGTCGCGGATAGACGCCTCCCGCTCCGAGGGAGGCGACGGGCACGCCATCGACGACGAGGTCGTGGTCGCCGCGGAGCGTTCGCACGACACGGGCGTGGGAATAGTCGGCGGCGCAGACCGCGCTCCCGGCCCGGATGAGGGCCACCGACCCAGGACAGGCAAGGGGAGCGTCCACGCGCGACACGCGCACCCGGTCGGGGTCCAGCATCACCTGGAGCGTCTGACGGCACAGCGCGCGATCCTCGGGCCGCAGCTTGCACTCGATGAGGTGCGGGCGTGCACGTCATCGCTCGCCGCAGTCGATGCCCACGGCGCCGACCACCGTGTCGCGCCGATCGGGCACGCGAGAAGCCCAGCCAGACCGAGCCATCGGGGGTGCGCCGCGGCACATCGCGTCGGCCGTCGCGCGCGGTGACCCCGCCGGCACTCCGTGTAGCCCTCCGAACGGAACCGCCGGTGGTAGGCACATGCGGTCGTGCCCGGAACACCGTGGATCGATGGCGGCTGGGTCCTCGAGACCGCCCCTGCTGCTCGATCCGTATGCGATGAACCGACCCGATCGATGGCTCCCACCGCGGGTCACAGCCGAATGCGCCGCAGTCGGCCGCGGCCGCCCGGCCCGCGCCGGCGGAGCGGATGGTCAGGCCACTGGCGAAGGCGTCGAAGTCGCCGCCCAGATGGCGGACACACGTCCAGCCATCGGGCCCCAGGGACCAGCCCGTCAGCGGATCGCCGCCCGGTCGTCACGGGATAGTGGTACAGGGCCAGCCCACCACGCAGGGACGCCGGCACCCGGACCCGGCGCTGCCCGTCCGCCGCGTCGAGGATGCTCGCCATCGGTCGTGAACAGCGATCATCAGCTCGCACTCGTAGACCGGCAGGGTCCGCCACTCGAGCGCGTCGGGGTCGGTGGCGCGATCGGGGACGGCCGTCGGCGTCGGCGACGGACCGGGTCCCAGGGTCCCGGCTGGCATCGACGGCCAGGAACCAGACGGCCCGTTCGCTGGTCGGCACCATGAACGCGGTGATCGCGGACCCATCGGCGACCACGACGTCCTCGCTCGCGAACAGCGACAGCCGGTCGCCCGGGGCGTTGGTGGTCAGCGTCGCGGTCCCGGTCGACCCCATCCAGGCCGATGGAGCATCGGTGGTCAGGCCCTCGACCAGTGGCAGGTCGCCTAGCCAGCATCGACCGGGCGGCAGGGGCCGAGGTCGCCAGCGGTCGGCGCACCGAGCCAGGCGTCGAGCGGGGCCCGCGGTCGGTGCTCCGAGGTGGGGACCCGGAGGCGAGGTCGGCGTTGGAGCGTCCCGGAAGCGGCAGGTCGCGATGGTGGCACCGGTGACGCTGACACGTCGTCGAGCACCAGGACGCTGCCGTCACCCGCGACTGCGAGGGTTCGCGCATCGCCATCGCCCACGTCGGCCGGGCGGAGGCAGGTGATGGCAGTCCCTGCGGACGGGTCCGAGCCGTCGGCAAACAGGTCGACCTGACCTGTGCGCCGCGGGGATGGCGACGTATGCCGGAGACCGACCCGGTCGTGACGTCCGTGAGCCCCGGGACCGGCTCGCCGTCGAGATACACATCGACCAGCGGCGCGACGGTGGTGACACGACGATCCGGAGCCGCGAAGAAGTCTCCCCCGGCGGACGTCGGGCGACTGGGCCACGACCGGCGCCGGCAGCAACGTCACGGCGGCCACGTGCGCCACCACCAGACGACGACCAGCGGAGGTCATCGGGCGCCCTCCTACATCCCGATGGGATGCCAGACCGTCTTGATCTCCAGGAACGCCGCGATCCACTCCGGTCGCTGGGCGCGCGCGTCGTCCAGCCAGTCGAAGCCATCGACGCCCGATCCGGGGCGGCCGCGCGACCCGCTTCATGTTCTCGACCGCGGCCTGCTCCAGTCCGACCCGCAGCGCAGCCGGCACGCCGAAGGCATCGATGCCGTTGACGTCCTGTGGCCGGCCAGCCAGGGCACCAGCTCGGCGCGCTGGCCGGAGATGATGTTGATGACACCACCGGGCACGTCGCTCGTGGCCAGGATCTCGGACAGGGTGATGGCCGGCAATGGTTTGCTCTCGGAGGTCAGCACGACCGCCGTGTTGCCACCGACCACGACCGGCGCCAGCCGCGACACCAGCCCGAGCAGCGACGAGGACTCCGGCGCGACGATGCCGACGACGCCGGTCGGCTCGGGGATGCTGAAGTCGAAGTAGCTGGCACCGACGGGATTGACGGTGCCCAGCACCTGGCTCAGCTTGTCCGCCCAGCCGGCATACCAGACGAGCCGGTCGATGGAGCGGTCGACCTGCTGCCCGGGCACCCTGCGCCGACCAGCCCCTCGGCGTCAGCGACCTCGTCTGCTGCCTGCTCCCGACGACCCTCGAGCAGCTCCGCGACCCGGTACAGCACCTGGCCCCGGTTCATGGCGGTCTTGCCCGACCAGCCCGGGAACGCGGCTCGCGCGGCACGCACCGCATCCCGGACGTCCTTGCGCGAGCCCCGGACGGCGTTGGCGAGCGGTGTGCCGTCGGGCGTCCGGACGACATACGAGCGACCCGATTCCGAGCGCGGGAACTGGCCGCCGATGTACAGCTTGTAGGTCTTGCGGACATCGATACGCGTCATGGGCGGCTCACTCGCATCGGCGGACCGACCACCTCGATGCCGTAGCGCATCGCGACGGGGCCGAGCACATCGGCGTCGGAGACCAGGTCAGCGGGTGGGATCTCGCTCAGCGCCGGCACGCCGAGCTCGGCGGCGAACCCCTCGAAGCTCGCTCGCCCGGGCGAAGCAGGTAGGGTCGAAGCAGGTGCTCGGCCGACTCGCTCATACCTCGGTGTCCAGGTAGGCCAGCAGGCCGTGGAGGCCGCCCTCGCGGCCGAAGCCGGACTCCTTGTAGCCCCCGAACGGGCTGGTGGGATCGAAGCGGTTGAAGGTGTTCGCCCACACCACGCCGGCCCGCAGCCGGCTGGCCATGGCCAGGATCCGGCTGCCCTTCTCGGTCCAGACGCCCGCCGACAGGCCGTAGGGCAGTGTTGTTGGCCTTCTCGATGGCCTCCTCGGGCGTCCGGAAGGTGATGACCGACAGGACCGGACCGAAGATCTCCTCGCGCGCGATGCGGCTCGACTGGGAGACGTTGGTGAACAGCGTCGGGCGCACGAAGTAGCCCCGCGCCGGCAGCTCGCAGGCGGGCTGGTACATCTCCGCGCCCTCCGCGATACCGGCCTCGATGAGCTCGTTGATGCGCGCCAGCTGGGCCGCGTTGTTGATGGCGCCCACGTCGGTGTTCTTGTCCATGCGGATCGCCCACGCGGAGCGTCGACAGCCGCTCCTTGAGCCGCTCGACGAACGGCTCCGCGATCGACTCCTGGACCAGCAACCGGCTGCCCGCGCAGCAGACCTCGCCCTGGTTGAAGAAGATGCCGTTGACGACACCCTCGATGGCCTGGTCGAACGGGGCGTCATCGAACACGATGTTGGCGGCCTTGCCACCCAGCTCCAGGGTCAGCGCCTTGTCGGAACCGGCGATGGCGCGGCCGATCTCCTTGCCCACGGCGGTGGAGCCCGTGAAGGCGACCTTGTCCACGTCCGGATGCGAGACGAGCGCGAGGCCGATCTCGCCGGGCCCGGTGATGATGTTGACGACCCCCGGCGGCAGGTCCGCCTGGCGGCAGACGTCCGCGAACAGCAGCGCCGACAGGGGTGTCGCGGACGCCGGCTTGAGCACCACCGTGTTGCCCGCCGCGAGCGCCGGCGCGATCTTCCAGGCGAGCATCAGCAGCGGGAAGTTCCAGGGGATGACCTGCGCCGCCACGCCCAGGGGCTTCGGGTCGCGGTTGGGGAACGCGTACTCCAGCTTGTCCGCCCAGCCCGCGTAGTACCAGAAGTGGGCCGCCGCGAGCGGCACGTCCACGTCCCGCGATTCCTTGATGGGCTTGCCGCCGTCGAGCGTCTCGAGCACCGCGAACTCGCGGCTCCGCTCCTGGAGGATGCGCGCGATGCGGTACAGGTACTTGGCACGCTCCCGGCCGGGCATCGGGCCCCAGGTCGTCGGTGAACGCGCGTCCGGGCGGCGGCGACGGCCCGGTCCACGTCGTGGGCGTCCGCCATGGCGATCTGTGCCAGCGGCTCCTCGGTCGCCGGGTCGAGCGTCGTGAACGTGTGACCGCCGTGGGGCGCCGACGTCCTTGCCGCCGATGAACAGGTCGTAGCGGTCCGCGATGCTGACCACGTCGCGCGACTCGGGCGCAGGCGCGTACTCCCACGGGATCGCCTGGCCGTCGCCCAGCCCCCAGGTCGAGGGTGCGGCCGTGCCGCGACCGACATTCGTCGGAGCGTCCGCGGGCGGCCACCGCAGCCGTTCTGGGCGATGGCGTCGTGGACGGGATCTGGGTCGTGCGGCGAGCCACGCCCGAGAGCCTACCACCCGTCTCGGGGGCCGATCCGGACTATGATCGGCGACCCATCGATCTTCGAGGAGCGGTCGTGACGCTCGGCATCGTCCCGGACATGAATGGGTCTCCCTGGGTGCGCCTCGGCGCGTATGCCGTGGCGACCGATGGTGACGGGCGGCTGCTGTGCGCGCGTGTCGCGCCGGGGTACCCGTGGGCAGGGACGTGGACGCTGCCCGGGGGCGGAGTGGAGTGGGGTGAGCACCCTGACGACGCCGTGATCCGGGAACTGGCGGAGGAGACTGGCCTCCACGGCAGGATCGAAGGCATCCTTGCCATCCATTCGCATACCGTGGAACGACCAGCGAGCCGGCCGGGGCCCGCACACGTCGTTGCCATCCTGTACCGGGTCGTGGCCATCGCGGGCGACCTGCGGGTCGAGGAGAACGGATCGAGTGATGCCTGTGCCTGGCTGACGGCCGCCGATCTGGCGAACCTGCCCACGTGCCGTTGATCGAGCGGGCGTTATCGGCGATCGCCTGAACGTCGCCATCGGGCCAGGGTCGGCCTGGTCACAATCCGCTGCCGCGGCTCCACTCCTGTGCCAGCCTGTCGGCTGCGCGCCACGCCACGGCCTGGATCGTCAGGGTCGGATTGATGCCCGGACAAGACGGGAACACTGCGCCACCCATGACATACAGGTTGGGCACCTCGTGTGAGCGAAGGTCCGGGTCGACGACGGAGACCGTCTCATCTGTTCCCATCCGAAGGCCACCGAGGTCATGGGAGCTGCCGACACCAGTCAGCGCAGGTCCCGTCCATACCTTCTCGACGCCCATGGAGCGCATCAATTCGATGCTGCGCTGACGGACGAAGTCGATGATCGCCAGCTCGTTCTCGTATTGCTGGAATGTGATGCGTATCACCGGCAGCCCCAGGCCACTGCGATCACGCACGACCGGATCCAGGTCCAGGAAGTTCGCCTCGTACATCAGGTTCTCGGGCTGGGCCTCGATGGCGAAGACGCTGTTCCAGTTCCTGACCAGATGCTCCTTGAAGCCACGGCCCCATCGTGCTGTATCGGGTGGAGTGGTGTCCTTGGCAGCCGATATCGGCTGACTCTGCTGGATCACGCCCATGGATGCTCCGCGGATGAATCCAAGGCCGTGGTGATCGAAATTGTCTCCGAGGAAATCATCCATGATCATCCCCTGCGCCGAGGGACCAGTGAATCGATTCAGCGCGCGTCCCGGCAACAGCCCCAGCACTCGAGGGAGTTGCTTTGGAGTGAAGTACTTGCCGACCTGACCATGGGCGTTGGCCAATCCATGTGGGAACTGATCCGTTGCCGACAGCAACAGCAACCGGACGTTCTCAAAGGTGTACGCGGCCAGGATCACGATGGACGCATCGATATGTCGGAGGTCTCCGTGAGCGTCCCGAAAGTCGACTCCGGTTGCACGCCGACGGGCATCCGTGGTGACTCGAAGGACCCGGGAGTTGGTCCGGATCTCCAGGTTGCCAGTCCGTTCTGCCCGGGGGATGAATGTCAGGTCGACCGTGGACTTGGCATCGATGTGACAGCCAAAGAAGGCATTGAAACCGCAGTATGTGCATGCGGGGCGCCCGTCGAAGGGCACAGAGTTGATGCCCGCCGGGACTGGATAGGGATGGTAACCCGCCCTTCGCGCCGCCTCGCCGAAGAGTTCACTGAGGCCTGCACTGCGGAGAGGCGGCAGGGGATAGCCCTCACTGCGATAGCCGTCGAAGGGGTTCCCGCCTGCGACGGGCACGCCGCGGATGTTGCCGGGGATGCCGGCGACACCGGTCATCTGCTCCACTCGCGTGTAATACGGCTCGAGGTCGTCATATCCGATCGGCCAATCGACCACGGCCGATCCTGGTGGGAGTGATTCCTCCCCATAGCGCTCGATCGTGTCGGTCCGGACCCGGAAATCTCCGGGTGCATAGCGCCGAAGCCAGGCGGAGTACACGATGGTGCCTCCGACACCGTTGTTCATCTTGCCGAGGGAGTACGTGGCGGGTTGCGTTGCGTGCTGGCTGGACCGCCGCCACGTCTGCAATTCAGCGTTGAACTTCGGACCCAAGCGCGCCTGTTCGAAGACTGACTCCGTCAGTTCATCGCGGCGATACTCGTCCCTGCTTCGACGAGGTCCGGCTTCCAAGGCGACCACCGTCAGGCCAGCTGTGGTCAGCGCGTGCGCTGCGGTGGCGCCAGCAGGACCGAGGCCCACGATGCATACATCGGCGCGTCGATCGACCCCGGTCATGACTCTTCGGCCTGAGGCAGTGGATAGTCTGCTGCCGTGAACGTGCGGTCTCGGACGATCGGCGCGTCGACCTGCTGTTCCTCGTGGCTGTAAGCGGGCTGGGGCCCGGGGTAGCCAAGCAATCTCCAGCCGGATAGACCGCGATTGCCACCGTGCACAGGATCCGAGAACATGCCCTCCAGCGTGTGCTCCCGCAAGACTTCGAAGAATGGCTGATCCCAGCCCGCGTCCCCATCCGCGACGGATGCGGACAACGATCCATCGGCCATGTCGCCGATGATGGCGTCCTGCTCGACCGGGCTACAGTCAGCGAATAGGCGTCCGTAACGGCTCCGGCACACTGCATCCAGCGAATTCACGCCAGACCGGTAGACCGTCTGGCGTTCCAATTCGACCCCACTGAGGGTGATGTCGGCGTAGTACACGGTGCCCGCCTCGACAGCTCCGGGGCCCAAGTCGTCGTCGGGCATGATCCGGGCCATCACCGCTTCTACGGTCCGCGCCTCGTGAGGTGTGAAGAATCGGAATGCCCACCCCTCGGGTGGTAGCTCGGGATCCACGGATGAAGTCGGCCGGAGACTCATACCCCTCCACCACCACCGGGATCCAAGGGCGGTGGACTGCACCGCCCGTTGTCGGGCGAATGTACTACCTTCAAGGACCCCGGTGATGCGTCTGGCGTCACTTGGGGGCAAGCGATTGTCTGCCCCGGACGGAAGGGAGCTCGGACACGCGGGTCAGTCGAGCGTGACGTAGTCGGGACCGGAGTAGCGCCCGGTCCGCTCCTTCTGGAGCTGCTGGAGGACGTCGTTGAGCAGGCTGCTGGCTCCGAACCGGAACAGGTCCGGTGTCATCCAGCGCGGACCGAGCGTCTCGTACAGCACCACCAGGTAGCCGATGGCCTCCTTGGCGGTGCGGATGCCTCCTGCCGGCTTCATGCCCACGATGCGGCCCGTCCGGCGATGGAAGTCCCGGATCGCCTCCAGCATCACGAGCGTGACCGGAAGCGTGGCCGCGGGTATCACCTTGCCCGTCGATGTCTTGATGAAGTCGGCGCCTGCCGCCATCGCCAGCACGCTCGCCCGCCGGACGTTGTCGAGGGTCTCCAGCTCGCCTGTCTCGAGGATGACCTTGAGATGGGCCGGCCCGCAGGCCGCCTTGACCGCCACGATCTCATCGAACACCGTCGCGTAGTCGCCCGACAGGAACGCCCCGCGGTCGATGACCATGTCGATCTCGTCGGCGCCTGCCGCGACGGCTGCGCGGGTCTCGGCCAGCTTGATGTCCGTGAACGTCTGGCCGGACGGGAACCCGGTGGCCACGCTGGCCACCTTGATGCAGGTGTCCCACGCAGGGCGGAACGGGCCACCGGCACCAGCGCCGGATAGACGCACACGGCAGCCACGCCGGGGATGGATGGGTCACCCGGCTCAGGGTGGATGGCCTTGGCGCAGAGCGCCCGGACCTTGCCCGGCGTGTCCTTTCCTTCGAGCGTGGTCAGGTCCATCATCCGGATGGCCAGGTCCAGCGCCCAGACCTTGGACGCCTTCTTGATGGACCGCTTCCGAAGGCCGTCCACCCGTTCGTTGACGCCGACCTGATCGACGCCACCGATATGGTCGAGCAGCGCCCCTGGCGATCCGTCGCGACCGACCCAGGCACGCACCAGCGCCCTGGCGGCCGATCGCGCCTCGGCGTCCGCGTGGGCAAGCGTCGTGCGTTCGATGACCTCGCTCATGAGCGCATGCTACCGGCACGCCGTGCGCCTGGGCACAGCCGGGGCATGGGCCACGCTGCTCAAGCCTCGATGGTATCCGTCCGGAGGTCACGCGACGATGACGACAGCCGCTGGGCCAGCCGGTCGACGGACGCGGCGAGTCGCTCCGGCTGCCCGTGGCGAAGGGCGACGATGCCGACGAGCATGGCCAGGCCGTGGAACCACAGGGTGGGCAGTGCCAGGGTGGTGGCCACCACCACGGTCCAGCGACGGTCGGTGCGGGCACCCCAGGTCACCAGCAGGAATGCCGCGACGAGCCGGAGCGGCAGCGGGATGGGTATCTGGTTGCTGCCGACGGCAGGCCCCGTGACGGTCAGCGACGTGTACCAGTCGCGCCATACGCCGGGTGACACGAGGAGACCCGCCAGGACGACGGCTCCGGTCGCCCCCAACGCGATGCCCAGCGACCGCCACTCCCGCCGGACCACGAACCACCACAGCCCGATACCGGGCGTGATCTTGGTCAGCAGCACGAACGCCCAGGTCGCGGGCCAGCGGAAGCCGAGCACGACCGCGAGCGCCAGCAGCAGGTGGATGTTGCCGAGGTAGAACTCGAACAGGACGGGCACGAACACCAGCAGCGGCCAACGGTCTTCGCCCGCCATCCAGATGTAGATGCCGACCAGCATCGCCATCCAGCCGACCGCGAACACCGGCCAGGGCACGGCGCTCGCGAGCACCAGGAAGGGCACGAAGGCGGGCGAGTAGCGATAGAAGCCATATCCGTCGTCTGTTCCCGGGCCGGGGTAGAGGGGGACCCTGGGAAATCCCCAGTAGGAACGGGTGTCGAAGCCGAACCCTCCGGGGCGGAACCAGAGCGACGGTCCGGCAGCCAGGACGGCGATGACGAAGCCACACGCCAGCACGACGGCGGCCAGGATCAACACCGCGCGGAGCGCGGGGCGCCAGCGTCCGACATCGGGTGTCGACCACGACCGCGTCCCGGCCTCGGAGTGGATCGGCAGGTCCATGCGCTCCCACGGTCTGGACCCGCTGGGGGGGTCGTCAGGTGTCCACCATCATGCCCCGTCGGGCGGGGTGCCTGCAGCGGTTATCTGCGTGACGGTACCGCACCGACCAGGGAGTCGAGCCATCCCGCGCCATGCCGCATCGAAGCGAGCAAGGCGCCCTCCCGTAATCCGGCGTCTGAGACGTCCGTTGTCCGCAAGCCGAAGCGGTCCATAAGCGCGGCGACGATGGAGATGCCGGCCGCCAATTGGCGCACGCGTCGCTCGGTGAGACCCGTATCCGCCGCGATATCAGCGGCCCTCCGGCCCTGGAGCATGACCAGCGCCGCATCGAGGTCGGTACGATCGATCGCACGGGTTCGCTCTCGTCCCAGCAGCCGGGAGACGTTGGTGCCCGAACCACCCGACACGATCCCGCGCATCGGGTATCCCACCGGTATCGCCTGGACCAGGTCGACCGCAGTGGCGGGCCAACTCACCGATATCCTCGACCGTGGGCGGGTCATGGTGCCCGACCGAAGCCGAGAGGCGTGCCGAGCCGACCGCGATCGCACTGACGACATGGTCCGAGCCCGACTCGACGAGGATGACCTCGCTCGAACCGCCCCCGATGTCCATGACCACAAGGGAGCCATGGACGGGACGACCGCCCGTCACACCCAGGAGCGTAAGGCTCGCCTCCTGCTCGTGGCTGAGGACCACGAGGTCGAGTCCTGTGCCATCCCTGAGGTTGCGTCGGAGCAGGGATCGATCACGTGCGTGACGCAGCGGATGGGTGCCCATCAACAGCACCCGTTCGGCACCCGCCGCCCGGGCCCGCTCTGCGTAGCCCTCCACGACCACGGACACCGCGGCACGCGCTGCGGCACCCATCCTGCCCTGCCGGTCGACGATCAGGCCAAGCCCAAGCTGGGAACTTTCGTCCACGTGTGCATCGATGTCGCGATCACCCGGTCACATCCGCTATGAGCAGATGTGCGCTGTTGCTCCCGATGTCGATCGCCGCCGCGATCGTCACGTCGTCGCATGCCCCGGCTCGGAGGCCCGGCCGTCGACGGACATGTGGAGGGCGTGCTGGTCGTCGGGACGCCAGGAACGGGTCATTCGTAACCTCTGGTCGTATGCCCGTCAGTCTAGGGGCGACACCACACCCGGGGTGCGAGAATCACGACATGACCAGTTACACGACCGGTGGGGAGTACCTGATGCCTGCGCGCATCCACGCCGACCGGGCGGCCGCGCACCCTGGACATCGACTGGACCGACGGTCACCAGACGAGCTATGACTTCGTGACCCTGCGCTGGCTGTGCCCCTGCGCCTTCTGCCGCGGCGAGGCCGGGCAGCCAGGCTGGCTGGACTCCAACCCGACCCTGACCGAGGCACAGACCCAGCTCACGATCGATGGAGCTGGTGGGTCAGTACGCGGTCGCACCCACCTGGGCCGACGGGCACCACACGGGCTACTACACGTTCGCGCGCCTGCGCGAGGCGTGCCCCTGCGCCGAGGACGCTGCGCGGCGGGACGGTGACCCGCACGCGATCGCACCGCCTGGGCTGAGCGTCCTCCGTGCTACGCTTCGGCCACCCGTCAGGCCGGCTGACCTGAGTGAGAGCCACGCCCACGTGACGACCATCCATCGACCATCGCGTCGCCGCGCAGCCAGTCGCTTCGCGGCGGCCGCCTGCCGTACCTCAACCGCGAGCTGTCGTGGCTGGAGTTCAACGCGCGGGTGCTGCACGAGGCAGAGGACGAGCGCAACCCGCTGCTGGAGCGGGCGCGCTTCCTGGCCATCTTCGCCAGCAACCTGGACGAGTTCTTCCAGGTGCGCGTGGCCGGCCTCAAGCAGCAGGTCGTCGGCGGGTCACTCGTGGCCCTCGCCCGACGGCCTGACCGCACCCCAGATCCTGGAGCGCATCCGAGACCGCGTGCTCCAGCTCCAGGCCGCCCACTCCCGGACGTACCTGCGAGGTGCGCGACCGGCTGGCCGACGAGGACATCCGCATCGTGCCGTACGAGGAGCGACCGGAGCGCCAGCTGGAGTTGCGGCAGCGCTTCCTGACGAGATCTTCCCGGTCCTGACGCCGCTCGCGGTCGACCCATCGCATCCGTTCCCGTACATCAGCGACCTGTCGCTGTCGTTGGCCGTGACGGTGCGCGACCCCGCCGAGGGCGAGGACCGCTTCGCGCGCATCAAGGTGCCGCCCGTGCTGCCCACGGCTGTGGGAGGTGGGCACCCGCACCTACGTGCTGGTGGAGCAGATCATCGCCGCCAACCTGGACACGCTCTTCCCGGGCATGGAGATCCTGGACCACCACCTGTTCCGGGTCACCCGCAACGCCGACATCTCCATCGAGGAGGACGAGGCGGACGACCTGCTGCTGGCCATCGAGGAGGAGCTGAGCCGGCGCCGCTTCGGCAAGGTGGTCCGGCTGGAGGTCGAGCGGTCGATGCCCTGGGCCACCCGGGCGCTGCTCCAGAAGGGCCTCGGCCTGGAGCCCGCGCGACGTCTACGAGATCGCGGGCATGCTCGACCTGCGGGAGCTGACGACCATCGCCGACCTGGACGTGCCGCACCTCCAGCCGCCGCCGTGGCATCCCGTGCAGCCGCGACGCTCAAGTCCGTCGACGACGAGCCACCCGACGTGTTCGCGGCCATCCGCGCCGGCGACCTGCTGGTCCACCACCCGTACGAGTCGTTCGCCGGATCGGTGCAGCGGTTCATCGAGCAGGCAGCCGAGGACCCCGACGTGCTGTCCATCAAGATGACGCTGTATCGCACCAGCGGCGACTCGCCCATCGTGCGCGCGCTCATCGACGCCGCCGAGCGGGGCAAGCAGGTCGTCGCGATGGTGGAGCTCAAGGCCCGCTTCGACGAGCGCGCGAACATCGTCTGGGCGCGCGCCCTGGAGCGTGCCGGGGCCCACGTGGCATATGGCCTGGTCGGTCTCAAGACCCACTGCAAGGCGGCGCTCGTGGTTCGCCGCGAGGGTCGCGGGCTTGCGCTCGTACGTCCACATCGGGACCGGCAACTACAACCCCAAGACCGCCCGCGTGTACACCGACCTGGGCCTGCTCAGCGATGACACGGCTCTCACCGCGGACATCACGGACCTGTTCAACGTGCTGACGGGAGTGGCACGCAAGGACCAGTACCGCCGGCTGCTCGTCGCACCGGTCAGCCTGCGGACCGGGATCCTGGCGCTCATCGAGGCGGAGACCGAGCGCCAGCGCGACCCACGGCGATGGCCGGATCGTGCTCAAGGTCAACTCCATCGTGGACCCGGGCATCATCAGCGCACTGTACGTCGCGAGTCAGGCCGGAGTGCCCATCGACCTCATCGTGCGCGGCATGTGCTCGGCGGTGCCTGGCGTGCCGCACGTCAGCGAGACCATCACCGTGCGCTCGATCGTCGGTCGCTACCTGGAGCACTCACGCATCCTGTGCTTTGGCCAGGGTGAGCGGGAGCGATTCCTCATCGGGTCGGCGGACATGATGGAGCGCAACCTGGACCGACGGGTGGAGGCACTCGTGCCGGTCGACGAGCCCGCCCTCCAGGACCGGCTGCGGGGCATCATCGAGGTGATGCTGCAGGACGACCGTCGCGCGTGGCAGCTCGACCGGGAGGGCGATTGGCGCCGGGTCGAGACCCTGCGTCGAGCGCCGGCCGGCAGTGGACACCTTCGAGACACTGATGGCGCTCGCGACGATCCGCTGTCCGACGTTCAGGTGGCAGCGCCAGAACCACGGACCATCGCCTCGAGCAACGACCATGCGAGCCGGGTCGCGTCGGCATGACCAGCACGCCGTGCCGCCACGAGGTCGAGCTGAAGTACCAGGTCACGGATCTGGCCGCGCTCCAGGCCTTCCTCGATGGGCCGTGGACGGAGGCGCTGCCGGACGTGGCGCTCGGCGATGCGCTCGTCCAGCCAGGTCGAGGACCGCTACTTCGATACCGCCGCGAGGAGCGCTCCGCCGGCACGGCTTCGCGGCCCGCCTGCGGCGGAGCGGCAACGCCAGTCACGCTCACGGTCAAGTCGCTGGCAGCCGGCGGATCGGACGACCAGACGGCGTGCCGCCACCTGGATCGCGATCCGCTGCACCGCCGGATCGAGCTGGAAGGTCCTGCGAACGCACGACTGGACCCGGACGGCTGGCCGTCCAGCCCGGCCCGGGAGCTGGTGGACGAGCTGCGCGGGGCGGCGCGCCTGCGGGCCCTGTTCACCATCCGCCAGCGGCGCGCCGTGCGAGACATCCGGGCCGAGGACGGTACCGCCCAGCTGTCGCTCGACGAGGTGGAGGTCCTCGTCGGGCGCACCGTCGTGGGCACCTTCGCGGAGCTGGAGATCGAGTCGACCGAGGGCGGCTCGGCCCTGCTGGACCGGCTGGCCACGCGACTGCTCGGCGAGCGGTACCTGGTCTCCCCGGCAGTCGGGCGTCCAAGGAGGAGCAGGCACGTCGGCTCGTGGAGCGGGAGCAGTCGGCGGAGCGGGTCCGCCGACTGCCACGAGTGCCCAAGACCGCCGGCGTGACGGCCGACGATCCGCTGTCCGAGGCGGGTCGCAAGGTGCTCCGGATGCATCTGGCGCGGATGCTCGCGGCGGAGGCGGGCACGCGCGCGGGTGAGGACATCGAGCAGCTCCACAAGATGCGGGTCGCGACACGACGGATGCGCTCGATGTGGCGGGTCTTCGATGGCGCATATCGGCCCAAGGTCCAGCAGCGGTACGTCCGGGAGCTCCAGGTCGTGGCGACGACGCTGGGCGCAGTGCGCGACCTGGACGTGCTCATCGAAGGGCTCGACGACTACATCGCGGGCCTGCCCGAGCCGATCGTCCGGCGCCATGGCTCCGCTGCGACTCGCAGTTGATCGAGCAGCGGGACGCGGCCCGGACGGAGCTCATCGAGTTGCTGGACTCCCGTCGCTACCAGGACTTCGTCAGCGACTACCTGGAGTTCGTGGAGACGCCGGGCGCTGGTGAGCTGCGACCGGCGCCCGGCCTGCCCGTGCTCGTCCGCCACACGGCGGGGGACGGATCTGGACCGCCTACGAGCACCTGCGGGCGCATGAGACGGTCCTGGGCTGGGCCGATGTCGCGGCACTGCATGCCATCCGCATCGATGCCAAGCGGCTGCGCTACACCCTGGAGTCGTTCCGGGAGGTGCTGCCGCCGGGAGTAGATGCCGTCATCGCGAGGGTCGTGGCACTCCAGGACCACCTGGGCAGCACTCAACGACGCCGACATCGCGACCGCCATGGCGCGGGCGTTCCTGATGTCCAGCGGCGCGCGGTCCGCGGCGGCGACGCGCAAGCCGTGAGCCAGTACCTGGCCTCACGGGAGGCGACCGTGGCCTCGTTCCGTCGCGGCCTGCCGGCCGTCTGGCGACCGATCGTGGCGTTGCCGAATCGCCGAGCCATCGCAGGGCTCATCGCCGCCATCTAGAGCTGTGGCCTGCCCTCCAGCCGGGGTGCAGCGCCCCGACGGCAGGCCCTTGCCCGCGCCGAGTGCTGTCAGTGGCTGCCTGGTTCGGCGGCAGGAACGATGTCGGCGGTGGCGCTGGCGGCTTTGCGTCGCTTGGGGCGGGCAGACTGGGCGGCGTGGCCTGCAGCGACATCCGCGGCCACTGCGTGACGAGGTTCGGAAACGGCTTCGACAGCTGCCTCGGCTTCAGAAGCGAGGCTCGCGGCCTCCGCTGCTGCGTTCGCCGCATCCCGGCGCTCGGACGTGCATCGTCCGCCGCCTCGGCCGATGCGATTCCGATGCCAGTTGCTCGGCGATCGCCTCAAGCGCCTCGAGCGCGTGCCTGGGCCTTGTCGCGTCGCCGCCGTGCGCGTTCCAGATCCGCCTCCAGCTCGAGCAGCTCTCGTCGAAGTGATCTTGACACTCGACTGGCCTGCCCGCGCCCGCTGATGGTCTGCGTCCTTGCCTTTGCCTTTGGCCATGGATCCATCCCATCCTCCAACATCCTGTCGGCACATCGAGCGGCCGGTGCCGATGTCCATCCGCAGTCGCGCATTGTGGCAGGTGTACGCGCGGACTTCCTCGATCACACAGCATTAACAGGCCGGTCATCGTCCGTTGACCACTGGGTGGCAGGGTGCGGCCATGCGTGCCCACGGCGACCAGCTCGAATCGCGGTCAGAGGTCATCGGCGCCACCGTCATCATCGTGGGCGACCCGGCCGCAGCCGGCGGTGCCGCTCGATCCGCCCAACGCGAAGGCGCATCGCCTGACGGACCGGGCACGGACGCTGCAGCGGTCGATGCGTCGACTGCGGGTCGTCGTGGTGGTCGTTAGCTGTCCGCCGGCCAACAAGGAAACGGTTCGCGCCATCGCGCGCATGCGGCGCGAGCGAAGCGGACTCCGCGCGGTCCTCGTCGATCCGGCGACCGGATCGGACCTACGTCTGGAGGCGCTGCAGGCGGGGTTCGACGACGCTCTTCCAGCCGACCTGGGCGCGGCGGAGATCGCCGGCCGAATCGCCATCCAGCTGGACGCGCGTGCGGGCCACTCGTCCAACAGGCTCGCCGGTCGGCGCCGGTGTCGAGCTGGACCTCGAGGCCCGGGCACTCCGACGCCGCGGCCGGTTCATCCACCTGCGGCCGCTCGAGTTCCGGCTGCTGGAGGAGCTGTGCCGCGCACCCGGCCGGCCGCTCAGTCGCGCGTGGCTCATCGACCGGGCCTGGGGCACCGCGCCGCCGAGCCGGCTCGCGGACGGTCGATGTCCACATCCGCTGGCTGCGCGAGAAGGTGGAGCGCGACCCGGACGACCCGGTGCACCTGCTGACGGTCCGGGGCGTCGGCTACCAGCTGGACCCGGACGAGCCCGACCGGCCAGGCATCCGTCGGCAGGCCTCGTCCCGCGCCATCGGTTAACCGTCCGTTAACACCGCGGCAAACCCGCCGTTCACCGGCCCGCCGACGCTCGACGCGCCACAGGACGTGCGCACCGGCGCTGACGCCCATGCGTCGGGCGCCACCACAGGAGGAATACCCGACGATGATCCACACCACGCGACGACCGGCATTGGCAGCCGGCGAGTCTCATCCTCGTCGCCACCATGGCGACCGGTGGCGCGGCTCTCGCCCAGTCGCCTGCCGCCCCGGTGCCCATGCCGGCTGCACCTGACCGGCCTGACCGGCTCGATCACCATCACCGGCTCGTCCACCGTCCAGCCCATCACGACCGCCGTCCAGGAGGCGTTCAACATCGGATCCCCGGGCGTCGGCATCACGGTCGACGGCCCCGGCACCGGCGACGGCTTCGCGCTGTTCTGCGCTGGCGAGACCGACATCGCCGACGCCTCCCGAGCCATCAAGCCCGAGGGCGAGGCCGATGTCTGCGCCACAGAACGGCATCGAGTACGTCGAGCTGAAGATCGCGCCTCGACGGCCTGTCGGTCGTCACGTCGGCCGCCAACGACGCCCTCGAGTGCCTGACCTTCGCCGACCTGTACGCCCTGATCGGCCCCGAGCTGCCCGGACACCGACGATCGGACGACCAACGTGGTCCGACATGCCCAGGCCACTGGCGACCGAGCTGCGGCTCGGCTCGACCGTCTTCCCGGATGCGCCGCTGACGATCACGGGCCCCGGCGAGGAGTCCGGCACCTACGACTTCTTCGTGGAGAAGGTCATCACGCCCATCGCCCTGAAGCGCGGCAACCCGGCGCTGCTGGACGAGGCCGGCAAGGTGTCGTTCACCCGCCCGGACTACCAGCCAGTCCGCGAACGACCTGACCATCGTCGAGGGCGTCACCGGCACCCCTGACAACAACGACCACCCTCGGCTGGGTCGGCTACGCCTTCGTGGAGGAGAACCTCGACCGCATCAAGCCGCTCGAGGTCGATGGCGGCAAGGGCTGCGTCGCGCCCGACCTACGACACCATCTCCGACGGCACGTACCCCATCTCCCGGCCCCTGTTCATCTACGTCAACAAGGCCAAGGCTGCCGAGAAGCCGGAGCTGGCGGCGTTCGTGGACTACTACCTGACGGACGGGGTCATCGAGACGGTCCTCCAGACCGTCCCCTACGTCCCCTGAGCGCGGACGAGATCGCGGCGACGCGGGCGGCCTGGGCGGCCCGCTGACCTCCCTCCTCCCGACGACACCGGGCGCCACGACGGCGCCCGGTGTCGTTGTATCGTCCGACATCTCGACCGATCCCGATACCGGCAGGAGACCGAGCCCGCTCATGAGCGTCACCCCGGCAGCCCAGCTCGCTCCTCGCCGGGCGACCCGGCGCGCCAGCCGCAAGGAGCGCCTGCGTCTCGCGGCTCCTGGTGCTGGCGGCGCTCGTGTCCATCGTCATCAGCGTGTTCATCGTGCTCGCGCTGCTGTTCGAGGCCATCGAGTTCCTGCAGCAGATCGACCTCGTCGGACCTGGTCAGCATCGGCTGGTTCCCGCGACGGGGCCATGTTCGACATCGCGACCCTGCTCATCGGCTCGATCATCATCACCGTCATCGCGATGCTGATCGCCGCGCCCATCGGGCTGCTGTCCGCGATCTACCTCTCGGAGTACGCCTCACCCCGGACGCGCTCGATCGTCAAGCCCATCCTGGAGGTCCTGGCCAGCATCCCGAGCGTGGTCCTGGGCTTCTTCGCGCTCACGTTCATCAACCCCCAGATCGTCCAGCGCCTGTTCTCCGGGGCGACCGTGTTCAACATGCTGGCCGCCGGCCTCGGCGTGGGCATCCTCATCATCCCGCTCATCGCGTCCATCTCGGAGGACGCCCTGCGGGCCGTGCCGCGGAGCCTGCGCGAGGCCTCCTACGGCCTGGGGGCCCGCAAGGTGACGACCAGCCTGCGGGTCGTCGTGCCGGCCGCCGTCTCGGGCATCGTGGCCGCCCTCATCATCGGCGTCTCGCGCGGCATCGGCGAGACGATGGTCGTGGCCATCGCGGCCGGTGGCACGGGTGGCTCGCTGCGGACACTCAACCCGCTGGGACCGGGACAGACGATCACGGGCGCCATCGCGTCACTGGCCACCGGCTCCGACCAGGTCCAGGGCGGCCAGGCCGCCTATCTCAGCCTGTTCTTCCTGGGCCTGCTGCTGTTCGTGCATCACCCTCGCGCCTCAACATCGTCGGCGACGTCTTCGTGCGTCGCACGCGGCAGCGGTACTAGGGACCACGATGAGCGTCGAGTCCCCGACCGTCACCGCCGGCGCCGTCCGACCGGAGCCTGCGCGCACGGCGGCCCCACTGGCCGAGCCTCATCTTCCAGGCCCTGCTGGCGTTCAGCCTGCTGTTCACGCTGCTGGCCCTGCATGTTCCTGCTGGTCGACGTCCTGAACCGGGGCCTGCCCGTGTTCGCCGAGCGGGGCGTCGACTTCCTGACCTCGCCGCTGTCGTCCAACCCCGACAAGGCGGGCGTCAGCCAGGCGCTGTGGGGCACCTTCTGGATCGGCGTCATCGTCGTCCTCGTGGCCTTCCCGCTGGGCATCGCCACCGCGGTCTACCTCGAGGAGTACGCGTCCGGGTCACGCCTGACGCGCATCGTGGACGTCAACATCCGCAACCTCGCGGGCGTGCCCTCGATCGTGTACGGCCTGCTCGGCCTCGCGGTGTTCGTGGGTGCTCTTCAAGGCACTCGGCATCGGCAACGGCCGCAACGTCATCGCGGGCGGCCTCACCGTCGCGGTGCTGGTGCTGCCGATCGTCATCATCACCGCCGCCGAGGCGCTGCGCGCCGTGCCCAATCGCCATCCGCGAGGCGGGCTATGGCGTCGGTGCGTCGCGCTGGCAGGTGACCCGGCAACTGGTGCTGCCGGCCGCCTTCCCGGGCATCCTCACGGGCATCGTGCTGTCGCTCTCGCGGGCACTCGGCGAGACGGCACCGCTCATCCTCGCCGGCGCCGTCCTGGGCTCCTACTCCAGCGGCGGCGCCGACCTGGTCGGCCAGCTGATCGGCCCGTACACCGCGCTGCCGATCGTGGTCTATCGCTGGACGACCCTGCCCCAGGAGGAGTTCCGGCAGCTCGCCGCCGCGGGCATGATCGTGCTGCTGGTCATCACCTTCGCTCGCCAACGGGCTGGCCATCTACCTTCGCAACCACTACTCAAGGAGCTGGTGATGGCCGACAGCGAGCCGATGCGCCGACCCCCGCACCCGCGACCGAACCGGTCATCCGGCTCGAGGACGTGAGCCTGCTACTACGGCGCATTCCGTGCGGTCCGGGACATCTCGTACCCCTTCCGCACGCACGCCGATCACGGCGCTCATCGGACCGTCCGGCTGCGGCAAGAGCACGCTGCTGCGGAGCATCAACCGCATGAACGACCTGGTGCCCGGGGCCCACGCCGAGGGGCGGATGCTGTATCACGGCGAGGACCTGTACGGCCCGGGCGTCGACCCCGTCGAGGTCCGACGACGCATCGGGATGGTGTTCCAGAAGGCCAATCCGTTCCCCAAGTCGATCTACGACAACGTCGCGTTCGGTCCCCGTGTCAACGGCGTGAAGGGCAACCTGGACGACCTGGTGGAGTCGAGCCTCCGTCGCGCGTCGCTGTGGGACGACGTCAAGGACAAGCTCAAGCAGTCGGGCATGGCGCTGTCGGGTGGCCAGCAGCAGCGGCTGTGCATCGCGCGCGCCATCGCGACGGAGCCCGAGATCATCCTCATGGACGAGCCCTGCTCGGCGCTCGATCCGCGCTCGACGCTGCTGATCGAGGAGCTGATGATGGAGCTCAAGGCAGCGCTACACCATCATCATCGTGACCCACAACATGCAGCAGGCGGCCCGAGCCTCGGACGAGACGGTGTTCCTGACGATGGGCGACGACCGCGCCGGCTACATGGTGGAGGCCGGCGTGACCAGCGAGCTGTTCACCAACCCGAAGAGCAAGCTGACCGAGGACTACGTCTCGGGCCGCTTTGGATGAGGACGACATGAACGATGAGACCCGCCCGCCCGACCCCCTGACCGACGACCCGACCGCGGCCACGATGATCGCGTCGACCGCCGTGCCGAGCTCAGCGCGCCGAGGCCGGCTCTGGACACGCCGGCGACCAGCAGCCGATGCCCTACCTGGGTGCACGCGACACCCTCGACCGCGAGGAGCGCGAGATCAAGGACAACGTGCTCCGGCTGGGCAGCATGGTCGCGGACCAGATCGCGCGCGCGGTGGAGGCGCTGGAGCGACACGATGCCGACCTGGCGCTGCAGGTCATCACCGGCGACGGCCGCCTGAACGAGGCGCAGCGGCTCATCAGCGCGCTCGTCGCGCGCACGATCGCGACCCAGCAACCGGTTGCCCGCGACCTGCGCTTCCTGCTGGCGCTCGACCACGTGGCGTACGACCTGGAGCGCATGGGCGACCACGCGTCGTCGGTGGCCAAGCAGGCGCGCAAGCTGGCACCCGTCAGCAGCATCGAGGCAACGGGCCGGCTCGCCGAGATGGGCCGCCTGACCTCGACGCTGACACGCGAGGTGCTGCGGGCGCTGGTCGACCAGGACGAGGCGCTGGCCCGCGTCGGTGGCGGCGCGCGACGACCAGGTCGACGACCTGTACCACGGCATCTTCGCCGAGATGCTGGAGCTGATGCGCGCGGACCCGGACAACGTCGATCGCGGCGCCCGTGTGCTGTTCGCGGCCCACTACCTGGAGCGCATCGGCGACCGGGTCACCAACGTCGCCGAGGACGTCGTGTTCCTGGCCACGGGCGAGACCGAGGACCTCAACCCCTGATCGTCGTCCTCGCGCGCCTGCCATGAACGGGCCTAGAGGGCTAGCGATCGATGGTGTGAATCCGCACCGGGGAGAATGACATGCTCGTTCAACGATCGCGCCTGCTGATCCTCGCCAGCGCACTTGCGGGTATCGTCGTCCTCGCCCCTGCGGCGGCCGCGGCAACGGATGGGGCATCTCCACCCGTGGAGGCGGCCATCCCGCTGACACCCCTGGCGGGCCTGACGTCTCTTGAGGCCACGGCACACATCACTGTCGATGGCACGGTCGATGGCAAGCCCACGCAGGGTGACCTGACGGCACGACTGACAACCAACGCCCAGGGATCGAGCCAGATCGTGGTCACCGGCAGCCTGCTGGGCGACGTCGTGGCCAAGGTCGGCGGGAAGGCCGTGAGTCTGTTTCGGCCCAAGGAATTGAGTGTCTACGCCGTTCCCGAGGGTACGTATGTGGTCCTCGGCGGATTCTTCGATGTGTGCATCGAGCCGGGCGACTCGCAGGCCACGGCCGCCCTGGACCAGCTCAGCCCGCAGGGCCTCATGACCCTGCTCACGAGCAGCGACGTGGCACGAGGGACATTCGTGGCTGATGAGACTGATGGGCACCATGCCGGTCAAGCACTATCGCATCAACGGCGAAGCGTTCATGGCGGCTGCCCAGGCGAGCACCGATCCGACGGTGAGTACCTTTGCATGGTCACTCCGCTCGGCCGCGGACGCGGACCTGTACGTCGACACCGATGGCGGATATCCCGTTGCCTACCATGGCAGCTTCAGCGGCACCTTCGAGCCGCTCCAGTTCGACGGCGACCTGACGGTGGAAATCGCTCTCACGGGCATCAACGACGAACACCGAGGTGACCGTCCCCGGAGCCTGCGATCACCCGGTGTCCGCCTAGCAGCAAGCTTGTAGGCCCAGTGTTCTCAAGGTCGCCGCGATGGTGTCCGAGCCTGCGGTGGCCCGGTAAAGGGGCTCATCGTCACATGTGAGCGCGACCGCGTGGGGACATGCATCCGAATCGTTGATCTGTCGTTCATCGCTCGTTGACGTCGTCGAGTCAACATGCGGACATGAGCCGTAACGATCTCCTGAGCGGACCGGTTCCCACCGGCGACGCGGCACCTTGACCATCCGATGACACTTGTGCTGCCGCTGCTGATGGCTGCCATCGCCGCACTCTGGGTCATGCTCGGCTGGAACCGCTCCACCGAGGTCATGGACTTCGGGAATGTCGACGACCTGGACCTAGAGGAACAGGACTGACCGGGTCCCTGGTGAGCCGGGCCATGTCGCGACCCAGACGCGGCGTGGCGCGGTTTATCCTCATGCGCCCGGACCGAGCACTGGTCGTTCGTATCCACCCCCCGCATGGCGTCCAGCGGCGCCGTTTTCCCGTCCATGCGCCATGGTCTCGACGACTGGGTTGGTCATCGGAGCGCGGGCCGAGCGGAACCATCCCGCCCTCCATGGGCCGGATGCTCATCGATGCGCCGGACGCGGCGGGTCTCGCGGCGTTTGGTCGAGACCCGGCCACGGTTGCCAGCGTGAGGCGGGTGAGCATCCACGTCGATGCTTGGCGCGCACCGCAGCCGGGTTGGGTGGGTCGCCTAGGTCCCATCGGTGCGGTCCGACGCCTGGAGGTACGCGTGCCGCACATCGGGCCCGGACGGGTTCGAGTCTCCGTCGACCTCGCGCGCCCACGACCCATTCGCGAGGTCATCGGAGCCGTGATGTACCTACTCACGCCGGCCGCTGAGATGCCGTACCCACAGAGCCCATCCGTGGCCGCGAATGGTGGACTGCCTCCCTGGCTCCCTGTGGGTGCCGATGTCGGCGGCCATTTCCTTGGCTCACCGCTCATGGTCGCCAGGGACGGGGCGCCCGTGGATGTGGTAAGCGGCATCAAGCGCAACCCCGACGACCCTCCGCCAAACCGGCCTGCTGCCGATGCAGAGCTGGTCATGGTCGGCGGCGAGGCACGGGGGTTTGGCACAGCTCCCATTGGATCCCTCACCGTTACGCATCACGGGGTAGTGGTGGATGGCGCAGATGCCCTCCGGGTCCTCATCGATGTCCAGGGGCGGCCCACTCGGCGGTGGCAGGTACCGGGTAACGCCGACGCGCGTGGACGGCTGCAGCTGCGGATGGTCGGGGACCGGCCACGCTGGCGACTGTTCCCTGCCTTTGGCGACAGTGAGAGGAATGGCTGGGAAGATCGACACGGCGGACCATGGCTGGGCCTGGACGCGTCGCCGGAAGCTACGCTCGGCCTGGATCCCGGGGCATGGTGGTACATCGACTGCGACATCGCCGGCGATGTGCCTCCGCTCGACGCCGCCGAGCTGGTTCTGCGCATCGCCCTGTCGGGGGTCGTCATCACCGGCGAGACACTCCCCGATGCCGTTGGTGCGCACCTGTCCCAGGAGCTAGTGGCGATCGTATGCGAGCCGCTGCCGGCAGCGGGCACCGAACCAATCACCTGGGAGATGCGGAGCGTCCGCCAACGACGTGCGGTGGTGCGGGGACATGCGTCGTCCCTTGTGGCGCACGATCGCATCCGGCCGATGGCCGCGGTGGAGGTCGCGCCGCCCAGCGTGACCGGACTACTCGTGACGCGTCGGCCGCGGCTGGCTGCGTTGGCGCTGCGGATGATGCGCGACCAGACCTACCCACGACTGGACATCGTCGTCGGGCTCCATGGTGTGCCGTCCGTGCCCGAGCTTGATGACGAGGTCGCGTCGGCAGTGTCGCCTGTCGAGCTGCTGACGATCGAGCCGACTACCACCTTGGGTGAGGCCCTGGGCATCGCCACGACGCGCGCGCGAGGGAGCTTCCTTGCCAAGATCGATGACGATGATATCTATGGTCCGGAACATGTCTGGGACCTGATCGTCGGGCGCGCGTTATCAGGAGCCACCGTCGTGGGCAAGGGGGCCGAATTCGTGATGCTCGACCAGCTCGGCATAACGGTCAGACGCGAGATCGATGGGTTCGGATGGCTTCAACCGGGTCGTTGCCGGTGGCACATTGCTCGTCCCGCGGGGCGAGTTGGAGTCGCTGGGTGGCTGGCGGCCGGTTCGCAGCGGCGTGGATCGCGCGTTCCTCGACCGGGTGCTGCACGGTGGGGGCTCCATATATCGGACCTGGCCCACGGGTTTCATCTATCGGCGGCACGGCAAGGGCCATACCTGGGGACCTGACAACGAATACTTCCTGCGTGGGGCAGGCGCACGCTGGGATGGCCTTCCCGACCTCCCGGAATTCGGCACTCGGCATGTCCGAGCGCTGGCTGGAAGCCTGGCCGACCTTCACTGACCGATGTCGGGCACTGCCCCACTCACAGCCGAGCTCCCAGCGCGGCGCGGACCGTCCCCTGGGGATGGGGAGGTCCGCGCACTGCCGACTTCTGCCCAGCCAGATCGAGGAGGTCGACCGGACCGGCGATGCCAGGTATGCCGGGAGGGGGCACATCGGCATAGTGCCGCACGGATCCCATCATCGGCGATCTCCGGCGAGTTAACGTTTCGTTGCTTGTGCTGCGGTCCGTGCCCCAGCTGTGGCCGATCCCGTTTGATCCGTGACCCGGGTAGCCGAGGCAACCTCGGTGGCTCGGTTCAGCCGAAAGCGGTCGACTCCGCGTCAGCCAGCCGGCGTTCGCTGAAGTTCCAATGCCGCCGTCGCAGTCCGATTGGGCATATCCTTGCTCGATGGCAGCCCGCGATTCGACGGAACCTCGAGTTGAGACGCTTCACTTGGTGCGCCACGCCCATGCTGGCGACCCCACTGAGTGGGATGGTCCCGACGCAGCACGTCCCCTGTCCTCGAAAGGGCGGCGTCAGGCTGAGCGGATCGCCGCCTTCCTGGTGCGTGCGGGTATCAAGGTCGACGGGCTAGTCAGCAGTCCCAAGATCCGGGCACTCGAAACCGCCGAACCGATCGGTGTGGCCCTGGGACTCGAGGTCTTGATAGACAAGCGTTTGTCCAATGGCTGCGACCTTGGCTGCCTTGACGCCGTGGTGCGTGACGCTCGGGCACGGGCTCCGATGGTCGTGGGCCACGATCCAGACTT
Source organism: uncultured Chloroflexia bacterium (assembly GCA_963760625.1). Taxonomy (GTDB): domain Bacteria; phylum Chloroflexota; class Limnocylindria; order Limnocylindrales; family CSP1-4; genus JAFMJV01. The sequence goes on from CAVXDU010000009.1 coordinate 514,348, forward strand.
CTCGATGCTGCTATCCGAGCTCCTGGGCTCAGGGCCACAGGTGATGCGCAAGGGCGCGCTGGCCACGATCGATGTCCGGCGTCCGTTGATTCCTGGGTCTGGTCTCCTGCGCTGGCTTGTTCCACCGGAGTTGCTGGTCGAACGGGAGACTTGACGGAGGCCAGGCTACAGGGCGCGCCCAAGACCGAGTCCCGCCAATACCGCGACCAATCCAAGGAGCATCGAGCCGCCGAGGTTGAGCCCCGCTAGCCCCCAGGCGCCTGTCTCGGCCAAACGGACGCTCTCGAGCATCCACGTTGAGAACGTGGTGTACGCCCCGATGAATCCGATCATCACCGGCGCCCGGATGTCGGCCGGGAGCGCAGATCGTTCCGACACCAGTGCGAACAGGAGTCCGAGCAGGAATGAGCCACTGAGGTTCACGATGAGCGTCCCCATCGGGAATGCGCTACCTATCAGCCGGCTGATAGTGTCGTCCACGGCATAGCGACCGACGGCACCCGCTGCCCCGCCGATCGCGATGAGCAGGTAGATCACGAGTCAGCCAGCTCCAGTGCCATGTTGGGCAGCACCGGCCGCCACGGGCAAGGCAACGAAGAAGGTCGTTCCTCGACCCTCCTCACTCTCGAACCAGATCCGGCCGCGATGTGCCTCGGCGATATGGCGCGCGATCGCCAGCCCGAGGCCGGTGCCACCTTGGCCGCGCTCGCGGGCGCGGTCAACCTTGAAGAACCGCTCGAAGATCCGGGGCTGGTCGGCGCGCGGGATGCCCACACCCTGATCAGCGACGGTCATCACGACCTCCTCGCCATCCGGGCTGCCTCCGACCGTCACAGTCCCGCCATTGGGCGAGAACTTGACCGCATTGTGGAGGAGATTGAGCAGCAACTGGCCAAGACGCTCGGGGTCGCCGCGGACAGGAGGTAACGCGGCATCGGGAAGCGATAGCCCGATATCGACTCCCTGCCGTTCGGCGAAGGTGGCCAGTCGGGCGACGGCCGCCGCCAGCAGTGGACCCACTGCCACATCGTCAAGATGCAGTTGCGTGGATGCCTGCTCGATCCGTGAGAGGTCGAGCAGTTCATTGACCATCTGGACCAGGTGCCCGGTCTCGACGTCGATGGTCGACACGCGTTCCCGCACGCGGGATGGCACGTCCAAGGTCGCCAGCTCGTCGATCAGCCGTTCGGTGAGGAGCCTGATGGTCGTGAGGGGTGTTCGCAGTTCGTGTGACAGGTTGTCGATGAACTCGGCCCGGATGCGCTGAAGTCGACGCAATTCGGTCACGTCGTCAAGGAGGACCCAGATGCGGCCACGGCCCACCCGGTCGCCGCGTGCTCGCAGTACCAGGCGACGACCCTCGGGCCCGTCGAACTCCAGGCCGCCCATGTTGCCATCAGCCGCGTTGAGGATGACTTCCTCCGCGCGATGGTCGACGAACGCCTCCATGATCGACCGACCGACCAGCGATCCTCGCCGCTTGCCAAGGAGGACGTGCGCTGCCTCGTTCGCCGACTCGATGACGTGTTCCGTGTCGAATCGAAGCACACCGAGTCGGAGCTGATCCGCGAGTCGCGACAGATCCTCGGTGAATGCGTCCACGTGTCGAGGATAGGCGGTCGATCATTGGTCAGCAGAGGCCACCTCGCTCCGACGGACACCGGCGGTGCCTGATCTCGTGGGACACTGGGGCCGCGAGACGTATCTCCTATGCATGACGGAGATCGCGGTGCAGGAAGCTCCGGGGACCGATCCGGTCGTGCGGCTCGCAGCCGCTGGCGACGAGACCGCATTCGCGCGTCTCATCGCGACCCACCACCGCTCGATGACCCGGGTCGCGTTCGTCATCGTCGGCGACTGGGATGCGGCGAACGAGGCCACGCAGGCCGCCTGGACCATCGCCTGGATGAAGCTCGGCAGGCTTCGGGATCATGACAAGGTCGAGCCGTGGCTGGTGTCGATCGCCGCAAACGAGGCACGCAAACTGATCCAGCGGCAACGCCGGCGAACCGTGGTCGAGATATCGGCGGCCGAGGCACCGGGGAGCGGCGGTATGTCGCTGGCTGGTGACCCCGCCGATCGCATCAGCCTCGTGGACCTTGGGCGTGCCTTGCGCAAGCTCGGACCGGACGACCGGAGCCTCATCGCCATGCGCTACGTGGCCGGCTTCGATTCCAATCAGATCGGTGCCGCGATGGGCATATCAGGCCTCAGGCGTCCGCACCCGGCTGGCTCGCCTCCTCGACCGATTGCGGACGGAGCTCGACCATGCATGACCCCCAGACGTTCGAATCCCGGCTGACAGTCGCCCTGCGACGCTACGTGGAGGATGGGCCACAAGACATCGACGCGATGGCGCTGGCCGTTGCCATCGCTAACGACGTGCGGACAAGGCGATCACGGAACCTCACTTCCCGGCTCGGCGTGCCGTCCCTCGCCCACCCCTCGAAGTTGCTGGTGGTGGCGCTGGTCGTCGCCGTCGTGGCGGCCAGCGCGGTGCTCGTGGGCAGCCAGCTACTGCGGCAGAGCCCGGGACCCCTCGTACCTCCGGACCGTGGCGTGTTCACACCCACCGGATCGATGACGACCCTCCGCCATAGCGGCGAGTTCACCGCGACGCTGCTGCGGGACGGGCGCGTGCTGGTGGTGGGAGGGGCCGGGTCGACGTCCGCGGAGACCTGGGACCCGGCCACTGGTCTCTTCACTCAGACGGGGTCATTGGCGGAGCCGCGCTCCGCGCACACAGCGACGCTGCTGGATGACGGCCGAGTCCTCGTCGTGGGTGGGCGCAGTGGTGACTCCCTGCTCGACAACCTCGTCGAGATCTGGGACCCCGACACCGGAGCGTTCACCGTGGCCGGGTCACTCGACGAGGCCCGCCAGGGGCACACGGCGACGCGCCTTCGGGATGGCCGTGTGCTCGTGGTTGGTGGCAGCGGCGACGCAGGCAGCCGCGGATCCGCCGAGATCTGGGACACCGGAACCCGAGCCTTCACGCGAACAGGTTCGCTCGCGGAAGCACGCGCCGGACACACGGCGACGCTCCTTCGTGATGGGCGCGTGCTCGTGGTCGGCGGATCTGCCCTTGCCACGGCGGAACTGTGGGACCCGGTGACCGAGGCCTTCACCGGTACAGGCTCGCTCGTCGACCAGAGGACCTGCGGTGACTCTCATTGTTCGCCAGGAAGCGCACGTATGCTGCACGCCGCGACGCTCCTGGCTGATGGCCGGGTCCTCGTCACGGGTGGCACCGATGGTCAACTCAGCGCCATCGCCAATGTGACGGCCGAGGTCTGGGACCCCGACACGGGTACCTTCTCCATGGCTGGATCGATGGCCGAGGGCCGACGAAGCCTGACGGCCACGCTACTGGCTGATGGCCGGGTCCTCGTCGTCGGCGGCAGCGACGCGTTCCAGTTCCCTGTCTCCCGCGATTCTGCGGAGATCTGGGATCCGGCCACGTCGTCGTTCAGCCGCACCGGATCACTCGCTGAGGCGCGGTCGGCACACACGGCGACCCGCCTGTCCGATGGTCGGGTGATCGTCATCGGCGGCGAGGGGAAGGCTCTCATCAATGGTACCGATGGCCGCTCGGCCGAAGTATTCCAGTTGCAGCGGTAGAAAGGACACTCCAACCATGGACCGGACCTTTACCCAGGTCGATCGACTGGATCGCCCCGAGTTGCCTTCAGGCGCCCATATCAAGGCCCGGAGGAGCGCCGGACTCATGACCCTTGCGGTGGTCATCGGTGTGCTGGCCTCCCCGAACGCTGGGACCGTGGCACAGTCCGCGTCTCCTGATCCACTGGCTCCGGCAGTGGTTACCGGAACCCTCGACATCTCGGGGCTGATCGAGCAGCCAGGGACGCGCACGACGACTGCGGGATCTCTCGTCACGCAGTTGCGAGGTAGCGGCGTTACGGGCATCACGATCGACTCCAGCGACGACCGGCTGAGCGGCGACCTGTCCATCGTCTTCAACGAGGACGAGCACAAGGACCAGGTCGATTCGGTCTGGTTCGCGGCCCAGCATGGCGTGTATCAGATCAGGAATGGCGACGGCTCCTGGAGCGGATCGATGACAGGGCTATCGGCTGGCTACGACGAACAGTCGATCGGTCCCGCGGTCAACATGGATTCCGTGATGTTGCAGGGTGAGGGGGCCTACGAGGGCCTGACGGCCTACTTGCTCGTCGACTGGAAGGACTTGCCGAAGTCGTTCCACGGCGTGATCCTGCCGGGAGAGTGGCCGCCCGCGACTGCCCAGTGACAGGTCTGCCACGTCGCCATGGACTCCATGACCCGGTGGCCGACCCCAGGGTCGGCACGTATCGCGACGAGCACCGGCGTTCGCCGGGTCGTCCGTCCGCACCTGACAACCAGTGGCGCCGTCGATCGTACGGTTGGGTGATGTCCCGGGACCTCTTGAGGCGAGCCGATCACAGGACCTACTAGGCCCAACGGCGGGTGGCGGACTCGGTGGCCGCGCGGCACGATACGTCGATGCGACCGACCCCGCCTCGGCGCCTGCCGCACTCCGCCATCGTGGGCGCGCTCGCGGCCGCCCTCGTGCTCACCGCGGGGGTGCCCATCGAGGCTGCCACGGCGGTCAAGGTGCCGGGCGTGCCCGGGTGCCGCATCTTCCCGAGCACGAACGTCTGGAACAAGCGCGTCGACTCATTGCCTGTGCGAACGGACTCGGAGACGCTCAAGGCCACGATCGGCCTGGACGCGCCGCTGCATCCGGACTTCGGGTCGTACAGCGGCTACGGCATCCCGTGGAACGTCGTGTCGTCGTCAACGACCTCGCCGCACCGTTCAGCTTCAAGTGGCCCGGACGAGTCGGACCGGGTCAAGTACCCCATCCCGTCGCAGCCCCAGGATCGAGGGTGGCAGCGACCGCCACATGATCATGATCGACAAGAGCGCCTGCAAGCTGTACGAGCTGTTCGCGGCCAGAAGGGCAGCGACGGCACTGGCAGGCCGGCTCTGGCGCGGTCTGGAACCTGGGCTCGAACCAGCTGCGACCGGCCGGCTGGACGAGCGCCGACGCGGCAGGCCTGCCCATCCTGCCCGGGCTGGTGCGCTACGACGAGGTCGCCGCGGGCGCCATCCTCCACGCGCTCCGGTTCACGGCCGACGACGACGCGCACGCGATACATCTACCCGGCGCGCCACCAGGCCGGCGACTCCGACCTCGGCCGAGCCTGCCGCCGATGGGCCTGCGGGTCCGCCTCAAGGCGTCGGTCGACATCAGCGGCTTCCCCCGGCAGGCGCGCGTGCTGCTCACCGCGCTCAAGCGCTACGGCATGATCCTTGCCGACAACGGCTCGCCCTGGTACGTGACCGGCGCGCCAGACCCGCACTGGAACGACGACGACCTGCACGACCTGCACCAGATATCACGGATCCGACTTCGAGGTCGTGGACACCAGCTCCCTGCGCAACGGCTGACCGGCGGTCATCGGCCTGGGCCCGGACCGTCAGCCGTCGTCGAGGCGCAGCACGTAGCCCACGCCGCGGACCGTCTGCAGGAACCTCGGGTGCGCCGAGTCATCCTCGATGTTGCCGCGCAGCCAGTGGACGTGGACGTCGACCGTGCGCGTCTCGCCGGCGTAGTCGTAGCCCCAGACACGCTCCAGCAGCTGGTCGCGCGTGAACACCTGGCCCGGGTTGCGCAGCAGGAACGCGAGCAGCTCGAACGCCTGCGGCTTGACCGGCGATCGGCGACGCCGCCGCGCATCAATCGGTGGCCCGCGAGGTCGACCGTCACCGCGCCCAGGCGCACCTCGGACGTCGCGCGCGGTGCGGCCGCGACCACCTCCTGCCGACGCAGGTGCGCCCGGACCCGTGCCTGGAGCTCGCGCAGGCTGAACGGCTTGGTCACGTAGTCGTCGGCGCCGACCTCGAGGCCGACCACCTTGTCGACCTCCGAGTCGCGCGCGGTGAGCATGATGATGGGCACCGACGACTCGCGGCGGAGGATGCGGCAGACCTCCATGCCCGACAGCTCGGGCAGCATCAGGTCCAGCAGCACCAGGTCCGGACTGCTCGGCGCGGAAGCGGTCCAGCGCCTGTCGTCCGTCGGCCGCGGTCACGACCCGCAGGCCGTCGGCGGCGAGCGCCTCGGCCACGGTCTCGCGGACGGTGGGCTCATCCTCCACGACCAGCACGGTGCGCTGGCGCGGTGCGCGTGCCCGGCGGTCGGCGTCGTCGACTCGGCGGTCACGAGCCGACACGGTACCGCAGGCCCGTCAGCGACCGGTCGTTAACACCCGCTTCTGCGAGCGCCTTGGCGACGGCTGCCTCCCGGGCGCGCCGGGCGAACTCGCGGTCCTGGATCCACCACTCGGTGAACGACGGTCGCCTGTCCGGCGTCATCGAATCGGACCAGGTAGACGTTCCAGTACTCGTCGCGGAGCGTCGCCGCCGGGGCCGTCGAAGTAGCGGCGTCCAGCCGGTCGCGACATGGACCTCGCCGTCGATGGCCAGCGGCTCGTAGCGGGCGTCGTAGGTGCCCGCCGCATCCGCGGTCCTCCAGCCAGTCGGCCACGATCGCCTCACGTCCGACCAGCGGTTCATCCTCGGGGTGATAGCGGTAGGTCGCGTCCGTCGCTGAACAGGTCGCCGATCGCGGCCGGGTCGTAGCTCTTCCAGGCCGCGACGTAGCGGTCCAGCCAGGCCTGGAACGCAGCTCGATCGAGGCGTCATCGGGTCTCCTCCCGTGTGCGTCGTGCCACAAGCATCGCCGCCACACCTGACGTCTCCTGTCAGGGCTCAGGCCGCGGTCAGCGAGCGCCTCGCGCGCGCTGTCCAGGCGTTCCAGCGTCCGCTCCAGCCCCAGCGCGACGATGGTGTCGAACAGGGGCGGCGTGGCCGTCCGGCCGGTGATCGCGACGCGGATGGCCATGAACAGGTCGCCGGCCTTCCAGCCACGCTCCTCGCACAGCGCTCGGCAGGGCGGACTCCATCTCACTCCGCCTCGAAGCTGACCTCACCCAGCTGCCGATGATCCGGCGCGCCTCGGTCAGCCCGTCGAGCGTGGTGGCGGCATCCCAGCGCTTGGGCACGAGCGCTCGCCGGCTCGACGACCAGCTCGTCGACGAACAGGAAGTCGACCAGGGGACCGATCGCATCGAGCCGCGGCAGACGCTCGCGCACCAGCGGCAGCAGGCGAGCCAGGTCGTCCGCGGTCGGCGCTCGCACCGCCACGCCCGCCGCGGCCTGCGCCTCCGACGCTCGCCGCCAGGAAGGGCAGCGTCCGCTCCACCAGGTCGGCATCGGACAGCTTCCGGATCCACTGCCCGTTGAGCCAGTCGAGCCGCTCGCGGTCGAACACGGCACCGCCCTGCTGGACCCGGTCCAGGTCGAAGCGCTCCGTCAGCTCCTCGAACGAGAACAACTCCTCCTCGGTGCCCGACGACCAGCCGAGGAGCGCGAGGTGGTTGATGAGCGCCTCGCGGATGTAGCCCTGCGCGACGTAGTCGGAGATCGCCGTCTGGCTCTTGCGCTTGCTCATCTTGGTCCGGTCCGGATTGAGGATGAGCGGCAGGTGGGCGAACACCGGCACATCCGCGCCCATCGCCCGGAACAGCAGGATGTGCTTGGGCGTGTTGGACAGGTGGTCCTCGCCCCGGATGACGTGGCTGATGGCCATCGACGTGTCGTCGACGCAGACCGTGAAGTGATACAGCGGCGTGCCATCGGAGCGGACGATGACCAGGTCGCCGCCGAGGGCGCTGGTGTCGATGGAGACGTCGCCCCGGACGAGGTCGTGGAAGTCCACCCGGCCCTCGCCGATCCGGAAGCGGATGACGGGCAATGGATTGTCGGCCCGTTTCTGGCGCCGCTGCTCGGGGGTCAGGTGAGCGCACCGCCCGACGTAGTGCGGCGGCTCGATTGGCGGCCTCCTGGGCAGCCCGGTCGGCGGCCAGCTCCTCGCGACGTGCAGAAGCACTCGTAGGCCCGGTCCTGGCTGAGCAGGCGCTCCGCGGCCGCCCGGTAGGACGTCCAGTCGCTGCATCTGACGATACGGCCCGAACGCACCCCGCTCCCCCAGGTCGCCCGATGGCGGGCCCCTCGTCCCAGTCGATGCCCAGCCAGTGCAGGCCCTCGAGGATGTCCCGCTCGTACTCCAGCGTGGAGCGCGCCGACATCCGTGTCCTCGAGGCGCAGGATGAACGTGCCGCCGTGGCGGCGGGCGAACAGGATGTTGAACAGCGCGGTCCGCGCGGTCCCGATGTGCAGCGGCCCCGTCGGGCTGGGCGCGATCCGGCAGCGGATGGTCATGCCCGCAAGTGTGCCGGAGGTCCAGGACTGTCGCAGCCGCAACGCCGCGTCTCGACCCTCCCGTCGACCTCAGTTCACCTGCGCTTGCCGATGGTCACGGTGCGCTGCTTGTCGGGTGCCGGGACCAGGTGGCGTCGCCCGCCTGGGATGCGGTGATGACGCACTCGCCGACGGCCGAGACCGTGAGCGATGTGCCGTCGATGGCACACGGTCCGCTTGAGGTGTGTGGGAACTACGAACTAATCGCCGCCGAGGAGCTTGCGTAAGCGGGACATCAATCCCTCGCCGGCGGCAGCATGGACGGAGGACCTGGGGTCAGGCCGCCCTGGTGGCCGCGCTGGCGCCGCCGGTGGCCGCGCTGGCGCCGCCGGTGGCCGCGCTGGCTGCGCCAGGTTCGCCGGGTTGGATGCGGCCGCCCGACGGGCCTCCGCAGCGGCATCCTGCCGCGCCTCTGCACCGGTGACGACCTGGGTGCCCGCGATACCGGAAGGGCCGCCACGCGGCAGGTCCGACCTCGTCCTTGCGGAAGTGTCGACGCGCGGCGCTCGACCAGGCTGCACCGCTGGACCTGGCGAAGATGTCACCGGCCCCGGGCCCCTGACTTGGCGACTCGCCGGGCTGCCACCGTTGGCCGCAGGTGGACCCGCACCTGCGTGATCCGAGCCCCTGCGCCGTTGGGTCACCGGCCCCGGTTGGCGGGCCGCCCACCTCGGGTGACGCCGTCCGCCCGGAAGTCCTCCCACCACGGCACGCCCTGCGCGGACCAGGTGCGTGCTTCGGGATCGCCGGATCACGGCCACTGGCAGCGGTCGGAGGCCGCTGCGGTCGCTGGCCGCGTGGCGTGCCCGGCCGTGCGGGCCGGTTGGCGGCGTCGTGACCGACGGCCCGGCGACGGAGGTGCGCTGCGGGCGTCGATGCGGGTGGTCGGGGCTCGACCGGTCGCTCGGTGGCCCGCACCGGTCCCGGCGCGTGCCGCGCATCCCAGTCGCGTCGCCGGATCGGGTCGGACAGCAGCAGGTACGCCTCCTGGATGGCCAGGAACCGGACCTGGTCACCGTCCGCGACCATCGGGGTGGATAGCGCTTGGCCAGGCGTCGATGGGCGGCCTTGATCTGCTCGTCGGTCGCGCCTCGGGGCACGCCCAGCTCCCGGTATGGATCCGGCGCGCGCCGCATGCCGCTCACGGCGGGCACGCTATCCCAGCTCGGAGATGGGCGCCAGCTCGAAGCCCGGCGATCGTCTGCGCGATGACCTCGCCCGCCGACCGACCGGGTGACCGGTCGATGCTGCTCGCGCGAGCGGCCCGGCGGGCGCGCTCGTCGAGCGACACCCAGCTGGCCGAGCGCCTCGATGGTCACCGCGCGGTTGGCACGCGCGAAGCCGTCGCCGTCGTCGATGCGCACGGCGAGCCCCGCCGCGGGCCGCCCGGCGCCCCGCGCACCCGGGCAGCAGCCCGACGCCCCGCAGCCCCTCGGCGCCGCCCTTGGACACGACCTTGCCCTGGCAGGTGCTGCATCAGCATCGTGTCCAGGGAACCCGTCGGTGCCGCCGACCATCTCGGGCGCGCCGGTCATGGCGTCCCGGACGCGGGTCAGCGCCGGCGCCAGCGCGGCCCGGGCCGGGTCGGGCGCCGACGCCGGGTCCGCGAGCAGCGCGAAGGCCCGCGCGACGTCCACCAGCGGGAAGGCGTAGGTGGCCAGGCCGCAGTCGTCCACCGCGATCTCCAGCTCGTCGACGTCGACACCGAACAGCCGTGGCGACGGTCGCTGCGCACCGCGAACTGGCTGGGATGCTCGGGTCGGTCGTAGTCCTCGAGCGTCCAGTCGGAGAAGCGGCTGAGCAGGATGCTCGCGGCATGGAACCCGGAGCACTGGTGGCGGATGGGCCCGGGCGCCTCGCCGTCACGCGCGAGGCGCATCGCGGTGACCCGGTCGATGGGCATGCCGACGCTGCCGCAGCGTCAGCAGCGACTGGCTGACGCCGGCGCGCCGGAAGACCGCCTGGAGCGTGCGGACGTGCTTGTCCTCGCCCATGTGCGACGCGGCCATGACCGCGAGCTCCGGCCCGGACAGGCCGCAGGTCGTCCGCGGCACCCGATTCGACGAGCGCGACGAGCGCGAACGGCTTGACCGCCGAGCGGAGCGTGACCGCGACCTCCGGGTCGCCGATGGCCCGCTCGATCTCGCCGGTCGGCCGATACCTGGACCACGTGGCCGCGATGCCGGCTCTCGACGATGTCGCCGCGCCGGACCTCGACCAGGACGGGCGGCGCGACGTTGCGCGGGATAGCGCGCCGCGCGCGAGGCAGGCTTGCGGGTGGCGCGCGCGGCCGCGACGCCGGCTGGTCTGGGCACGGCGCGATGGTACCGCGCCGCCGCCGCGTCGGTCGGTTGTAGCATGCGGCCCGTGACCGTGCCATCCCGACTTCCCGACGCTCCATGTCTCGACCCACCCGGCGGTCCTGCACAAGCTGGCGCTGCTGCGCGACGCAGACCACCGAGCCCAAGAAGTTCCGGGAGCTGGTGCGCGAGATCAGCTGGCTGGTCGGCTACGAGGCGCTCGCGGACGCCCGCGTGGCACCCATCCAGGTGCGGACCCCGCTGGAGGAGATCGAGGGCGCCAGGCTGGCCGACCGCATCGGCCTGGTGCCCATCCTGCGGGCCGGCCTGGGCATGGTCGACGCGATGCTGGAGCTGATGCCCACCGCGCAGGTGTGGCACCTGGGCCTGTTCCGCGACGAGCGCACGCTGCGCCCGGTCGAGTACTACAACAAGCTGCCCGACCAGGCGACCGTCGACCTGTGCCTCATCCTCGACCCGATGCTCGCCACGGGCGGCTCCGCCACGGCCGCCATCGAGGTGCTCAAGCACTGGGGCGCGGTGCGCATCAAGCTCATCAACCTCATCGCGGCGCCGGAGGGCGTGCGCGCGGTCGCCGCGGCGCACCCGGACGTGGCCATCCACACCGCGGCCCTCGACCGCCAGCTCAACGAGCGGGGCTACATCATGCCCGGCCTGGGCGACGCCGGCGACCGCCAGTTCGGGACCGGCGGGACTTAGGAGGCTGGGGCGTATTCCATCGTCACGACCGGGGTGTTGGCGGAGGCAGCACGGGCGATCCTGTTCCGGAGACGCGCCCGGAAGGAGTACGTGCCGGGCGTCGTGGCGAGTACCACCAATGTGTTGTCACGGGATGACTTGATCTGCCAATCCGGGCCCCCCGGCGTCTGCCATTCCAGCACGTAGCGCCAATAGGATGAGGCGGGCAGGAATCTCGTCCCCAGGGTGAGTCGGAAGTACGGCACGCTGCCGGTTGTCACCAGCTGGGCCTTCAAGGGGACCTCCACAGATCCGATCATCACGTCGTGGATGGAGCAGATGTAGGTGAACGTCCCAGCGGCACCGAATGTGTAGCGGAACCTGTTACCACGCACCATGAGCGGACTGGCTATGTAGCCCGGCAACGAGCTGCGCACATCGTGCGCGCGGGACGGCGTCGCGACGTTGCTCCATTGCACACGTGTTCCCTGGGGGATGACGAGCTCGACGGGGTCGTAGCGCATGCTGCGGATCGCGACATCGATGGTCGGCGGAGCCTTGGCGGAAGGCGCGGCAGCACTGACTTGGCCAGCCGGAACGACACCGACGGCGACGGTGACCGCAAACCACAACAGCAGACTTCGCATGCACTGCGAAGCTACAGATACGTGGGCCCGATGACAGCCCTGACGGTGGTACCGGAGGACGCGACCTAGCGGTTCTGCCCTACCGGGTCTTGCTGACGGTCGGACTCCAGCCGGAGGTGGCGCCGCTCGCGGCGTTCTTGACTTGCGAGCGGAACAAGTAGGTCCCGGGCTTCGATGAGGAGAACGTCGCGGACCTGGCCTCGGTCGTGGCCACGTTCTGCCAGCTGGAGGAGCCAGGCTGCTTGACCTGGATCCGATTGCGCCAATCGGTGCCAGCCATGGACGCGCTGGCGGCCGTGACGGTGAACGTGCTGCCGCTTCGTGTGACCTTGATGGGCACCACGACAGTGCCCGTCATGCCGTAGTCCTGGTGGAGCCGACACAGGTATCCGAAGCTGCCCGCCTGCCGGAACGACTTGGTGTAGTTCTCCCCAGGATCCATGCCCCCGATGCCGCCGCTCGAGAAATATCCGGGCAACCGTGACTTGACATCGTGGAGGGTTGCCGACGCCTTGTTCAGCCACTTCACGCTGCCGCCCCGACCCGCGGTGACCGTGGTGCCGTGAAAGTCGAACCCGTCGTTCATGGTGACCTTGGTCGTGCCGCCAGCCACGGCGGCCGGCCCCACGGCCGCGAGACTGACGACGAGAACCAGTGCGGTCAAGAGGCGACGGGTATGGCGCAGGCGCATCAGTATCCTCGAGTGATCGACGGGAGTCGGCGGGCACCATGAACGATAGCCCAGGACCTCGTGATCAGCCCTGAGACGATACGGCCGGGCCCGCGTGGGTCCGGCCGTGTCGAGTCCGATCAGGTCGCGACGCCCCAGGCGGGCCTCACGACTCAGGTATCGCCTACTTGCCACCAGGCGTTATGGGCACCGTGCCCTTCACGAAGCTGGTGCCGTTGACATCGCCACCTGCGAGCTTACGTGCGGCCTCCGCAAGGTCGCTCCTGGAGGCGGCCGCATCCGGCGCCTTGGTGATGATCTTGGCGTCCGTCGCGATCTTCACCGTCTTGTCCCAGGTCGCCTGGGGGATGGCGCCGATACCACCCTCCGCGGGCCACACGAGAGCGTTGACCTCATTCATCATCCACGCCTGATGACCCGCGCCCAGGATGGGGCTGTGATTCAGGACTATGTCGGTGCACTCGGCGGCATTGTCTCGGCAGTATTGCCAACCCTGGAACGATGCGGTCAGGAACTTCGTTGCGATGTCCGTGTTACCGGGCTCGGCAAGCCATGCCTCGCGTGCCCACAAGGCGTCCTGGAGCATCGCGGTACCCACGTCGTTGTAGTTGATGATGTTCAGGTCCTCGGGCTGATACAACTCACCCGTGTCCGGGTTGGTCGTCTCCAGGACCTGGGCCAGCTCGTTGTATGTCATGGCCATCGCGGCGTCCATCTGATGGATGAGGAACGGCTGCATGGTGAAGGTCTGCTCGGCCTTGACGTAGTCGAACTCGGTCATGCCCGCGGCCGAGATGGCGGCGGTCACCTCGTACTCGTTGCCGAATGGCCAGACGCCGATCACCTTGCCCTTGAAATCCGCCGGGGAGGTGATGCCGCTGTTTTTCCAGGCCAATGACAGTGTGCCTGATCGCTGCAGCACCTGGGCGATGTTGACGAGGTCCGATTGGCCCTTGTCCCGCAGCTCCAGGACCTTCGGCACCCATGCGATGGTGAACTCGGGTCCGTTGGAATCGGATCCGATGACCTGAGGAGGTGTCCCGGACGGGTCCGCCTCCTGAAGCGTCACGTCCAGCCCTTGCTTGGCGAACAAGCACTTGTCCTTGGCAGCGAAATAGCCCGCAAACTGAGCCTGGGTCACCCACTGCAGCTGGAGCGTGACGGGTGTGGTCCCGGTCAGGTCACATGTCTCGCCGCCACTGGGTGCTGACGGCGACTGGGCACTCGCCCCACCCCAGGCGGACAGCACCACGCCAACCGCCATCGCTGGGGCCAGCACACGCTTGATATTGCTCATCTGTACACCTCACTCATCAGGCGGCCCGATGGACTGCCTCCTCCTCCGGGATGCAGGGGCATCCGCGTGTCGATACCGAACGATAGCGCACCGCCGGACTCGCGAACGCGACGAGGCAGTGCCCGGGTCGTTCCAACTTGGTGACCCTGGACCCGGCCGTCATGGCTCCGCCCGGAGTGCCGCGTACCACGGGATCGTCCATCGCTCCACGAGCGTCACCACCAGGTATGCCACGATCGCGCCGCAGGCACCGATGACGATCCCTGCCCAGGCCAGATCGAAGCTGCCGTTGGCCATCGAAGACATCACGACCTTGCCGATGACCCTCGAGGCCCCACCAAAGTACTCGCCCACGATGGCTCCGATGAACGCGAGCGTGGTGCCCACCTTGAGCGCGGTGAAGAAGAACGGCAGCATGTTGGGTATCCGGACCCAGCGCAGGACCTCGGTCGGATTCGTCGCGTAGGAGCGCATGAGTTCCAGGGCTGCCGGTTGCACCTGGACCAGCCCCCGAGTGACATTGATCATCACCGGGAAGAACACCAGCAGGGCCGCCATCATCATCATCGACAGTGGGTCCAGGAGTCCGAACCAATTGATCATGATGGGCGCGGCGGCGATCAGCGGGATGGCACTCGCGCCGACGGCCACGGGCAGCATGACGTCACGGGCCGTCGCCCAGCGCGCAGTCGCGAACGCTACCGCCACACCCCCTACGGCACCGACGACCATTCCGCCGATCGCCTCGTAGTAGGTTGCGACGCCGGCCAACCACAGGAGCTCCCGCTTGTCGACCATGGCCCGAACCACGGCTGATGGGGGCGGGATGACACGTCGACCCGTGCCTGACGTCCATACCTCCCAGACGACCATCGCGACCACGAACACCATGATGGCCGGCAGGTACTGCCGCAGGCGAGATCCCAGGGACGCACCCAAGGAGCGGCGAGCTGCAGGCGTGGGTAGCGACCCCGCCGGTGCGCTCACCCGAAGGCACCGTCGGCACGAGCTCGCGGGGCGGCCCCGACGGGGTGGGTCTCGCCATGCCCGGTGGTCGTAGTCCTGCCGCGGAGGCTCTCGCGAACCTGGGTCACCAGCTCGTAGTAGCGATCGGTCTCGCGTGTCGCCTCGTCCCGCGGCTGGGGCAGGTCGACATCGATGATCTCGGTGATCCGGCCGGGTCGCGGACTCATGACCACGACCTTCGATGAGAGGAAGACGGCCTCCGGGATCGAGTGTGTGACGAAGATGACCGTGGTGCCGGTGCGCGCCCAGATACGAAGCACCTCGTCGTTCAATCGCTCACGTGTCATCTCGTCGAGGGCACCGAACGGCTCGTCCATCAGCAGCAAAGCAGGCTCGAGCGTGAGCGCGCGCGCGATGGCCACACGCTGCTGCATGCCACCGGAGAGTTGATGGGGGTAGTGCTGCAGGAAGGCGCCCAGCTCCACGAGTTCGAGCTTCTCCCGCACCCGCCGGTCGCGTTCTGAGCGCCCGACCTTGAGCACCTCCAGCGGCAGTCGCACATTGGCCTCCACGGTCCGCCAGTCGAACAGCACCGGAGCCTGGAAGACCATCCCGTAGTCACGGTCGAGACGCGCCTGTAGGGCGGGTTTGCCGTTTACCTCCACCGTGCCCGCCGAGGGGGCGATCAGGTCGCCCACGATCCGCAGCAGCGTCGATTTGCCACAGCCGGACGGACCGATGAGGGACACGAACTCCCCAGCCAGTACGTCGAGGTCGATGGCCTGAAGGGCGATCGTCTGTCCCCCGGTCGACGCGAAGACCTTGTCCACGCCGCGCAGCCGGACAGCCGCGGTCGTCATACCTTCACAGACCCCACCTGACCTTCGCCAGCGACCTCGCCTCCTCGACCCAGGATGACGCATCATGCCTCCATCGACTGTCGACCGCGGAGCACAAGGATCTCCGCGAGACGCACGACCACGAAGAACAGGATGCCCACGACTGCCGCGACAAAGATCGTGGCCCACATCTTCTCGGGCCCCGTGATGTACTGCTGGTAGTAGATGATGATGGCTCGGCCGAGTCCTGCCTGGATGCCCCCGGGGCCCTCGCCGATGATCGCACCCACGACGCTGGCGACCGCAGCCACCTTGAGCGCCGTGAATAGGTAAGGCACCGAGGCGGGAAGTCGCACCTTGATGAGGGTCGTCCAGCGCGACGCCGCATAGGATCGCATCAGTTCGAGCGCCCGGGGGTCGGGTGAGCGGAGCCCGCGCGTCTCTGCGATGGTCACCGGGAAGAAGGTGAGATACGTTGTGATGATGACCACGGATGTGATGCCGCGGCCGAAAGCGACGACGAGGATCGGGGCGAGTGCCACGATCGGGATCGTCTGGCTGGCGATGACGTACGGCAGCAATGCCCGCTCGGCCATCACGAAATGCACGAAGATCGAGGCCAGGACGACACCGATGAGGGCCCCGAGCGCAAACCCGATGACAGCCTCGCGCCACGTGTAGAAGGCTGCCTCCATGAGGTAGCCCAGCAGGGTCAGGTCGGAGTTCCGCTGGAATGGGTCCAGCAACGCACCGACGATCGTCCACAGGTGTGGCAACTCGATGTCCGACGCCTGCGCCAGCGACATCGGTGGCCGGTGGAAGTAGCTGGTGCCGGTCCCGAGGATGTTGGTCAGACGCCACGGGTCGCCAAACAACCACTTGACCGTTTCCCACACCAGGGACACGACTACGACGAAGGCCAGGAACACGACGACGGCCCTGATCGGCTTGGCCAGCAGCGTTAGCCCTGATCTACTGTTGCGGTCTGGTCTGCTGACGGGCGTGGGACCATCGGTTGCGTCGCTCATCCCTGCTCCCCGGCTCGCAACTCGGTTGTCTATCCCGTCAACACTGCCCAGGGGTGCGCCGGGACGACTCAGGCTCGAACGCCCTGGTCGGCCAGGTCGAGCGCCGCGTCGATGATGGCGAAGCCCTCGGCCATCTGCGTCCTCGGTGATGGTCAGGGGCGGGTTGGTCATGATCGTGTTCCAGCGCACGAATGTGTACAGCCCGTGGTCGCGCAGATAGGCACCGACCGCCTTGGTCTCGGGGCTGGCGCCGTTGTAGGGCGCCAGCGGCTCGTACGTGGTCCGGTCCCGGACCAGTTCCAGGATGCCGAACAGGCCGATGTTCCGGATGCCTCCCAGGCTGGGGTGCCTGGCGTACAGGGCCTCGTGGTGGGTACGCATCACATCCCCCATCCGACCGGCGCGCTCGATGAGCCCGTCCTCCTCGTAGACCGCGATGGTCGCGAGGGCCGCGGCACAACCGACCGGATGGCTGTTGTAGGTCAGGCCGCCGTAGAACACCTTGTCCTGGAACGCGTCGGCGATAGCCCTGCGCATACCCACGGCTCCGAGGGGCACATATGACGCGGTCAGGCCCTTGGCCATGGTGATGAGGTCGGGCACCACGTCCCAGTGATCGACCGCAAACCACTTGCCCGTCCGTCCGAAGCCCGCCATGACCTCGTCGGCGATGAGCAGGATGCCGTGGCGGTCGCACAGCGCACGCAGGCCCTGCATGTAGCCATCGGGCGGGATGAGGATGCCGTTGGTGCCGACGACCGTTTCCACGATGATGGCTGCGATGGTCTGGGGACCCTCGATACATGACGACCTCTTCCAGGTCGCGCAGGCTCTGATCGACCGGTTCAGGGTCCTTTCGGCCCCAGCGATGGAAGTCCGGGAAGCGGACGATGCCCGAGACCCCAGACTCGGCGGCCCACCGACGCGGATCACCGGTGGCCACGATGGCCTGACCGGTGGCACCGTGATAGGACCGATATCGGGTCATGATCTTCTGACGGCCGGTGAACTGGCGGGCCAGCTTGAATGGCGTTCTCGTTCGCCTCCGCACCACCGTTGGTGAAGAAGAAGACGTCGATGTCGCCGGGGGTGATCTCGGCCAGCTTGGCGCCCAGGCGTGCTCGGGGCTCGGTGGCCATGAATGGATTGGCGTACGCCAGCTTCTGCATCTGGGCGTGCACGGCATCGGTTACCCGTTTGTCACCGTGACCGATGTTCACGGACATCAACTGGCTGTTGAAGTCCAGGTAGCGGGTGCCATCGGGTGAGTAGAAGTAGACGCCCTCGGCATGCTCGACCGGGATGGGATCGACGGCCGACTGTGCCGACCATTCGTACAGGGAGTGCTTGCGGCTGAGCTCGACGATCTGCTCCCCGCTCATGTGCTCGGGCGCGACCTGGATGGCCATCTCTCTCCTCCGTGGTGACGTCGCGGCAGTGTCGCACGGAGGCGCCGGGTGCCGTGCGCGGGAAAGCGAACGACCGGACGCCCCAGAAGCGCTCCGCTCGTGGATGAAAGATCGCCCGGCGGCCGGGATACCCCGGCCGCTTCTCCAGAGGATGAGAAACCGGCCTCCGGGCCGGACCACATGAGGATGAGTCCGTAGCGCCGACCGTCCGCCTGCCTGGACGAATCGGCGCGTGCCAGCCACACTAGGGATGGCTGGACGCGACCGCATCCGACCCAGGACCTATTGCCACGAGGCCGGTCGTACGGTGGCCACTCCACCATACGACTCCCAGGTATACCCTCGGGGTCTGCACTCGTGTGGATAACCTGACTCCTCTGTACCAGCGTTTGTCGCTTGCGCGACGTGGTACGTTCGCTGCAGCGGATGGAGACGGACGCCGCCACCCGAAGGCCCGCGTCAATCGGCCATATCGCCGGAGGCTCGGCAGAAGCCGCCGCCGTCGGCGTCCATCTCAGTGATATCCCCAAGGGTTGCGGAGGAATCAATCGATGTCCGGACCGCGGAAGACGACCAAGACACCAGCTGGCGACACGGCCGCTGACGCCACGATGGCGCAGGCCTCCGAGGTGGCAGCGGCTGCCCCTCCGCCATCACCCGTAACACCGGCACCCGTTACACCGGCGCCCGCCGCACGACCGGCGGCCCCCGCGCCGACACCTGCACCAGAGGCAGCGGCACCCGCCGCACCCGCTGCGGCGGACGGCCCACCTGCGGGTGCCCAGGTCGCAGCCGCCATCAGCGGTGTCGCGACGCACCCTCAAGGAACGCCTCAGCGGGCCGGAGTTGATGCTGGGCGGTGGCGCGCTGCTCATCTTTGGCGTCTCGTTCCTGCTCTTCTCGTTCCTGCTGGGCACCGACGGGCCGTCGGAGACCGCCGTGGTGGTGGGCCACTGCTGCTCGCTGTTCATCGGACTCGAGCGCACCCAGACACAGGGCTTCGGTACCTGGTACAAGGTCGTGCTGGTGCTGTTCGGGGCGATCCTCGCCTTGGGCGCCGTGTACTCGCTCCTGTCCGTGTTCCGCCACTCCGCCTCATCCCTGAGCGGCCTCGACTGGCTTTCGATGCTGAGTTGGTGGGTCGGTGGCGTGCTCGCCGGGATCGGCTCCTGGCTGACCTTCAAGGTCAAGGCCTGACCGAGGCGCCCGGCGACCGGGAGGGATCCGGGGCGTCCCGGAACGCCTCCCGGCAGGGCTTTCGGACGCGGGCTCGCGCGGCTGCGGTGTACCCTGCGACCCCATAACGAGCGTGACACGGCCGGCTGCCTGCGCGCGTCGGGCAGCGGGTGAGGACGGTCGAGATCGGAGGAGCGGAACATGTCCCGGATCGTTCGCGGCGCGCTGGTCCAGGCGACCTGGACCGGCGACAAGGAGTCGATGATCCAGAAGCACGAGCACGCACGCCCACGAGGCGGCGAAGCAGGGCGCCCAGGTCATCCTGTTCCAGGAGCTGTTCTACGGGCCGTACTTCTGCCAGGTGCAGGATCCGGAGTACTTCGGCTACACCGAGCTGATCCCGGACGGCCCGACCACGAAGCGGATGCAGGACCTCGCGAAGCAGACGGGCATGGTCGTCATCGCCCCGATGTACGAGGAGGACTCGACCGCCTCGGGCATCTACTACAACACCGCCGCCATCATCGACGCCGATGGCACGTTCCTGGGCAAGTACCGCAAGACCCACATCCCGCAGGTCAAGGGCTTCTGGGAGAAGTACTACTTCCGGCCCGGCAACCTGGGATACCCAGTGTTCGACACCGCCGTGGGCAAGGTCGGCATCTACATCTGCTACGACCGCCACTTCCCGGAGGGCGCCCGGGCGCTCGGCCTGAACGGCGCCGAGATGGTGTTCATCCCCAGTGCCACGTCACGCGGCCTGTCGGAGTACCTGTGGCACATCGAGCAGCGTTCGCACGCGGTCGCCAATGGCTACTTCGTGGGCACCATCAACCGGGTGGGCATCGAGCCCCTGGGCGACAACGACTTCTACGGCCAGAGCTACTTCGTCGATCCGCGCGGCCAGTACATCGGCGCCATCGGTGACGCGCACGGCGAGGAGCTGCTGGTGCGCGACATGGACCTGTCGCTCATCGAGCAGGTCCGCCAGACCTGGCAGTTCTACCGCGACCGCCGGCCGGACGCGTACGAGGACCTCGTCACGCCCTGAGGTCGCGGACTCGAATCGACACGGGTCCGCAGCGGCGTCAGCCTTCGGGTCGCGGGTGCGTCGCGCCGCAGGCGACCGGGAAGGTGACCGAGAACGCCGCCGCCGCGGGTCCCAGGCCCAGCAGCCGGCTCGTCGGGCCCGGGCTCGGCCGCGATCCTCCCGGACGCCGAACGTGGTCGACAGTGACGTGGCGCCCGGCCGCAGGCACTCGCCAGACCGCGGCCAGCCGGTCCGCCTCGGCGACGGTGGTGCGTGACACCGATGCGGGCCGGATAGCCGCCCGCCGAAGCGCCAGTCGCCGCTGAACGTCGGCCGTCGCCGGACTCCCGGTCACTGCTCGACCAAGGTCAGGTCCAGGTCGGTATGGGGATCGCCCCGCCCAGGCGCGTAGCCAGGCCCCCAGATCGGCCTCGGGACCCCGGATGCGGGTCGTGCAGCCGGGTGACAACGAGCGTACCGAACCGGCTCAGCTCGCCGGTCACGGCGTAGCCGCCGTCCGACGACCGATACGTGCGGGTCGTCGAGCCACGCCCACGGCCCGCCGACAGGATCGTCGGCGCGCGCCATGCCCAGCCAGACCAGGTCGCCATCGGCGGCGGGCGGCACTCCAGCTGGGTCAAGCCTGCCACGACGCGGTGACCGGGACCGGGAACGACGTGCCGCACGGCCGCAGCTCATACGCGGCGACCGCGGGCACGATCCGTGGATCGCGACGATGGACAGGCTGAGCCACGTCGGTGTCGACTCCGACCGGCACCGTGAGCGTCAGTCGACCGTCGTCGCTGACGAGCTGGCTGAATCGCCGGACCCGGTGGGTGACGGGGACGGCGCGACGGAGGTCTGCGCCGATGCGTCCACGGCACCGAGACGACAGCGGTAAGCAGACATGGCGCGACCAGCGGCGACGAACCGCCGTGACAGGAGCACCGTCGGTGCACGCGACGCTCCATCGCCTGGCTGGCATGCGACGAGCATGCCCCTGTCGACGACCGCGCCGGCGAGCTCGCGTGCCCCACGGTGTACCCTCCCGGGCCATGGACTTCGGCTTCACCCTCAAGCCCGACCACACCATCCAGCGGACCATCGCCCTGACCCGACAGGCGGAGGCGGCCGGCTTCACATACGGCTGGCTGTTCGACTCGCACGTGCTGTGGCAGGAGGTCTACCCGCTCCTGACGCTGATGGCCATCAACACCCAGACGGATGCGCCTCGGGACCTGCGTCACCAACCCTGCGACGCGCGAGCCGAGCGTGACCGCGAGCGCGCTGGCCACGCTGGACCTCATCTCCGATGGCCGGATGGACCTCGGCATCGGCCGCGGCGACAGTGCCCGGCGCGTGCTGGGCAAGCCGCCCACGACGATGAAGACCCTGGAGGAGGCGATCGAGCTCATCCGCGACCTCGTGGAGGGGCGCACCCGACCGGTACGAGGACACCGACCTGCACCTGCCGTGGACCGGCTCCTGGAAGCTGCCCGTCTGGGTCGCCGGCTACGGCCCGATGGCGCTCGCCATGACGGGACGGGTGGCGGACGGGCTCATCCTCCAGCTGGCCGACCCGGACCTCATCAGCTGGCTGGCGGGCATGCTCCGGGATGCAGCGGCGTCGGCCGGCCGGGATCCCGCGAGCATCCAGATCCAGGCGGCGGCCCCGGCCCACGTCGGACCCCGGGCCGAGGTGCGCGACCGGGTGCGCTGGTTCCCGGCGCTCGTCAGCAACCACGTCGTGGACCTCGTCAACAAGTACCCGCGGGAGCAGCTGCCCGAGTCGCTGACGGCTACATCCAGGACCGGACGGGCTACGACTACCTCCATCACGCGGAGGTCGGCTCCAGCAACGCCGGCTTCGTGACCGACGACGTGGTCGACCGGTTCTGCGTCATCGGCTCGCCCGAGGAGCACATCGAGCGGCTGGCCGGAGCTGCAGGCGGCGGGCGTCGACCAGTTCAACCTGTACCTCATGAACGGCGACGAGGAGGCCCAGCTCGAGGCGTACGGCCGGGACATCATCCCCGCGGTGAACGCAGCGCAGGGTCGCTGAACCCGTCGACACGGCACCGCGTGCCAGCGGCCGATCTGCGGAAACTCGACCTCACCTTCATCCGGCCGGGACGGCCGTCTGTGGCACCATGCCCGCGATGAGGCTCCCCGGACGGCGAGGCAGCGCCGCTGCGCTACGGCAGACGCAGATCCCTCCCACGATCGTCTGTCCCGTGTGCGGGCTGCGCAACGACATCACGGTCCGGTTCTGCCGGAACTGTGGGCTGCCACTCGGCGCACCCCGGGACCCCGTCCGCGGCACCACCACCAAGCGCGCGGAGCTGCCCAGCGACCGCGGCACCGGGATCGCGGCTCGGTGGTCGGCCTGTTGGTCATCGTGGGCATCGTGGGCATCGCCGGTGCACTCACGCTCAAAGGCTTCCAGGGCAGCGGCAGCGCGACCGATGGAAGTCCCGGTTCCAGCCTGGTGGCGCTGGCGTCGCTGGTGCCCACCAGGGCACCGCTCCCTTCCCCGCGAGCCGCAGGATCGGAGGGACCTGACCGAACTCCGGGGCCCACGGATGTGCCGTCTGGCGACCGAGGTGACCTCCACGCCGGACGCGCCGCTGGAGACCGGTGAGCCGACCAGTCGGCCAACCAGGGATCCGGCCGTCGTGGTCACGCTTTCGGAATGGAGCTGCAAGACGGGGTCCATCTCAGACCCACTTCAGGGCCGATGGCGGATCTCCCGGACAAGCTGGGGAAGCGGCGCCTCGACCGACCGAGTCACCTTTACCCTGACACGCCTCGGCAGCACCAGCAGACCGGGCGTGACGGTCGAGCTGAAGTTCATGTCGCCCGCGAAGGCGGCGTCGACATTCGGCGTGACGAAACCGGACGGGGAGCGGGCGCTCGTGCTCACGTTCGACGGACCCGTCAATGTCGGAACACCCATGGTCGGGAAGCCCGCAATGGACGCCATCGAGTCGGTCGACGTCCGGCGTGACGACTCGGGCGTCACGCATGCGATCCTCGGCGTCACCGGCGCGGGATGTGCACGATTGAACGCTCCCGACTGGAGATCCGGCTCGGACGACATCACGACGGCCAGCCTGCTGATCGATGTGCGTCGCTGAGACGCGCGGCCGGCCGGGGCTGCGACACGAAGGCTCAGCGGATGTCACCTCGGCATCGGAAGGGCTTCCCGGATGACCCAGCGAGTCCCTTGCACCAACTGCGGGTTCCGCAACGCGCCTGGGGACGAGTTCTGCGGGAATTGTGGTCTGAACCTCGTCTGGGGTGGCCAGCAGTGCCGGAGTTGCGGGTCGCCCAACCCCCCTGGCAGGGCATCCTGCCTACGATGTGGCCATCGGCTTGACCCAGCCATGGGCACGATGGCCGGGTCAACACGTCCGGGTCCGGCCCGGCGCCGGGCCATCCATGGGCTCAGGGGGAAGCGGCGGCAAGCGCCTCGCGATCCTGGGCATCGCGGCCGTGTTCATCGCGTCAGTGGCGGGCGTGGCCGTGGTCCTGAGCGGAGCGCTGAGGACCGGCCCGTCAGTCGATCCCACACCAGACTCAGCGTTCGCCAGCGACATCCCGAACCCCACCCGAAGGCCCGCCGCCACCCGCAGCCCGCGCCGAGCCACAGGGGAGCCCGCCATCAGGGACCAGGGGACGCCGGAACCGGCGGCACTGCCGACAGGCGAAGCCGCTGACACACCGCAGCCAACGCACAAGGCGACGCCCACCCCGCCGACGCCGTCCGCAGCACCCCCGCCAAGTGCGTTCGTCTGCGACAGCGACAGCTCGATCCCGGATCCGCTCAGCGCGGGCTGGAACATCAGGCGGATCGACTGGTCGAACAAGGGCAGATACGACCGCCTGCTGGTCACGCTGGACCAGAAAGGCGCGGGAGGCAATGGCACCCAGGCCATCATCCATGTGCTGCCACCCGAGGATGTACCCACCACGCTCAAGGTATCTGCGCCCCAGGGCGGCAACACGGCGATCGCGCTCGGCCTATTCCGGGATGTCCGGCTGACCTGGCCCCTCGACAGATCGCTGTCCTTGCCCGCCCTCAAGTGGATCAGCATGGAGAAGGACGACAACGGTTACCCCTGGGTCGTCCTGGGCGTCAAGGGTGATGCGTGCTACTCGCTCCAGGTCCCCGACTGGTCGAGCGACGACCCGGAACCAGCCAGGACCATCCAGGTCACCATCGACGTCAAGCACTGACCACATATGCAGGTGGGGACAGGCATCTGTCACGTGCAATGGTTGCAGCAAGCGATTGCCCCAGTGGAGTCGCAGGGTGCCCGGCGGAGCGCGGCAGCCCTCGGTGTCGTGGCGTTGGACCAGTAGCTCGAATATGCTCCGAGCGTGATCGGGTCCCCGGAATTGCCCCATGTCCTCATCATCGAAGGGCTCATCTCACCACCCATCTCGTACCGCCCACTGCGGCACAGGCTGCTTGAGCGTGGTGCCGCTGGTGTGCGACTAGCTCCCGTGCATGTGCACGACTGGATACGGGCGGGCATCTCCGGGTTCGGGTCGCTACAGCGTCGGATGGCGCTCGCCATCAGACAGACGTACCAGGATGCCGGTCGCAGACCCATCATCGTCATAGGTCACTCCGGCGGCGGGATCCTCGCCCGACTGGCCATGTCGGACGTGCCGCGTTCTGGCTTCGATATGGACGTGGCCGATCTTGTCGGCTGTCTCGTTACGCTCGGGACACCACATGATCTGCACCTCGCCAAGGTCCGCTGGCGACACCCGGGCGTGATTCTCGCGGCAGCCCTGGCAGAGACGACACCCGGGGCCTGGTTCGCGCCTTC
The DNA here is from genome assembly GCA_963760625.1 of uncultured Chloroflexia bacterium. Taxonomy (GTDB): domain Bacteria; phylum Chloroflexota; class Limnocylindria; order Limnocylindrales; family CSP1-4; genus JAFMJV01. The sequence goes on from CAVXDU010000009.1 coordinate 539,599, forward strand.
CACGGCATACGTCACGGTCGCGTCGGTTGCGGTCCAGGGCATGGCGGGCGGGTCCGGACACCGGACGCGCAACCCGCTCCGCGCCGCCCGCGACGCCTTCTTCGGCGCCATCGTCGGCTCGCCGTCACCTGGCGGCAGCGACGGCGTCGTGTCGCCGGATATCGGACATCTGGCCAGTGCCCAACAACTGACCCTGTCCGATGCATATCACGGCGTCATCGGTACGCCCTGGTACGGTGATGCCTCGATCGTGGAGCGATGGTGGCCAGTAGCCGTGGAGGCCTGGCGCGGCGCACTGATTGCCCGCGCCGAGCTGGCCCAGGTGTCGTTCACCTAGGCCAGGAAGCTGGTCAATGCCTCTGCTACCGTTGCGGCATCGAAACCGTGAGCAGGCCCATCGATCGTCTGGTGACGGGCGCCGGGCACGACCGCCGCGACGGCGCTTGTGGCACGCCGCAACCAGGGAGCGCTCGCTGAGCTGTCGAGCATGAGCGTCGGAGCGGTGATCCTCGACAGTCGGACAGGCATCGAACCGTCGCCGATGATGGCCAGGTCATGTGGGATGGAGGTCGCGAGGGATTCCATCGCGCGCCAACCCGAACCTCCCTGCATGGTCGAAACGGCTATCGGGGACAAGCCCACCGCCTCGACCAGGAATCGCTCCACCGCATCCCCCGGCCGACCTGCGGCGATCATGCCACGTATGCGGGCAGGCAGGTCGCCAGGCAAAGCCGGGCGGCTGTCATCCACGATGTACGGCGGCTCGAACGCGACGAGCCGGTCCATGGCAACCCCATCGGCAGCTGCCAGGAGTGCCAGGCTGGCTCCCGACGAGCGGCCAAAGACGGATGCCGTACCTCCGGTGTGAGCGATGAGCGCCTCCAGGTCCTCGACTTCGAGGTCGACGGAATACGGGGGACTGTCGCCACTCGATCCCTCCCCCTGCGGTCGTAGCAGTAGACCGTGTGGGTGGGCGCCAGCAGGTTACTCAGGTCGTGGGCCGAGGAATGGTCACTCAGCGCGCCGCCCACAAGGATCAGCCCCGGCCCTGATCCCGACCGCTCGAAAGCGATGACCGTTCCGTCGCTGGACTCGAATGTCTCCATGGCGTCACGCCCCCTCGCGACGGGGCCGCGAGCGTCTGCCGAGGCCCACGTCATGGCCATGATGCCGCACAGAGCAAGAGCCGGCCCCGTGCACGACGTCGGCGTTAGGATGAACACCTGACCGACACCGGCCGGCTACGACGCCATCGACCGCACGCGAGACGGAGGACATGATGCGCACGCTCATCGTGAACGGCACCGTGGTGAACGCAGATGGCTCGCAGCGCGCGGACGTCCTGGTCGACGGGGAGACCATCGCGGCCATCGGTGCGGGGCTGGCCACGTCCGGCCAGGCGGCCGACCGCACGATCGATGCTTCCGGCAAGTACGTGATCCCGGGAGGCATCGATGTGCACACCCACATGGAATTGCCCTTTGGCGGCACCTTTGCCAAGGACACCTTCGAGACCGGCACGCGGGCCGCGGCCTTTGGAGGCACGACGACCATCATCGATTTCGCGGTCCAGACCCGGGGCAGGTCCCTGCGTGAGGGTCTCGATGCGTGGCATGCCAAAGCCGAGGGCAACTGCGCGATCGACTACGGCTTCCACATGATCATGAGCGACGTCAATGAGTCGACGCTGGCTGAGATGGACGCACTCGTCGTCGAGGGGGTCACCGACTTCAAGCTATTCACGGCGTACCCGGGTGTCTTCTACTCCGACGACGGCGCGATCTTCCAGGCGATGCAGCAGACCGGTCGGAACGGCGGCACGATCCTGATGCACGCCGAGAACGGCATGGCCATCGACGTCGTGGCGGCACAGGCGGTCGCTTCGGGTGACACAGACCCGTACTACCACGGAGTCGTCCGCTACCCGATCTTCGAGGGCGAGGCGACGAACCGCGTCATCCGTCTGGCCGAAGCGGCTGACGTTCCCGTGTACATCGTGCATCTCTCATCCCAGGATGCGCTCGACGCAGTTCGCCAGGCCCGTGACCGTGGCGCCCGGGCATACGCCGAGACCTGCCCCCAGTACCTGTTCCTGTCGCTGGAGGACATGGGCAATGGGTTCGAGGGTGCCAAGTACGTCTGCTCTCCACCGCTTCGGCCCGCCGAACACCAGGTCGAGCTGTGGAAAGGCATCATCAAGGACGATCTGCAGGTCATCTCGACCGACCACTGCCCGTTCGACTTCCACGACCAGAAACAGCTGGGTCAGGGCGACTTCCGGAAGATCCCGAACGGCCTGCCGGGTGTCGAGGATCGGATGGACCTGATGCACGACGGCGGCGTCGTGTCCGGCGGCATCAGCAAGGAACGCTGGGTGGAGATCTGCTCAACGGCTCCTGCGCGCATGTTCGGGCTGGCTGGCAGGAAGGGCGTGGTTGGGGTCGGCGCAGACGCCGACCTGGTGGTGTACGACCCTGCCCGCAGGCACACGATCTCCGCGTCGACCCATCACATGGACGTGGACTATTCCTGTTACGAGGGTAGGACCGTGACAGGCGGCTCTGATGTGGTGCTGTCGCGCGGCAAGGTCGTCATCGAAGACGGCACATACACAGGCTCGAAGGGCGACGGCCGCTTCCTGAGGCGGGCTGTGGCCCGCGACTACCTCGTCTGATCCGGAATCTGCCGGGGCGGCAGGCCGACGGGGTGGACTCGGTACCGCTGTTCGCGGCGCCGGGCGAGACTGCGGCTGGCAGCGTCGTCATCCCTCAGCCCGGCGAGTACTTCGCGATCTGCTTCGTGCCGCGGGGAACCACCTCGATGCAGCCGCCCGCTTCGCCAGGGGTTGCGCACGCCATGCTCGGCATGATGCAGGCATTCACGGCCACGGAGGCCGGCACCGAGGTAGGTCCCCTGCCCCCCGCCGGTCCGACGGGCTCAGCCGCGCCCTGACCGTCTGCCACGGAACACCGGCGGCAAGGATGATCTGCCACCGGTGGGGCCTCCTTCGCGAGCACGTGCCGTCGAGCGCGACCACCGCCCCTGTTCGTGACCGCGGAACGCGGGCATACTGGCGCCCTCGTCGCAGGAGGCATGTCATGTCCAGGGCACGACCCCGGGTGTTCCCGTTGCTGGCCGTGATCGCCACGCTCACGCTGGGAGGGTCGGTTACGACGCTCGCCACGGATCCCCCTGATGGAGTTGCGGCAACCCTGCTCCAGTCCGGGGACATGCCCCCGGGACTCCAGCCGCTCGGCATCGACGACGCCACTGAGTTCAACATCGACTTCCCGAGCTACGACTCCAACGGTGGCCTCGACAAGGTGAACCAGAAGTGGAACCGGGCCGGCCTGACCGGTGCTGAGAGAGTGGCGGCCGTGATCGACTTCCGGATGCTGTTCGCCGATGACGCGGCCGCCCAGGCATATCTGGACGAGGCGGAGGAGATCCTCTCGGAGTCGGTTATGGGCATCACGCTGCAGCCCGAGACCGAGCTCCAGGCGGACGTCGTGCGCCGGTATGCGGGCACGATCACCGGGAGCGGGATAACGGCTGAGGTTCAGAACTTCCTGTTCCGACAGGGGCCCGTCGTATCCAAGGTCTACATCCTGGGGTTCGGTACGACCATCGGGGATGCCCTGCCCATCGCGCAAGCCGCGGCCGGCCGCGTTTCCGCCTGGCTGGCAACCAGCCTTGACACGTCCCCCGGGACATCACCGGAAACGACACCAGAGGCATCAGCAGGGGCATCACCAGGGGCGTCCAGGCAACCAGCCGGGTCGCCTCTGCCGCCGGGCGCTGTATCGCGCCAGTGGGCTATCGAGGCCACCGCCAGCAGCGAGTACGGAACTGAGAGTTATGCAGCCAAGCAGGCCATCGGAGCCCCCGATGTGGCCGAGTATTCGGACAACCCGCTGGCGTGGGCACCGGGACCCCCTGATGGGACCACCGAGTGGATCGAACTCACGTACCCAAATGCCGTGGTGCCATCGGCCGTGACCATCGTCGAGACCTACGGCAATGGAGCCGTGGTGCTGGTCGAGGCGCTGGACCCCAGCACGGAGAAGTGGGTGAGACTGTGGGCAGGATCTGACACGTCCGCACCCGACGATGTCGTTGAGTTCCGTCCGACCCTGACACCCGTGACGTTCGCGACCGACCAGGTACGCATCACGATGGGGCCCGATGTGATCCCTGGCTGGAGCGAGATCGACGCTGTGGAGTTGGTGGGTACGACACCCTGATGCGCCCTGCCCTTGCCGGATCGGTCGTCGTTGCCACGACGCTCCTCGTCGGAACCCAGGGATGGCCCGCCGGGGCGGCGGGGCAGGCCGCCATCCAGGTCACGGCACTCGAATACCGGTACGTTGGTCTGCCCACGAGTGTGCCAGCGCAGACGCGGCTGACCCTCACGAATGCCGGCGCGGAAGTCCACCAGATCGTCGTGGCGCGTCGAGCCGATGGCGTGGACATGACGTGGGACCGGCTCCTCGCGGAACCGGATCCCGTACGCGATGGACTGATGACGCTGGAAGGTCAGTCCTTCGCACCGCCCGGTGCGACGGCCGCCACCGAGATTACCCTGACCCGACCGGGTACCTACTTCGCCGTCTGCTTCATCCCCCAGGGCGTGACCTCGATCCCGGCCCAACGTGACACGCCCGATTCGGGTGCGGCACCCGACGGACCTGCCCATTACCTTCTGGGTATGCGACAGGAGTTCACGGTCACCGAGGCCGGATCCACTCCCGGGCCGCTGCCAACGGTCACGCCCATCACCTCAGGCGCCCCGCCGGCACCCGGTGCGCCCCCGTCGCCAGGGCTCTGACGGGTAGCATCGCTGGCCTGGAGGTGCGATGGCTGTTCGTCTTGTCCATATCCACGTGAAACCTGAGCATATCGACGCATTCATGGAGGTCACCCGGCGCAACCACGAGGATCGATCCAGGAGCCCGGCAACATCCGCTTCGATGTGTTGCGCTCGGTGGACGACCCGACCCGGTTCCTGTTGTACGAGTGGTATGCCACGGAGGAGGCCGCCATGGCGCATCGGCAGACACCTCATTTCGCCGCCTGGGTCGCGGCCGTGACCGACTGGTTCGTTGAGCCCCGGATTGCGGACGCCTACCAACCGCTGTTCCCCATCATCTGAGATCTCCCCAGACCATCTGAGGTCTCCGCGAGGCGCCGGGGAACGACCGATCACGCGTCCTTGAGTTCGAGTGAGGCGGTTCCCACCATCATCTTGTTCGAGGGAAACCCAGATCGACCGAGCTTGTGCCGGGATCAGGCCAACGGGAGGTAACCACCTTGCCCCGGGTGTAGAACTGGACACCTTCGGGCCCGTACATGTGGAGGTCGCCGAACAACGAGCCTTTCCAGCCACCGAACGAGTAGTACGCCACGGGCACCGGGACGGGCACGTTGATGCCTACCATGCCCACTTCGACCTCGACCTGGAACCGCCGTGCCGCACCTCCATCGCGAGTGAAGATCGCCGTCCCGTTGCCATACGGATGGTCGTTGATGAGTCTGACAGCCTCGTCGTAGCTGCCGACGCGAACGACCTCCAGGACCGGACCGAAGATCTCGTTGCAGTACGAGTCCATGTCCGGCGTCACACGATCGAGCAGTGAGACGCCAAGGAAGAATCCGTCGCTGTCGCGATACAGCGGGTGTTCGCGGCCGTCCGCCACGACCTCGGCTCCCTGTGCGGCACCCGATGCGAGGTAGGAGGCGACCTTGTCGCGATGCTCGCGCGTGACAAGCGGGCCCATCTCCGCGGTCGGGTCGCTGCCGGGTCCGACCTTGATACGCGGCAGACGTTCCTTGATGGCTTCCACGAGCGGATCGGCGACATCGCCGACCGCCACGACCACACTGATGGCCATACATCGCTCGCCGGCAGATCCATAAGCTGCCGACACCGCGGCATCGGCGGCCATACTCACGTCGGCGTCCGGCAACACGACCATGTGGTTCTTGGCACCGCCGAGCGCCTGGACCCGCTTGCCGCTGCGGGTGCCAGTCTCATATATGTAGCGCGCGATGGGCGTCGAGCCGACGAACGAGACGGCCTTGACGTCCGGGTGAGCGAGGATCGCATCGACGGCGACCTTGTCTCCCTGGACGACATTGAACACGCCATCCGGCACCCCTGCGTCCGAGAGCAACTCCGCCAGGAACAGCGAGGCCGACGGATCCTTTTCGGAGGGTTTGAGGATGAACGTGTTGCCGCAGGCGATGGCGTTGGCGAACATCCACATGGGCACCATGGCTGGGAAGTTGAAGGGCGTGATGCCCGCGACCACGCCCAACGGTTGCCTGATCTGGTAGACGTCGACGCCTGACGACGCCTGCTCGCTATAGCTGCCCTTGATGAGTTGCGGGATGCCACACGCGAACTCGAGGTTCTCGAGGCCGCGGGCGATCTCGCCGAGTGCATCCGAGGGGACCTTGCCGTGCTCCGATGTGAGCAATGCGGCAAGCTCTGTGCGACGCGTGTCGACGAGGTTCCGGATACGGAACAGGATCTCTGTTCGCCTGGAGATCGAGGTCGAGCGCCACGCTGGGAAGGCCGCCTTTGCAGCCGCCACGGCCTGGTCGACTTCGGTGGCAGAGCCGAGATCCACGCGCCGGGCCTCGTGACCGGTGGCCGGATCGTAGACCGTGCCCGAGCGTCCGGACGTACCAGCCACGATCGATCCACCGATCCAGTGGCTGACCCGGGCAGTATGGCTGGGGGCGGAGGTGGGATGCTCGACCAACTGCGTCATGGCGTGGACCTCAAGGGGATGCGACGCATCGGGCGCGACGCGTGTGTGGCCGCCCACGATACCCCGTCATCGCCTTGAGGGCGACCCGCACGCCTGTGCCCGCATTGAACCGCGGCCCCCGCTCGGAACAACGGGCCGACGCCACCGGCAAGCCCGGTGAGGTCGGCCCGCGCCAAACGAATCAGGTCGTCAGTGGCTCAGCCGTTGACGTCGGGCACGTCCGGGGTCTCGTCGCCACCATCGCTGTCCTCGCCGTCTTCCTGCTCGGCGCATGAGGCGTCCTCGTCACCGTGGTCCGCTTCGTGCTCGTCGTTCTGGCCGTCGCCATTGGCGTCGTCATCCTCGCCATCGCCTGCGCCGTCGTGGTCGGAGTCCTCTCGGCCTGGGTTCGTGCCGTGGTGCTCCTCGGTCTCGTTATCGATACCGTCATGATCGGAGTCTTCCTGGCCGTCCTCCACGCCGTCGTTGTCGGTGTCGGGATCGGTGGGATCGGTGCCGGCCTGGAACTCGTCCTTGTTGCCGAGCGCATCGCAATCCTTGTCGTCCCGGCCATCCGTGCTGCCGTCGTGGTCCGTATCCCGCCTCTCCGGGTTGGTACCGACCGTCTGCTCCTGGCGATTGTTCAGACCGTCGTGGTCGGGATTCTCCTTGCCGTCCTTGATGCCATCGTGGTCGGAATCCTTCTTCCACGGGTTCGTGTGGCTGCGGTGCAGCTCGAACCGATTGCGGAGCCCGTCACCATCATGGTCGTGCCTCGAACCCCCGGACGCCATGACCGATGAGGGCACCAACAGCGCCCCCACGAGCGCGCCGGCGACGACACTCACCCGAAGCACATCACCAAGGACCAGCCTGTTCCCGCTCATCCGTTTCCCCTTCCGTACCCGATGCTCGCTGCTGATTCGCGGCGTCTGATTCCCGGGCTCTGCGCCACAGGTTCCGGCCACATAGACACCAGAGGCGCGTGTGCTACGAGTGGTTGCGGTCCGAACCAGGACCTTGAGGAGGGCCGGCCTCCGACGGTAGTACCAGGGCACCCGTGCTGCCCTCGCCAACCAACACCGGACGCTCAGCTGCCCTCGTCTGCGTCCGGCCCACCATGCTCGCCGCCCGTACCCTCTCCATCCGGGTCGCCATCCCCACCGCCATGGTCTTCTGACTCGGGGGTTTCCGTCGGCTCGGCTTCGTCGGTAGGTGTGGGTCGCTCGGTTGGGTGCGGGGTCCGCTCCGGCCTCGGCGTACGGGTCGGTCCGGGCCGTCTGGTTGGTCCAGGGGTCGAGCTAACCTTGGTAGCCCCATCGGGAGCAGCCGTCGGACGGGCCGCTCGTGCCGGTCGGGTCGTGGGTTGCGGCGCCTGCAGCGTCCGGTCGGCGGCGGGCGGCGTGCGCTCGGGCCTGGTCGACTTCATGGCATCGGAAGGTGCCGGAATCGAGACCCGGTTGGTGTCTGGTGATTCGTCAGGCGCCATCTCCGTGAGGCCGGGCTGATCCTGGAGCAGGCGTGCGACGCCTGCGGCAGCTCCCGCTCCGAGCACTGCCGCACCAACCACTGTGAGCAACACGAGGCCCAGGGCCTGAGCCCGGAGCAACACAGGGAAGTGTCCCTGTCCAACGGTCACGCGCAGCAACTGGCGGAACGCGCCCACCGCCGACCGCATCCGGAGGTGAGACACGGCCAGCACAAATCGGCGGGGAGGTGTCCGGTCCGGCTCCCTTGCTATCCGTGCGCAGGATCTCCGCCGCGAGGTCACGCCTAGGCGCGACCGTCGTGGCCGCGAGGTAGTCCAGGAGGGCGTCCAGCGCGTGATCCCCGTCTGGCTGCTGCGGCCCGGATCCGAACGCGGGTCGCCTGGGGTCACTCATGCAAGACTCCGGTCGATGCTCTGTCGCAGGCGCCCCAACCCCCGATGGAGCTGTGCCTTGACGGTTCCCATCGGCCGATTTGTCGCGACGCAGATGTCGGCAAGCGACAGCTCGCCGAAGAAGCGGAGTGCGATCACTTCCCGATACGGTTCGGGAAGGGCCGCAACGGCGCTCCGCAGCCCCGCGCGGCGCTCGGCTTCCAGGGCATCGCGTGCCGGATCGGCGCCTCCCTGGATGGTCGCCATCAACACGTCGTCGAGCGGAGTGGCAAGCCCTGCTTGTCGCCTGGCGGTGGCGGCGCGACGCCAGCAGTGCCGGGTCGCGATACGGATCAACCAGGCGCCCGGTCGGCCGTCACCGCGATAGCTTGCCAGGGATCGATGGGCGAGCACGAACGTCTCCTGCGTGGCGTCCTCTGCGTCCTCGATCTTGCCCAGGATCCGGTAGCAGGTCCGGAAGACACCGGGCGTCTCGAGTTCGACGAGGTTGCGAAAGGCTTCCTCATCCCCGGCCGCGAGCGCTGCGGCCAGGGCAAGGTCATCCACGAAGCACTAGAGACGTCGGCACACGGAGAGGTTGCGACGCGGGGGCCGTTGGGGCTAGAGGCCGCCCGTACCGGTCCGCCCGGGACCCTCCGGTTCGTTCCGGCGACGCCCGGGGGCGGCGGGGGGATCCCGCGAGATGAGCGCGAGTGCCACCAGCACCAGCTCCAGGGCCACAATGGTCGCCGTGGCCTCGGCGCCAAACGGTCCGACGACACGCTCATCCCGCCAGGTCAAGGCGATGAACGCACGCCCCGCAAGCCACCAGGCGAGGGCGATGAGCAGGCCGATCCCGCGACCAGCACGGGATGAGAGGGCCGCCGAGCGCTCCAGCACGAGCAGGAGCGGTATCCCCAACAGGACCCAGATGCCCTCCAGTGCCTGTGAAGGCCAGGCCGGCGATGTGATCTCAATCGGATCGCCACGGCCCGGGACCAACATACGACACCCCGAGCAGACCACCGGTCGGTGCGCCCTGCCCGCCACCCCCGAGCAGGAGCATCACCTTGCCCAGTCCGATCGCGACCAGCATCGGTACTGCTGCCGCGTCCGCCCATGCCCCGATCCGACCACCCAGGAGCTGGCAGACATACGCGGCACTCAGGGCACCGCCGATCACCGCCCCCACCAGGGATGCGCTGCCATGACCCAGGTCGAGCATCGTGACTGGCTGGGCGAGATAGCTGCCGAGGTAGTCGAGTACGTGCACCAGTCGGCCACCCACGACCGCGCCAGGGATGGCACCGAGGAGTACGAAACACGTGTCTTCGAAGCGGAACGCTGCACCGAGTGCGGCGTGAAGCCGGAGGACCCAGAGCGCCACGGCCAGGAACACCGCGACCACCAGGGCGACTGCGTCCAGTCGCAGGGTCATGCCGCCGATGGATACCAGCGGATCGAACGACAGTCGTATGACGCCCATGATCACGCTAGGTCCGCCCGACGGGCGCTCGGCCCGATACGCCCGGAGTGATCCACAATGGCAGGTGGCGACGGCGCGTGGCCCATATCGCGGCGACGGCGGCGGCGCCCATGGTCACAGCCCCCGCCAACAGAAGGGTGACCGTGACGCCCAGCAAGCTTGCCGAGACACCGGCCAGGATGCTGCCGATCGGCGTGGTGCCAGCGAAGACCGTCGTGTACACGCTCATCACTCGGCCGCGCAGCTCGTCCGGCACCGTAAGCTGGATGATGGTGTTAGTCGTGGCACCCATGGCGACGGTGGACCAGCCAACCATGCCCATGAGCATCACGCTGACCGGAAGGGTGGACGATAGACCGACGCCTGCGACCGCGGTGCCCAGGAGCACGGCACCGATGAGCACCCGGCCAAGGGTCGCCTGCGCGCCGAACGCGAGCGACAGCGCGCTGATGAGCGAACCGATGCCCGCGGCCGCCATCAGGAACCCGTAAGTCTCCGCACCGCCACCCAGCACGTTCCGTGCAACGAGGGGCCCGAGGACCGGGAAGTTGAGCGCAACGGCGGACACGACACCGATCATCACGACGCACAACAGGATGGTGGGCGTGGCCCGTACGTAGCGCAATCCCTCGAGCAGCGACGTCAGCACGGCGCCAGCTGTCCGCTCAAGGTGCGTTCGAACCACCGGGACAAGCTCCGTGACGTTCATCCGGAGATACCCAAGGATCGGCAGCAGGAACGTTGCAGCGTTCAACAGGAACAGTGGCGCGATGCCGATGACGCCGATGAGGACGCCAGCGATCGCCGGACCCACGATGCGTGCCGCATTGAACGCCGCGCTATTGAGAGCTACCGCGGCCGCTACATCCTCACGACCGACCATCTCGACCACGAACGACTGTCGGATGGGCATATCGAAGGCGTTGATGACGCCCAGCAGCAGGGCCATGACCATCACCTGCCACACCTGTACATGTCCGAGGAGCACCAGAAGGCCGAGTGCGAGCGCCAGGAGCATCGCCGCCGACTGGGTGCACAGCAGGCTGAGACGCTTGGGCAGAGCATCTGCCGCGAGCCCACCGAACAAGCCCAGCAGCATCACTGGCAGGAACTGGGCAGCCGCGACGACGCCGAGCGCCACGGGGTCGTTGGTGAGTTGGAGGACCAGCCAGTCCTGGGCCACGGCCTGTATCCAGGTCCCCGCGAGGGATACCAGTTGGCCAAGGTAGAACAGCCGGAAGTTTCGGTGACGGAAGACCAACAGCCCGGTCGGAAGTCGACTGGAGTGTGGTGCCATCCGGTCGCTCACGCCACGGTCCTGGCTAGTTGGCCCGTAGGTCCGGCAGGAATGCGGTCTGATCGTGCCTCCGGGCCGCCATCTCGATAAGGTCGACACTGGCCAGCACACCCATCGATCCGGTGTCGATAGACAGGTCGTAGCTTTCCGGGTCCAGCCACTCCCTGCCGAACAAGCGCTTGATGTACTCAGCGCGTCTGGCATCGAAGGTCCGGCACAGGTCCCGGAGCGACGACTCATCTGGCCGAGTGTCGGCAGGGATCTCCTCCACTCGCGTCAGCAGGTACCGGATCCGCGCCTCGAGTGGAGCATGAAGTTGGACATGCAGCACGTCGGGACCGCGGGGCACGATGAATGCTCCGCCCCGGCCCATGATCACGGCATTGCCCCGGGTCGCCGCCTCCTCGATGACCGCCCGGGTGAGCTGCGCCAGCCGTTCATGGACCGCCGTCGCGGGCATCAGGTCCGCGGGGATAGGCGGCAATGACGGGTCGGGGCCCCCGATGGCAAGGGCCGCCACGATGCGTTGCCACAGGCCGGGCAGGCGTTCGTCGTATCCCTCTGCCTCGATCTCCGTCAGCCCCGCGCGTTCTGCGACCTGAGCCACGATCTCGCGATCCAGCAACTCAGCGTCGAACCGCTCAGCAAGCGCCTTGCCGATGGGTCCGCCCGCCGCGGCGAACTGTCGGGAGATGGTTATCACAGGCATCGAGCGTCAGCCAGCGGTGCTCCCGCTGGCCGCCTCGGTTGCGACTTCCGCCATGCGCGTGATGAGATCCCTGACCGACGCCGCCGAGGCATCGAACGCGGCCTGCTCCTCCGCGCGTCAGTTCGATAGCGATGACCTCTTCGATACCGTTACGGCCAAGCCGGACGGGCACACCCACATAGAGGCCGTCCACGCCAAAGGGCCCATCGAGGTAGGCGGCGCACGGTAGGATCATGTGTCGGTCGTTAAGTATGGCATCGACCATCTGATACACGGAGGCTGCCGGTGCATAGAACGCACTGCCAGTCTTCAGGAGGGCAACGACCTCCGCGCCGCCGTTGCGGGTGCGGTCGACGAGCGCCTCGATGCGTTCAGCAGGGAGCAATTCGGTGATGGGCACGCCACCCACCGTGGAGTAGCGCGGAAGGGGCACCATCGTGTCGCCATGGCCGCCCAGTACGAACGCGTGGGTATTCGTGACCGAGACGCCCAGCTCCTGGGCGATGAATGTCCGGAAGCGGGCTAAATCGAGCACGCCTGCCATCCCGATGACACGATCCGGGGGAAACCCGGACGCTGTGAGCGCAGCGTGGCACATGGCGTCGAGCGGGTTGGTGACCACGATGATGATGGCGTTGGGTGATGCAGCTGCGGCCCGCGAGACCACCGCGCTCACGATGCCTGCGTTCTTGGCGAGCAGGTCATCCCTGCTCATGCCCGGCTGGCGCGCCAGGCCGGAGGTGACGACGATGACGTCGGAGCCCGCGGTGTCGGCGTAGTCATTGGTGCCGCGCACGCTGCAGTCATGACCCAGGACCGGTGCCGCCTCGGCCAGATCGAGCGCCTTGCCCTGGGGGAGACCCTCCACGATGTCGATGAGCACGACATCGGCCAGCCCGGCCTCCGCGATACGTTGGGCAGCGGTCGCGCCGACATTGCCGGCGCCGATGACGGTAACGAGGGGGTGGGACATGAAGGACTGGACTCCTGCTCCGGGGAAGGCACGGCCGATCGGGCCGGTACGGCTGCCATTCTATCCGTGCGGCTTCGTTCGCCACCGGCTCGGGCGGTCTCGGCGCGGTCGCTCGTGGTGCAGCCCGGCTCGGCCGCACCGCGTACCATCGACATCATGAGCAGGCAGGCCAACCCCGACTGGCGACCCGGCACCCTCGCGGTGCACGCCGGCCAGGAACCCGATGAGACTACGGGCGCGATCGCACCGCCTATCTACCAGACCAGCACGTTCGCCCAGGAAGGTGTCGGCCGCCCGACCGGCGGGTGGGAGTACGCGCGCACCGGCAACCCGACTCGACAGCGCCTGGAGGACGCCATCGCGGCGCTCGAGGACGGGACGCATGGCCTCGCGTTCGCGAGCGGATCGGCGGCCGCGGCAGCGATCGCGGGCCTGGTCCGGCCCGGGGAGCGAGTGCTCATCAGTGACGACGTCTACGGGGGCACATATCGACTGTTCGAGCGGGTGCTGCGCGACATGGGCGTCGACGCGGTCTGGCTCGACCTGAGCGTCGATCCGGAGACCGTCCTGGCCGAGCAACTCACGCCGGACACCCGGATGGTCTGGCTGAAATCGCCAAGCAATCCATTGTTGAAGCTAGTCGACATCATGGTCGTGGCCGCCTCCTCGCACGTTCATCGCGGGGCGCGGGGCGAGCCGCCGATCGTGGTCGTGGACAACACGTTCGCGTCCCCACTCTCGCAACAGCCGCTGAAGTTGGGCGCCGACATCGTGTACCACAGCGCCACCAAGTACCTGTCGGGACATTCCGACACCATCAACGGTGTCCTGGCGACCTCCCGGGAGGACCTGTTCGATCGGCTGAAGTTCCTGCAGAACGCGATCGGGGCCGTGCCTGGGCCGTTCGACTGCTACCTGGTGCTGCGCGGGTTGCGAACGCTTGAACTCCGGATCACGCGTCACTCAGCCAACGGGCTGCGCGTCGCCGAGGCGCTCGCATCGCGAAGCGACATCGAGGAACTGCGATATCCCGGACTGACCGCCGGTCCGCACGCACACCCGCAGGCCGTGTTGGCCCAGCGCCAGATGCGGTACCCGGGCGGGATCGATCTCCTTCCGACCCACGGCGACCGACAGCCGTTCGGCCGAAGATCGAGCGGTGCGGATCTGCGAATCCACCGCGATCTTCTCGCTGGCGGAGTCGCTGGGCGGCGTCGAGTCGCTCATCGAGATGCCTCATGGCATGACCCACGGTGCGGTCCAGGGATCGTCGCTGGAAGTGCCCCGCTCGCTCATCCGTTTGTCGGTCGGCATAGAGGATCCCGACGACCTCGTGGCAGACATCATGGCAGCCCTCGACCTGGCGTGACCACCTTGCGACATCTGCCAGACCGGCGTGTATACCCGTTCATGAGTCCCGGCGACGCTACGCGGCGTCGGCGTCCGGAGTCAGGAACCTGAACACGCCCCAGCCGATGAGGCCACCCACGATGGGGCCGACGATGTAGATCCAGATGCCGGTCAGGTCGCCGCCCACGATGGCTGATGCCAGCGAGCGAGCCGGGTTCACCGACGAGCCGGTGAATGGCACGATCGCGAGGTGGATGACCACCAGCGTCAGCGGGATGGCGAAGGCGGCGTGGTTGGCTGCCTTCCTGGTGACCGTCAGGATGACCGCCAGGAAGATGGCCGTGAACACGGTCTCGATGACGAGCGCCTGGATGTCCGTCACACCGCTCCCGGGTGCTGTGATGGTTCCCTTAACGGCTGCCTGTCCAAAGATGGCCGCCACAACGAGTGCCGCCGCGATGCCACCGACCAGCTGGGCAACGACATAGGCCGCGCTATGGACCGGGTCGATGCGCCTGTCTGCCAGCGCCGCGATGGTCACCGCAGGATTGTAGTGGCCGCCCGAGACATGGCCCGCGATGAAGATGGCCGCGAATAACCCCAGGCCGAAGCCGAACGCGATGACCACGAGATCCTGCTGCGGGTTCTGCGCCGGGTAGCCGTCGTTATTGAAAGCTTGGCTGGACAGGATCGCCATGAAACCGATAAGGAAGAAGACGAAGGTCCCGATCGCCTCCGCCGCGATCTTTCGCGTGTGTAGCTGTTCCATCCCACTCTCCCTGGTGTACTCGGCAGCGATCCGAGGCCGACTCCCTCGCGCCGAGGCCCCGTTGCCAGCGCACAGGATAGGGCTGCGAAGGACGACGCGTCAGCCGAACCGGCCCACGGGTCGCGAGTAGTCCGGGCAGCGCCGCGCAGGCGCAGAAGTCGGGCGGACCTGACTTCCGCCTCTCAGTGGGTCCGAACTCGGAGATGAGTCGCTCCTGGTCGTCCGAGAACAGCTTCCGAAGCGGCCGCCCACCGGCGATGGCGTCGTCGATCTCCCCCTGCCCCTGGTCCATGCTGAGCTTGGCCGAGACGACCTCCTTGTCGCCGACTCGGTCCATCTCGATCTCGAAGCCTTCGGTCTCCATCCATTGGATCGGGATCCGCGCCGGATCGACCGGTCGCAGCTTCACCGTGGAGTCGTCCGTGTCCCCCTTCACCTTCCGGGCGCGCAGGACGAGGCCCGCGTCGAACAGCGTCAACTCGGGGGTGTCGAAGAAATAGATGGTCCGGGTTTCCGGTTCCTCGCCGCTCTTCTTGAGGAACTTGAGAGCCAGCTCTTCGTCCTCGATCCGTGCCGTGACCTTGACCTCGACCGCGCGGATCGCCGGATCGATCTGGACCTCGGTCTTGAGAGGATTGTCAGGCACATCGCCCTTCCTTCCAGGTCGAAGAACGAGTCAGGCCCCGGCGACCTTGCAGGAAGCCGGGGCCCGAACGTCCGACCTGATCTACACGTCTATCAGCTCTTGCCGAACAGGCCCTTGATGGTGTCCGTGATGCTGCCCGCGGTATCGGTCGCGGCGCCGGCGGCACCAGCCGCGGCCCCTGTGGCGGCGCCAGCGGCGCCTGCCGCGGTATCGGTCGCGGCGCCGGCTGCGTCCGAGACCCCGCCGAAGAGGTCGCCAAGACCCGGGATGTCCCCGATCGACTTCATCACGTCGGGGGGCAATTTGTCCTTCAGGAAGCCACCGAAGATACCCGTGATCTGCTTCGCCTGGTCTGCACTGATCCCTACCTTGGATGTCAGCAGACCGATCAATTCATCCATGAACCTGAACCCTCCCCACGCTGCGTCGCAGGCCCTGCCGCGACCCCCCGTGATCCTGGACTCGTTGCACGATATCAGCACGGCAACCGGTTGCACAGGGAGGGACCCGGCCGAATCCGGGGGCTTCTGCGTTCCGACCTACTCTCACCGATCATCTTTGTGGTGGGCCATCTCGGGTGTCTCCGGGGGCTGCTCGTCGAAGGCTGGCTGCGGAGTCGCGCCTGAGGCCTCCAGGTCGCTCAACTCGTCTGCCCTGGTCTCGACACGATCCGACACGAACTGCAGCGTCCTACGTAGATCGTAATACGCAGCAAGGTACCCAGCCGACACCCGTGTCCGGGTAGGCAGGGAGGCGTCAAGGTCGACAAGGAATCGCCGTTCCCGATCGAGTTGCTCGGCCGAGAACCGGTCGAGGTTGCGCTCGATCCAGTGCAACCGCGGATACCAACTAACGATCCGGCTGGTGTTGAACCATGACCAGACGGCCCTCCCGACCGCAACGAGCGGCAGGACCAGGAAGAACAACGGAAGGAGCAGCACCCACCAGCGCGAGAGCGGCGAGGCGATGTCGAACGGCAGGAACTGCTCGAGTGCCGTTGGACCGTCCTTGAAGTAGCGTTCGGCATCCTCGTTCTTGGGAAACTGGGTGGTTGCGAGGCCAGGGAACGCGTTCGGCTCCCCGATCAGGGGGTACTTGAGCACTCGCCCAGTCGCGGCCGCGAGCAGACGCGCGAGGTCGGCCTGCAGACCGTCCTTGCCCATGAGGGTCGCACGTACCCCGACCATATCCGTATCCGCGGGAGGCAGATCGTCCGCGATCCCGAGTACTCCCCTCGGCAGCACGAGTGCGGTGAAGAAGGGGTTCCGCCGCGAGAGCGCGTCGGCCCTTGGGTAGCTGAAGGTCTTGATCCCGGGCGTGGAGGCGTACTGCGCGACGATCGGCGCCGCAGGCGACGCCACTACGAACGCCACGTCCAACGAGCCATCCTGCATCATCGTGAGCATGTCGCCGGTGCTCACCTGGACCAGGGACACGTCGGTGCCGGCCACATCGACCGCCTTGAGGATCGCTCTCGCCAGCAGGTTCGTGCCACTGCCATCGGGCCCGATGCCGACCCGCTTGCCGACCAGATCGGCTGGGCCGTTTGGGGCAGGAACACGCGTCGAGTCGTAGAAGATCCAGACTGGCTCGTAGAACAGCTCCGATACAGCGGTAAGTCCAGTCATGTCCACGAACGCATCCGTCCCGGACTGGACGATCCCGACATCCGTGGCACCCGATCTCAGCATCGAGACGTTGTCGACCGACCCCTCGGTCTCGAGCACATCCACAGTGAAGCCACGCTGCGCCAGGTCGTCCCGCAACGCTTCGGCGAATGCGATGTACGCGCCTCCCTCCGCCCCAGCCGCGATACGGAACCGGTGCGGCGGTCGCATCACCAGGAACACGACGAGGAGCAGCACGATCAGCGCGATGGTTGCCAGCACCGCTAGCGACCCGACGACCCGCCGAGCCACTCCCTTGGAGTACTCCACGTCGAGACCTCCCGATGTCGACGAAATACCGAGGAGCGTCGACAGCCTGACACGATACCGGCTACATGGATCGACTTCGGCCGGACGGGTACAATCCAGGGACCGACCGACTGGTCGGTCGGTTTATCGAGGCGCCCCTCGCCTCGGTCCCCCACACGCTGATGAGCATGGAAGACAGGAAGCCCACTCCAAACGACGAGCGAACCCGAAAGCGGCGCGAACGGATCCTGGATGCGGCATTCCACGTATTCAGCCGCAGTGGATACCGCGACGCTGCCGTCGATGACATCGCCCGCGAGGCGGCGACATCCAAAGGTGGCATCTACTTCCATTTCCCGACCAAGGAGTCGATCTTCGTGGAGTTGCTCGACTCCACCGCGAATCGGCTCATCGCCAAGGTGGAGCGGGCGGTCGACCAGGAGACCGAGCCGGTGGCACGTGCCAGTGCCGCCATCGCCGCGGTACTCGGCATATTTTCGGGGCATCGCTCGATGGCTCGGCTTCTCCTCATCGACGGCCTCGGCTCGGGTGCCATGTTTCGGGTCGAGACGCTGCGCCTGCACGACCGTTTCGCCGACCTCATCGCGTCCTATCTGGCAGGTGCCGTCGCCGAGGACGCGATCGGCGCCGCTCGACGCTGCCGTGGCGGGCATCGTGTGGTTCGGCGCGATACACGAGCTGGTCGTTCGCTGGCTCGTGGCGGATCGCCCGGTTCGACTCGAAGAGTCCTTCCCGGAACTTCGCCTGCTGCTCCTCCGGAGCGTCGGAGTGCCCGAGGACCGGATAGGCGCACTGGCACTCGATCGGGGTGCCAGATGACGGTGGCGGCACCGACCTGGCGCGAGGCGCTTGCGGGGTTGCGGATCGCACTTCGGGAGGCCCGCGACGACGTGTCCCGAGACCCGCCGCAGGCACCGCGGACCCTGCTGTCGGTGGCGGAGGACGCAGGGTCGCTCGATCCGCTCGACTGGTTCCGTGCTGCGCGCACGGCCGGATCGGACGTAGCGTACTGGTCACAGCCCACGAGTGGACGAGCGTTCGTGGGCATCGGGACAGCCGCCTCCGTCGACCTATCCGGCCCGGACCGATTCCGTACCGCGGCGATCTCGTGGGAGTCCCTGGTCAAGGGCAGTCGCGTGGCGGGTTCGGCATGGGCGCGCCATGGGGCAGGCCCGATCCTGTTGGGGGGCGCGACATTCGCCGATGGTCCATCGGGCGACTCGTGCTGGACCGGCTTCGAGCACGGGCGACTGGACGTCCCCCAGATCACCATCGCGGTCCATGCGGGCCAGGCGACGATCACGGTCACCGAAAGGGTCCTCCCCAGGGCCGACCCCACCTTGTGCTTATCCGCGACGCTCGACGAGGTGGACCGGGTCATCGCTGCCTGGCCGACGTCCCCGGTGTCCGAGTCCGCCGAGCAGCCTCCCGTCCTGATGGAAGTCGGAGGTCAGCCAGGGCGCAGCGAGTGGACCACCTCCGTTGCACGGTCCGCGGGCGCAGTCGGTCGGGGTCGCATCGACAAGGTCGTGCTGGCCCGCCGGGTCGACCTGCGAGCGTCGGCCGCCATCGATCCCGCAGCCGTGTTGGAGCGGCTGGCCGCGCCAACGGATGCGACCGAGGCACCCGTCACCGTATTCGCATTCACCCGCGGCGAACGCACCTTCGTGGGAGCATCACCAGAGCGCCTGGTGGAGGCACGCGGTCGCCTATTCCGGACCATCGCCCTGGCGGGCACGACCGGCCGCTCCTCCGAACCATCGATCGACGCGCGGCTCGCCGGGGACCTCCTTGCCTCGGAGAAGGATCGTGAAGAGCACGCGGTCGTGGTCGACATGCTGCGCGAGACGTTGTCGCCCCTGGCCGTGCGACTTGATATCCAACCGACTCCCCACACGGTGACCCTGCCCACCCTGCAGCACCTGGCGAGCGAAGCGTCGGGCGAACTCCGTGACGACCTCGGGATACTGGACCTCGTGGACCGTCTGCATCCCACGCCCGCGGTGGGCGGCTGGCCGAGGAAGGAGGCGGAAGAGTTGCTCGCCGAACAGGAGCATCTCGATCGTGGCTGGTATGCGGCTCCCGTCGGCTGGGTGGATGCACAAGGCGACGGCGAGTTCGTGGTCGCCATCCGGTCCGGGGTGATCGAGGGCGATCACGCGAGCGTGTTCGTGGGGTGTGGCATCGTCGGTGACTCTGAGCCGGATCGCGAATGGGCGGAATCGAGCATGAAGCTGGAGGGCCTCGTGATGATGCTCGGTCGACTCGGCCCATGAGCGTTCCCGAGTCGGACTACGCCACGCCGGCGGCGCCCCTGAAGGCGTTCGTCGCCGAGTTGGTCGCAGCCGGCGTGCGGGATGCGGTGGTGTGCCCGGATCGCGATCGCTCGCCCTGGCCCTGGCCATGCGCGCCAACCCGAGCCTGCGTGTGCTGACCCACATCGATGAGCGGGCCGCCGGATTCATGGCCCTCGGCCTGGCGAAGGCCGGGCGTCGGCCGGTCGCCTTGCTGGGGACGTCGGGATCAGCGGTCGTGAACTTCGCACCGGCCGTGGCCGAGGCGTATCACGGTCGTGTGCCAGTCATCGTCCTGACGGCGGATCGGCCACCTGAGCTGCGGGACCGGGGCGCTCCACAGACCATCGACCAGGCGCACTTGTACGGTCGCGCTTGCAAGTGGTACGCGGAGCTGCCAGTACCTGAGACTGGTGAGCTCGCCGTGGCGCATCTTCGGGATACGGTCGCGCGGGCTGTCGCGACGGCCACCGAGGTTCCCTTCGGCCCGGTTCAGCTCAACCTGCCCTTTCGGGCGCGGCTCGTGCCCGACGGCTCACTGGTACCGACCAACGACCGGCCGGTGGCTGCCCATACCCGCCTCATGACCGGGTCGAGGTCACTCAGCCATGCCGATCTCGATGTCCTGGCGGACGAGATCGCCCGAAGCCAGAGGCCGCTCATCGTGGTTGGGCCACTCGATCTCGACGGAGCTGCTGAGGCCATCACTCGCCTGGCTACATCATCGGGCGCCGCGATCCTCGGTGATGCGCTGGCCAACCTTCGGTGTGGCCCACACGATCGGTCGCAGGTCGTCACGCATGCTGATCCGATCCTGCGGTCCGATGCTGTTCGCGCCAAGCTCAGACCGGACCTTGTGATTCGGATCGGTGGCACCCCCACATCGGCGATCACGCTCGCCTACCTGGAAGAGATCGCGGCGCCACAGATCGTGGTCGACGACGGGGGCTGGAACGAACCGACGCTGCTGGGCGGCCTGATCGATCCACGCCGACCCGGTCGCACTTGCCGACGCCCTGGTGCCGCGACTCGAGGGCACAGCCGTGGATGATCGATGGATCGCGTCATGGATGGAGATGGATGCGCTCGCAGAAGCCGCCATCCGATCGGCTCTGCGTTCTCTCGACGAGCCGTTCGAGGGCGCGATATTCACGGAGCTGGTTGGACACCTGCCAGATGGTGCCATCGTGTACGTGGGCAGCTCCATGCCGGTCCGCGATCTCGATACGTTCATCCCGTCCAGTGACACACTCGTACGATATTTGGCGAACCGCGGCGTCAATGGCATCGACGGGGTGGTGTCGTCCGCCGTTGGCGCAGCCGCTGCGGCCGCTGGACCGGTGGCGGTGGTGGTCGGTGACGTGTCCTTCCTGCATGACCTCAATGCACTGGTCGGGACACGGCTGAATGAACTGTCACTCACCATCGTGGTGGTCGACAACGATGGCGGCGGCATCTTCTCCTTCCTCCCGCAAGGCCTGGTCGAGCGTCCCGATATCGGGCTTCCGGAGCACTTCGAACAGCTGTTTGGGACGCCCCACGGGATCGACATCCTGGGCATCGCCCGTGTCCTTGGCGCAGAAACGGCCGAATTGACACCGGGACACATGGCCTCGTCCGTGGCAGCGTCGATGCGTCGAGCGGGTGTTCGGGTGCTGCGGCTGCGGACGGGTCGCGCTCGGAATGTCGAGCTTCATCGGCTCGTCCAGGACGCGGTCATCGGCGCACTCCCATGACCCGCATGTCCGACGGTGTCCGCTACCAGGTCGTTGCTCGTGGCAATGGTCAGCCGCTGTTGTTGCTGCATGGCTTCACTGGCCGCGGCACCTCGTGGGGTAGCGTGCTACCTGATCTCGCGTATAGGGGACGGATCATCACGGTCGACCTACTGGGTCACGGAGGCTCCGACAATCCGGAGCCGTATCGCCATGCCATCGAACGGCAGGCCGCGGATATCGCGATCATCGTCCAACGCCAGGGGGATGGGCCGGCAGACGTGATCGGCTACTCGTTCGGGGCGCGGGTGGCATTGCGCCTGGCCATCGACTTTCCAGATTCGGTCGGGCGCCTGATCGTGGAGTCTCCCTCCGCGGGTATCGCGGGAGCAAATGAACGCGCGGCGCGACGGAAGGCAGACAGGTACTGGGTCGAGATGCTCGAACGTGGGGAACTCGGGCGTTTCGTTCGGGAGTGGGAAGGCCAGCGAATGTTCGAAAGTCAGCGCCGGCTGCCGGCCACTGTGCGCGGACACGTGACCGAAGAGCGACTGGGCAATCGGCCGCATGGTCTAGCCAACAGCCTCCTTGGCGCAGGCCAGGGCGTCATGACACCGCTTCAAGATCGACTCGGAGCGATCACCATGCCCACGCTGGTGATATCGGGGGCGCTGGACCCGCGCGGGTCGGAGAACGCGACCGAGGTCGCCCACGGTATCCCGCGAGTGCTACACGGTTCGATTCCTGAAGCCGGCCACACGCCCCATCTCGAGACACCACACCGCTTCGTGCACATGGTCAACGAATTCCTGACCGCGTCCGCTGCACCATCCATCACAACCCTCGCCACCTGAGGTCTGCCATGCCAGCCACCTGGACCACCGTCCGCGCATATGACGACATCCGGTACGAGCATTCGGGCACGGGTATCGCCCGGATCACGATCGACCGGCAGCACGTGCGCAACGCGTTCCGGCCTCAGACCGTTTCCGAGATGCTGGATGCGTTCCACCACGTACGTGACGACGCGTCGATCGGCGTCGCGCTCCTGACCGGAGCAGGCGACATCGCGTTCTGCTCCGGCGGCGATCAGAGCGTCAAGGTCCGCGGCGGATACCGGGATGCCGACGGTGTTGCACGGCTGAACGTGCTCGATCTGCAGCGTCTGATCCGCTCGTTGCCCATTCCCGTCATCGCGCTCGTGAACGGCTACGCCATCGGTGGCGGCCACGTGCTGCATGTCATCTGCGACCTCTCCATCGCGTCGGACAACGCGGTCTTCGGTCAGACCGGGCCACGGGTCGGCTCGTTTGACGCGGGGTTTGGTGCCACGATGCTGGCGCGCATCGTGGGGCACAAGAAGGCGCGGGAGATGTGGTATCTGTGCCGCCAGTACACGGCGACGCAAGCGCTTGAAATGGGTCTCGTGAACGCGGTCGTGCCCCTCACCGAACTCGAGGCCGAGGGTGTCCGCTGGTGCGACGAGTATCCTCCGGAAGAGCCCCACTGCGATCCGGTTCCTGAAGCGGGCGTTCAACGCAGATGTGGACGGACTCGCCGGACTCCAGGAGCTGGCCGGGGACGCAACGATGCTGTACTACACGACAGACGAGGCGCACGAGGGCAGCCAGGCATTCCTGGAGAAGCGCGATCCAGACTTCTCGCGCTTCCCTCGTCGACCTTGAGTAGGACCGGAACGGGATGATCGCCGCTGCGCCAACGTCCAAGGCACGCGTCTGGCTGTTGGCCATCCGCCCTCAAACGCTACCCGCTGCCCTGGGCCCGGTCCTGGTCGGGCTGGGAGTGGGTTTGGCTCAGGGATCCTTCCGACTGGGAATCGCCATCACATGCATGGCCGTCGCATTGCTACTTCAGATCGCGGCGAACTTGTCCAACGACCTGTTCGACTTCAGGTCGGGTGCCGATTCGACAGATCGCCTGGGACCGCCCCGCACGGCCGCGAGTGGCCTGCTCACCGAACGCGAGCTGGGCGTCGGTACGTTCGTCGCCCTGGTGCTCGCGGCCTGCCTTGGGACGATCCTGGTCGGGGTCGGGGGACCGGTCCTGCTGGTCCTGGGCGCACTCGCCCTGACGGCAGCCGTGGCGTACACCGGTGGTCCGCTGCGATATGGCTACCGGGGCCTAGGCGAGATTGCCGTCTTCTGCTTCTTCGGGCTTGTGGCAGTCGCGGGCACGGCGTACCTCCAGACCGGGGCCTGGAGCGCATTGGGCTTCGTGGCCGCCATCCCGGTCGGTGCGATGGTCACGGCCATCCTCGTCGTCAACAACTTGCGCGATATCGGACCCGACCTCCGCGCGGGCAAGCTGACCCTCGCCGTGAGATTCGGGGCACGGTTCGCGGCTCGCGAATACCTGGCGATGGTGGCCGTGGCGTATCTGGTACCAGTGCTCATGGTGATGTCGGGCATGATCGGGTTTCCAGCTCTCCTGCCACTGCTGAGCGTGCCGTTGGTGGTGCCGCTGGTTCGGATCGTGTTCGCTCACGGCGACCCACGACGGCTCAACCAGGTACTCCAGAGCACGGCGCGCGTTGGGTTGGTGTTCGCATCCCTGTTCGCGGTCGGCTTGGCGGTGGTCGGGATCGCCGGCCTGTCGTGACCAGGATCCGAGACGTCTCGCTCACACGTGTGCGACTGGGATTCCGGGACCCGGTGTGGTTTGGCGGGTCCACCCGCGAATGGGCACAGGCGGGCGTGATCCGGTTGACGTCGGACGACGGCCTGATGGGACTCGGTGAGATCGCTGGACCGGTACTCCCGGCGACAGTCGAGACCATCGTCCGCCGGGTTGCCCGTGGCCTCGTGGGCAGGGACATCCAGGGCGGGGACGATCCGGTCGACGCCGACTCGGGACCTGTCGGTGCGGCAATCGATTGCGCAGTGCTGGATATCGTCGGTCAGCAGACGGGCCGTTCCATGGCAGACGTGCTCGGTGGTGGGCGCGACAGCGTGGCGCTCAATGCCTTGCTGGTCATCGGCCGCTCGTCTCCCGCACTCGACAGCCAGGCTGCCCTGGCGTTGGTCGCGGCAGGATTCCAAACCATCAAGCTCAAGTTGGGCGTCCGAGGCCTCGATCGGGCCGCATCATTGCGTGCCATCCGAGCAGCCGTCGGTTCCACCATCGCACTCCGGCTCGATCTCAACGAAACCTTGTCGGAAGCCCAAGCCGTCTCGTGGCTTGCCCCACTGGACGACCTCGACCTGGAGTACGTGGAGCAGCCGATCCCCGCGTCGCTCGGGGTGGGCAGCATGGCCCGTGTCCGCAGGGCCATCCCCATGCCCCTGGCATTGGATGAATCAGTCGCTGGCACGGCAGCTGCTCGAGCCCTCATCGACGCGGGTGCGTGTGACGTGCTGGTCGTCAAGCCATCGCGAGTTGGCGGTCCGCGGGCAAGCATGCGCATCGTCGCGGATGCTGGAGCGGCCGGAGTCGCCGTGACGTTGTCGACGCTGTACGAGACTGGCATCGGGGTCGCCGCTGCCCTGCAGGTGGCCGCGACCCTTTCCGCTGACCGGGCACATGGACTGGCAACCCAGGACCTGCTGGCGACCGACCTCATCCACGATCGCCTCGAGGTCCTCGCGGGTCGAATGACGCTGCCGTCCCGGTCCGGGCTCGGCGTGACCCTGGACCAGGACGCGTTCACCCACGCCGCGCTGACCGTGTGAACCTGATGATGATCGATCCGCTCGTGGCGGCCGCGAGGGAACGCCCGAATGGGATCGCATTGGTGCACGCATCGCGTCGCTGGACGTGGCAGGACCTGCTTGCTGCCACGCTCAGCCTCGCCGCCCAGATTCCTTCGGCAGCAGGCCAGCGAGTCGCCGTCCTGGCCAACGATAGCGATGATGCGGTCATAGCCGTGCATGCGGTACGTCTGGCCGGAGCAACACTGGTGCCACTGAATCGCCGCCTGGCAGCCCCAGAGCTGGCAGCGCTGGTGGCCCGTTCACGGGCGACGTCGCTGCTGCACGACCACCGGCATGCGCCTGTCGCGGTGTCACTCGCGAACGGGGACCCCGCACTCCGGCTGTTCGAGATCGGAGCGGGCGAGGGAGGTCACGAGGCTCTTGTCGAGGTGCTGGACGAAGGTGCGGTCGGGGCGTTGATGTATACGAGCGGTACGACCGGTGCGCCCAAGGGAGCCCTCCTGACCCATGGCAGCCTGCTGGCCAGTGCCTCGGCCTGGAACGCGTTCCTGGAAGCTGGTGCGGATGTCCACTGGCTGGCAACGCTGCCGCTCTCACATGTCGCGGGACTGGGAATAGTGCTGCGTGTCACATGCTCGGTGGGCCGACTGACAGTTCAGGACAAGTTCGAGCCGGATGCTGTCCGCAGGACGCTGCTGGACGACGCGGTGACCCACATGTCACTGGTCCCCACCCAGCTGATCCGCCTCCTGGATTCGGGCGACGTCACGGCTCCGAGACTGCGGGCATTGCTCCTGGGAGGTGCCCCGATCCCTGCCGATCTGGTCCAGCGCGCGATGTCGGCTGGCCTGCCGGTCGTGCCTACATACGGTCTGACCGAAGCAGCCTCCGGCGTGACTGCGCTGCCCGCAGGCGAGGTGGCGAATCACCCTCGGACCGTTGGCCGCCCGCTGCCTGGCACCCGCATCCGGATCACGGCGGATGATGGATCAGGACGTCCGCCCGGGGCCGTGGGGGAGGTAGAGGTCGCCGGCCCGACCGTGTTCCAGGGCTACGACGATGACCCGGAGGCGAACAGCCATGCCATGCGGCTGGGCTGGCTTCGAACCGGTGACCTCGGCATGATCGATGACGGTGGCCGCCTGACCATCATCGACCGGCGGGATGACCTCATCATCTCCGGTGGCGAGAACATCTCGGCCACCGAGGTCGAAGCTGTCCTGCTGGAATACCCAGGAGTCAGGGATGCAGCCATAGTCGGGCGTCCGGATCCCGTGTGGGGCGCTGTGCCGACCGCCGCGCTGGTGACTGACGCCGGCACGACAGCAGACCTGTTGGATCTCACTGCTTTCGCCAGGCAACGACTCGCTGGATTCAAGGTCCCAGCGTCGTTCCATACCCTGCAGGAGATCCCACGCACGGCATCGGGCAAGGTCCTGCGACACAAGGTGCGGATGCTCATCGATGCCGCTCCCATGGACGCGTTCGTGCGTCGGCCCGACGGTGCGCGGATCCACGTTCGAACCCGGGGCGGCGGACCACTGGTGGTGCTACTCCACGCGACGCTCTCCAACGCGCTGGAACTGGATGCCCTGTCGGCGGAGCTCGCGAGGACGCACCTGGTGCTGGCCGTCGACCGCAGATCGGCAGGTAGCAGCAGGATGCCACCGAACGACACCCTGGTCCCCATCGACGCGGCGACGCACGTCGACGACGTCATCGCGGTGCTGGATGCCCTTGCTCCTGGCAATGGTGCCCTCGTGTTCGGACACTCCTATGGTGGATGCATCGGCCTGGAGCTGATCGCGCGATACCCGGCACGGTTCGACGGACTGTGGTCGTTCGAGCCACCCTATCTGGCCGTCCTACCGGACGAGGCCTCGGACGCAGCCCTGCTTGGCGACCGCATCGCGTCCATCGCGCGAGATAGAGGCCTCGGTGCCGCGTCCCTCGCCTTCCTCGGGTCCGTGAGCGGATCCGGGGTCGTCCAGCGTCTGCCGCCCGAGGTGCGGGCTGGGTTCGAGCGTGAAGGACGCTCGGCCGTGGCGGATGCGGCCCTGGTCGGATTGGAACCGGACCGCCTCGGCAACATCCAGACACCCGTGGTGGTGGGACTGGGTGGCCGGAGCCGGGGACCATACGAGTCGATCGCTGTCGCCCTCGCGGCGCGGATACCAGGACTCAGAACGGAGCGTTTCCCGACACTGGGTCACGGCGGACCCATCAGCCAGTCGTCGATCATCGCGGAGGCCATCCTGGCCTTCGACCAACGCACCAACGACCCCGTGCTTGACGCTCGTTCGCCAGGAGATGCCCCGTGACTCAAGGCAATCGTGTGTCTCCAGACCGGATACGCGACATGTTCGACACCATCAGTGTTGTCTACGACCCCTTGAACACGGTCATCAGTGGCTTCCAGGAGCCGCGTTGGCGACGTCGAGCCGTCCAGGCTGCCGGCCTGCGCCCGGGCATGCGCGCCCTCGATGTCGCGACCGGTACCGGCAAGGTCGCTGCAGAGATGTGGCGTGCGGTGCAGCCGAGGGGAGAGGTCGAGGGCATCGACTTCGCCGAGGGGATGCTGGCAGTCGCTCGCAAGCGCAACGCGAATCGGGTGGGACTGACCTTCACGACCGGCGATGCGCTCGCGTTACCTGTGCCGGACGGCAGCTTCGATGCTGCGACCATCGCGTTCGGGATGCGCAACCTGGCCGACTATCGCCGGGGTTTCGCGGAGATGCACCGTGCCGTCAAGCCCGGCGGGAGGGTCGTCTGTCTCGAAGTCGCGCGACCTGACAGCGTGGTGGCTCGCCTCGCCCAGACGTGGTTCGACCGGGTGGTGCCCCTCATCGGACGGGCAGCGGGCCAGAAGGCCGCCTATTCGTACCTCGTCGCGAGCACCCAGGACTACCCCGACCCGAGCCGGATCGGGGACATCATGCGCGATGTCGGCCTCGTTGACATCCGTTGGTCGTCGATGACCCTCGGTATCGTGACCCTGCACATCGGTCGACGACCAGCGTGAGTGGCACGCCCCAGGTCGGACGCTTCGCGCCTAACCTCCCCAAGTGGCGGACGCGGTGCTTCCTCGACACACCGCCAAGTACCATCCAGCCACGATGTTGGAAGCCGCGTTCTGGGGAGCCACCGCAGCTTCCTCGCTCGTCCTGGGCTCCCTGCTTGCTTTTCTGAGACCAGTCAGCGACCGGGTCCTGGGTCTCGTCCTGGCATTCGGGGCTGGTGTGCTCATGAGCGCGGTAGCGTACGAATTGGTCGAGGATGCGCTCGTCCGGGGGCTCGGGTCGCCGGCGGTGGCCCTCGGGTTCGCGCTCGGGGCGCTCGTATTCTTCGTCGGCAGCCTCGCGCTGGACCGTCGCGGAGGCTCGACCGGCAGCAGTGAGGGCGGCGAGATCGTCCTCGGTGCCGTGCTCGATGGCATCCCGGAGTCTGTGGTGTTGGGTCTGTCGCTGATCGGTGGAACCAGCGTGAGCGTGCCGCTCCTGGCGGCAGTCTTCGTGTCCAACGTTCCTGAGTCGCTGGGTGCGTCTGCGGAACTCCGTCGGGGGGGCATCTCGCGCGGCCGCATCCTGCTGCTCTGGCTCGGAGTGATGGTCGCGAGTGGCATCGCCTCCGCCATCGGGTACGGCCTGCTCGCCGGCGCTCCCCCTGACATCGTGGGTGGCGTCCAGACCTTCGCAGCCGGCGCCATCATCGCGATGCTCGCGGAGTCGATGATGCCCGAAGCATTCAGCAAGGGTGGGCGTGCCGTGGGTCTCGCGACCGCCTTTGGGTTCGCCCTATCGGCGCTACTCTCGTTCGCCTCCTAGCGGTCGAGGCTGGGCGTCACCTCGCGCGTCACAGTCGGTCGATCTCCTGGACGACCCGCTCCGAGTTTCCCTGGTCGGTATGCACGAAGACCTCCCGCACTCGTGCCGTGTACTCGGGCTCGCGAGCGCACCCGTTCGCGAGATACCGCTCGATGTATCCGACGAGGGAACCAACGTCCCGTGCCACGGGACCGAAACCCAGAACATCGACATCGAACCAGCCCTCGCCGTAGTGACCCCAGAGGTATTCCTCCTCGTCGAAGGGGGCGTGGATGATCGCCCGGCCCAGGTATGCGGCGTCGAACACCACCGATGACCAGTCGGTGATGAATAGGGAACAGTCGATGAGTGCGTCCTTGACCTCCCTGTCGCGAAACGAAGAGGTGCGGATCCGAGGGTGCGGCGACTGGGCACCCCGGTAGTAGGGGTCGATGTTGTAGTGGGGATAGAACTCGAGCGTGTAGTCGTGGCGCTCGAGCGCGGCGTGCAATCGCGGATGCGCCAGCAGCTCGCGGAAGAACCGCTCGTAGTTGGAGCCGGTGAAGGTGTCCGGGGCATCGGTTGCGCCACGCGGCGGGACGAGGTATTGGCGCCATGTGGGCATGAGCACGATCACCCGTTCCGGCGGACGAGGCACCAACAGGTCGTAACGTGGCAAGCCGGTCTGCTTGATCTGACGGTCGTAGCCCAGGATTCCCCGCATGTAGTCGGCCTCCGGCTTGCCAGAGGCGACCACGATGTCCAGACCTTGCTTGCTCAGCTCGAAGGCAAGGGTCCTGACGCCCAGCACACCGTGCTTGAGGTATATGCGTTTGCTACCGATGCGCCAGGCGAGATGCGCCCGATACTCCTTGGTCGCCCATGCCCTGGGCAGCAGGTATCGGTCGATACTGTGGCTGGCAATGAGCGCATCCGCCTGGAGTGCGAGGATGCGGTGTCGCAGGCTGTCGTGCCAGACAACATTTCCATACCGCAGCACGTTGACCGCGTTCGGAGCATCGCGCTTGATGACGTAGTACGCGCGGCGCTTGGGATACCTGGTGCGCACGTGCTGGAAGAACGCTCGTCCGTTGTCCTGGGCTGTGTCGGTCCGCTCGCCGATCAGCCAGATGGGCCCGCCGGCGCGGAGCGGGAGTGTCGCCAGCCGCAGGATCCGGTCGGCCCACACACCGCGTTCCCGCCACTGACGCACCAGGTCCACGGCCACCTGGCGCAGCGCACGGGGTCGTGCAGCGAAAGCCACGTCAGCCATCATCTGACGGGCTACCCAGCGGGCGCGAGGTAGGGCGCCCGCCGACGTCTGCGTGGTGAGAACGACGCCGTTCCTGCCAGACCGAACCTGGACCCACCGGTCGAGCGCGCCACGCCGTCGTCCGCCACGGAGGATGCCGTCGCTCGGCCATGTGCGCAACGTCAGGCAGGTGCCGGCGACCGTCAACCGCAGGCGGACGGGATAGACACCATCGTCGAGCTTCGCCAGGGGCACCGTGGCCCGCAGGCCGAACTCATGACGTGATCCCTGTGCCGTCACCCAACCGAGCTCCTCGACTCCGAACGCAGCATCGCCCACGAGTACCTGTGCGTCGGAGTCTGGAAAGGGCCCGCGCCCCGGGAATGGTTCGAACACCAGTACTCGAAACCCCAGGGCGACGCTGGCACCGTCCTCGGAAACAACGGACGAGGTGATCTCTACCCGGACACCAAAGATGCCATGCGCCAGGGCGTCGGTGGCGGCCCATGCCTGCAGCCGCGCCTGCAGGCTGGCAGGGATGGGGAGCCGCGGCAGCCAAGGCCGTTGGCCGGCACCCACCATGCCCGTGTCATGCGGCGACCGCAATGCTCCCAACCCCCCTTCGTCGCGAGCGGACCGACCAGCACGGACCCGAGTTACGTGGGCGATCCCGGTCGGCGTGCGTCCATTGCTGACGCCGCGCCTGCCGATGCGAGCGGGACGATAGCACAGGGCTCCGCTCAGTCGACCCGCGGGCCGGCCTCGGCAACCGCACTCGTGACACGGTCGGCGAACCGAAGGAAGTTGTCTGCGAACATGCCTGCCAGGTGCCGCGCCTGCGAGTCGTAGGCATCACCATCTGCCCACGTCGCGCGAGGCGTCAGGACCTCGGATGGCACACCCGGCACACCGACCGGTACCTCCAGCCCGAACACCGGATCGGTCACGGTGGACACGCCATCGAGCGATCCGTCGAGGGCTGCCCGGACCATGTCCCGGGTCTGCTGGATGTCCATGCGCCGGCCGACCCCGAACGGACCACCCGTCCACCCGGTATTGACCATCCACACCGGCACCTGGTGCCGGTCGAGTCGCTCCCCCAGCATGCGGGCATAGACCGCCGGGTGACGAGGCATGAATGGTGCGCCGAAGCAGGTCGAGAAGGTTGCCGTGGGTTCGCGGACCCCGACTTCGGTACCTGCCAGCTTTGCCGTGTAGCCGCTGATGAAGTGATAGAGCGCCTGGTCACGCGTCAGACGGGCGATCGGTGGCAGCACCCCGAACGCATCAGCAGTCAGGAAGATGACATTCGATGGCTGCCCGGCCAGCCCCGTGCTCGAACTGTTGCTGATGAAGTCGAGCGGGAAAGCGGCCCTCGTATTCTCGGTGAGCTGTTCGGAGTCGAGGTCCAGCACCCGGTTCGCGGGGTCGATTGCGACGTTCTCGAGGATGGTCCCGAAGCGCTGCGTCGTGGAATAGATGTCGGGCTCGTAGATGTGGGACAACCGGATGGTCTTGGCGTAGCAGCCACCCTCGAAGTTGAAAACTCCCTCAGGGCCCCAGCCGTGCTCGTCATCGCCGACAAGGGTCCGCTCCGGATCTGCCGACAGGGTGGTCTTGCCGGTGCCCGACAGCCCGAAGAAGATGGCGACGTCCCCGGTCGCACCGACGTTGACGGAGGAGTGCATCGGCAACACCCCCTCATGGGGCAAACGATAGTTGAGGATGCCGAACGCGCCCTTCTTGATCTCCCCCGCGTATTCCGTGCCGCCGATGAGGATCTCCTGTCGACCGAGGTGGACCAGGATCACCGTTTCGCTGCGAACGCCATCCCGCTCCGGATCCGCTCGGAAGCTCGGGGCGTCCACGATGGTGAAGTCGGGCAGGAAGCTGGCAAGGTCCTTGGCAGGCGGCACCCGGAACAGGTTGCTGCAGAAGATGCTGGCCCATGCCGTCTCGGTATACGCCCGGACCGACCGGCGCCACCGCGGGTGCGCCCCGACGTAGCAATCGCGCACGTACACCTCGCGGGAAGCGAGGTGGTCGACCATCCGCCGGCGAACGGCCTCGTAGCGCTCCTCGCTGATCGGTCGGTTGAAGCCACCCCACCACACACCCTCGTGAGCATCTCCCGCATCCACCAGGTACTTGTCCTGGGGCGATCTCCCGGTGTGTTGGCCCGTGTGCACCAGCAGCGGACCACCGTTCGAGATGAGGCCCTCCGACGCTCGGATCGCGTGCTCGTACAGCTCAGGCACGGACAGGTTTTCGTGGCGCACACGACCGAACTGGGAGAGCGGCCGGGGCGGGGCTGTGATGTGCGTCGCGGTCATCGGCGGCCTCCAGCAGGCACGATGATCAGAGTCGTGCCTGAGCGCCGGACCGGCCGCGCGTGGGACACCCGCGCCAGATGGTGTCGGAGTCGGCTTCCGCAGTCCGAGGATACGTGTGCCTTGGTCGCTTTTGTTGCGAGTTGGTTGCGACCGAGGGCGTTGTGAGGATGCTACACCACCGACACCCCAGTGGTCAGCCGCCGGACCGACCGATGTGTGCGAGGTGCTCCAGCAAGTCCAACTTGGTGACCACGCCGGCGGGCCGCCCGTCCTGGACCGCCACGAGCGCATCGGCGCCGCTGGACAGGGCATCGAATGCGTCGTCGAGGGTTGCGGCGAGGTCGATGGTCGGCAGGGGTCGCTCCATCAGCTCACCCACGGTCCGGCCGACGGTGGTCGGATCCCGGAAGACGCGCTCCAGCAGTCCTTTCTCATCCACCGAGCCAACGATGCCCTCGATGGCGTCGTCGTCGCGCTCGGTGACCGGCATCTGGCTGATGCCCCAACGCTGGAGCGTCTCGATCGCGTGTGCCACGAGGTCTGTGGTGCGGGCGAGCACTACCGGTGGCAGCTCGGGTCCGTGATGACGGTCGGTCAGGACGGCGCGCACGCGTTCCCGGCCCGCACCGCTGCCGACGAGGCCGTTCTTGCGCATCCATTCGTCGTCGAACAGCTTGGACAGATACGAGCGACCGCCATCCGCGAAGAGCACCACGACCACGGCATCTGCGCCGGCGTCCTGCTCGGTGAGCTCCCGACCCACGGTCAGAGCCGCCACGAGGGCCGTACCGCAGGACTCTCCGGCCAGGATCCCCTCTTCACGCGTGATGCGACGGGCGGCCGCGAATGCATCCGCATCAGACACCCGGACCCATCGGTCGACGACGGCCGGGTCGAACGTGCCCGGGAAGAAGTCCTCGCCAACGCCTTCGGTCAGGTATGGCCGAGGCGTGTCACCAGACAGTACGCTGCCCTCCGGATCCGCGCCGATGACCTGGACGTCAGGGCGCTGCGACTTGAGAAAGTGGCCAACGCCGCTGATCGTGCCGCCCGTACCCGCGGCTATGACCACGTGCGTGACGCGTCCGTCCGTCTGCCGCCAGATCTCAGGGCCGGTCGTCAGCTCGTGGGCCGCCGGGTTGTGCATGTTGTGATACTGGTCGGGCTGGAAGGCGCCGGGGATGTCGCGCGTCAGGCGACGCGCGACGGAGTAGTAGCTCTCGGGGGACTCGGGCGGCACGTTCGTGGGGCAGAGCACCACCTCGGCGCCATATGCCCGCAGCAGGTCC
The DNA here is from genome assembly GCA_963760625.1 of uncultured Chloroflexia bacterium. GTDB lineage: Bacteria > Chloroflexota > Limnocylindria > Limnocylindrales > CSP1-4 > JAFMJV01. The sequence continues at coordinate 573,739 of CAVXDU010000009.1, forward strand.
TGCTTCTCCTTCGACTGCTTGTCGGCCATCACGAATATGCATCGATAGCCCTTGAGCGCCGCCGCGATGACCAGCCCGTGTCCGGTGTTGCCACTCGTCGGTTCGATGATGGTGCCGCCCGGCTGCAGCAGGCCCGCCCGTTCCGCGGCCTCGATCATGGGCAAGCCGATCCGGTCCTTGACGGAGCCACCGGGATTCAGCATCTCGAGCTTGGCGAGCATCACTGGCTGACGCTCGAGCGGGCCCATCTCGCGGGTCACCCGCGAAAGGCGTACCAGCGGCGTATCGCCCACCAGCCCCAGGATCGAAATCGGCATACTCCATCGGCGCCGGCGAGTATAGGCGTGCCACGCGCCCGGCCGGGTGGGGCAGGGAAGCCGACGACTGCGTCACGAGCGACCCCGCCGAACGTCCGTGTCGTGTGATCAGGGTATCGTGGGTGGCTATGTCCCTGCTGCTCGCCTGGCTAGGCGCCGTGCTTGGCGCGCTCCTGCCCCTGACCTCCGGCCTTCCGCCAGAGGCATCGACGCGCACGCTGGGACCCGCAGGGGTGAACGTCGCGTCGGGGATGGAGCACGCAGACGCAGCGATCGGACCGGATGCGCCCTGTGCGGGTGGCTGGAGCGAGCCCGACACCAGCTACGCCCGTTCGATCCTGGCCTCCGTGGTGTCCGATGGCTCATCGGCATGGGCCATCGGTCTGACCACGGAGTCGGAGGATCCGCGATACCCACTTGCCGTTCGATGGGATGGCAGTTCATGGGTCAGCATGGCCATCGCTCCGTCGCCCGCTGAACGGGCCCTGTTCGGGCTCGACAGGTCACCAAGTGGTCGCATGTGGGCGGCCGGATATCGAGCCAAGTCCTCGCGCTACTTCCCGATGCTGATGCGCTGGGACGGGGCCCGATGGATCGTCTCGCCACTGGGCCCCCTTGGCAAGCGTGGCGGCGCCCTGCTGAGCGTTCGTGCGTTGACCGACACGGTCACATGGGCCGTGGGCTACAAGATCGCGGAGTCCGGCCAGGCACCGGTCGCCATACGCCGCGTCGGCACCCACTGGCGGGAATCGAGCCCGGCCATCCCGTCCGCCGCGACGGGCGTGCTGCTGGATATCGACGCCCGCTCGAGTCACGACGCCTGGGGGGTCGGCTGGCTAGCCGATCGGGGCACGCCACAGCCCTATCTGGCGCATTGGGATGGACGCCGCTGGACGACCGGACGCCCTCAGATATCGGGGTCCGAGGGGGCCCTCACGTCGGTCGCAATCGTATCGTCACGCAACGTCTGGGCCGTGGGATATCGAGTGGTCGGCGGTGTCTATCGACCGAGCGTCCAGCATTGGGACGGTCGCCGATGGCGCTTGATCGGATTCCCAAGCGTCCGCTCCAGCGTGGCCGTGCTACGAGGGGTGCAGATCGGCACCGACGGCAAGCCCGTGGTCGTGGGTACCCGGTGGGATGCGCCCTCCGATAGTTGGCGCGGGCTCGCGGCCCGCTGGGTGGGTGACCACTGGTCCGTGATGGACACACCCGAGATGAGTGGCGGCACTGAATTGCGTGACCTTGCCACCCGATCCGATGGCACGGCCTGGGTCGTTGGTGCGAATGGGGCACGTTCGCTGGCTGCGGAGCTGTGCCCCGAGGACCAGGGGGCGACAGGCATCGTGGCGGCCGACCCGACGGCGGATCCAGCGGCCGACCCGACGGCTGACCCGACGGCCGACCCCACGGCTGACCCGACGGCCGACCCCACGGCGGATCCAGCGGCCGACCCAACGGCGGATGCGACGGCCGTTCCGGACGCGACGCCCATGCCGACAGCCTCGGCCCCCAAGCCCTCGGCCGGGCCTCGCACCAGGTCGGCTCGAGCACGCGTCCGCAGGGTGGCGCCCGGGGTCCCGGTGGTGGCCCGCGACGTCACCCGCGCTGCGGGGCTCGAAAAGTCCACCACGACATATGGAGCCGTCCGCGCCGACTTCGACGATGACGGCTGGCTCGACCTGTTCATCGGTCGGCACTCGAACCCAGGCTGGCTAGTGCTGAACGACCACGACGGGTTCAGGGATGCTCCGGGAGTCTCGATCCCGCGGCGCGACCGGCACGGCTGCACCGCGGGCGATGCCAACGGCGACGGCCTGTCCGACCTGTACTGTGCCAACGGCGCATTCCACGGCGCAGGCTTCAAGGGCAACGAGCTCTACATCCAGGGACCGGGCGGCACATACCAGGACCAGGCGATCCGATTGCATGCGACCGACCCATTTGGGCGGGGCCGCCTCGCGGTCATGTTCGACCTGGATCATGACCGATACGCGGACCTGTTCCTTGCCGACAGGCCTGCTCGCACTGATGGACTGCCGTCGATCGACCGGGTGCTGTCGAACCCCCAGGGCAAGGGCTATGTCGGCCGATCGGTATCAGGCTTCGATGCCTCAGGTGGTGCTGACTGCCTGCGTACCGCGGACCTCGACCAGGACGGCTGGCAGGACATCGTCCTGTGTCAACGGGCGATGGACCGTCCGGAAACATACGGGATACGCGTGCTGCGCAACGTCAAGGGTCGCCTCGTTGACGTCACTCGGACGTCGGGCATCGCGAAGCGACAGGCGGTCGACGCCATCGTTGCCGACATGAATGGCGACCATCGACCTGACATCGTGGAGGTTGATCCCTACGAACTCCGGATCCATTTCCGACGAGGGGACCGGTATGTACTGGGCTACACCCGTCCGCTTCGGAATGGGGTCGCGGTGGCTACCGGCGATGTTGACGGCGATGGCGATCTCGACCTGTATGTGGTCCAGGGCACCCGGGCGAAGCAGCGCGGAGACCGGATGCTCCTCAATCGGGGCGATGGGGCCGGATTTGGTCATATGAACCTGCCGCAGGCCTCAAGTGGCTCCGCGGAGTCGGTCATGTCCATCGACTACGACCGCAACGGCCTCACAGACTTCCTGGTCCTGAACGGCAAGGGCGCTCTGCACCCTGGTCCGGTGCAGCTGATCGCATTCTTCCCCCAGAGGCGGTAGCCCCGGGAGAGTCGGTAGCCCCGGGAGAGGCGGTAGTCCGGGCGCGAAGCACCACAGGTCCGTCGGCAACAACGCTCATGCGGCGACCAATTCGCGTGCATGTCGTCGAAGGATGCTGATGACACCGATCACGACAAGGGCTGCGCCGATGAGCATGGCCGTGGGGATGCCCAGCAGGGTCCAGTCCCAGCCCTCGCGCATCGACTCGAGCACCAGCCTGCCCCCGCCATACCAGATCATCCAGAAGCTCGCCAGGTCCCCGGCGCGCAGCCGATCGAGGCGCCGATGAGACAGCCAGAGCGCCAGGAACCCACCCAGGGCGTCCCAGATGCTCTCGTACAGGAACAGGGGATGGAAACCCGTGGTCGCGACGGGATACGACCCGCATGGGTACTGCATGACACGGTGTTCGCAGTCGATGACGATGCCCCACGGCAGGGTCGTCGGCGGGCCATAGAGTTCCTGGTTGAAGAAGTTGCCCCAGCGTGCGATGGCCTGCGCGAACAGCGTGCCCGGCACCACCACGTCCAGCGCCGACCAGACGGAGATGCTGTGCCGCCTGCAGTGCCAGGCGATGCCCACGATCGCCCCAGCGATGCCGCCGTACAACCCCAGCCCACTGTATGGCGGCAGGACGATAGCCATGAGGTGGTCGCGGTAGTACAGCCACTGGTCGATGACGTGATACAGCCGGGCACCGATGATCGCGCAGACGGCTACGGGAATGACGGCGCTCGTGACCAGGGCCGGATCGAACCCACGACGGCGCGCCTCGCCTTGGCTCACCCACAGCATGACCACGATGGCCACGACATAGCCCAGCCCATAGAGGCCTATCGGCAGCGGACCCAGGACGATGGTCGATGGCGGCGTGATCTGGACAACGGCGGGCCACACCGCGGGAGCGTGCCACAGAAGCCATGATCAGCCTATCCTGCGACCGATGAATGACGGCTACGCGTGGTGGCTTGTCCTGGTTGGACTCGCCATCGGCCTCGCGCTCATGTGGCTGGCACTCGCCCGGCTCCCACTCGCCGAAGACGATATCGATGTCGATGGGCGGGACCAGGAGGGATACTGGATCGCGGGTACCATCGAGTCACGCGGCGGAATCTGCCCCCAACCGCTGGCAGTCGAGGTCCTCGAGCTGCACCACGACTACCTCGAGTCGTCCGGTGGGCGCCCGACCCTCGGGTCGCAGGTGGCAGCTGCCGCTCAGGAGCCCCCCACGCAATAGTGCGCTCGGGCCGCGGGATCTAGAACGTGCCTGTCAGGGCCGGCGCTGAGCCCGGTGTATCCAGTTGGACCTGGAAGACATCGCCGCTGAGGCCAACATCGACCGGATCGGTGACGGGACCCGCCCAGAAGGCGAGGCTACCGTCGAACCTCATGTAGCCCACCTGCTTGGCCTCCCCGTCCCGCACGACCAGACACGCGTATCGCGCCCCCTCGGGCGGTGGAGCGAGGGCCTCCGAGACCACGACCAGATCTCCCGAGCCAGGCGAGACGGCCACGAACCCGCCCGGAGCTCCCTCAGGCGTCTGGAGTTGGGCAAGGTTGTAACCCTGGCCCTGAAGGATCCCGGCGGCGACTACAAGGGCCCGGCGTGTCTCGCCATACCTGGAAGGTTCGGCGCCACCACCGCCCAGTCCAAGGGGACGTCCGAAGGCGGCCCCCGCGACGAATATGAGAACGGCCGCTGCGGCCCCCAACGCAAGCCATCGGAACCACGTTGCCCCGGACCCGCCCGTTGGGTCGCGACGGGCAGCGCGACTCGCTGCCGACGACATGCCACCCATCCGACTCGACCGGCCACCGGGTACGATCGCAGGCCGAACGGTTGGCGATGCCGTAGCCTCCGGGGCGCCCGATGCAGGTTCGATGGTCGGTCCTGGAGCGACGGCACTGCCGCCGGCCGGGAATGTCAGGCCAGGGGCTGCCGGATCCGGACGGTGTGCCATGACCGCACCCAGGATGGCATCCCGCGCCCCGGGTCGCAGCCTCATGTCATCCGGCGCAGCCGCGGCCAGTCCAAGGGACATCACCGACCATGCCCGCCACTCCGCCGAACAGGGATCGCATCCCCGGACGTGCTCTCGCAAGGCAACGGCTTCCGGTGACTCGGCGGCGACTAGCGCCGTCAGGCCTCCCGCACCGGCGACTGCTTCGGCCATCCGGTCCATCGCCTCAGCGTGGTCCATCGGGCACCTCAGCCATGGCCGCCAGGACCGATTCCTCGGGCATCGTCAGAGCCAGTTCTGGACCCAGGAGACCGGAGAGCACCGACCTGAGCCGCAGCAGGGCCCGCCGCGTGCGTGTCTTCACGGTGCCCACCGGCCAGCCAAGTCGATGGGCGATCTCGGTCTGCGTGAGGTCCGCGTAGTAGGCGAGTTCCAGGACCTGGCGCTCGTCAGGTGGGATGGTCGCCAGCGCCTGGATCATCGCATCCCGGAGGACCAACTCGTCGAGTACCGCTTGGGGGTTGCTCGCACGGTCCTCGGCGAGGAGCACCTGACCGCTGGCGAGCGCGCGGTCCTCGTCCGCGCCACTCGCGAACACCGCGCTCAGTGGCAGGGCGCCTGGCCGTCGCGCCAGCGCCCGGAGCCTATCCACCGCCCGGTTGCGAGCGATGGTGGACAGCCAGCCCACCAACGTACCCATCGCCGGGTCGAACTGCCCGGCGCGAGTCCAGAGCGTGAGCCAGGTGTCCTGCACGACCTCTTCCGCCAGTTGTCGATCCCCGAGTCGCCGATATGCGGTGCGATAGATGACATCAGCGTAGCGGTCATACAGTTCGGCAAGGGCCGACGCGTCTCCATGCTGCAGAGACGCCATCAGGTCCGCGTCCGGATCCCCGCCACGCTGTTCGTCATCCCTGCCTACGCTCCGGCGTCGTCGGCGGTTTCGGCCGGTGGGACTGTCCCACGGATGACGTCGGAGGCCCAGTCCGCCACACGTCGAGGATGACTTCCCAATCGCCCGGGCGGCAGATGTGCCTCGAGGCAGCGCACACCCATGCCGCCGACGATGGCGGCGTGGCTCGTACCTGCAGGCAGGTCAAGTCTGTCTCCGGCAGACAGTTCCAACCGGTCGCCGACCTCCGGCAGCATCAAGGTGATGGTGCCCACAGTCGTCACCAACACCTTGTCGTAGTCGTGCCGATGCTCGGGGTATGTCTCGCCCGGACCGTTGGCCCAAGTCCCGACACGAGCGCCCAAGTCCAGCAATCGCTGCTCGATGGTGGCGTCATCCTGGACACGGCGCATATGGCCATGGTACGGGCAGGTGCGCCACCACGATCAGAAGGCCCATCAGGTTCAGCGGCGTCGCGACCGGAGTCAGGAAGGAGGCCGCGGCGGCCACCGTCACAGACATCAGCACGGGCACCGGTCTCGATCATCGCCGTCGAGAGTGGGATCATGGCACCCACGAGCACGATGGTGGTCCAGGTGATGGCCCGATCACGCCTCTCATGAGCTCGGTCCGGCTACCCGCCGTCGCAACGTAGCACAACGCGGCCGCGCATGATCCTGGTCGTACTCTGTACCCGTGAGCGTCAGCAGCGTCCGATACCTGTCCGCGGCGGATGTCGCCGCATCGATGCCGGCAGTTCCGGAGCAACTCTGGCTCGCAGAACGGACCCTTCGGGCTATCGCCCGCGATGCGGACCTGCCGGCCAAGATCGGGGTGCATCCGCGCCCGGATGCATCCTTCGCTCACGCCATGCCGGCATGGCTGGGCGGGCCGGGTCCCGACACCACGGGCGACCTCCTGGGTATCAAATGGGTGACCGGGTTCCCGGCGAATCGGACCCTGGATGTCCCGGCCATCCATGCCACGTTACTGCTCAGCGATGCTTCCACGGGCGAGCCACGGGCGATCCTCGACGCCGGTGGCATTACCGCCGTGCGGACGGCGGCCGTGAGCGGCCTCGCCATCCGCCACTGGGCGCCCACCGAACCTGCCCGTCCGCTCTCGGTGGCCCTCGTCGGCGCAGGTGTCCAGGGACAGAGCCACGTGGCGATGCTCGCGGCCGTCCTGCCGGGCTGCATCCTCCGGATCCATGACCGTGAGGCCGACCTTGCCCTGCGTCTGGCGGCGAACGCGCGGGATGGTGGCTGGTTCGGCGAAGTCGCGACAAGACCCACCGCGGCAGATGCCATCAGCGGCGCGGACGTGGTGGTCACGATGGTCTCCTTCGGGGCCGAGCGCCAGCTCGTTCCCCAGGATGCGTTCGCGACCGCTCGCCTCGTGGTCACGGTGGACTACGACATGTGCCTGCCGGCGACCGTGGCCCGCGAGGCGAGGTTGTTTCTGGTCGATGAGACCGGGCAGTTCCTGTCCAACCGGACGGCGGGTGTCTTCCTTGGATATCCCGACCCCGACGGCATCATTGGTGAGCATCTGGATACGCCATCCACCGGTGGCCGGATCGTGGTAACCCACTTGGGCGTGGGCTTGGCGGACGTTGTGTTCGGGGACGCCATCCTGGCCGCGGCCGAACGGGAGGGTCGCGGCGTTCTCCTCCGCCGATGATCCCCTGGGCGCGTCAGAAGTCTTCAGAGAGCGCCGCCGGGGCCGGCTTCGGACGCCGTCGCGCCTATTCGTTGATGACAATGGGGCCATCGGGCAGCTCGATCACGATGTCCCCGTCCTCGACCGACACGGGCCAGCGCATCAGCGGCAACACCGCGGGTGGGTCGAGTGCCTCGCCGCTGGCCAGATCGAAGCGGGACAGGTGCAACGCGCACGTCACCGAGTCGCCGGTCAGGAAACCCTTGTCCAGCTCGAAGTACTCGTGGGAGCAGATCCCCTGGAGCGCGTGAAGGCCGTCCCGGCGGACGATAAGTATGTCCGTACCGTCCACCTGGACCATGAGCATGGTGCCGTCGGGCACCTGCTCCAGGGTCGCGACGGTGACGCGCCGACTCACGGGCGACGCGTCACGCGGTCACGCCCTCAGGGCATCGGGGCGGTGTTGTCTGGCCAGCCGGGGTTGCGATACGAATCCATGAGGATCGCCTCGTCCAGGGCGGTCATGCGTATCTGGTAGACGATGCCGACAACGGCCAGCACGACCACCCCTCCCGCCCACAACCAGCCCAGGTCCCTGACCGCCTGGAATGCCGAGGTGGTGCCGGCGGATAGCTCGGCCCACGAAATCTGCTGGAAGATCAATGCCACGCCGGCGATTGCTGCGATCGAGCCAGCGATCGCCGTCAGCAAGATGATGAGGTACTTCGGCACCCGCAGGATCATCACGATGCCGGCGCCGATGGCCGCGGCAACGAGTCCGACGATGAGACCAATGAGGTTGTCGCCGCCGTTGCCCAGCAGGGCCAGGAGGCCCAGCCCCACGGCATACCCGACCGAAGCGCCCAGGAACAGCACTGCGAACCAGTAGAACAAGTACGACAGCACCGCGAACAAGAGCCCCACGAAGAAGCCGACCACCCAGCCGGTCACGGTCGCGAGGAAGCCATCATTGAACAGGGCCGTGACAAGGCCCGCACCGAACAGGAACCCGAAGAAGAATCCCCAGATGGGGAGCAGGATCAGGAACAGCCGAAAGCCGTAGAACACGAACCCGAGTCCGAGCAACAGGCCCAACACGCCGATCGTCGCCGCTTGCAACCATGGATCCATAGCCGCCATCCTCCCTCACGGGTCGCACGGACATCCGGGCGCGCCCTGGTGCATAGCGTAGTGCCTCGGGGCGGTGCGGTGCGCAGCCCACGGTGCACTGTATCTCAGCCAGCCGACTGCATGATGGCTCAGGCGGCCTGGCCCGACTCCATCGGCCGCGGCCATTTGGCATCCAGGATGCCCCGAAGGCGATCCTGCGCCTCCGGCAGGGGGATACGCGCGACCACGGGCTCAAGGAAGGCCAGCACGATGAGCCGACGTGCGGTCTCGCGGTCGACACCCCGGCTCTCGAGGTAGAAGATCTGCGCTTCGTCGATGGGGCCCACGGAGCTCGAGTGGGCTGCCCTGCGCACATTGGGCTGGTCGATCTCGAGGCTGGGGATGGTGACCGAGCGCGCCCGCTTCGCGAGCAGCATCCCGAACTCGCCGAGATAGCTGTCAGTGCCGGTGGCTGTCTGGCGGATCTCGATGAGCCCCTTGATGTAGCCCCGCGCCCGATCCGTGAACACGCCCTTGCTCAGCAGGTCGCCGGTCGTGTCGGTGCCGATGTGACGCGTATACGACGTGAGGTCGAACAGCTGGCTGCCGTTGCCGAAGCCGATCTCCACCTGGTGCACCGAGGAACCGCGTCCCACCAGCAGGTTGTCGATGCGACTGCGGTGCAGCTGCGCGCCGACCGACGCGAGCGCCCACTGCAGGTGGGCGTCCTCGCCCAAGGTCGCGAATCGATTGATGACCGCGATGGTGTCCTGGTCGAAGTCCTGGAGGCCAGCGACGTCGAGCGACGCGCCGTCGCCGATGAGCACCTCCGTGGTGTTCCACCATAGCCGCTGGTCCGCGTCATCGTCCGCAGGCTACCGGCGTCACCAAGCTGCTCCTCGAGCAGGCGCGCGCTGGCCCCCGCTCCGAGGGAGATGATCGTCCGGCCGACCGAGCCAGTCCCCGGCGACCCGGCCCGCCAGCGCAGCACGAGCGGGTCGGCCAGCTGGACACCCGCCGGGACGTGGATGACGAGGTCGAGCGTGGAGACCGCCCGCGGCACCTGTGCGAACGAGTCGTCGGCAGGTAGTGTGGCGCCACCCCGGATGGCATCATCGAGCAGGCCCGGGTGCTCGCGGAGCACGTTGGCAAGGGTGTCCACCACCAAGCCCGCGGCAGTGGCCTCGGGGCCCAGGACGCATGCGGCGTCGGAGGCACCTTCGAGGCTCACGAGTGCCGCGGCACCCTCGGGCAGGACACCTTCAGTGGCCACCTCTCGCGCTGCAACCGTGACGGTGATGGTCTCGAATCGGGCAGCGCGGAGATCGAGATACGGGGTGAACAATTGATTGTTCTCGGCCGGTAGCACTGCCACGCGCGCGACCGCCTCCAGGCGCTCCGCGAGCAGCCAGTCAGGCTCCCCCGCAAGCAGGGAGGCCGCTCGCGCGGCCTCCTCAGAGACGAACCCAAGGGACAGGGGGGCCACGCTCACCCGAGCGACCCCTCCATCTCCAGCTTGACAAGGCGGTTGAACTCGATGGCGTACTCCATCGGGAGCTCCTTGGTGAACACCTCCAGGAAGCCCTGGACGATGAGATTCTGGGCCTCGTTCTCGGTCAGCCCTCGGCTCATGAGGTAGAACACCTGGTCCGCGGAGATCCGGCCGACGGTGGCCTCGTGGGACAGCGTGGTGTCATCTTCCTGGATGTCGATGTACGGGTACGTGTCACTGCGGCTCAGGTCGTCGAGCATGAGCGCGTCGCAGCGGACGCTGGCAACGGCGTTGGTCGCGCCGGGTGCCACCTTGACCTGGCCCCGGTAGCTGGCCCGACCACCGTCCTTGGACACGGACTTGCTGACGATGCGGCTGCGGGTATCGGGCGCCAGGTGAATGGCCTTGGCGCCGGTGTCCTGGTGCTGACCCTTGCCGGCGACCGCGACCGAGATGATGTCCGCGCTGGCACCCCGACCGCGCAGGTAGATCGACGGGTACTTGACCGTCTTGCGCGAGCCCGTGTTGGCGTCGATCCACTCGACAGTGGAGTCCTCGTACGCGTGGGCGCGCTTGGTCACCAGGTTGTAGACGTCGTTGGACCAGTTCTGGATGGTCGTGTATCGGACCTTGGACCTGGCCAGTGCCACGACCTCGACCACCGCCACGTGGAGCGACTCGGTGGCGTAGATGGGCGCCGTACAGCCCTCGATGTAGTGGACGCTGGCGCCTTCGTCCACCACGATCAGGGTGCGCTCGAACTGTCCGGTGTTCTCGCCGTTGATGCGGAAGTAGGCCTGAAGGGGCAGCGGCACATCGACGCCCTTCGGCACATACACGAATGAGCCACCCGACCAGACCGCGCCGTTGAGGGCGCTGAACTTGTTGTCCTCGGCGGGGACGACCGTGCCGAAATGCTTGCGGAAGATGTCCGGGTACTCCACCAGGGCCTGGTCGGTGCCCATGAACACGACGCCCAGCTTGGTCAGCTCTTCCTTGACGGAGTGGTACACCACCTCCGAGTCGTACTGGGCGCCGACACCCGACAGGAACTTGCGTTCGGCCTCGGGGATACCCAGCCGTTCGAACGTGTCCTTGATCTGGTCGGGGACGTCGTCCCACGACTTCTCTTCGCGCTCGGAAGGCTTCCGGTAGTAGACGATCTTGTCGAAGTCGATACGGTCGAGACCGTCCGTCCATGCAGGCATCGGGCGCTTGAGGAAGTGCTCGTACGCACGCAGCCGGTACTGGAGCATCCAGTCGGGCTCATTCTTGATCGCGCTGATCTCTTCGACGGTGGCACGCGTCAGCCCGCGCTTCGCCTCGTGGAGGTAGATGAGGTCATCATGGAAGGCGTATTCGGCACGCCGATCCTGGACGAGTTGGCGAGTGTCGGTCATGAGACTCCTGGGACGTGCCGGGTCATCTGCATGACGCCTCGGTTAATCCTGACCCCCATTATCGGGATTAGACCCCCATCGCGTCAACAACCCCCGATCCGCGACCAGTCGGGACACTTGTCCGCGGCACGCTCGCCGTTCCACGATGATGCGACGAGTCGGATGGGGCTTGATGATCGACATCCCCGGAAGGAGGCTGCTGCCATTGCCCAGGAACACCCCGAGGCACCCGCGAAACGGGTGCTGGTCCCCCGCGAGATCCGGGTGTTCGTGAACGTGGGCTTATCGTGGTCGTGGGTGTGGCGCTGTTATCGACCGCGGCTCTCGTGGCCCCGAACGTCAAACCGACGTGTGGGTCGAAATCGCCAAGAGCACCATGTACCTCGTGTCCCTGGCGGTCGCCGGCGGTGACGTGGCCGCGGTCGTGCGTGACCGCGACGCTGAGCGTGAGGAACGACTTCGGCGGCGCGAGCGGCGTCTCGCCTTCCTGGACAAACCGGGCCGATGCTCCGGTCGGTCGGGGCCCGCGGTCGCGATACCGGCCTGGGGGTGTACTCACTTCACCCAGCGTGGCCGCCTGACCCGGGACGGCCGCAACCGAGTCGGTACCAACCGGTACGTCGTCTCCACCTACCCATCAGGTCGTCGGCGGAGTACGGTAGGCACTTCCGTGCCGCGCCGAGGAGCAGTGGCGTGCGTGGGCACCCAGGTCCGGCCACCAGAGGAGGAGCGACAGGCATGATCGATAGCAGGTGGGCAAGGCTCGCGACACTGACGGCGGCGGCCGCGATCGTCGTGGCGGGCTCGGCGGCGGGCGTCGCCGCACAGTCCCCCAGCGCACCGGCGGCAGCCACAGGCTGCGCCACCACAGCGGTCCAGGTCCCCACGGTCGAGGCCGGCAAGTTCAACGTCGCGATGGTCCTGCTTGGACCCCATGACGACGGTGGCTGGAGCCAAGCGCACTACGAGGGTCTCCAGTACGTCTGCGAGAACGTCCCCGATGTGCATGTGGCCTACCTGGAGAACGTGCTCGACAACGCCGAGTCCGAGCAGGTCTTCCGAGACCTGGCGCGACAAGGGTTCAACCTCATCATCGGCACGTCGTTCGGGTACATGGACCCGATGGCGACCGTGGCCGAGGACTTCCCGAGCACGACCTTCCTGCATTTGACCGGCTACAAGTCCAACTTCACCAACTTCGGCAACTTCTTCGGTGGCATCGAGGACATGAAGTACCTCGCGGGGATGATCGCCGGGTCCCGCGCCAAGGCCGATGGCAACCCGAAGCTGGGCTACATGGCCACGTTCCCCATCCCGGAGGAGATCCGGCTGGGCAACGCGATCATGCTCGGCGCCAAGAAGACCTGTCCGGAATGCGAGATGGCCATCAACTGGATCGGCACCTGGCATGACCCCAACCTCGAGAGCGCCGGTGCCGCTGCCCTGTTCGATGGCGGCGCACAGGTGGTATTCACGGGCGCTGACACGCCCGCCAACGCGACCGTGGCCCAGGAGAAGGGCAAGTGGGCCGTGACCTACGACCACCCCAGCTCCTGCAAGCTCGATTCCTGCCTCACGGCACCGTACTGGATCTGGGGACCCGAATACGCCAAGGTCGCCGAAGCGGTCAAGGCTGGCACCTATAAGCCGGGCTTCGAGTACTTCGACGCCAAGTCGGGGGCCATGGGCCTGTACGGCTTCATGGAGGGTCAGCAGCTCCAGCCCGGTGCCGCCGACCTGCCGGAGGCCGACCTCCAGTTAGTGCGGGACACCCTCAAGAGCATGCTCGACGGTACGTTCGACCGCTTCGACGTGTTCACGGGACCCATCAAGGACAACGCCGGCAACGTGGTCCTCGCTGACGGCGTCAGCTTGGTCCAGGCGGACCTCGACCAGTTCCCGCCAGGCGCGGAGGCCAACCCATGCACGGTATGCATGCATTGGCTCGCCGACGGCATCATCGGGGCGATCCCGAACTAGCACCACTATCCATGGCTCCCCGGTCGCCAGCCGGCGTCCGGGGAGCTTTCTCGTTCCGGCATGATGCGGAGCGTGGATGTGACGCCAATGGACGCAACCGAGACTCGCGGCCCGACCCCTCCCGCATCAGGGGCACCGGTCGTGACAGGCACGACGCTCGCCGTGGACATGCGCGGCATCGTGAAGCGCTTTCCAGGCCTGATCGCCAATGATCACGTGGATTTCCAGCTTCGGCAGGGCGAGGTGCACGCGCTGCTGGGCGAGAACGGGGCCGGCAAGAGCACCCTCATGAATATCCTGTCCGGGCTGTACAGCCCGGACGAGGGATCCATCACGGTCCAGGGCGTGGCGATGGACATCCGGTCACCGGGCGATGCCATCGCCGCCGGCCTGGGCATGATCCATCAGCACTTCACCCTGGTGCCGTCTCTGACGGTCACCGAGAACGTCCTCCTGGGCCTGTCCGAGCCCAGGTTCCGGCTGCACCTGCCGTCCTATGCCCAGAAGATCCGGGAGCTGGCCGAGCGGTCGGGCCTCCGGGTCGACCCGATGGCCAAGGTGTGGCAGCTGTCTGTCGGTGAGCAGCAACGGGTGGAGATCATCAAGATGCTCTACCGCGGCGTGCAGGTGCTCATCATGGACGAGCCCACCGCGGTACTCGCGCCGCAGGAAGCGGAGGAGCTGTTCCGGACGCTCCGGGACATGACCGCCCGCGGCGAATCGGTGGTGTTCATCAGCCACAAGCTGGACGAGGTGCTGGCGATCGCGGATCGGATCACCATCCTGCGCAGGGGCAAGGTCACCGCGGCTGGCATCAGCGCCGCGGGTCGGACGCGACCAGAGCTCGCCCGCCTGATGGTCGGCCGGGAGGTGCTCGAGACGATCGAGCGGACACCCTCGACCCCCGGGCCTGTGGTCCTGTCGCTGTCCGGTGTGAGTGCCATCGACGAGCGTGGTCTGCCGGCACTGGACGACGTGACCCTGGAGGTCCGATCCGGCGAGATCATGGGCCTCGCGGGAGTGGCCGGCAACGGCCAGTCCGAACTGGCTGAGGTCATCACCGGGCTTCGGGGCTGCACCGGGCGAGTGACCGTTCATGGCGAGGAGCTCGCGGGGCGACCGCCCCTCCAGGCCATCGACGCAGGCGTGGCGCACATCCCCGAGGACCGCACCGGCATGGGTAGCGCGCCCGACCTGTCGCTCGTAGACAACTTGATGATGAAGAGCTACCGCCGGGCGCCCATCGCACGCGGCTGGATCGTCAACAGCACCGTGGCCCGGAGCCGCGCCGAAGCGCTGAAGCAGGAATATCAGGTCGCCGCGCCGACCGTCGACACCCGGGCGCGTCTGCTGTCGGGCGGCAATCTCCAGCGGCTCATCTTCGCGCGTGAGATCTCGACCATGCCCAGCATCATCGTGGCCGCGCAGCCGACCCGGGGCCTGGACGTCGGGGCCGTGGAGACCGTCCATCGGCTGTTGCTGGAGCGACGCAAGGCTGGCGCGGCTGTGCTGCTCATCAGCGAGGACCTGGACGAGATCCTCGCCCTGGCGGACCGGGTCGCGGTGATCTATGAAGGCCGCATCATGGGCGTGCTGGATGCGGCCAGCGCCGATGTCCATGCTGTGGGTCTGCTCATGACCGGTGGCAACGAGTGACCGCGGCAGCCCGAAGGCCGCTCATCAGGTACGGCCTGCGGACGGAGCGCCGGCTCGAGACACCCCGCTGGCTGCCGTTCGCGACGACGTTGGGCGCCATCGTGGTCGCCTTGGTCATCTCGGGGCTCCTCATCGGCATCATGGGCGGCGACCCAGTGTTCGTCTACGCCCACATCGCGCAGTCGTCCCTGGGCAGCACGTTCGGGGTGTCCGACACGCTGGTCAAGGCGACACCACTCGTGTTCACAGGTCTTGCGTGTGCCCTGGCCTTCCGGATGCGGCTGTGGAACATCGGTGCCGAGGGGCAGTTGAACATGGGCGCCTGGGGTGCGGCAGCCGTCGTCCTGGTGCCCATCCTGCCGCCTGGCACCTCGCCCTTCGTGGTGGTGCCCGTGATGCTGGTCGCCGGCTTCGTGGCAGGGGCGCTCTGGGGTGGCGTCGCCGGCTGGCTCAAGGCTCGTTTCAACGTCAACGAGATCATCACCACCCTGATGCTCAACTACATCGCCATCCAGTGGATCCGATTCTGGGTCTTCGGGCCCTGGAGCGAGGGCGGTTTCCAGCAATCCAGGGCATTCCCCCGAGAGTCGTGGCTGCCACGGCTGGCTGACTTCTCGAAGGCCATCCCCGACTTCGGAGGGCTCACGGTCCACCTGGGGTTCGTCATCGCCCTGGTCTGCGCATTCCTCGTCTGGTTCCTGCTCAAGCGCACCCGCAAGGGCTACGAGATCCGGCTCATCGGCGACAACCCCCGGGCCGCTCGATATGCAGGCATCAACATCGGCCGCAACGTGATCCTCGTGATGCTCGCGTCGGGTGGCCTGGCGGGGCTTGCGGGGATGTCAGAGATCAGTGGCTCATTGCACCGACTCCAGGACGGTATCTCGTCGGGCTACGGCTTCACCGGGGTGATCATCGCGTACCTCGCCCGGTTCAACCCGTTCGGGGTCGTCATCGCGGCCATCCTGTTCGGCGCCCTGTCCCTCGCCGCCCGCCAGATCCAGCCCGCCGGCATCCCGGCGATGATCCAGGGCATCGTGCTGTTCTGTGTCATCGGCAGCGACATCCTGCTGCGCAACCGGATCAGGGTCGTGCGTCGGTGAACTTCGAGCTCATCCTGGCGGCCGGCGTGGCAACAGGCACGATCCTGCTGTTCGCCGCGATCGGCGAGATCTTCACGGAGCGCTCCGGGATCATCAACCTGGGTGTCGAGGGGATGATGTTCATCGGCGCCCTTACGGGCTTCAAGATCGGCATCGAGACCGGTAACCCGTGGCTTGGCCTGGCGCTTGCGATGGCCGCCGGCGCCCTTCTGGCACTGCTCCACGCGATCGTGTGCATCCACTTCCAGGCCGATCAGATCGTCTCCGGGCTGGCCCTGACGTTTCTGGGCACAGGCGCTTGCCCTGGTGCTCGGCGAGGGTCTCGCGAACTCCCGGACCAGCGCGCTGGTGCCGACCTTGACCATCCCGGTCCTGTCCTCGATCCCGTTCATCGGTCCCGTGTTCTTCACTGACCAGAGTGTGCTGGTCTACGCGGGCTACCTACTGGTGCCCATCGCCTACGCCTGGATCGACCACACCCGGCCCGGGCTCCATCTGCGTGCCGTCGGGGAGCAGCCGTCGGCTGCGGACGCACTGGGCATCGATGTCTACCGCACCCGCTACGCGTACACGCTCCTGGGTGGGGCGCTGGCGGGGCTCGCTGGCGCCACCATCAGCATGGCCGTCACGCCCGGCTGGTTCGCCAACCAGGCTACCTCCGGGCTGGGCTGGATCGCGGTGGGATTGGTGATCTTCGCGCAGTGGAGCCCGGGTCGGGCGATGTTCGGTGCCTATCTCATCGCCGTGATCCGGCGGCTGACGCTCGACCTCCAGGGGCCATCCGACTTCTTCGGCATCCCCAATCCGTTCTTCACCTACCAGCCGTCCACGTTCTTCCTGAACATGCTCCCCTACGCCATGGTCATCCTGGTCCTGGTCATCGGGTCACGCTCGGCCCGGCGGCGGCGCGTCGGGGCGCCTGCGTCGCTCGGCGTGCCATACGTGCGTGGTGAGCGCGGCCACTGAACAAACGATGGCCTGTCGGCGTGGAGCGCCGCGTCGTCCTACACTCGTCGGGAGTGGCACGACTCCAGCTCCCCAATCCGGCCCCGTCGTCCCCGGCAGTCCGGGCCGTCATGCGCGCGAACCGAGCGCGAGACACGGGTCCGGAGCTTGCCGTGCGTCTGGCCTTGCGAGACGCGGGATTCCCGGGTTACCGCCTGAACTGGCGGGGTGTGCCCGGGCGACCGGATGTGGCCTACCCCGGGCGACGCGTGGCGATCTTCGTGCACGGCTGTTACTGGCATCACTGCCCTCGTTGTCAGCCGGGGTTGCCCAAGTCCAACCCCGAATTCTGGCTGCGCAAGTTCGAACTCAACCAGGAACGGGATGCGCGCAAGCGCGTCGAACTCGAGGCCCGCAACTGGACTGTCCACGAGCTCTGGGAGTGCGACATCCGGGAGCGGCTGGCTCACTCCATCGCCGCCATCGCCGATGACCTGTCGAGGGCCACCTAGCGTTGCTCGCGCTCCGTTGCAGTGGCGCGGTGGCGCTCCACAGCGGACGATGTGCGACCCTCGTATCCTCTCCACGGCTCCCCTTCCCGCACTGCCGCGAACGCTCCCGATCGTCGAGTAGTCAGAGCGCCGCGGATCCCTTGACCAGCAGGAGGTTCCCGCGTGATCGATCCCAGCCGGCGAATCCTCCAACTCACCCTCGTCGTGGCGGCATTGATTGCGGTCACCGTAGGGCCGGGCGCGGTCGCGGCGCAGTCACCATCGCCTCCGTCGTCGGCGGCACCCGAGACATCGCCGAGCGCCGCAGCCTCACCGGATGCCCCGTCGGCATCATCCGGTCCGTCCTCAGCCCCCGGGCCGAAGATGCCAGTTGCCCTCCTACTGCCCGACACGAGCGATCCGCGCTGGGAAAGCACCGACAAGCCGGCCTTCGGTGACAAGCTCAGCGAGGTCTGTCCGAACGCCGTGCTCGACGCCCGGAACGCAGGTGGCGACCCTGCTGCGCAGATCCGGCAGGCCCAGGAGGCACTCGCAGGAGGCTCCAGGGTCCTGGTTCTGGACCCAGTCGACGCCGCGACGGGAGCTGCGATCACGACCAGCGCCCAGGCGCTAGGCGCCAAGGTGATCGGCTACGACACGCCGATCGTGGGCGCCGTGCCCGACTATCACATCGGCTATGACCCGGCGGCAGTCGGGTCCCTGGTGGCGGATGCTGTGCTGACGTCGGATTCGGAAGCTGCGGCCGCAGCATCGCCCGAGCCATCGGCGCGCCCGGGCGGTGTCCGCGTCGTCCTCGTCACGGGCCCGGCCGGCGATCCGTCCAGTGCGCCTTGGGCTGCCAAGGTGCTCGACGGCCTGGCCACGGATGCCACCGTGGTGCACCAGGAGGCCGTCACTGCAGCAACGGCAGACGAAGGCCAGCGGATCATCGCGGCCGTGATCGCCGAACTCGGCCAGACCGGTTTCGACTCGGTGATCACCAGCGACGATATGGTCGCCGGGGGTGTCATCACTGGTCTGGCTGCGGCAAGCATCGAGCCCGCCGCCAAACAGGTCACAGGCGGCCATGCCACCCTCGCGGGCGTCCAGCAGATCCTGATCGAACCGGCAACTACTGACCACCTATGAGCCCGCAACGGCGGAAGCGCAGCTCGCGGCAGTCGTGGCCTGTGGCCTGGCGACGGGCAGCGGACTACCCAGCGGTCTCACCACCACACCCATCGACAACGGGACTGCAGAGATCCCTAGCCTGCTGCTCACGGCGGTCGTCGTGACCGTGGATGGCTCGATCGCCGGGACTCGGTCCGTGGCCGAGTCCGTCGTGGCCGACAAGGGGTTCGGGCCCGACACGGCTGCGCTCATCTGTACCGCCGACTACCAGTCGGCTTGTGGTGACGCCGACATCAGCGTGCCAAGTGCGTCGCCGTCCCCCACGGCGTCGGCGGGCTCCCTGAGTCCTGCGCCTTCATCCGCGCCAAGTGCATCGGTATCCCCGCGATCGAGTGCTGCGGCGAGCGTCGCCGCATCAGCCACCCCCTAGCTGCCCGCGCTCCATGGCTGCCAGGTCGTCCGGGGTGTCGATATCCGGATTCGATCCAGGCACACGAACCCGACGCACGGGAATTTGCCGACCCGCCAGGACCGCGCCCAAGCCCTGGTCGCCGCTCAGCTCGGCGACCAGTGCAGCGCCAGCCCGGAGTAGCAGCACGGGGTTCATGCCGCCACCATCCACGTAGTCGGGCAGGACCGCCATCGAGCCCTCCTCGATCGCGTCCGGGACCGAGGAGGCGAGCGCGAGCAGCGTCGAGGCTGCGGTCCGTGGCTGGTCGCCCAACAGGATGCACGCGCCAGCGACCGATGGATCGTTCCAGCAGGTCTGGAGCCCGATCCGGATGGAACCCGCCAGGCCGCGCTCGGGATGTGGGTTGGTCACCAGCTGTGCGCCGCCCCATGAGATCCCATCCAGAGCAAGGCGACCCGGGCCGAGGACGACGACCGTAGGCACTGCACGGACCACAGCCAGGGTATCCAGGACGTGTTGCACAACCGGGCGTCCCTCCAGCAGGGCAACCATCTTGTTGCCGCCGAATCGGAATCCGCACCTGCGGCCAGAACGATAGCGGCGATCCGCAGCCCACCCGAAACCGACGCCAACGTGCCCTCAGGCATCGGCGAGTCCCGACGATCGCATCCGCCGACGGTAGCACCGACGGTCGCCTCCGCTCTGGGCTCCGAACGGCCGCCGCCCGTATCATGCGCCGGGGAGGTTCGATGCACGCCAAGGTCGCAGCTCGAGGTAACCGGCTGTACCTCGAGACCAGCCCGTACCTGCTCCAGCACGCGCACGACCCTGTCGACTGGTACGCCTGGGGTCGTGAGGCATTGGCGCAAGCTCGTCAGTTCGACCGGCCGATCTTCCTGTCTGTCGGCTATTCCGCGTGCCACTGGTGCCACGTCATGCATCAGGAATCGTTCACGGACACAGGGACGGCAGAGGCCCTCAATGCGGGATTCGTGAGCATCAAGGTCGACCGTGAGGAGCGCCCGGATATCGACGCTCTCTACATGGACGCCGTGCAGTCGCTCACCGGAAGCGGCGGATGGCCTATGAGCGTCTTCCTGACCCCGGACGGACGACCATTCTTCGGAGGTACCTACTTTCCGAGCGCGCCGCGCCACGGCCTTGCGTCGTTCCGCCAGGTACTCGAGGCGATCCGTGATGCGTGGACCGAGCGGCGAGACGAGGTGGAGGCGAGTGCCTCACGTCTAGCCGAGGCCATCGCACAGGGGCAGCGGACCCCTGTCAGGAACGAGATCCCGTCACAGCAGGCCGCTGAGGCTCTCGTCGGCACATTGGCCAGCGCGACCGCGTCGCTCCTTGCCTCGTTCGACACGCGTACTGGCGGCTGGGGCGGTGCCCCCAAGTTCCCGCAGCCGATGGTCATCGAGTACCTCCTGCGCGAGCATGTGCGCACCGGGCAGCGGGAACCGTTGGACGTCGCGGTACGTGGCCTCGATGCGATGGCCGCCGGCGGCATCAGGGACCACCTCGCGGGCGGCTTCGCGCGCTATGCCACCGATGACATCTGGCTCGTGCCACATTTCGAAAAGATGCTCTACGACAACGCACAGCTGGCGCTCGTGTACCTGCACGCCTGGCAGGTCACAGGCCACATGCGACACGCCGCCGTTGCCGTCGAGACGCTCGCATTCCTGGAACGGGATCTCCTGGTGATCGGGGCTGACGGTGGCGTCGGTTTCGCGGCGAGCCTGGATGCCGATACGGACGGTCACGAAGGCCAGACGTATGTGTGGACCCGCGATGACATCGATGACATCCTCGGGGCCGACGCACCCTTGTTCACCGCTGCCTACGGCGTTACCCGCGACGGCAATTGGGAGGCAAGGAACATCCTGTCTCGCGTCCTGGACGATGCCGCGCTCGCGGCCGTGTTCTCGATCAGTCGGGATGATGCCGCCGTGCGGCTCGCGGGGGCACGCAAACGATTGTTGGATGCTCGAGACCGGCGGCCCCAGCCCGCGCGAGACGAGAAGGTGCTCGCGTCCTGGAACGGGCTCGCGCTCGCGGTATTCGCCGAAGCTGGACGGACACTTCCAGATGGTGCCCGATACTCGGCCATCGCCACCGGGGTCGCCGAGTCACTCCAGCGTCTACTGTGGACCGCTGAGGGCCGACTGTGCCGATCCTGGAAGGACGGCCAACAAGGTGCTTCGGCCGTGCTTGAGGATCATGTCCACCTTGCCGCGGGTCTGCTCGCGCTGTACCAGACCACCTTCGACGGGCGATGGTTCGAGTGGGCCGCCGAACTCATGCAGGTCGCCATGGACCATTTCGCCGATCCAAGGGGCGGATTTCACGACACCGCAGACGACGCGGAAGGGCTGTTCGCGCGTCCCCGGAGTCTCGTCGACAGCCCACTGCCATCCGGCAACTCGATGGCGGTGACAGTCCTGGCGCAATTGGCTGCACTGACCGGTGACGCCCTCTATCGCGACACCGCGGAGCGTGCCGTTCAGGGTGCCCTTGATGTAGCGGTGCGTCATCCGACCGCGTTCGCTCACTGGCTCATCGGTATCGGCTTGCTGCTGGAACCCATCGATGAGATAGCCATCGTCGGCGATGCGGCGGACCCGGCCCTGCTGGGACTCATCGCCGCGACCAGGGCTGGGTATCATCCGTGGCAAGTCATTGCCTGCGCTCACGACACGACGGACAGTCCGGTGCCCCTGCTCCGCGGCAGGCTACGACGTGATGGCAGGGCAACCGCGTATGTATGTCGTGGCTTCGCATGTCAACTCCCCGTGACGACGCCCGCGGCACTGTCAGCTCAGCTGGGAAGTCGAGGACGACCATGAACGGCCATGATGGAACCGGGTTCGAGTGCCGCCGAGCGCCAAGTTCCCTCGATGCCGCTTGCCATGCTGTTCGACCTGGATGGCACCCTCGTGGATACCGTCGCCCTGCGCGTCGAGAGCTGGATCGTGGCCTTCGCCGAGGTCGGTGTGGAGACGTCAGCAGCGGAGCTGGGTAGCCTGATCGGCCTCGACGGCAAGCGAGTCGCACGGGAGGTGGCGGAGCGGCACGGGCGCCCGCTGTCAGAGCACCGGGTCGAGATGGTGGACCATCGTGCGGGCGAACTGTTCGGGCAGGGCAACACGCATCCTGCACGCCTGCCTTTCGTCACCGAGCTGCTGAATGCAGTGAACGCGGCAGGGATCCCATGGGCGATCGCGACGTCGAGTCGACCTGAACAGACCATCGCGTCGGTGGCGGCGCTGGGTCTCGAAGTCCCGCCGCGGGTCGTGGATGCCAGTCACGTGACCCATGCCAAGCCCGCGCCGGATCTGCTGCTGGCGGGAGCGGACCAGTTGGGCGTCCCCGCGCGGGACTGCTGGTACGTGGGAGACGCGACGTGGGACATGATCGCCGCACGCAGCGCCATGATGATCGGCACCGGGGTGCCCAGCGGCCTCACGGACGCGAGGACGCTCTATTCGGCTGGAGCGATGCTGGTTGTGGAGCATCTCGGCCAACTCCACCAGGTGCTGCGAGCCGGAGGGGCCGTGCCCGCGTAGCCTTTGCTCGCGCCAGATCGCAGCGTTGTCAGGACTCGACCTTGAACGTGCCGTGCATGGTCGGATAGTGGCCGGGCAGTGTGCAGGCGAACTGCAGGTTCGCGGTGTCGGCCGTAACGACGTAGTCAAGCTCCTTGACGCCGCCCGGCCAGTCGGGGATCCCGGACAGGTCGGCAGTCTGGTTCTGGGCGAGCTCATCGGCGGGCCCGATGAAGAAGTTGTGCGGGAACCCGGCCACGTTGTCGATGACGAAATGGACCGTTTCCCCTTCGTGCACGGACAGCGAACCAACAGGCTCGCCCGCCTCTGTGATCGACAGTGAACCAGTCAGGGTCAGCTTGATGGTCTGACCTGTGGCAGGGGTCGAGTCACCGGACGCTGCTGGTGAGCCAGTCGGCGCCGTGCCGGAAGGGCTCGAGGGTGCGCCGCTTGCGGCGGCACTCGGCGCTTGGGAGGGGACGGCACTTGGGGCACCCGAGGGCCTGGCCGTCGGGGTTGGCTGCACCGGCGCGATGGTCCACGTTGAGCCGCTTGTCCCGCCGCACGCGGCAAGCAACAGGGCGGTGGCAACGGCACCACCCAGGAGGCGGATCGGATTCGTACTCATGCCGGATCGTACCCGACGGGGGCCGCAGGTATCGGCCAGGATCAGTGGCTGCTGGTCGGT
The DNA here is from genome assembly GCA_963760625.1 of uncultured Chloroflexia bacterium. GTDB lineage: Bacteria > Chloroflexota > Limnocylindria > Limnocylindrales > CSP1-4 > JAFMJV01. The sequence goes on from CAVXDU010000009.1 coordinate 597,244, forward strand.
ACGGCGGCTGACGGAACCAGACCGGCCTGCCAGGCGAGGGTGGCCGCCCGCGTGCGACTGGCAACGCCCATCTTGTGCAGGATCCGACGGACGTGCACATGGACCGTGCGCTCGCTGATGAACAGCTGCTCCGCGATCTCCCGGTCAGTGCGTCCCTCGCAGATGATCAACAGGACCTCAAGCTCGCGACGACTGAGACCGAACGGTACGGCCGCCAGGTCCGGCGCTCGAACAAGATCGGCGATGGGGCCACTGGACCCATCGCCGATCTCGGGCACTCCGGGGTCCGCGACGACGGGCATCGCCACGCGACTGGACCGCGGTCGATCGGCATGTCGCGACCGATCGATCGGCACCTGGAAGCTGCCGTCGATCGGCAACGGGATCCGGGCGCGGGATGCGAGGATCGACAGCTCCTCACAGAGCGGTCCGGCCGGCAGACTGCTGGCAAGCCGCCACGCTTCCTGGAGTGCCTCGCGTGCGGCCACTCGATCGCCGCCCGAGCTCCGGAGCTCTGCCAGTGCCTGCCACCACAATGACTTCGCCACTTGATACGGGACGCCTCGTTCAGACCAGGCGGCCGCCAGACGCGCCCAGCTGCTCGAGGACGGGCGGCCCCGGACTCGGCGCCGGTGAGCGCGTGCCATGCCGAGGTGCAGGTCCGCCTCGATCCTCGCGCCCAGGGTGGGGGGCAGTGACCCATCGGCGACTCTCTGCTCCGCCTCGGGCAGCACGAGCGCGGCCAGTTCCGCAGCTTCGGACACCAGACCCACATCGCGACGAGCACGACCCGCCTCGGCAGCGGCGGCCGCAGCTTCCATGCAGGTCGATGCGGCAAGGGCGATCTGCCCGGCGTCACCTGTCTCGAGCACCGTCGGCCACTCCCTGCGAGCCACCCGCAGGGCGTCGGAGTGATCGCCGCGCCATAGCGCGAGACTCACCGCGGCCCGCTGTACGAGCGCGGTCCACTGACCCGCTGGTACGGTATCCAGCTGGAGCAACGTCTGGCCTACGAGATCCTCCGCCTCGTCGTCCGCGCGTGACTCGACCAGCACCAGCCCCAGGTACAGGGTCGGACTAAACCACGCGACACCCGTCGGCTGCCATTCCATGCCGGCACGGCACTCGGCCTCGGATTCGGCCCAGCGGCCGAGCTGGTACAGGATGTCCGCGGCGTTACCTCTCAGGAACGAGCCATACGTCCGACCTAGTCCCCCCGCGTCGGCATCCCGGATTCCCGCCGAGACGACCTCCAGCGCCTGTTCCCGACGAGTATCGAGATCAAGCAGCGTGGTCCGGTTGAGTGCGGCTCGCATCAGATCATCCAGACGGCCAGCACGACGCGCCACACCTGCAGACATCTTGAGCAACGCGAGACCTTGATCCAGTTCCCCCTGCCACGCCACATCGACCCCCAGCGTACACAGCGCGTGGGCAAGCTCGGAGCGCGCCCCATCACCAACGGCTTGCGCGACGTCGCGACCCTCCTCGGCCAGCGCGATGCTCTCCATGAACCGGCCATCGAGCATCAGGTGCTGGGCGAGAGTGGCCAGGGCGCGAGCACGCGCCTGGCTAGGTCCGACGGGCAGGATCGCCAACGCATGCTCCATGGCCGCCATGCCGCCTGCAAGGTCGCCGCTCGCCCAAAGGATCCGACCCAACTCCTCATGGAGCGCACCAGCAGCAGCACGATACGCGTCGCGGTAATCGCCTTGATGCCCCTCGCCACCAGCCCCGATCGCAGGGCGCAGGAGCCTGGCCGCCCGTCGAAACATGCCCGCTGCGGCAGCAGCTCGAGCCGCCTCGAGCAGCAGTTCCGCGGTGTCATCGCCAGTTGGGCCACTTCCTTCACCCGAGGCACCCACCGCAGCGGCCAGTTCCAGTGCCCTGAGACAGTGGAACAGGGTCGTCTCACCCGGATCGATGACCCTCGTTGCCACGGCCGCCCGGCGGTGGGCGTCGAGCGCCTCGGACGTGCGACCGGCGACCTCCCGGTGCCACGCTGCTCGGGACGGGAACGCATCCAGCAGACGCGCGAGAGTGGTGTGCAATCGCACTCGCGCCTCGGGCAGTTCAACGGCCTCGATGGCCTCGGCGTGCAGCTCGTGGACGATCGCCAGCCGGTCTTCCGTCCCTACGACAAGGCCACTCGTGATGGCCTCGGTCACCGAGGCTGATGTCGGCCGGACTCCATCGAGGCGCGCGCCTGCGACCACTGCCCGCGGCAATGGTTGGCGCGCCGCCGCGAGGAGCCGCACCACCATTCGAGCGGTGGGCGACAGCACATCCAGGAGTGCGCTCACGCCGTCTTCGAACGAGTCCGAGAGCCTGACCCCGGCGACCGATCCGGTAGCGGCCAGAAGGTGCCGCACCATCAGCGGGCTCCCACCCGAGCCGACATGGACGGCCGCCATCAGGTCACTTGCTGGGCGGCCTCCCTGGATCCCTGTCATGAGTCTGTCGACCTGCTCACCATCAAGAGGTTGCAGGTCGATGCGTTCTGTGGCCGGGTCGGCATCGAGAGCCGTGGCCAGGGGTCGCCAGGCATGGCGCCGCGTCAGCTCGTCGGCGCGATAGCTCATGATCAGGCACAGGGGCAGGTGCCGCCGCACCCGCAGCATCGCCGAGATACAGGCCCGCGTTGCCGGATCGGCCCGATGGAGGTCCTCCAGGATCAGCAGAACGACGCCTGTCGCGGCGAGTCGCTCGATCAGCCCGATGAGCGACTCCATCACGCGGCTGCCGAGCTGATCGGGCGCGACCAACCGTGGCGGTGCTGGGTCGATGCCCATGGATGTCAGCCGAGGCGCAAGACCAGGCATGAGCGCAATGAGATCGTGCGCGGAATCAGCGACGGCCAACCGAAGCCTGGCGTCCGGGAGCTCAGAAAGGGTGGCCTCGAGCCCCTCCACTATCGCCTGGTATGGCTCACCGATGCGCAGGCTCGACGGCCACCCCCCGAACCATGACCACCTCTGGCACGGTCTTGACTCGAGTCGTGAACTCGTCGAGCAATCGTGTGATGCCGGTTCCTGCAGGCGCCGTGAGGACTACCCGGCTGGGGTGACCTGCCACGGCTCGCTGAAGTGCTCCAGCCAGTCGGGTCAGCTCGCGTTCACGGCCCACGAACACCATCCGGCAAGGATACGCGCGCGGTCCGCGATACTGGCGTCGTGGCAGAGCGGCGGGTGCACCCCGACAACACCCTGAACGAGTTGTCCGGCGAGGAGTGGCTGTACTTCACCAAATCGCTGTGGACCACGGCCTACCCATCGGAGCTGGGGCACTCGAGGCGGAAGGCGCATGGTGCCAACAAGCCACCACGCCTGATGGCTCGCCTGATCGAGTTCTTCAGCCGAGGCGGTGAACTGGTCCTCGACCCATTCGCGGGGGTCGGAGGCACGCTCCTGGGTGCTGCCATATGTCGGTCGCGCCGACGGGCCCTGGGGTTCGAGATCGATCCCCGATGGACTGCGGTCTATCAGGCCGTCGTCGAGGAAGCGTGCCTGGAGCGGGCTGGTGCGGGACCGTTGCTGGTCGACCTGGGCAACAACGACCCCGGTGGCCAGCGCACCTTCGACCCGACGGAATGCCAGATGGAGCTGGGAGACGCGGTCCGCCTCCTTGCAGGCCTGTCCCCGGGATCCGTGGACATGATCGCGACCGATCCGCCCTACAACCCCCAGCTGCGACTAACGATGGCAGGCGGGGCCGCGGCTTCCAGGTGGGCCAACCGCCGCACGGACTACGCGATGATCTCGGACGACCCTGCGGACATAGCCAATAGCGCCAGCTATCCCGAATACCTCGATCGGATGACGGAGGTGCTGGCGGGCTGTCGCAGGGCCCTGCGTGACGGGGGATACGCGGCGATCATCGTGCGCGACGCGTATCAGGACGGCCAGTACCGTTTCACTGGTGCCGACCTTGCGGCACGTGCGGAACGGGTCGGCTTCGTGACCAAGGGAGACCTCATCTGGTATCAGGCCGGGTCTCGCCTTCGGCCCTACGGCTATCCCCGGACGTTCGTGCCCAACATCGTGCACCAGCACATCCTGGTGCTTCGGACCGCCTGACCGCACCGCGGTCCTTCCCTTCGATCACTCCTCCCGGCCGGCAGCCGGGATCCACTCGAAGTCGCCAGGAGGCGCCTCGATGGCGCCTTCCACGGGTGTCTCGAGAGCTCCATCGGCAGGTGCGTCATCGACCAAGGCGATCGGGATGTCGGGGGCGCCTGAATACCACGGATCCTCGGTCGGCGAGTCGGTGCTCGGCACATCGGCATGCGGAGCATCAGCCCGGTCGACCTCCATCTCGGCTGACTGTTCCTGCACCGTGGCGCCGTTGGTCCCACCCAGCATCTGGGCGTACTCGTCCTCCCAGGACGCGTGGGCCGAGATGACCAGGAACTGCTGCTCCCAGTCGGCGTGGTCCGTGCCCAATGCAGCGACCGACTTCGAGTCCACCTGTCCCGGCGCCGTGTTTGCCACTTCGGCGACAGACTGGTCCTTGGTATCCTGGGTCGCTTCGCGGGCAACCTCGGCGGGGTGACCGGTGGTCGGGGTGTCCTGATCCACACGGGCGTCCGCGATGGCCTCCAGCCCGGCGGCTTTCTCGGCCGCGTCAAGTGCCATGGTCGAGTCGTACGCGACCGCATCGAGAGACGCCTCGACGGGTGACGACAAGTCCCACCGTTCCTCCGAGAGATCGGCAGTGGCTCCCTCGAGCGACGGCACCATCGACTCGGGCTCGACACTTGCCAGGATATCGGCTTCGTCGGTCAGTTCATCGGCGGTGGCCGCCAGGAACACGGCCGTTCCCGCGAGGTCCGCGGCATCGCCGGCCTGTATCTCGGCCTCATCCTTGAGATCCAGCGCGCGGGCATCGAGCTCCGCTGCCGCACGTGTCAGCTCTGCTGCGCGCGCCGGGTTACGCCCGGCTAGTGCTGCGGCTTCCAGTTCGAGTTCGGCAACGTCATCCTCGAAGGCCGCCGCGGTGTACAGGTTGGAGGTCGCCTGCTCGGCTAGTTCCGTGGACGCCGCTGAAAGCCCGGCGCTCTCGGCGCCCAGATCCTCGGCATCGGAGGCCAAGTCGCCGGACGTTTCGTCTAGAAGTGCCTGCTCCTGGACCGTGACGGCCTCGCCGAGCCGCTCGACCGCGGTTTCGGTCAGAGAATGCGCCTGATGATCCAGCTCGACCGCGGCAGATGCCAACTCATCGGCCGTGTCAGGATCGATCGGCGCCAGCGCGTCGGCAGCGTCCGCGAGCATCACCGCTTCCTGCTCCAGGGCGCCAGCGGCGGTGGCCATCTCCAAGGCCTCGCGGGCCAGGGCTTCACCCATCAGGCGGCCGCGCAGGACCTCGTCTTGCGCGGCGTCGATCGCCGTCCATGCCATCGCAATGGCCCCATCCAGGATCGCCTGGTCTGCCGACGGTGTTGCGCATGCTTCGGCGAATGCGGCCTGGTGGTTGACGGCGCCACCAGCGTCGATGCCGATCATCGGATGGATCGATGGCACGACATGGGACACGTTGCCCATGTCGGTTGACACCGGAGAACTGGTCGTGTCATCGAACACCCGGCCCACCAGCCCGGCGTTGTGCCGATACAACGCCGCCAGGTCGGGGTCATGGACCATGTCCGCATACATGACACCCTCAACGATGCTCGCGGTCGTACCGGTGGCGAGCGCTCCAGCTTCGAAGCAGCGCGTGACCAGCCCCGCCAACTCGTCCAGGCGTGCCCGATCATGTGCGCGGACCATGTACACGGCCGCGGTGTGGGCGGGGATGATATTGGGAGCGTCGCCACCGCGCGTGACGATGCCGTGGACTCGATCCGTCGGAAGCAATTGCTGCCGCAGCAATCCGATGGCCGTTTGGGCGATGACCAGGGCGTCCGCGGCATTGCGGCCGAGCTCCGGAAACCCCGCGGCGTGCGCCTCACGGCCGGTGAAGGTCACTTCCAGCTGATTGACCGCGATGATGTTTGGGGTGGCGACATCAGTCGGCCAGGGGTGGACCATCATGGCTGCGTGGACGCCGTCGAAGACACCAGCGTCGATGAACCGCAATTTGCCCCCGCCCGTCTCCTCTGCGGGCGTGCCCAACACCGTCACCCGCAGACCCAGGTCGTCGGCGACCGAGGCAAGTGCGAGCGCGGCCCCCACGCTTGCTGCTGCGATGATGTTGTGACCGCAAGCGTGCCCGATCTCTGGCAGCGCGTCGTACTCGGCACAGATCGCGACATGGAACGGACCGGGCCCGGTACGGCCGATGACGGCTGTGGGCAGGCCAGCTGCGCCCGTCTCGACCTCGAAACCTCCAGTGGTCAGCCACTCGGCCACCCAACCCGCCGCGAGGTCTTCCTCGAAACCGACCTCAGGGTTGGCGTGGATCCAATGGCTCAGCCCGATGAGCGCCGGATGGGCTTCCTCAAGCAGCTCCCGTGCGCTCAACTTCGGGTCAGACCCAGTCATGGCTCGTCCTCTCGCGTTCAACGGCAGGCATCGCGTTCACGGCGTCGCTGGACGGACCCGATGCGGGTGGAGCCCAGACCGGGACAGTATGGTGTGCTCCGTTCGGGTCGGCACCCCTACCTCTGGGGGTCCTTCACGGGGGACTGCCGACCTGTGGCGCGTCCGCGTGTACACCACCAGACCCTACACCTCCGCCCACCGCCGGTGCGATCGCCGTTGATCCCTGCCCTGCAGCCAAAAATAGGGGCTTGCGCGACGGTGACCTTCCGGTACGATACGCGTCGCTCAGTAACTGCCCGGATACGCCGGGCAACAGATACGTCCGGCACACGATCACTCCTCTCACGGCTCCCGCGAGATACAGGTCGCGGGGGCCGGTGTGCATCCAAGGAGATGGAAGAACGTGTCAACGGACCGAAACCTGACCTGTGCCGATTGCGGCCAGGAGTTCGTCTTTACGGCGAACGAGCAGGATTTCTACACCGAGCGGGGCTTCAGCGATCCACGTCGCTGTCCGTCCTGCCGGCAGGCGCGCAAGGCCCAGCGGGGTAGCACTGGCAGTACCGGTGGCTACAGCTCGGGCAGTGGTGGCTACTCCTCGGGCTCGAGTGGCGGCTACGGTTCCGGTGGGTACTCATCTGGTGGCGGGTATTCCTCCGGTGGCAGTGGTGGCTACAGTTCTGGTGGCAGCCGCAGTTACTCCGATCGTCCCCCGCGTGAGATGTTCGAGGCGACCTGCTCCAGCTGCGGCCAGATCGCCAAGGTGCCGTTCCGGCCCACCAGCGGCAAGCCCGTCTACTGCACTGACTGTTTCGCAAAACGGCGGGCGTGATCCTGCTCGCTTCGGCGACACATTCGAACGCCCGCCGGGATGCCGGCGGGCGTATCTGTCTCGTGCGGTGATCTTCGGCACCTGACCCTGGCCGACAGCACGGTACGTTCAGCCAGCGGGGTCGGGTCCGACGGCTACCGCTACCATCTCGGGTTGCCCGTTCGGGCTGGCCGTTGCCGCAGCGTTGGTTGTGCCATCCGGCAGTGAAGCCGTCGATCGCGGGCTGGGCTCACGCGAGGATCGACTGGACCCGATACGTTCGCTGGCCGGGTCGGTGGCCGGCTGCTTGAGCATCTTGAGCTCGCCATCGATGGAGCCGCCCTCGTGGAGCATCAGACGGAAGGTCTCCACATGCCCCACCACCTGGCCGGTCGCTCGAATCTCCAGTCGCTGTCGGCACACGAGCTTGCCGCTGTAGTCGCCTCCGATGATGACCTCGTCCGCGGTGATATCCGCGCGGACCTTGGCTCCTTCCTCGATGTGCACCGTGCTGGCCTCGACCGAGCCCTCCACTGTCCCCAGGATGCGCAGCATGTCCTGGACCTTGAGGGTCCCCTCCATCCGGTCGGCCCGGCCGACGTGCGTGACCTCATTGGGCATCGATTGGGGAGTCGGCGTCAGCGACGGGGAAGGCGACACCGACACGTCGCGGACTCCTGCCGGAGTGGCGGGTGCAGCGGTCGATCTCCGGTCATCGGTGGCCGGGCGGTCGTTGTTGCGACTGAACATCTGGGTCCTCCTCGTCGCCATGGTGCTCGGGGCACTTCCGGGCCGATGGCATGCCAGCTAACGGTCGAACAGTGTAGTCCAGCGATCTGGATCGTCCAGCCGGAGCCGCCGCGACCTCACCTGATCGTGTCGCTCCCCACCGGAATGCTCCGTCGCTCTCGGGTGGTGGCAGTGGTAGGGGAGCCTGGATTCGAACCAGGAACCAGTCGGATATAAGCCGACCGCTCTGACCGTTGAGCTACTCCCCCATGAGCGCCCATCGATGCTACACCGCGCCCGACGCAGCAGCTTCCCGGGCACTGTCATGGAGTCATCCCAGGAGCGGCCGCACCACCTGCATCGTCACCACGAGCACCAGGTACACGATGGGCACCGCTGCGAAGAACCCCAGCAGGGCAGCCCACGGCGAACGCCGCTTCACGCCGGTGGCACCCGTGGGCAGCTCCACCCAGAGGTAGGTCAGTAGGCTGCCGGCGACGAGCACCGTGACGACGAAGATGGCGGTCAGGCCAAGCCCGACGTCCGGCAATCTCGGGTACCGCGAAGCCATCCAGTCCCATGCAAGCAGGATGATGGCCCCAACGATGGCCACGGCCAGGTTGGCCACCACCGCCCGGAACACGGGTGGGGGTGGGTTGCGTGCCTGCTGGATCCGCACGTCCAGCCACGACCGATCGTGTGGCTCGGGCCCGTGATCATCGGGAGGGGTAGCACCGCTCATCGACCGTTGTCCGCCTCGTCGACATCCACCAGTGTCAACATCGGCCGGCGAGGCAACGACTCTGGGGTATGGCTCGCCAGGTCACCGACGGCGGCGGCGAACCGGTCCAATTCCGTCTCCGCCAGCCACGCACCGACACCAGCCCGGAGCAGCCCACGCCCGGCGTCTACATCCAGCATCGCGAAACAGCGCCGGCCCAGCTCCACGGCGGCCTCGTCGACTGACCAGCCCTGGATGCGGAACACGATGGTGGTGGCAAGACCCTGTGCGGGTCCGGTGAGTTCCACCCCATCGACTCGAGCCAGGGCATCGCGTAGCCGGGCGGTCAGTCGCGCGGCACGCTCGAACGCCCATGGCAGCCCGACATACATCAACAGCCAGCCGACACTTCGGGCTAGACCCAGAAGCGTTGCTCGAGGTAACGGATCGAGGACGGACGCTGCCCGTTCGGCATCCAGTCGCTCACCGACCCAGAGCGCGGTCACCCCCTCGGGGCCCAGCAGCCATCGATGGCCGTCCGCAAGGATGGCGTCCGCTCCACAGCCGGGACCATCGACCGGCACCGCTCCGGCGGTCCACGCGGCGTCCAGGACCAGGAGCGCACCGGCAGCGTGGGTGCTGACTGCCAACGACACGGTATCCAGCAGCGCTCCGGTCGCGGAATCTGCGTGTCCGGCGACGACCATCGTCCCAGGGCCGTCGATCGTCCCGCCGGGGAAACGCGGCGTCTGAGCGAGGTCGGCGCCGCGCAACGAGGCAACAGCATGAACACTCGCGAGCAGGACATCGCGAATCTCACCGACAACCAGGACCCGCTCCAGCCGCATGTTCGTGGCGCTCGCCAGGATCGCATCAACTGCCGCAACAGGACCAGGCGCCAGCAAGACCCTCGCGGGTCTACCCGAGAGCACGGCTGCGATGACCGAGCGAGCTTCCTCGGCACGCTGGACCAGGTCTTGGGTACGGTCCGGGCCGCCACGGCCAACCCGCAGCTCCCAGCGGTCCGCCTCCTGGAGCGCCCGGTCTGTCTCGAGTGGGAATGGGCCCGCGACAGTGGCATCCAGGCGGATCCCGGAGCTCGTCGAGGGCAGCAGCTCGCGGATCGCGGCCAGCTTGTCGTCATCGGGCAGGAACGGGTCCACGCGGCGCATCATGGCCCAGGCGCGGCCTCAGCGTTCCGTGGTCAGCACCTGGTACCGGCCACCTGCGGCGAGGCGCGTCTCGATGGCCGCGACCGTCGAGAGTCGATCCGCCTCTGCAGCTGTCTTGTCCTCCCGGATGCGTACGATGCGCGGGAACCGCATCGCGAACCCCGACGCGTGCCGCGTCGATCGCTGGATGATATCGAAGGCGATCTCCACCACGATGGTCGGCTCGACCACCCGATATCGGCCGTGCACGCTCATGGTGTGCGCCATGAACCATCGGGTCATCTCCGCGATCTCCGTATCGGTCAGCCCGCTGTAGGCCTTGCCCACGTTGACCAACCTGCCATCGGGCGCCTCGGGTCGGTCGTCAAGCACCGCGAAGGTGTAATCGGACAGGACATCGTGCCGCCGGCCATGGCCAACCTCGACACCTACGACCACGCAATCGAGGGTCGCGAGCGCCTTCTTCAACTTCAACCAGCTGTAGCCTCGGCGACCTGGTGCGTAGCCGCCGTCCGGGTCCTTGACCATCAGTCCCTCGTTGCCACGCGCCTGGGCCGCCTCGAAGATGGCCCGCAACTCGTCCTTGTTCGATGCGCTGCCAAGAGCGGCCAGACCACACCCGTGGGAGCTGTCCAGGCCAAGGCCCTCCAACCGTGCGCGTCGAACCCGCAAGGGGAGACGGAGCAGCGGCTCCATCGCACCTGGCTCGCCCGCCGCACCGTGCCCGACTGCCAACAGGTCGAATGCCACGTAGATGACCGGGACGGCGGCCAGGACCTGCGCTGAGGGCCGCTTTCGGCCCAGACGGCCTTGCAACTGCTGGAATGGCAGTGCGGCGCCGTCCCGCCATGCGAGCACCTCGCCATCGAGGATCCCGTCCCAAGGCTGCCCGCGCATCGCCGCCTGGATCTCAGGGAATTGCTCGCTGACCTCGTTCAAGTCCCGGCTGTACAGCCGCACGTCGGCGCCGAGCTTGTGGAGCTGGGCACGGATGCCATCGTATTTGTCCTCCACCCAGACGGGCGGCGTCAAGCGGGCCAGCGCTTCTGTCTCATCTGCTACGGGTGACGCGAGCATGGCGGTCAGGGGATGGAATAGGGATAACCGAGCGGTGTCCAACTCGTCGTCTCGGGCGAGCACCGCCGTGGCGCCGATGTTCCCGGTGAGCATCCCGGCCCATTGGACTGCAGCGAGATCGCGTCCGAAAGCACTCGCGATACCGGCCTCGAGATGTCCCTGCCGTAGCCCCATGCGCGGCTCGCCACTGAGCACCTTGACCACGGCGCGAGCGGTCTCGGGATCGCAGCGTTCCAGAAGGGCTCGGAGGATCTCGCCCTTGCGTGCTGGCCCGCGCGCAGCTGCTATGGCTGCGAATACGTCTGCCACCTCGTGCAGGGTCGGCGGTTGACCGGCAGGACTGTGGCCCGCCGACTCGAGAACGTCACCAACCGCCACGCTCAGATCGGACGAGCGGTCGTAGGCGGCACCCAGCCCGATGGGTGTGGAACCATTCCTGCTTGCTGCCACACCCTCCAATGCCTCCACGACACCAGAGATAGCACGCCATCCCAGTCCGGTGGTTCGTGCATCTGCCTCGGGGAATGCTCGGCCCGACAGGAACACCGTCGCGATGGGTAATTCCGTCTCGCTGAGCGCGCGCAGATAGCCAGCCACGATGGTCACCTTGGCAGTGGTGCTCCGGGTCGCGGCAACGGCCCTGGCAACGTCGCTCCATTCACGCATCCATCCATCGTAGGGTGCGGTCCTGACATCGAGCGTCAGGATCGGCCCGCACAGTGGGTATGAATGCCGTCAGCCGCTGGGATAGCATCGAGCGTCGATGCACCGACGCGACCCCGACCGTGACTGGAATCCCTCCCTCATCGAGGGCGAGCGTATCGACCTGCGCCGTCACAGACCGGGCAACCTGCCCACCGTCCTGCGCTGGTACGCCGATCCGGAACTTGCGCGCCTGACTCGATACTCGCTTCGCCCGATGCCTCGCGACGAAGTCGAGCGTTTCTTCCAGACCCGGCTGCTGTCGACAAATCCGTTGCTTATGGCATCCATATCCGACCGGAAGGTCGACTGATCGGACTGACCACGTTCAGCTCGCTCGACCCAGACAACGGCTCGGTCATGTTCCACATCACCATCGGCGAGATGGATGCCTGGAGCCAGGGATATGGCACTGAGGCGGCGCAGATGATGCTGTGGCTGGCCTTCGAGCGCATCGGCCTGCATCGGGTTGGCTTGTCAGTGTTCGCATTCAACACGCGTGCCATACGGAGCTACGAAAAGGCGGGTTTTCGGGTGGAGGGCCGGCTCCGAGAGGCGATCTCTCGCGACAACCGATACTGGGACGAGATCCAGATGGGCGTGCTGCGCGATGAATGGCTGGCATCCCGGGCCGCGCGCGCCGCAGGTGTCACAGCTGCAGGAGATTGATCGATGCCGAGTGAGGGCGCGGCCGCGGGTGCGGCTCGAGCCGACGTGAGGGAGATGATCGCCCGAAAGGGCCACGCTGTGGACAATGCGCGCGATGCCGCTGTCAGGCTACAGCAGGCGTTCGCCGCCGGAGACCTTGTCCCAACGCCGTTCCTGACCCAGGCGCTCAGCGACCTGATGGCAGCCCTGGAGCAGGACGAGGGGCAGAAGCTGGGCGGCAAGAGCGCCGAGGCATCGCGCTTCATCCTGCGCGCTATCGACCGGGAACTGGATGCGGCCTGAGACCGCCACGCTACGCACAGCCAGGATGCCCGTCAGTGACCTTGACCTGGGTCCCGCCATGGATTCGGCCAGTACACTTGGGCCCATGAGACTGTTCGGTGGCTCCAAGCTCGATGATGACAAGAAGGCACGGATCCCCCCCGGCCAATACTTCACCGAGAAGTGGCCCGTCCTCCATTACGGTTCGATCCCGGCGGTCGATCTCGGAACGTGGGACTTCCGGGTTTGGGGAGAGGTGCAGGAGCCGTTCTCATTCGGATGGGACGAATTCCGCCGGATGCCCCGCACGGAGCTCACTACGGACATCCATTGCGTCACCCGCTGGAGCCGTCTCGATGCAAAGTTCGAGGGCGTACCTATCAAGCACATCCTCGATCGAGCCATGCCCACCCCGGACGCCCATTTCGTGCTGGCTCATTCAGAACAGGGCTATACGGCGAACATGCCGCTCGAAGTGCTGGATGACGATGATGTGCTGCTCGCCGATGTCGCCGATGGTGCACCCCTGACCCCGGAGCATGGCCACCCTCTCCGTCTGTTGGTGCCCAAGCGCTACTTTTGGAAGAGCGCCAAGTGGATCCGCGGTCTCCAGTTCCTGACTCGCGACCAGTTGGGGTTCTGGGAACGCTACGGCTACAACAACAGCGCCGACCCCTGGAAGGAGGAGCGCTTCTCGGACGAATAGGTCGCGGGACGTCGACGGTCGCGCTGCCCCGGAACGCCTTCCGCCAGCGCAACAGCGAGTCAGGGAGGGCATCTCCGATCTCGCCGCAGCGCCGGCCGGGATGGAGCCACGGCCCAGTGGGCGCTCGCCTACCATGTGCCGGACAACATGGACTCGCTGTTTGAGTCGGCGCGCAGCGGCCGCCGCGTCGAAGTTCGAACAGAACGAGCGGCCGACCCCGTCACGCTCGGCGGACTGGCCCGAGGATGCAGCAGGAGGCAGGGCATGGGCGACACATTCTTCACCGATGTCGAAGCGCGCATCCCGTTTCGGCGGACTCGACTCGACCGACCGACTGTCGTTCAAGGTCTACGACCCGGACCGCCTCGTGCTTGGCAAGCGCATGGCGGACCATCTGCGGATCGGTGTTTGCGTGTGGCATTCGTTTGCCTGGCCAGGCACGGACATGTTCGGCGCGGGCACCCTGGATCGGCCGTGGCTTGCGATCGGCCGCGATCCGATGGACGCGGCACGCGAGAAGATGGCCGCCGCGTTCGAGTTCCTGGGCAAGCTGGGAATCCCGTACTACTGCTTCCACGACCTGGACGTGGCGCCGACCGGCCGCACCTTCGCGGAGTCGCGCGCCAACCTCGATGCGCTCGCCGACGATGCTGCCGGGTACCAGGAGCGGACCGGCGTGCAGCTCCTGTGGGGCACCGCGAACCTGTTCACGCATCCCGGTACGCGGGCGGTGCCTCCACCAACCCCGATCCCGAGATCTTCGCGTACGCCGCGGCGCAGGTCCGCCAGATGCTCGAGGTCACCCAGCGACTGGGTGGCACGAACTATGTACTGTGGGGCGGCCGCGAGGGCTACGACACGCTGCTCAACACGGACCTGAAGCGTGAGGGCGACCAGCTCGCCCGGTTCCTCCATCTCGTCGCGGAGCACAAGCACAAGATCGGCTTCGAGGGCACGCTGCTCATCGAGCCCAAGCCGATGGAGCCCACCAAGCACCAGTACGACCACGACACCGCGACCGTCCACGGCTTCCTGGTCCGGAATGGGCTCGACGGCGAGTACAAGGTCAACATCGAGGCAAACCACGCCACGCTCGCGGGCTACAGCTTCCATCACGAGGTCGCCTATGCCGTCGCCCACGGGATCCTGGGCAGCATCGACGCCAATCGCGGCGACCCGCAGAACGGCTGGGACACGGACCAGTTCCCCAACTCCGTGGAGGACCTGGCGATGCCGCTCTACGAGATCCTCAAGGGTGGCGGCCTGGGCTACCGGCGGCTTCAACTTCGACGCCAAGCTGCGGCGCCAGAGCATCGACCGCAACGACCTGTTCCACGCCCACATCGGTGGCATCGACACGCTCGCTCGGGCGCTGCTCGTGGCCGCGGACATGATCGAGGCGGGCACGCTTGCGTCCATGGTCGAGCGCCCGCTACGCCGGCTGGTCGCGGCACGCTTGGGGCATCGATCCTGGCCGGGGAGGTGTCGCTCGCCGACCTTGCCGATCGGGTCGGAGTCGGGAGAGATCGACCCAAGCCCAGCCAGCGGCCAGCAGGAGCTGTACGAGAACGTGGTCAACAGCCACCACTGGCGCGTCGGCTGAGATGCGTGAGACCTTCCACGGGCCTCGAATCAGAAACGGCGGCGCTGGTCGCACCGCCGTCGTCGCCTGTTGGCGAGGTATCAGTGGCTGGCAGCCGCCCGGGCTGCCGGCTGACTCCGCCGTCCGGAAGCTGCTGCCGCATCCGCAACCAGAGACCGCGTTGGGGTTGTTGACCGTGAACCCGGCGCCCATCAGGGTGTCCAGGTAGTCGATCTCCGACCCGCTCAGCAGCGAGGTGCTCTGCGGCATCGACGTAGACCTTGATGCCCCGGCTCTCGACAGTGATGTCCTCGGGTGTCGGCTGGTCCTCCAGCATCATCCCGTACCTGAACCCGGAGCAGCCACCGCTGTAGACATACACGCGCAGACCGGTCTGGGGGTTCGCTTCTCCCGCGGTCAGCTCCGTGAGCTTGGCCGCAGCGGCCTCGCTGAGCACCACGAGCGGAGGGGCCTGGATGTCGATCAGCCGCTGGGGCTGCGGGATCTCGATCTTCTGCTCGATCATGCTGGTGGTGTCCTCCCGGGACGGATCAACTAGAGCGACGGACTCAGCTTACGGTGTCCGCTACGCGGCCATCGTACGGGCAGCGGACGGTTTCGGCAAGCGTGACTACAGCAGGTTCGTGAACAAGTAGATGAATCCCAGCACCAGCACGACTACCACGATCGCGACGAAGACAGTCAGCAGAGCGGTCGTGATGCGCGACGACGCACGGGGCGGATGATGTGGGCTCCTTCGCGGTCGCGGCCTTGTCGGTGGCTCCGACCAGTCCCCAAGGTTCGCTCTCGCCACCGTCGACACTGGTGCCGGGCGAGGTTATCGGCGGGCGTGGAGCGATGGCAGCGATGCCCGCGACTGCCGTCGCCTGCGGCCGACCCGGTTCCTGGGACACGGTCGCTGGCTGGACGATCGCCTCTGCCGCAGGCTCGACCCCCGACGGCGGAGCCTCTCGGATGACTGTTTCTGTGACGTCCGCGGCAGTCGTTCCGGCGGGTTCGACGAACTCGAACATGGCCCCGGCAGGCTCCACGGCCACGGCGGCTCCCACCGCCGGCGCCAGGTCCACGGCCGAGGGGGGCTCCACGGCCACGGCGGCTCCCACCGCCGGCGCCAGGTCCACGGCCGAGGGGGGCTCCACGGCCGCGGCGGCTCCACGGCCGGGGCGGCTCCACGCCCACGGCGGCTTCCACGGCCGGGGCGGCTTCCACGGCCGGGGCGGCGTCCACGCCCACGGCGGCTTCCACGGCCGGGGCGGCTTCCACGGCCGGGGCGGCTTCCACGGCCGGGGCGGCTTCCACGGCCGGCGCCAGGTCCACGGCCGAGGGGGGCTCCACGGCCACGGCGGCTTCCACGGCCGGCGCCAGGTCCATGGCCGAGGGGGGCTCCACGGCCACGGCGGCTTCCACGGCCGGCGGCGGCTTCCACGGCCGAGGGCGGGCTCCACGGCCACGGCGGCTTCCACGGCCGGGGCGGCTTCCACGGCCGGCGCCAGGTCCACGGCAGCCGAAGCTGCGGCGGCGTCTGTGCCTATCGACGTGAGCTTCGGCTGCAGTCGCCGCGATGATGAAAGCCGAGGGCGCCTCGTCATCCAGCACAGACGTCCCGCTTGCCCGCTCAGCGACCAGATCGGCCTTGAGGGCTGGCAGTGTCCAGGGGTCCGAAATGGCTCCCAACGGCGCCTCGGTGACAGCCGGACCCGGAGGCACGTCGGGCGCCCGCGGCGCAGTAGAGGCCGGGGCCTGAGCAGCCATGGCGGTTGGCCCGGGCTCTGTAGGGGTGATCAACTCGGTGGCGGTCTCGGCAGTTGCCACCGTTGCCACAGCCTCTGAGCCGACGGCAGGAGTGCTGCGTGATAGCCGGACAGCCAAGGCACCCGTTGGCACGGGTGGCCGGTCGTCTGGCAGGGTTCTTGGAACCACTGCATGACGCGTTGTGGCGGCACTGGGGGGCTCGACAGCGGCCAATTCCGGCGCTGGAGCCACGTGGGTCGGCATGGCCTCAAGAGCAGGCCAGGCTGAGGTCACCGACGGGGCAGGGAAGGTGGGAGCCGCGGGCCGATCTGAATCGGGCAAGACGGTCGCTGCCACCTTGGGCGCGAGCTCGGGCGCGCGGCTCGAGCGCGGGCTCGGCCACCAGCTCGGGCACGGGGTCGGGGACGGGCTCGGGCTCGGGGACGGGCTCGGCGACCAGCGGCCCATCATCAAGGTCGGGGTCCAGATCCAAGTCGATGTCAAGCGGCACTACAGGTGCGTCGGGCACATCCGT
Organism: uncultured Chloroflexia bacterium; assembly: GCA_963760625.1. Taxonomy (GTDB): domain Bacteria; phylum Chloroflexota; class Limnocylindria; order Limnocylindrales; family CSP1-4; genus JAFMJV01. The sequence continues at coordinate 614,440 of CAVXDU010000009.1, forward strand.
TTCTGTCGTTCCCGGCCATGTGTCCTCGACCTGGATCGATGGGTGGTTCAACCAGGAAACCCTGAGCCCGCAGTGCCTCCTCGAACCATCGCCGATCGACCGGCTCCGCGGTCGCCGTGCTCGCGCCGTCAGTGCGAGACGACCACCCGCTCACAGAGGCTTCCTCCCGATGCTCGTCGTTCATGCCGCTGCTCCCGTCTGGTCCAGGTGCTCGACGATGGTCGCGATGCCCTGTCCGACACCGATGCACATCGTCGCTAGTCCGTATCGGCCGCCGCGTCGCCGAAGTTCGTGCACGAGGGTCGTGACGAGACGCCCGCCACTCATGCCCAGCGGGTGGCCCAGCGCGATGGCGCCGCCATTGACGTTGACCCGTCTCCATATCCAGACCCAGCTCCCGCACGCAGGCGACGCTCTGGCTCGCAAAGGCCTCATTGAGTTCGACAGGTCGAGGTCCGACACTCGCAGCTCGGCGCGTTCGAGGGCACGCCGCGTCGCAGGGACAGGCCCAAGGCCCATGACCGAAGGCTCGACGCCCGCGACGGCCGTGCTTACGATGCGCGCCAAGGGCACCAGACCCGAGCGATCGCGCACGATCCGCCTCGACCAGCACGAGGGCAGCGGCTCCGTCGTTGATGCCAGAGCTATTGCCGGCAGTGACCGTGCCACCCCGCCGAAAGGCGGGTTTGAGCGCTTGTCAAGCGCCTCGCGCGGTCGTCTCTGCCCGGGGATGCTCATCTCGATCGACCATGCGTCACGCGAGCCGTCGTGTTGCGTGACGGGCACAGGCACGAGCTGATCGGCAAAGCGCCCTTCGTCGATGGCCGCCGCTGTTCGCTGTTGGCTCTGCAATGCGAATGCGTCCTGGTCTTCACGACTTACCCGCAGCGTTCGGCCACGTTCTCACCCGTCTCGCCCATGGAGTCAGTCCCGAACCGCTCTGTCATGCGAGGGTTCGCGAATCGCCAGCCGAGGGTGGTGTCGACGAGCGACCGCTCGCCACGTTCGAACGCAGTCTCTGGCTTGAGCATCACGAACGGCGCCCGCGTCATGCTCTCGACACCGCCCGCCACGAACACTTCGCCGTCCCCGGCCATGATCGCATGGGCCGCGATGTTGATGGCCTGCAGGCCTGAGCCACACAATCGATTGACCGTCTGACCGGCAACGCTTACCGGGAACCCGGCCAGCAGCGCCGCCATGCGGGCCACATTGCGATTCTCTTCACCTGCCCCGTTGGCGTTACCGAGCACGACATCGTCCACCAGGGCGGCGTCGATACCCGCACGTTCGACCGCCGCGGCGATCGCCAGTGCGGCCAGGTCGTCCGGCCGAACCGAACGAAGGCGCACCACCGTACCGCCCGATGGGCGTGCGGACAGCACTCACGATCCACGCTTCGTGCAGGGAGCGACGAGGGTCACGAGCCATTGCCGCGAGAGTAGCACCGGCCCGAACGTCACCAGGATGACCCGAAGGTCACACGAGCGACCCGTACCGACCCGGGCACGGTCAGGCCGTCATGTGACCGACGGCGCGGCCGAAGCGCCCGGCTCGAGCGCTCCGATCGAGCGCCAGAAGCCCAGGGCCGCGGCGTTGAACAGAGCGGGTTGCCGCACCAGGATCACGTGGGTGCTATCGGGGACTACGAACAGCCGGGCATCTGGCAGCTGGCGGCGCAAGGCCACGGCATGCTCCAGCGGTACCCACACATCCCGGTCACCGCATGCCAACAGGATGGGCGTCGTCGCCAGGCGCAATTCGGCCGTCGTCAACGATGGCTGCGCTGCCGCGTCCGCAGCCATCGCCCGCATCAGGTCCTTCCAGGCTGCGTGTCCCTGGACGGGGCCGTGCCGACGCTCCAGTTGGGTGGCCCATGCTGGCTCGTCCCGCGTGATGCGATCGGGATCCATCACTCGGCGCGCGACGCTCCTCCGCGGCTCCGGCTCGACGTCGATGCCCGCCACGATGGCGCTCCGCAGCCGCTCCGGATGGCGCGTGGCGAACGTCAGCGCGGTCATGGCTCCCATCGAGAAGCCTGCGAGGTGGAACGTCCCGAGGCCGAGAACGTTCGTGAAGGCAACGAGGTCCGACACGAGGTCGTCCCGACTCCAGCCGTCTCGCGCGTCCCAGCGTGTTCCGGCATGTCCACGGGCATCCGGCAGGTACAACGTGAATGACTGCCGGAACAGCGGTCGCTGCTGCGCCCAGTCCTCCAGTGCCGAGGAACTGGCACCGTGTAGCAACACCAGGGGTGGCCCACTCCCCTCGGTCGTGAAGTTGATGTCGATGCCATTGGCCCTCAGCAGTGGCATCGTCCCTGACTCACAGGATGGGGTCAGCCATGCCCGGGCGACCGAACAGGCGGCGGTAGGTGGACAGGGCAAATCGGTCGGTCATGCCCGCCACATAGTCGGCGACCTGGGTGACCGGGTCCGCCCCGGTGTCGCGATACGAGGCCGGTAGCTCATCCGGGTGACCAGGATGGTGATCCACCAGTCGACGGATGACCTCGATGGCCTCAGCGAGGTGCCGCTTCTGCTCGGGCCCCAGGTAGATTCGTTGGAACATGAAATCTCGCAGGTGGTTCATGACCGCCAGCGACGCGTCATCCATGCGCGACCACACCCGCGACCATGGAATGCTCCACCACGGCCGCGATCATGCTCCCGATCCAGCCACTGCCGACCGACCCGAACCGCTCGCGGATAGCGGGCGGGAAGTCCGACTCGGACAGCAGGCCTGCACGCATCGCGTCGAGTGAATCGTGTGTCAGGTAAGCGATCCGGTCCGCATACCGCACGCACATCGCCTCCTGCGTCGCGGGTGGCGGATCGATGCGCCAGGAGTGGGCGCGGATACCGTCGCGAACTTCCCAGCTCAGATTGAGGTCCTCCAGCACCTCGAAGATTCGGACACTCTGCGCGGCGTGGTGCCAGCCTCCCGTTGTCGGGAAGTACGGCGACAGAGCGTCCTCACCGGTGTGACCGAACGGCGAGTGTCCGACATCGTGGCCCAGGGCGACGGCCTCGGTCAGCGTCTCGTTCAGGGACAGCGCGGTCGCCAGCGCTCGCGCGATCTGGGTCACCTGGAGGGTGTGAGTCAGGCGGGTGACGTAGTGGTCGCCTTCCGGGTCGATGAACACCTGCGTCTTGTGCTTGAGGCGTCGGAAGGCCTTGGAGTGCAGGATGCGGTCACGGTCGCGCTCGAATGCGGTCCGGTACGTGTCCGGTGGCTCAGGACGCACCCGGCCCCGAGATTCGATGACCCGGACCGCAGCAGGAGCCAGGCGGCTCAGCTCCTCGGTCTCGCGGGTCTCGCGGTTCCGCAGGATGAAGGCGTCGCTGGTGGCCATGGGAGATGGTCAGCCGCCGCCGCCCGACCGGGTCCAGTCGGCCGCTCGTAGCCCTCGGGCATCGTGGGCTCGAACCGGAAGCCGCCGGCGACGCCGGGTTCGGTCAGCTCGTGCGGGTCGAGGATGACGTCCAGCGCCTCCTGGGTGAAGACGCCCTGCTCCAGGACCAGCTCGCGGATGGTCTTGCCGGTCGCGACGGCCTCCTTGGCGATCGCCGCGGCCAGCGCGTAGCCGATGTACGGCGCCAGCGGCGTGGCCATGGCGCTCGACTGCTCCAGCAGCATCCGGCACCGCTCGACGTCCGCCTCGATGCCCGCCACGCACTCGACCGCGAACTGGCTGGCAGCCGCGTGGTGAGCACCGACAGCGCCTCGAGCACCTCGTGCGCGATCATGGGCATCATCACGTTCAGCTCCAGCTGACCGCGCGAGGCGCACCAGGCGACCGCGGTGTCGTTGCCGATGACGTGATAGCAGATCATGGACAGGTTCTCGACCATCACCGGGTTCACCTTGCCGGGCATGATCGAGGAGCCGGGCTGCTTGGCCGGCAGCCGGATCTCCGCGAAGCCGGTGCGCGGACCGGAGGACATCAGCAGCAGGTCCTCCATGATCTTGGCGAGGTCCACCGCGAGCCCCCGCAGGGAGGCGGACATGTCCAGCATCGGCGCCATCGACTGGGTCGCCTGGACCAGGTGCTCCGCCGTCCGCAATCGATAGCCCGTCTGCTCCGACAAGCAGCTCGATCACGGCGCGATGTACTCCGGCTCGGCGTTGAGCCCGGTGCCGACCGCGGTGGCACCGATGTTCTGCTCGGCCAGCCCCTCGGCGGCCTGGAGCATCCGGGCGTGCGCTCGCCGGATGGTCAGGGCATACGCCGCGAACTCCTGGCCCAGCCGGATGGGTACCGCGTCCTGCATGTGCGTGCGCCCCGACTTGAGCACGCCGTCGAAGGCGACGGCCGCGCTCCGCGAACGCCTCTGCCAGCTGGGCGACCGCATCCAGCGCCTCGCCGGTTCGGTCGAGCGTCGCGACCCGCATCGCGGTCGGGAAGGTGTCGTTGGTCGACTGGGCCATGTTGACGTGGTCGTTGGGGCTGACGACCGCGTAGTCGCCACGCCGGCCGCTGCCCGATGCCCTGCATGCGCCAGCAGCTCGATGGCCCGGTTGGCGAGCACCTCGTTGGTGTTCATGTTGTGGCTGACCCCGGCGCCCGCCTGGAACGGGTCGACCCGGAACGCGTCGATGAGCAGCGCCTGCTGCGCTCGGCCAGTCGGGCGTGTCGCTATCCGGCGCGAGGCCGAGGATCTCGTCCGCGGCCCGCACGATGGCATCGGCGAGATGGTCCGGCAGGCGGCCCGTGGCGTGGTTGGCGCGCGCCGCGGCCTTCTTGACCTGGACCGCGGCACGCACGAGCGCGATGTCCGGGCGGCGGCCGCTGATGGGGAAGTTCCGGATGGCGCGCGCCGTCTGGACGCCGTAGTAGGCGTCGGCGGGGATCTCCAGCTCGCCCAGCGGATCGCGCTCGATGCGCGTCTGCGGCTGCGGTCGATCGCGTCGCTGGTCCTGCCCGTCCGGTGCTGGTCTCGTCACGCTCGGCCCGGCCGGTGATCTGGTCCAGCGTGGCGTTCCCGGCGCAAGTCTACGAGCCTCGGCGTCTGCTACGATCCGGCGGCCATGTCGCAACCTCGTCACGTACGTCGATCGGCCCGCCGCGTCGATCCCGTCCATCGTCGCGCTCGATGGGCAGGCACCCCGGCTCGAGGACCTGTTCGAGTTCATGGCGACGCCGAGCTGCGTGTCGCGACGCTGCGGATGCGCATCCTGGAGCAGACGCTCACCGCTCGGGGCGAGACGCCAGGTGACCGTCGACGTCATCCTCGCCCACCCCGGACGGGCGCGCGTGACGCGGCGGCGGTCCCCGGAGCCCATGAGCCGCGACTACGACGTGTGGTCGTCCGATGGCACCACCGTCACGACCTACGACGCGCGCAGCGAGCGGGCGAGCGTCCGGCCGCTGACGCGTCCGGCGGTCGTGGGTGCGACGCGACCGGACCTGCCGCGCTTCTCGCAGGTGTACGTGCCGCGTACCCGGCTGCCGGCCGAGACTCTCGCGGACACGTTCGTCCATCCCCATGGCTACATCCGCAACGTGCTGCTCACCGGGCCCATCGAGTTCGCGGGCACGGCGATCGTGCAGGGTCGCGAGGCGTTCGTGCTGCGCGTCGACCACCCGCGGTCGACCTACGTGCTGACCGACCGCCCGGACCGCTGGCTCGAGGTCGGTGTCGACCGCCAGACTGGCTTCATCGTGCTCCTGGTGGAGCACATCGGGGACGTCGTCACGCGTCACGCGGAGGTCACCAGCCTGGAGCTGGACCCGGTGCATCCCCGACGAGCGTTCCGGTCCACCTGCCTGAGGACGTCCGCCGCATCTACTGACGCTCACGTCCCGCGGGAGCTGCTCCGACTCGCAAGTCGGGAGTCGGTCAACGCGGATATCGAGCACGCGCAAGCAGCCAGGCGTGGACACTGGACATTCGTTCGTATCTACTAAGGTAGTCGCGCATGGGCAAGAAGGCAAAGGCACGCGAGAAGGCACGCCGGCTCAAGTCGCCGCCGTCGAGCGCGGCCGACAGCGTCCCGTTGCAGGCGATCGAAGCGGACAAGGGTCACCGCTCGACAGCCGCCACCGGACCTGGACCAGGTGGCCACCCGCCTGGACACGGTGGCCATCCACCTGGTGCGCCGCCTCTCTCGCGAGGATGCCGCGCTGGGCCTCACCTCGGCGCGCCTGTCGGCACTGGCGGTCCTGTCGACCGGTGGACCACTGCACGCTCGGTGCCCTGGCCCACGAACGAGCGGGTGACGGCACCGTCGATGACGCGGCTGGTCACGGCCATGGAGGCGGACGGGCTCGTGGAGCGGATCCCGAGCGCCCAGGATGGCCGCAAGGTGTTCGTGCGCATCACGACCCGCGGCGAGACAGCTGCTGCGAGCCGGGCGTGACCGTGCGGTGCATCAGCCGCTGACCACGTGGCTGCTGCCGGTCGGGCCGGACGGACTGCGGTGCATCGATGACGCGTCCGTGCTCCTGGAGCACGTCCTGCGGGACGAGACCGGCTGAGCGGATGGCGGGCATCGCGGCCTGGTGGCGGACACGCCCCGAGCCTGCCCGCGAATGGTCGACCTGGCTGGCCTTGCTGGTCGGCGGCCGCGCTGCTCGACGGGGACCGGCACGCCACCGGTCACGGTCGTGGCATGCCTGCTGGTCGTCAGCCGCCACGCTCCTGGTTTCGCTGCGCTGGCAGATCGCGCCCGTCGCCATGCTGGTGCTGCTGGTCGCGGGCCTGGCCCTGCGTTCGGCCGCCGTCGGGGGTGGCTGGTCGGACGTGCTGGTGGTGACCCAGGCGGCCATCGCGACGATGCTCGATGGCGGCGACGCCCTACGGCATCGGATATGCCGCAGTCGGTGCCACCGGGTGCCCCGTTCGCCTACGGGCCCGTCGCACTGCTGTGGTACCTGCCTGCGGTCAACGGCAGCCGGGTCGGCTGGAGCTGCTGCTGACCATGGCTGCTGCTGGGCGTGTTCGCGCTGCGCGGCCGGCCACTCGGCCTCGCCCTGTACGCCACCCTGCCGGCCCTGCTGGTCACCTGCGACCGACGGCTCCAATGACACGCAGTGCCGGCGTGCTGCTGCTCATCGCGCTCCTCGCCGCGCAGCGTCGCCCGGTGCTGGGCGGCGCCCTGCTCGCCGTCGCGGTCGCGTTCAAGCCGTACGCCCTCGCCTGGCTGCTGCCCCTGCTGGCGTACGGCGGCGTCGCCTGGCCGTTGCTGGCATTCGTGGTCGACGAGCGTGGTCGCCTGGGGCTGGGCCGTCATCGCATGGGGACCGGGCCCATCCTCGACAGCCTGCGCCGCGCCGATGGCGCTCCATCCACAGGCCTACTACTCGCTGGCGTGGGTGGTCGGGGACCTCCGGCTGATGCCCGAGGGCGCTGGGGCGTCGTGCGCTACGTGGCCGGTGCGCTGACGGCGCTCGCTCGGCTGGACGTGGGTCCGCACGGCACGCTCGTTCGTGGTCGTGGGCATCGCGGTGTTCCTTGTCACCCTGTTCACCGGCTGGTGGTCCACGTTCGCGTACCTGGCCGCGATCGCGCCCATCGTGTGCTGGCATCTGGACGACTGGCTCGGCCTGGGCCACCTGCGCATCCGCTGGCCGGGCGATCCGGTCGGGTGCCTGCACGGCAGGTGGATCGAACGCTGGCCGTGCTGCGCCTGGTCCGTGCGTCATCCCTGGGTCGGAGGTGCGCCGATGACGCCACCGGCCGGCCACCGGTGCGCCGCACGCACCGATCCGGGTCACATCGCCGGTCGACAGCGGCCGGATCGCGGCCGTACTCTGGCATCCAGCTACGAATAGGGAAGCGTTGATGCGTGGTCGAGATCCATCGGTCGCCGACCGACCACGCGGAGCAGTGGCGAGCCCGGTCCCGTTCAAGCCGAACAGGATCGGGGGTGCCATGCCCGTGGTCGCGCTCGGGATCCTCGCCTGGCACAGCTGTTCGACTACTCTGCGTTCATGGTCATGATCGACCGGCACGGGCTGGCCGCGGAGCTCAACCCCATCGTGGTCGCGCCTGGCCAACAGCGTGGGCTCATCGGCCTCACCCTGGTCAAGGCAGGCGCCGTGGTGTTCCTGGCCTTCGCGGTGCTGCTGCTGATGCCCCGGCGCCGACATGTGGCCACGATGGTGCTATCCGTCGGCGTCGTCCTGGGCGTGGTCGGTGGTGTCTCGAACGTGATGACCATCTAGCGCACCGGGTGCGTCTCATGCATCATCCGCGACACCGATCTCCTGCAGCTCAGCGTGGATGTTCAGCCACCGGGTGTGATGCCCCGGGCCCGGACCCAGTCGCGAAGCGCCCAGCGCGTGGTGTCGAGCCCGATGTCCGACCACGGCAGGGCATCCGGGCGGAAGGTGCCGACCTCGAGCGCCTCCGGAGTGGTCCGTGCCTCACCGCCCACGATGCGGGCCTCGTAGACCACGACCACGACTGCTGCAGTCGGCTGGGAGTAGATGCCCGAGATGGACGTCGGCACGACGACGAGGCCGGTCTCCTCGAGCGTCTCGCGCACAGCGCCCTGGATGGCCGTCTCGTCCGCCTCCAGGAACCCGCCCGGCTGCGCCCAGGTGCCATAGGCAGGTTCGATGGCTCGTCGCAGCAGGACCAGGTCGCCGTCGTCGGTGATCGGGCAGGGTGGTGACCACCATCCGCGGGTTGACATACGCGATGAAGCCGCACGCGGCACACCACAGCCGTTCCCGATGCTCGCCCGGCGACCGTGCTCATGGTCAGCGGTGCGCCACATCGGGAGCAGAAGCCCAGCGTCGAGCGGACCCACGCCGGCACGCCGTCCACGAAGCCATCGCAGGGGCTCGGCGGCGCCGTGGTCGTGCAGCCGGGCGTCGTGGTCGGTCACGGCATGCGGACGTCAGGCGGTCAGCACGACGATCATGACGCCAGCGATGACCACGAACGCACCCGACCAGGACGGCCGACCCAGACCATCCGGAAGAGGCCGGTGCCGCGGTGGACCGGCAGCCACGCGAGCGCCGAGCGCCAGATGCGCACGACCGCGTCCGCGGTCACGGCCAGCAGCAGGCGTGCCGCCGACGAGCACCGGCACCTTGACCCACAGCGAGGACATGGGCGTGCCCAGCTCGAGCGCCATGATGGCGATCACGCCGCTGAACAGGACGCCGATGGAGAGGTAGATGAAGACGCCCTGGAGCGGCGTCGGGCTTCGGTTCCGGGACCCGGCTGGGCACGATCGGGACGTCCCCGGACGTCCAGTCGGACAGGTCGCTCCTGGCGGTCCAGGGTCGGTACGCCCGACCATGGTCTCGTCGTGATCGGTCACCCGAAGAGTGTAGGCCGGGCGGCCGATCGCGGCGTCCTGCCGCCGCCACGGCCGGGCTACCATCGCGGGCATGTCGATCTTCGCCGGCCTCACGCCCCTGCCGCCCGACGCCATCCTGGGCCTCACCGAGGAGTACAACCGCGACACCCGGCCCGGCAAGGTCAGCCTGGCGGCGGGCGTGTTCGTGGACGAGACCGGCATCACGCCCGTGCTGGCCACGGTCGCGGAGGCGGAGGCGCGCATCCTGGCTGCCCAGACCACGAAGCTGTACAAGCCCGTGGCGGGCGACCCGGCCTATCTGCGACCGGTGCGTGACCTGGTCTTCGGTGCCGGCAACGCGGCCGTGGCGGAGGGTCGGGTCGAGACGCTGCACACGCCCGGCGGCACCGGCGCCCTGCGGGTCGCGGCGGACCTGGTCCATCGCCTGCGACCGGCTGCCACGGTCTGGCTGAGCACCCCGACCTGGCCCAACCACCCACAGGTGTTCGCGGCGGCCGGCCTCGCGACCGCCGCACTATCCGTACCTCGACCCGGCCACCGGCCGCGCTGGACGCAGCGGGCATGCTGGCCGCGCTGCGTGGCGTCCCGGCCGGCGATGTGGTGCTGCTCCACGCCTGCTGCCACAACCCCACCGGCATCGATCCCGACGCCGGACGTGTGGCGGCAGATCGGCGACGTCATCGCCGAGCGGGGACTGCTGCCCCTGGTCGACTTCGCCTACCAGGGCTTCGGCGATGGCCTGGAGGCTGACGCCGCCGGCCTGCTGGAGCTCGTCCGACCGGGTCGGAGCTGCTGGTGGCGTCGTCGTTCTCCAAGAACTTCTCGCTGTACGACGAGCGGGTCGGTGCACTGTCGCTCGTGGCGGCCACGCGCGACGAGGCGGCGACGCTGCTCAGCCACGCCAAGGCCGCGGTGCGCGCGAACTACTCCAACCCACCGGCGCACGGCGGCGAGGTCGTCGCCACGATCCTCGTCGGACGATGGCTTGCGCGCGCGCTGGGTGGACGAGGTGACCGCGATGCGCGCGCGCATCAGCGGCAACCGGCGGCTGTTCGTGGACGGACTGCGGGAGGCCGGCGCGCCCGACTTCTCGCGGCTGCTCGACCAGAAGGGCATGTTCTCGCTGCTGGGCCTGTCCGCGGACCAGGTCCGCCGACTCAAGGAGGAGCACGCGGTCTACGTCGTCGGCGGCGGCCGGGTCAACGTCGCCGGTATCACGCAGCGCAACCTGGAGCCCGCCTGCCGGGCGATCGCGGCGGTGCTCGCCGACTGAGCGCATCGAGCGACTACTGGCCCTGTGCCCGGGTGAAGCCTTCCTCGCCGCCGTAGATGCGCAGCTTCTGGACCTGGACCCAGGTGACCTTGGCCGCGACACGTGCCAGCAGCGGCGCCGATGGCAGCGTCGTCCACGACTACCGCCCTCCTGGGCCGCGATGAACCGGCAGCGCCACCAGCCGACGTTGTCCATCTTGCCGCCCGTCTCGGGGTAGACCAGCGTGCCCCGGGTGGAGATGAGCTGCAGCCGGAACTCGGGTCCTGCGATGGTCTCCAGCAGGTGGCCCAAGGTCATTCGGCTCCAGGTCGCGACTCGACATAGACGTCCACGCCGTGGAGCACGGTCTCGATGGCCCGCGCGGCGCCGGTCGCCCAGCGCTGCCGGGGTGCCGGCACGGCCCCGGGCCGCACGCCGGCCTTCGATGGGTAGCGCACCGACGGCGCCCGACCCAGGTTGGCGATGACCGCATCGGTGTAGCCCGAGGTCGAGGTCGACTGCTCCACGTCACCGGCGGCGCGCGCGACGTCGAGGGTCATCGACTTGCCCTCCTCGAGGGTCACGAAGACGGCGTCCTCCACCTGCTGGGCGGCGGCGTCCTCGCCCAGGTGGCGGAGCATCATCACCGAGCTGAGGATGAGCGCCGTGGGGTTGATGACGTTCTTGCCCGCGTACTTGGGCGCCGAGCCGTGGACCGCCTCGAAGATCGCCGCGCCGTCGCCATAGTTGCCGGACGCAGCGAATCCCAGGCCGCCCACGAGCCCCGATGCGAGGTCGCTGATGATGTCGCCGGCCAGGTTGGTGGTCACGACGACATCGAACTGGGCCGGGTTCTTGGCCATCTGGTGGGCCACGTTGTCGATGATGAGGTGCTCGGGCGTGATGTCCGGGTACTCCGGTGCCAGCTCCTCGAAGATGGACTTGAACATGCCCTCGGTGTGCTTGAGGATGTTCGCCTTGGTGGCGCAGGTGACCTTGGTCCGGCCCTCGCGCTCGGCCAGCTCGAAGGCGTAGCGCAGGATCTTCTCCGAGCCCCGCCGGCTGATGATCTTGAACGCCACCGAGACATCGCGGGTGTTGTCGTACTCGACGCCCGCGTACAGGTCCTCGATGTTCTCGCGGACGACGATGAAGTCGACGCCCTCGCCGTCGTAGCGCGTGGGCACGCCCGGGATCTGGCGCGCCGGCCGGATGTTGGCGTACGTCTCGAACAGCTTGCGGAGCGTCACGTTGGCGCTCTTCTCGCCGAAGCCGATGGGCGTCTCCAGGGGACCCTTGAGGGCGACCCCGGTGCGCTCGATGGAGTCGCGCGTCTCGCGCGGCACGCCACTCGTGTCACCGAGCTTGAACACCTCGGCACCGGCCGCGGCCACCTCCCAGTCGATGGCGACACCGGCCGCCGCGATGATGCGGCGAGCCGACTCGGTCGATCTCGGGTCCGACGCCGTCGCCGGGGATGAGGGTGACGCGATGCGACATGTGTCCTCCGGATGTGGACGGTCGATCACCGTCCTGCTGTCACTCAGTCGAGTGGCGGCTCGTTGGAGCTGTCGGCCAGCACGGCGTCCGTCTGGGCCTGGCGCCAGGCCGCCAGGCGGCTCGCCAGCGCGTCGTCGGACAGGGCCAGGATGGCGGCGGCCAGCAGTGCCGCGTTGTCGGCATTGCCGATGGCCACGGTGGCGACCGGGATGCCGCGTGGCATCTGGACGATCGACAGCAGCGAGTCGAGGCCACCCAGGTGCTTGGTCGGGATGGGCACCCCGATCACCGGCAGGGTCGTCTTGGCCGCCAGCATCCCCGGCAGGTGTGCGGCACCGCCGGCACCCGCGATGAGCACCCGAAGGCCGCGCCCAGCGGCCGTCTCCGCGTACCGGAACAGGTGATCGGGCGTGCGGTGCGCGGACACGACCCGCAGCTCGGCCGGGATGCCCAGCTGGCCCAGCACCCGCAGCGCCTGCTCCAGGATGGGGAAGTCGGAACGGCTGCCGCCGACGATGCCCACGACCGGCGGCGCGTTGACAGGCGGGCTGGCTGTCGCGATCGGGTGGCTCGACGTGGTCACCGGCGCGATGCTAGGGCATCCAGCGCAGCCGGGCGGCCGCGGCCCGGGCCGCAGCCAGGGCCGCGTCCGTCGATGACGCCGAGAGCGGTCACGTGGCCCATCTTGCGTCGCTCGAACACCTCGCGCTTGCCGTACAGGTGGAGGTGGACGTCGCCGACCAGCGAGCGCCGCGCCACACCGTCGAGGCGAGCCGCTCGCCGGGGACCAGCGCCCAGCAGGTTGACCATCGCGGCGGGGGCGAGCAGACCGACCGCGCCGAGCGGCAGCCCGCAGATGGCCCGGATGTGCTGCTCGAACTGGGACGTCGCGCTGGCCTCGATGGTCGCGTGGCCGCTGTTGTGGACGCGTGGCGCGAGCTCGTTGACCACGAGCGAGCCATCGCGCATCAGGAACAGCTCCACGGTCAGCACGCCCACCAGGTCCATCGCCTCGGCCAGGCTGCGCGGCGATCGACCTGCGGCTGCCGCGACCTCGGCCGGGCACGTCGGCGGGCAGTCACCGACTCGACGAGGATGCCGTCGTCGTGGACGTTGCGAGCGACCGGGATAGGCGGCGACGACCCCGCTCGAGCGGACCGCGCGCAGACCACGGACAGCTCCGCCGCGAACTGCGAGCTCCTGCTCCACGAGCACCGACTGGCCCGGTCGGTCGACCGAGGTCCATCCAGGCCAGCCCGCGGTCTCGCGGCGACGCGACCCGGACCTGCGAACGGCCGTCGTAGCCACCGAACACCGACTTGATCCGGACACGCGAGCCCGAGCTCCGACCACGGCCGTCTCGAGCGCCTCGTCATCGCCCGCAGCGAGTCTCCCGCCAGGGCGCGACCGCGATACCCTGGCCGTCGACGAACCGGCGCTCGGCCAGCCGGTCCTGGGTCACCTGCAAGCGGCATCAGCCCGGACGGACCGGCACCCCGAGCGGCCTCGATCGCCTCCACCAGCCGGGCGTCGACGTGCTCCAGCTCGTAGGTCACGACGGCGCAGCCGGCCGCCATCCGGACGGCGGCGTCGACATCGCCGTAGCTGCCCACCTCGACGTGGTCGGCGATCACCGCGGCGGGCAATCCGGGTCCGGGTCCAGGACCCGGATGCCATATCCCATGGCACGCGCCGCGAAGCCCAGCATCCGACCCAGCTGGCCGCCACCGAGGATGCCGATGGTCGCGGGCGGCGCGATCGAAGTCGTCATCTGCACGCCAGGGTTCGCCCGAGCCATCGTCCCTCCATGGAGGCGCACGCTACCCCAGACGCACGACGCCTGTCGGCCGACTAGCATCCCATGTGTGACCTCGACCAACGCCGTGCCCGTGCTCATCGACTGCGACACCGGCATCGACGACAGCCTGGCGCTGCTGTATGCGTGTGCGTCGCCCGACGCCGACATCCGGGCCGTCACCTGTGTGGCGGGCAATGTCGACGCGGCGCAGGTCGGCATCAACACGCGTGCCGTCCTGGAGCTGGCAGGGCGCGCCGACATCGAGGTCGCGCTTGGTCGCGAGGTGCCCCTCATGCGGCGGCTCGTGACCACTCCCGAGACCCACGGGCCGCGCGGCATCGGGGATGCCGTGCTGCCGCCGCCGAGCACGGCGCTGTCGCGCACGCCATGCGCGCGGACCTCGATCATCGAGGAGGCGCGCTCACACCCGGCGAGCTGACGCTCGTGACCCTGGGCCCGATGACCAATCTGGCCGTCGCGGTCCTCCGGGAGCCGCGAGCTGCCGCGGCTGCTGCGGCGGCTCGTGCTCATGGGTGGGGCATATGGCGCACCGGGCAACACGACGCCGGTGGCGAGAGTGGAACGTCGCGGTCGATCCCGAGGCGATGGCCGTGGTTCTGCGCGCATGGTCGCCGGACGGACCAGTGTCCTGGGGCTCCGAGCCACCGATCGCGACCCCTGGCGCTCGGCCTCGACGTCACCGAGCAGGCCCGGTTGCTGCACCTCGAGCGCCTGCGACGCGAGCTGATGCCGTCGACGGCGCAACGATGGTGCAGCGCCGGACCCGGTCATCCGCTTCCTCGTCGACGCCCTGGCTTCTACTTCCGGTTCCACGAGCGCTTCGACGGCTTCACGGGCGCCTTCGTCCACGACCCGCTGGCCGTCGCGGCGGCGCTCGACCCGGGCCTCGGTCACAACGCGGCCGGTGACCGTCGACGTGGAGCTGGGCGGAGCCCTCACGTCTGGACAAACGGTTGCTGACTGGCGCGATCACTGGGGTCGGCCACCGAACCTGGACGTCGCCGTGATCCGTGGACGTAGCGACGTTCCTCGACCGGTTCATCGACCGCGTCGGAGGGCTCGCCGCGAGCAGCGCTCCGGCCTGGCACGCTAGCCGGCACAGCGGACGGCAGCCGCGCAACTGGAGGACTGGGTGGCGAGTGAGCCAGACGTGGATCCGAGTCGGCGGGTGGGCTCACGGCGACCGTGATCACCACCTTGGTCGGTGTCGCTCTCGCGGCGGCGGCTTTCGAACGGCCGACGTCATCGACCCGGTCGACCGGGGGCAACATCACGGGGGCCAACTCGTTCGCGCTGATCCTGACCGTCGCCTCGTCGTCGGGCTTCTGCGTCTACGCGGCGATCGAGTACGCCCAGACCGGGCGGCTCGACTTCGATCTCACGGCAGTTCGACACCCGGACCATCGTGCTCATGCCCCTCGCCATCGCGTTCAACATCATCCTCGGGCCAGGCCGTCGGCGACGGCGCTGCAGGATACCCATCTACCTCGATTCCATCGGCACCATCCTGGTCGGGCGCCCTGGCGGGACCCATCCCGGGCGCGCTGACCGGGCTGCTGTCGAACCTCATCTGGTGCGTACCTCGCGCCGCCCCCCCTGAACGGGCCGACCTCCGGCGCCTTCGCCATCGTGGCGGCGGTCATCGGGCTGCTGGCGGGAACGTATGCCCGTCTGGGCTGGTTCCGGCCCGCCCGAACACGCCGACACCGAGATCGCTGGTCGGCGGAGTCCTCGCCATCGCGCTCATCCTCGTCGATGGCCATCCTGGCCTGGCTGGGGTACACCCCATCATGGGCGAGGCCAACCTCGCCCCGTCCAGCGACAACCTGATGTTCGTCGCTCTCGGGTGGCTGGCATTGCTCCTGGTCGTGGGGACCGTCGTGGGCCTGGTCCTGCTGCTGGCGGTCAAGCGTGATCTGACGGCGGCGTACGTGGTGGTGATGGGTGTCCTCACGGGGCTCGTTGCCGCGGCAGTCAGCGCTCCCATCGCGCGAACGTGTTCGGCGGGGTCACCGGTGCGGGCACGGACTTCCTGGTGCTCGCGTTCCGGCAGGCAGGTGCCGACATCTACGCCGCGACGCTGGGACAGGGCTTCATCTCCGACCCCATCGACAAGGTCATCGACGTTCTTCGTGGTCTACCTCGTCCTGGGTGCCATGGCGCTCAGGACCAAGGCGCGATTCCCGCAGGGCGAGTTGCTCATCGAGCGTCCACCGTACGCCCGAGGTGGCCTGATCGACGAACGCCGGATCCGGTCATCGCCCGATGCCCGAGTGGCTTGATTCCGTCGTCTCCGACCGGTTTTCACGCCCTCAATCCACTGACCAAGCTGATCCTGGCCACGGCGACTGCGATCGATGCAGTGCTCGTTGGCGGCATCGTTGGGCCGCTGGCGATGATCGTGGCACTGGTGCTGCTGCCCGCCGTACTGGCACGCGTGGCGACACAGGTCTGTCGACTGTCAATGTTGCTCAGCCTGCCACTCGCCATCAGCACGCTGCTTGTCAACGTGTTCTTCTTCCCCAGCGGTCAGGATGTGCTGTTCCGAGTCGGCCCCATGACCGCGACACGCGAGGGCCTCCTGTTCGCGACCGAGATGCTGCTGCGAATCGTCGCCATCTCTGGCGCCATCATCCTGTTCTACCTGACCACGCGGCCCGCCGACCTGGTGCTCGACCTCGAGCGTCGGGGGGCGTCGCGACGGCTCGGCTTCGTCATCAACGCGTCCATGCAGGTCGATGCCGATCGATCGCGGACCGTGCAGCGACCGTCACGGCGGCACAACGCGCTCGCGGGCTGGACACGCAGGGGAGCATCCGGAAGCGGCTCCGTGGCGTCCTGCCCATCGTGGGGCCCGTGGTCCTCGGTGCCATCGAGGAGGTCGAGGAGCGCACCTTGGCACTCGAGGCACGCGCATTCGCCGGTCCCGGGCCCCGGACACTGCTCTGGAGCCCCACCGATTCGACCGTCCAGCGACTGGCACGTTGGGCACTGGTGCTGACCATCCCCCTCATCGCCGCTGCTCGCATCACGGGCATCCCGGCTGGTCCGAGCTGACCGATGCTCCGACTGGAGGGCATCAGCTATCGGTATGCGGGCGCAAGCGAGCCCACGATCACGGGTCTGGATCTGGACCTGTCCGACGGCGAGGTGATCGGTGTGGCCGGTGCCTGCGAGAGCGGCAAGTCGACACTCTGCCTGGTCGCCTCGGGTCTGGCGCCGCGAGCGATTCGGGGCGTGCTGACAGGGTCACTGCTTGTCGATGGCAAGGATGTCGGTCGCGTGGCCGATGCACCGGATGACCACGGTCATCGGCATCGGTTTCCAGGACCCGGCCAGCCAGCGATCCGGGTGTCACGGGGACCGTATTCGAGGAAGTCTGTTTCGGGCCGATGAACCTCGGGCTACCACGGCAACGAGGTCGATCGATCGTGCCTGGCTTGCACTCGAGACATTGGCCATCAGCGACCTCGCTCCGCGGGACCCAGCACACCTGTCGGGAGGTCAGATGCAACTCGTGTCTATCGCGGGACTGCTGGCCATGCGACCCCGCCACCTCGTGCTGGACGAGCCGACCGCACAACTCGACCCGGCCGGGACCGCACTGGTCGCGGACGCGCTGGCCGATCTCGCACGACGTGGCACCTCGATCCTCGTCACAGAGCAGAAGACCGATCTTCTCGCACGGATCTGCTCCCGGGTGCTGGTCCTGGATGAGGGGCGTGCGGCGCTGGCCGGGCCGACCCGGGATGTCCTCGGCGACCCGCGGCTGGAAGCCTTTGGCGTGCCCGCTCCATCCCCCATCCGCCTCCGTCGTGCGCTCGAGACGGCCGGTCTTCCACGCGGACTCCCGTCGGACCTGTTGGCATGACCATGCATCACCATCGAGAAACTGGCGCATGTCTATGCCCTCAACGGGGTTCGGGCCGTCGACGGTGTCGACCTGACGTATGGCGCCGGCGAGCGAGTCGCTATCGTCGGCCAGAACGGAAGCGGAAAGTCCACACTCGTGCAACATCTCAATGGGCTCCTGCGCCCAACCAGCGGACGCGTTCTCCTTGACGACCTGGACACTGCCGGACAAACGGTTGCGCAATTGGCTCGACAGTGTCGGACTCTGCTTCCAGGATCCCGGATCGCCAGATCTTCGCGCGGAGCGTTGGCGCCGAGGTTGCGTTCGGTCCCATCAACCTGGGCCTGACCGGTGACATCCAGCGTGCGGCGATCTGCCGAAGCGCTTGACAGCCGTCGGACTAACCGAAGTCTCCAGGACCAACCCATATGACCTCGGTTACTCCCGACGAAAGCTGTTGACGACCGCGTCGGTGCTCGCCATGCGGCACGCCAGTGGTGGTCCTCGATGAGCCGACGACGGGCCAGGATGCCCGAGGCGTGCGGCGCATCGCGGAGATCGTTGGGCGATTGGCCGACGCAGGGCCGCACGGTCATCGCCATCAGCCACGATATGGACTTCGTGGCGCAGTACTTCGAGCGGGTGATCGTGATGCGGGATGGCCGGATCGTGCTCGACGCATCACCCGCCAAGGTGTTTGGGCGATCGTCCTGGGGCACACTCGCTTCGACCTGGCTGGAACCGCCCTACGCAGCCCGGGTGGGGGAGCGACTGGGCCTCGGATCCACGCCCACCGACTCGTCAGTGGTCGCGGCGCTCGCCGCCCGATCGCTGCCCGGTCGTGTCCGAGATGGCGCTTGACAGGGCGACCCGGCCCGCTGACCATCGAATGCTGCGTGATCGTGCGGCGACCCAGGAAGGCGTGGCCGTTCGCCCATCTGAGGAGGAGGATCCATGACCTCGCATCGACCCGTGTACACGGCGCTGCCCTGTCGGCCACTGCGCTACTTGTCAGCTCCACGGTCGGGCTGGGCCAGAGCGCTGCGCCAGCGCCACTGAAGGTGGTCGGAGCCTTCGCCACGCCCATCGAGGAGCCTTGGGACGGCGTCATCGACACCGCCCTGAAGGCCGCCCAGGCGGCCGGCCGGATCGACCTACACCATGCAGGACGACATCGGCTACGACGGCCAGATGGAGCCGTGCCCTGCGCCAGATGGCGGCCGACGGCGCCGGACATCATCTTCGGTGACGCGTTCGGCAACGCGCGACGCCGTCCGGGCGGTCGCCGCGGACAACCCCGACATCGCGTTCGTGTTCGGCTCCGACGGTGGACCCGGCGGACCCCAACCTGTCGGTGTTCGACAACTGGATCCACGAGCCGGCCTACCTGGCGGGCATGCTGGCCGGCGGCCTGACCAAGTCGAACATCATCGGTGTCGTGGGCGCCATGCCCATCCCGGAGGTCAACCGGCTCATCAACGCGTACATCGCGGGCGCCCAGTCGGTGAACCCCGCGGTCACGGTCAAGGTCAGCTTCATCAACAGCTTCGACGACCCGGCCACCGCCCATGAGGCCGCTCTTGCCCAGATCGGGGCCGGTGCCGACGTGCTGTACGCGGAGCGCGATGGCGTCATCCAGGCCGCCAAGGAGAAGGGCGTGCTGGCCATCGGCAACATGAGCGACCAGTCGGCCGAGGCCCCGGACAACGTCATCACCAGCGTCGTCTGGAACATGCAGCCCGACCGTCGACTACGTCCTCGACCAGGTCGCCGGCGGCACGTACACCGCACAGGACCTGGGGCAGCTTCAGCTCGTACGCCAAGGGTGGCGCGATGCTCGCGCCCATCAACGCCGCGGTCGGGTGGCGGCATCCCGCAGGACCTCCTGGACAAGGTGACCGCCAGGGAGGAGGACATCAAGTCGGGCGTGTTCCGGGTCGACGTCAACGAGGGCGCCCCGGCCGGACGTGCATCGACGGCCCGCGGCCGAGCCCGGCAAGCTGACCGGCGGGAGCCACGCTCCCATCGCGTGCCCGGACCGCCGGCGTGCCGGCGCCGACCCGGCGCACGTGACCATCGCAACAGGGCGGCCACCTCCGGCCGTCCTGCTGCGTGGCATCACCAAGCGCTTCGGGGACCTCGTCGCCAACGATTCGGTCGACTTCGACCTGGCGCGCGGCGAGGTCCATGCGCTGCTGGGCGAGAACGGCGCCGGCAAGACGACCCTGATGCGCATCCTGTACGGGCTGACCGCTGCCCGACAGCGGCGACATCGCGGTCGACGGACGCGCCGGTCAGCATCCGCTCGCCACGCGACGCCATCGCGGCCGGCATCGGCATGGTCACCCAGCACTTCTCGCTGGTGCGGCCCATGACCGTGGCCGAGAACCTCATCCTGGGCCGGGCCGGCGGCGTCCGCCTGGACCTGGACGTCGGCGCGCCGGCTGGCCGCGACGCGTCGGAGCGCTACGGCATCAGCGTCGACCCCGACGCCATCGTCGGCCGACCTCTCGGTCGGTGAGCAGCAGCGGGTGGAGATCCTCAAGGCGCTCGCCCGCGACTGCCGGGTGCTCATCATGGACGAGCCCACGGCGGTGCTCGTGCCGCAGGAGGTCGACGTCCTGTTCGCGACCCTCCGGCGGCTGGTCGCCGAGCGGTCTGTCGGTCGTCTTCATCAGCCACAAGCTGGGCGAGGTGCGGGCGATCTGCGACCGGGTGAGCGTGCTGCGCCGGGGCCGCATGGTCGGGCACGGTGCCGGCAGCGACCGACGAGCGGGAGCTCGCCCGGATGATGGTCGGGCGGCCGACGTTCGGCGTCGCGCGCCGCGGGGACGGAGACGCGGCTCGCCGAGCCAGCCACGGCTGCGGGTGCGCGGCCTGCGCGCGCCGCGGTCGCACACGGTCTCGATGCGCTGCAGGACGTCAGCCTCGCAGGTCGCGCCGGGGGAGATCGTGGGCGTGGCCGGCGTCTCGGGCAACGGCCAGACGGAGCTGTGCGAGGTGCTCTCCGGGATGCGCCGCCCGACCGCCGGGTCGGTCCTGGTCGACGACGTCGAGCTGGCCGGCGCGACACCCGCAGCGCGGTCATGGCGGCACGCGTCGGGCGCATCCCCGAGGACCGCCACGCGAGCCTGGTGCTGGACCTGTCCGTGGCCGTCAACCTGGTGCTGGAGCACGTCGACGACTTCCTGCGTCGGCGGCCGGCTCGACCAGCGGCGCATCATCGAGCACGCCCGGACGCTCATCGAGCGCTACGCCATCAAGGCACGTCCAGAGGACCGGGTCGGCACCCTGTCGGGCGGCAACATCCAGAAGGTGCTCCTGGCACGGGTGCTGTCGCGCGACCCGCGGGTCATCGTCGTGTCGCAGCCGACGCGCGGCCTGGACGTCGGTGCCACCGAGTACGTCCGCACCGAGCTGCTCGCGCGTCGGGCGGCGGGCGCCGCGATCCTGCTCGTGTCGGAGGACCTCGACGAGCTGCTGGCCCTCTCGGACCGGCTGCGTCGTGATCTACGAGGGGCGCATCGTGGGCGAGCTGGCGCGCTGACGGACGCCGACCCGGAGCGGCTGGGCATGCTCATGGCCGGACGCGGGACGTTGCGGCATGACAGCACCCGACCGACCTCGGAAGTCCCGCGTTCGGGCTCGTGCGCTCAGCGTCGTCGGGCACCGGCCGCATCTCAGCGCTGGCCGTGCTCATCACCGTCGGGCTTCACGTCTGCCCTGTTCCTGGTCGCCGGCGCGAACCCGGTCGCAGGCTACTGGCAGTACCTCGTGCGTGCCCCTCACGACCCAGTTCGGGCTGCTCGAGGTCCTCGTCACCGCGACGCCCATCCTGCTCACGGGCGCGGCCGTGGCGCATCGCGTTCCGGGCGGGCTTCTGGAACATCGGCGCGGAGGGCCAGCTGCTGGCGGGGGCGATGGCCGCGGCGGCCATCGGACCACTCGTGGGCGACCTGCCCACCTGGCTCGCGATCCCGCCGATGCTCGCGCGGCGGAGCCTCGGCCGGTGCCGCGTGGGTGCTGGTGCCGGCGCTGCTGCGCGTCCGCCTGGGCATCGACGAGGTGGTCACCACGCTGCTGCTCAACCCGGTCGCGCTGCTGCTGGTCGATGCCCTGCTCCACGGGCCGTGGCGCGACCCGGAGACGGGCTTCCCGGAGTCGCCGCGCATCGCCGCGTCGGCGTACCTGCCCGACCTCATCGCCAAGTCGCGCCTGAACCTCGGCTTCGTGGTGGCGCTGGTCGTCATCTGGCCATCGCCTGGTTCGTGATGACCCGGACCGCCGCCGGCCTGCGGATGCGGGCCGTCGGCCTCAGCCCGCATGCGGCTCGGTTCGCGGGCATCGACGTGGAGCGGACGCTGCTGCGGGTGGCGCTCGTCGAGCGGCGCCATCGCCGGGCTCGCGGGTGTGGCGAGGTCGCCGGCATCCAGCACCGACTGACCTCGGGCGTCGCGTCGGGCCTCGGCTACACCGGCATCGTGGTGGCGATGCTGGGCGGTCTGACGATGCCCGGCGTGCTGCTGGCCGGCCTGCTCCTGGGCGACCTCGACGTCGGCGCCAGCTCGCGCCTCGCGGACGCTCGACATCCCGTCCCAGATGGGCGACGTGCGTCGCAGGGCGTGCTGCTGCTGGTGACCGTCGGCCTGCTGGCGGTCCGGCAGCGCGCGTCGCCCGCTCCGAGCGCGCCCCCCGACGAGACGCGAGCCGGCGGACCCGACGAGTCGTCGGCGACGGCGCACCCGTCGAGGCGGCACCGGCATGAACTGGATCTTCGACCTCTCGCGGCCACGCTGCGGACGTCGACGCCGCTCGTGTACGGCACCATCGGCGAGACGTACGCGGAGCGTGCCGGCGTCCTCAACCTGGGCATCGAAGGCACGATGTACGCGGGTGCGTTCGCGGGTTCGCGGCGGCGTACCTGAGCGGCTCGCTGCTGGTCGGGCTGGTCGTGGCCATCGTCGTGGGCATCGCTCGCCGGCGCCGTGATGGGCGTGCTGACCGTCACCCTGGGTGCCAACCAGCACGTATCCGGCCTGGGCCTGACCATCGCCCTCATCGGCCTGTCGCGAGTTCGCCAATCGGTTGCTGTTCACGGGCTCGCGGCACGCCGCTCAAGCACATCGAGCCGTTCCCGACGCTGGGACCCGCTGGGGGTCCTGGGCGAGGTCGGCGCCATCTTCGACCAGTACGGCCTGACCTACGTCGCGTTCCTGGTCGTGGCGCCCGTGCGCCTGGTGGGTGCTGGGCCGGACGCCACTCGGCCTGTCCATCCGGGCCGTCGGCGAGAACCCGGAGGCCGCCGACGCGGCCGGCATCAACGTGACGCGCGATCCGCTACCTGGCGCTCATGATCGGCGGCGCGCTGATGGCGGTGGGCGGCGCGTTCCTGACCCTCGCGGTGCTGGGCAGCTTCACCCTGGACATCATCGCGGGGCGTGGCTGGGTGTGCATCGCGCTCGTCATCTTCGGCCGCTGGCGCATCTGGCGCGGCGTCGCGGGTGCGCTCATCTTCGCGGGCGTGTTCTCGCTGGGCCTGCGGCTGCGGCTCCTGCCGGGTGGCGACCGCGTGCCGCCCGAGGTCCTGCTCGCGCTGCCCGTACCTCGCGGTCATCGTGGCGCTCGCCATCTCGGGCCGCAACGTCGCCTATCCGGGCGCCTATCTCAAGCCGTATCGGAGGACCTGACCATGGACCAGCGCGCCATCGACGAGCGGTTCCTGGAGGTGGCCATCGAGCAGGCGCGCATCGGCCTCGACGAGGGCGGCGTGCCCATCGGTGGTGCCCTGGTCGCGGACGGCACGGTGCTCGGCGCCGGGCACAACCGACGGGTGCAGCTGGGTTCTCCCATCCGGCATGGCGAGACCGACGCGCTCGAGGTCGCCGGTCGGCTGCCGGCGTCGGTCTATCGCCGGGCCACGATGTACACGACGCTGTCGCCCTGCGACATGTGCACCGGCGCGATCCTGCTGTACGGCATCCCGCGCGTGGTCCTGGGCGAGAACGAGACGTTCATGGGCGGCGAGGACTACCTCCGGTCGCGTGGCGTGGAGGTGGTCAACCTCGAGTCCGAGGCGTGCAAGCAGCTGATGCGCGACTTCATCCGCGACCATCCCGAGATCTGGAACGAGGACATCGGCGAGTAGCGTGGCCCGCGATGCCGGCTGGATCGGGTGCCGATCGTGTCGTGGTCAGTCAGGTCGCGCGCAGCTCCACCTCGGTGACGACGCCACCCTGGATGGACCAGGCACGGACGACGCGGACGTTCGCCCCGCAGCGAGCAGATGAGATACAGCGCATCGGGGTAGGCGGCGAGACCCACATCCGTGTCGGACGGGACAGCCGGGGACATCACGTGCGAGTGGACGATGCCCCAGACCATCTCGTCCGCGTCGTCGATGTCGAGCATCGCGCGCAGCTGCTCGTCCGGATCGATGAGGTACCGGTAGGGCGAGGCCGCGACATTGGTGAGCGGCAGGAACCGGGTGGCAGTCCCGCCATCCGCTGGCGAGCGCTGCCCGCGATCAGGCCGCAGGCCTCGTTCGGGCGTCCAGCAAGGGACCAGTCGATGACCTCGATCGAGCAGCGACCGACGGATCGCGGTGCTCCCGGCGGCCGCGACGGCTCCGCTGCGACGCTCGTGCCCCGCGTCCGCCGCCCGCTGCCAGTCGACGACCTCCGGCACGCGGGCATCCGAGCCCGTCGTCGCCGGCTCCGAAGTGTCGGAGCGGACACGGGACGTGGCTCAGAAGGTCGATCACCGGTGGTCACGGTCGTGCTCGGGCGCGCATCCTAGGCATCTTCGGCATGGATCAGGTGCATGACCATCTGTCGTAGCCTTCCAGGGCACGGCGCCACCCCTACCAGAGGCTGAGCCGCTCGACCTCGTCGTGGTCGGCGTCCAGGTCACGGTCCCAGACGTCCTCTGACAGGTACTTCCAGCCACCGTCGGCGAGCAGCACCACGATGGTGCCCGCGGTCCATGGTCGCGGCGACCCGCTGCGCAGCCACGATGGCACCCCCCGACGAGACGCCCGCGAAGATGCCCTCCGCGCCGTCAGGTCGCGCAGCGCCGTGATCGACTCCGCGTTGCTGACCAGGAACTTGCCGTCGAGCACGCTCGGGTCGAAGATCTCGGGGATGAAGCCCTCGTCGAGCGAGCGCAGGCCCTGGACCGCGTCGCCCGGGCAGCGGCTCGGCGGCGTAGACCCGGATGTCCGCCCGGTAGTCGCTTCAGTCGTCCGCCCGACGCCCATGAGCGTGCCGCCGGTGCCCAGGCCGGCCACGAACACGTCGACCTCCGGGCAGTCGGCGATGATCTCCTCCGCGGTCGTCGTCTCGTGTACGCCGGGGTTGGCCGGGTTGCCGTACTGGTAGGGCATGACGTAGCGCGGATCGCGTGCAACCAAGCTCCTTCGCCATGGCAACGGCTCCATTGGAACCCAGCGAACCGGGTGAGTCGATGATCTCGGCGCCGAACAGGCGCAAGCAGCTGTCGCCGCTCCCGGGTCACGTTGTCGGGCAGCACGACGGCGATCCGATAGCCCTTGCGCCGCGCGATCATGGCCAGCGCGATGCCGGTGTTGCCGCTGGTGGGCTCCAGGATGATCGAGTCGGGCGTCGAGCCGACCGGACGCCTCGAGGTCCTCGATGAGCGCCCGTGCGACGCGGTCCTTGACCGACCCGGTCGGGTTCATGAACTCGAGCTTGGCGTAGATGGCCACATCCGGGTTCGGCGACATCCGCGGGATGGCCACCAGCGGCGTGTGGCCGATGGCGTCGACGATCGACTCGTATCGGCCGGTCCGCGGTCGCGCTGCAGCGTCGGCGAGCGCCATGTGCCGGTCCTCCGGCGTCCGGTCAGCCGCCCGCCATCGCGGGCAGCAGCACGACCGTGTCGGCGGCGCTGACCGGGGTCGCCAGCTCCTGCTCGTAGCGCACGTCGCGACCGTTCACGTACACGTTCACGAAGCGATTCAGGGTCGCCGTCGGGGGTGAGCAGCTGCTCCCGGAGCGAGGGGAACTGCTCCAGCAGCGAGTCGAGCACCTGGCCGACGGTCTCGCCGACCGACCTCGACCTGCTTCTGGCCGCCGACCTGCGCCCGCAGGACGGGCGGGATGCGGACGGCGGTCATGCGTTCACCCCCAGCGTGAAGACGCCGGACGTGCTCGACCGCCGGGGCGCCATCGCCGCACGCCGGGCAATGCGGGTCGCGCCGCAGCTGGAGCTCCTGGAACGAGCCGTCCAGGGCGTCGTAGATGAGCAGCCGGCCAGCCAGCGAGTCGCCGATGTCCAGCAGCACCTTGAGCGCCTCGGTGG
Source organism: uncultured Chloroflexia bacterium (assembly GCA_963760625.1). Lineage (GTDB taxonomy): Bacteria > Chloroflexota > Limnocylindria > Limnocylindrales > CSP1-4 > JAFMJV01. The sequence goes on from CAVXDU010000009.1 coordinate 640,462, forward strand.
CCTGGAGCAGCCCCATGACACCAGGCACGACGCCCAGGACACCCGCGACCGAGCAGCCGGGCGCCAGCTCCGGGTGGCGGCGGCGTGGGATACAGGCAGCGATAGCACGGGCCGTCGAACGGCTTGAACACGCTCAGCTGGCCCTCGAACCGGAACACCGAGGCGTGCACCACCGGGATGCGCGCCCGGACGGCGGCGTCGTTGAGGGTGTAGCGCGTCTCGAACGTGTCGGTGCCGTCGAGGATCACGTCGTAGCCCGCGATGAGCCGATCGACGTTGGCGTCGGTGAGCATCTCCTCGTGGGGGATGACGGTCACGTCCGGGTTCAGGGCACGGATGGTCTGGGCCGCCGACTCGGTCTTCTTCTGGCCGACCCGGTCCGTGGTGTGGATGACCTGGCGCTGGAGGTTGGAGATATCGACGACGTCGAAGTCCACGATACCGATGGTGCCGACGCCCGCCGCCGCGAGGTACAGCAGGCCCGGCGCACCCGAGGCCACCGGCGCCGATGAACAGCGCCCTTGAACCCAGCAGCTTCGCCTGGCCCTCGGCGCCGACCTCCGGGATGAGCAGGTGGCGGCTGTAGCGCTGCTTCTGCTCCCGCGACAGCACGACCGGGCGTGGTCCACGGCAGACCGGCTCGACTTCCAGGCCTGGAAGCCGCCGCTCATCGACGTCACGTCCGTGTAGCCCATCTGCTGGAGGGTCTGCGCCGCGAACAGCGAGCGCGTGCCGCCGGCGCAGTAGAGCACGAGTGGGATGGTGCGGATCGGGCGCCGACGCCCTCGATCTGCTGCTCCAGGTAGCTCCGGCCGACATGGGCGGCACCCGCGATGTGGCCCTCGTCCCACTCGGCATCGCTCGCGCACGTCGATGAGCCGGGCGCCCGCTGCGACGAGCAGCTCGGCTGCCGTCGGGGCCGACCTCGGGCACGGTCGCGCGCGCCTCGCGCAGCAGGTCGGACAGGGAACGTGTCATGGTCGGGAGCACTCCGGTGCGGTCATGGGCGCTGGACGCTGATGCGTGTCGCGCGTCCGGTGACGGGGACGGGCGGGTCGGGAAGCCGGTCAGGCCGGCCGGTACAGTCGAACGTGGGCATCATGCGCGGCACCGCCGTCGCCGCCGGTGTCCGGCGCCGCACGGCACGTTCGCGCGCAGGGCCCGCTGGAGCGTGTCCAGCGACAGCAGCGCGCACTTGAGGCGCGCCGGGCTGATCTCGATGCCCAGCAGCTCCAGGACATCGTCCTTGGCCAGCCGGCCCAGCTCGGCCGTCGAGCGGCCCCGCAGCGTGTCCGTGAGCATCGACGCGGACGCCTGGCTGATGGCGCAGCCGCGGCCCGTGAAGGCGACATCGGTGACGGTGCCCGACATCGTCGAGGTCGAGCATCAGCGTCATCCGGTCGCCGCACAGCGGGTTGGCGCCCTCGTACGAGACGTCCGGGTGCGCCAGCGTGCCGAAGTTGTGGGGCCGCCGGTAGTGCTCCAGGATCTCGTCGCGGTACAGGTCATCCATGGGACGTCACAGGGTAGCGGACCGCGCCATCGCTCGGAGCGCGGTGGCCGCATGGCGTGTCCGGTCCTCGCCGAAGACTCGCTGGACCGTGGCGCAGGCCCGCCGCCAGCCGGTCGATGTCGTCGGTCGTGGTGTAGACGTTGAAGCTGGCCCGACCCGTGGCCGACTCGCCCAGCCGCTCGTGGAGCGGCTGGGTGCAGTGGTGACCGGCGCGGATGGCGATCGCCTCGCGGTCCAGGAGGGTGGCCACGTCGTGGGCGTGGATGCCCGGCAGGGTGAAGGTCACGATGCCCGCACGCTCGTCCGCGGACGCCGGGCCGAGGATCCGGATGCCGGGCACCTCGCGCGGCAGCATCTCGAGGGCGTACGCGGTGAGGGCGCGCTCATGGGCGCGCACCCGGTCCATGCCCAGCGTCGTCGAGGTACTCCAGCGCCGCGCCCAGGCCGATCGCGGCGGCGATGTCGGGTGTGCCCGCCTCGAACTTCCAGGGCACGTCGTTGAAGGTCGTGTGGCGCAGATGGACCTCGCGGATCGATCTCGCCGCCACCCATGAACGGGGGCATCGCCTCGAGCAGCTCACGGCGCGCCCAGAGCACACCCGATCCGGTGGGCCCGAGCGCCTTGTGGCCCGAGAAGACGATAGAAGTCGGCACCCGATGTCCTGCACGTCGACCGGGCCGTGGGGCACGCTCTGGGCGCCGTCGATGAGCACGAGGGCGCCCGCGGCGTGGGCCTTCGCGGTCATCTCGCGCACCGGGTTGATGGTGCCCAGCGCGTTCGAGACCTGGTTGAACGCGACCAGCTTGGGCCGCGTCCGCAGCAGCACCTCGAACGACTCGCTGGTCGAGCCGGCCCTGCTCGTCGATGGCCACGAACTCCAGGTCCGCGTCCTGCTCCTGGACGAGCAGCTGCCAGGGCACCAGGTTGGAGTGGTGCTCCAGCTCCGTGAGCACGATCGTGTCCGCCTGCCGGATGTTGCGGCGACCCCAGGAGTAGGCGACGAGGTTGATGGCCTCGGTCGCGTTGCGCACGAACACGATCTCGGACGCCGACGGCGCGTTGATGAACCGGGCCGCGATGCCGCGTGCCGCCTCGTAGGCCGCCGTGGCCTCCTCGGCGGTGGTGTAGATGCCCCGGTGGATGTTGGCCGTGAAGCGCGTGTTGTACGCCTCGAGGGCGTCCAGCACCGGCTCGCGGCTTGAGCGAGGTCGCGGCGCTGTCGAGATAGGCCAGCGTGCGGCCCACCGAAGTCGCGCTCGAACAGCGGGAAGTCGGCGCGGATGGCGGCGCTGTCGAGGGGCGTCGGCGCTCATGACGTCGGCTACCCCTCTGTCCCTCGGGAGCCGACCGGGCGGGCCGTCGTCCTCGCTGGCGTCCTCGTAGCCGCCGCCCGCAGGATCGGCGCGTAGCCGTCCTGCTCCAGCTCGAGGGCCAGCTCGCTGCCACCGGTCTTGATGATCCGGCCACGCGCCAGGACGTGGACCACGTCCGGCTTGATGTAGTCCAGCAGTCGCTGGTAGTGGGTGATGAGCAGCACGCCCAGGTCGGGGCTCAGCTGGGCGTTGACACCCTCGGCCACGATCCGGAGGGCGTCGATGTCGAGACCGGAGTCGGTCTCGTCGAGGATGGCGAACTCGGGCTGGAGCACGGCCATCTGGAGCATCTCCAGGCGCTTCTTCTCGCCACCCGAGAAGCCCTCGTTGACGTAGCGGGCGGCGAAGCTGTCGTCGAGCTTGAGCAGCGCCATCTTCTGGCGCACCAGGTCACGGAACTCGCGCATGCCGATGCCGCCCCGGGTGGGGTCCGACGGGTCCCACTGGGCGTCGCTCACGTCGAGGCTCGCGACGCCGGGCGTTGAGCGCGGTGCGCAGGAAGCTGGCGACCGACAGGCCGGGGATCGCGGTGGGGTACTGGAACGCCAGGAACAGGCCCAGCCGCGCGCGCTTGTCGGGCGACAGGGCGAGGATGTCCTGGCCCTTCCAGATGACCTCGCCCGCCGTGACCTGGTATGCCGGGTGGCCCATGAGCGCGTAGGCGAGCGTCGTCTTGCCCGAGCCGTTGGGGCCCATGATCGCGTGGACCTCGCCCCGGCGGACGGTCAGGTCGATGCCCTGGAGGATCTCCCGGCCGGGTCGGCGATGGGCACGACGTGCAGGTCGCGGATGACCAGCTCGCGGTCATCGGTGCGCGGGTCGGCGGATGCGGGCTGGGCTGCGATGTCGAGGGCATTCATGCGTGCGGGACGGGCTCCGTGTGGACGGTCGTCGGCTGACCGTCAGGGTCGAGGGGTAGATGGGCAGCGAATGGAACGGATGCGCCGGCACGGGCCCGGCGAGGTCGGCCAGGGTCATGGAGTCCAGGGCGCCCATGACGGCCTCGCGGACCTGACCCACATCGACTGGACGTTGCAGAACGAGGTCCGGTCGCAGGGCTGGCCGGGTCCGCCCGAGCCCGGTCGCCATGGTCCGTGGCGCAGACCATGGGCGAGATGGGGCCCTCCAGCGCCTCGATGACCTGGCTCATGCGGATCTCGTGGGCATCGCGGGCGAGCTCGTAGCCGCCGCGGGCACCACGCGTGCTGACGACCAGGCCCGCTTCGCGCAGGCTGATGACCAGCTGCTCCAGGTACGGTCGCGGCAGGTCCTCGTGGTCGGAGACGTCGGCGAGGCTCACCGGGCCGGTGCCGTGGTGGCGGGCCAGCTCCACCATGAGCCGAACGCCGTACTCCCCACGGGTGGAGAAGTGCAGGGCACCCGAGATCTGGGGGATGGTTCGCACTGCTGGAGACTCCTGTCGGGCGTCGCGCGCTTCGTGGCCGGGCCGCGTCCGATGCGGCTCGGCATATCCGAGTCGAATCGTCAGGATTAAGTGTACGGCCGAGCGCCTGCGGAGCGTCAACGCGCGGCTGGGTCGTGACCTGGTCTCGGAAGGCTCAGCGCGAGGTCGTCCGCCCGCTCGCGCGCCTCGTAGTCGATCTCGACCTCGGTCATCTCGCCGTCGAGGACCGTGACGCTCTGCGCCTCGGCGCGCGGGAACGGGTCGCCGCCCGGGGCCGGCTGGATGACGTAGTCGCCCGGTGGCAGGGCCAACCGCGAACGTGCCGTCCGGGCCCGGAGATCACGTCGCCCACGACCCGACCATCCGTGGTCGAAGACGACCAGGCGCGCCGCGTACGGCTCCAGGCACGGGTGACGCCGCGGTCGGCGCGTCGCAGGTGGGACCGAGCAGCACCACGCCGTGGATGCCCGAGTCAGGATCGTCGGCGGGCGGTCGAGGGTGGCGCGAACGTGTCGCAGCCGCGCCAGCAGCGCGATCGCGCACGCGGTCAGCGTCGCGACGGCCGCGGTGGCCGGCGCACGGCGGGCGCACCGGCGGCTGTGCGTGCCGTCTAGAGCCCGGACCACTCGCGGACGGCCCGCGCGAGGGCCGAGTTGTCGTCGTCACCGTGACCCTGCGCGACCAGCCCCGCCTCGATCTGGGACGCGAGCGCCGCCACGGGCAGCGCCGCGCCGACCATGCGCGCCTGCTCCAGGGCGATGGTCAGGTCCTTGAGGTGGAGCGCGATCCGGAAGCCGAGCGGGTAGTCGTCCGCGATCATCCGGCCGCTGCGGTTCTCCAGCACCCACGACCGCGCGGCGCCGCCCGAGAGCGCCGCGACGACCTTCTCCGGGTCCAGGCCGGACTTGATGGCCAGCACCATGCCCTCCGCGACGCCCAGGTAGTTGCCCGCGAGGATCACCTGGTTGACGGCCTTGGTCGACTGGCCCGGCGCCGATGGGACCCATGTGGGTGATCGCCTTGCCCATCGCCGCGAGCACCGGGCGCGCACGCTCCACATCCGCGTCCGTCGCCGCCGACCATGATGGTCAGGGTGCCCTTGCTGGGCGCCCTCCGAGCCACCCGAGACCGGCGCGTCGACCATGGCCACGCCGCGCTGGCGCCAGTCGCGCCGCGAACTCCGCGGGTCGCGCCGCGGGGAGATGGTGGAACAATCGATGACCAGGCCGCCGGACGCGCAGCCCGTCCGCGACGCCGTCGGGGCCGAACAGGACCGCCTCCACGTCCGGGCGTGTCCGAGACGCAGACGACGACGACGTCACTCGCCGCGGCGAGCTCCCGCGGGCGTGGACGCCTCGCTGGCGCCGAGCGAGACCGGCAGGTCCGCCTTGCCCGGTGTGCGGTTCCAGACCGTCAGCGGGAAGCCGGCGCGCGCCAGGTTCGCGGCCATCGCCGCACCCATGGTGCCCATGCCACAGAAACCGACCCTCGTCATGCTGCGCCTCCCGACCGACCATCCGGGCACGCCGGACTGGATGCCCGCTGCGTCTCGACATGGTAGGCGGAGAGCGACGTGGCGCGAACGGTCCTCGGATGCCGGCGGGAGCACCGGGGAACTGAGCCCTAGCGGCTCAGGACACCCTCGCGCAACTGGGCAAGGCGGATGCTGTTGCCGGACGGATCGCGGAACGAAGCGTCGAGGCCATAGGGCCGCTCCTCGGGCTCTTCGGTGAACGTGACACCGCGCGCCTTGAGCTCGCGGACCGACGCCAGGCAGTCATCGGTGGTCAGGAACACCGTGCCAGCGAACCCCTTGCCCATGAGACCGCGCACCTGGTCCGCCGTGGCCGGGTCCATGATCGGGACGCCCGGGATGGCCATCAGCACGATGTCCACGTCCTGGCCGACCGGCGCCACGGTAAGCCAGCGAAAGCCGCCCATCTCGGGCATGGTCACGTCCTGCCGCACCTCCATGCCGACCTGTTCGGTGTAGAACGCGGAGGGCCTCGTCCTGGTCATGCACCCATAGCTGCGTCGTCGCGATCCTGATCATCGTGTCCTCCGTTGGTCATTGCGGATATCGATCCCGATACTCGCAGCGCGGGTCGGTGATCGTCTTCTCGAAACGTTCGATGTCGCGGCAGGCCGTAGGCCCGGAGCACGCAGGCCGGTACCCGCGCCATGTCTGCCGCGGGAGGGTATGCCGCTCGGAATGCGGTCGGCGTCAAGCCGAATGTGCGGCGGAAGGTCTCGGTGAACGAACCCACGCTGCTCAGACCGACCGACATGCAGATGTCGGTCACGGTCCAGTCGGTCGGTGCGCAACAAGGCCGCCGCGCGCTCGAGGCGGCGAGTCAGGAGGTAGACGTGGGGCGATACCCCGAACGCGCGCCGGAACGCGATGCTGAAGTGCGCCCTGGACAGGGCCGCCGCTTCGGCCATGTCGTCGACGGTCAGGGGATCGCGGTAGCGAGCGTCGACCAAGTCGCGCGCCCGGGACAGGAATCGCTCCGGCGGAGGCGCCGCCACGACCCGGGGCCGGCTGTCGCCGCGGACGGCGGCGACATCCATCAGCGACTGCTGCCGAAGATCCGCAGCAGGAACAGGAACAGGTTGATGAAGTCGAGGTACAGCGCCAGGGCGCCCATCACGGAGGCGGAGTCCTTGTTCAGTCCAGCGACCTGGCCGTTCTTGATGCGCTGGACGTCCCACGCGGTGAGGCCGGTGAAGATGACCACGCCGCGAACCCGATGAGCGAGGTTCACGATGCCGCTGCCCGGGAACAGGAAGACCTGGGCAAGCATGACCACGAGCAGGCCGATGAGGCCCATGAACAGGATGCCGCCGAGGCTGGTCAGGTCGCGCTTGGTGACGCCGCCGTAGACGGCCGCACCGGCGAAGATCGCCGATGCGCCCAGGAACGCGGTGACGACACCCGACGGGCCGGCAGGCGTCGCTGGCGTAGGCGGCCACGATGACACCCAGGGTCAGCCCGTTGACCAGCGCATAGACGAAGAACATCGCCAGCGCGACGAGCGGGTTCAGGCGCCGGATGAAGATGCCCAGCGCGAACACGAGGCCCAGGTTGGCGATGCAGCAGGACGAACCAGTTGTCGATGACCTGGGTCATCGTGCTGAGCGTTGTTCATCACGAACGCCGCGGAGCCGGCGCTCACCAGGAGCGCCGCGAACATCCACACGAAGGCCGCGGTCAGGAAGCCTTCCCGAACCGCGGACGTGCCCACGACCTGGACGCCACCCGAGACAGGGTGTTCGGTGTCGGGCCGACCGGCTGGCCGGTGTTCACCGGTTGCGGCTGGCCGTACTGGTTCGGCCGGTTGGGGTCGTTGTTGAGCACCGTTGGGATCCCTTTCGAGCGGCCGCGCAGCGGGCGGCCCTGACCACAGTCTAGCGACGACCTACAATCCATCCCCCGGAACGGCCGTACCACGACGGGCAGCCGCAGTCCCACCGGGGACGGCCGGCATGGAGGCAACGTCCTCCATCCGCTCTGCCGCGCGGGCCAGGACCCACAGCAGGTCCGCGACGCGGTTGAGCCACGGCACGAGCCAGGTCCCCGTGACGTGTCCGGTTCGCCGAAGCGCGATGACCCGACGCTCCGCACGTCGCATGGTCGCCCGGGCGACCTCGAGCGCGGCCGACGCCCGGGTCTCGCCCGGCACGCACGAACTCGCGGGGCATCTCGATGCGCGCCTCCCAGGTGGCCAGGTCCACCTCGACATGGAGGAGCATCGGCTCGTCGACCCGGGTCACGCCGTCCTGCAGTCGGTCGCGCCGCTGCCGGATTGGCGGCCAGCTCTGCACCGGCCACGAACAGCTCCCGCTGGAGCCGCAGGAGCAGACCCATGAGCTCGACAACGATCTCCGATCGGGCCCGTCTGCCGCCAGGCAGGCCAGCTCTGCGCGAGCGACTCCCAGGGCCGCGACCGTCTCGTCGATGGTGCCGTACGCCTCGACCGCGAGGTCGTCCTTGGCCGTCCGGCCGCCATACAGCAGGCCGGTGGTGCCGTCATCGCCACGGCCGGTGGCCACGGCACTGTCCGCGATCCGGGCGCGGTCGGCCGCTGCCGACGAGCTCATCGAGCTCACCACATCAGGCCGGCGTCGCGCGGATCCCAGCGCTCGGCCAGCAGGGTCACCTTGACGTCGTGCTCCTCGACCTCCTCGGCCGCCTCCTTGACCTGCTGCATGAGCGAGCCGGCGTAGGGACAGAACGGCGTGGTCATGACCATGCGCACCTCGGTCAGCTCGTCACCCAGGACGACCTGGCGGATGAGGGCCAGCTCCACCACGTTCATGCCGATCTCGGGGTCCACCACGGACCGGAGGGCGTCGAGGATGGCGAGCTCGCGGGCGCGGGCCTGCGGGTCGACGGCCGGCAGCGGACGACTGTCTGGTCGATGGTCGGTCCGATGGCGTCAGTGGTCATGGTCTGTTCGGTCATCTGTGGGACCTCGTGCGGAACGTCCCGACAGCCTAGCACCGGCACCCAGCACGGTCTGTCTCGTACCCTAGGTCATGCAGGTCGAGATCTGGTCGGACATCGTGTGTCCGTGGTGCTACATCGGCAAGCGCCGATTCGAGGTGGCCCTTGCCGCATTCCGTGGGCGTGCGGACGTCAGCGTCCGGTTCCGCAGCTTCGAGCTGGCACCGGAACGGCAGCCGAGCGTGGACGAGACACTGGAGCAGCTGCTCGCGAGCAAGTACGGCGTGAGCCTGGAGCAGGCCGGTGCCATGAACGCGCGGGTCAGCGCCATCGCGGCCGACGAAGGACTGGACTATCACCTGGACCGCGCCCGACCTGGCAACACCTTCGATGCTCACCGGGTGACGCACCTCGCCGCTGCGGCCGGCATCCAGGATGCGGTCGTGGAGCGGCTACACGCTGGCTACTTCAGCGAGGGCGCCGCGATCGGTGACCACGGGGAGCTGCTGCGCTTGGCGGCCGACGCCGGCATGGACGCCGCCACCGTGCGCGACGACACTTCTGGGCGACCGGTTCACGGATGAGGTTCGGGCGGACGAGGCACTGGCGCGCCGACTGGGCATCACCGGTGTGCCGTTCTTCGTCTTCGATCGACGATACGGCGTATCGGGGGCCCAGAGCGCCGAGGTGCTGTTGGAGGTGCTGGAACGCTCACGGCTCGAGCTCGCGGCCGTCGACTGACGGGCGCTGGATCAGGGCGTCGGCCAGCACCAGCAGGCACGACTGCGGCCAGCGACGGGCCCTGGGTTACATCGATCGAGATCCACTCGTGTCGAGACCGGACCCGCCTAGGGTCGCGCGGCGACCGGGACGGGTTCTCCGCGGGATACCACGATGCCGGCAGCGTCGCGCAGGTGATCCGGCAACTGGGCGGCCTCCTCGGCGCTGAAACCCGGACCTGACAGGCTGCCATCCGCGTCGAAGAATGGCGCATATCGGGTGCGCTGAGCAGCCGCGAACGCGAATGCCTCCGCGATGCCGACGCGGCGCAGCTCCGGGTTCTGGCCGATCATCTGGTCCGGTGTCATCCCGTTCGCGCGCATCTCCAGCAGGTTGCGCACGGTCAGCCGGGTGCCGTAGCAGAAGGGCTCGCCGTTCATCACCAGGGGGTCGGTCTTGACCCACTTGATGGTCATCAGACGACCGTGTCGTCGCCGAGCCCGGCGCCCTTCCAGATGAAGCGCACGAGAGGGTTGCCCTTGTGGTCACCGGGCAGCCGGCGATGGTGGCGGACGCGCTCGATCCAGCGGTCGATCAGCTCCGTCGTCGGGCGCGGCGTCGCTCACCTGGCAGCACGGACAGGGCGGCCTCGCGCAGACCGGCCAGGATGGTCACGTAGTCGTTCATGCGGATCTTCCGGCGACGGTAGATGGGCACGATGTGCTCGCCGTAGTCGGACACGAACCGCTCCTCGCCCGTCTCCAGCGCCCGTGCCAGCTGCTCGATGTGGCGCTCCTCGTCGCGCAGGATCCGGCGCAGGGCCAGATCGTCGTAGCGAGCCCGGAAGGTGGGGTCGATGCGCAGCGACGCCTCGAGCGCCAGCGGCGCGAGGCGGGCTCGCGCGGCACGCAGCCGGGCGGCCGCATCCGGACGACCGGCGGTGGCGTCGGAGGGCGGCAGACCGAGCAACGGATGGGCCATGGGTCGACCAAGTCTAGCGGCTACAGTGGACGGATGACCCAGCCCGGCGACGTCCGACCACCGACCCTTGCCCGACCACCAGGCGAGCGGTATCGAACGGCCGCGCCCATCCCGGTCCTGGAGCAGCCCCGGCATGGCCCGCGCCACCGGTACTGGGCCTCGGTGTCGCAGTCGTGGTGGCCATCCTCGGCGCCCTGCTGCGGGGCGTCCTGGACCTGACCACCGGCCTCATCGCGCTCGCGGTGGTCGGTGGCTGGGTCATCGGGGCGGCTGTCCGCGCGGGTGCCTGGGGCGGCCAGGCCCACCGCCCGTCGTCGGCGCCGACCATCGTCGGAGCGCTCCCTGGGGGCGTTCTGCTGGCTGGCCGGCCTCGTCGGCGCGTGGCTGGTCTGCGATGGCCATCCTGCCGGCGTCCTCGCGGTCGCTTCCGGACCGGCTGGCCGCGACGCCGTTCCTCGACTGGCTCGGTCCCCAGCTCGGCCTGGCCGACGTGCTGTCGCTGCTGCTGTTCGCCGGCTTCGGCTGGCTTCGGCGCCCGCTCGCCGGCGACCCGCGTCTGAGACGTCGCGTCGTGCGATCTAGGGCTCTGCCTCGGCGTCTCGCCCACGAACGGCATCCCCTGCTCCGCGGCCGCGAGGCTCATCGCGCAGGGCCGCGGTCTTCTGGGCGGCGACGTCGCGGACGTAGGCGGCCTCCTCGTCGGGCTCCATCGGCCGACCCCGGACGGCGTCCGGCCGGTCGGCCGACCATGAGCCACGACAGGTGGTAGCGGTCCATCGACCCCCAGGCCTCGGCGAGCAGCGCGTCCGACGCCTGGATCCAGCCCTGCAGGCCGGCCAGGGTGGGCTCAACGACCAGGCGCTCGCCCTTCCGCGATGAGGGCGCTGGTGCGCGCGATGAGGTCGGTCCGGGTCACCCGCCTATCATCGCGGCAGCCGATGGTCGCCGCCGTTCCGTCTTCCCCGCACGCGTCGCCGGGTCCCGGCCACGCCGACCTGCGCGAAGCCATCGAGCCTCGACCGAGTCGCATGCGTCGCCGACGGCGTCCTGCCGTGTGCCGTGCTGGGCGTCTCGGACGCCGGCGGGCACGCTCGCCATCCATGCGGTGCCCGGGCCGCGGACCGACGGGTCGCCGCCGGACAGCGTGTTCTTCCTCGCGTCGGTGACCAAGCCCATCGTGGCGACCGCCGTGATGCAGCTGGTCGACGAGGGCCGGCTGGACCTGCATGCGCCCATCGTCGCGCTATGTGCCGGGATACGGCGGCGGTGCTCGGGACCGGGTGACCGCCTGGCACGTGCTGACCCACACGTCGGGCATCCCGGACGTCGGCCTGGAGCACCTGACCCGGGGCCGGCCATCGTTCCGAAGCAGCTCGCGGATGGTCCAGCGCGAGAGCCCGCGTTCGAGCCCGGCAGCCGCTATGCCGTACGCGTCCAATTCCTTCTACCTGCTCGCGGCGGCGATCGACGACGCTCACCGGGCATGTCCTTCCCGGACGCCCTGCGCCGGCGGGTGCTGGCGCCCCTGGGCATGATGGACACGTCGTTCGACCCACGGCCGCAACGGCCGCGCACCCAGCAGGTCCACGGCGTGCGGGTCGACAACTTCGTGACGCGTGAGCTCATGGTCCGGTTCCTGGCGTCCGCGACCCTGCCCGGTGGGGGCTCTGTTCGGGCCGGCCGAGGACCTGCTGCGGTTCGGCCGCTCGCTGCTGCCGCGAGGCACCGGCGACGAGCGGGTGCGTATCCTGTCCCAGGCGGCGATCGACGAGATGACCGGGAGCAGACAGGTGGCGTTCTCGGAGACGCTGGAGGATGGCACCGCCCGTCGAGCCCGACTACGGGCTCGGCTGGCACACGCCGGGCCCGAACATCGCACCGGTCGGGCAAGCCGACGAGGTGGAGGTGCACGGGGTGCGGTTGCCGGCCTCGTCCCGCTCGTTCACGCACGCGCGGTGCGAGCGGCACCCGACTGTGGGTCGACCCCGACCGGGACCTGGTGTTCGTGCTGCTCAGCAACCAGTGGGGCGGCAGCTCCGTGCCCGCGTTCGAGATACTGGCGGCGGTCTATCGGGGCTGGCCTGGCCCAACGTGGGTCAGCCAGGACTGACCCACGAGGCAGACCAGGTCGACCCACATGGTCGACTCGGCCTGGCCGACCAGTCGGGAGTCATCAGGCGCCCGCGGGCACGCCCTTCTCGATGGGCACGTTGATGAGCGAGCCGTACTCGGTCCACGAGCCGTCGTAGTTCTTGACGTGCTGGATAGCCGAGCAGCTCGTGGAGCACGAACCAGGAGTGACTCGAGCGCTCGCCGATGCGGCAGTAGGCGATGACGTCCTTGTCGGGCGTCACGCCCTTGGCCGCGTAGTGGGCCGCCAGCGTGTCGGCGTCCTTGAACGTACCGTCCTCGTTCACCGTCTGCGCCCACGGGGCCGACGTGGCACCCGGGATGCGCCCGGCCCGCTGGGCGGTCTCGCTCATGCCTGGGGGCGCGATGATCTCGCCGTTGAACTCCGCGGGCGAGCGGACGTCCACGAGGGCCAAGCCCGGGATCGCCCAGACCGGGTCAGGACGTCGTCACGGAACGCGCGCAGGGTCGGGTCGATCTCACCCACCGTACACGTCTGGTCTCGTCATATGAGGGCACGTCGATGGTGACCGGCAATCCATTGTCTACCCAGTACTTGCGGCCGCCGTTGAGGATGCTGACGCGCTGCCAGCCGATGCAGCTTGAGCTGCCAGTAGGCCCATGCCGCGAACCAGTTGTTGTTGTCGCCGTACAGCACGATGTGGGTGTCCTGGCCGATGCCCGATGCGGACAGCAGGACGGCGAGGTCGTCGCGGCTGATGATGTCGCGGCGCACGCCATCGGACAGCTGGCTCGTCCAGTTCCAGGCGACGGCCCCCGGGATGTGGCTCTGCTCGTAGGCGGACGTGTCCACGTCCACCTCCACGAATCGGACGCCCGGATCGGCGAGGTGCTGCTGTGCCCAGTCGGCGCTCACGAGGGCGCCCGGTGTCGCGTAGTCGGTCATGTCGTGTCTCCGGTCATGATTCGGGGATCGCATCCATGGGAACGAGCAGGGATCAGCTGCCGTGACTTGGCTCGCGTCCGCTCGCGACCCCGGCGGATCTCAGGGGATGGCCCCCTCCTCGACCGCGAAGACCCGGAGACGCTCGGTACACGCGGCGGACAGGCGTGTCACCTGGCGCACCAGCCATGGTCCGACGCGGGGCGTGTCCTCGATGACCAGCTCGGGACCGGCCGCTCCGTCGCTGGACCTCGATGCCCGACGCGCTGCGGAAGTCGGACCAGCCAGTTGGCCTGCAGCTGGACGATGGCGCCGATGACCACGCCCCGCGAGAACGACCAGTCGACATAGTCGGCGTTCAGTCGGTCGACGATGTCCCGGATGCGCACGGGCAGCTCCTCGTTCCGAGCCGCGCCACGAGATGGACCACCCGCAGCTCGGCGAATGGATCACCGGCCTCCGCGATGGTCGGTGGCTGGAGAGTCGGCGTCGGGAAGATCGGGATGTCGTGGAGGTCAGCATCGAGCGTTCGTAGCGGTGGTTGAGAGTCGGCTGGATACGAGGCACACCGGCAGGCTCCAGCCAGCGGTGCCACGAGCAGCTGCCCGCCGGTACCGGCACTACCGCGACCTTCTGGTGCCACGCCTGCTGGCGCATCCGGTGGCGTCCGTGCCATCGGGGAAGTCGAGCAGGAACTCGGTGCCGTCGGGCCCCTTGCCACCACTGGGGGTGGCATGCCGGACCAGCACCGGACCCGGCGGGCGGCCGACCGAACACCTGGTTCTCGATGCCCGCGATGATGCCTCCGATGGCGCTGCCCATCTGCTGGAAGCCCGATGACTTCATGGGCGCCGTCGGTGAACCAGGGATGTCCGTGTCGGTCACCGGGGATGAGGCAGGGCTACCAGCGGCGGCGCGGGGCTGGGCCGAATCGGGCCGCATGACGGGTTTGGGCCGCAGTTTGCGTGATCGCATGAGTGACGATCGTAGGCGGATCGCGGAGAGGGCGCGAGTTCCGTGACCTCAGGTATATCGCGCCGACTCGCCCGACAGTCCTTCGGTCAGCGTTCCGGTGAGCACGTGGGCCTCGCTACAGCAGCTCACCGTGTGCGGATGCGGTCGGCTCTCCGTCGCGTGGTCGCGGTTCCTCGCCCGGCCCGTACCTCGGCGGCCGGGCACGGGCGGTCCCTCCGGCCTGCAGCACCGGCAGCGTGCCCGGTCGCTCCGTTGACCCTGCCTTCGATCGCGCCGACTCCGTATGGCACCCACTTGGACGGATCCTGAAGCCGGTGCGCTTCAACGGTTGCCGCGAGCATGGATCTCCTCGAAGCCGCGCGGCTCGATCCACATCCGGTCGCCCTGGAGCAGACCGTGGACACCACCCTGACCGGGCTCCGTGCGCTGGTGCCGGCAGTAGGCGCAGGCGCCGGAGTCGTGCCGGGTGTACGTCTCGGGTTCCTCGTAGGTCGTGATGTAGCCCTCGTAGTTGCGCAGCACCACCTTGTGATCGGAGTAGCTGATGAGGTAGTTGGGCATCACCGGGATCTTGCCGCCGCCGCCAGGCGCATCGATGACGAAGGTCGGCACCGCGTAGCCGCTGGTGTGACCACGCAGCCCCTCGATGATCTCGAGGCCCTTGCCCACGGGTGTCCGGAAATGTCCCGAGCCCTCGACCAGGTCGCACTGGTACAGGTAGTAGGGCCGGATCCGGTTCTCGACCAGCTTGTGCACGAGCGCCCGCTGGATGTGGACACAGTCGTTGACACCGGCAAGCAGTACCGACTGGTTGCCCACGGGCACGCCAGCGCGCGTCAGCCGGTCGACCGCCCGCGACACCTCGGGGGTGATCTCGTTGGGGTGGTTGAAGTGGAGGTTCATCCACAGCGGGTGGTACCTGCCCAGCATCTCGCACAGCTCGTCGTCGATGCGCTGGGGCAGGAACACCGGCACCCGGGAGCCGATGCGCACGATCTCGATGTGGGGGATCTCGCGCAGGCCCCGCAGGATCGACTCCAGCAGCTTGGGCGCGAGCGTCAGCCCGTCGCCGCCGCTGATGAGCACGTCCCGTACCTGGGGCGTCCGGCGCAGGTAGTCCAGCTGCGCCTCGTGGTCCTTGCGGTTGAAGTTCTGGGTCGGGTCGCCCACGATCCGTGAGCGGGTGCAGTACCGGCAGTAGCTCGCGCACTGGGTGGTGATGAGCATCAGCACCCGGTCGGGATAGCGGTGGACCAGCCCCGGGACCGGCGAGTGGCGGTCCTCGGCGAGGGAGTCCTCCATCATCGCCGTGAAGGCCTGCTGCTCCCGACCGAGCGGGATGACCTGGCGCCGGATGGGGTCGTCGGGGTCGTCGGGGTCGATGAGGCTGATGAAATACGGCGTCACGTCCACCCGGAACTTGTCCGGGGCGGACAGGCCGTCGCGCTCCTCGTCGGTCAGGTTGAGGATCTGCTCGATCTCAGCGAGGTCGTTGACCCGATGCGAGAGCTGCCATCGCCAGTCGTCCCATTGGTCGTCCGGGACGTCCGCTCCACAGGGCCGCACGACGACTGCGGGCGGGCGACCGTCGGGTCCCAGGAGGCGTGCAGGGTCACGCGGGTTGACCCAGGCCTGGTCGGTCGACATCGGGTGACGGCGTGCTCCCACGGGTGGCTCCTGGGCATCGGCGAGCGGCCTGCTGCTGCGATCCGGTGCGTGCCGATGCATACGGATCATGCAGACTGGATAGGCCGCAGATGATACAACGGGCGGCTCTGCGCTTGCGATAGCCCGACAGCCCCGATCCGGGGTGTGCACCGTCAGGCGCCCCTGATGGTATCCGGTCAGGCGCTGTTGACTGCGTCGCCGCGAGCCGGTCTACGATGCGCGGCGCATATCCGATCCAGCGAAGTAGGAGTTCCGATGCCCGCCGTTCGCGACCCGTGTCCTCGGCCCCGTTGTCGCGGGCGCTGTTCGTGCTGGGCGCAGTGCCCGCGCTGGCCCAGGACGACGCGGACCCGGGTCGCAGGTGAACCTCACCGAGTCGGGCTGCGAGCCAGTCGGCCATCAGCGTGCCGGCCGGCCCGGTCATCGTTCGAGATCATCAACGCCGGTGGCGATGTCGGTGAGTTCGAGATCCTCCAGGGCGACTTCGTCGTCGACGAGGTCGAGAACATCGTGCCCGGCTTCGAGAACCACCTCGTGACGCGACTGGACGGCGGCGAGTACGCGACGGTGTGCTACACGCTTGCAGTCGCCCCGCGGCACGCTTGTCCGTGACCGGCGGCGCCGCCGCGCACCCGACCGCCCTCCACGATGGTGGACGCCGCCACGCTCGCCGCGTATCAGGCCGAGTACGAGACCTATGTGCGGGCCCAGGGCGCGCGAGTTCGCGTCGCGTGTCGCGAGCTTCGTGGCGGCCATCAAGGCCGGCGACCTGGACACCGCCCGCTCGCTGTACGCGACGTCCCGCCTGCCGTGGGAGTCCATCGAGCCCATCGCGGAGCTGTTCGGTGACCTGGACCAGGCCATCGACTTCCGGGAGGAGGACTTCGACAGCGTCGATGACCCCGCCTTGACGGGATACCACCGCATCGAGCGGATCCTGTGGGTGGAGGGCGCCTCGGGTGACCTGAACGCGCTCGCCGACGAGCTGCTTGCCAATGCCAACGACCTCGCGACCCGGCTGGCGACCCTGCCCATCGACCCGTACACGATGGCCCAGGGCGCCGGCGCCCTCATCGAGGAGGTCGCCCAGACCAAGATGACGGGCGAGGAGGACCGCTACTCGGGCACCGACCTGTGGTCCATCCAGGCCAACATCGATGGCTCGAAGAAGATCGTGGACATCCTCCGGCCCGTCGCTTGCCGCCGATCGACGCCGGAGTACCTCGAGCGCGCTCGATGCCGCGTTCGCCATCGGTCGACGCCCTGACCGACCGGTACCGCGATGGCGAGGGGTTCCAGCCCTTCAGCGCCATCACCCCCGACGACCTCACCGCGCTCCAGTCGGCGCTCGCCGGCCTGACCGAGGTGCTTTCGCAGCTCGCCGGGACCCTCGGCCTGACCGGCCTGAACCCGCCACGTGCCCGATCGCGCGATCCACGTGCGTCCGCCGCGTCGCTCGCCTGACACGACGGCGCTTCCTGGCCGGCACGGCCGGCCGCAGGTGCGGGCGCGGTGGTCCTGGGCAGCGTGGGTGGCGGCCTGCTGGCCGGGTGCCGGCGTCCTGCCGGGGCCGGCGCGGCTGCGGCGGTCCGAGCTCGGGCACTCGGCGGCCGGTCGTCATCCCGTTCGAGGGCATCCACCAGGCGGGCATCGACCGGCCAGGTATCGCCCAGCCGAATGCGATCCTGGCCGCCTTCGACGTGGTCGCGCCCGACCGCGAGGCGCTGCAGCTGCTGTTCGCGGAGCTGACCCGACGGCATCCGGGACCTGACCGCGGGGACGCCGCCACCACCCATCGACGCCTCGTACCCGCCGCCCGAGAGCGGCGTGCTGGGACCGTCCATCGGTCCCAGCAGCCTGACCGTCACGGTCGCCGTCGGCGCCTCGCTGTTCGATGACCGCTATCGGGCTCGCCGATCGCAAGCCCGCGGGAGCTGCGAGCCCATGCCCCATTTCCCGGGCGACGTCATCGATGCCGACCGGACCCACGGGGACCTGCTCTCCAGGTCTGCGCGGTGGACGAGATGGCCTGCCTCCATGCGCTGCGGTACCTGATGGCCGGCACCCGGGCACGGCATGGCGCTGCGCTGGATGGAGCACGGCTTCCATCGACCCGACGCGATCGCGGCGGAGGGCAAGACGACCACCCGCAACCTGCTCGGCTTCAAGGACGGCACCGCCAACCCGCCGGTGGGCGGTGACGACTTCTCGAGCCTCGTGTGGGTGACACCCGAGGACGGCGAGCCGGCGTGGGCGACCGACGGCAGCTACATGGTCGTGCGTCTCATCCGGATGTTCGTGGAGCGCTGGGACCGCGCCCCGCTCGCGGAGCAGGAGACCATCATCGGCCGCACCAAGCGCACGGGTGCGCCACATCGGTGGCCAGCGCGAGGAGGACATCCCGGACTTCGCGGCCGACCCGGACGGGCACCACGACCGCCCTCGATGCCCACATCCGACTGGCCAACCCCGGACGCCGGAGACGGAGCGCAACCGCATCTTCCGACGCGGCTACTCGTTCTCGCGCGGCTTCGATGACGCCGGGCTGCTGGACCAGGGCCTGGCCTTCGTCTGCTTCCAGCGCGACATCGACACCGGCTTCGTGACCATCCAGCAGCGCCTCGACAACGAACCCCTGCTGGAGTACATCCAGCCGCAGGGTGGCGGCTTCTTCTTTGCCCTGCCGGGTGTCATGGAGCCCGGCGCGAGCCTCGGTGAGGGCCTCCTCGCGTAGCGCGGTGACGGCTCCGTGGCTGGCTCGCGAGCGCGGCGGGCCCTCTGCTAGTATCGCTCGGCCATGACCATGGATCGACTCCGCAACCTCGGCTTCCTGCTCGCGTTCCTGCTCACGGGCATCATGCTGTTCTCGCTCTATGGCGCGTTCAAGTCGGCCATCGAGGGCGGCAACTGGCTCGCGTTCCTGGGTGGCATCGTGATGGGCGGCGCGATGGCCGCGCTGCTCGCCGTCATCCTGCTGACACCCGACCGTCGCCAGACCGGCTGGGTCAAGGCGATCACCAGCATCAACACGCGCTACCTGTTCGGCATCCTGATCGTCGCCTGGGTGCTGACCATGGGCTTCCTGATGGCCATGAACCTGCCCGCCACGCAGGAGGGCGGCCTGGCGCTCATCGGCATGTTCGCGGGCATCTTCATCTTCATGGGGTTCATCTGGTCCGTCATCGGCGAGTGACGGCATGCCACCGCGCACGCCGCGCGGCCCGCCGTCGGGAAGCAGGTCAGGGTCTCGCGGAGTACGCGCTGATCCTGTCGCTCATCGTCATCTTCTCGGTCGTCGCCCTGCTGCTCATGGGCGACCAGATCAGCAGCATCCTGTCGACCATCGCGGGCCAGCTGTAGCCGCACCTGCAGCCGCCTCGCCGCCGGGGCCCCGACGCCTGCTGGGGCATGATGGGCCGGTGAAGACCGTGACCATCGACTGGGACCCCGTCGCCGAACGGTTCGTGTCCGAGGGCACCATCCGCGGGCGGCGCATCGACATCAACGCACCCGCACGTCCTGCCCGACGGCCAGGGTCGCCACGGGCCATCCGGGCTACTCCGCCTCCGAGCTGCTGCTCGCGGCCGCCGGGTCGTGTGCCGCCTGGGACGTGATCGAGATCGCCCGCAAGCAGCGCCAGGACGTGCCGGCCCTCTCCGTGGCCGTCGACGGTGAGCAGGCACGCCGATGCCGCCGTGGGCGTACCACAGTCGTGGCGCTTCGGTTCACGGTCCGGGGACATGGCCTGGACGCGGCCGGGCTCGAGCGCGCCATCGACGCTCGCGGTCGACCGGTACTGCTCGGTCGTCGCGACCATCCGGGGCGTCGCCGAGCGTGACCACCGAGGTGGAGGTCGTCGAGGAAGCGGCCGCGGCGACCGGACCCGATCATCGACGCGTCGCCGGACGCCCTCGGCGCCTCGATCCCGAACCAGTCGCCCAGATCCGCGCTGCACGACATGGGTCCCTTCGAACGCCTCGGCCGCGCCATGGCCCGCTGACGCTGGTGGGTCGTCGGCGGCCTGGGCGGTGGTCGCGCTCGCTGGCGCTGCCGCTGGCACCGCAGGCACCGGGCGCGCTCCAGCCAGGCGGCTTCACCGCGGACCACCTGGAGGCCGCCCAGGCGCGACGGCTGCTGGAGGAGCGCCTCGGGACCTGCCGCCCTCGGCGCTGGTCATCGTGGTCCGGTCCGACCACGGACCTGCGTGCCGGCGATCCAGCCTTCGAGCTGGCGGTCGGTGCGGGCGCTGGCCGGCGTGCGCGACCGCGGCACACGTGACCGGGGTGCTGCCCCACACCCTCGCACCACACCAGGTGAGCGCCGACGGCCGGACCGTGTACGAGGTCGTGACGCTCGACCTGTCACCCGACCGGTCGCCGGATGCCCTGCGAGCCGATCGAGGCCGCCATCGCGCACCAGCCGGGTCTGGACATCGCCCTCGCCGGTGGCCCCGCGTTCTACGGCGACATCCAGACGGTGTCCGAGGCAGACCTCCAGCGCAGCGAGCTCATCAGCCTGCCGCTCGCCGCCATCGCGCTGCTGCTGGTGTTCGGCAGCGTCGTGGCGGCCGGTGTGCCCGGTCGTGGTCGGCGGGCTGGCGGTCCTGGTGGCGCTCGCGGCCATCGTGCTCGTCGCCTCGGTCACACCGATGAGCATCTTCGTGCTCAACCTGGCCACCCTGCTGGGCTTTGGGCTGGGTGTCGACTACGCGCTGCTCATGGTCAGCCGCTGTCGGGAGGAGCTGGAGCGACGCGGTGGCGGGCGCGATCCCGCGGGCGCGCGTCGACCAGGCGGTCGTGGTCGAGGCGGTGGCGGCGACCGTGGCGACGGCCGGGCGCGCGGTCTTCTTCAGCGGCGTGACGGTGCTCGTCGGCCTGTCCGGGCTGCTGCTGTTCGACTTCATGGTGCTGCGGTCGGTGGGCATCGCGGGTGCGGTGGTCGTGGGGCTGGCCGTCGCCGCGGCCCTGACGCTGCTGCCGGCGACGCTGGCCATCCTCGGGCCGCGGATCGATGCGGCGCCGGTCCGGCTCCGTCGGCGACGCTCCGTTGCGCGCGATGCGTCCGTCGCTCCCGACGGACTCCGCATCGCACGGCGCATGGTGGCGACTGGCGCAGTGGGTCATGGACCGGCCCGTGCCGGTGTTCCTGGTCACGCTGCTGTTCCTGGTCGCGCTCGGCCTGCCGTTCCTGCACGTCCGCTTCAACGCCCCGGACGCGAGCATCCTGCCCTCCGTTCGTGCCCTCGCGGGTGGCCTACGACTCGCTCGTCGCGCGAGTTCCCCATCGGCGAGTTCGGGCCCTTGACGCTGGCCATCGAGACGGACGGCCCGGTCACCGACCCAGACAAACATCGGGCTTCTCTACGACTACTCGCGGCGGATCGCCGCGGACCCGCGCGTGGCGCGCGTCGAGGGCATCGTGGACATCGATCCGCGGCTGGACCGGGAGCAGTACCAGCTCATCCTGTCCAACCCGGCCGGACCCGCCGACCGGTTCGTCGCCGACGTCGCTGGCACGGACCACGGACGGCGACCTGACGGCGTTCAACGTGGTGACCTGGTACGGCACCAACGACCCGGAGGCGCGGGCGCTGGTGCGACGACCTGCGTGACCCGGCATCCGCGCTCGCACCACCGCCGGGGATCCGGGTGCTGGTCGGAGGTGGCGCGCCGAGGTCGTGGACGTGGTCGACCAGGTCGGCTGCGGACTTCCCGCGGACCGCCCTGTTCATCCTGGTCACGACGTACCTCATCCTGCTGCTGCTGCTGCGTTCCGTGGTGCTGCCGGCCAAGGCGCTGGTCATGAACACGCTCTCGATCCTGGCCAGCTTCGGCGCCCTGGTCTGGATCTTCCAGGACGGCAACCTCTCGGCGCCGCTGGGCTTCGTGCCGCCGGGCTTCGTGGAGACGACCATGCCCGTGATCCTGTTCTGCGTCCTGTTCGGGCTGTCCATGGACTACGAGGTGTTCCTGCTCAGCCGCATGAAGGAGACCTGGGACCGGACGGGCGACAACCGGGATGTCGGTGGCGAGCGGCCTGGAGCGGAGCGGTCGGATCGTGACCAGCGCCGCGGCGATCGTGGTCCTGGTGGCGGGCTCGTTCGCGCTTCGCGGATGTGGTGCTCATCAAGGCACTGGGCATCGGCGTCGCGCTCGCGGTGGCGCTCGACGCGACGGTGGTCCGGGCACTCCTGGTGCCCTCCACCATGCGCCTGCTCGGTCGCTGGAACTGGTGGATGCCGCGAGCGCCTGCGACGCTGGCTGGGATCGCGGCTCCCGGTGGTGGAGGCATGACGTCCGCGCTTGCGCCGGCTGTCGCCCCGCTGGCTGCTCTGCGTCATGCTCGTCGGGCTGCGGCGGGCCCATCCTCGCCAACCCCATGCCCAGCGCGTCCACGCCATCTGCGGCCATCACCCACGCCCACCCGAGCTGCCCGACCCGCAGCCGATCGAGCTGCCCGCGCGACGACGGACCCCACGACCGGCTGACCGAATGGTGGTACGACACCGGCCATCTGGTCGCGGCGGACGGCCGACGGTTCGGCTTCGAGCTGGTCATCTTCCGCGCCGAGCGGGGCGACTTCCCGGTGGCCTGGGCATCGCACCTGGCCGTCACCGACGAGGACGGGCAGCGGTTCCTGTACGACCAGCGATCGGAGGTCGGGCCCGGGTCGACCGGTCCAAGCCGGGATCGGGCTTCGACCTCGCGCATCGGGGGCGACGTCGCGCCGGGCATCCCGGACCTGGCCGCGAGCACCCTGGACCATGACCGGAGCCTCGGGCGTCGACCGACCTGTCGGCCCGGGGACGGCCGGTGGACGGCCGGCCATTCGGGCTCGACCTGGCGCTCGACGCCCGCGGGCTTGCCGCCGGCGCTCCACGACACTCGACGGCTACGTCGACTTCGGGCCAGGCCGGCGGCTCCTACTACTACTCCCGGACGAGGATGGACGCCGCGGGTTCGCTGACGCTCGGCGGCGAGGCCATCCCAGTCAGCGGGCGACGCCTGGTTCGACCACCAGTGGGGCGACTTCATCGCCGTGGGTGCTGGCGGCTGGGACTGGTTCGCGGTGAACCTCGCTGACGGCACCGACCTCACGCTGTCCCTGGTGCGGGATGCGGACGGCGGCTACCCACTCGTGTACGGCACCCTGGTGCACCCCGACGGCACGACCACGACATCTGACGGAGACACGTTCGACGTGGTGGTGACCGACACACTGGGACTCGCCCACGACCGGCGCTCGGTACCCGGCCGGCTGGCACATCACCGTCCCTGACGAGTCGCTGGTCATCGACCTGCGGCCGACCGTCGCGGCCCAGGAGCTCGACACCCGGGCGACGACGGGCGTCGTCTACTGGGAGGGCTCGCAGGTGGTGACCGCGACGCGCGACGGCGTCCCAGTGACGGCGAGGCGTACGTGGAGCTCACCGGCTACCAGCCACCGCCGGATAGGTAGTCCTGCCGATTGGGTCCCGCGCCGGGTCGCCCTGCTAGGCTCGCGTCGATGAGGGAGTCCCACGGCTCGCGGTCGCCATGCTCCTGATCGGCGCCGTCGTCGGCCTCATCGTCGGGCTGCTCGCGGGTGGCCGGCTGGACGCGCTGCTGTACGTGCGGCTGCGGTACCTGGCGCTGCTCGTCGGGGCGCTCATCGTGCGCTTCGGGACCCAGTTCCTCATCGCCAGCGACGTCGAGGTCGTCGGATGCGCTGCGTCTGCCGCTGTACGCGACCTCGTTCCTGCTGGTGGCCGGGGTCCTGTGGCTCAACCGGTCGCAGCCGGGTCTGCTGCTGGTCATGGTCGGCGTGCTCGCGAACGGCCTGGCGGTGGTGGCCAATGGCGGCTGGATGCCGGTCTACCTGCCTGCGCTGGACGTCGCCGGGCCTGACGGTCGCCGACCTGTCGCCCACGTATCACGTGGCACTGCCGCCGACCTGGGCCTGTCGTTCCTGCTCCAGGCTGGTCCGCTCGGGCGACATCATCCCGTTCCCGGCGCCGATCCTCGACCAACGTCGTGAGCATCGGCGACGTGGTCATCTCCATCGGCCTCGGCTGGTTCGTGCTCGCGACGCTGCTGCGGGGCGAGGCCGCAGCCCGAGGTCGGGTGGCATCTCGCTGTGGCGTGGGCCGGCGCGTCGACGGCGCCGGCAGCGAGCCCCGAGACGCCGCCTCGACGGCCGACCCGTCGTCCTGGGTGGTGGCCGCGGACCTGGGCTGCTGGCACCGGATCCGACCCTGGAGCGGGCCGCGCCGAGCCGGTCGCGGACGCCGGAGCGCCCCGGCTGTCGATGCGGGCAGCGGTTCCGGGCGCACCCCTATGTCCGGCTCCTGGGCGATGCCCGGTTCAGCGCCTTCTGGGTCGGCCAGGCCATCAGCATGTTCGGCGACCGGCTGCACCAGATCGCGCTGGGCATCCTGGTCTACTGGCGCATCACCGGCTCGGCGATCGGCGGCCGGATTCGTGTTCCTCGCCGCGACACTGCCGAACCTGCTGCTGGGGCCCATCGCGGGCACGTTCGTGGACCGCTGGGACCACAAGCGGGTGATGATCGTCAGCGACCTCATCCGGGCCGGGCTGGTGCTGCTCATCCCGGTCGTGTTCGAGCATCAACGTCCTGCTGGTGTACCCGCTGGTGTTCCTGGTCACGACCGTCAGCCTGTTCTTCCGACCCGCGCGGGTGGCAGTGGTGCCGCGCATCGTGCCGCCCGAGGACCTGCTGGCCGCGAACAGCGCGCTGTGGACGGCCGAGAGCGTCGCGGACATCGTCGGCTACCCCATCGCGGCCCTGTTCGTGGCCTTCCTGGGCCAGCAGATCGCCCTCGCGTTCTGGGTCGACTCAGCGACCTACCTGCTGAGCGCGGTGCTCATCAGCTCGCTCGTGGTGCCACCCGTGGTGCGCGCCGTCGCGCCGCGTCTCGGCAGTGCGATCGACACGTTCGTCCGGCGAGCTGCGGTCGGGCTGGCACGTCATGCGCGACCACCCGGAGCTGCTCCAGAACACGCTCATCAGCACGGTGGCCCAGCTGTGCATCGGCGTCGACGCTCGCGCTCACGGTCGTGTTCGCGACCGAGGCGTTCGGCGACCGATACCTGGGCCCGACCCAGAACTGGGCGGCCGTCGAGGCCCTCGATCGGCATCGGCAACCTCATCGGCGGTCTCGCGGTGGGCCTCATCGGCGCCCGATACGGCAAGGGCCGCATGGTCGTGGCGGGCTTCCTGTCGATGGGCATCGCGACCATCATCCTGGGCCTGACGACGGAGCTGCCCGTGGCGCTCCTGGCGGCGATGGGCGTCATCGGCATCGCCAACCTGGTGTACGTCGTGCCGACACAGACCATCTTCGGCGAGGTCACGCCCGACGGCTACCTGGGACGCGTCATCGGCGATCCGGTCGAGCCTCGTGTTCGGTGCGATGACCGGCGCCATGGCGGTCTGCTCCATCGCGGCCGAGATGGTGCCCGCGGGCGTCATCATCGCGTCGACCGGTGTGCTGACCGTGGCGGCCGGCGTCGTCGGCTGCGTTCCTGCCGGCGGTGCGAGACGCCTGATCCCCGGTCAGGCTATGCTCGCGGACCGGTGAGACCCGAGTCAGCCCTCCTCGTCGCCGTCATCATCGCGGCCTGCGCTGTCCTCGCGGCAGTCGGTGCGGTGCTGACTGGTCCGTGTCACGCATCAGCGCCGGTCCAGCCTGGTCCGCCGGCGCGCTGCCATCGGTCGTGCAGCGGCCGCGATCAGCCGTGACGCTGCAAGGCATCCGGGCCCGGATGTGGCAATCGGTAGAAGCGATGGAGCACATGCGGACCGAAGGAACGTCAGTGGGAGGACGGATCGAGCAGGTGACCGCATCGCTGGCTTCTCAGCGTGCAGGCATCGAACGCATCACCGGAGGCAGACTTGCCAGAAGCATGCGGTTGGCAGGCGTGTTGAGCAAGGTGGCGCAGTTCGCGCTTCTGTGGAGGTAGTCGATGAGCAGCGACCCCGGGCAGGTACCGGAGCCGCCGGACGATGCAGAGGCGGGTATGACGGATATCGCCGGGCCCGATCCGACATCCAGCGAGCCGCCCGTCGATGCCTCGGAGCTCACCGAGGATCTCGAATCAGCGGATGTGGGTGACGCGGAGGGGACACCGGCCATCGACCCTGCGAGCCCGGTCGCGGCCGCTGCGGCGCCGGTCGTGGCAACCTCGGCGCCCGTCGCCAAGGCCGGCGGTCGTCAGGCCACGACCCGCCCGCCCCAACCTGGCGTCCCGGACGATCACCCATACGTCGATGACCCGGTCACCAAGTGGTGGGTCGGCATCATCGTCGCCGTGTTCGGGTTGATCGTTGCCTATGCGTTGTTGTTCGGACATGGTGGGATCCTGACACCCGAGCCGACGCGCGAGCCCATCCCGACCGATGTCCCGTCCCTATCACCATCACCGGCCGCCAGCGGCTCAGCATCAGGCAACCCATCACCATCCGTCGCTTCGTCCGGGGCTCCGTCTGCGTCCGCTCCGGCCGTGGCGTCGGTGGCTCCCTCCAAGTCCGCTGTCCCCTCGGTCGCCCCAACAGCCGTGGCGTCGTCTGCGGCATCCAGCCCGTCGGTTGGCCCGAGCGCGGCCCCCTCAGAGGTCCCGAGCGCGGCGCCGACAGTAATCGCCGAGCACGGCACCCACAGAGGTCCCCTCAGCAGCACCGACCGTGGCGCCATCCGCAGTGCCCACCGTGACGACGTCCAACGTGCCCACGGTCGTACCAACCACGCCAGGGTCAAGCGAGTGCCCATCGACGTCGGCCACGCCCACGGCGCTGTCGACTCTGCCAACAAGCTCCGGCGGAGTGCCCCCGCCGAGCTGTCTGCCATCCTGACGATCTGGAGATGCAGCCCACGCTCGGCTGCGCAGGGACGCCGAGCAGCAACGCCGATGCTATCCTCGAGCCAGCGATGACCCACGTCTTCATCTCCCCCACCCGGATGACGCGGCCCTGTCGTGCGGCGGGCTGATCGCCAGCCTCCGGGAGCTCGGCCAGTCCGTGACCATCATCACGGTCTTCTCCGGCGGACCCGACGCCGGCACCCAGTCGACCGAGTATCAGCGGACGGCACTCGGCTTCGGCAACAAGGCCCTCTGGCCATTGACCGAGGCGTTCGACCGGAATGACGTGCTTGCGGACTACCCGGTTGTCGGTACCGCCGAGGCCGATGCCCCATGGGTCGCTGACCCGGACACGTATCGCGCTGACCCAGGAGCGCGCCAACACCCAGGCCCGGCAGTTCTGGCAGCGGGCCGCGTGGACCCGAGCCGCCAACGTGACCAACCTCCAGACGGCCGAACGACCGACGGCCGACGCGCGTCGCGGGCCAGGGAACCCTCGACGGCATCGACTTCGACAGCGCGGACGCCGCCGCTATCCGGCGTGCCGAGGATGCCCGATATGCCTGGTTCATGGAGTCATCGCTGGTCGATCTCGGGCCTACCCGACGCGGTCTACCGTGGCTATGAGGGTGACGATGAGCTGCTGGGCGGACCTCGCAGCCGACGATGAGCCGCCGCTCGCCGCCCTCCGCCGCGAGATCATGCGATTGGAGCCGCAGCAGGTCTACTTCCCGCTGGGCATCGGCGGACACGTGGACCATGTGCTGTGCCGCGAGGCGGCCGTTTCGCTGTTGCACGTGGAGCGCGGCTGGGTGATGCCCGGACCGGACCTGGCGGACCGGGTCAGCTTCTACGAGGACTTCCCCTACGCATGGTGGAATGACTTCGGCGGACAGGCCGACCTGCCCCTGAGCAGCCGACTCCCTGGGCGACGGTCGGGCACTCCAGGCGCGCTACGCGGACATCGGCGAGTTCCTGGAGCGCAAGGTCGCCGGACTCCGGGTCTACGCGAGCCAGGTCGACGCAGCTGTTCCACAGCGACCAGGGGATGCTCGATGACGTCGCCGGCTACGCACGCCGCGTCGCGTCTCGCGGGTGGCGTGGGGACTGGCGCAGCCGAACGCTACTGGAGCGTCGTCCGACCCTGACGGTCGTGGGACTACCCCGCCACGCAGGCACTGCCGGACCTCGGAGCCCATCATCCAGGACCACCACGTCCGCCAGCATGCCGGGTGCCAGCACGCCGCGATCGGTGACACCCAGCAGCGCCAGGGCGTTGCCGGCTCGAAGCGCGCCGCGGCCGAAGGCAGGTCGAACCCGGACTCGACCACGTTGCTGAACCGCAGTATCGAGCGCGATGACCGATCCCGCCAGCGTGTCGGTGCCAGCGAGCGTGCAGCGGTCCTCGTGGATCTCGATGTCCATGCCGCGAGAGGATCGCCCGCCCGGGACCCGTGCCGGCACAGTCGGCAAGCGCGTCACTGATGAGCACCAGCCGATCCGGCGGCTTGGCGCGCTCGATGAGGTCCCAGATCGCGGGGTGCACATGGTGCCCGTCCGCGATGAGCTCCACGTAGGCCGCATCTGTCCGTGAGCGCCGCGACCGCGAGGCCGGGGTGTCGATGGTCGACGCCGCTCATGCCGTTGAACAGGTGGGTCGTGGTCCGGCCTCCGGCGCGCGTAGCCGGCGCGTCGCCTGCTGCCACGGTCGCGGCGGAGTGCCCCAGCGACACGGCCGACGCCCCGGTCGCGTGAGCCAGCCGATGAGATCCAGCGCCACCCGGGATCTCGGGCGCCACGGTCATGATGCGCAGCCCGTCGACCAGCGGCTCCAGGTCGTCCAGGTCGACGTCGACGCTGGCTGCGCAGCTATGCCGGGTTGTGGGCGCCTCGCTTGGCCTCGGAGATGAACGGGCCCTCGATGTTGAAGCCGAGCGGCCGGGCGCCATCGTCGGGCGCGCCCGGCATCCAGGCCCGGACGGTCGTCCGCGAACGTCGACCAGCGTCGGGCACGGGCGCCGTGACGCGCTGTCGGCAGGAACGAGGTGACACCGTGCCGCAGCAGCGTGCCGGCTCATGCCGTCGAGGGCCGCCCGACCGCCCATGGCGTCGTGGCCGCCCCAGCCATGGACATGGACGTCCACGAACCCGGGCATCACGTACGGACCTGCGCGCTGGGCGTCGTCGGGCTCGATGTCCACGATGCGGTCGCCCTCGACCACGAGCCGCCCCGGCTCGACCCGGTCGGCGAGGACCAGGCGACCCGCGACCACGACTGCTGCGCGTCATGCGGCATGACCGCTGCCCGCTCGGCGCCGTGGACCGCCGCGCCGATGGCACCGGCCGTCGGTGCCCAGCTGCGCGATGACCACGTCGATGGTCTGCCACGCCGTCACATGGACCCGGCGGCGCGATCTCCTCGCGGATGGGACGCACGAGCAGCTCGCCAGCCCCCGCCACACCGCCGCCCAGCACGACCCGCTCCGGGTGTCACGCAGCACGATCGCGTTGGCGATGCCGATGCCCAGGTAGCGACCCGTCTCCGCCAGCCCGCCGATCGCGCGCTGCGTCGCCCGCCCGGGCCGCCGCGCACCGCCTCCTCCACCGTGTCCGTGCCGCAGACCTTCGCGATCTGCTCGGCTCGGCAGAACGCCTCGACGCAGCCGCGAGTGCCGCAGTTGCACAACGGACCATCAGGGTCGATGACCTGGTGGCCGAGCTCGCCGGCGGTGCCCTTGTAGCCCTGGAGCACCTGTCCGTCGACGCGCGATGACACCGCCGATGCCGGTGCCCAGCGTCAGGCCGATCATGGACCGGACACCCCGACCGGCGCCCAGCCGCAGCTCGGCCAGCCCGAACGCCCGGGCGTCGTTGACGAGGGCCGTCGGCAGGCCCAGCGCGGCGCTCGACCGGACCCGCGACCGGGACGCCTCGCCAGTCGCCCGGCATGTTGACCAGGAACTCGGTGGCGCCGGTCGCCGGGTCGTACAGGCCGGGGACGCCGACGCCCGACCGACGACGATGCCCGGGTGCGCCGCGATGACCTCGCCGGCCGACCTGCGCCCAACCTGCTCCACGACGGCCGCCGGGCCCTCCGCCGAGCGCGTCGGCACCTGCCCGTCCGCGATGCATCGTCCAGGCGTCACCGAGCGCGCTCGACGACGGCCCACTTGAGGTTCGTGACACCCAAGGTCCAGGCCGAGGTGGCGCGGTCGGGTCACCGCTGGCGACGGACACTCGGTCGGCCGATCAGTCAGTCTCGCCGGTCACACGGGCGTACGCCGCCGCGACACCCAGGATGATCGGCGCCGTACACGATCATGCGCACCGGCTCGGGCGCCTTGAGGGCGCGTCAGCAGGCTCGCGAGCACGGTCAGGATGAGGGCGCCGACGATGCTGCCCGCGTAGCCTCCACGACCACCGAAGATGGACGTGCCGCCGATGACGGCGGCCGCCACCGATGGCAGCAGGTACGAGTCTGCCGCACGCCAGGCGCCGCCGTCTTGGTGACGCCCGCGAACACGATGCCCGCGATGCCCGCGAGCAGGCCCGAGATGACGTACAGGACGAGCAGCACCTGCCACACCCGGACGCCCGCCAGGCGGGCCGCGATGGGGTTGTCGCCGACCGCGTACAGCAGCCGCCCGTAGCCGGTCCGCCGCAGGCCGAAGATGATGATCACGGCGACGGGCACCAGCACCAGCAGGCTGTTGGGGAAGAACCCGAACGAGTGTGCCGCTGGCCGAGCACACCACGCTCGTCGGGCACCGTGTGTACCCGACGTTGATGACGAACCGCTGGTAGACCACCAGCAGGCCCAGCCACGACCAGACCCGTGCCCAGGGTCATGATCAGCGGCTGGACCCGGAAGATCGCCGACGCCGACGCCGTTGACGAGCGCCGAACGACACACGCGACGACGAGCGCCAGCACGATGGCCGACCACGG
Organism: uncultured Chloroflexia bacterium; assembly: GCA_963760625.1. Lineage (GTDB taxonomy): Bacteria > Chloroflexota > Limnocylindria > Limnocylindrales > CSP1-4 > JAFMJV01. The sequence goes on from CAVXDU010000009.1 coordinate 671,386, forward strand.
TCCCTGGGCGGGCGCCTGCGAGGCCATGATGAACGCCGGTCGCGGAGGCGATCGTGGCCACCGACAGGTCGATGCCGCCCGTCAGCATCGTCAGGGTCTGGCACGCCGCGAGGATCGCCAGCGGCGTCGCGAAGTCGGATGGTCGAGGTGGCCCATGCCTGTGGTCGGCCCAGGAGACCCGGCTGGATGGCGAACAGCAGCACCACCAGGACGACGAGCAGCAACAGCAGCGGGATGATCGGCTGGTCACGGAAGCGCCGCCGCCAGTCTCGCCGCCGACCCAGCATCGGCGGGCGTCGGCCGCGACGACCCGGGGCACCGCTCATGCGCGCTTCCGCCGCATCGCGAGCAGCCCGCCGATCATGACCACGATGACCAGGATGACACCCTGGATGACCGTGCTGTAGTTGGGGTCCACGCCCAGGAAGAAGAGGTTGTCGCGGATGAGCGACAGGATGAACGCCGCCACGATCGGACCCATCATGCCGCCACGCCCACCGGCGAGGCTCACGCCTCCGAGCACGATGGCGGCGACGCTGTCGAGCGTGTACGGCCCTGGCACCGGCGAGCCGATGCCGGTGTTCATGGTGAGCGCCAGTCCGCCCATCGCGGCGAACAGGCCGGTGATGGCGTAGGCAGCGATCTTGGTCCGGCTCACATCGACGCCGCTGCGAAGCGCGGCCACCGGGTCGCTGCCGATGGCGTACATCGACAGCCCGAGACGCGACCGCCGCAGCGGGATCCACACCACGCCGACGCCGACGAGCAGGAGCACCAGCGCTCGGGCATCCACTCCGTGACGTACGACCGCCGACGACATCGACTTGAACCAGGCGGCCGCGCCGCCGCCCGGGATTGGTGCAGGACGAGGAGCGCGCAGCCTGCCCATACGAAGGACATCGCGAGCGTCACGATGATGTCCGGGACTCGGGTGACCACGACCAGGAACCCGTTGATGGCGCCGCCGCGATGCCGACCACGAGCACCAGGATCGACCACGATGACGGCGAACTCCTCGGACTGCCCCTTCATGAGCACCGCGGCGATGACGCTGGTCAGGGCCATCAGCGCAGCCACGGACAGGTCGATGCCGCCCGAGATGACCACCACCGTCTGGGCCGGCGGCGGCGAACGCGAGCGGCAGGACCCCGATCGCCAGCGACTGGATGTCCGTGGGCCCGTAGTCGGGCTGGACGATGCGCGCCAACACCAGGAGCATCCCAGTCAGCACGTAGAGGACGATGAGCCATCCGTTCCGACGGACGCCTGCGCGATCACCGGCAGCCGATGGTCCGGTCGGCACGGGCCGACGGCGCCGCTGTCGCGGTCATGGCGACGCTCCAGCGGCCGCGACGGCCTCGGCCACCTCTTCGGGCATCGGGGCACCCGGTGGGAGCGCGTACGCCGCGCGCAGCAGGGTCGGCTCGTCGGCGATGGCTGCGGGCATCTCGTCCACGACGCGTCCGCCGAAGATGACCACCGCCCGGTCGCAGGCGAGCTGGACCTCCTCCAGCTCCGACGTGTACAGCAGCACGGCGGCACCTGCGTCGGCCAGCTCCCGGAGCAGATGGTAGATCTCGCGCTTGGTCCGGATGTCGATGCCGCGGGTCGGGTCGAAGCACAGCAGCGTCCGGACGCCCGTCGCGATCCAGCGGGCGATCGTCACCTTCTGCTGGTTGCCGCCGGACAGTCGTCGGACCTCCGAGTGGGCACGCGTGTCGATCTGGAGTCGTCTCCGACGGCGGCGTCCACGATCGTCCGTTCGCGCGCCGATGTCGATGATCCCCCAGTCCCGCGGACGGGCCGAGAACGGCAGCGCGATGTTCTCGCGCACCGATCGCTGGGGCAGCAGCCCCTCCAGCCGATCGGCCGGCACGTACACGAGGCCCGCACGGATGGCGTCCGCAGGGTGGCCGAAGCGGACGGCAGCGCCGTCGACCAGCAGCTCACCGCCCTGCGGCCGTCGAGCCCCAGCGAGGACCTCGAACAGCTCGTCCTGGCCCTGTCCCTCGAGCGCGACGACGCCCAGCACCTCACCCGCGTGCAGGTCGAACGAGACATCCACGAGTCGCGACCCGGCGCGCAGGCCGCGCACCGCCAGTCTCGGTGCCCGGGATCCGCTCGGTCTGTGGGCGCAGCGCTCGACCCGACCCGGGTGCCGCTGCGCGGCCAGGTCCACCGCCGGCTCCGCGTCCGGGTCCGGGACAGGCCCGAGCATCAGCTGCACGATCCGCTCCTGTGCGCCCGGGTGTCATGTCCACGACACCCACCGTCTCGCCGTCGCGCAGCACCGTGGCACGGTCACACAACTGGGAGATCTCGATGAGTCGATGCGAGATGAAGATGACCGATCGACCGGCCTGTGCGCTGTGCGCCCGACGACCTCGAGCACGCGCTCGGTCAGGTCCGCGGGCAATGCCGCGGTCATCTCGTCGAGCAGCAGGACGTCTGGCTCGACGGCCAGCGCACGCGCCAGGTCGAGGATGCGCAGGGTCGGCAGCGGCAGGTCGCGCACGTACTCGTGGAGGCCGAGCGCTCCGATACCCAGCTGCGCCAGCCAGGAGCGCACCGGGTCGGCTGGTGTGTCCATCAGCCGCAGGTTCTCGCCGACGGTCGAGGTCCGGGATCAGCGATGGGTCCTGATACACGGAGATCAGGCCGGCCCGCCGAGCATCGGCCGCCGACCGGATGGTCCGCTCCTGGCCCCGGATGGTGATCGTGCCGGCGTCGGGCCGCACCGTGCCAGTGAGGATCTTGACGAGCGTGCTCTTGCCGGCGCCGTTGGCGCCCAGCAGCGCATGGACCTCGCCCGGTCGCACCGCAAGCGAGGCTCCCGAGCGCCGCCACGCCGCCGTAGCGCTTGACGACACCAGTGGCCTCGAGCAGCAGGTCTGTCACGTTGATGGCACGAGTGTCCGAGGGGTGCCGGTCGCCCGACACCCCTCGAAGCCTCGATCTGGCTTGGGCTTACTCGCCCGGGCCCTTGCAGGCCAGGAGCTGCGTCGATGGTGTACGTGGTCCAGTCGGGGATCTGCAGGCCGAGCGGCCAGATGTCGCTCAGCTTCAGCGACGGATCGACCTTGGTCGCTTCCAGCGCTGCCTTGCCGTCATCGGACACGTTGTCCCACAGTTGGGGTGTCAGGACGACCGTGTGGCTGTCGGGCGCCTGGCCGTTGAGGATCTGGAGCGCGAGCGTGACGCCCGCGCCACCGACGGATCCCGGGTTCGTGACGGCCGCGCCGACCAGGCCGGGATAGTCCGTGGCGTTCAGGAGCTGGTTCACGAAGCCGACGTTGTCAGCGCCGACGATGGGCACGAACGGCACGCCGGCCTTCTTGAACGTCGTCGACGATGACGTTGTCGATGCCGGACGTCCAGACGCCGTCGATGGGCGTGCCGGCGGTGAGCTCGGTGTTGATCTGACCCACCGCCGTGGGCTGGTCCCAGCCCGTCTGGACCTCGTTGGCGACGGTGATGCCCGGGTTCTCGGCGAGCGCCCTCTTGAAGCCGACGTCACGTGCGGTGTCGGCCGGATGGCCCTGGGCGCCACGCATGTACATCGACGCTACCCTTGCCCTTGAGCTGCTCGAACAGCCACTTGGCACCCAGGTAGCCGTAGTTCTCCTGGTCGTTCGAGAGGTTGTAAGCCGTTGGCTCGGTGACGGGGGCGTCGATGGCGATGACCACGATGCCCTTGTCCGTCGCTTCCTTGATGGCCGGATCGAGGGCCGATCCATCAGAGGGGTTGATGATGATGGCGTCGACGTCCGCCGAGATCAGGTTGCGGATGTCCGCCAGCTGTCCCGCCGCGTCGGTCTTGCGGTTGATGACCCGGACCTCGCTCACCTGACCCGACGCGACGCCCTGCGCCTGGGCCGAGCAGATCATCTCCTCGCGCCAGCCGTTGCCGACGCTGCCCGGGTTGGTGACGCCGATGCGGTACTGCTTCATCGGCGCCGTCGGGCGACTGTGCTGCCACGGGGCCGGCGATCGCGGCTGCCAGGACGGCAACGCCGACGCCTGCCAGCAGCTTGCGTGCTGATCGATCCATGTGTGTGTGTTCCTCCTCAGGGGGCGGCCGGCGAACGCACTGGGCCAGGTCGCCGGTCGTGAACGTTCGAACTTTGCGCCACTGTCTGGTCTACCGCACCTCCTCTGTCAGGGGCTTGTCGATCGCGCGGGCGATCCGTCGTGCGTGTTCGTCGTAGGCCGCCTCGAACAGCTCCCTCGAGCGTTCCGGCCCCACCTCGGAGGCCCGGGTGATGACCGGCGGCATCGCACCACGCTCGGTGAGCAGCTGTGCGACCCGGACCTTGATGGAGTTGACGATAGCGACATTGGTGATGGTGGAACCGGGTCCGACAGGGGTGTCGAGGCCCTCGATGTGGACCATCGCGTCGCCCGGGCGGCGTGCACAGGTCGATGACCAGGTCCGCCTCGTCCAGCAGCCGCGAGCCGACCTCAGGCCCCGGCTCCGCCGACATCGACTGGGCGACCGAGGTGACGGCGATGACCCGCAGGCCGCGGGCACGGGCGCCCCGCGCCATCTCGACCGGTACCGCCGTCAGCCCGCTGGCCGAGAAGATCATCATCACATCCCGCGGCCCAAAGGTGAAGTTGGACAGGATGATCTCGGCGAGACCCGGCATCCGTTCGATGAACATCGCCTGCCGCTGGCCGTTGGACCCGACCACCTGGGTGTGGAAGGTCATCGACAGCTCGACCATGGGATGGAACCCGGGAAAGGACCCGTAGCGCGGGAACATCTCCTCCACCGGGATGCGCGAGTGTCCGGTGCCGAACAGGTGCACCAGGCCACCAGCGCCGATGGCATCGGCACACCAGCCGCTCGCCTGCTCGATGGCATCCGATCTGCGTCTCGGCCAGGCGTGACAGCAGGTCCTGGGCGTGTCCGATCCAGGTGAGCACGGTGACGGGGCTCGACGTGCTGTGTCATGCGGCGACGACCGCGAGATCGAGGTCGATCGGCTCCCAGTGACCGCTGCGCATCGATCGGTAGGCGGCGTCAGAGCGCGGTTGACGATGTAGCCGTCGAGGAAGGTCTCGCGTGGCTCGACACCCGCCGCGAAGCGACTCCACCAAGTGGCGGATCTCTCGTCGTAACCGTGGACGTACGGGTCTCGTCGGGCACCGGGAAGACCCAGCCCGTGTCCGCGTCCGTCTTCTCGGCGACGATACCCGGTCGGCTGCTCGATGAACGCCTTGAGGGTGGTCGTGGTGCATGTCCTGCACGATCCGGCCGCCCGTGCCCCAGACCTCGAAGCGGACCTCCAGGCCACCCTTGCGCACCAGGACGACTCCATCGTCGCGACACGGCCGTCCTCGAAGCGCATCAGCATCACGGCGTTGTCCTCGCCGGTCGTCTGGTCACCATGCGACAGTGTCGCACCCCACGCGAACACGTCCGCGGATGTCGGTACTCCTTGCCGAAGAGGTAGCGGGCGGCCTCGATGCCAGTGCGACGCCATGTCCAGCAGCGCGCCGCCGCCGGCCGACTCGGCATCCCAGAAGTGCGGCGCATGCGGGCCGCTGAGTGCCTCGCGGCCCGGATGCTGACAGGACGCGCCGATGCGCCCGGCAAGCCACGATCTCGTGGACCTTCAGGACAGTCTCGGCGCCGAACACCGACGTTCTCAGCGTAGCCGTGCCCAGACACCTGCCTCGTGCACGGCGCGACCATCGCGCCGGCCTCCGCGCCGTTCCGGCCGAGCGGCTTGGTGCAGACGACACCCTTGCCGTTCGCGGCAGCGGCCGTGACGGCCTGCAGGTGCAGCGTGTTGGGCAGCGCCAGACGATGAGCTGGACCTCGGCGTCGCGCACACAGCGCCTCGATGGACGTGTATGTCCGCGCGATGCCGTTGTCGGGCCGCGAATGCCGCACCCCGGCCGTGACGCGCCACGGGCATAGCTCGCGACCACCGGACGCGCCGCGGCACCCGGGCGCAGGCCCAGCCGTGTGGAACTGGCCGATGAAGCCCGAGTCCCGAGCATGCCCGATGCCGGACCAGGTCGGTCACGGTGCTCAGTAGCCCCCGCCGACGGCACTGCCGGCCGTCGCCGTGCCGAGCCGGTCGCCGGCCTTGCGCGCCCGGAAGTCGTCCAGGATGGTGCTCGTGGTGGTGGCCCCGATGCGCGTGACGCCGACGTTCATGACCTCCAGCAGCGCGTCGAGGGTGCGCACACCACCGGCGGCCTTGACCTGGACGTGGGCGAGGTGTTGGCGCGCATCAGCTTCAGGTCGTCGATGGTGGCGCCGGACGGCGCGAACCCGGTCGAGGTCTTGACGAAGTCGCCACCGGCAGCCTCCGTCAGGTGGCAGGCGCGGATCTTCTCGTCGTCCGTCAGGTAGGCGTTCTCGAAGATGACCTTGACGATGGCGCCCGCGTCGTGGGCGACCTGCGACCACGGCCGCGATGTCCGCCTGGACCTCCGCGTCACGGCCCGACTTGAGGGCGCCGATGAGCAGCACCATGTCCAGCTCCGTCGCGCCGTCCGCGAGCGCCGCCCGGGCCTCGGACGACCTTGATGTCCGTGCGCTGGTTGCCGTGAGGAAAACCGATGGTCGTGCCGACCTTGACGTCCGTGCCGGCCAGGATGGCGCCGGGCCCGGACCACGTCCGCGGGACGGCAGCAGACCGAGGCCACGTCGTACGCCGCGGCCAGCTCGCAGCCGGCGCGCACGAAGGCGTCGTCCAGCTCCGGCTTGAGCAGGGAGTGGTCGATCGTCTTGGCCACGTCGAGGTAGGACAGGGTCTCGATGGAGAGGGTCATGTGCACTCACTTGATGTACGGGCGGAGGGTGTCACGGGACAGCAGGAAGCCACGCTTGACGAGCTCGTCGGTGCCTTCGAAGACCCGGTCCTCGTGCTCGATGATGATGTCGCCGTCGTAGCCCGCACGGTACAGCGCGGCGAAGAAGACCCGCCAGTCCACCTCACCCAGGCCGGGGATGCGCGGCACCTGCCAGCCGATGCCGGCCGACAGGGTGCCGCGCTCGTAGAGGCCGTCGCGGTCGATCATCAGGTCCTTGGCCTGCACGTGCAGGATGTGGGGACCGAACTCGCGGATGAAGCGCTCCTGGTCGATCATCAGCCAGACCAGGTGCGATGGGTCGAAGTTGAGCCCGATGGTGCCCGCCCACTGCTCCAGGATCCGCCGCCAGATGCGCGGGTTCCAGGCGATGTTGTGGCCGCCCGGCCACTCGTCGTTGGAGAAGATCATGGGGCAGTTCTCGATGGTCAGGCGCACGCCGTGGTCCTGCGCGAAGCCGGACGATGTCCGGCCAGACCCGGAGCGCCTCCTCCCAGTTGGCATCCTGGGTCTTGCTCGGCGTCGCCACCCATGAACGTGTTCACGAGGCCGACGCCCATCTTCTGGGCGGCCTGCGATGACCAGCTTGAGATGCGCGATGACCGCTGCGCGATGCGCCGGGTCGGGATGCAGCGGGTTGGGGTAGAAGCCGAGGCCGGAGATGGACAGCCCCGTGGCGCCGATGTCGCCCGCGATCTCCGTCGCCTCGCGGACGCCGACAGGTTGGCGACGTCGATGTGGGACGTGCCCGCATAGCGCCGGGTGGACCCGGTGGTGCGCGGCCAGCAGGCGATCTCGAGGCTCTCGAAGCCGTTCGCGGCGGCTCCAGCGGCCACCTCGAGCCAGGGGCGTCTCAGGGAACGGTGCGGTCAGCAAGCCGAGCTTCATGCGGCGATCCTCCGGGGTCAGTGCACGTGGATGTGAGCGCCGCATCATCGCCTGCCACGTCCACCCAGCGACCCTCGCGTGCCGAGCGGAGCACCGCGTCGCCGAGCAGCATCTCGTGGTGACCGTCGGCGAAGGACGCGAACGTCGGGTGCTCCGGCAGATGACCCGCCGGCGACCGCGGCGTAGATGGCCCGGAACAGGGCGTGGAAGGTGTCCCCGAAGCCCTCGACGTGGCCGCCCGGCAGGCTCGCGGCGGCCGCACCGATCGGCGTTCATGAGGGCTGGGCCACGCTGGAGGATCTCGTTCGGCCGGTCCCGATGACCGATCCACAGGTGGTCGGGGGTCTCGGAGTCCCAGGCCGCGGCGCTACGCGGAGCCGTCGATCTCGTACTGGAGCGAGTTCTTGCGGCCCGGGCTCACCTGGGAGATGGCCACCGAGCCACGCGCGCCATTGGCGAAGCGCAGCAGCAGCAGCGCGATGTCCTCCGTGGTCATGGTCCGCGGCAGGGTGTCCGCTGGAGCGCTCCGTGGAGAACGTCTCGACCGGTCCGGTCGGCTGCTGCCGGACGGGGATGGCCGTGACCAGCTCCGCCAGCACCGACGTGCACCGCTGAACCGGTGATGAAGCTGACGAGGTCGACCCAGTGGGTGCCGATGTCCCCGAACGCCCGCAGGGTGCCGCCCTGCTCGCGGGTCGAGGCGCCAGTTCCAGTCGGTGTCCAGGAACAGCCAGTCCTGGAAGTAGCGGCCGGTGACCAGCCGGATATCGCCCAGCTCGCCGTCACGCACGGCGCCGTGGAGATGCTGGTTGAGGGGATAGAAGCGGATGTTGTAGTTGACCGCGGTGATGCGGTCGCTCGCGGCGGCGAGCCGGACCAGCTCCGCGGACTCGGCGGACGTCACGGCCAGCGGCTTCTCGCACACCACGTGCCGGCCGGCGGCCAGGATGGCCTTGACCTGGGGGTAGTGCAGCTGGTTGGGCGACGTGACGTGGACCACGTCCACCCGGGGATCGGCGAGCAGCTCGTCCAGGCTGGCGTACGCCGTCGGCACGCCCAGCTGCGCCGCCCGCCTGGCGGCGCGCTCGGACGATGAGCCCAGGATGCCGTGCACGGTGACACCCAGCCGGCGGAGCGCCTCCACGTGGACCGTGCCGATGAAGCCGGAGCCGATGACGGCCGCGCCGATGTCCACGGGGTGCCTGGTTACCAAGCGGCCTCCTCGCTCCGGGTCGCATGCAGCAATAGACGAATCACGCCATGTCGATCGAACTCACGCCGGCCCGCCGATCGAATCATCGCGACTTTGCTCGCATCCGATCGTACTTCGACGTGTCAACGGCAGAAGTATCAGGCATCGCCTCGCTGTGGGCTTTTGCTCTTGACACCACGAAGTAGGCTAGCGTGAGGCGAAAGTGCCGGCCGACGAACGTGGGCCCGCACCACCGCCCGGTCCGATTCGATTCCTCCGCGGATGTCACCGCGAAGCCGCTCGCACGGCAGCCGACCTTGGCGCTTCGACGGGCAGCTCCCAAGTGCTGGCGTCGATCAGCCTCCGACATATGCCACCAAGGGAGTGATCTCGTGAAGGCGGTGCTGCTTCCCGGGGCGCGACAGGTGCAGGTGACCGAGCGACCCGGACCCGATACCCCGCCCGGGGGAGGTGCTGGTCCGAGTCCGCTCCTCTGCCCTGTGCCGAAGCGACATGTCGCTCTATGACGGGACACCCATCGTGGGTGGCAGCGCGGCCGGGACAGGCCGCATCGTGCCGGGCCATGAGGCAGCGGGCGAGATCGCGGCCGTTGGCCCCGGGGTCGATCACGGCCGCTCCGCGAGGGCGACCGGGTGGCCATCAACCTGGCGCTCGGATGCGGCCGCTGCCGGTGGTGCCTGCGCGGCTACCGGATGCTGTGCCGTGAATGGAAGTGCGTCGGCTTCGACGTCGATGGCGGCGATGCCGAGTACCTGGTGGTGCCGGCAGTCAACTGCCATGCCTATCCCTGATGCGATGAGCTTCGACGCCGCCGCGGTGTCGACCGACATGATCGGCACCCAGTACAGCACCCAGAAGCGGCTGGGTGTGTCGGGCATCGACACCGTCGCGGTGTTCGGTATCGGGCCCATGGGCGGTGCGGCGCATCCTCGTGGCCAAGGCACGCGGCGCCCGCGTCATCGCGGTCGACGTCCTCGACTCACGGCTGCGATAGCCCGGGCTGGGTGCCGACGAGGTGATCGACTCCCGGTCCGTCGGACTCGTGCGGACGGCTCCGGGCGCTCACCGATGGCGAGGGCGTCGATGTCGCGATCGAGTGCTCGGGCAACCCGGATGCGGCCAGAACGCGGCCCTCGACGCGGCGCGGCCGCTGGGCCGCGGTGGCCTTCGTGGGCGAGTCCCGATCGACCACGATCAACCCGAGCGACCAGTGGCTCCGGAAGATGCTGACGGTGATCGGCGCCTGGTACTTCGCGACCTGGGAGTACCCCGAGATCGCGGCCTTCATCGTCGACACGCGACTCCCCGTGGAGACAGCTCATCACCCATCGCTTCGCGCTCGACGACGCCCCCGAGGCGTTCCGGGCGTTCCACGCCCGGGAGACCGAGAAGGCCGTCTTCCATCCCTGAACTCCGGACTCGAAGCAGTGTCAGCTCGCCAACCTGACAGGAGGCAGAACCATGTTCACGCTCGGCGCCGAGATCGTGCCGTATCACGACTACTCGCTCGAGGACTCGCTGCGCGAGTTCGCCGACCTGGGTTTCACCCACGTCAACCTCTGGACCTCAGCGGCACCGCTCGCTCATCACGTCAACCCTGGCGACGACGTCGCGGAAATCAAGGCGCTGCTCAGGAAGTACGGCATCACGCCGACCGGCTTCACGATGTACGGCAAGACCCAGGATGAGATGCGCCAGCGCATCGAGATGGCGGCGGAACTGGAGATCCCCTACGTCGTCTTCGACTGCGAGGAGCACTACCCAAACTTCGTGTCCCGATTCCTGCCGCCATTGCTGCAGGACGTGCGAGCGAGACCGGGGTCAAGATCGCAGTGGAGAACCACCTGACGGTGCCATTCACCGCGGACTTCGAGAGTGGCGGCCACGAGTCGGAACGGTGGGATGAGGGCGTCGACACGCTCGCCCAGATCAAGCGCCTCGTCACCGATATCGACTCGCCGTATCTCGGCGTCTGCGTGGCACCGCCCCACCTGTGGGTGATGCAGGAGACGATCGAGCGAGGTCGTCAGCTTCCTGATGGAGCGCAAGAAGCTGTTCTTCTACTACGTCTGGGACATCGACCATGCCTACGAGCGCGGCAAGGACGGACTGGACTTCGGACCTGGCGAGCAGCAGCTGCCGCGGCCCGACGGCACGCTCGACTGGCAAGGTCCTGCTGCGCCAACCTCGCCGCCGTCGGCTATGAGGGCGTCGCGAGCATGAAGTGCCACGGCACGCACGGCTGGCCGCTCGAGTACGTGACGCAGCAGTTCCGGGCGTCGGCGGAGTATCGTCCGAGGCTGCATGCCGACCGCCCCTTCGCAGCGAGCATCCTGAGCAGGGCGCACCGACCATGCGATTCGCACTGATGATCGAACCCCAGCAGGGAATCGACTGGCCGCTTCAAGTGGTCCTGACGCAGCGTGCAGAGGCGGCTGGGCTTCGACACCTTGTATCGATCGGATCACTACCAGAGCTTTCCTGGCCCGAGTGGTCGCGGACCACCGACGCGCTGGGCAGTCATCGCGGGCCTGGTCGGCGAGACGAGGGCCATCCGTCACGGGACACTCGTCTCGCCGGTCACGTTCCGGCATCCGGGCAATCTGGCCAAGGTGGTCTCCACCATCGACGACATGAGCCACGGGCGTGTCGAGCTGGGCCTTGGTGCGGCCTGGCACCTCGATGAGCACCGTCGTCATGGCTTCCCATTCCCGGACCTCGTTACACGCCTTGAGATGCTCGAGGAGCAGCTGCAGGCTCATCTCCGGGCTGTGGTCCCAGCCCGCTGGTTGGTCATTCCACGGTCGTCACTACACCGTGCGAGGATTCCGTGTTCGCGCTGCCGCCCGTCCAGCAGCCACGGCCACCGCTCATCGTGGGCACACGCGGCGCCGCGCGAGGGGTGCGGATTCGCCGCCCGATACGCGGATGAACTCAACCTGTACTACTGCAACGCGGCTACCACGCGCGGTGTGTTCGATCAGCTCGATGCGGAGTGTCGTCTCATCGGGCGAGACCCGAGCACCGTAGTGCGGTCGGTCCTGCTCGGCACGATCGTGGGCGAAGACCGGCGGCAGACCGACGAACGACTGGCGGCGATGCGGGCTACGTTCGAGTACTCCGGGGATCCAGCAAGCTGGGCGGCCGAGAACGGCGACGTCTGGATCGTGGGTACGCCGGACGAGGCGGCACGCAGGATCGGAGAATTCGAGGCGGCCGGAGCCGAGAAGGTCGTATTCCAGGACTTCCTTCCCGATGACCTGGAGATGGTCGACCTGCTCGGCTCGCTCGCCACGACCCGGACTGGGGGGTGAGCGCCCGGTCGGAATGGCCGGGGGTCGCCAGGCCGGGCCTATGCTGGTCGAGGGCCGGGGACGACCTGCCGGCCACCACCCAGAAGGGGTGCCCACCATGGCTCTCGTGATCGGGATGAACAGCGGCTCGTCATTCGACGGCATCGATGCTGTCTTGTTCGATATCGCGATCGGTGAGGACGGCCAACCGACCCGGCCGCGGTTTCGCGACGGACTGGCGTACCCATGGCCACGCGAGGTCGAGGAGCGGGTGCTGAGGTTGTTCGACAATCAGTTGTCGGTGTTCGATCTCGTGCGCTTGAACTACGTGGCAGGCGCGGTCTACGCGGAAGCAGCACAGGCACTCATCGACCAGACCGGCGTTGACCCGACCACCGTGACGTGCATCGGCGTCGACGGGCAGACCATCTACCAGGAGCCGACCGATCGTCCCGGGATCCAGGCGCTCCCGCCCGGACCGGAATGGTGGCAGGTGGCTCGATGGACCCTACGCATGCGGCCTGCAGATCGGTGAATCCGCCATCATCGCGGCGCATACCGGTATCCCGATCGTGAACCACTTTCGTCCCGCGGACCACGCCCTGGGTGGTACCGGGGCTCCGCTCATGCAATACCTCGACTGGGTCGCGTTCAGGCACGACGCCCCGGTCTTGACGCTGAACATCGGAGGCATCGCGAACTGTCATCTGGCGATGCTTCGATCGGGCTGACATGCGAGCGTTCGACACTGGACCCGGCAACGTCATGATCGACCACGCGACACGGCGGCTGTTCGGCAAGGCATACGACCCTGATGGCAGCGTCGCGGCATCAGGATCGGTCCACGAACCCATGATGGCTGACTTGCTGACGCACTCGTTCTACGCCCGGAAACCACCGCGAAGTGCCTGGCGCCTCGACTTCGGCTCGAGCTATGCCGATCGGCTGCTCGAGCGCTACTCCTCGATGCCGCCGGAAGATGTCGTCGCCACCGTGACGACGGTTCACGGCCATCTCGATCAACAGGGCGATCTCCGGACCACATCCACGACATTGGGTCAGTTCCGGTGCTGATCCGCGAGCGGCGGCGGTACCCGCAACAAGACCCTCATGGCCAACCTCGGTGAGCTTCTGCCGCCGACACTCCGACTGACCACCTCGACGGAATACGGCATCCCTGCCCAGTACAAGGAGGCGATCAAGTTCGGGACCCTGGGATTCGCGAACATGCACCTGCTGGCCAACAACATCCCTGCATGCAGCGGCGCCACTGGGTTCTCGATCCTTGGCAAGGTCGCGTGGCCGCCGTCGATGGTGCGGGTGACACCGACCGCCGGCGAAAGTTTGACGCTGCCGGCAGATTGCCTGCCTGCAGGCCGACCTGTCAGCTGAGCCCATGCACGTGGGACCGAGGCGCGCGATCAGCCAGCCTCCCGGGCCTTGAGGATCCCTGCGCAAGCTCGGGCACCACCTGATGCAGATCGCCCACGACACCCGCGTCGCACATGCCGAAGATGGGCGCGCTTGGGTCGGAGTTGATGGCCACGATCGTGCCCGACTTCTCCATGCCCACCCGGTGAGCGAGCGCGCCTAGATTCCACACGCGATGTACAGGCGCGGCCGGACCTTCTGGCCTGTCTGCCCGACCTGGTTGGTGGCCGGATACCAGCCCCGGTCGACGAGCGGCATCGACACCGCGACCATGCCACCGAGTGCCGCCGCGAGCTCCTCCAGCATTTGCAGGCTGCCAGCATCGCGCACCCCACGGCCGCCAGCCACGATCACCTCCGCGGTGGACAAGCGCACCTCTCCGCCCGAGGAAGCGCGACGCTCCTTGACCGTCGCCGATCAGGGAGTACGGTCGGAGTGGCGACTCGAGACGGTGGATCGACCCCGACACCGGTTGTTGCATGGGTTCGAACGTGCCCGTGCGGAAGACCGCCAGCCGTGGATCGCCGACCCAGCCGACCTCGACCTGGATGGTGTCACCGAGGGCGAGTCGCGTCCCGCACCAGCTCGCCGTCCACGGAGGACCAGGTACTGGAGATCCCCAATTCACGCCAGCGTCGAGGCGCGCCGCCAGGCTGGCCGCGATGTCCATCGCGACGACAGACGTCTCGAACAGCACCGTTCGCGACCATGCTCCTCGAGCAGGTGGGCGATGACATCGACGTGGGGGCCCGCAAGCTCCGGATCGAGGGCATCCATGTCACAGAACCAGACCTGATCGGCCCCGTAGCGGTCGAGCGTTGCCGCCACCCGCTCGGCATCCGGGCCACAGACCACCGCTGCGGCGGCCCCGGCAAGCGCCCTGGCCTTGGCCAGGAGGCCGATCGAACCGGGGGTCGCGACTCCCGCTTCGGTCTCGATGAACACGAGCGGCGACCCACCTGTCTGGCTGTTCACATCGAGTCCCGGCGCACGAGGAAGTCCGTCAGGAACGCGGCCGCTCCATCCTCCCCCGTCCATATCTCGGCGTCAGCCTGGCGTGCTGGACGGGGAGACAGTCCCAGGACACGCGTCCGGGCGCCTGCCCAGCCAACCTCGGAGGGCGTCAGGCCCACGTCCGCCGCGCTCAGGACGCTGATCTCCTTGCGCTTGGCAGTCACCACCTCCCGGAACGACGGGTAGCGAGGGGAGTTGGCCGACCCGGAGAGGGCCACCACGCATGGTGCCTGCGCCTCCAGCACGACCTCGCCAACGCTCGTCTGGCGAGTGGCCCTGATCCGGCCGTCTATGACCTGCACGTTCCGGACACCCGAGATCACCGGCAATCCCAGACGCTCGGCGACGGCTGCGCCCAGCATCGCACCCCGACCGTCGATGGCCTGCGACCCGACCACGATGACTTCTGCAGTCTCGCGCTCCAGCACCCGGGCGAGCACCCTGCTGGTGACGACCATATCCGATCCCTCGAGGCTCGAGTCGCTGACCGCTATTGCCCGATCGACACCCAGTGCCAGGGCATGCCGCAGTGTCTCGGTCGCCGTGTCGGGCAGCATCGACACTGCGACCACCTCGCCGCCGAGCTGCCCCGCGATGGCGAGAGCCTCCTCGATGGCGTACTCGTCGGGCGGGTTGATGTCGCTCGCCCCGGACCGGTCGAGGCGGCGCGATGCGTCGTCCAACCGCAGCTGCACCTCGGCGCGCGGCACCACCTTGAGGCAGACGCAGACGCGCGTTCCCATCACAGGGTCATCCCGACCTGCTGGCCCTCGAGCAGCACGGATTGCAGCAATCGCGGGGACGAAGCGTCGCCGACGCGCGCGAGGAAGATGCCGGCGTCCTCGGGGAGGCGATCGAGGAGTTGGAAGTAGAGGTCATCGCGAGACGCCCGGGGATAGACCGGCACGACCACGTCGAGTCAGTTCGAATCCGGCGCCGGGCGCCTGACAGCAACTCCTCGACGTCCACACCGGCAATGTCGATGGCAAGCACCTGCGTCGAGGGCGACATCAGGATGCCCTTGTCCCTGGCACGCTGGTGGAACATCACCTTGTTGGTGGCCTCCAGGCCGAAGCCGACCTCGACGCGTGAGGTGATGACGTGCACGCTGCAACCGCGGTCAGCAAGGTACTCCGCGGTTCCAGCCGCCTCCCAATGGCCTTGGGCGTCGATCGACCAGCACGCGCGAACCTGGTCCAGGTGGTGCCGCCATCACATCGTCCACGGAGCGGACATGGGCGCTGTCGAGACCGTGCAATGGATTCGACACCTGGAGTCCGCGGGACCGGGCGATGGTGCCCGCATCCGGGTCCGCGGCTCCCCGCCGATGGGAGGGCAGGTCCGGCTGGGAGCCGGTCGCGACGATGATGGCATCTGGTCCGAGCTCCAGCAGCCCATCGGCTGTCGCCTCGGCATCGAGCCAAACGTCGACCCCCAGGCGTTTGACCGCGGCCTCCAGGTAGGCCGTCACCTCCGCGACCTCCTCATGGAATGGTTGGCGGGCCGCGAGTCGCACCTGCCCACCAAGGACGGACTCACGCTCGAAGAGGGTGACGTCGTGACCACGTCGCGGGCGATCTCCGCCACCTTGAGTCCCGCCGGTCCGCCGCCGATGACGACCACGTTCCGCGGGTCGTCTGCGCCTGCAGCAGCAGCCGCTCGCTGTACACCCGCTCCTGCCCGGCCCCTGGGTTGTGGATGCACCGGATGGGCTTCACCTGCATGACCTGGTGGATGCACCCGTCGTTGCAGCCGATGCACGCCCGGACCTCGTCGGGTCGATCCTCCTCGAGCTTGAGTGGCAGGTCGGGGTCAGCGATCAGCGCCCGGGCCATGCCGATGAGGTCCGCCTCACCCAGCTCCAGGATGCGCTCCGCCATCTCGGCATCCTTGATGCGTCCGAATGCCACGACCGGCAGGCTACTTGCCTGCTTGAGCGCCCGGTTGAGGGGCCGGAAGAAGCCCTGCGCGATGGCCGCCGGCAGGATCTCCATCCAGAAGCTGGAGAACGTGCCCGCGTCGCAGTTGAAGTAGTCGACCAGACCGCTCGCTCGAACGCCTCCGCCATGCGGAGCCCGTAATCCAGCTCGTATCCGAACGGTGTGTACTCGTTGAGGCACAGCCGGATCCCAATGGGGTGGTCCGGGCCGATCGGCGAGGCGGATGGACTCCAGCACCTCGAGCGGCAATCGCATCCGGTTCTCGAACGTGCCGCCGTAGCTATCCGTTCGCTGGTTGAAGTACGGTGATGCGAAGCTCCGCAGCAATCCGTCGTGGGCGATCTTGACCTCGATGCCGTCCCCGCCTGCACGGATCACGTTGCGGCTCGCATCGCCGAACCCACGGATCGTTCGTCGAATGTCGGTGAGGTCCATCGCACGGGTGGTGTAGCGACTGGATGGCTCGGGCATCTGGGTCGGTGCCCACAGGACCTGGGGAGGTTCCGTCAGGCTCGTATGACCTGCATGGGTCACCTGCCCGAAGATCTTGGTGCCGGTGGCGTCGATCTCGTCCGTGATCTCTCGGTAGGCCGGGATGAAGTCCTCTTCCCAGGCACGGATGTAGTGCGGTGCCATCATCCCTTCGACCATGACCGTCATGTGACCGTCCACGATGAGACCGGCACCACCCAGGGCCCGTTCCATGAAGTACGCCTTGAGGGTGTCGTTGGGCATGCTGTCATCGGCGAGCAGGGCCGTGAAGTGCGGCTGGAAGACGAACCGGTTCCGGAGTTCCACCGTGCCAACCCTGAACGTCGAGAGCAACCTGGGATACGCACCGGCACCGGCAGGGTTCATGGCTCGGGCGTTTCCCCGGCGATCGCCTCCAGCATCGCGTCGATGGCTGCCTGGGAGATGGCCTGGTCCTGGGGCATGCCGCAACTGCCTGAGACGCCGACCGCTCCGATCAGCTCACCGTCGAGGATGATCGGCCGACCACCGCCGAGCCACGACAGGCCCCGAATCTTGTTCGCACCACTGACCAGCCACGGATCACTCTTGATCATGTCCCAGAACTCGTGCGTCGCTGTGCGGTTGCCAGCGCTGGAGTAGGCCTTGTCCTGGGCGTGCTGCGCCGACTGGAATGGTGCACCGTCCATCCGGTCATAGGTGATGCAGCTGGCCACTGGGATCGAGGATGGCGACGCAGACACGACAACCAAGGTTGGCTGCTCGTTCGAGCGCCCGTTCGACACCGATACGGGCCGAGCTCGCCGGCTGACGCTTCGCGATTCGGTTCAACAGTCGTTCGACCGCCTCCTCGTAGCGCACGCCCACCTCGGCACGCCATCGATCCAGGACCGCCATGTTTCCCAGCGATGTCTTCCCAGAGTCATCTCGGGGGCCTCGGTCCGGCCCTCACGAGCACGTGCCACCACCGCGTCCGCTTCCACCGCATAGAGTGCTCCGGTGAGCCGGCACCGACCACCTCACGGCGGCCTCGCCGTGCCGCTCGATGATGATCCGGGGTGTTCCACCGAACCGGTCAGGGCGACCTGGTAGATACGCTGCCGGCAGCCGGATGAAGCCCTTCGATCCCGGTGATCAGCGACCGTCTTGTCCACCTCGGTTCGGATGGTGCACTGGATCTGGGCGCTGAAGCCCCCTTCGTACCAGGTCAGCGCGGACGCGTCGAGATCGACGCCGGTCGGGACCGTGCAGCAGGCCCGCGCCCATCACCTTGTCGGGGTCCGCGAATGCCTTTCCCGCCGACCTGGCCAGCGATCCGCCTCGTCGAACGCCACCGGGTAGCAGCCGTTGTCGAGCATCGCGCCACCGGCCAGGTCGGGTCGCAGGAGATAGTTCGTCGGTGACGGGCCGGCATCGAAGCCGAACGTCGCCGCGCACGGAGCGGACCTCGCCGATCTCGTCGGCATCGAGCAGCTCGATGAGTCGCGCGGTCTGCGGATGGACCCGGAAGGCGAACGCCTCCATCATGAATACACCCGCACTGCGCGCCGCGTCGACGATCGTCACGGCACCCTCACGGGTCACGGCCATGGGCTTCTCGCACAGCACGTGCTTGCCCGCTTCAAGGGCCGCCACAGCCAACTCGACGTGTGTCGTGTGGGGCGTACCCACGTAGACGAACTCGACGTCCGGATCGGCGATGAGTGCGTCATCGATCCGTGGGCCCGTTCCGCACCGAATTCCCGACCGAACGCCTCGGCCCGTTCACGTTCGCGACTGCCAGCAGCGACGAGGCGCCCAGATTCCGAGACCCCCACGGCGGCCGCGAACGTGCGCGCTATGCCACCCGTCCCCAGGATCCCCCAGCCTGCGCGTTCAGTCATATCCCCCTCCGATCCAGATCAGCTTGATGCCCGGATGTACTTCTACCTTGGACCCGCTACCCCTTCACCGCCCCCTTCAGAGGCTCCGCTCGCGATAAATCGCTCCAGCACGATCGCCAGCACGATGACGGGGATGATCATGAGCAGGATGAGCACGGACATGTACCACCACTCGGGACCCCGGGTGGAGTTCTGGGCGGCGACCATGACGGGCATCGTCTGCGCGTTGGCGGTCGACAGGAACAGCGCGAGCAGGTATTCGTTCCAGGAGAAGACGAGCACCAGTATCCAGGTGGCAACCAATCCCGGGCGAGAGATAGGCAGGATGATGGAGCGAAAGGCACGGAACGGCGAGGCACCGTCAACGCTCGCTGACTCCTCGAGGTCGATGGGGATCGACAGGAAGTAGTCGCGCATCAACCAGACCACGATGGCCAGATTGGCGGCGGTGTACGTCACGATCAGGGCCGGCAGGGTGTCGAGCAGGCCCATGGTCTGGAACAGCACGTAGATGGGGATGACTACGGCGACCGGGGGCATCATGCGCTGGGAGATGAGCCAGAACGACACATCCCTATTGGCAAGGGTGCGCTGAAACCGCTTGCCGACGGTCTGGAGCAGGATGAACAGCACCGCGATGCCCGCCACCAGCGCGAGGGAGACCGGGACCCCAAGGCCGACTGCCGACGAACATGCCGAGGATCACGATGATCCAGAGTCGCGATGACACCGATCCGAGGTCGGTAGTGGAAGCGGACGAGTGCGTAGGCACCGGCCGAACCAAGGGCGAGGGCAAGCGTCGAGCTGCAGAGGGCGACGATGATGGTGTTGACGAACGGCCTGACGGTGTCGCTGCAAATGCTCGACCAGGATGTACCGCCAGTTGTCGAATGTCGGCGTGAAGTCCAGGCCGGGAATGTAGAACGGACCAGCCGCTACCTGGACTGGCAGCTTGAGGGACGTGATGGCAAGCCAGTAGATAGGGAACAGCACGATGACGGTCCAGCCGATCAGCGGACGCGTAGCCGACGACCTTCGCCGGCGGCGAGAGATCGAGGGCCGTGCGCTTGCGGAGCGGGTTCTTCATGCAAGCACCCTCATGCCACTGCCTTGTCAGACCATCGCATGGGTGCGCCGGATGATCACTGTCGCGTACCCGATGCCCACCATCGTGACAACGACCAGCAACGTGTAGGCCACCGCGGCTGACAGTCCCAGGTCGAAGCCGCGCCACGAGATGAACGATTGAAGGGTCAGCGACTCGGTTGCGGTGCCCGGGCCACCGTTCGTGAGGACGTTCGGCAGGTCGATGATCTTGAACGCCTCGATCAACCGAATGAGGATGACGGTGGCGCTGACCGGAATCAGGCGCGGGCATCGTGATGTGCAGGAAGATCCGCCACTTGCTCGCACCGTCCACCGTTGCTGCTTCCTCAGTCTCCAGGTCGCGGCCCTCGAGGGCAGCGAGGAGGACGATGAACATGAACGGCGTCCACTGCCAGACGTCGCTGATGATCACGGCGATCCGGGCTCCCCACGGGTCCCCCAGCAACGTGAAATCCGACAGACCCGCGGCGCGCCAGATGGGGGCGATCGGCCCCCGCTGGGTATCGGTGAGCATGCGGAACATGTAGGCCACGCCGACAGGCGTGATCATCAGGGGCACCAGGAACACGATCCGGAAGAATCGCTGGCCGGATAGTCGCTGGTCGTCAGCACCGCAAGACCCAGGCCGAGCATGTACGTGAGAAACGTGCCCAGAGAAGGCGTACACGAGCGTCACCAAGAGCGTCCCTGGCCGCCCGCCATTGCCAAGGATGGTGCTGGCGATGAGCCAGAGGACGACCATGAGCAGCAGGCCGCCGAGCGCGCGACCGATCAGCCCAAGAGGTCGCACCTGCCCTCCCTGATGGTTCGCACGAAGGCGATCAGCAGCAGTGCGGAGCCGCCAACGAAGACAAGCCACCCCAGCAACGTGGGCGTGCTCTGCTGGCCCAGGAGGTGCGTTCGTTCCGAGCCCAGGAACAGGGTGCGGAAGTTGGTGAGGCCAACGAAATCGATCTTGAAGCCGCCCTTGACGAGGGACAAGCTTCGAGAGTGCCAGCACGAGCGAGGCGATCAAGCGGGAAGATCGCGAGGATCAGGACGACGATCAGCGCGGGCCATAGGAACAGGTTCCGCGCGACACGCGGGTTGTTCCAGTCGCTCCGACGGGCTGGCGCTTCCACACGCTCAGTCGAAACAGGGTCCGGTCCCGATGAGGACCGGACCCTGTGGGTCGTGACGAGGTGCCGGGCTAGCGCTGGACACCGAGGCTCGCGGCATACGCCGCGGCCTGCTGCGTCGCGGCCGATCGGAGTCGGTGAGCTCCTGCCACTTGTCGAACATCTGCTGCATCGCCTCCTCCTTGGTCAGCTCGCCGGCCAGGAACTGGGCGATGGCCGGTGTCCTCGAGCACGTTGGTGTAGTTGTTGGCCTGGCCGATGCGCAGGTCGAGCACCATGTTCGGGTTCGTCGAGGCTGTCCTTCATGGCATCGAGGTAGGCCGTGGCCGCGGCCTCACTGAAGCCGGCTCTCGATCCACTGGCGGCGATGTTCGTCATCGAACTGCGACAGGCGGTAGGGGTTCATGCCCGTGACACCGACCGTCACGTCCTGGTTGGACTGCTCCGGGTGCTGACACGTAGCTGATGAAGTCGATAGGCGGCATCCTTGCGTCTTCTGGTCGGCCGCCGAGTTGACGACGCCCGACCAGCCGCCGAAGGCGGCGAATGGAGCGTGGTTGATGCCGTCGACGGCGTTGGGGCAGATGGTCGCATCGCACGGGACCAGCTTGCCCGTCGCGCGGTCGAGGACGTTCTTGGAGCCCGGCATGGGCACCGCGCCCACCTTGTCGATGACCTTGGACGTTGCTCGGGGTCGATGGCCAGGACGCCGGTGTCGCCCCAGTCGATGTTCAGCGGCGCAGCGGCCGGACTGTGAACATGTCACGGCCGCCCTGCTGGTCGAGGTTGTTCTCGTCGGGTGGCCCGAACTCCATGGAGTTCTTCCAGAAGTCGAGCGCCGCACCCATCGCCTCGTTGTTGACGAGCGGCGTCCATGTCGTCGCCGAAGAACGTGCCCTGGGCGGTGCCCATGCGTCTGGACGAACGGAGCTGAAGACGCCGTTGAACTGCCAGGTGCCGACGCCGCTGCGGGCCTTGGAGATGCACGAACCGTAGTCCGGCTCGCCGTCGCCATTGAGGTCCTGGCCGTCGTACTTCTCGGCGATCGCGAGGTACTCGTCCCAGGTCTTGGGCGGCTCGACGCCGTCCGGACCCAGGATGTCGGTCCGGTAGTAGACCATCAGGAAGTCGCCGTCGATGAGCACGCCGTACGACCTTGCCGCCGTACTGCGCGACGATGTCACGGAAGAACGGCATGACGTCGTCCCACGCGATGCTCGGGCTCGTTGGCGATCTTGTCGGTGAGGTCGTCGGTATAGCCCGCCGACGCGAAGTCACCCGACCCAGGGCGCAGCGAGCGTCATCAGCTGGAAGCTGTTGGTACCCGTGGCCACGTCCGTGAGCGCCGTCTGATAGAGGTCGCTGAACGGGTACTTGGTGATGTTGATCGTGGCGCCCGTTGCGCGCCTCGAACTCCGGCTGCGTAGCGCTCGAGCGGCTCCGTCGATGGGCGGTCCGCTGAACGTCACGACGTTGACGGTCACGCCGGCATATTTGCTCGGATCGGAACTCTGGGCAGCCACTCCGGTTGCCCCAACCACCAGGGCGACAGCGGGCAATACGCCCAACCACCGCCGACGACCGATCGCCATCGCCTTCTCCTCCGCCTCGAGACTCGGGCTCAATCGGTTGGCACGGGACCAAGGGTCCGGCCACTCCGTTGAGATGTCCGTACTGTGCCCAGCGCACATCTGTCTGTCAAGAGCAAAAGTGCGAGCACAAGCGGCAGAATGACCCGCGCACAGGCATTCGTCGCCGGCAGGTCAGCCGCGCGCCAACGGGCACCTTGGCTGCGAGCGTGGCATCCTGCTCGCGATGCCGTCGCCGATCCCGATCGAAGCTCTCGACGCCCTCGTGCTCGTGCTGGACGAAGTCCGGCTCGGGCGCTCCCGATCGCGTGCGGAACTCGTCGATCGCACCGGCCTCAGCAGGGCGGTCGTCGCCCAGCGGGTCGGGAGTCTCATCGACCGAGGACTGTTGGTGGAGGGGAAACCTGGTCCAAGCACCGGCGGGAGGCCGCCACGGCAGTTGGGATTCCGCGCCGACGCTGGCCACGTCCTGGTGGCTGACCTGGGTGCGACCAGCATCGATGTGGCTCTCACCACCCTCGACGGCCGGATCCTGGCGCATCACGATGAGCCAGCCGACATCGCGGAGGGGCCGGAGCATTGCCTTGCCCGGGTCGACGAGTTGTTCGACCAGCTGCGTGCCTCGATCAGGGTCGTGCCGGGCCGGGTCTGGGGCGTCGGGATCGCGGTACCGGGACCGGTCGAGTTTCGCAGCGGTCGACCGACGTCACCACCCATCATGCCGGGCTGGGATGGCTATCCCATCCGGGAGCGCTTCGCGGCGCGCTACGACGCCCCCGTCTGGGTCGACAACGACGTGAATGTGCTGGCCCTGGGTGAATGGCGCTCAGGGATCGCACTCGGTCACCAGGACGTGGTGGTAGTCAAGATCGGTACTGGTATCGGGGCCGGGATCATCTCTGATGGGCATATCCATCGCGGCGCCCAGGGCAGCGCTGGCGACGTCGGTCACATCCAGGTGGTCGAGGATGAGTCGGTCATGTGTCGCTGCGGCAACCTGGGCTGCCTGGAGGCGCTATCGGGCGGGGCGGCACTGGCCAGGGATGGCGAGATGGTCGCGCGTGCCGGCCGGAGCTCACGGCTCGCGGCCGCCTTGATCAGCACGGAGCAGTGAGTGCCGAGGACGTTGCCCGAGCAGCCTCGTTCGGCGACCCGGTCGCCATGGGTCTGCTTCAGGCGGCAGGGCGGCATGTGGGGCTGATGCTCGCGAGCGTGGTCAACTTCTTCAATCCGTCGCTCGTGGTCATCGGCGGTGGCGTGGCCCAGAGCGGCGACCATCTCATGGCGGCAATCAGGCAGACGGTCTATCGGCGCTCCCTGCCGCTCGCGACGCGTGACCTGCTCATCCAGCGCTCGTCCCTGGGTGGCCTGGCGGGCGTCATCGGCGCCTCGTCGATGGTGGTCGACCAGCTGTTCCTGCTCGAGTCGCTGGCGACCTGGATGGAGGTCGGCGAGCCATCCGGGATGCCCGAGGTCGTCTTCGCCGCGACCGGGTAGGTGCCGGTGGCCCGATGGCCTGGCGTTGCCATCATCCGGAGGATCGCCTGTGTCGCGCGGGTGCCGGGCCCCGCAGGCACCAACAGGTGGAGCGACGGCTGTCCGGACTCGTAGGTCTTGCCGTCGCCGACATGGGTATTCCCATCTACTCTCGGACCTCCCACCATGGCGGGATCCACGATGGCATCGGAAGGGGCGGCGCTCATGGGTCGATTGCTCGTTCATATCGTCACCGGACCGGAGAACCCGACTCGTGCAGCTCTGGGGCTCGCGGTGGCCAGGAGCGCACTGGAGGCAGGCCACGAGGTCGACCTGTTCATCGCTGGCGATGGCGTTGGAGTCCTGCGACCGGAGACGCTCGATGCAGGTCAGGGCGTCGGCACCGGAAGCATGCGCGAGCACGTCGATGCGCTGGTCGCGGGAGGCGCGACCTTCTGGGTGTCGGGGATGTCCAGCAAGGCGCGCGGCATGAGAGCGGCGGACAGTCTCGGCGGCCTGAACGTCACGATGGCTACGCCGTCGCGGCTGGTCGAACTCGCATTCGAGGCCGACCGGGTCATCAG
>CAVXDU010000010.1:0-53159 GCA_963760625.1 uncultured Chloroflexia bacterium
GCAGTTCTACGGCAGACTCTTGCCGACGATCGACGAGGGGATAACGACGTACGTAAATCTCATCAAAGAGGCTGGCTTGGACTGCACGCACCAGTTCTATGCGTTCCGACGACCAGGAGTCGGATACCTGGCCTTGGCGTGCACCAACGGGCCGCTGGAGAGTTAGACCCGGCCACTCGTTGTTTCGGAATCCCTAGGTCCTGATAGCGATCGCCCAACGACCAAGACTGTCGGCTAGCGCCCAGCGTACGAAGGCGACTGCTTCGCTGGTAGAGGCCATTCCGCGTCGATCCTGACCGCGCCTGGGCGCTCGACTTGTGCAACCGGCTGTCGGTGAATGACGTCAGCGAAATCGTCAGGCTGCGGCTTCAGGGACAGTGGCGTGGTCGCCGATCGGGATTCGCCGCCGCGAGCCTGGACCACGGTACGGCTCGCACCTGTGATCCGACGCGCCTCGACATGCCTGCAGCGCGGGTACCCAGTGCCATTCTCGCCGGCGCGACTTCGAGAGTCCTCCGGGCACACGCTCGGTTCCTTCCCTCGAGCGTCGACTGGGTCACTGCCAGGAGCGTGATCACAGGCTCCGACCTAACACACCGCACCGCCCCAGACCGCACTGCTACCCACCAAACCAGCACCAAATGTGGGGCGTGGGTACCGGCCCCGCCGGACCAAGAGGTCCCTCGTCGGGAGGCGTCGGCTCTGGGAGGTTGGCCCGGTACGTCGGCCGAACGTCGACGGCTGCGCATCCTCACGGGCGCCCCCCAGGACGCCCGGAACCTGAGGGCATAGCCGTGCCCCTCGCCGCCCAACTTGCCCAAGTCAACCTTCGGTCGTGTCCAGTTGCTGGTCATGGCCATGCTCATCGGGGTATCACTGGCCCTCCCGATCGAAAGCTTCGCCAGACCAGTGATGCTCGTCTCCTCGTTTCTGACACATTCAGTCGTCGAGCTCCGTCCGGTTGGGGTGTCGCCGACAGGGGTGGCTCGTACAGCAGCGGTCGGACGGGGCTCTCCGTTACTAACGGGGCCGGACGCATCACGTTGCTGTCGCGGGGTGTCACGCGTGGCGTGGCGTTGCCACGCGTGCATGCCCGCAATGTCGACATGCGATTTCGTATCTCCCTGAACCGGATGCCTACCGCGAATGGTGTCGCCGTCACGGTCGTGCTGCGGAAGGACGATGCAGGTCAGGGTTATCGTGCACGAGCCCGTATCGCCGGCAACGGGACGGTCTGGCTGGCTATCCTGCGGGCGCGCAACGGCTCCCTGACCAACATCGGCGACGAGGTGCGCATCTCCGGTATCCGCGTCAAGCCTGGGTCATCGCTGTGGCTCCGGGCGCGGGTCAGTGGCACATCGCCGACGCTCATCCACGCCATGGCGTGGGCGCCAGGGCTATCCCGGCCGAATCATTGGCAGGTTTCGCGGCGCGACAACGGGCGGGATTCTCCGCGCTGCGGGCGGCGTCGCCATCGGCGCGACACTGTTGAGTACGTCCAACGGGGGCGTCCGGGTCGGGGTCGACGACCTTGTCGTGCGTCGAGTCATCTCCTCCACCTCTGGGCAGACCACTCGGCCGACTCCGGCCCCTCAGGAGGCTGGACCGGTCATCAGCGATATCGACGCCATCGACGTGACCGAGACCACGGCCAAGAGTACCGGCGTGGACCCTGGACACTCCATCGACGGGGCAGGTCCGATACGGCACAACCAGACAGCTGGGCAAATTGACCCAGCCTGAGGAAAAGCTACAAGTTCAAGACGCACATCCAGCGAATCTCCGGCCTCGAACCCGGCACTCGATATCACTTCCGCGTGATGTCCTCCAACAAGGCCGGCGTCCGGTCCGTTTCGCGAGACCTGACGTTCACGACGGCCGGCTCAGCACCCGATCCAGCGCCGGTCGACGATTTGACGGCAGAGCCGGATCCGACGGCCAAGCCCGAATCCGACGGCGGAGCCGGATCCGACAGCTGAGCCCGATCCGACGGCGGAGCCCGATCCGACGGCGGAGCCCGATCCGACGGCCCAGCCGGAGTACCGACGGCGGGCCCGATCCGACGGCGCAGCCAGATGACGGCGGAGCCCGTCCGACGGCGGTACCCGAACCGACGGCGGTGCCCGATCCGACGGCGGTGCCGATCCGACGGCGGTGCCCGATCCGACGGCGGGCCCGACGGCCCCGTCATCAGTGACATCGCGGCACAGGGAGTCACGCAGACCAGCGCCAGGATCACGTGGACGCTGGACGCACCGTCCACCGGCCAAGTCGAGTACGGCAAGACGGCCGCATATGGCTCCGCCACCGCGCCCGAGTTGAGCTTCCGATACACGACCCACATCCAGAAGGTCGATGGCCTTGCCCCTGGGACCCTGTACCACTATCGGGTTCGGTCAACGAATCAGGCTGGCCAGGAATCCGTCTCAGGTGACCTCACGTTCTCAACGGATGCGAGTCCAAGCCCGAGCAGCCCAAGCCCGAGCCCGAGCGCGAGCCCGAGTCCGAGCCCGAGCCCGAGCCCGAGCGCAAGCCCGAGCCCGAGCCCAAGCGCGAGCCCGAGCCCGAGCCCGAGCCCGAGCCCGAGCCCGAGCCCGAGCCCACAGCCCGAGCCCGAGTCCGAAGCCCGAGCCCGAGCCCACAGCGCGAGCCGAGCCCACCCCGAGCCCAACACCGAGCCCGAGCCCGACGCCGCCCGCGACCGGGGTGTCGGGTGTCTACGGCCCGGCAATCGCCTCGGACAGCCTCAACAACTCCCAAGTGGGTGGTAGGTACAACTCCCAGGTGGCCTACCGGTTCCGGGCAACCCAGTCATCCGCGCTCGACAGCATCGGCGTGTACATCATCGGCAATGCCGACCCCGGCTACGCGGGCGGCAACGGCGGCACGATGCGCATCACCGTCCGGCCCGATGACGGGTCGGCCGACCACCTCCCCTCGAGCACGGTCCTCGCCACGCGCGACGTGGTCCATCCGGTCACCGGTGCCCACAACGAGTACAGCTTCCCCGTCACCGGCATCGCTCGTCGCCGGCCGCCTGTACCACATCGTGTTCACCAACATCGACCCATCCCCCACCGTCAACTTCGTGTCGCTCGACGGCCTCTTCGTGTTCGACGAGACGGCGCGCTGGCAGCCCGCCTTCCCCAACACCGACTGGGCCAACCTGGCTCGCCACAACGGTGGTGCCTGGTCGGCCGACCGGGGAGCCGGCTGGGGCACCATCACCCCCATCATGCAGCTCGACTATGCCAACGGCACCCACGACGGCATGGGCTACATGGAGGTCTGGGTCCGCTCGGCGAGGGACATCTCCGGCAGCCGGAGGGTCCGCGAGGTGTTCACCGTGAGCGGCTCGGACCGCAAGGTCTCCTCGGTCTCGGTGCGCCTCAAGCGGACCAGCGGCTCGAGCCCGCTCCAGGTACGCCTGGAACGCTCCGACGGCACCCTGGTGGAGCAGGGGACCATCCCTGCCTCGGCCATCGCCCTCAGCAGTGCGAGCACGGATGGCGGGTCGACCTGGGCCACGCTCCGGTTCGCCGCGCCCAGGACCCTGGCGTCGGGCCAGGGGTACCGGCTGGTCCTGACGAGCCCGTCGGACACCAACTATTCCATCTTCGTCATCCGCAAGGGCGGCTACTACCGATACACCACACGGACGTATTTCGCGGACGGACACGCCCAGACCGACGATGGCTCGGGCTGGCAGGGCTGGGACCCGGGCTGGGGTGGGCCCGGCACTGAAGGTGACTACCAGTTCTACTTCGAGTGAGACCCCCACGGCGGACCTACGGTGGTGGCGCGAGCCGCCGGCCGTAGGTCCGTTCCGGGTCCTCGCCGCGAACGTCAGGCGCCACAGGATCAACCCCCGCTACCATGGGCTCCGACTGGTGGTGGACCAGTTACTGCGCGCACTGGGCATCGTGGCGATGGCCGCCGGTCCACCCGTAGCAGTAAGGGGTACGGGGTGGTGTCATTGCCCATGTCATCGAACTCGTCACGCATGGCTTCGAGCCGAGCGTCCGAGCATACAGAGGCCCAAGGGCACCCGACAGGGGCCGCCCGTGAACGAAGTCAACGAACTCAAGGAACGATGGCAGCGCACCTTGTCCGTCTTGCGCGCGCCACGAGTTCGCATCGATGCCTTTGGCGACTCGAGAGCGTATGCCGACTTTCGGTGATCTCACGGCACGTCACCCCGAAATCCGAGTAACGACTGCCAAGAAGTGGGGTGTTGCCCTGCTTCGACTACCCGACTCGTTCGACGATTACCTGGCTGGGGGTTCCAAGAAGGTTGTGCGCCAAAAACGACGAGCGGCGACCCAGGCTGGCTTCCGGTATGCACTCGTGCGACCAGCGGACAGGGTCGACGAGATCGATGGAGATCGAATCTGTCCGCGCCTGCGCGGCAGGGCCGCCCGATGCCAAAGTCCTATACGGACCCCGAAAGTGTGAGTCGTGAGCTTGGTGAAATCGAGTCTCTGCACGGAATCTGAACGCGGCCGGTCGTCTCCGAGCCTATTCGTACGTGCCATGTGTGGGCGATGCCTTCATATTCTCAAAGATCCTCGGCCATGCCGATGACCTGGAGCTAGGACTTACGTATCTACTCATCACAGAGGTCATTCGGGAGTTCATAGCCGTTCGAGCCGCCAATGGGACGCCGAACTGGGCGATGTACGACACGTTTTGGGGGGCTACCAAGGGGAATCGCGTATTACAAGGAGCGTCTCGGCTTCAAGCCTCATACTGTCGATTGGCGTTGGACGGGCGAGGATCCGATCCTGATCGAGCGGACTGGTTCGACAAGGGACTGAGCGGTCCGCAGCCACGAGTCGATTGGCGACGGTGCACGTTCAGTTGCCCGCGGCGGCACCGTGCGTGTTGACGGGCCGCCACACGACGGGTTCAGCAGTGGCACAGCCCAGAGCACGGAAGGCGATAGGATTGCCACCCGGGCACCGTGCTGCACCGTCGGCGCCCGCTGGGATCTGGGCTCGGCAAGTCACGTGGAGTATCTGTCATATACCGGAAGCGGGGTGTTGGGGTCCGGCTGTGGCTCGGGAGTCGCCGTACCAGTGATCCTCATCGCCTTGGCCACGCTCGCGCCTGTCCCATCCGCGACGCGTGCCGACCCACGATGCCAAGCCACGCCCGAGCCCGAGCCCGACACCGAGCCCGAGCCCCGAGCGCCACCCGCGTACCGGGTGACGTCGGGAGTCGTACGGCCCGGCCATCGCCGCGGACGACCTCAACAACTCCCAGGTGGGCGGCCGGTACAACTCGCAGGTGTCCTACCGCTTCCGGGCCACCCAGTCATCCGCGCTCGAGAGCATCGTGGTGTACATCATCGGGGATGCCGATCCCGGCTACGCGGGCGGCAACGGCGGCACGATGCGCATCACCGTGCGGCCCGATGACGGGTCGGCCGACCATCTCCCCTCGAGCACCGTGCTCGCCACGCGCGACGTGGTCCACCCGGCGCACGGGTGCCAACAACGGTACTCGTTCCCCTCGCCGGCCTCGCTCGTCGCGGGTCGGCTGTACCACATCGTGTTCACCAACATCGACCCGTCGACCCACAGCCAACTTCGTGTCGGTCGACGGCCTGTTCGTGTTCGACGAGACGGCCCGCTGGCAGCCCGCCTTCACCAACACCGACTGGGCCAACCTGGCTCGCCACGACGGTGGTGCCTGGTCGGCCGACCGTGGAGCCGGGTGGGGCACCATCACCCCCATCATGCAGCTCGACTACGCCAACGGGACGCACGACGGCCTGGGCTACATGGAGGTCTGGGTCCGCTCGGCGAGGGACATCTCCGGCAGCCGGAAGGTCCGCGAGGTGTTCACCGTGAGCGGCTCCGACCGCAAGGTCTCCTCGGTCTCGGTGCGCCTCAAGCGGACCAGCGGCTCGAGCCCGCTCCAGGTACGCCTGGAACGCTCCGACGGCACCCTGGTGGAGCAGGGGTCCATCCCTGCCTCGGCCATCGCCCTCAGCAGCGCGAGCACCGATGGCGGGTCGACCTGGGCCACGCTCCGGTTCGCCGCGCCCAGGACCCTGGCGTCGGGCCAGGGGTACCGGCTGGTCCTGACGAGCCCGTCGGACACCACCTACTCCATCTTCGTCATCCGCAAGGGCATCCACTATCACTACAGGCCGACGACCTAGTTCGCGGACGGATACGCCCAGACCGACAATGGCTCGGGCTGGCAGGGGTGGGACCCGACCTGGGATGGCCCACCGACCGAAGGGGATCTCCAGTTCTACTTCGAGTGAGGGCACCCATCGCGCTACCGGCGGACGTCCCGATCGACGGGGCACGCCACATCGTTTCGTGAGCCTCTTGTCGGGCTCCACGGTCACGTTCGCCCTGGCATCACCAGCGCGGGGCTCGCGTTCGTGACGACCCTCATCTTGACGCGCTCGAGTGCCCCCGACGACTACGGCACGTACGCGTCGATTATCGCTGTGGTCTCTGTTCTCGCCGTTATCGCGATGGCTGGCTTCGACCAGCTCGTCATTCGCGACGTCGCTGCGGGCATCGCGCACGGGCGATGGTCACGCGGTCCACGGTCTCCTGCGACGGGAGCGCAGGGACTTGACCCTCGCCCTGCATTCGCCTGTTCGAGTCGCTGCCGGGGGCACTCTCGACTTGCGGGAGTCTTCTCGTTTCCGACGACGGCCTTTGCCATCGGGCTTGGCCTGCGTGCCGATCCAGGTTCTAGCTCGGCTGCGCCAGTCCACGCTGCTCGGGCTGCACCGGGTCATCCAGGCTCAGCTCCCGAAAACTGGTCCGCAATGGGTCGTTCGCGGCCGCGTGCGCTGTGCGCGGCGTTGGCGGTCGGCAAGGTGAGCGACACGCTGATGCTGGGCATGAGCTTCTGCGCGGCGTTCCTCGGCTATGCTGTCGGGTGATATCTCTATGCGGCAGCACCTCCTCGCGCCGTCAAGGACTCCAGCCCGAGTACCACACCTCGATGTGGTTACGGCAGGCAGCGCAGCTCGCTGGTCATTACGGGTGCGACACGAGTGACGGTCGCCACACCGGTCATCTTGCTTACCATCCTGACTGGCCCGGATCAGGTGGGACTGTATGCGGTTGCGGTCCAGGTGGCAGCGATCATCCACATCGGTCGGGTACAGCGTGGGTGCCGTGGCCGGCCCAATCTCGCCCGACTTTGGTCGCTCGGATGAGGAAGGGCCGCTGCAACGGTTGGCGATTTGGGCAACGCGGGTCGCCGTCCTGGGAGCTCTCCCCTGGTCTTGATCTGCATCGTGTTCGGCCAACGGCTTCTCGGCATCTTTCGGTGCTCATTACACCCAGGCTGCGCCGCCCTCGGCCGTCGTTGGCGATGGCGCTCTCGCCGACGCAGCTACTGGACCCGTCCTAACCCTGCTGAACATGACCGGCCAACAACTGCATGCAGCGACCGTCCAGATGTCAGTAGCACTCATCGGGATACCCGTAGCGATGGTCCTGGTAGATCAGTGGGGCGTCAACGGCGCCGCTGTCGAGTCAGACGATCGCTCTCATCGCGTCGAATGTCGCCTGGCTGCTGATGGTCAGAAAGCACGTCCACATCAGCACCAACGTGCTCGGTCGCACGACGCTCGCTTGATGACCGACTCTGAACGTAGAAGCGCAGTCAGGCAAATCAAACTGATTAGGTCGACGCCCGGCGTACAGCGAAAGCTCACCAGGCATCCGAACTACCGCCTCGAGGCACGACCTTGCAGTCCAAGACTCGGCGACCAAATGGTCGGCCCGATGAACGTCGCTTCCCTTCGATCTCGCCTAATGGCAGATCTGGCTCCGAGTGACCGTAGTTACGAATATGCCACGCTACTTCGAACGGCTCGCGAAATCGGCTACAACATCATGCCTGTCGGTCAACTTGCTGAGCTGATCGACAAGGGCACTCTCGATCGGCTAGTACCGGTCCTTGCGGTGCGTCACGACGTCGATATCCGCGGTGTACGAGGGAATGAGACATTCCATCGCCTTGAGCAAGATGCGGGGGTCCGGGCCACATATTACTTCCGACTGTCCACCGCTCCAGCTCATCGTGACCTGATCCATCGCTTGCTCACTGACGGCCATGAGGTCGGTTACCACTTCGAGGAAGGGGCGACGGTAGCAAAGCGCCACGGCCTTCGCTCTCGAGGTGCTGTGTTCGCCAGACGTAAAGATATCCAAGATATGTTCCTTGCGCATTGCCAGACATTTCGAGCGTTGTGGAGTCCCGACATGCGTTCTGCATCCAGCCACGGCGACTGGATCAATCGCCGCCTTGGTTTCGGTAATAACGAGCTAATCGACCGGGCTACACTGGATGCAGCCGGCCTCGCGTTTGAGGCGTACGATCAGTCGCTTATGAAGTCCGTCGATGTGTACGTAAGTGATGCCGTAAGTCCGCCGTCAGTTTGGGCGAACGACTACGGACTGGCAGATGCCATCCGAGATCGGAGGAGCCCTATCTACCTTCTACTCCATGAGAGGCGATGGCGTACTGACCAGGTTGCCAACGCACGTGCCAACCTAGATCGAGTCTGGGATGCAGCACGATATGAGACGCGGAGCCATACCGGCTTCGGTGGAGATAGCTAGCACCGGCCGGTCACCCGTGCGACTCGGTGAGTCGGCACGTCTTGTCCAAGAAGCCCCATCGTCGGTGTATGGTGGATATGAGGGCAATATCGCGACTCGCTGCAGCTACCGGATCCTTGCCAAGCTTGTCCTTGACCATGCGCGTGCACGCTCGCGACACCCCGCACCTCGACAAGCGCATCGAGAGTCGCGGAATTACTCTTTGTGATTAGGAAATATCCGCGCTGGTCTGCACCGAACCGCCGGAACGACTCCTCCACCGGCTCGATCATGCTTCCTTCAAAGTCGAAATCTCGTCGTCTTGCCCGCCAAGATGGCGGACAAGCTCGCGAATCAGCAGCGCAACTGACCCACTGCTCCGATACGCCGGGTCGATCGTACTGATAAGATCGAAGGCGCTGTTGGCATCCCAGATCGCGAAGACGGCACTGTGGGTGACACCCTGGTCGTCTCTGCGCGCAGATGATCGTGCCAGCATCGTGAAACGCAGCGGCTCCGTGCAACCGCATGAAGAGGTCGCGGCCGTATGAGATCACGTCGCCCTGCTTGGCGAGGGTCATCTCGTGATGCTGATAGAAGGCCTCGGCGGTCATGTCGAAGGCAACAGTGAGAACCTTCTCAGCGCGATGCAGGTTCTTGCGCTTCGAGTGCTCGAATCCAGCCACGACCGTGGCCACGTCGCTGATGTCGTCGATGACATACGTGTACAGCGTGGTCTGTTGGAAACCCTTCCAGTAGAACGGCAACCAGTTCTGGATCCTGTAGTCAAACTGCTGTGAGAAGAGATCGAACCGAGGGAGCTGATCGATCAAGTCCGTCAGGACGTCCTTGTCGAATGTCAGTCTGTCGTATGTGGAAGCACCGGGTGGATAACGGAGCCAGGGACCCAGCTTCTGCGTGAGTTTCGGCATGGTGATCACTCTGAACCGCATGCGAGTCGCGATCGGGTAGGGCATGGTTCCGACGATATGATCGTTGCGTGTCGCGATCGCCACATCCCATCC
Source organism: uncultured Chloroflexia bacterium (assembly GCA_963760625.1). GTDB lineage: Bacteria > Chloroflexota > Limnocylindria > Limnocylindrales > CSP1-4 > JAFMJV01. The sequence continues at coordinate 9,614 of CAVXDU010000010.1, forward strand.
TTCAGGACCGCAAGCGGCGTCAAGCCACCAGTCTGTGGAGAAGACAGGAATCGTCGACTCGGTTCGACATAGCTCGCGATAAGCGCGCTTGGTTTCGTCGCTCATGTCATGCCGTAGGTGCGGGCAGGAGGTTCTTATCTCGCATCGTGCCAAGCAAATCGTCGTAGAGAGTGATCAATCGCGCCGACTCCGATTGCCAGTTCCATCGGTCGCTGGCTGCGGCGGAGCAGTTCGCCCGCATGGTTGCGGTGTCCTCTGCGTCCATCTGCAGCAATGACCGGAGGCCTGCGGCCACCGAACCCACGTCGGATGGATCGCACACGGCCCCGAGTGGACCTCGTGGGTCATCCAGGACGATCGCTCGCATGGGCGGAAAATCACTCACGAGCACGGGCACACCGGCGGCAAGGCATTCGAACAGCTTGTTTGGGGTGGCCAGTCGATGGTTAAGCGTCGAGGCCTGGATGGGCAGCGCGCCGACGTCCGCGGACGCCACCCACGGCAGCAGCTCGGATGGAGGGACGGCGTCCAGCACGTGCACCCGCCCTCGGCGATCGCCCTCCTCGGCCATCGCCCGAAAGCGTTCACGCGACTCACCGAATCCGAGTAGCACCAGGTGGCTGCGCTCGAGACCGGCCTCCAGGATCGCGTCCATGAGCTGCTCGATACCGCGGCTCGGTCCGAGGCTCCCATGATGCAGGATCACTGGGGCATCTCCCGGGATGCCGGCGGCCGCCCGCAGCTTGTCCGGGAGGTCGGGCGGCCGTTGCCATCGATCCGGGCAGTTGTGCAGCACGACTACGCGACGTGGCCGATACCACGAGCGGAATACCTCCTCCAGGGAGGCATTCACGGTAACCAGGGCGGAGACTCGTGCGACCAACCGGCCCTCGTAGCGCCGCAGGGCAGCCCGCACGGGCCTGGGCAGGAGTCGGGCGGTGCCGGCTTCCAGGTAGATCTCATGTGCGTCGTACACGACTGGCACGCCAGTTCCGATCGCGGGCGCTATAGCGACCAGGCCAGTGAGATCGTGCGCCAGCCAAGCATCGACGTCCCCCGCTTGCGCCAGCACCCAGCGACCCCATGAGCGCAGATTGCGGACATATCCGCTGAGCCATGCGATGCGCGCACGAGTCGCCGCGAGCCTCGATGGGCTCCCGCGATAGGGGTTGGCGCTCCTGGGAAGTACTCCGCTGGTCGTGGGCTGGTGAGTAACGAGGGTCACGCCCGGCGCGAGGCCCGCCGCGGACTCCTCCCCTGCCAGGCAGTAGATCCGAACACGGTAACCGGCGGCGGCGAGCGCGCCCGCCTCCCGGCGGACCCGGCTGTCGTACGTCACGTCGGCGTACAACGCCATGCCGATCAACGGGGGCCGGCCCTCGTCCGTCGGCTCCATCGTCAGCTCGACACCCCTCGTTGCACCTGACCCCAAATGTAGCCTGTGGGATGGGTCGCTCGGAGGCTAGCACGCGCGGCATCGTCACATGGTCGTGGCTACAATGGCCAACGCAGTCGGCCTCCCCGAACGGATACGACTGGACGACCGCCTCCAGACACGAGCCCGAGAGGTGCCGGCCCTGTTTCGCACGGCCTCATGACAGCGCTCCAATCTTCAGCGACTGGTTCCAGCAAGGTCATCCCGCTGGCGATGGCCTTCGTGTGCCTCGGCCTTGTTGGGGCAGCGGGCGCCATCGGCGGGCTGGAAATCGCCGCCGCCGTCGCGGTGGGGATCATCGGGCTCTACGTTGTGGTCCGCCGACCCGGCGTGCTGTTCGCTGTCTACCTGTTGATCCCGTTCTACAAGGCAGCGGCTCAGCCCTATAGCCCGGTCGACCTGACGGTCCTCTGCTGGCCGTGCTGGTGTTCCTGCAGGTCATCCCGCTACTCCTCGACCGTGAGCCGCGAGCTATCTCGACAGCCGGCCTTCTCACGTGGATGGTGTTCGGACTTGTGCTCCTCTTCGGCATCCTTTATGCACCCGACCAGAGGCCTCGCAGTGGATGACACCATCACCTATGCGTCTGCTGGTGCTCGTGCCGCTGGCGATCGGCGCACTGCGTGTCGGATCACGACCGCGCTACATCCGCGAGTTCCTCATCAGCTATCTCGTGCTGGGCCTCATCGTGGTCATCCTTGGGGACACCTCAGTTGTCCGATCCTGCTCGACTTGTCGGTGCTCGGCGAGAACACGATCCAGACATCGCGAGCGGCTCTGCTGGTGCCGATCCTGACTGCTCTACCTCGTATCTCCGAGCAAGTCCTGGATCCTGCGTCTTGCGGCTGTCGGCGTAAGCGTCCTCGCTGTCATGGTCGCGCTGGCTGCCGGATCACGCGGCCCCGTGATCATCCTGGTGGTGCTGGCAATGTTGGGCATCGCTCGTTACTTGCTCGATCCACGGACCGCCAATTGGCGCGCTGCAGGGGCAGTCGCGGGACTCGCCATCGCATCCGTCGTGGTCCTGTCCGTCGCGGCGGACGAGCTTGCCGGCAACGTCGACACAGCGCTTCGCCGTGCTCGGCGACGTTCGTGCCAGGATGCGCTTGCTGGTGATCTTCAGCGGGCGCGGCAGCGGCGATACGTCATCCGAGGCGCGAGTCTTCCTGTTCGGCGCGGCCACCAGCATGTTCGCGGATCATCCGATGATCGGTGTCGGGACGTCCGGCTTTCAGGCCCTCAACACGCAGGTGCTGGGGCCATCCGCTGTGGGCGAGTACCCGCACAACGCGCTGCTGCAGATCGGCGCGGACCATGGACTACTGGGCATCATCGTGTTCCTGACACTCGTGGTCCTGGCGCTGACTCGTCCCTTACCTCGCGGGACCGACGGCACCGTCGTTCGCGTCCTGTTCATATTCTTCCTGTTCAATGCCATGGTCAGCGGCAATGTGTACGAGGATCGCAACATGTGGGGGATGATGCTGCTGGTCCTCCTGATGGACGTGAGCCGCCTCACGCGACCGGCGCCGACCCTGCCTGCTGTCACGATCGGCACGTCCAGGATGACCGGCTGGATCCATCGTGGCGGACGAGATCTGCCGGTCGGGAGCGACACGATGACGCCGGAGCAGCTCAGGCGTCGCCTTGACGGTGAGCGAGCGAACTGACCAGCGACGCATAGCCGATCGGTGATGCCGAACAGGGGCAACGAGTTGTTGTGGTACAGCACCACGGCGTCACCTTGATGGGACCTGCACGTCTCGACGAGCCCCATCAGTCGTTCGTCAGCCGCATCTCACACCAAGACCCATGTACTCGTACATGGTCACGTCCATGGCTGTCAGCGGTCGCTCCCGGAGTGCCAGCGGGCGGTCCTCGACCAGGTCGAAGACCGGATACTCGCGGCATGTCCCGGCTCGGAACCCGACGAGCTCGGCAAAGCCCAGCGTGGAGTCGTGGGCTAGGCCAGCGGCAAGGTAGTCGCGCCACGATCTGGAGGCGTCGAAGCGAAGGTAGTGATGTCGGACCCCCCAGTCGGCCTGCTCGACCCCGACCATCGCGCATGCAGCCCTCAGCGCATCTAACTCCATGCGGATCCGCTCGACGGAGCCATGACTCATGTAGCTCGCATGCAGGCCGATCTCGTGACCGCGCCCACCGATCCGGCGCAGATGCGCCAGGATCTGCGGGTCGTCGATCCGGTACCGGAAATCGTGGTCCCCAGGCTGGTTGCCCGCCAGGAAGTAGAACGTGCACCGGAGTCCACACCGTTCGGTGGCGTCCATCAGCAACTCGAACGTGTCGAAGGGGTCCCTGATGTCCCGGCCGAGGCGATCACCGATGAACGCACGGCCACGAGCAAAGGCTAGTCGTGGATCACGCCTCCCGATGATGTCCTTGCCCACGGAGCGCGCCACAGCCAGTATCGGTTTCCCTCGCACCGCCCACGGCTGGTCGACGTCGTGGGTCATACGCAGGCGGAATGATGAAGCGAGCCGCTCGAGGGTCGGCCAAAGCGAGTGGATCGCGGTCCACAAGAGGTCGACATACTCGTCCACGATCGGACGCTCCAGGAAGCCCTCACGGGCCGCAAGGGACGCCTCGGCCGGGAATCGGCCGTCCTGATCTCGAGGTCCGCCGACGACCTCTTCATAGCAGCTGACCAGGTAGAACACGCTCCCAAACACATCCACGCCGAGACGGACGCCCGTCTCCAGGGAGTACGACGCCCGTCGATCTGCCGACGGGTCCGCGAAGATCGCCGGCAGGAGGTTGGCGTCGCCGGTCGGGTCACTGGAATCGCGGATCCACGACCAGGCGCGCGACGGGCGTCGGCGCGGTCGAGCGCTCCGTGAGCCAGTCCTCGACCGAAGTCGCGAACAGGATGTCGGGGATCTCCACCTGCTTGCCGTTCGGGTCATCGGAATGGCGGATGGTCACGGCCAACCCGTCGGACGGGAGCACATCGAACGACAGTCCGAGCCACTCGCCAAGGACGAGGTCCAGGACATAGCGACGAGCCGCCTCGTGCCCGGGCGGCGTGCGAACGATCAGTCGTCCACCGGGTTCCTGCGACCGCGAGGCCGTCATCAACCCCGCCCGGGCCGACCGCTTGGGACATCCGCTCCGATGGACTCTCCGATGATCTCGACGAATCGATCGCCGATCTGCTGCATGTCGTGCTCGCGCTCCACGAACGCACGGCCTGCGGCACCCATCTTCTTCCGGCGGCTAGCCGGCATGGCTGCCAACTTGACAAAAGCCTCGGCAAGGGCCCTGGGATCGTCCGGTGGGACGCTCAGGCCACCGCCCGAAGCTTTGACGGGGTCATTGACTGCCGTGCAAGCGAATGCGATCGGCCGGCGTGCCGCCATGTAGTCGAATACCTTGTTGAAGCTGATGCCATACCGGTACACCGGCGTGTACGTGGCATGGACGACGCCCACGTCGATGGCCGCGAGGAGCAGTGGCACGCGCGCCTTCGGGACGGGATCGACGAAATGAACGTTGGTAAGCGACAGCTCCGCGGCCAACCGCTCCAGATCCACCTTCTCGGGGCCGTCCCCTACGAACAGGAGCCGGAATGGCCTCGATCCGAGATCGACCGCTTCCTTCGCCGCCCGGATGACGATGTCGAGGCGATTGACCCGACCATGGGAGCCCACGTAGGCGAACACGATGTCACCGGATGCGTGGTATCCAGCGATGTCATCGAGCACTCTTCGGACAGGATCCGCCGCGTCGGGCTGGGGGATGACCGCGTCGGTCAGTGAGAAATCGGCGCCGTTGGGCAGGTATCGAACATGGTGGGACGGCAGCCCGCGCTCCTCCAGATACTCCGGGATACCGGGCAGCAACGCGATGACGATATCCGCGTTCCGTGTCAGGAACCCTTCGATCGCGTATAGCAGACGTGATCCAACCGATCCGGATCGCATCGCTCCGATGTCGATGAGGGTCTGCGGCCAAAGGTCCCGGATCTCGTACATGAAGGGCACCCCGCGACGTTTCGCGATGACCCACGCCGCCAACGGAGCGAAGGGATGCACGGTGGAACCGACCACCACGTCCGGTCGCGGGCGCCCGATGTCCGCCAGCACCGCCATCACTGCGTAGCTGACCATGTTGGCCATACGCCGCCACGTGTTACCGCGGTACGGGATGGTCCGCAGCCATACGAACCTGACTCCCTCGAACTTCCGCGAGCGGGTCAACCTGCCCAGATCGAGCCGGGTGTCCCGGCCCAAGCCGTGATCGAAGGCGGACGCGAAGATGGTCACCTCGCCGCCGTGACGCACAACGGCACGTGCGAGGGTGTAATGACGAGTCCCGGTGGGTCGGTCGGGCGCGTCGGCATAGTGATTGAGGATCAGCACCCGCACGGGTATGGCGCTCCAAACGGTGATTCATGGCTGCGCCCAAGCAACGAAGATCCGACACGTTCCAGGACCTCCGGCTGCGAGTTCGCGCACGGTAATGATAGAGTTCCGGCCGCGCGTCCGCGCGTGAGGTCGACCGGTGGCTGGCCGGGGAAACCTGCTGTCATGTACGCATCTGGCCGGGAAGGCAGGTCACGGATTGGATCTATCGCGATTCTTCGGCATCGTCCTGCGGTGGTCGTGGTTGATCCTGCTCCTTGGTGTGGCCGCCGGTGTGACTGCCTACTTCGTCTCGCAGTCCCAGCCGCGAGAGTACGGATCCGAGGCCATCGTGCTCGTTGGCTCGTTGACCGATACCGACCTGCAGCAGCAGCTCGCCTATCAACAGCTCGCGCAGACATACGCCACGATGGCAACCACGCTGCCCGTGCTCGAGCGTGTCCAGAAGCGTCTTGGCCTTCCAGGCGAGCCGGGTGACCTGCGATCGCGGATCGCGGTGCGCACCCGAGTCGGCCAGAACTTCGTGCTGATCAACGGCTCGGCCGAGTCCGGCCCCGAAGCAGCAGACCTGGCGAACGCAGTCGCCGATGAGGTCACAGGCTTCGCTCGCAGCACGGCCGGAGAACCCGGCCTCGCTGCGGTGATCCAGGAGGCAGAAGAGCCGATCGATTCGTCGTCGCCCAAGGTGCTCACTAATACGGCTGTTGCGGCCGCATTCGGCCTTGTCATCGGGCTCGGCATCGCGCTCGTGGTCTCCGAGTCGCGCAGATCCAAGCGACTCGACTCCTACGCGCCCGGGGCAGCCGCAGGGTCCCGATGACCCGTGCCATCCGGTGCTGCCCGTCACCACGCGGGATCGTGCATGGGTGGCTGGATGTCCGTCCGCTGCGTATCGTTGCTGCGACCGAAGACTAGATAGGCGACCGGGCCCCAGAAGCCAAAGCGGCCTATCCTCGTGGCGATAGCCAATCGATCGCGGTCGTCACGACCGAGGAGAAGCTCCAGTGATCCATGCCTCAGCCGATGTCTCCGCCGATGCGCGGATCGGCGAGCGCACCCAAATCTGGGACCAGGCGCGAGTGCGGGAAGGTGCCGTCATCGGTGACGACTGCATCATCGGCCGGGGCGCATATGTCGACGCCGGCGTCACCATCGGGGACCGGGTCAAGATCCAGAACAACGCGCTCGTCTATCACGGCGTGCTCGTCGAGTCTGGGGTCTTCATCGGACCGGCCGCTGTGCTCACCAACGACCGCTTCCCCCGCAGCATCACCTTCGATGGACAGCTCGCGAGCGCCGATGACTGGATCGTGTCCCAGATCCGTCTCGGCGAGGGATGTTCGATCGGGGCGGCCTCGGTGGTCGTCGCGGGGTGCTCCATCGGTCGCTACGGGACTGTCGGCGCCGGAGCGGTGGTCACCCGGGATGTGCCCGATCATGGCCTGGTGGTGGGCAATCCGGCCCGCCTGCTTGGTTGGGTCTGCCGATGCGGCCAGCGCCTGGTGGATGACGACGGTGCACCCGTCACGGCCGATTTCAACGGCGCTTCGCACTGCCCTCGGGACGCATCCCGATATCTTGTGCAGGACAGGACGTGTCACATGGAGGAACCTCGCGTGATCCCGCTTTCCAAGCCCGATATCGGACTCGCCGAGGAGCGCGCAGTCCTGGATGTGCTCCACTCGGGGATGCTGGCGATGGGTGCCAGGACCCGAGAGCTCGAGGAGGCATGGGCCGCCTTCTGCGGTGTGAAGCACGCCGTATTCATGTCCAACGGCACGGTTGCCCAGGAGGCGATCCTGCGGTGCCTGGACATCGGCCGCGGCGACGAGGTGATCACCGTCAGCTTCAGCTTCAATGCGACGGCAAGCGCCATCCTGCAGGCGGGCGCGACCCCGGTCTTCGTGGACGTTCGCGAGGACGACTTCACCATGGACCCGGAGCTCGTGGAAGCTGCCATCACGCCCCGGACCAGGGCCATCATGCCGGTGCATCTGTATGGCCTGATGGCCGACATGGATCCCCTCGTCGAGATCGCCGAGAAGCATGGCCTGGTGATCCTGGAGGACGCCGCGCAGGCGATCGGGGCGGCATATCACGGCCGACGGGCAGGTCAGTTCGGACCCGCGATGTTCAGCCTGTACGCCACCAAGAACGTGATGTCCGGTGAGGGTGGGATGGCCACCGCAGATGACGACGGGGTCGCGGACAGGCTGCGCACGTACCGCAATCACGGCATGCGCGTCCGCTACCACCACGACGAACTGGGCACGAACTTCAAGCCCAACGACCTGGCGGCCGCCATCGGCCTCGCCCAGCTGGCGGCCGCCGACGAACGGACCGCACAGCGCCAGGCCAACGCCGCACGCCTGACGCAGGGCCTGCGTGGCTACCTCACACCCACTGCCCCGGAGGGTCGCGAGCACGTCTGGCACCAGTACACGATGCGGTTCCCGGGTGAACGCGATGCTGTCGCCGACCGTCTCTCGGAGCGAGGGATCGGGTCGCTCATCTACTACCCCGTGCCGATCCATCGACAGGATTACCTGCAGCGTCTCATCCCCGGCGCGGCCGACCAGCACCTCCCGGTCACCGACCGTCTCGCTGCCGAGGTCCTGTCGATCCCCGTGAGACCGAATCTGACCGAGGGCGAGATCGAGAGCATCATCGGGGCCGTGCGCGAGTGCGCTACCCCATCGTCCACCAGTGTCCCCAGCAAGGTGTCAGCAGCATGACCCGCTCGAGCCGCACAGCGACACCGCGCATCGGCCTTGCTGGCCTTGGCACGATGGGTCGCAACCATCTCCGGAACCTCCTGGCACGCGACGACATCGAGCTCGTGGCGGTCGCGGATCCCGCCACGGAGGTGCTGGAACAGGCTCTCTCTGTGACCGGCGGTCGCGTCCGGGGCTTTGGCCACCCGGGCCAGATGCTGGCAGAGGAGGAACTCGACGCCCTCATCGTCGCGGTGCCAACCACCCAGCACTTCGCCGTCGCGATGGCCGCCATGGCCAAGGGCGTGGCGGTCCTCATCGAGAAGCCGCTCGCGGCGACCATCGTGGAGGGCCAGCAGCTCATCCGGACCGCCGCGGAGCAGGACGTCCTGCTGCAGGTGGGCCACATCGAGCGCTTCAACCCGGCAGTGCGTGCCCTTGCCGCCCGGCTTCGGCACGGGGACCTGAGCCAGATCCACAGCATCAAGACCATCCGCGGTGGCCCGCTACCGGAACGCATCCGCGACGTCGGGGTGGCCATCGACCTGGCGACGCACGACGTCGACATCATGTGCCACCTCCTCAACGAGCGCCCGGTGCGGGTCTACGCCGAGAGGAGCCGCCAGGTCCACACGGCCCATGAAGACCTGCTGTACGGGCTTCTATCGTTCCCCAGCGGCATCGTGGGCCTGCTCGATGCCAATTGGCTGACGCCGGAGAAGCAGCGCCGGGTCGTCGTGCTGGGTACCGAGGGCATGTTCCAGGTCGACTACCTGACCCAGTCCCTCACGTTCACGAGGGGGACTGCCACGCTGGCACCCGAGTACCTGGACGGCTATGCCCCCACGTTCGCGGGCGAGACCGTATCCTTGGCGATCGAGCCGGCCGAGCCCCTGCGCCTGGAGCTGGATGCATTCCTGGACGCGCTTCGAACAGGCGCCGCCTCGCCCGTCAGTGGCAGCGATGGCCTGAACGCACTGTCCCTCGCCAAGCTGCTCCTGACCGCGGCGGACGAGGGTCGCTCCCTCCCGGTGCCCATGAGGACCCTCGGATGACGACCCTGGATACGAACATGGCCCTCGTGGAGGCCCCCCAGCACCTGGATCGATGGACCGGAGTGCCGGGCACGGTCGGCACCGTCGCGGTCGTCGGACTGGGCAAGATCGGCCTGCCACTGGCCGCGCAGTACGCGTCCGCAGGCTGGCGCGTCATCGGTGTCGACGTGATTCCGGACGTGGTCGAGTCGGTCAACGCCGGCAGGTCACACGTGGAAGAGGAGCCGGGGCTGGCCGAGGCGATCGCCGACGCTCATGCCGCCGGACGCATCGAGGCCACCTCCAGCCATGCCGACGCCGCTCGACGCTCGGATGTCGTGGTGATGATCGTGCCCATCATGCTCACCGATGCCAACGAGCCCGACTACCGGCACATGGACGCTGCGACACGCGCCGTGGCGGAGGGTCTGCGGCCCGGCACCCTGGTGACGTACGAGACGACCCTGCCCGTCGGCGACACCCGCGATCGGTACGGTCCGATGCTGCGTGAGATCACCGGCCTGCGCATGGGCCAGGACGATGGCCTGCTGCTGGCATTCAGTCCCGAACGGGTGTTCAGCGGACGGATCATGCGGGACCTGGCTGCGTACCCCAAGCTGGTGGGAGGGGTGGATGCCCGCAGCACGGAGCGCGCGGTCGCGTTCTATCGCAGCGTCCTGCCCGCCGAAGTCTGGGACCTGGGCAGCGCCGAAGCCGCGGAGTTCGCCAAGCTCGCCGAGACGACCTTCCGCGACGTCAACATCGCCCTCGCCAACGAGTTCGCACGGTACGCCGACCGGGTGGGGGTGGACATCCTGGAGGTCATCCGCGGCGCCAATAGCCAGCCGTTCTCGCACATCCACCAGCCGGGCATCGGTGTCGGGGGCCACTGCATCCCCGTGTACCCGCATTTCATGTTGTCGCGGGCGCCGGACCTGGCCCTCGTGAGTGGCTCGAGACGCATCAACGACGGACAGGTGGAATCAGCCGTGGCTGCCCTTGAGCAGCGCCTGGGCGGCTTGGCTGACACATCCGTGCTCGTGCTGGGCCTGACATACCGCGAGAACGTGATGGAGCTGGCGTACTCGCGGGCGATACCGCTGATCACCCACCTCAAGGAGCGCGGCGCACAGGTCTGGGCCTACGATCCGCTCCTCTCCCCCGGGCAGATCGAACGGTGCGGAGCACGACCATATACGTGGGGCGACGCGAGCGATGTTCGGGCGATCGTGACCCAGACGGCTGACCAGCTCTGGCAGCAGCTCGACTTCGCGCGGTTCCCCGCGCTGTCCCTGGTGTACGACGGGCGCAACAGTCTCCGTGACCTGGGTCTCCCGCAGGGCGTGGGCTATCTCGGTGTGGGATCTGGCAGAACCCAGGCACCCAGCTGACCAGACGGAGACGAGGGCGCCCGTTCTGAGGGCACTGGCGCACCAGAACGTACCTTGGGGGGATGACCGGGTGAGGCGCTCGAATGTACGGTGGCGGTCCATGTCATGAGGCCGAGGGAGCAGTGACCATCAGCACCAACCGACGTATCCCGCTGGCCCAGCCATCCACGGGTCCCCGCGAGCGTGAGCTCAGTCGGGCAGGTCCTGGACAGCGACGTGCTCGGGCTCGGCCCATTCGCACGGGCCTTCGAGGAGGGCGTTGCCGAGCTTGCAGGCCGACGGTACGGGGTGAGTTGCAGCAGCGGCACGGCCGGCCTGCACATGGTCGTGCGAGGCCTGGGCATCGGCGACGGCGACGAGGTCATCACCACTCCGTTCTGCTTCGTGGCGTCCACCAACTGCATCCTCTACGAACGGGCACGGCCGCGGTTCGTCGACATCGAAGAGGACACGCTGGGTCTGGACCCGAACCTGGTCGAGCAGGCCGCCGGACCAGCGACCAGGGCGATCCTGCCGGTGCACGTGTTCGGGCGCCCGAGTCGCATCCGGGAGATGTCTGGCATCGCCGACCGGCGAGGATGGCACCTCATCGAGGACAGTTGCGAGGCGCTCGGGTCACGGCTCGGCGACCGACCCTTGGGTTCCTTCGGGGACGCGTCGGTGTTCGCGTTCTACCCCAACAAGCAGATCACCACCGGTGAGGGTGGCGTCGTCGTCACCGACGACCCGGCGCTCGCCCGGACGATGAGCAGCCTTCGCAACCAGGGTCGCGACGAGGATGGCACGTGGCTGCGTCACATCCAGATGGGCTTCAACTATCGGCTCGACGAGCTGTCGGCCGCGGTCGGGGTAGCCCAGCTCGAGCGGTTCGACGAGCTGCGTGCCGGCCGCGCCCGGGTCGCGGCGAGCTATGAGCGCGCGCTCGCAGGCCGTGACTGGCTGACGCTGCCGCGCGCGGCCCCGGACGAATCGGTCGACTGGTTCGTATATGTCGTCCGCCTCCATCCGGACATCGACCGGGACCGCGTGATGACGGATCTCGAGGCGGTCGGTGTGGCGACCCGTCCGTACTTCAGCCCGTTGCACACGCAACCGTTCCTGATGGATCTGCTGGGGTGTCGGGCGGGCGACTTCCCGGTCACGGAGCGGGTGGCGGCTTCGACACTCGCCATCCCCTGGTCGGCCCGGCTCAGCGATGAGGATGTGAAGTACGTCGCCGACGCCCTGGTGGACGTGGTGGAGCGGCAGTCCCATGTCTGACCGGATGGTCTGTGGAGTATGCGTGCCGCGTCGCGGTGGCTGGTCCATGCTCCTGAAACGCCGTGCGGGCATTGATGCGAGTCCCGAGTCTGGGATACTCCGAAGGGCGACATGAGCCTGCACGGGAGTTGATGGGATCCGTGGCCCGAAACTCCACCGGGCAGGCTCGACGACGATCAGGCGTCCCAGGAGGTGGGGCGCACAAGGGGAGCACATGGCCAAGGTCGTGATCTACGGGAACGGTCAGGTTGCCGGGCTTGCGCACTACTTCCTCACGCACGACTCCGAGCATGAGGTCGTGGCCTTCACCGTCGACCGCGAGTTCGTCCGGGAACAGTCGGTGTACGACCTGCCCGTGGTGCCGCTCGATGAGGTGCGGAAGGCCTATCACCCTTCGTCGCACAAGATGTTCGTGGCCATGGGCTACGGCCACGTGAACAAGGACCGCGAGGCCCGATACCTGCAGACCCAGGCGCTGGGCTACGACTTCGTGACGTACGTCAGCTCGCGCGCGACGACCTGGCCCGACCTTGTCGTCGGCGACAACTGCTTCATCCTCGAGAACAACGTCATCCAGCCGTTCGTGACCATCGGTAACAACGTCACACTGTGGACGGGCAGCCAGATCGGACACCACTCCGTGATCGCCGATCATTGCTTCCTGTCAGCCCATGTGGTGGTGTCCGGGAATGTCGTCATCGAGCCGCACTGCTTCCTGGGTGTCAACTCGACCATCAGGAACGCGATCACCATCAAGCGGGACACCGTGGTCGGTGCCGGCGCGGTGATCGTCAAGACCACGGCCGAGCGCGGTGTGTACGTTGCGCCAGGGGTCGAACGACTCGAAGTCACGAGCGATCGACTGTCGAGCCTGTAGGTGTGAACCACGTGAGGCGCCGCATCAAGCGATCGATGGATATCGCGGCGGCGTTGACCGGACTCGTCCTGGCCGCACCGGTCATGACCGTGATCGCGATCGCCATCCGCCTGGATATGGGGTCGCCGATACTGTTCCGACAGACCCGACCGGGACTCCATGGCAAGCCGTTCGATGTCATCAAGTTCCGGACGATGTCCGATCGGCTGGGTCCCAACGGGACGGTCCTCCCAGAACACAAGCGTCTGACGCGCCTGGGACACGTCCTTCGGCGAACGAGCCTGGACGAGCTGCCGCAACTCTGGACGATCCTGAAAGGCGACATGAGCATCGTCGGTCCCCGACCGTTGCTGATGCAGTATCTCGATGAGTACACCCCGGAGCAGGCCCGACGCCACGAGGTGCCTCCCGGACTGACCGGCTGGGCCCAGGTCCACGGCAGGGCACTGCTCGACTTCGACACCCGGTTCAAGTACGACGTCTGGTATGTCGACAACTGGTCGCTGCGGCTCGATCTGCGCATCATGGCGCTCACGGTGGGCAAGGTCCTTCGGAGCGAGGGCCTTCCGCCATCGGACCATGTGTTCGTCGACTTCAAGAACCCGAACAGATCCCAGGGAGAGCCACAGGGAGATCAGCCGTGAAGCCGGTCATCCTCCTCGGCACGGGCCTCATGGCGATGCTTGTGCACTACTACCTGACGCACGACTCCCCCTACCATGTATCAGGCTTTGCCTCGGAAAGCACGCGGCGGGTGGCTGGCGAGCACCTTGGGCTGCCTCTCGTGCCCCTCGATGAGGTGGTCGCCCGTTTCCCCGTTGGCGAGTATTCGATGTTCGTGGCCACCGGACCGGACACGTCGAACAAGGACCGGGCGGCCAGCTATCGACAGGCCAGGTCGCTGGGATACGACCTCATCTCGTACGTCAGTTCATCCGCGGCCGTCTGGCCAGAGTCCGCCATCGGGGACAACTGCTTCATCATGGAGCGGAACGTCATCCAGCCGTTCACCACCATCGGCAATGACGTCGTCATGTGGAGCGGCTGCCATGTCGGCCAGGGTGCCAAGGTCGGCGACCACGCCCTCGTGGGCGCGCACGCGGTGCTGTCAGACCTGGTGACTGTCGGGCAGGGTTGTGTGGTCGGTGAGAACGCCACGATCGGGAACAACGTGACGCTTGGTCGCGACAGCGTGATCGGCGCCGGGACTCTCATCCTGACCGATACCGGGCCCGGGCAAGTGCGCGAGGGCGGAGCAGCGAAGCTCCTGCCTCTCCCAAGCGACCGGCTGCTCTCGATCTAGAACCAGACCCGGTGGCCTCCTCTCCCAGCGATCCCTTCCTGCACAGGTCGGTCTTGCGGCACGCGGCGGTCGCTCCCGAATCACCCGCGGTCGTGAGTGCCGCCGGCCGACTGTCCTATCGCGACCTTGCCCAGCGGGTGCTGGGCCTCGCCAGCCATCTGGCGGCCGGGGGCGTTGGCCAGGGGGATCGGGTCGTCGTTGCCCTGCCCAATACCCCAGCCACCATCGTCGCGGGTCTGGCCATCCAGGCGCTCGGCGCGACATCCGTGGAGATCAACCGCACCTGGAGCCCGGAGATCATCGGCGGCATCGTCGACCGGTGCGGCGCTCGGCAGGCCGTCATCTGGGGCCGCGATGCCCGGGTCTGGGGCCCGATCCTGTCGGGCCGAGGCCTCGACTGTGTCTGGGCGGTCCATCCCGGGACACTTCCCGATGCGCTGCTCACGACCCTGGGTCATGGGAGCGTGTCCCTGGTGCTCGATGACGGGCGCGTGGACCCGGCACTCGATACCCCGGCCGAACCCCCGATGCCCGACCTGGCACCGGACGACATCTGCCTCATCCTGTTCACGTCCGGCAGCACGGGCACGCCACACGGCGTGCTCCAGACATTCCGGAACATCGCCACGAACTCGCGGTCCATCGTGGAGTACCTGGAGCTCACGGCAGAGGATCGGGCGCTCCTTACCTTGCCGCTGTACTACTGCTACGGGCGCAGCGTGTTGCAGACGCATCTCACGGCCGGTGGGTCGATCGTGCTGGACAACCGCTTCGCGTTGCCACTGACGGTGATGCAGGCGCTGGCATCCGAGCGCTGCACGGGTTTCGCCGGTGTCCCACTGACCTTCGAGATCCTCCGCAGGCAGGTGGACGTGGGATCGATGTCGTTCCCTGCGCTGCGATACGTGACCCAGGCCGGTGGTGCCATGGCTCCCGATACGATCACATGGACCCGCGACGTGTTCCAGCCCGCGCAGCTGTACGTCATGTACGGCCAGACGGAGGCCACCGCGCGGCTCTCGTGGCTACCCCCCGATCGCGCCGTCGACAAGGCCGGGTCGATCGGCATCCCCATACCGGGTGTGGAGTTGCAGGTGTTGGGGCCTGACGGTCGGGCGATGGCCGACGGTGAGGTCGGGGACCTGGTTGCGCGCGGCGACAACGTGACACCGGGCTACCTGGACGAGCCAGCGGAGACGAACGAGATCCTGCACGACGGCTGGCTCTGGACGGGCGATCTCGCTTGCCGGGACGCGGACGGGTTCTTCTTCCACCGGGGCCGGGCACGGGAGAGTCCTCAAGATCGGTGGCCATCGCGTGAGCCCGGTGGAGATCGAGCACGTGGTCGGCAGCGGGCCCGGCGTCCTCGAGGCCGGCGTCTGCGGCGTCCCCGACTCGCTCCTGGGCGAGGTGCCGGTGGCATACATCGTGCCGGGGCCGGACTGGTCAGGCGATACCGGACTCCGAGCCTATTGCCGGGAACGGCTGCCAGCCAACCAGGTCCCGGTGGAGTTCCTCGTCATCGACGCCCTGCCCCGCAACGAGGCCGGCAAGCTCCTGCGAGTGGAGCTGACGCGGATGTACGCAACTCGCCAGTAGCCGCATGGCCCGGGATGCGCGGGGTAGCCTCAGGCGGCGGCGACTGCCCGCTTGCGGTCGACGTACGACGCGATGCGGGCGATGGTCTCGAGGTTGTCAGGCGTCGTCTCGCTGTCCTGGACCGAGATCTGGAATTCCGTCTCGATGAACAGGATGACGTCGAGCATGCCGGTCGAGTCGACGATGCCGCTGTCGATGAGCGACACATCATCGGTCAGCTCGCTCGGGTCGCTCAGGTAACAGGTATCGACGATGTACTGCCTGACGCGCTCCAGGGTGGTCATCTAGCTGGCTCTCCTTGACTGTTGTAGGTGCTCCGAGGCCCCCATCGGCGGGTGGCCAACGGCATCGACGAACGTATCGAACCTCGGTGGGGCGGTTCGACCGGGGGATCGCTTGATCAGTCGTTGGTGCAGCAGCCCGGTGGACAGCACGCCCACAAGGGCCATGTTGTCGGCGTTCGAGAGCTGGGTCTGACCACCTGAGGCCGAGCACTTGCGCCACAGTCGGCCGACGGCGCCGGGTTCGAAGACCCCCGCATCGGTCACCGCACGCGACGTCATCATGTCGGCCACCCATCCCGGGGCGTCCGGTCCCACGAATGCCAGGGCATCAGGCGCGCGATACGGCTGCTTGGGTCGGCGGATGATCTCGTCGGGGACCAGGCCCCGCGCCGCCCGCTTGAGCACGTGCTTCTCGTCCAGGCCACGCAGTTTGAAGGCGTCAGGCAGCGAGTTCGCGAGGGCCACCACCTCGGTGTCCAGGAACGGGAAACGGCCTTCGACGGAATGACCCATCAGCATCCGGTCGCCCTGCGAGGACAGGAGGTACCCGGACAGCAGCGTGCGCACCTCCAGATACTGGTCCTGGGCAAGTCCGGTCCAGGATGCGAACCCCTTCGGCACCGACCCCAGCAGTCGCCCTGCGACGTCCTGGCCCGCGATCGCCCGCAGGACCTCCGGTGCGAACGACTGCTGCAGGGACGCTGTCGAGCGCCAGCGGGTGTGATGGCCAAAGCCAGGCTCCGCCCAGCGCTCCCTGCCTCTGCCGAAGTACTCCCGCGCCATCGTCCGCTGGCTGACGGGCGATCGCGCCAGATATGGATAGAGCCGGTCCAGGAGCGCCGGCCGCATCTCCGACTCGGGTCGGCGACCCCAGAAACGGCGGATGCGAGCCTCCCGGAACAGGTCGTAGCCCGCGAACATCTCGTCCGCGCCTTCGCCCGTCAGCACGACCTTGATGCCAGAGTCCCGCACCAGGCGTGAGAGCAGGAACAACGGCGTCGGAGCTGTGCGCAGCAGGGGCCGCTCGGCGTGCTCGACCACGTCGGGAAACGCCTCCGCGATGTCCCGCCTGGTGACCATGATCTCGTGATGGTCGGAGTCTATCGTGGCCGCCATCTGCCGCTGGTAGGCCGTCTCGTCGTACTCGGCATCCTCGAAGCGGATGGAATAGGTCCGGAACACGCCGGTCTTGGCCGCGCGGCCCAAGGCCGCGATGAGCGAGCTGTCAAGCCCGCCCGACAGGTAGCTGCCTACCGGCACGTCCGCGCGAAGTATCCGCAGCCGCACTGCCTCGGCAAGGCTGGACCGGACGAGTGCTGCCGCCTCTTCCACCGACGCGGGGACGGGTCCCAGGGCGCCCACCGTGTAGTCCGGCTGCCAGTAGGCGGTGTCGACCGTGCCACGAGCGGACACGGTTCGGACGTGCCCGGGCTCCAGTTCCGAGATGCCCTCGAACACCGTCTGCGGCGCGACCGTCGACCAGAACGTGAACGTCTGGGCGAGGCCGACCGGGTCGAGCATGCGGGGGATGGAGGGGTCGGCAGCGAAGATCCCCTTGACCTCACTTGCGAACAGCAGCCGGCCACGGTGCTGGCACAGGTACAGGGGTCGAACTCCCATCCGGTCGCGAGCCAGGATCAGCGCCTCCCGGGACCGGTCCCAGATCGCCAGGGCGAATTGTCCGTTGAAGCGGACGAACGCTCGCTCGCCCCATTCCTGGTACGCGTGGATGATGACCTCGGTGTCGCTCTTGGTGCGAAACACGTGTCCACGTGCGACCAACTCGGCGCGCAGCTCGATGTAGTTGAAGATCTCACCGTTGAACACGAGCCACAAGGTCCCATCGGCATCCGACATCGGCTGCTGGCCGGTCTGGAGGTCGATGATGGACAGGCGCGCGTGGCCCAGCGCTGCCCGGTCGTCGCGATACAGGCCGAACTCATCGGGCCCGCGGTGCTGGAGCGCCCCGACCATGGCCTTGAGGTCGTCCAGCGCCATCGGGCCGACGGCCTGCGAGAGCCCGACGGAACCAGCGATACCACACATCAGTCAGCGCTCCGACTACGGGTGCATCGGCTTGGGGACATGATGCAGGTACTCGCTGACGCGCCGCTTCGCCTCGATGTCCTTGTACACGCGTTCGACCTGGCCCGGTGTCAGGCCCAGGGAGGCTGCCGCCTCGGCAGCAGGGACCTCGTGGCGGTACGCCCACAGGCACAGGTCCATCTGTCCGTACGGCAGGGCGAAGTAGAACTCCTCCTGGCTCTGGGGCAACGAAAAGGTATCGGTCGTGGGTGAACGACCCTGGATCTCGGATGGCACGTCCAGGGTGGCCGCGAGTGCGTAGACCTGTGTCTTGTAGAGATGTGCGATGGGCTTGAAGTCTGCCGCTCCATCACCACCCTTGACGAAGAAGCCCTGGTCGTACTCCAGCAGGTTGGGAGTGCCCGCGACCGCATGGTTGAGCCGGTCGGCGTGGTAGTACTCCAGGTCGGCCCGGACACGCTGCTTGAAGTTGGTGGCAGCGACCATCTGGAGGTATGCCGCGGATGGCATCCGCACGCTCCGCTCGTGACCATCCGGGTCGGCGACGGTCAGCAGCACCAGGTTCAGGCGGTCGCCATCGAGGAGGGACGGC
Organism: uncultured Chloroflexia bacterium; assembly: GCA_963760625.1. GTDB lineage: Bacteria > Chloroflexota > Limnocylindria > Limnocylindrales > CSP1-4 > JAFMJV01. The sequence continues at coordinate 28,531 of CAVXDU010000010.1, forward strand.
AGCACCAGCTTGCAGCGCCAGCCGTCGCCATACTCGGGCACGACCATCCGGATCGCTTCCAGCTGGCGGTCGTAGCAGCCGAGCGCCGCGAGGGCGGGCGCGATGTCCTCCACGATGTACTCGATGCCCAGGTGCTCGGCCAGCATCCGGCCCAGCCGCACCGCATCGCTGGAAGAGTCCCGTTCGGGCATCAATAGGCCGAACACGCGCGCGGGCCCAAGGGCGCGCACGCAGAGGCTCGCCACTACGGAACTGTCGATACCGCCGGACAGGCCCACGACCGCGCCACGGCGACGCAGCGCCCGCACCTCGGTTTCGATGCGTGTCTGGATCCGTTCGGCTTCTGCCACGGTATCGATCCGCAGCACGTCCGGTGAGTAGGCGATCACGCTGACTCCAGGCGTCATGATCTTGGTTGCAGGCCGCCTCCGGCGTCCGATGGGCGGCCGCCGACGATGCGATCCCGGTCCCGATGTCTCGGTCGCCACGGCATGCCGGGATCGGCCGAACTGCCGCAGCACGATAGCGCATGTTGACGGGCAGTGACACCGGGTGTCACGGCCCGTCATGGACCTTCGAGTGCTCCGTGGCGCGCCTCCGCACCGCCAACAGGCCGGAGGACCCGATCGGGCGCGAATCAGGGTCCTGGCCCTCCCCCTACCGCAGTACCTGACGCGGCGCGCGAATCGGCCCCAGGACGGTGTCGGGGACCGTTTCGACATGGCAGATGTCGGACGGAGGTCCCAGGCCCTGGACGGTCGACAGGCACCCCGACCGAGCACTGGCGAGCGTGCTTTGGTCGGTTGGGCACGCCTTCGGTGTGGGGCCGACGGCCCTGACACGACCGTCGTTGCCGTGGAACACCACGATTCCGCCGTGGTCGAGCAGCCATCCAGGTAAGTGGGCGATAAGTACTGGAAGATGGATGCGAAACGGTCTATCGTTCGCATATCGGCAGACGGGGCCCAGCCAACGCTACCCAGACGTTGACCTCGTTCGCCAGGATCGAAGAGTCGCCGGTCCGTGCTGCCGGCAGGCTATTCGGATGTTCGTGCTGCACCGCAGAGGGGCACTGTATTGACGGCTCGTGATCTGAAGCGAGAGGATGCTCGGCGCGCCCTTCGCACCGACGCCTCCCCCGACCGGACCCCCGAGGGCGGCTCGGGTGACGGACTGACCCTCAAGACATCCGCGGCCCTGTCGGCATCACGCGTATTGGGTGGGATCCGGGGCCGACACCTGGTGATCATCGACTCCATCGGGATCGCGTTCGCGGTCTATGTGGCGCTCAGCTTCCGCAACACCGGACCCACCTCCGCTGACCTGGGGTGGCTGCTCCTCTTTGCAGCCGCGCTGCTGTGCACTCGCCTGTTGATCAATCACAGGCTGGGGCTGTACAGCCACAGCTGGCGATTCGCCAGCGTGCCGGACCTGGAACGGATCGTGGCGGCGGTGGGGATAGGCTCCCTGGTGGTCCTGGGAGCCCTGCTGACGATGAGCGCCATCGGACAGCAGTGGATCCCGGATATGCTGCCCAAGGCTTTCCTGCTCGTCGAACTCCTGGTCACGATGGCCGTGGTCGCCGGGGTGCGCTTTGGCATCCGGGCCGCGACCGACCTGTCGGCTGACGCCCATCGTGGTTCGGCTGTCGACCGGCGCTCGACCCTGCTCTATGGCGCGGGCAACATCGGGGTGATGATGGCCCGATCGGCCCGGAGATCACCGGCCGCGGGAGTGCGGCCAGTGGGCTTTCTGGACGATGACCCACGCCTGAAGGGCACCAGCGTGGCCGGCCTGCCGGTGTTCGGTGGTCTCGATGCGCTCGAAGGTGCGGTCGTCGAGACGGGCGCCCAGGCGCTGCTCATCACTGCCTCCAATGCGCCCGGCGGCGCGGTTCGGCGGATCGTGGCTGCCGCGACCGCCCTCAAGCTCGACGTGCGCACGGTGCCGTCGATGGTGGAGCTGCTCGACGGCAGCGTTGACGCCTACCGCGTGCGTCCGGTTCGAGTCGAGGACCTGCTTCGTCGTCCGGCCGCGACCGAGCACGCGCCCGAAGTCGACGGTGTGTTCACGGGACGAGACCGTCCTCATCACGGGTGCCGGCGGATCGATCGGCTCCGAACTCGCTCGCCAGGTCATGGCGGTCGGTCCTCGTCGGCTGATCCTGCGTCGACCGTGCCGAGAGCGCACTGTTCGACATCCATCGGCATCTGATCGAGACGTTCGGCGACAGCGGCGTGGAGATCCGGCAGGAGTTGGCCAACGTGGCCAGCCGCAGCACCATCCGCCGGATCAGTGGCTGACGAGCGTCCGGATGTCATCCTGCACGCGGCGGCCTACAAGCACGTGCCGATGATGGAGCAGCACCCCTCGGATGCGGTCCACGTCAACATCGCGGGCACGATGGCCCTGCTCGACGCAGCCATCGAGGCAGGCGTCGACCGGTTCGTGCTGGTCTCGACGGACAAGGCGGTCAAGCCATCGAGCGTCATGGGTGCCAGCAAGCGCGTCGCGGAGATGCTCGTCGCGGACGCCGCGCGCCGGACTGGCCGGCCGTATGTCTCCGTGCGGTTCGGCAACGTCCTGGGCTCCAATGGCAGCGTGGTGCCCATCTTCCAGGACCAGTTGGAGCGCGGCCGTCCGCTGACCATCACGCATCCCGATATGACCCGCTACTTCATGACCATCCCGGAGGCCGCGTGGCTCATCCTGGATGCCGCGGCCCTGGGGCAGGCAGGGGGACCTCTTCGTCCTGGACATGGGCGAGCCTGTGAAGCTGATGGACCTGGCACGAGATGTGGTCCGACTGGCCGGTCGCGATCCGGACAGCCAGCCATTCGAGTTCATCGGACTGCGTCCGGGCGAGAAGCTCCACGAGGAGTTGTTCTACGACGCCGAGCATGTCGAGCCTACGAGCACGCCAAAGGTGCTGCGAGCCGTCTCCGAGACTCCGCCGATCGATGTCCGGGCGCACGTGGGCAGACTCATGGAGTACGCGACCGGCGACCACGACTACGAACTGCGCGAAGAATTGTCACGCACGGTGGGGGGGTTCCCGCTGCCGGAAGTGAAGCCCGACGAGGCGCCTGCAAGGTCGGTGTCCATCCCGATCGACCAGCACGTCCGAGGAACCGCAGGTCATGGTCCGGGAGACCGTCCCTGCAGCTAGGTCCCCTAGGCCCGGGCCACGGTCGCCCTCTCGCGCCACTTGTCGTGGCGCGGCGCGAATCGGGTCGTCACGCCGTCCTGCGGCGTAGCCGTCGGCGAGCATCACGTCGAACGCGTGGACCATGTCCTCCATCAGGGAGTAGCGGCCGGGCGTGTAGGCCGCCGAGGCCGTGCCGCGCTGCTGGAGCTCGCACACCGCCCAGTCCTGGCGGTTGGTCAGGTCCCAGAAGTCGACCGCGTCGGACGGGTCGAAGTCGGGCTGCGCCATCGTGTCGGGATGGAAGAACCACTCGCAGATCGACACGTGACCGACCCGGCGCGACCGGCCAGACCTGGTGGGTCATCAGGTAGTCGGGATGCAGGCTCAGCAGCAGGTTGGGCCAGACCAGGAAGTAGTAGATGCGCCGCTCGTCCTCCGCGGTGACCCCGGGGAGCGGCGGCCGACCGTGGCGCAGAGCCGTCGACGGACATCGTGTCGACGTCGTCGCCGCAGCTCCATCCAGCCGCCACACCATGCGCCCGTCGGACTCGATGTTCTGACCCTGGTCGTAGGGCGTCAGCCGATTGAGCTGGGGATGCACGCCGGGGCAGTGATAGCACTCGGAGTAGTTCTCGCCGATGACCTTCCAGTTGGCGTCGACGTCGTACTCGATGCGCCGGGCCCGACGCAGGTCCGCCAGCGGGAACCGGTCGATGTGCTGCCACAGGTCTGCCATCGATGCCGCCAGGTCGGGCGCCTCGGCATCGAGGGACACGAACACGAAGCCCTGCCACACGGCCGCCCGGCCGGCGACCGAGGCCGAACTCGCGCGTCGTCGAAGTCGATCGAGGTCGTCGGTGTGGCTCGCCCGACGCAGTCGGCCGTCGAGCTCGTAGGTCCAGGCGTGATACGGACACTGGAACCGGACGAGCCGGCCGGCGATCCTCCGTGCAGATCAGCGACCCACGATGTCGACAGACGTTGTGGAACGCACGCACGCATCGTCCTCGCCCCGGATGACGATGAGGCTCTCGCCGGCGACCTCGCGCCAGGAAGTACCGGCCGGTACGGTCGACGTCCTCCTCTCGCCCGACGCACACCCACGACCGCCCGAACCACGCCGCCTGCTCGAAGGCGAGCACGTCCGGGTCGTGGAACACGCGGGGTGGCAGCAGGCTCGCCTGGTCGACCGGCCGGCGGGTGGCGGCGACCTCTGCCGGCGTGACCGGGGACCGACCGGCGCACGGCCACGTCGAGGCGGCTAGACGGCCGCGGGGGATCCCACGGGGACCGCCACGCGCGCGGCTCGTCTGGCGATCCGTCGGCGTCACGGGCGCATGCTCCACGCCGAGCGTGACGACGGTCAGGCCCGCCGCGTTCGCGGCCGTCACGGTCCACGATCCGCCGCGCGTCCGCGATGACCCGGCCGCGCATCGTGGGCGCGATGGCCGCCCAGTCGAGCCGGCCGAACTCGGCCCACTCGGTGCCCACGACGACGGCGTCCGCGTCGACAGCGGCGGCCTCGGCTGAGGCGGCGGCCGTCGACCGTGACGCCGTCGCGCGGCCAGCTGGGCGACGCCCGCCTCGGTGGCGACGGGGTCGAAGGCGGCGACACGTGCGCCCCGCGCGCGCGAGCACCTCCGCGAGCCGCAGCGCGGGCGATTCCCGCAGGTCGTCCGTGCCCGCCTTGAAGGTCAGGCCCAGGAGCGCCGACGCGCGCGCCGCGCACGCGGCCGCCCGCTCACCTGCTCCAGGCGGTCGACGATCCAGATCGGCCTGCTGGTGGTTGGACGGCGCGACGGCCGCGATGAGCGGCGCCACGACACCGTAGCTGCGCCGCGAGGTCGGGCAGCGCACGCACCTGGGACGGGAAGCACGAGCCGCCGAAGCCGGGCCCGGGCGACAGGAAGGCGCGCCCGATGCGCGCGTCGAGACCCATGCCGTCGACCACCGCGTGGACGTCGGCGCCGGTCGCGGCGCACAGGCGCGCGAGCTCGTTGGCGAAGCTGATCTTGGCCGCCAGGAACACGTTCGAGGCGAGCTTGATGGTCTCGGCGCTGGTCAGGTCGGTGTCCATGATGGGCTTGCCCATCGGCGCGTACAGCTGGTGCAGCTCCGCGACCAGCGCCGTCGGCATCGGGCCCGGCGCCGACGACGACCCGGTCGGGCTCCAGGAAGTCGCGGACGGCATTCGCCTCGCGCGTGAACTCGGGGTTGAAGCAGACCCGCATCCGGGATCGATCGTCTCGCACGCGTGCCTCGAGGCGCACGGCCGTGCCGGGCATGAGCGTGCTGCGGATGACCAGGTGGCGCGGCGCGGCCGGGTCGCTGGCCAGATCCGGTGACCGCCTGTCTCGACCAGGTCGACCGTCCACTCCCCGGCCCGGTCGAGCGTGCCCACGGCCACGATGACGAGGCTGCGAACCGTGGGTCGCAGCCTGGGTCCGAGTGGAACGACAGGCGGCCCGATGCGAGGCCTTCGTGCGACCAGGTCGTCGAGCCCCGGCTCGTGGATGGGCACATCGCCCGCGCGCAGCCGCTCGACTCGCGCGGCGTCGATATCCACGACGCGCACGTCGTTGCCCAGGTGCGCCAGACAGGCTGCTGTGACGAGGCCGACGTAGCCGGCACCGATGACGCTGATGAGCATCCGCGAAGGGTACCGCAGGTCGACGGTCGACCCGGCCGGTCGTCCGGACGCACCGGGCGGCGTCACTCGGCATCAGCGCGGGCCGCCAGGTCTTCCAGGTCGCTTCGTCGACGCCCGCGGTGAACTGGTCGCCGAAGCGGGCCAGTGGCAGTCGCAGGAGCCGTGGGTCCGCCAGCAGCCGCTCGAAGACCTCGCCGTCGTCCATCCGCAGGTACGCCAGGCCCGCGTCCCGATATGCCTGCGACTCGGTGTCCAGGAGCGCGCGCACGCCCAGCTTCTGGACGAACCGCCGCAGCTCGGTGGGTGCCGGCGCCCGCACCGCGAGATCCACGAGGGTCACCGCGACACGTCGCTCCTTGAAGAATCGCATCGCCCGCTGGGTCGCCCGTGAATCACGACGACCGAAGAGCTGGACGGTCGGCCCGGGTGTCGCGGGCACGCGGTGATCCGGTCGTCCCCGACTGGGACGCTGAGTCCGTCAGGCGCTCGCGCGGCCGGCTTGCGCCCGCGGCGCGACTTGCGCTCGGGCGTCAGCTTCGCGACGTAGAACCCCTTCTCCGACTTTCGGATGACGATCTCGACGCCCGCAGCCTTGGATGCGCGCAACAGTTGTTGTCGCACCGTGAGCGGCTTCTCGTCCGATTCCAGCGTCACTTCATAGACGACGGACTCATCGGTGATCGTCTTGATCTTGCCGATGAGTTCCAGCTGTTCCGGGCTGGGCTGTCGTCCAGCCGGCCGCTTCTTTTCCTGCCGCAAGACCGACGCATCCACCCGTCGAAATCGCACCATCGTGTATTCCGTCCACTCCGCGTGCATCCGTCACCTGCGGCATGATACGCGCGATCCGAGTTCGGTCATCGTGGACGATCGTCATGTACTGTCAGCGAGTCGACTGGTACAGCTTCGGAGGAAGCGTGTCTGGGACGGTGCTGTCGCGCGGCGACGTGTCGATCTGGAGGGGCACGCGGCGGCGCAGGTCACGGCGCTTGTGTGCCGGATGCGGCCGTCGCATCACGGCGCTGTCTTCGGCCGTGTCTCCAACCGACCGTCGCGAGTGCCCACAGCATCACCGGACGCATCGAATTCGCCCCTCCCGTTCGTGGCATACATCGCCGGTGCCGGCGATCGCGGTCGCTGGCTCATTCCTCGTCATGGCCGCGAGCGATCCCGGTCCACCGCGATCGCCAGCCGCCCGGCCGGATCCGCATCGGTGCCCCGCTGGCTGCGACTCGGCTCTCCGTGGCGTCGGCCTGCTGGCCTGGCTCTGGATCGTGGCCCAGGCCGTCGCGGGCGGCTCCAGCGACGCGGATGTCGCTTCGCTGTTCCTGTGGGTATACGGCTGGGTCGGTCTGGCACTCGTGAGCGCGTTCCTGGGACCGGTCTGGTCGTGGCTCGACCCGTTCACGACCATCTACGACATCGTCGCCGCGGCCGGTCGTCGGCTGGGCCTGTCGGGGCTCGCGCCGCAACCGTGGCCGGCGCGTCTGGGGCTCTGGATCGCGTGGGAGGCCTGGCCTTCTTCATCTGGCTGGAGCTCGTGGCACGGGTCCTCCAGGGTCGGCCGTTGGCGCTGGTGCTCGTTGGGCTATACCGCCATCACGCTCCTGGGCATGGCCCAGTACGGTCGCGACCCGTGGCGACAACGGGCAGAGACATTCAGTGTCTGGTTCGGCGTGCTGGGCCGACTGGCACCGTTCGCGCTTGTCCGGCGAGCCGGAGGACGGGCGGGTGCATCCGGCGGCCATTCGCATCGGGCCTCATCACCAGTCCGCTGGCCGCGTCGAGATAGTCGTGATGGTCGCCCTGGGCACGGGCGCGCATCATCTACGACGGGCTGTCGCAGACGCACCAGCTTCTTCGACCTGTTCGGCTTCCCGTCGATCGCCCGTCGGGACGCTGCTCCTGGGCGCGTTCCTGGGTGGCCTGGTCCTGCTCGGTGCTGCTGGTGGCGCGCTCGGTGGGTCTGGCGGCCATGGGAGCGGGACTGCTGCCGGTGGCGATGGGCTATCTCGTCGCCCACTACCTGTCGTTCCTGCTGATCGATGGCCAGCGCATCCTGATCGCCAGTCTCCGACCCATTCCAGCAGGCATGGGACCTGTTCGGCACCGCATTCTTGGAACCGAACTCTGCGTGGCTGCCGACGAGCGCACTGTGGAGCCTCCAGGTGGGCGCGGTTGTCATCGGCCACATCGTGGGGGCGTGGGCGGGGCACGCGGTGGCCCGCTCCGAGGGTTCGGGGCGCTCCACGGGTTCAGTCCGGTACGCGGACTCGGGCCGCGGATCGGGCGCCTCGGCAGGACCAGGGGGCCGGGCGACGTCGCCGCAGGGATCGGCACGCGCGCAACTGCCACTCGCCATCCTGATGGTGGCCCTCACGACGCTCACCCTCTGGTCGTTGGGCCAGAACCTGGTCTTCGAGGCAGCGGTCCAGCACCAGACAGCCGCGGTCGGGGCGACGGGCCCCGCGGCTGGCCCGAATGCGAGGTCGGCTGGATCGCCGACCCGCTGAGGGACCCCGAGGCACCAGGTCATGAGAGCGCCCGATAGCTGCGTGGCAGACTCATGGGATGCTGCCGAGCCAAGGTGATCCCATCGAGACGACGTGGCGTCCTGGCTACCCCGTGGACGTACGGCGTATCCTCGCGCCCCTTCGCCACGGCCTTGGTGACCCCACGATCCGCCTCGAACCGAGCGGCGTGTGGCGGACCACCCGCACGCCCGAGGGTCCTGCGACGATGCATGTGGAGTCTCTCGCAGGCATGGTCCGGGGACGTGCCTGGGGACCCGGCGCGGAGCACGCCATCGCCAGCCTGCCCAGGCTGCTTGGCGCCGAGGACCTCCCCGAACGCCTCGTGACACCACCTGGCTTGCTGACCGAGCTCGCGGGTCGGTATCCCGGCCTCCGGTTCGGGCGCACCGACCGGGTGCTGGAGTCTCTGGTTCCGGCCATCTGCGAGCAGAAGGTGACCGGCGAGGAAGCGACTCGCGCGTATCGGCTGCTCGTGCTGTGGTTCGGGGAGGAGGCGCCGGGACCTCGAGGGCTCCGACTACCGCCGAGCCCGGAGCGGTTGGCATCCCTGGCCTATCACCAGCTGCATCCGGCGGGCCTGGAACAGCGGCGCTCGGTGACCATCCGCAGGGCAGCGGAGCGGGCATCGCGATTGGAGGCGGCGGGTTCGATGCCACCGGTGGATGCGCTGGCGCGTCTGCAGGCCATCCCTGGTGTCGGTCCGTGGACGGCCGCGGAGACCGCACGTGCCGCGTTCGGGGATCCCGACGCGGTGAGCATCGGCGACTATCACCTGCCTCACCTGGTGAGTTGGGCGCTCGCGCGTGAGTCCCGCGGGAACGACGCACGGATGCTGGAACTCCTGGAGCCATACCGTGGTCAGCGGGCGCGGGTTGTCCGGCTGCTGGAGCTCTCCGGCATCCAGGCCCCCCGCTTCGGACCGCGCATGAGGGTGCGTTCGATCGCGTCGATCTGACCCGGCGCGCGCCACCCGCGGGGGACCGCTGGGGCTAGGTGCGCGGCTCCCACGTGAACGTGCGTATCGCCACCACGAGACCAAGTATTCCCCATGCCGCGATCCAGACCAGGTCGAGCGGCTGGAACGGGTAGGCCGCCGGGTCCCATACGGATTGCAATGCATCGGCCAGATGCCGGATCGGGAACAGGCTGCCGATCGTTGCCAGGGGGGATGTGTCATCCAGTTGGACGAATACATCGGATATGAAATACAGCGGCAGCACGGTGGCGTTGACGATGGCCGGTGCGGCGGCGGCATTCGGGATGAGGCCCGCCATCGCAAGCCCCAGGGCACAGAACGATGCGGCCGAGACCACCAACACCACCACCAGCTGTGGCAATCGTCCGATCGGCAGTGGTACCCCGAATGCCAGGAAACCCACGACGGCCACGATCGTCACCAGTAGCAAGCCGACCAGCACGGACTGCAACATGCGCGCCACCAGATACGCCCACCCAGGCAGCGGGGTTCCTCGTATGCGCTTCAGGACTCCGTCGTCACGGGCAAGGCTCACCGTCATCGCGATGCTCGTGAAACATGCATTCACGATGGAAAACGTGCAGATGGCGGCTGTGTAGAACAACGCCTGATGACCATCCCGGTCATAGCCACTGAGGATCAGGTTGAATAACGCCATGAAGATGAGCGGGAACACGAAGGTGAAGAAGGCGGCGGCGGGATTGCGCCAGAACGCCGTGTTCTCATAGCGCACCTGTCGGGCGATGAGTCGGGCTGCGGTCATCGAGGCTGCCCGCTCACGAGCGCGAGGTACGCATCCTCGAGCGACGGCCGCGACACCGACAGCTCCACGAACTCGAACCCCGCGTTGATGGCCCAGCCTGTCAGCTCATGGACCGCCTGGGTCGGGTGGCCCGTCCGCACTTCGAGCGCCCCGTCGGACGTGCGTGTGGCGATCGCCTCCAGCCCGGCCGGGAGCGGCCAGTCACCGGGCGGCAGATGCGCCCGGATGACGGTCACGCCCGAGCCGCCGGCGACGACCTCCGAAGGGGTGCCCATGGCGACGATCTGGCCGCCGACGAGCACTGCCAGTCGGTCTGCGAGGAACTGAGCCTCATCCATGAGATGGGTGGTCAGCAGGACAGTACGGCCGGACCCGGTCAGGCCCTTGACCATGTCCCATGCGTGGCGCCGAGCTTCGGGGTCGAAGCCCGTCGTCGGTTCGTCCAGGAATAGCAGCTCTGGATCGCCCGCAAGGGCGATGGCAAGGTCGAGTCGCCGCCGCTGGCCGCCGGAAAGGCGGCGCACAAGGACGTTCGCCTGGTCCGTCAACCCGACCCGGTCCAGCAGCTCGTCCACGGGCCGCGGCCGAGGGTAGTAGCCACCGTACAGACGGACGACCTCGACCACCGACAGGTAGCGTTCGATGCCGGTCGTCTGGAGGCAGATCCCGATACGCTCCTGCAGCCGGCGATCTCCATTCCCGGGGTCGTGTCCCAGGACCACCGCATCGCCGTCATCCCGTCCGCGATACCCCTCCAGGATCTCAAGGGTCGTGGTCTTGCCAGCCCCGTTCGGGCCAAGCAGGGCGAAGACCTCCCCGCGTCCCACCTCGAAGTCGATCCCCTGGACGGCCCGGACCGCTCCGTACGACTTCCGCAGCCCCCGAACGCGGACGGCGCGGTCAGCCTGAGGTCCTGCCGGAGCGACGGTGGTCACGTCCAAGGAGTCTAGCCAATGAAACGCGCGGTGCGGTGCCCGACCAAGGACACTCGGCCTGAAGTCGATCGAATCGCAGCCCCCGCGACTAGCGAGCCAGTCGACGGAACAGGACCGGGGCCTTCCAGGTCAGGAAGTAGAGCCGGCAGCCGAGGCAGTAGCCGGTCGCGGCGAGCAGGGTCTGGAGGGTCACGACGGCGGCAGTGAAGCAGCCACGCCGCGGCAGGCAGCCCGAGCCAGGAACAGGATGGTCGCTGCCGACAGGACCAGGAAGCCGATCGCCTGCGCGAAGCGCGGCGGCCACTCGACCTCGAGCTCCTTTGGCGGCCCGATGTGGAGGGCACGCCGGACGTACGGCCAGGGTCGTCCCAGGGCCGAGTAGCGGGTGCCGAACCAGGCACTGACACCAAGGGCGATGGCGACCACGGCCACGATCACGGGCTGGCCGATGACGAAGGCAAGGACCAGCAACACGACGGAGAAGGCGGCACCGAACCGGTGCCCACGTGGATCGATGAGACGAGGTTGAGCGAGTGAAGACATGCGACAGGACTCCATGTGACGGGCGCGGGACGCGGATCAGTGTGTCCGCGAGCGCCGTCCGGAGGTCCCCCGCTAGCGCCCCACCCCGTGATGGGAGAGGAACGCGAGGCCGACCGACGCCCGCCGCAGACACGGACAACAGCACATGGACTGGGTGCATCTGGCAGGCTTCGAGCGGTCGCTGCATGGTCCGCGAACCATGCCACATGCGGAGGCTCGCGGCAAGAGGACTTGCAGCTTGCCGCGCGGAACGGTACCCTTGCGCACGAACGACTCCATGTCCGGGGTCGATAGGAGGGTATGCGCGTGAGTCGACCGTTGGGTGTCATGGTGTTGGGGGTCCTGGCCACGCTGGTCGGGGTGATGTACGTGTTCGGTGGGTTCCGGCTCATGAGCATCGTGACCTTCGGACCCGTCGAGTCGGGCAGTGGCGTCTGGTTCAGCGGGCTGCTCACCCTGATCGTCGGCGTCATCTGGCTGGGCGTCGGCGGCGCCCTGTTCTCGCTCCAGCCGTGGGGCCTGCTGTTCTGCGAGATCATGGCCATCTTCGCCCTGATCGAGGCGGTGTTCGTGCTGTTCGCCGGCAGCAGCCAGAACACCGGGCTGGGCCTGTTCGTCCTGCCGCTGATCGTGCTCTGGTACGCAATCGGCCGAGCATCAAGGAGGCCTTCGCGGAGGCGGGCGTCACGACCCCACCTGACCCTGGTCGATCGGGCGGCGCGGGTCCTGGCGATCCGCGCCGCTCTTTCTTGATTCCGGGGACCGACGATGACCGACCTCAGCCTTCGACGTCATCGTGGTCGGCGTGGGCGCCATGGGCAGCGCCACCGTCGCCGAGCTGGCGGCACGCGGGTCAGCGGGTCCTCGGCCTCGAGCGTTCGGGCGTGCCAACCGAGACAGGTTCGTCCGGGGGTGTGACACGCATCATCCGGCTCGCCTACAACGAGGACCCCAGGTACGTGCCGCTGGTGCGACGCGCCTACGAGCGCTGGCACGCGCTGGGCGCACACGTCGGCGAGCGGTTGCTCGTCACGACCGGCGGCGTCGATGCGGGCCGCCCGACTCGGCGATCGTGGTCAAGGGGCGCTCGCCGCCTGCCGCGTGCATGACATCCCGTTCGAGCTGCTCGACGCGCGGGCCCTGACGGCTCGGTTCCCGGGATTCGCGCTGCCCGACGGCATGGTCGGCGTGTACCAGGCAGATGCCGGCTTCGTGCTGTCCGAGCGGGCCATCGCGGCGTACGCCATGACCGCCATCGACGACGGCGCCGAGATCCACGGCCACGAACCGGTCATCGACTGGGAGCCCGACGGTGAGCGGCGTCGTGGTGCGTACCGACTGTCGGGGAGTATCGCGCCGCGCCGGCTGGTGCTTTCGGCGGGCGCCTGGATGGGTCGGCTCGCTGCCCCCCTGCGGACCCTGGCCGTTCCCGAGCGACAGGTCCTGCTCTGGACCCAGCCGCTCCGACCCGAGTGGTTCCGGGTCGGTGCGTTCCCGGTGTTCATCCTCGATGACGACGGCACCGAGTGGTACGGCTTCCCGAGCTACGGCATCCCGGGTGTCAAGTTCGGGCGGTACCACCACCGGGACGAGGTCATCGATCCCGACCGGCTCGACCGGGATGCGGTCGACGCCGAGGACGAGCGACTGCTGCGCGACGGCCTCGCGCGCTACTTGCCCGACGCGAACGGTCCACTGCTCAGCCGAAAGACCTGCATCTTCACCAACACGCCCGACGAGCACTTCATCATCGACCGGTACCCGGGTTGGCCGCAGGTCATCCTGGCGTCGCCGTGCTCGGGACACGGCTTCAAGTTCGCGAGCGTCCATCGGTGAGGTGCTCGCCGACCTGGCGATGGACCGCGACCCGGCCTTCGACCTGTCGATGTTCCGGCTGGACCGCTTCGCCGTCGGCGCTGATGGCCCTGTCCCGACTACCCGATCCCGGGTCGGCTTCGGCTCGGAGCGCCATCCTGCGAGCGCGCCCGGCGCATCAGGTCCCGGTCGACCGTCGCCCCACCATGCCGACCATCCAGGCTCGATGGCACCGACCACCTCGCGGACCGACGACGAGAGGAACACCTCGGTCGCCGCCAACACATCGCCGAGCGGCCAGCCGCCCTCCTCGACCGCGTAGCCCGAGGTCCGCGGCCAGTCGGATCAGATGCGAGCGGGTGACACCGGCCAGGATCCCCAGCTCCAGGCCGGGAGTCCGGAATCGATCGACGCCTCGCCCACCAGACGTTGCTCGTGGCGCCCTCCAGGACGGTGCCGTCGGACGCCAGCAGCAGCGCGTCGTCCGCACCCCGACGGCGCGCCTCGGCGAGCGCTGCCACGTGGACCGCATAGCTCGTCGACTTGACGCCTCCCAGCAGCCACGGCGACGCGCGCCCGCGCCGCATGATCGAGGCCCAGCTCCAGGCTGACCAGTCGGAGCCCACGCTCACGCAGCGTCTCGAGGTCGTCGAGGGATGGGTGTCACGGTGGCCAGCGCCGTCGCGACCCGCATCGCCATCCCGACCGCCGGTCCAGTAGAAGCGCAGCGCCGCGTCCCGCAGGCCGGATGCAGCGAGGACCATCGCGCGCCAGCTCCTCGAGGGACTCGCGGGACACGTCCGGCAGCTCCAGTCGCGCAGCCGAGGAACAGCAGCCGGTCGAGGTGCTCGTCCAAGCGCGAACGTCCGGCCGTCGTACACGCGCAGCGTCTCGAACGCTGCCTGACCCCGGGCGAGCGCGGCATCGTCCGCGGTGAGCACCGGGGCATCGGGATCGATGACACCGCGGCCCAGGACCGCGACCGCAACCGGCTTCATGCGCTGGTCCGCGTCGGCACGACCGGGTCGCCCGCCCGGTGAGCGTCGCGGCCTCGATGGCCGCGAGCAGCGGTCGCGCCTTGACCCACGACTCCTCCACCTCCGCCGCCGGGTCCGAGTCCCACACGATGCCGCCACCGACCCACAGGTGGATGCCGTCGTCCACGATCGCGAACGTCCGGATGGTGAGCGGCCAGGTCGAAGTCGCCATCGGCATGGATGACGCCCAGGGCACCCATCGATGCCCCGCGCCCGACCGGTTCCAGGCGAGCGATCTGGTCGATGGCCGCGACCTTTGGAGCGCCCGGTCACGGAGCCGCCCGGGAACATCGCGGCCAGCAGCTGCGGCAGGCGTCGCGTCCGGCCCGGACGCGACCGGTGACGCTCGACACGAGGTGCTCGACGCCAGCCATGGAGCGCGGCGTCATCAACTCTGGCCAGGCGACGCTCCCCGGCTCGCAGACCCGACCCAGGTCGTTGCGCTCCAGGTCCACGATCATCACGTGCTCCGCGGCGTCCTTGTCCGATGCCCGCAGTTCAGCTGCGCCACCGCGGGGCCGGGTGCCCTTGATGGGCATCGTGGTCAGGACGTCGCCACGACGCGACAGGAACAGCTCGGGTGATGCGGACACGATGGACCAGCCATCGCCCAGCATGGTGCGGCCGTGCCGTGGGCGCAAGCACAGAGAGTGCCCGGGCCACGCCACGTGGATCACCCGTGAACGGCGCCTGCAGGTGCTGGACGAGGTTGACCTGGTACACGTCACCCCGGGCGATCGCCCAGCGCGCGCTCCTGGATCGCTCGCTGGTGCTCCAGATGCGTCCAGGTCTGCTGCCAGTCACCGACATCGAAGTCGCCCCGTGGGACGACCATGTGTCCCGCCGATCCGTCCTCGGCGCGCCGCGGTCGCGGATCCGGCACGCCAGCAGCGGCAGGCGGGCAGGCTCCGGTGGGTCGGCCCAGGACGCACGGCGAAGTGTGCGAGACAGGCCATAGCCCAGGTACACATCGGCGACCCGGTCGTCCGGGCCGGAGTTCGAGGACTGGAAGAACCCCTCGGCGCGCAGGTATCGGTCGAGTCGTCCGAACGCGTCGTCCGTATCCCACAGCTCCAGCACCCGGCCAGTGTAGGCGGGGCCGCACTGCGGCTCGCGGCGCGGTACCTATTGCTGGTAGTGCTCGACGACCTCGGCGGGTCGCGGGTGCGCCGCTCGCCGGGTCCTCCCCCGCGGATCGGAGAGCCTGTCGCTGGTGGAGCAGGTCGTACGCGCGGTCGAGCTGCACCTTGATGACCTCCAGGCGGTGGCGCTCCTCGGGATCGAGGCCTCGTCCGTCGCCGGCGCTTGCCCAGAGCTGCTCCTCCTCCTCGTCGACAGGTCATTGATGACCTCGAAGATGTCCACATCCGGGTCGCTTTGGGTCATATCCGTGGTCCTCCTTGCTTCAGCGACTTCGAGTTCGAACCGGCGTGCCACTGCAGCGACTCGGGCCGCCAGTCGATGGGCATTCAGTCGGCCCCGTCGCTCTGTCCCCGCGAGCGGAGCATGTATGCGTAGCCCACCAGCGCCAGACCCGCGACCAGCAGCAGGATGCCCAGCAGGACGAACGTGCCATGCAATGCATCGATGCCGTCGCGGCCCCGGACGACGAGCAGCACGCCGACCACGACCGCGGCCACCGAGATGACCAGAGCGACGACCGACAGCCGCGTGCCTGGTTCGTGGCGGAACAGGGCCGCCAGAGCGGCCGAGAGTCCGTACAGGACGAGGCCGATGCCGAGGACGATCGCCATGGCAACGGTTGCCGTATCACGGTCGCCAGCGATCAGGGAGCCGATGGTCACGACCAGCCCTACGGACATGCCGACGCCTGCCCGGAATGCCGTGGTGCCGATCCGATCGGGTGCTACCTGGTCACGGACCAGGCGCCAGACGGACAGGGCCGCGGTCGCCAGCAGGATGATGCCGAGCAACTGCAGCACCGCCGCGGCACCAAAGCCGGGCGCAAGCCAGATGACCAAGCCGGCGATGGCGAGCACCAGTCCCTGGAGGAGTACGAGGGTCCATGGCGTTCCCTGCTTCCATGGCGCTCCCTTGTCGACGAGAACCTTGGCCGCTTGGAGCGCCTGCTCCTCGCCGGCTACTGCCGTCGGCGGCACGGTCGGAGTCTGTCATGACTCCCACCTCCCATGGCCGTCCAGATGACGACCCCGTGTGCTGCATCCTAGCGACCCCCGCCGACGGGTGCGGTTGGATCCCCATTGCGCCCTGTGGCGGTGCCTGCACCGACCGGGCTAGCATCCGGACATGCCGAAGTCGGGACCGCGATACCTTCACGGCCACCATGAGAGCGTCCTGCGCTCGCATCGCTGGCGAACCGCCGACAATTCCGCGGGATACCTCCTGCCGCATCTGCGTGCGGGCATGCGGCTGCTCGATGTCGGGTGTGGCCCAGGCACCATCACACTTGACCTCGCGAGGATCGTGTCGCCCGGCACTGTCGTGGGCGTCGACGCCGTTGACGCCATCCTTGACGGTGCTCGGGCAGAGGCGACCGCGGCTGGCGCGGACAACGTGATCTTCCGGGTGGCCGACGGGATGGCACTCCCCTTTGAGGACGCCTCATTCGATGTGGTGCATGCGCACCAGGTCCTGCAGCACGTGCCCGATCCGGTCGGCATGCTGCGAGAGATGCGTCGCGTCTGCCGTCCTGGAGGCGTCGTCGCAGCGCGTGACTCCGACTACGCGGCGATGACCTGGCACCCTCGGGATCCCGCGCTCACCGACTGGCTGGCTGTGTACGAGGCCACCGCCCGGGCGAGTGGTGGAGAGCCTGATGCGGGCCGCCGCCTGCTTGCATGGGCACGTGCCGCGGGTTGCATGGACGTGACCGCAAGCGCCAGTGCCTGGTGCTTTGCCACTGATGACGATCGTGCCTGGTGGGGTGGCCTATGGGCCGAGCGAGCCACGATGTCGACGTTCGCGGAAGTCGCGCGTTCCCAGGGGCTCGCCACCCAGGCCGACCTGGAACGGATCGCTGACGGGTGGCGGCGGTGGTCGGTCCAACCCGACGGCTGGTTCGCCATCCTCCACGGCGAGATCCTCTGCCGGGTCTGACCTGGGAGCTGGTTGCGCCCGCGTGGCGCTTAGGCCAGTGACGTAGTCATCACGCGTCAGGAGCCAGTGCCGCGCCGTCGACTGCGTCGGAGGGCGTCGGCTCGGCGGTCGGCACCGACGTGGGCTTGGGGCTGGGCTTCGGGGTCGTCTTCGGGGTTGGCTTCGGGGTGGGGGACGGGGTGGGAGATGGACCCCGAGAGACCAGGTAGTCGATGGCAGTGCCGCGCTCCACGACCACACCGGCCTTGGGATTGGTGCTGATGATGTCCCCCGAGGAGACCTTGTCATCGTACTTGCGGGTCTTCTCGCCAGCGGTGAGCCCAGACGCGCCGATGGTCACGAGGGCATCCGCCTCGGCATCACCGACCACGTCCGGCACCGCGACGGTCGGCGGGGTCGGCTTGGGTGTCGGGGACGGCGAGGGAGACGGGCTAGGCGTAGGCACCAGCACCGCATCCGGCCTGGTGGCCAGCGTCATGATCGTCGCACCGAGGCTGTTCATCAGGACCAGCCCTTGCTCCTGGTCGAGGGTCCAGGAGGTGGCGGCGTCGAGCGCCGCCACGTAGGCTGCCTCCTGATCGGCGAGTTCATCGTCAGCACAGGGCGTGCCGCCCATCGCGAGCACCTGGACCTCGATGGCCGTGCCTGCGACGTCGTATGTGCCGAAGACGATGTTGCAGCCGGTCGCACCGAACAGCGTCCCGTTCCCGTCGAAGTCCACCAGGGGATCGGACCCTTCGATCGTCGGCACCAGCTGCCCATCCGTTCCGGCGATCGCAGTGGGCGTCCAGGCGCGCGCGAAGATCGGCGCAGGTGCGGCTTCCAGGCTGACCTGGGTAGACGCATCAGCGTCGCGCAACTTCAGGCCATACTCGCTGCTCGTCCAGGTCGTGACCCGGGCGAGTGCCCCCAGATACCCGTCCTCCTGCTCCTGCAGGCTGGCCGAGCCGCACGGGACCGCGGAACTGCTGAGGGGCCCCACCTTGATGGCGTCCCCATCGAGCGAGTACGTGCCCACGAATCGATCGCAACCATCGTAGCCGTGGGCCCTGCCATCGGAGTCGAGCGCCAGGGTCAGGACGCTTCCCTCGAGCGGATCGAGGAACTTTCCGTCCGCATCCCGGTATCCGGTCGCGACCCAGACGCCGACGACCGGAGACACGGGCGCAGCCGAGAACACGAGCGCGGGCGCGCCCGTGTGATCTACAAGGGTCAGTGTCGATCCCACGATCACGAAGCTGCTGACCGATGCCAGGGCCTTGAAATACGCGGTTTCGAAGGCGGTCTGCTCCACGGAACATGTCTGCGGAGGGAAGGCCACGACGACCTCGCCGAACGCCAGGACGCTGCCCGCCGCGGCGTAGGGCGCGAAGTAGTCGTTGCAGCCATCCTCGCCGGTCGCTGTGCCGTATTCGAGCGAGAGGGTCGCGGTGCCTGGGACCTGATCCACTCCAGCGGTCGCAAGGGCCCACTGGGTGCCCTCGAGCGCGGGCGGCGCCCCGTCCGGAGTGGACGCCTGGCCTGGAGTAGGCGATTGGCCAACGGCTACTGCAACGAGGACCATGGACATCAGCGCGGCAAGCGACCAAGCCAGTCGAACGCGCGGGCGCGGCCCCGGTCGCGGGATCCCATGGTCGTTAGGCGTGTGTCCGAGCTCGAGCGACATGGCGGCCTCCGCGGAGTTCGTCCTGGTCAGCGGGTCGACCTGAGATCAGGAACGACACTGCAGGGCGCAGGATACGCGCAGCCGGGTCCGCAGTCTGGTGGGTGGGTGGCTGACACGCCGCCGCTGCGCGCTCGCGCAGCTCAAGCGGCGCGCTGCAGACGGGTCGGGCGCAGCGCGACGGGTCAGGCGCGAGCGCGACGGATCAGGCGCGGCGGAGCAGACGAAGGCGCGCCATTCGTGGCGGAGGCGCTTGATGGCTCGCGACCGTCACCGAACGACTCCTGCGCCACGGATCGTGCGCATATGTGACATGCAGGTCGGGTCCGCGCCACGCCTCGTTGACCGGGTACCAGTCATGAACGGCAGCCTCCACGGCATCCTCTTCGAACCGCTCACGGATCTGCGAGGGATAGAGGCCTTCGTACACCTGTGTCCGAGGTGGGAACATGCCTGCACGATGCCAGTGGTCGCAAGCCGCGGGAAAGGGCCCCAAAGGGCTACCACCCGTAGGGACCAGTCGCTGATAGCCAGGCGTGGGCAGGCTCAGGCATGGCCTGCGTGGGGCGGTCGGTCATCGGCCCAGCCAGATCACCTGCACGTTTGATCATTGTGTGCTCATTGGTGATCGAACCGTGTAGAGTCGGCGGATGCTGATCGCTGAACGCCGCAAACGCATCCTCGATGCTGTTCGGACCTCCGGCGTGGTCTCCATGCAGGAGCTTGCCGCACAACTCAGTACCTCCGAGGTGACCGTTCGACGCGACGTTCGGTCGCTGGCCGCAGTCGGGCATGCTGCGCCGCACGCGGGGCGGCGCCATGATGACCGGAGGTCTGGCGTACGAGCCGACCTACGCGGAGAAGGCGGGACAGCTGCAGGCCGAGAAGCAGGCCATCGCGGAACTGCGCCCTGGACCTCATCAAGCCCGGCGACTCGATCGTCCTTGGTCCCGGCACCACGACGCTGAGCCTGGCGCGCCTCCTGCCGCGTATCGGCGAGCTGACGGTGGTCACCAACTCTCTGCTCGTGGCCGAGGCGCTCGCGGGCGCGACCGATGATCGACGTCGTGGTCACCGGCGGGATCATGCGGCGGTCCATCTACGCCCTGGTCGGTCCGGGCACGGAGCAGGCCCTGCGCGGCCTGCGTCTGGGCTGTGCATTCATGTCCGGCAACGGAGTCAACGCCGAGCGCGGACTGACCACGCCCAACCTGCTGGTGGCAGCGGCGGACCAGGCCATCGCGGCCGCGTCGCGTCAGATCGTGGTGCTGGCCGACCATTCCAAGATCGGCCTGGAGACGATGTGCCAGACGGTGCCGGCCGAACGCATCGATGTGCTCATCACCGACTCCCGGGCAGACCCGCGCGAGGTCCGCCACCTGGCCGCGGCCGGCATCGACGTTCGTACGGCACAGGTCGACGGTCGGTCCTGATCGTAAGCTGCAAGATCTTGCACGTGTCTCGGACATGGCACGGTTCATATCTGATCGAGTAGGTGATTGTTGTTTGACACCCATGCGAGACTCGTACCTCGATCTCCCCGGCGGACCCGCGGGAGGTCAGAGCGTCGTCGCCTGGCGGGTGACGACAGGAGGAGGAGCGCTCATGGCAACTCGTCTTCGCGACTCGCGGTTGTCGGCGATGGCGCTTGGCCGTCGCCGGGACGGCCGTCCTGGCTGCAGCGCCCGGCTGCGTTCGCCCAGTCCGCATCACCCGGCAGCCGGCAGGTCGTCGAGACCGCCGCTGCCCGGCGAGGTCTGCACCTACGACAAGTACAACGGTGGCGTGCCGCAGATCACCGACCTGACGGCCGCCACCATCGGCTTCGCCCAGTCCGAGAAGGAGAACAATCCCTTCCGAAGCGCTGAGACCCAGTCCATCAAGGACGAGGCCGCCAAGCTCGGCATCACCAACCTCTCGTGACACGAACGCCGGGGGCGATCTGAACAAGGAGATCTCGGACATCAAGGGCATGATCGACCAGGGCGTACAGGCCCTGATCATCTCGCCCCTCAACTCCGAGGGGCTCGACGACGCGCTGAACTACGCCAAGGAGAAGAGGTCCCGATCATGACCATCGACCGGTTCCTGACCACCAAGACGGCGTGCTCGGACTTCATCGGCTGGGTCGGCTCTGACTTCGTGAAGCAGGGCGAGCGCGCGGCCGCGGCCATGATCCGCGAGACGGGTGACAACTGCAACCTGGCCATCCTCCTGGGTGCGGCGGGCGTGAACGTCACCGACGACCGCAACAAGGGCTTCAAGGATGGCCTGGCGGCCGCGAACTCGAAGATCAAGCTCGTCGCGGAGCAGACGGCCAACTACAACCGGACCAAGGGTCAGACCGTCACCGAGCAGCTCATCCAGGCTCACCCCGAGATCAACTGCATCTACGCCCACAACGACGAGATGGCGCTGGGCGCCGTCATCGCGTTGCAGGGAGCCGAGTACAAGCCGGGCGATGTCAAGATCATCACCATCGACGGCACCCAGGGCGCGGTCCAGGGCATCGTCGACGGTTGGGTCTCGGGCGTCATCGAGTCCAACCCGCGCTTCGGCCCGCTGGCCTTCAAGGCGCTGGCCGACTTCTATGGCGGCGCCGGCGTGCCGGTCAAGACCATCATCTCCGACAAGGAGTACACCAAGGACAACGCGGCAGCCGAGCTGCCGAACGCCTACTGATCCGGCCTGCACGACCGGACCAGGCTGGCCGGGATCGCTTGCTCGGGACCCGGCCGGCATACAGGTCATCATTGCGGCGCCCGTCTCCATCGCGAGCGGGCGCCGCGAACGCTGTGCCGACACAGCGAGGACCAGGTTGCAGGTGACGACGTCGACTGCCCCCCATCCGGAGGTGACCGCGAACGAGCTGCTCCCGTCCTCGAGGTCGCGCGGCATCACCAAGCGGTTCGGCGGCGTGCTCGCGCTCGACGACGTGTCCATGGACCTGCGTCCGGGCGAGGTGCACGCGCTCGTCGGCGAGAACGGCGCCGGCAAGTCGACCCTCATCAAGGTCATGACCGGCGTCTACCAGCCCGACTCGGGCGAGCTGCGGTACCTGGGCGTGCCCACCCGCTTCGCCCGGCCGCGCGACGCCCAGATGGCGGGCATCAGCACCATCTACCAGGAGATCAACCTGGTCCCGCAGCTCAGCGTGGCGCGGAACCTGTTCCTCGGGCGCGAGCCATCGAACCGACTGGGACTGGTGGACTTCGACCGGATGCGTGCCGGGGCCGTGGCGATGATGGAGCGGTACGGCGTCCACGTCGACGTGCGGCGCCCGCTGCAGTCTGAGGATTCTTGATGCTGCCTCCGAACTTGCGTTTCTCACACTCGAATGTGAACGGCTCGGGGTGCCGAGATCGGGAAACAACTTCTGAACGTGTATCGCGAACAAACCGGCGACCGGGTACCGAATGCATTGCTGGAATTTTACAGGGCGTATCATTCGGCTGTTCGCGCGAAGATCGCCATTTGGCATCTCAAGGACGACGACATTTTCGACGCGGCCCACTGGAGCCAAAGCAGAACAATACCTGAAAATAGCCGCACGCATGAGTAAGGCCGCGTGAATTCACGTTTCAAGCAATTCCACAATAGATCCGCCGGAATGGATTCGCCGGATAGCTTCAGCAAACAGTTGGGAAGCATCGAGGACCTTCAGCTTCCGTTGCACCAGATCGAACGCCAGCCGGAAGGGTGGGATCGTGTTCGTCACGACAATCTCCTCTAGTGCCGGATTTGATAGCGTCTCGGTCGCCTTACCTCCAAATACTCCGTGAGAGGCAGCGCCGTAAACAGCCACGGCGCCGCGCGCCCGGCAGGCCTCCGCCGCGCGGACGAGTGTTGTGCCGCTGCTGATTAAATCGTCGATGATGATCGCCAATTTGCCCGAAACGTCACCTATGACAGCCTCTCCGCTGACAACCCCCGCGCTACGATATTTTTCCAAGAATGCGCTATGAATCTCGCAACCGAGTGCGCGACTGAACGCTTGGCGGAACTCTTCGGCTCGCTTCACGCCGCCAACGTCAGGCGAGACCACAACGACATCACGATCGCCGACAAGCGGCAGGAAGTGATTCACGAAAAGCTTCTTGGCTTCGAGGTGGTCCGTCGGAAATCCGCCAGGCATTTTGATATGCAGCCAGATTATGGACATTAAAGTGACGGCGCAATCGACGCCAACCGCCTCGAACAGAGACGCGATGAACGCGTCGTCACGGGATCGCGCGGCTTGCTTTTTCGGTCCTTGCGCGCATAGCAAAGATACGGAATCACCGCGGTCACGCGGCCGGCCGAAGCATCGCGCAATGCGCCGAGGAAAAACAGGAACCTGCACAGCTTGTCATTCACGCTTTGCTGAGGATCACGTACAAAGACGAATGACGAACACATCCTTGCCCCGCACGTTCACGAACGGGGCGCCCTATGTTCCCCGTCTTCGAATTCTCTCTCCTCATGTGCACTCAGCGGAGTGCACAGATGCGCGCACACCTTTTCGCCAAACTCCCGGCTTCTATTCAAAGCAAAGACTGAGAGAGAGCCGCTAAACATAATTGCGTTATACGGTGCACGCTCGCTGCCAAGCCAGCCGGGTTTCCTTAGCGGCCTCTAATCACCATATATGCACAATCTGTCTCGTAACGAAGACTGAGAGCGTGCAATCGCTGTCATATTGGCAAAGTCGCTGGATGACCTCCGAACGAGCTGCGACGCTCCGCCGGAGTCCCATTCCCGAATGCGTCCCTGAGATCCGAAACCCCAATAAATCAAGGAAGGCAGTATCGCGTCCACACGAGCCGCAAGACGTTGTAGGCGTGAACTGGCAACGGACTTGCTGAACTATAACGGACTTGCTGAACCTATCATGAGGGGAGTGCAGCCTGAAGACGCGGAGCGCAAGCGGTCCAGCGCGCAGCTCAAGAAAACGGCAGAGCCGACAGGAATCGGAGGAGGAATATCAATGTTGTACTGGTTGGGCGTTTACCTGTTGGTCGCCATTGGCGTTCCGCAGTCCCTTTAATGGTGTTGTACGTCGTTGGACTTGTCTTCTGGCTGGGCGTTGCCGCAATCCGTTCTACGGTGCGCAGCGTAAGAGATGTCTTGCCGGTCCGAACAGACTTTTCGAGGGCAAATTGGAGACGTCATCCGGGGGAAGGCAGCATAAGTTTCGGATGAGCGCAGCGAATGCAAGCCCGGTAGGGCGCAGCCTCAATCAGATGAGCGCCGCGAATACAAGCCCGGCGCGAGCGAGCGCGAAGCACGCAGCCTCAAGAAAAGGCGCAGCCATCGAGAGGAAGAAGGACATATGACTCAAAGTGATTTGCAACTCCTGTCTCATCCGGAGAGACCATATCGGTCGGTGCTGAGCGTCTATCTCAATGTCGACCAGTCTCAGCCCTCGAACCAGAATCGTGGATTTGAGCAACGACTAAAAGGCATGATTTCGTCGATCCGCGCCACAACGCGTGACACCGCCGAATC
>CAVXDU010000011.1:0-18867 GCA_963760625.1 uncultured Chloroflexia bacterium
GACGTGCTCATCGTCGAGATGTCCGCGTGGTGTATCGGTAGTAGCCACCCTTGCGGATGACGAAGATGGAATAGTTGGTGTCCGACGGGCTCGTCAGGACCAGCCGGTACCCCTGGCCCGACGCCAGGGTCCTGGGCGCGGCGAACCGGAGCGTGGCCCAGGTCGAGCCGCCATCCGTGCTCGCACTGCTGAGGGCGATGGCCGAGGCAGGGATGGTCCCCTGCTCCACCAGGGTGCCGTCGGAGCGTTCGAGGCGTACCTGGAGCTGGTCGACCTGGCTGGTCCGCTTGAGGCGCACCGAGACCGAGGAGACCTTGCGGTCGGGGCCGCTCACCGTGAAACTCTCACGCACCGTCCGGTTGCCCGAGATGGTCCTCGCCGAAACGGACCCACACCTCCATGTAGCCCATTCCGTCGCGGGAGCCGTTGGCGTAGTCAACTGCATGATTGGCGTGATCGTGCCCCAGCCGGGTCCACGATCCGCGGACCAGGCATTACGGTTGTGGCGAGCCAGGTTGGCCCAGTCGGTGTTGGGGAAGGCCGGTTGCCAGCGGGCCGATCTCGTCGTAGACAAAGAGGCCGTCGACGGAGATGAAGTTGACGGTGGGGGATGGGTCGATGTTTGTGAACACGATGTGGTACAGGCGGCCTTCGACGAGCGATGCCGGTGAGGGAATGGTGGTCCTCGTTGCGGGCACCCGCGATCGGACTGACGACGTCGCGCGTGGCCAGGACCGTGTTCGAGGGATGGTGGTCGGCCGTCCCGTCATCGGGTCGCACGGTGATGCGAAGGGTGCCGCCGTTGCCGCCGGCGTAGCCGGGGTCGTCATCATCGATGATGTAGACGCCTACGCTGTTAGCGCGGAGGACTCGGTCGCCCGGAACCTGTACGCCACCTGCGAGTTGTACCGGCCACCCACCTGGGAGTTGTTCAGGCTGTCGGAGCCGATGGCGGGGCCGTATAGACCGGTCACCCCGGCCGCGGGCGGCGTCGGGGCTCGGGCTCGGTGTTGGGCTCGGGTCGGACTGGGGCTGGGGCTCGGGCTTCGGGCTGGGGCTAGGGCTCGGGCTCGGGCTCGGGCTAGCGCTTGGGGGACTCGGGCTCGGGCTAGCGCTTGGGGTCGGGCTCGGGCTAGCGCTTGGGCTCGGGCTCGGGCTCGGCGGTTGACTTGGATTCGGGCTCTCGTCCGTTGAGAACGTGAGGTCCCCTGAGACGGTTTCCTGGCCAGCCTCATTTGTTGACCGAACCCGATAGTGGTACAGGGTCCCAGGGGCAAGGCCATCGACCTTCTGGATGTGGGTCGTGTATCGGAAGCTCAACTCGGGCGCGGTGGCGGAGCCATATGCGGCCGTCTTGCCGTACTCGACTTGGCCGGTGGACGGTGCGTCCAGCGTCCATGTGATCCTGGCGCTGGTCTGCGTGACTCCTTGTGCCGCGATGTCACTGATGACGGGGCCGTCGGGCTCTGCCGTCGGATCGGGCACCGCCGTCGGATCGGGCACCGCCGTCGGGTCGGGCACTGCCGTCGGGTCGGGCTCTGCCGTCGGGTCGGGCTCTGCCGTCGGATCGGGCTGTGCCGTCGGGTCGGGCTCTGCCGTCGGGTCGGGCTGTGCCGTCGGGTCGGGCTGTGCCGTCGGGTCGGGCTGCGCCGTCGGGTCGGGCTCTGCCGTCGGGTCGGGCTTTGCCGTCGGGTCGGGCTCTGCTGTCGGATCGTCGACCGGCGCTGGATCGGGTGCTGAGCCGGCCGTCGTGAACGTCAGGTCTCGCGAAACGGACCGGACGCCGGCCTTGTTGGAGGACATCACGCGGAAGTGATATCGAGTGCCGGGTTCGAGGCCGGAGATTCGCTGGATGTGCGTCTTGAACTTGTAGCTTTCCTCAGGCTGGGTCAACTTGCCCAGCTGCCTGGTCGTGCCGTATCGGACCTGCCCCGTCGATGGAGTGTCCAGGGTCCACGTGATCTTGGCCGTGGTCTCGGTCACGTCGATGGCGTCGATATCGCTGATGACCGGTCCAGCCTCCCGAGGGGCCGGAGTCGGCCGAGTGGTCTGCCCGGAGGTGGAGGTGATGACTCGACGCACGACAAGGTCGTCGACCCCGACCCGGACGCCCCCGTTGGACGTACTCAACAGTGTCGCGCCGATGGCGACGCCGCCCGCAGCGCGGAGATCCCGCCCGTTGTCGCGCCGCGAAACCTGCCAATGATTCGGCCGGGATAGCCCTGGCGCCCACGCCATGGCGTGGATGAGCGTCGGCGATGTGCCACTGACCCGCGCCCGGAGCCACAGCGATGACCCAGGCTTGACGCGGATACCGGAGATGCGCACCTCGTCGCCGATGTTGGTCAGGGTGCCGTTGCGTGCCCGCAGGATAGCCAGCCAGACCGTCCCGTTGCCGGCGATACGGGCTCGCGCACGATAACCCTGACCTGCATCGTCCTTCCGCAGCACGACCGTGACGGCGACACCATTCGCGGTAGGCATCCGGTTCAGGGAGATACGAAATCGCATGTCCACATTGCGGGCATGCACGCGTGGCAAGCCACGCCACGCGTGACACCCCGCGACAGCAGCGTGATGCGTCCGGCCCCGTTAGTAACGGAGAGTCCCGTCCGACCGCTGCTGTACGAGCCACCCTTGTCGGCGACACCCCAACCGGACGGAGCTCGACGACTGAATGTGTCAGAAACGAGGAGACGAGCATCACTCGGTCTGGCGAAGCTTCCGATCGGGAGGGCCAGTGATACCCCGATGAGCATGGCCATGACCAGCAACTGGACACGACGAAGGTTGACTTGGGCAAGTTGGGCGGCGAGGGGCACGGCTATGCCCTCCTTCCAGGTTCCGGGCGTCCTGGGGGGCGCCCGTGAGGATGCGCAGCCGTCGACGTTCGGCCGACGTACCGGGCCAACCTCCCAGAGCCGATCGCCTCCCGACGAGGGACCTCTTGGTCCGGCGGGGCCGGTACCCACGCCCCACATTTGGTGCTGGTTTGGTTGGCATCAGTGCGGTCTGGGGCGGTGCGGTGTGTTAGGTCGGAGCCTGTGATCACGCTCCTGGCAGTGACCCAGTCGACGCTCGAGGGAAGGAACCGAGCGTGTGCCCGGAGGACTCTCGAAGTCGCGCCGGCGAGAATGGCACTGGGTACCCGCGCTGCAGGCATGTCGAGGCGACGGATCACAGGTGCGAGCCGTACCGTGGTCCAGGCTCGCGGCGGCGACGTCCCGATCGGCGACCACGCCACTGTCCCTGAAGCCGCAGCCTGACGATTTCGCTGACGTCATTCACCGACAGCCGGTTGCACAAGTCGAGCGCCCAGGCGCGGTCAGGATCGACGCGAAATCAGCCTCTACCAGCGAAGCAGTCGCCTTCGTACGCTGGGCGCAGCCACAGTCTTGGTCGTTGGGCGATCGCTATCAGGACCTAGGGATTCCGAAACAACGAGTGGCCGGGTCTAACTCTCCAGCGGCCCGTTGGTGCACGCCAAGGCCAGGTATCCGACTCCTGGTCGTCGGAACGCATAGAACTGGTGCGTGCAGTCCAAGCCAGCCTCTTTGATGAGATTTACGTACGTCGTTATCCCCTCGTCGATCGTCGGCAAGAGTCTGCCGTAGAACTGCTCGCGCCGCCGCGCCTGTTCCTCATCGAACCCGATATCCTGGCTGAGGAAGTTCAGGACGATCACACCTTCCTGCAGATAGGGCAGGATGCTGGGAAACAGATCGAAATGCTCCACATATCCGTCACCATATTGCCCCACGGCCGGATTATCGATGACGATGAAGTCATATATGTCCTTCTTCAAGGCGCCTCGATGGACAGCATCGATAGAGTCCGCCACGACCACTGTGCTATTCGTCAGAGACCGCGAGGCGAAGGCGGCATAGGTGGGGTTGATCTCCCATACTTCGAGATAGTCGCAACGTCTCATGTAGTCGCGCGTATGCCAAAGACCGTGCATGCCAAATAGTTCGAGGGCGTTAAGTCGCTGCGGAATGGCCCTGTACATATCGAGTGTCGCCAACAGGCTTGCCATTGGCGTGTACAGGCCATGCACGTGGGCCTGGGTTTGGTTCAAGATTGTCCGCTTGAACCTGTCACGCACGATCTGTCGTTTCTCGCTCACGACTGCAACTCCCACAGGGCCGACGGCATGATGGTGATGCCGACTCGGAACAGGTGCCACGTGCTGGATGTGGTGCCTGGCGCTCCACGGGTAGCGCGAGGCTCGGCCCGCCTGTCCAATGCTCCGGGGTGCGAAAGGGTACGAGGGCAGCCGCGGTACGATGATACCTGTCCATAGGTATGGCGAGGGCGATTCCGGGAACACCTGGCGTCCAAAGCTAGTGGGAGCCGGCGGCGGGCATCGCGCCCGAAACGGACCCCCACACCGGGTTCGGTGTGGGGGTCATTCCAGATCCGGGGCGACCGCGATTGACCGACGTACCGCCTTGAATGCGGCTGCTGCTACCGTGCATGTGGCGGGGTGGGATGTTCGCGGCCGTTCGTCACCTGAAGAACATCTGAAGGTCGCCCTCGTCGGTCGCGACGCCCCAGCCGGGGTCGAACCCTGTCCAACCTGATCCTGTCGTCCACTGCGCAGACCCGTCACGGAAGTAGGTCTGGTGTGTGTACCGGTAGTAGCCGCCCTTGCGGATGGCGACGACCGAGTACGTGGTGTCAGCGTCACTGGAGAGCACCAGTTGATATCGCGCTTTGCGCTGCAGCGTCCGCCTCGATGAGAAGCGAAGCTTCGCCCACACCGCGCCGTCCTCGTCGCTAGCGTCACTGCGCTGGATCTTGGAGGCGGAGATCTTGCCGTGCGCTACACCTTGCCATCGGATCGGATCAGCCTGATGACCAGCGGGCTCGTGCCGCTCAGTCGCTTGAGGCGGACCGACACGGACGACACCCGGCGGTGGGTCCCTCGGACCCTGAACACCTGACGGACCCGCTCGTTGCCCGAGATGGTCCTGGGTGACCGGACCCAGATTTCCATGTATCCCACGCCCGCACGCTTACCGTTGGCGTAGTTGAGCTGCATGATGGGGGTGATGGTGCCTTCGCCACGGCCCCGGTAGGCTGACCAGCCATGGCCCTCAGGCCTCACCAGGTTCGCCCAGTCGGTGTTGCGGAAGGCCGGCTGCCAGCGCGCAGTCTCGTCGAACACGAAGAGGCCGTCGAGCGACACGAAGTTAGCGGTGGGGGACGGGTCGATGTTGGTGAACACGATGTGGTACAGCCGACCACGCCGCAGCTTGGGCGGCGATGGGAAGCTGTACTCGTTGTGGGCACCGGTGCTCGGGATGGACGACGTCTCGCGTGGCAAGCACCTTGTCCGTTCGGGAGATGGCTTCCTCGTCCGTCGTCAGGCCGAACGGTGATGCGAATCGTGCCACCATTACCGCCCGCGTACCCGGACTCGCCGTCCCCGATGATGTATACCCCGATGCTCTCCAGCCGTGACGACTGGGTTGCCCGGAACCGGTACGCGACACCTTCGGTTGTATCGTCCGCCCACCTGGGAGTTGTTGAGGCTGTCCGACCCGATGGCCGGTCCGTACGCAGCCGGCGGTGGCCGCCTCGACGACCGCAGGGGCTGCGAGCGCCAGACAGATGATGAGTGCCAGGACCAGCCGATCGAATCGCACCCCTGGACGGTTGCTGAGGCTTGTCCTGGGGGATAACCTTCTGGCGCCCGCTGGGCGCCGTGCGAAGCCAACAACGGCCTGCCTCCTATCTACCGGAACGTCGCGCGGGCGCGCGATGACGGAGTTCTCGGCCCGACGCGTTCGACAGTGGCGAGATGTCGAATGACCGATGTCCCGATCCTGGGGATCGGGGCATCCAGGCAAGCCGAAGCGGACGAGAACTGGGCTGGGGCCTCGGTCCCATCACCAATCTGGCCGCCGAGCCAGACCACGGCCATCGACCTGCCCGGGAGATGACACTGGGGTGTCGCGCGCCGGGCTATGGTTTCCGATTGATGTGGCGGTCTTTGGCGTCGCCACTGCCGAACGCGGGACAGGATAGCCCATCTGGCCGAACCCTGAGATGACGCGATAGTCGCCCCGCCCGGTACCTAACGGACACCATCGGTGTTGCCCGACGTCAGGTCGCCGGTGCGAGTCGCCGATCGACGCCATCGATCCGAAGGTACCCAGCGGTATGGCTGTCCTCGAACATGTAGATGGGATGCTCGACCGCGAACCGGGCAAGCACACGCTGCACATCACGCCAGTAGCAGCTACCCCACAGGATCGCGCCGGTGGGCGCCAGCAATCGGAACGCATTTGCCGTGTCCTGTGAGACCCATCGTTCCGCGTGGTGTCCGTTGATGCAGATGAGGTCGAACGGGCCAAGGGACGAGTAGTCGTACGTGAGGCTGTCGCCCCACAGTTGCTCGATCTTGCCCGCTTCCGGAGACTCCCGCCACTCTTCGCCCACCCTAGAGCGGTCCAGCATGCCGCGATTTCAGGCCGGGCTCGATCTCCTGCTCCGCGGGCCGAGCGGTGCCAGGCGCCGTCGGTTCCAGCGTCCAGATCCGACAAGAGTCAGGGGTATTGCGCGCCAGATGCCGTGTGATACCACCCATGCGGGTGCCGATCTCGAGCACGCGATGTGGCTCCAGCAACCTACAGAAGCGCGACACGATGAATGCCTGGGCGTAGTCCACCGCACTTGAGGCCCCCACCTCCACTGCCAGGTGGGACAAACGAGGGTCCAGCAACTCGTGCGCGGCTCGATGCAGGTCGTATGACAACTCTGCCGTCGCCAGGGCCCGAAGCCGAAGCAGGTGGAGCATCAGTCCTCGGAGCATCCACGCCGGATGACGAACCGCCGCGCCACTCAAGTCGGTGATGACGCTCAGCCGCCTGTCACGTGACATTCATCCGCGTGGACGTTCCTTCATGCCGCCTGTCGGCGTGGTTGGGGGTCGTCGAGCGTCGCAGGACACTCGACCCACACCCTCCGAAGCCACGAGGCTTCAACCAGATCAGGGACGAATTCGAGGAACGCATCCATACATTGGCACAAAGGACATGAGGGCGGGCGTTTGCTCGATACGACAGAGCCGAGACAAGACGCCGGTGCTCGCCGGCAGGCCCCGCTTGCCCGATGTCATCCGCCAGACGACGTTGATGATCGGCCCTGGTCGCGAGACTGACCCCGTGCCGCCATGAAGCGCCGGATGACCAGCCCGACCCCAAGCCCGAAGGCAAGGCCGAGCATGTTGTCGATGATGTCCGCGGCCTCGCAGCCCCTGCCCAGGGCGGGCACCAGCATCTGCGTCAGCTCGATAGCCGGCGGGAGCAGGAATGCCAGGAGCGGTAGTGCTGGCGATGTGCGCCCGCGCAGCAGTCCAAGCGCCAGGCCCAACGGTACGAACAGCACCACGTTCAGGCCCGCGTCTCCGGTCCGCAGGTAGGAACCGAGAGGTGCGAGGCCCAGACGGGTCATGTCGCAGGTTCCGGTGGAGGTGACGCCGTCCTCGAGGGCGCCGACGAGCGGCGTCAAGGTCGCGGACACGATCAGCCCCAGGCTCAGGAACAGCAGGTACGCAAGCCAGGGTCGCCCGTCCAGCCTGCGGGACAGGGGTCGTGCAACTGCGAGTCCGAGCGTCGCGGTCAGGATCATGCCGGGTACGAACAGGGGCACGATTGCCCGAAACCAGTTCATCCGGCGGTGCCCATCATCTGCCTCCGTCGCGTATCGGCCGGGTGGATCGCCTGAGTCAGTTGACCCGAGCTAGGCCGTCGCTGTGCCCGAATTCGCCAGCGAGCTCCCGCCGCCGAGTCCGGGCGGCCGCCCACAGCATGATGGGCACCATGATCACCAGGGCCCACACGTGTAGCGTCAGGAGGACCGACCCCCACAGGGGTCCGCCTGTCAGCCATGACGGCAGATGCTGGTCCTGCTGCAGGTCATTGAGGGTAGTCTGGATCGGCAGCATGAACAGCGCACAGAGGCCAAGGACCACGGCTCCCATGAGTCGCTCAGGGGTGCGCAGTGCCCAGAATGCCCAGGCGATGGGTATCGCCAGGAGCACCGCGTCGTAGTACCGGTGGTAGGTCAGCAGCAGGCCCAACACGGCGACCACGGAAAGCGCCAGGAGTTCCTGACGAGGGTGCCTGCCCCGGATGAGCCAGACCGTGACCAGGCCAGCCAACCCCACCAGCGCGAATGTGAGCAGGCTGGCCCAGGCCCCTCCGGGGGCGATCGCATACAGCAGGTACTCCAGGTTGATGAGCGACGTGCGCTCGGTGTTCAGGGGGCTCGGGCTGCCGTTTCCGGTCGGTCCCGTCAGCCATGCGAGGTTGGCCAGCCACGGCTCGAGCCAGGTGATACCGACCAGCTGCATCCGGGCCACGGAGATCACGGTCAATGCAGCGAACATCAGCCCGGCCATACCCGCCGTCACCCAGCGTCTGCGCCACACAAGATATGCCACGAACGGCAGGCCCATGGAGACCTTGGTGGCGGTCGCCAGCCCGTACATGACGCCCGCCCAGATGCCGCGCCCGGAACGCTCCAGGAGCATCGCCCCGACGAGCGCCGCCGTCACGATATTGGCGGTCTGCCCGAACGCGATGGTCGTGTGCACCGGCGCCAACGCCAGGAAGAACGCCATCATCACCAATGCTCGCGGCTCGGTGGGTCGCCAGCCCACGAGACGAGTCATGCCCCAGGCGATGAACAGGGCCGCTGCCACGTTGATGATCAGGCCAATCAGTCGGGCGTCCTGCCACGAGCCGAGTGCTATGGGCAGGAATATCGGCAACGCGGCAGGAAAGTAGACAGGATGTCCGACCGCATTCTCGATGACTGGCCCGCCACCCTGACGCACGATATTGCGCAGGGTCTCCGGATCGTACGGGTCGAGACCGTGTAGCCAGGCCTGGGTCGCGGAGTACTCGTAGGTCAGGTCCGTGGAGTGACCGATCCCGCGCCAGATGCCGCGCGAGGCCAGGTACCCGAGGGCCAGGAGCAGCGTCCCCCACGCCAGGAGGTGGACGATGCGTCGTGTCTGCGGGTTGGACAGACGCTCGTTGCCTGCCGATTCCCTGTCGACGTGGTCGGAGTCGACGGCCTGGCCGATCATCTCGACCCGTCCGGATCGTATGCCGAAGGCTGTTCGGGCAGCGACGCGAGGCGGTCAGCGAACGTGCGCGTGACGAAGCGATCCGCGATGGCACCGATGGTCCGGTCCAGCAGCGCGAGCTTGGGTTCCAGTGCAGCCGACATGCCCGGGTGGGGGCCAAGGCGTGGGTCCACATGGTCCTCCGACAGGCCCACCGCATCCACGCCGTGGAGCGCGTAGCTGAGCGTCTCACCCCTTCGGGCGAAGCCGTCCAGGTGCCTGAGGAAGGACGCGTCGCTCAGCGACGGCCGCAGCGTGTGGTAGATGGGCAATCGGAGTCGCGAACTGACCGCGAGCGGGAACTCGGCCATCGATCGGCCGTCCACTGTCCAGATGAAGGGTCGACGCCGGAACGATGGAGGCGGCCTCACGGCCAGGACGTCGCGCCCGCTCCTGGCTCGTAGCGCAAGCATCAGGCGTCCCGCTGGCAGGAACGGACTGGGCATCAGCGATGCGTCGTATCTGTAGCCGGTGTCGACCAATGCCGAGATGAGTCGCCGACCGGCCGACCAGTCCGGTGCGCGAAATCCAACGATCGGATGCCCGGTATCGGCCTCCAGGCGCCGCCGAGATCCTCCAGCTCGGCCCGGATCTCGTCCCCCGTGCGGCCCGCCATTGCGGCCAGGTGATCGATGCCATGGCTGGCGACCTCGTGGCCAGCGTCCAGGATGGAGGCAAGTCTCGCCACCTCGTGGGGCACGCCCCGGGCGAGGATGAAGAACGTGGCACGCACTCCGTGGCGGGCCAGGATACTCGAGCAACCGGGGCAATGCCACATCGTGGACGAGTGGGTCGGGAGGCAGACCGGGATGCCCGTAGCCACGGAGGTGGACATCCACCGGGTCGAGGTCGATGCTGATGGTGGCGACCGGCCGGTCGCCGTCGGTCATGGAGGGCGCAGTCATGCTGCCCTGGGGCTCAATGGGTGTGTGCACCAGCGCACCTTGGCCGGTGAGTCGCCAGCCCACAAGTGGGTACTTTGGTGTGGTTATCGCGGATGTCGTAAGGCCCGTACCATCCAGCCCGTGAGAGGTTCTTGCCATAGCCAGCGCCCCGTGAGGCGCTAACGCCAGTGCGCGCCATCATCATCCTGGTCGGCCTGGCATTCAGTGCCGTGTCGGTGGGGATCGTCCTGAGCCAGATCGACCTGGCCGGAACGATGACCGTCCTGTCGGGGATCCAGGTCCCAGCCGTCACATTCGCGCTGGGTGCCCTGATCCTCCAGTTCATCGCGCTCACCGTCCGGTGGCGGATGCTGTTGTCGGTCGCCGCGGATGGGCAGCCTGTGCCATACCGCCCGGTCGTCGAGGCCATGTTGGTCGGGATCCTCGCCAATGCTGCCCTGCCCGCGAGGCTGGGCGAGGTGGCACGGACGATCGTCGTCTCGCGCCGGGGTGCCATCGACCTGGCCGGCTCGGCGGGGACGGTCATCCTGGAGCGCATCCTGGACGTCACGGTGCTGTGTGGTGTGGCGGTCGTGGCTGCCGTGGCGGCCGGCGCTCCATGGTTCCTGTCGTGGCCCCTGGCGGCGGTATTCATCGGCGGCAGCACCGTGATCGTCGTCAGCATCACCGGCGCGATCCCGGTCGCCTTGCGCCGCCTGGTGCGACACATCCCTGGGATCGCGCACCGGCCCAGGATCAAGGCAAGCATCAAATGGATCGGGCGACTCATCGACGGTCTTGCCGACCACCATCCGCGCGTGATGGGCAGTGCACTCCTGCTGACGATCGTGAGCGTGCTGCTGGACGGCGTGATCTTCTGGGCCATCGGACTGAGCCTGGGGTTTGAACTGAGTTGGGCCCAGTCACTCGTGCTCGGCACTGCCGGCGTCCTCGTGACGGGGATTCCCTCTGCACCGGCCAACGTCGGCACCTTCGAACTCGCCGTCGCCGCCGTGGGTGCAAGCCTCGGGGTACCGACACAGGATGGGCTGGCCATCGCGCTCGTCGCCCACGGACTCATCGTCATCCCCCTCAGCGCAGCTGGTGCTGTCGTGCTGGTGATGTCGATGCGAGCGATGCGGAAGTCGAAGGGTGATGACGAGCCGCTTGCCGGGACCTACCAGGCTCCATAGGGCGGCCCGTGGCCGGGGGCACTGAGGCTGACGGCAGGATCAAAGGCCCTGGATGGACCGGGATGCCACGAGCCCCCCAGTACCGAAGGCAGAAGGCTGAGGTCGACCCAATGGGTCACCTGGACGGGACTGCCCCGTCCGATCCTCGATCAACCAGGCAACGATGCGCGCCCCGCTCGCGCCGTCACCAAATGGGTTCAGCCACGTCCTGGGTCGCGTGAGCATGGTCCGCGCCAAGGCGGCGATGCGCTCCGGGTCGGCTCCTGCGAGCACACTGGCGCCGACATCGACCGACTCAGGCCGTTCGGTCGAGTCCCGGAGGGTCACGCAAGGGACGCCGAGCGAGCATGCCTCCTCCTGCAACCCTCCGGAGTCGGTCAACACGAGGGCGGCGCCGGCCTGCAGACCCAGGAACTCCAGGTAACCGAGCGGCGGCAGGACGCGGATATCCGACTCCACGAGGAGGTGATGTTGCTCCAGCTTGTGCTGTGTCCGGGGGTGCAGGGCGGCAAGGACAGGCAGCCCAAGCTCCCGAGCGACGCGGGCAAGACCATCGAAGATGCCACGCAGGCGCCCTGGGTCGTTCGTATTCTCGGCGCGATGCACCGTCGCCAGGGCGTACGGCCGTCCCGCGACGCCCAGCGACGCGGGCGTACCGAGTGCCTCCGCCCGCGAACGCTGCCGAAGGACCTCATCCACCACCGTATTGCCGGTCACGACGACACGCTCGGCCGCGATGCCCTCCCTGAGCAGGTTCTCGGCCGACGCGTTGGTCGGTGCGAAGCACACGTCCGCGATGTGGTCCACGACGACGCGATTCATCTCCTCTGGCATCGACCGGTCCCGCGATCGAAGTCCAGCCTCGACGTGGGCGACCGGGATACCCAGCGTCCGGGCAGCAAGTGCGACACCGAGCACGGAGTTGGTGTCGCCCTCGACGAGCATCACATCGACGGGGTCCGCCTCAAGGATCGGTTCCAGGCGGGACAGCACCGCCGAGATCTGGTGGGCGTGGGAACCCGACCCGACCTCAAGCCGAACATCGGGCGGCGGCAAGCCGAGCTCGTCGAAGAAGACCCCGTCGAGTTCGTACGAATAGTGCTGGCCCGTGTGTACGACCACGAACGGGACACTGGCTGTCCTGGCAGGCCCGGATGATGGGCGCCATCTTGATGATCTCCGGCCGCGTGCCGAGTGCGATGCCGAGCCTCATCGGTCGGCTCCTTCGACGGGCGCCTGTGTTGGTCGCGTGTCGTTGTGGACCCTCGATACGCGGACCTCTTCCAGCCTGGCTGCGACGCGTTTGGGCGACCAGGTCGTGAAGCGCTCCACGAATCGGCGCGCAAGCAGGGCAGTGGTCCGGCGGATGGTCAGGAACAGGCGCATCTTGCTTCGACCGACCCGGTCGCTGTAGTCGAGATCCAGCGGGATCTCGGTCATCCGCAGTCCGGGTAGTTGGCGCAGTCGCAGCAGCAAGTCCATCACCGCCTCGAACCCGCGCGCCGTGGTCAGCTCGTCACCGTACACGTCCCGGGCCTGCGCAAGGGCGGATAGGCGGATCGCCCGGAAACAGCAGGTGTAGTCGCGAACCCCGCGGATGGGGAACGTCAGCTGCAGCACGAACCGCGCCACGTCGGACAGCAGCAGACGGCTGCGGGGCACACCGGTCACCCGTGAGCCAGGCCGGTATCGCGACGCGATGGCCACGTCTGCCCCACGCTCGACTTCGTGGACGAGGGTCGGGATGAGCGATGGCGGGTGAGTGTTGTCCGCGTCCAGCGTGACCATGATGTCATCGGCGTCGCCGTGCTCCAGGCACCACCAGATCCCGGTCCGAAGGGCGCCCCCAAGCCCGCGATTCTCGGGATGCTTGACCACGGTCAATGGAAGCCGGCCGTCGGTCTCCACCACGGCGCGTTCTGCCTCCTCCACCGTGCGGTCCGTGCTGCCGTCATCAACCACGATCGCCTGATATGACACGGAACGTGGCGCCAGCTCGGCGTCGAGCGCAAGCAGGAGCGTGCGGATCACCCGCTCCTCGTTGAAGGCGGGCAGTACGACGTGGATCACCTGCTCAGGCCGCCGCTTCGATAGGGGTGGTGGCCATGTCCTGGGTGAACTCCAGCATCATCCGCTCGACGACCTCGCAGCACGAGTTCCAGGAGTTGACATTCGGGTACACCTGAGCGGTTCCCGCGAGGTAGAGACGGCCGGGGATCACCGTGGCAGGCGGTCGACGCTCCGAGTACCCCAGGCTCCACAGCGGCTCCACGAACGGAGCCCGGAACAGGAACTGGTCGACGATCCCGGCGCTCGATCCGGGGAACAGTCGCTCCAGGTCGGCACGGTACCCAGCCAGCAACTCGTCGTCCGTCTTCGCGTACAGGGCACTCGTGCGGTGGGTGTAATTGACCATGTAGGTGACGTACAGGCCGTCGGACCGGTCCAGGGGCACGAGATTCGACATCTCGATGAGGCCCTGCGCCGTGGCCCCACTCGCCACGATGGGCATCCAGTAGTAGGGCGACAGCGGTTTGCGCAGCAGGAAGACGCCGCTGACCACTCCCTGGTAGTCGAGCTGCAACTCCCTCAGCGTCGTCGGGATATCCAGGTTGCTGGTGAGCCGCTGGAACTGGACCAGCGGCGACGTCGACACGACGGTGTCAAAGGTCGCGTCGGTCCCGTCCTCATACGACAGCCGCATGCGGGCTCCGACCTTGTCGATGGCCGATACCCGCCGCTGCATCTGGATGGTCACGCCTCGTTCCACCAGCGCCCGCTCAAGGCCGTCGATCAACGAGCCATACCCGTGGATGAGGCAGCCCTTGACCTCCTTCTTGGTGCTCTTCTCGCGATGCATCCGGCTTGACAACCAGAGGGCAGGGATGCCTGGGTAGGCGTCACCGATCTTGGCCTCGAGCAGCGGCCGCCACAGGACTCTCAAAAGCGCGCTCGCCGACCATCTGCTTGATCCATTCGCCCACGCCCACCTGATCGAGCTTGGGGTTGAGCCCGACCAGCCGAGCGCGGATCGCGAGGAGTCCCATCCGCACTCGATCGATGGGCGTGAGAGGACTGAATCGGAGGAGGTCCAAGGGTCCGTTGAGAGGGTAGACGCGACCCTGGTACATGAAGCCCATGCCGGTCCCGCGCCACAGCAGCTCGTCTCCCAGGCCGATCTCCTCGATCAGCCGAACGAGCGCGTCATCGTTGGGCAGGATGCAGTGGTAGAAGCGCTCGAGCCTGCCGTCTCGATAGGGAAACGTCGTGCCCAGCCCACCGAGCTGCGCGTCGCCCTCGATGAGCGTCACCGAGTGTCCAAGGTCGGCGATGCGGAAGGCCGACGCCAGCCCTGAGATCCCGCCACCGATCACGGCGACTGGACCGACGGCCAGCCGGGTCGGCAGCTGCCTTGCGATCGACTCTTGGGGCGATGGGGGTCAGGGGTGCATCGGTCATCTGGTGTCCCGTCGTCGGCGGAGGGGCAGGCTCGATGCCATCGTTCTCCGGTGGCAAGTGGTTCCTCTCGATCAAATACGACTCGTGGGCCTCGGCCATCATGGCCGACGGCGAGCTTCTGGGCGGTGCAACGTGGCGGGCGATCAGCCGATCGGTGTCGCGGCGCTCCCTATCTCTGCGACAGGACCCACTAGTACCAGAACGGTGATTTCATAGTCAATGAGTCTGCCAATGTTTCGCTGAGTTCGGGATCGTGGAGCAGGGAATTGAGGTGCACTAGAGCACCGACGCCGGAAGTCGCCCGGTCAGCCCCAGGCAGCCAGGCAGTTCGCCGGGCGCATGGATCTCGTGGTCGGGTGCATCCGATGCGGTGGCGGGCTCGAGCGCATACCGAAGCTGCAGCGGGTCGCGGAGACGGACGGTGTGCCAGCCGAGCCGACGGGCGCCCGAGAAATCCTTGGCCGGGTTGTCCCCGACGAATGCAAGCTCCCGGTGGGCGAGGTGCCACCGATCCGCGACTTCCTCGTACGAGGCCGGGTGGGGCTTGCCGTGTCCTGGTCCCAGTGATCCCGTCAGGACGACGGGCTCGAACCACCGGTCGAGACCGAGTGCCGAAGCCTTGGCGGCCTGGCTCGCGATCGGCCCGTCGGAGATGACCCCGAGCCGCAACCCTGCGCCGCGGAGGTCCCCGAGCAGGTCCTCGATCCCGGGGGCGAAGGTCAGTGCGGGCTGGTGTTCCCGGTAGGCGTCGATCAGGTCCGCCGTCGTGAACCGATCGCCGACTGCGGGGAACGCCTGCCGGAATCGGTCGAACGTATCACCACGGACACCGGATTCGAACGCCCTCCACAGCCAGGACTCGAGCACCTCCACCGAGTCGGCAGCATCGGCCGCCATGGCTGCCACGACCGAGAACCCGCTTCGAACGTAGTCGCGTTCGTGGTACAGGGTGTCGTCCATGTCGAACGCGATGCCGCGGATCACCACGTGGGTTGGCGCGTGAAGTGCTCCACGTGGTATCGCGTCATGAACACCCCGGATTCGTACTCCCCCAGGCGAGGCCGCACCTGCTGACCGTCAACCATGTCCAGGAGCCAGGCGGGATACTCGGCCCCTGCGGCCAGGCCGAGCGGGAATCCTCCGCCGAACCGGGCGTTGACCTCGGTGAGCACCGGGCCTCCTGGCGTCAGGAAGGCCTGCAGTGTCAGTGGCCCGATGGCTCCAAGCGAGGCGCACAGGTTGAGCAGGCGCTCGATCCACCCCTCGAGGCTTGCGTCGTGGTCCAGTGTGACGCCCTGGACGGACTCACCGCCGAGGGTGCGGATCC
The DNA here is from genome assembly GCA_963760625.1 of uncultured Chloroflexia bacterium. Lineage (GTDB taxonomy): Bacteria > Chloroflexota > Limnocylindria > Limnocylindrales > CSP1-4 > JAFMJV01. The sequence continues at coordinate 16,006 of CAVXDU010000011.1, forward strand.
GGCGACGAGGGACGTAGTGGATCGGGTGGCCATCGAAGTCCAGCAGCGCATCGATCGTGCATCTTCCGGCCCCGAGAGCACTTCCTGCACGATCGGGTCTGGTACGAGGGGAAGCGATCGATCCGAGCTGGTCGCGCCGCACCTCATAGACATCCAGGCTGCCGCTGCCTCGCCGCGGCTTGACGAAGACGCGCTCGGGGAGTACGTTCTGCGCCACGGCTGCAGGCAGCCAGGTCGTCGGTACGGCGATTCCTGAAGCTCCGAATGTGACGCCGGTTTCGTGCTTATCCAGTGCGATGCGGACGAACGACGGCGACGAGACAGCGACCCGACAGCCAAGCGCCACGAACGACTCCTGGCGGTCCGCAAGCACGGACAGGTCGGGATCGATGGTCGGCACCACGAGCGAGATCGAATGCTCGGCCACTGCCCGAAGCAGGTCCGAGACATAACCCGGATCGTCGGTCCGTTGCGTCCGCACAGCGACGTCGGCCTGCAGCAGGGCCGGCGCGAGCGCGTCCACGTCACCCGCGAAGACCCGTCCCTTCCGGGTGTGCGCTGCGTCGCCGAAGGCACGCACAAGCGTCGTGCGTCGGCCGGCTGCCGTGATGAGGACATTCGCGGCGCGGCCATTCCCAAGGGCTTCCAAATGGCCGCTCCTTATCCTGTGCACCCAAGGACGCCCGGCACCCAGCCCATCGGGGTCACCGGCCGGTCGCCCTGTGCATGTAGGCCCGGCGAGGCCGGGCGAGTGTACCAAGGACCATTTCCAGAGACGCCGCACGAGCGTGAAACCGCAAGTTGGCGCGGGTATGCGTTCGCCTCCCGCTGGGTCGGGTGGTCCCGTCTGCTGACATGACCTGCATCGTAACGGTGTCCAGTGGGTCGCGTCCCATGTCGACGTGAATAGACCCCGCGAACGCGGTGGGACCTCCAGCAGTGGAAGGTGCTCAGAGCAAAGCCGCCCATGCTATCGTCCCGGCCCGTGGGGCGCGTCGGCATCATCGGTCTGGGCTACGTCGGGCTGCCATTGGCGACCGCCTTCGCCGAGGCGGGCACCGACGTCGTGGGCCTCGAGCTCGACCCAGCAAGGTCGAGGCCATCGCCGCGGGCCGCTCCTACATCGAGGACGTCGCGTCGGACACCCTGGCGGCCGTGGTGGACGCCGGCCGTCTCTCCGCCACGACCGACCCGACGGCCCTGGCGGCCTGCGACGCGATCATCATCTGCCTGCCCACGCCGCTCGATGAGCACCGCAACCCGGACCTGTCCTTCGTCATCGCGGGCGCCGACGACGGCCGCCGCCAACCTGCGCCCCGGTGCCCTGGTCGTGCTCGAGAGCACCACCTACCCGGGCACCACGCGCGAGGTCATCGCGCCCATCCTGGAGCGCGGCGGGCCGACGCGTCGGGCGACGGACGTGTTCCTCGCCTTCAGCCCCGAGCGGGTCGACCCCGGCAACGAGCGCTGGGGCATCGCGCAACACGCCCAAGGTCGTCGGCGGCATGACCGGCGAGTGCGCCCGCCGCGCCGCGGAGCTGTACGGCCTCGTGTGCGAGACGGTCCACGTCGTCTCCAGCGCCCGAGAGCGCCGAGCTGTCCAAGATCCTGGAGAACACCTTCCGGGCGGTGAACATCGCGCTCGTCAACGAGCTGGCCATCCTGGCCGACCGCATGGGCATCGACATCTGGGAGACCATCGCGGCGGCGTCCACCAAGCCCTTCGGCTTCATGCCCTTCTGGCCCGGCCCCGGTCTGGGTGGCCACTGCATCCCGGTCGACCCCTTCTACCTGGTCTGGCGGGCCAAGGCCTACGACCTCAACGTGGAGTTCGTGGAGCTGGCCGGGCGCATCAACGTGAGCATGCCCTACTACGCGGTCAGTCGCGTCGCCCGGGCCCTCAACGACGCCGGCCGCTCGCTGCGGGGGGCCTCCGGTCCTGCTCCTGGGCATGGCCTACAAGGGCAACGTGGGCGACCTGCGCGAGAGCCCATCGCTCAAGCTGGTGGAGCTGCTGCGCGCCGACGGCGCCGATCGTCAGCTACCACGACCCGCACGTGCCGGCGGTGGCGTCCCTGGGCCTCGCCTCGGTGGCGCTCACGCCCGAGCGCATCGCCGCGGCCGACTGCGTGGTCATCGCCACCCACCACCGGGCCACGGACCTGGCGCCGGTCGTGGCGCACGCCCGGCGCATCGTCGACCTGCGCAACGCCGTGCGCCAGACGCTCACCGGCTCCACCGGCGGGCAACACCGCGCCAACGTCGACGTCCTCTGACCGTCGTCTGAATCCATGGTGACCAAGGGGGGGCTACATCGGATCGGAGCATCGGGGACCGGCCAGACTCTCAACGTCTTGACCACACTCACTCCCGCGAGGCCGAACAGGATCGATCCGGTCGCCTCGCCGAGCTCCTCGCGCACCATCAGTAGCACCTATTCGGGGATCTTCACCTCGCCATCCCACTGGATCTATTCGAGTACTTGCGCAAATCCCCATGCGGCGCACGCCGCTCACCAGCACCATCGCCCCGCCGGTCGATTCTCCATAGCCGCGGGAGGAGGATCACCACCACTACGGCCATCAGCGCCACTGGTGGCGCGTACAGGACCCACCATCTGATTCCGGTCCAGTACTGGAGATGCTCGTGCCATGTCAGCATCTCATCCAGGGACATGAACAGCAGGAATACGCCGAGCGCACCGACGAGGAGGCGGGTCAGGCGCTCCGCCACCAGCGTCGCGGCTGCCAGCCAGACCAAACCAGCCCATACAAGCAGCAAGCCCGACCACAGGGCTGGGAATGCGATCGTGGTCTGGTCCAGGGGCCATCGCAGATGGACCTCGCTGTCCAGATCGAACCA
>CAVXDU010000012.1:0-253148 GCA_963760625.1 uncultured Chloroflexia bacterium
CTACGACAGCCTGAAGGCGACGGGACGCGAAGAGGAGTTCCACAAGATCAACAGCCGGCTGACGGCGCTGCGCTCGTTCAGCGTGCTGCTTGCGATCCTGATCGGCGCGCCGATCGCGGAAGCGACGAGCTACTCGTTCGCAATCGTCTTGAGCGCCGGGCATTGCGTTGCTGGCGGTGCCGATCGCGTTCTCGATGCACGAGGCGAAGCAGGAGATGCAGGAGACGTCGGAGCGCTACCTGCAGACGCTGGTGCATGGCGTCAGCGACGTGTGGCGACACGCGTCGTTGCGGTACATCATCCTGTTCAGCGGCGTCATCTGGATGGCGACGTTCACGCCGCTGATCTTCCAGCAGCCGTTCCTGAACGATCACGGCGTGGCAACGGGAGATCTGGGATTGTGGCAGGCGCCGGTGCGCGCCGGCGGCATCGTGGCAGCGCTGCTGGCGTACCAGTTCGTGGCACGGATGGGGCAACGCGGCGCGTTCTTCGCGCTGCCCGTGATGCTGATCATCGCCAACCTCGCGCTCGCAGGCATCGACTACGGTTGGGCGGCTTCGGCGTTCCTGGGCATCGGCGTGGTAGCGGGGCTGACGCCGCCGATCATGTCGACGTACATCAACAACCGCATCGTGAGTTCCCGGCGAGCGACCATTCTCTCCGTGCAGAGCGTCGTGCAGAGCGGCATGCTGGCGGTCTGCGAGCCGATCGGTGGCCTGGTGGCGGACCAGTACGGGCTGCGGGCGATGTTCGTGACGTTCGCGGTGATCACGGCGGCGCTCGCCTTCCCGCTGCTGTTCCTCGTGGACACGCGCCGAGCGCGAGCAGTCCGACCTGGACGATTTGAGCCGCGAGTTGCTCGGGCGCGAGCGCGAGGCTGTCGCCGTTTGATGCCGGCGGACGCTGTGATCACGGTGCTCTGCGGGGCGTCGGCGGATCGCGCTTTTCTGCGCGCGCTGACGTCGTGGTGCCTGCCGAACACGTGACGGCGATCATCAACACGGCAGATGACGCGTGGTTTCACGGACTGTACGTCTCGCCCGATCCGGACATCGTGACGTACGCGCTGGCGGGAGAGGTCGATGAGGAGCGCGGCTGGGGGCTTCGCGGGGACACGTTCCGATGGCTGGAGTCGCTCGCGCGCTTGGTCACGCGCACGTGGTTCCAGATCGGCGACCGCGACCTGGCGACGCACCTGCACCGGCACGAAGCTGCTGGCCGAGGGGCGAACGCTGAGCGAGATCATGGCGGACATCGCGTGGGCGTACGGCGTAGGCGTGCGGTTGCTACCGATGTCAGACGACCAGGTGCGAACCGTAGTGACGACCGATGCCGGCGAGGTGCCATTCCAGACCTACCTCGTGCAGCGGCACGCGCGGATGTCGTGCGCGGTGTGCGGTTCGAGGGAGCGGAGGCGGCACGGCCCGCGCCCGGCGTGATCGAGGCGATCACGTCGGCGCAGAAGCGATCTTCATCGCGCCGAGCAACCCCATCGGGAGCATCCTGCCGATCCTCTCGGTTCCCGGCGTGCGAGAGGCGATCGCTTCGTCGCGAGTGCCGCGGGTGGCTGTCAGCTCGATCATCGGCGGGCGATCGCTGCAGCCGCCTGCGGGCGAGATGATGGAGGGCCTCGGTTACGAGGTCGGCGTGGCGGGCGTTGCGGAGATTTATCGTCCTCTCATCGACGCGCTCGTGATTGACGAAGCGGATGCCTCTGACGCAGCCGGAGTCGAGGCCGCGGGCGCGCGCGCGGTCGTGGCGCCAACGGTGATGCGCGATGAGGCGGCGCGGCGGGCGCTTGGTCTCGCTGTATTGGCGGCGGCGGGCATTCAACCGACCACACCGGCGACGGGGCATGACGGTATCCTGCGGCTGATGCCGACGATCTCGTCCGCCCGGCGATGGTTCTCGCAGACGGATATCGCGATCCGCGCGGCGATTCTCGCCGTTGTCTCGAACGCCGTGCTGATGGCGCTGAAAGTGAGCCTGGGGCTGGCGTTCGGATCGATCGCGCTGTTGGGCGATGGGGTGGACAGCGGCGAAGACGTTCTGGCTTCGGGGCTGGCGTTCTTCACGATCCGGCTGGCGATGCAGCCCGCGGACGAGGAGCATCCGTACGGACACGGCAAGGCCGAGAGCCTGGCGGCAGTCTCGCAGGCGGGATTGATCGCAGGCGGCGCGATATTCATCGCGGTCGCGGCGATCCGGCGCGCGCTGGCGGATGACGTCGAGATCGTGGTGTTGCCCTCGCTGATCGGCGTCGGCATCACGGCGGCGGTGAACATCGGCGTGGCGGCGTACGCGCGTCGGGCAGCGCGGATCAGCGGGTCGGTCGCGATCGCTTCGGACGCGCGGCACCTGATGACGAACGTCGTGCAGGCGGCGGCAGTTGGGAGCGGGCCTGTTGCTGGTGGGCGCGACCGGGCAGCACATCTTCGACCCGATCGTGGCAATGCTGCTGGCCGCGTACCTGTTCTGGACGGCAGCAGGGATTCTGCGCTCGGCGCTGAGCGAACTGGTCGATTCGGCGCTGCCGGACGAGACGCTGCGCGTCATCGAAGAGTGCCTGACGCACGAGGAGCACGGGACGCTGGGGTATCACGCGCTGCGGACACGCAAGTCGGGACGCGAGATCTACATCGACGTGCACGTGCTGGTGCCGCCGGCGCTGACGGTGAGCGAGGCGCATCTGCTGGTCGAGCACTTCGAGCACGACATGAGCGGACGGATCCCGGGCGCGCGGTGGTGAACATTCACATCGACCCGGGCGAACCGGGGATGATGGATCGCTACGCACGCGAGCGTACCGAAGCGCGAGACGGGCTCTCTACACCTGCACAACCACTGACGGCGGTACGAGATCGAACGTGAGGGATGGAAACATGACGCTTGAAGGCAAGGTCGCTGTGGTCACGGGCGCGGCGCGGCACCGCGGTATCGGACGCGGCATCGCGCTGGGGCTGGCGGCGCAGGGCGCGCACGTGGTGGCGGTCGGGTCGCCGAGGAGTGCGGACGCGTATCCGGAATGACGAGAAGGCGATCGGCTGGCGCGGCGCTGAGTCGGTCGCGAAGGAGATCGAAGCGGCGGGCGGGCGCGCGCTGGGTATGGATGCGGACCTAACGAAGCCGGCCGAGTGCGAGCGCGCGGTCGGCGAGACGCTGGCGGCGCTCGGACGGATCGACGTGCTGGTGAACAACGCGGGACTGGCGTACTGCGGTGAGAAGAACCTGTGGGAGATCGACGACCGGGAGTGGTACGACGTGGTGGATGTGAATCTGAACGCCGTCTATCTGCTGACGAGCCGCGTGATGCGGAGCATGGTCGACGCGAAGCAGGGTGGACGGATCATCAACATCTCGTCGGCGGCGGGGCGGCAGGGGTATCCGCAATACGGCGCGTACTGCGCGACCAAGTGGGGGATCATCGGGCTGACGCAGATGCTGGCGCTCGAAGCGGCACCGCACCGGATCACGGTGAACTGCGTCGCGCCGGGATCCGTCGACACCGACATGATGGACGGCACGTTCGGGCACATGGCGACGCGCTATCGCTCCGAGGCCAGCGCAATGAAGCAGGCGGCCGTGCGGTCGATCGCGCTGGGACGTCAGGGCACACCGGCAGATATCGCGAACGCCGTGGTGTACTTCGCCGTCGGACGAGGCGGCGTGGGTGACGGGACAGACGCTGAACGTCAGCGGCGGCACGCCGATGAACTGAGTCTCAGCCGAGTTCCCCGAGCGCCTGCATGACCAGCGTGGCGGCGACGAGACCGGCGGTCTCGGAACGGAGGACGCGGCTTCCCAGCGTGACGATCTCGGCGCCGGCGGCCCTGGCGCGATCGACCTCTTCTGCCTCGTAGCCGCCTTCCGGTCCAATGAAGATGCTGACGGCCTCGAGCGCAAAGACGTCATCGATGCGCCGCGCGAGCGACGCCGCAACACTCTCCGCGGCGTGACCGGCGGCTTCGTACGGCAGGAGGATAACGCCGGATGCGGCGCGCAAGGCTTCATCGATCGGCGCAGAGTCGCCGATCGCGGGGACGGCGCTGCGCTCACACTGCTCGGCAGCTTCGACGACGATGCGGGTCCAGCGGTCGGCGCGATTGCCGCCGGATGCGGGCTTCACGACGGAGCGGGCGGTGACCAGCGGTGTGACGCTCGCGACGCCGATCTCGGTGGCCTTCTCGAGCAGCCATTCGAAACGCTCGCCCTTGGTGATCGACTGGTAGAGATGCACCTTCGTGCGCGGCTCCGCCGGACCGGGAGTGCGCTCGATGACCGAGGCCGTGATGCGCTTCCCGGTAACGTCGTCCAGCTCGGAGGCGCACGTCTTCACCGGCACCATCGAAGAGGATGATCTCGTCGCCGGGACGGAGGCGGAGCACGGTCGCCAGGCGGTGCGCAAGAGGAGCACCGATCTCCGGCGCGATCGCCCGCAACGACGCCGGGATCGACGTGGAAGCGCCGGGTCATGCGCGCACCGCTTCAATGCAGCGCCAGTCGCCCATCGCGCGCACGGATGCGACGGCAGCACCGGCAGCGGTGATGGCCTCGCTCACTTCCTGCTCGCGCTCCCCTATCACGCCGGAGAGGATGAGGCGGCCCGCAGGCGCGAGCGCATCGACGAGAGGTGCGGCCATTTCGATGATGATGCGGGCGATGATATTGACGACGACGACGTCGAATGCGGCCGGTGGTTTCGATGAACGGCCAGTCGGCGGCGAGGCTCCCTGTCTCCGCGCGAACGGAGTCGGCGACCTGGTTGGGCGCGGATCCTGTACCAGTTCCGGCAGCTCCAACGGCTGCCATCCGTGCCGGGCCGCAAGTTCGTGTTCGCACATGTCCTGCTGCCGCATCCACCGTACGTGTTCGACGCCGACGGGAACCCGGTGGTCAAGGCGACCGCCGAAGTGAAACCGGAAGCGCAGCTGTACGCCGATCAGCTGCGGTTCGCGAACGCGCAGGTGAAGGAGACCGTCGCGGCGCTCCTTGCCGGCCCACCGGCGAGCGACCCGATCGTGGTCATCGTGGGTGACGAAGGGCCGTTCCTGTGCCGCAACGTCGACTGCGTGGACCCCACGAACTCGCGCCTGGGTATCCGATTCGGAGTCCTGGGGGCGTACTACCTGCCGGAGCAGGCGGCCGACTTCTTCCCCGTCGACCACACCCATGTCAATACCTTCCGGGGCATCCTGAGTGCCTACTTCGGGGCGGACCTGCCGCCACTCCCGGACCGCTCGTTCGACTGGCCGGACAACGACCACATCTACGACTTCTACGACATCACCGACCGGCTGCCGTTGCCGGGCAGCCCCGACCATCCCGAAGGCCTCCAGTTCCCGGACGGGAGCATGTCACCGAGCGCTTCGGGGCCTCCGGGCGCATCCGGGCCTCCGGGCGCTTCGGTACCTGCCCGCCCATCGACTGTCCCGGTGGTGGACGTCCCTGACGTCTCGGACGAATAGTCGAGAGCCGCGACGTGATGCCGGGGCGCGCCTGCCGAGCGGCGGTTTGCCAAGGGGACATGAAACTCCTGGTTGAGCGCGTCAGGCCACGGGCACGGCGTCGCACGCCGACCCGTGGGGCTCGAATCGGGCCTCCTTGATGCCTCACTGTGAGCGACCCGGCTGCGAACCAGCGTGGAATGGGCCGGATGCCAACCGACGTGCTGCTCACTTGCCGTCCTGAGCGACATCAAGGGTCGCGGCGACACTCTGCGGCCCAGACGGGCACCACGAACACCGGGTTTCATGTCTGGCGGGCAAGAAGCGCGATCTGTTGGGGAGACCTTCCCCACCTCAATGGGGCAGGGATCGCCGACCACCGACCCGTGTTCGCTGGCGTTCAGGCAAGGAGTTCCAGGTTCGCGAGGCTGGCCAGCAGCCGCTTGATGCCCACCCCGGGGTCCGGGAACGCGACGGTGACCTCCTCGTCGTCGCGGGTCAGCTTGGACGAGACGACGGTCCCCTCCCCGAACCGGGCATGACGGACGCGATCGCCGTCGCGGTAGTGGCGCTCCCCGGGGATCACCGCACGGGTGACCGCAGCCTTCGGAGTCGATGGCGCGGAACTGGCACCCGTGGGCACCGTGCCGTAATACGACTCCCGTCTTGCTGTCAGGTCACGCGACGGGCGGAACGCCTCCCCGGCGCGTGGCGCTCCCGGCGGCACGACCAGACCACCCCCAGGCGGCAATCGCCGCGGACCCACCGATCCTGCCGTCGTCCGACCTCCGAATGCACGAGCGCCGCGAGTACGGCCCGAGAGGATCGAGTCAAGGAAGCCGGCCCGCTCATCGTCCGGCAGCTGGCTGTCGTCCTCGTCCTGGACCACGAGTCGTGGTCCATGCATCAAGTCTTCCGGGATCTCCATCAGGAACCGGGATGGAACCGAGAACCCTCCCCGGCCCCAGGTCGCCCGCTGCGCGGCATGGGTCAGGTAGAGGCGGTGCCGGGCGCGTGTCAGGCCGACGTACGCGAGCCGTCGCTCTTCCTGCATCTGGCGCGGGTCGTCGAGTGCCCGGCTGTGGGGGAAGATGCCCTCCTCCATGCCCGCGATGAACACGACATCGAACTCGAGGCCCTTCGCCGCGTGCATCGTGATGAGCGTCACGGCGTCGGAGCCTGCCGCATAGGCATCCTGGTCGGCCACGAGGGCCGTCTCCTCGAGCAGCCGGTCGAGGGCGTCCTCGGGCTCCAGGTCGGCATATCGGTCGACGACCTCGCGTAATTCCAGGAGATTCGCCCAGCGGTCCTCGCCATCCTGCGAGCCATCCATGAGCATCTGCCGGTACCCCGTCTCCTCCAGCACCAGGTCCAGCAGCTCCGGCAACGCCAGCAAGCCGATCCGGGCCCTGAGACGAGTGATGACCGCCACGAAGCCGCCGATGGCCGTGCGCGTTCGTGTGGCCAGGTCACCCGACCCTGCCGCCGCGGCCCGCAATGCACCCCAGACATCGCCATCTCGTGACGCCGCAAGTTCGCGGACCTGCTCCATGGTCCGTTCCCCGATGCCCCGGCCGGGCACGTTGAGGATGCGCTCGAACGCCGCCACATCGTGGTCATTGCGGAGGGTGCGGAGATACGCGAGGGCATCCTTGACCTCACGTCGCTGATAGAAGCGGGTACCACCCACCAACTGGTATCGCAGGCCATAGCGGAGGAACGACTCCTCGATCGCCCGGCTTTGGGCGTTCGTGCGGTACATGATCGCGATGTCCTGGAGGCGATACGGGTGGTCATCACCGTCATCCGCCCGGCGGGCCAGCACGGATCCCGCGGAGCCGCGGCCGGCGACGAGCGCCTCCACCTGGCGGGCGATCCACTCCGCCTCCTCGTCCTCGCGGTCGGCCTCGAAGCGCTCGATGAGCACGCCCCGCGGGTTCTGGGTCCACAGCTTCTTGTCCGTGCGGTCCTCGTTACGGGACACGACCGCGTGAGCCGCATCGAGGATGAGCTGCGTGGAGCGATAGTTCTGCTCCAGCTTGACCACGACGGCGTCGGGATAGTCGCGTTCGAAGTCAAGGATGTTGCGCAGGTCCGCGCCCCGCCAGGAGTAGATGCTCTGGTCATCGTCGCCAACGACGGCCAGGTTGTGATGGCGCTTGGCCAGCTGACGGACCCACAGGTACTGCGCCCGGTTGGTGTCCTGATATTCGTCGATGTGGAGATAGCGCCAGCGGTCCTGGTAGTGGGCCAGCACGGCGGGCGCCTCGTCGAACAGGCGGACCGCCTCGTTGAGCAGGTCATCGAAGTCGAGCGCGCCGGCCTCCTTGAGTCGTGCGGCATACCGGGCGTACGCACGCGCATATACCTGCTCCATGTAGCCCTGGGCGGCGGATGTGGCCGCCGTCGGGTCCATCAGGTCATTCTTCCAGCGGCTGACCGCCGAGAGCACGGCGGCCGGCCGCAGTTCACCCGTGCCCTGGAGCTCCAGGTCACGCAGCACCTGCTTCATGACTCCGGTCTGGTCATCCGTGTCGTAGACGGTGAACCGCTGATCGATACCGATGGCGGCGCCATGGCGCCGGAGGACTCGAGCGCAGAGCGAGTGGAACGTACCCATGGCGACCTCCCGACCCGGTTCCCCGACCAGGCCGAGGATCCGCTCGCGCATCTCGTTGGCAGCCTTGTTGGTGAACGTGACCGCCAGGATCTGCCATGGCCGCACACCCTTCACGCCCATGAGGTACGCGATGCGGTGGGCAAGCACCCGTGTCTTGCCCGATCCGGCACCCGCCAGGATGAGCAAAGCACCGTCGGTGGTCGTGACGGCGCGAGCCTGCTCCGGGTTCAGTCGGCTGACGATGCGCTCCGCGAGTGCCTCCGGACCGAGTGCGTCCCCTGTGGATGCGGCATGCGGACGTGCAGGACCCTCCCGACCGACGCTCGCCACCGCGGAGAACCATGCCGCTTCCTCCGCATCTGCAGCAGCGGCGTCCACTACCTTCGCGACACGCTTGCGGGAGCGCTTCGACGGCACCCTGGGATCCGGCACCTCCTCGCCGGCATCCTCCATGTCGGGCTCAGGGAGTGGCTCGGGTGGAGGCGGCAAGTCGGGCCAGTCGAATAAATCCTGCCGGTGCTCTGTCACCGACCGATGCTAGCAAGTCTCGCGTGTCACCTCGATCGAGAGTGACCGCGCGGCGGCACCGACGGTCAGGCGGCGGTGCCAGGGCGATCCTGGCACTCGTGGTCACCCTGCATCCGGCCGGCCGTTGCATCGACCACGGTGGGGTTGAGCCGTCGCCCGATCGCCGGCGCTGCCTCGTCGAGGATGTCGTCGAGGACGGCATTTCCAGTGGGCAGGATCCGGACGTCGCGGAGCGCGTGGTACCCGTAGGCCTTGAGGCCGACGGGGAACGAGATGTGGATCCGACCACCCGCGACCCAGATTTCGAGCGGTCGCGCCTGTTCGTCCTGCTGCCCATCCTCAAGGAGGGTGAAGGTCACCGATCCCAGCGCCACCCCATCCTCGTCGCCAGCGTCATCGATGAAGTCGCCGATCAGGTCGAGGTCCGTGTCGCTCGCGCCAAAGGAGATGGTCACCCGATCCGTGGAACGCGCCACCTCGACCTCATCGAGCACCAGCGGCTCATGAGTGAGAACCTGCTCGACGCACTCAGCGATCCATCCGAATGTGCCACTGGTAGATAGCAGCCCCGGTGCCGCGCCGAGACCGCCGGAATCGTAATCACCCTGGTCACCCGGCCGATAGGTCACGGGTCGGAAGTCCTTGCCCACTGCAGCCCGTGGCAGGAGGAAACACGCATCCCTCCCGTCCAGCCTGACCGCAAAGCGGGCGGCGCCCGTGTAGTAGGTCCCGCTCGACAAGTCACTCGACAGGGCGCGCGCCCCGTGGTCCTCGACGTACAGGGTCGCCAGGTCGCGGATGTTGGCGAGAGCACTGGCCGGTCGCGTCACCGAAGACGGGATCCGGCGCGTGGGGTCGCCCATGATGTCGGTGGCGATATGGATACTGTCACCGGGCAGGGATCCGTGGCCAGCTCCACGCAGACGACATGGTAGCGACCCGCCTTCAGCACCTTCATGCGGTCCCCTGCCACGAGCACCCGCTTTGTTTGCTGCAGGCGGCGTGCTTGCGCCCGGCTGAGGTCGACCTCGCCCCAGAGTGTGCGCAGGATGTCCAGCGGCCCGTCCTCGCCGCCGTCCTCGACCACATAGAGCTGGTTGGATCTGCCAGTGAACGGATCCTTGAACCGGACGACCGGCGCCCGACAGCCTGCCGAACCCGGTCGGTCCGTCCCGACCTGATCCTGCCGGGAGCCGTCGAGGAGGATGGTATCCGTGCCGGTCCGTGACGCGATGGATGGGCGTCCGGCGCCGCCCCCTTGGACCACGGACTCCTGGTGCTCACACGTCGCGGGCTCCGGGTTCCCCGAGCCGGTCGAGGGATCGTCGATGGCTGAGGGCGTTGGCGCCTGGGCCAGGGTCGTGACGCCACCGAGCATCACGGCCATCACCATGAGCGCAACAAGGCGGCTCAAATTCGAGACCAGAGCCCCGACCACTGCGCGACCTCCCTCCCGTGCGACCCATGGCGTGACAGCACAAGTCTGCGGTCGGATCGGGTCCCGGATGGCCCCGACCTTACCCCTGACCGTCAAGTCCGGGGGGTCCATCAGAGGGTGCCACACGTGCCTGGATCGGCACGTCAGGCGAGGGTGGCCAGCCCCAGCGGCAATGGCTGCTGTCCGCGAGGGGCGCCGATGACGTGGTGGGCGCGGCATCGGGCCTCGTAGCGGTCATCGGTCATGCCCCCGACCACGATGAGCGGGTCGTCCTCGGCCGCCGGGCGACCTGCAACCATCCGCTGGGTGCGGGTCGCGTCCTCACCGCACACGGTGCAGATTGCGGTCAGCTTGGTGACCTGGTCGGCCAGGGCGAGCAACACCGGCATCGCATTGAAGGGCCGACCCAGGAAGTCCTGGTCGAGTCCGGAGACGAGCACGCTCCTGCCTTCCTCCGCCAGCATCTCGCAGATCGCAGGCAGCCCGGGTCGAAGAACTGTGCCTCGTCGATGGCCACCAGCGACGCGCGCTCGGCGCTCACGATCGCCGGGATGCCCGACGAGTCATCTACCGTCCGGGCCGCGAACGCCACCCCACTCCGCGACGCGACCGCGCCGTCCGGCGTCCGGTCATCGACGGTCGGTCGGATGAGCACGATCCGACGGCCCGCGATCTCCGCCCGCCGGAGGTGTCGGAGCAGCTCGTCGGTCTTGCCGCTGAACATGCAGCCGGTGATGACGTGGATCCAGCCGGAGACCATGGCTGCCCAGTTTAGTGGGCTCCGCCGTCCGGGCGAGTGCCGGCTGGGTCCTTACTGGGCGCGCGTGCCGTCCCGTCCCGGCGCGCCATGCAGCGCCCGAGGCGCCCTGCGAGCCGACCGGGCGCCAGGTCAACCCAGACTGGGTTCGGTCAGCGGCCGTACAGGGCCTTGACCTTGGGCTGGTAGAGGTACCAGACCACCAGCACCGCGACCGCGGCCAGGAAGATGATGCTGCCGATGCTCGCGACGCTCGCGGCCAGGCAGAGCACATCGATGACGAGGCTCAGGCCAAAGACCGCTAACCCCAGACCCCACGCCCATGATCGCTGCAACCAGAAGCCGAAGGCGAGCACCAGGCTCGAGACACCGACGACGAGTTGGGCGACCCCGAAGAGACTGGCGAGTGTCGAGTTCCGGCCGTCGCCCAGCAGGAAGCCCAGTTGCGAGACACCGGTCAGGGCCATCCCGGCCACGAGGGTGGCGGCGCCGAGGCCCGCGGCCAGCAGCGTCAGCGCAACGACAGGGAGTGGACGGTCCTTCATTGACAGACCTCCGGTCGACGGACGCTCAGCCGTCCGTGTGGCGTCGACGTCGGGGACAGGTGTGACGTCCCGGGCATGGTCCGGGACGGTGCGTTCTGGCGACATCAGCCGATGGTCACGGGACCGGATGACCCTGCCGGATGCATACGTGTGTGCTGCAGATGGCCCCGTCGGAGCCGTCGGATCGCCTCGGCCGGGTAGCAGGAGGCCCGGGCAGGTGAACCTGCCCGGGCCCCAGTTGGACAACAGGAGCGACTAGTAGTCGTCGTGCCCGTGGCCACCAGCTGCTGCGGGTTCCTTCTTCTCGGGCAGATCGGTGACCAGGGTCTCGGTGGTCAGGACCATGCCCGCGATCGAGGCTGCGTGCTGCAGCGCCGACCGTGTCACCTTGGCGGCATCCACGATGCCCTTGTCGAACAGGTCGCCGTACTCGCCACGAAGCGCGTCGTAGCCCTGGCCGAGGGCCTTGCCGCGGACGGCCGCCACGATGACGGAGCCCTCCTGACCGGCGTTCTCCGCGATCTGGCGGATGGGTGCCTCCAGCGCACGGCGCAGGATGGTGACGCCGATGATCTCGTCACCCTCGAGCTTGAGCGAGTCGAGCGCGGGGAGTGCCTGCAGCAGCGCCGTGCCGCCGCCGGCGACCAGACCCTCCTCGACCGCGGCTCGCGTGGTCGAGAGCGCATCCTCGATGCGGTGCTTCTTCTCCTTGAGCTCGACCTCGGTGGCCGCGCCGACCTTGATGACGGCGACGCCGCCGGCCAGCTTGGCGAGGCGCTCCTGGAGCTTCTCGCGGTCGTAGTCCGAGGTGGTCTCCTCGACCTGGACCTTGATCTCGCCCATGCGGGCCTTGATCTTGTCGCTGTCGCCCTCGCCATCCACGATGGTCGTGTCGTCCTTGGTCGACACGACGCGACGCGCGCCACCGAAGTCCTCGGGCGGTGACGGAGTCGAGCTTGCGGCCGACTTCCTCGCTGATGACCTGGGCACCCGTCAGGATGGCCATGTCGCGCAGCATCTCCTTGCGCCGGTCGCCAAAGCCGGGGGCCTTGACGGCGAGCACGGAGACGGTGCCCCGCAGCTTGTTCACGACCAGGGTCGCGAGCGCCTCGCCGTCGATGTCCTCGGCCACGATGAACAGCGGCTTGCCCACGGCGACGGCCTTCTCGAGGGCCGGCAGGAGCTCCTGGATGCTGCTGATCTTCTTGTCCGTGATGAGGATGGCGGGGTTCTCGAGGACCGCCTCCATGCGATCCGCATTGGACACGAAGTACTGCGAGATGTAGCCCCGGTCGAACTGCATCCCCTCGGTGTATTCCTTCTCGAGGCCGATCGACTGACCTTCCTCGACCGTGATGACACCGTCCTTGCCGACCTTGTCCATGACCTCGGCGATCAGCTCGCCGACCTCCGGATCGGCGGCGCTGATGGCTGCCACGGCCGCGATCTGGTCACGGGTCGAGACCGGTCGGGAGTTCTTCTGGAGCTCCGCGACGACGGCCTCGACACCCTTGTCGAGCCCACGCTTGACGATCATCGGGTTGGCGCCAGCGGTGACGTTCTTGAGGCCCTCGGTCACGAGCGCCTGGCCCAGCACCACGGCGGTGGTGGTGCCGTCACCGGCGACATCGTCGGTCTTGGTCGCGACCTCCTTGAGGAGCTGGGCGCCCATGTTCTCGAAGGCGTCCTCCAGCTCGATCTCACGAGCGATGGTCACGCCGTCGTTGGTGATGGTGGGGGCGCCGAACTTCTTGTCCAGCACCACGTTGCGGCCCTTGGGACCCAGGGTCACCTTGACCGCATCGGCGAGCTTGTCGACACCCCGCTTGAGCGAGCGACGAGCCGTCTCATCGAAGATCAGTTGCTTGGCCACGATCGGTTCCTCGTTTCGTGTCTGGCTTGGTCGCGGGCACGCGGTCGGCCGGCCCCCGCAGGGTCCGGCCGATCAGCGGCCTGTGTCGGGACTAGTCCTCGACGACAGCCAGGATGTCCTTCTGGCTGACGATGAGATACTCATCGCCGTCGACCTTGAACTCGGTGCCTGCGTACTTGGCGTACAGGACCTTGTCGCCGGTCTTGACGTCCATCGGCTCGCGGGCACCCTCATCGTTCAGACGACCGGGACCTGCCGCGATGATGGTGCCCTCCTGGGGCTTCTCCTTCGCGGTGTCCGGCAGGACGATGCCACTCTTGGTCATCTCCTCGCGGGCTGTGGGCTGGATGACGACCCGATCGCCCAGGGGGCGAAGCTTGGTCGCAGTGGCGGTCGCCAACGCGGTTCCTCCTGGTCACTGGTGTGCGTGCCTGAGATGCCGTGCTCCGGGGCCGCCCGTTCGCGCCGTCACGTCTCGTGGCGCGCCGGCGGTGAGCCCCTGGGCCTGCACGGTTCAGGCCGCTTGCTGCTGGATTAGCACTCTCACGGTGAGAGTGCCAACAGGCTATCCGATGGGCCCGCCGGCTGTCAAGTCGAACGGCACTCGGACCCGACTCGCGCGCTGCGCGCCGGGCATCTTCGGGTCCGGCGCCAGAGCTCAGGGAGCCGGGACGATGGTGTCCTGCCCCACCGACTGCGTCAGCTCGCCGGTCGCACGGTCGTATCGTTCGTACACCGCGACGATGTCCTTGCGCTGCTTGCCCCAGGACTGGCGAGCGACCCAGACAGCACCGGGCGTGGTGCCCACGATCCGCAGGTCACAGCCGGCGGACTCGGGCGACTTGGCCGACTTGCAGCGCTCCCCGACACGTCTGGGCTTGGCGCCATCCACGGCCGGGATGAACGCCAGCCCATCGATGTCCCGATCGAGGGCGAAGATACCGTTCGAGTCCGGCACGACCGACCCGAATGCTCCATCGCCGGGCTTCATGGACGCGGAGCGGAACGTCCGACCGGTCGCAGGATCGACCGAGAAGAGGGTCGCACCCCAGGCACTCGAGGTCTTGGCCTTCTTGTCGTAGAGGGCCCCCGCGAAGGTGACCAGGCCGTCGCCGGCGTCCACCGCGTCGACCGAGTCGTACTTCTTGAGCCCGAAGTCGACATCCTCGATGCGGTCGCTGCCATCGTGGATGACACCCGCGCGCAGGAAGCCCGACTTCTTCGGGTCATGCACCACGTACAGCTCGCCGTTCGCCGCGGTCACGGCGAGAACGCCTGGTACGACCTTCTCCAGGGTGCCCACGGTCGGATCGAGCCGGTATAAGGCGGTGTTGCCTTGACCGATCGTGCCGCCGTCGGCGGGCAGGGTGCTGGCGCTCAGCCACAGCGAGCCGTCCATCCCCGTCGCGTCGCCGACGAACAGGCCGGTATCCGGCTTGATCTCTACCGGGAAGATCTGCGCCGGTCCTCCGTCGATGGGGAACCGACCGACGCAGAACCGCTCGTCGGGATCAGCCTGGACGCCCATGACCTGGTCCATCTGGCTGACATAGCCGGGAGCGCCGGTCGAGGTCAGCCACATCGCCCCATCGAACGGTCCGAACGTTGCCTGCCAATCACAGTGCTCGGCGGCCGCGTCGATCGTGCCTGTGAGGGCACCGGTGACGCCGTCGACGCGCATCAGCGTGTTCTTCTGGCGCAGCCACAGGTCCGCGCTCGGGTCGCCCGCCAGCGGGACGGGCGAGGACCTCACCGGTGCTTCGCTCGAGGCGGACGGCACGGGTGTCAGGGGCGACGCAAGGCCCTGGTCGGGATCCGGGCTCTGGGCGGTGATGACACCGACAGGATGGATCAGGATGAGTGTGAGGGCCACCACCGGCGGCAGGGCGTACCGCCTTCGGACGTGACCTCGCGAGGCATCCTTGCCCGAGTGTCGAAATGGACCGTACAGTCGCACCATCGCTCCCGACCTCCCCTGCTTGCCGCTGATGGCGGCGAGAACTGGATGGTCGCAGAAGCACCGGTGCCGTGACGGGTCATGCCGCGGACCCGGTCCTCGCCGCAACCGCGCTGCGGGCAGCAGGTCAGCTGGTCGGCGAGATGGCATGCTCATCTCGCCATGGACTCCGACCGTGTCCACACCGGTAACCACCGCGTGCGCTTCGACGAGTGCGACGCGGGCGGCTCGATGCGGCCCAGTGCCCTGTTGCGAGCCGTCCAGGACCTGGCCTGGCAGCACAGCACTGCGGCTGGCTTCGACCGCGACTGGTATCGCCTGCACGGGCTGACGTGGCTGGTGCGGTTCGCAGACCTGCAGATGACACACGGCGTGGACTCCGGCTCGACACTCCACATGACCACCACCATCACCGGCCTGCGGCGCGTATGGGCCCGACGGGAGACCTTCGTCCATGTCGGCGATCACGCCAGGCTCGTGGGGCGCACGACCATCGACTGGGTCATCGTGGATGGGGCGGGTCGTCCCACCCGGGTGCCCGAGGCCATCGTGCAGGGCTTTCACGAGGCGGCTCCGACGTTCGCGCCTTCCCGCGTCCACCTCCAGGCCGCCCCGCCCGACTCGGCCGTCGAACCGTGGGTGGTGGGGGTCAGGGACCTCGACCCGATGGCCCACGTCAACAACGCCACGTACCTGGACATCATGGACGAGATCCTGGCAAGTGCCACCGGAGCGCTCACCGGGCCGAACCCACCCGTCCGATACGAGGTCGAGTACCTGCGCTCCGCCCTGCCTCGGACGGTGGTCTCGATACGTCACTGGGTGGACGGCCCGGCCACCGCCTTCCAGTTGACGGACGACTCGGGCGCGGAACTCATCAGGGCGCGCGTGGAGCCCGGCTGAACGTCCGGTCATAGGCGGTCACCAGGTCGTCGCCGAGTAGCCCGGGATCGATGCCGCGCTGCGCCGCGACCCAACGGGCAGTGACCTCCACCCATCGCGGCTCGTTGCGCCGACGAGGTGCACCCGGGGGTGACAGGTACGGCGAATCCGTCTCGACCAGGAGGCGGTCCGCAGGCACCAGTCGTATCACCTCAGCGGTCACCTCCTCCCCTGCCCGGAAGGCGAGGCCCGAGATGCTCACCGCACAACCCATCGCGAGACAGGCCTCGGCGTAGTCGACCGGGCCCGAGAAGGAGTGCAGCACGGCGGGCGGGCGCCCTCCGAATCGATCGTGCCACGCGGTTCCGCCGACGCCCGCGATCGAGAGCTCCCGGACCAGGTCCTGCTGGGCGTCCCGTTCACCCCTGGCCGACCGGCAATGGAGCACCAGCGGCTTGGCCGAGTCGAACGCGAGCGCGATGTGCCAGCGCAGGTTGTCCAGCTGGACATCCCGGGGCGAGAGCGCGCGGTCGTAGTCGAGACCCGTCTCACCGATCGCCACGACCTCCGGCGATCGCGCAAGCGAGGCGAGTTCCGTCCGGTCGGTCTCGGTCACGCTGTGCGCGAGGTGTGGATGCACTCCCACAGACGTATCCACGCCGAGGGTCCGGGCCAGGTCGATGCCCGCGACCGACGATGGCCGATCCCAGCCGGGCGCCAGCAACCGTTCGAGGCCGACCACCCGAGCCGCGGCCAGCACGTCCGCGGCGTCCGAGGCGAATCGGTCCGCCTGGAGGTGGCCATGGCTGTCGATGAGTCGCACACGGGCGATGCTAGCGGCCTGATGGTGCGCCCGAGCCACGGCCGGACCAAAGTCCCAAAGCGTGTTCGGCCATCCTGGTCCACGATTGCCCGATGCGATCCCCGCGACACCCCTGGCGCCTGTCCCTGCTTGTGGTAGGGACTGCCGTAGCGGGTGTAGCGCCAGCGGCCGCGGCCGACGCCGGCGGCGCCCTTGCCGACCATTCGTTCGCCCTGGGTGCGGGCGTAATGGTGGCGGCACCGGCGGCCGGCTACGGGGTCGAGGCCAGCGCGGTCATGGCGTCCGGAGAGCGCCTCGACCTGGTCCTCGAGACGGACGCAGATGGCATCACCCACCGCGTCCCCGAGCCGGTGGTGATCGGTTCGCCGGCCACGACGAGCGCGACCACAAGCAGTATCAAGTCCGAGTGCGATGACGACGCGTACCACCTGCTGTCGATGAAGTGGAAGACCCCCTGGCGCTGGTCGTTCCAGTCCGGATCGACACCGTCCGGACTGAGTACATCCATGGCCGAGCGACAGCTCAAGTCCGCGGTCGCCTCCATCACCCGCGGCCGCAATGTCTGCGGCATCCCGGACCGCATCGGCGCCAGGTCGAAGTATCTCGGCCGCACCACCAGGAAGCCCGGTGTCGTCTGGTCCCCGAATCACCCCGACCGGATCCTGAATGCCAAAGTGACGACAGGAGCGTCGTCGGCTTCGGTTCCCTGCCGGTCGGGTACCTGGGCCTTACCTGCACCACATTCCAGGTCCTGAGAGGCACCCTGGATACCGCGGTCGAGTCGGATGTGCTGTTCAACAAGCGGTATTTCAAGTGGACCACCACGCTGGCCGACTGCAGCAGCCGGATCATGCTGCGATCGGTTGCGACCCACGAGTTCGGCCATGTGTTCGGGTTGGGCCATGTCGCCGAGAGCAACCACCCGAACCTGACCATGAGCGAAGCCATCGGACCCTGCGATGACTCAGCCTTCACCCTCGGCGCCGGAGACCTGCTGGGCCTCCAGAAACGCTACCCGCTGCCTCGATCCTGAGTGACCCGTCAGGCCGGTTCGGAGTCGAGGCGAGGAAAGATGGGTACGGCTGCCGTGACCCTGGCGGGCTGATCGGGCGCGGCCCCCCAGGCCGCGGCATCGCCCAGCAGCGGGCCACCATTGCCATCCGCGGCATACGGATACTCGTTGCCCAGCTGGGATAGGATCCGCTCCGCAGCGTCGGGCATGAACGGCGCAACGGCGAGCCCGATCACGCGGCAAGCCTCGAGCAGCTCTCCGAGGATGTCGCGGAGCGTCGCCATGGCGGCCGCGTCACCCGTCCTGGCTGCCCTGGCCTGCGTCCACGGCTGCTGGGCATCGACATACCGATTGGCGGCACCGACGAACCGCCACAGGGTGGCGAGGGCCTCATGGAGCAAGCAGGCCTCGATGTGGCGGGCATACGCGGTGAAGACTCCGGACCAGGCGGCACCCAGCACGCCACCTGATGCGGGTGCCGGCCGCTCCCCGTCCAGATAGCGATTGGTCATGGACACACTGCGATTGACAAGATTGCCCAGGTCGTTGGCCAGGTCCGCGTTGTATCGGCGCACGAAGCTGTCCCAGGAGACGTCGGTGTCCTTGTCGAATGCGACCTCGCGCAGAGTCACGTACCGCGCGCCATCCCGGCCCAGCGCCGCCACCATGTCCATGGGCTCCAGGAAGTTGCCACGACTCTTGCTCATCCGCTCGCCCTGTGCCAGCAACCATCCGTGCACCCAGACCCGTCGCGGGAGCGGCAGCCCTGCGCTCATCAGCATCGCGGGCCAGATGATGGTGTGGAAGCGGTTGATGTCCTTGCCGATGACGTGCAGGTCGGCGGGCCACCACCTGGCGAACGACTCCTGGTCGTCGGGGAACCCTGCGCCCGTGATGTAGTTGATGAGGGCGTCGAACCACACGTAGATGACGCCCGCGGCCGGGTCCCACGAGCCATCCTCTCGCTGTGCTGTCTGGCCATCCTCGCGGATCGGGAACGGGATCCCCCAGTGGAATGTCTCGCGGGAGATGGAGATGTCCTCAAGGCCCTGGCGGATGAAGCCGAGCATCTCGTTGCGCCGGTACTCCGGTGCGACCCAGTCGGGATGCTCCGCGTAATATCCGAGCAACCGCTCCTGGTATGCCGAGAGGCGGAAGAACCAGTTGCGCTCCGTGAGCCACTGGAGCTCCACTCCCGGGTGGTTGGGGCAATGAACGCCGCTGGCATCCTCGATGAGGTCGCTGGTGTTGCGGAACCCTTCGTTGGGGCAGTACCAGCCCTCGTATGTGCCCAGGTAGACATCGCCGTTGGCGTACGCCCTGCGGACCATCTCCTGCGAGGCGCGATAATGGTCGGGGTCGGTGGTCCGGATGAACCGGTCAGGGGCGATGCCGAGGGCATCCTCGGCGGTCCGGAACAAGCCCACCATCTCGTCCACGAATTCGCGTGTGCCCTTGCCCAGCTCCTTCGCCCGCTCATCGATGTTGACGGAGTGCTCGTCGGTGCCGGTCAGGAACCGCGTCTCATGGCCATTCATGCGATGCCAGCGAGCGATGACGTCAGCCCCGATCACCTCGTACAGGGTGTGCAGTCCGGGTCGGTTGTTGGGATAGGCGATCGCAGTGGTGATGTAGAAATGGGGCCGATCACTCATGGGCCGGGCGATGGTACCGGGATCCACGCCCGCGACGTGGTCGGCATCCAGCGGATGTCGCATAGATGACACCCGCGTTGTCGTGTCTGGCGTTGACGTGTTGGCGACCACGCGCGATCCTGTGCGTCAGCGATCCAAGACCGAGCCACTCGACTGGAGTGCACCATGACCGAGCAGCAGAACAACGAAGACACGCGGCGACCCGTGGGTCCGACCGATGAGCCGGACGACACCGAGGGCCACTACATGAACCCCGGTGCCGCGTACGAGATGGCCAAGGCCCGCTCCAAGGACATCGAGCGTCAGGCCCGCGAACATCAGCGACAGAAGGAAGTCCGCACCAAGGGCAAGTGAGGCACCCACGGGCACGTGCCTGGTAACGATGGGCGCGTCGCTAGCCGGGTACCTCCGCGATGGCCGCCAAGACAGCCTTGACCTCGAATGGCGTCAATCCGGGGTGCGCTGACAGGATCCCTGCGACCAGGCCGGCGACGTGCGGCGCGGCAAAGCTGTTGCCGGTGGCCACGGTCGTGCCGCCGTCCTTCCAGGCGATGGGCACGTCCACGCCCCAGGCCCCGAACTCGACAGGCGGACTCGGGTTGTAGTAGATCAGGCGGGCGTCAGGCACCGCGTGGGCAGCGACGGAGTAGACGCCAGAGAACAGCGACGGGTAGCTCAGGCCCACGACATTGTTGGCGGCGCTGACCAGGTGCACGTTCCGGAAATAAGCCTTGTCCACCGCTTCGTGGAAGTACGGGAACAGTGTCTCGCTCCTGGACGACAGGCTCAGGTTGGCCACCTCGACCCCCCGCTCTGTGGCCCACTCCAGGCCGGCCAGGAACGCGGCACCCTTGCCTTTCAGGTCTGCGCCAAGGACTCGCACCGAGACCAGCTCGACCTCTGGCGCCAAGCCAAGGACGATGCCGGCACAGGCCGTCCCATGCCCGAACAGGTCGCCTGCACTGTCGGCCACGATGGTGGGCTCGCCACCGACCATCTCCACCGCAACGCTCTCCACGACCCGGCCATCGAGCATCGGGTGATCGACCTCCAGGCCACTGTCGATGATGGCCACGGTGATCCCCCGCCCAGTGGCTCCCTCAAAGGCCCAGGCGCGATCGACGCGGTCCAGACGGGAGCGTCGCATCAGACCCGACAGGTCGGTGCCCGTGAACGGCTCGGACCACGCCGGCAGGTCGGTCACGTCGATTCGACGGTCACGAGCGATGTGGGCGGGTCGAACCGCTTAGAGGCCGGGCGTTCCAACGCGCGACCACGCCCAGGATCTCCACCACCATGAGGGTTTCGCGTTCGCCCGCGTCCCGCAGCCTGGTCAACACCTCGACGAGTGCCCAGAACGGCGCGGCGTCATCGGTGTCCATGCCGGCGGCCGCCGCACCCACCAGCTCGTCGACCTGGTCGTCAGTGAGCGCGTCATCACCCACGGACACAAGGGCGCTGCGTAACAGGCGGGCCGTATCGCGCTGGACCATGCTCGCCTCGATCGCGATGGCCGCCTGTCGCGCGAAGACGGCCAGCAGATCCATGTCCCGGAGTGAGAACGCCGACGAGCCGCGCTTGTCGAGCACCTGCAACACTCCCACCGGCATCGCGTCCTCGATGAGCGGCACGGCCGCGATGGAACGCGGCACATACCCTGTTCGCCGGGCGGTCTCCTGGTCGAAGCGGGGGTCGGCCGCGACGTCGGACAGGGCGATGGCCTGGCCCGTGGAGTAGACGTAGCCGGCGATGCCCTGTGAAGGGGCCACAGAGATACCCACGACGCCCGCACCCTGTGCACCCGACGCCACCCGGAATTCAAGACGTCCCGATGCCTGTTCGAAGATGGCGATCGACGCCGCCTCGGCGTCGAACAGGGTCGCCGCCGCGTCGACCACGGACTGGAGCAACGCCGTCTCGGATCCGTCGTGCATGTGGCGGGCGACAGCCGCTCGCCGGGCTACCGCCCGCAGTACACGCAGCGCGGCCGTGGTACCTGCAGCCTCATTCACGAGCGCATCGTGTCGGTGCGCGGCCGGCAAGCGCTGGCGGCGACGCCAGCCGTCGCGCTCGATGTCTGCATGGCCGGAGGTTCCCTCGCTACTCGACTATCGCCCGGAGCAGCCCCTGGCTCCCATCTTGTCCTGTGCCATCGGACGCCTCCTGGCCGACACGAAGGGTCCGGGGACCCACTTGCCGTGGTCAGGATATGCGCGGGGCGCGCGAGGATGGCGTCATCCGGCCGACACCCGACGAGACAGACCTCCGACTCCGTCACCGATCGGCCTGCCGCGCCAGTGCCTCGACGCTGGGGATGACCAGCGTGTCGCGCTCGATGCGCACCAGTCCCCGGTCCACGAGCTCACTCAATAGCTTGTTGACACTCTGACGGGTGCCTCCGATCATCGAGGCCAGGTCTGATTGGGTGTATGGCCAGTCCAGGTGGACCTCGTCCGAAGTGTGGTCGGCGTCACGAGCGAGTCGGCTCAGGCGCATGGCGAGGCGGCCCGCGAGATCCAGGAAGTGGAGCTCCTCGACCTGCCCGGTGACTCGTCGCAGCTCATGCGCCAGCCCAGCCAGAAGCGCGTCCCGGAGGCCAGTGTCGTTGTCCAGCAATTCCATGAACGCCTTCCGTGGCAGCTCGAGCGTCTCGGCCGGTTCGAGCGCGACCGCGGTCGCCGACCGGGGCGCGCCATCGAGCAGCGACAGTTCCCCGAAGAAGTCGCCCGGCCTGAGCGTTGCGATGATGGCTTCCTCGCCCTCCGATGAGGGCAGCAGGATCTTGACCGAGCCCGCATTCACTACATGCAGCGAGTCTCCTGGGTCGCCCTGGTGGAAGATGACCTCGTTTCGCCGGAAGGACCGTCGTCGAAGGCGGCCGGCGACATCGGCCAGGGCGTCCGCATGGGCGTGCTCGAACAGGGCGCATCTGCGCAGGACCTCGATCGAGTGGGCTTGCTGCACGGATCGATGCTACCTTCCGGAACCTGGGGCGAGAGAGCGGCACCCTCGCGTCCGGTCCTTCTTGTTGGTGCAGGAGGCCGAGTCCGCCGACTTGTCGGTGCAGGAGGCCGAGTTCGCCGGTCCGCCGACTTGTCGGTGCAGGAGGCCGAGTCCGCCGATCCGCCGACTTGTCGGTGCAGGAGGCCGAGTCCGCCGATCCGCCGACTTGTCGGTGCAGGAGGCCGAGTCCGCCGGTCCGCCGACTTGTCGGTGCAGGAGGCCGAGTCCGCCGATCCGGCGTCCTGACGCGCGATAGCCGACAGCAAGCCGGCAGTCTTGGACGATCCGGCTGCACGGCGTCGGTATGTCCCGTTCCCCAGGTGGGGCCGAGCGTAGATCGTTTAGCAGGACCAAGCCTCAGTCGGCTGTCTACTGCCAGCACGCTCGAATGTCAGATCCGTGCCGGACGGTGCGGCCCCCCACTCCACGGGGACGGCCGCGGCACTCTCGTGGCGACCGGGCCTGTGACTCGCCGCTGGCGGCGGGCTCCACGGCTGGCCGCGGGCTCCACGGCTGGCCGCGGGCTCCACGGTCAGTGGCGGAAGTGACGGACCCCGGTCAGGAGCACCGCGGCACCCGCCGAGTCCGCCGCGGCGGTCACCTCTGCGTCGCGCCTGGAGCCACCGGGATGGGCGAACGCGGTGACGCCCGCCGCAGTGCAGGTCTCCAAGGCGTCGGGGAACGGGAAGAATGCGTCCGAGGCGCAGACCGCTCCCCTCGCCCGATCCGGTCCGGCCTTGCCCACGGCCAGGCGGGCGCTGTCGACGCGACTCATCTGGCCCGCGCCGACACCCACCACCACGCCCTGCTTGACCAGCACGATGGCGTTCGAGCGGACGTGGCGACAGACACGCCAGGCGAGGTCCAGGTCGGCCATCTCGGCATCCGTGGCAGGTCGCGCTCCGATACTGGTCCAGGTCCGGGGCTGGTCGATGGACACATCTGCATCCGTGGCCAGGACGGCGCCACCCGCACTGCGTAGCTCCACGCTTGCCGTTGGCATGCCCACGATGCCCGGGTCCTCCAGCAGTCGGAGGTCCACCTTCCTCGCCAGGATCGCCTGTGCATCGGTATCGAAGGCGCAGGCGACCACGACCTCCAGGAAGATCGAGGCAAGCCGCTCCGCGAGCGCGCGGTCCACGACACCCTTGACCGCCACCACACCACCGAAGGCACTCACCGGATCGCCCGATAACGCGCCCTCCCACGCCGCGACACGATCGGCGGCCTCGGCCGCCCCACAGGGATTGCCATGCTTGACGATGACGACGGCCGCGCCCCGCAGGTCGCGTGCCAGGCCGGCCGCTGCTGCCGCATCCAGCAGGTTGTTGTAGCTCAGCGGCTTCCCCTGGAGCGGGGCCGCGCCCAACGCCAAAGGCCCGGACATCGCATCGGCGTGCGGAACCACATACAGGGCGGCGGACTGATGGGGGTTCTCGCCATAGCGCAGCATCGCGGCGCGCTCAAGGGCCAGCTCGAGGCGAGCCGGGAACCGGTCAGCGGCCTCGGCACCACCACCGGGACCGAACCGTCGGGTCAGCTCGGCCGTGATCATGGCGTCGTACTCGGCGGTCAGGCGGAATGCGGCGAGGGCCAGCTCGCGGCGGGTGCCCCCAGAGACGGTCCCGGTCGTCCTCAGCTCGGCCAGGACGCCGCTGTACTGGCGACGGTCGGTGAGGATTGCCACGTTGGCATGGTTCTTGGCCGCGGCACGGACCAGCGTCGGGCCGCCGATGTCGATCTCCTCGATGAGCTCATCGATGTCGATGCCCGGCCGCGTGGCGGCGTCCGCGAAGCGGTACAGGTTGACGGCCACGACCTGGAATGGGTCGATATCCGCGTGGGCAAGTGCACCGCGATGCGACACCTTTCGAACGTCCGCCAGGACGCCGCCGTGGATGCGAGGATGGAGCGTCTTGACCCGGCCATCGAGCATCTCGGGGGAGCCGGTGACAGCGGAGACGTCCGTCACGGTGAGGCCCGCCTCTCGCATCGCCGCGGCCGTACCGCCGGTCGAGACCAGCTCGAAGCCGAGCTCGTCCAGGCCGCGGGCGAAATCCACCAGGCCGTCCTTGTCGGACATCGAGAGGAGGGCACGCCTCGGGACCGGGATACGCGCGGAACGGGTCCGGTCGAAGGTCAGGTGACCCGCCTCGTCGATACCCAGCGCCCCTGCCGCGGCCATCGCGACCACCCTCGGCAGCAGCCGATGCTCCATTGCCTGGATGCGAACTCCGAGTGACGCCCGGTCGTCGGATGGCAGCACCGGGACCGCCTCCTGGGCCACGATCGGCCCGCCATCGAGCGTGTCATCCACGAGATGGACCGTGACGCCCGTGACGGCGACACGTGCTGCCAGCGCGTCGTCGATGGCGTGCAGGCCCGGGAACGACGGCAGCAGGGATGGATGGACGTTGACGATGCGGCCGTGGAATGCACGAAGGGTGTTTGGGCCGAGGATCCGGAGAAACCCCGCCAGGACCACCACATCGACGTCGGCGGCCTGCAGCGCGGCCGCCACGCCCATATCCCACGACGCCCGATCGGGGTGCCCGGAGGGAGGCACGTAGACCACCGGGATGCCCTGCTCGGTCGCCCAGTCCATCCCTGGACAGGGTCGGTCCGCGAACACTGTCGTGATGGACCCACCCAGGATCCCGCGGCGCTCGGCCGCCCGCAGTGCCCGCAGGTTGCTCCCCTGCCCCGACACACCGACTGCGATTCGTGCCCCGTCGCTCAAGCGCCCACCTCCGTGTATCGCATCGGCCCGGCGTCAGCCGCCCGTATCACCGAGCCGATGTCCCATGCCTCCAGGCCCCGTCCGGCCAGACCGTCGACGACCAGGGACACGGCAGCCGGCTCGACGACCAGGGCCATGCCGACACCAGCGTTGAATGTCGCGCGCATCTCCCGCTCGTCGAGGCCCGCCAGGCGCGTCATGAAGGCCACGATCTCCGGCACGGGCCAGTCGCCTACGCGGACGCGGATGCCCAGGTCGTGCGCCACGGCTCGCGGCAGGTTGCCCGGAAGGCCGCCGCCGGTGACGTGCGCGATGCCGCCGAGGCGCCGCCCGGCGCCAGCCAGCAGGTCGATGATGGCCAGCACATGGGAGGCGTAGATGGTGGTCGGCGTGAGCAACGCCTCGCCCAGGGTCTCGTCCCCGAGCATCTCGTGGAGCGGCGTGCCGGTATGGCGCAGGGCGGCCCGGACCAGGGAGTAGCCGTTGGCGTGGAGCCCGGACGACGCGATGCCCACGACCCGGTCACCCACCCGCGCCGCCGACCCGTCGATGAGGTGGTCGCGGTCGACGATGCCGACGCAGAACCCAGCCAGGTCAAAGGCATCGACCTCCATCAGCCCGGGGTGCTCGGCCGTCTCGCCACCAACGAGCACGGCTCCGGCATCCGCACAGCCGGCAGCGATGCCGCCGACCAGGTCCGCGACCCGCTCCGGGTGCAGCTTGCCGACGGCGAGGTAGTCCAGGAACAGCCACGGTCGAGCCCCGTGACACACGACGTCGTCGGCACACATCGCGACCAGGTCACGTCCGATGGTGTCCAGGCGCCCCATCTCTCGGGCGATCTCGGTCTTGGTGCCCACACCGTCGGTTGCGCTCACGAGCACAGGCCGCGCGTACCCCGCCGGCAGCTCCAGCGCGGCCCCGAAGCCGCCCAAGCCCCCCAGCAGGTCGACCCCGGCGGCACCCGCGGCGGAGATGCGGCCGCGGAGCAACTCGACAGCCCGGTCGCCGGACGCCACATCGACGCCCGCGTCCGCGTACGCCGACCGCGCGCCCCGGGATCCGTGGGTCATCGGGATCGTCCGCTCAGGCCGTAGGCAGCGGTTCGTGCTCCAGCACGAACTTGTGGGATGCCACGTCATAGGGCACCGGCACCGGATAGTCGCCGTCGAAGCAGGCGAAACAGAAGCGTGAGCGTGGCAGGTCGATGGCATCGAGCACACCACCGATGGACAGGAACGTCAGCGAATTGGCGCCCACGAAGGTCCGGATGCCCTCGACATCCATGCGACTCGCGATGAGCTCGGTCTCGATGGAGGTATCGATGCCGTAGAAGCAGGGATGGAAGATGGGTGGGGCGCTCGATCCGCAGGTGAACCTCCGCGGCGCCTGCCCGTCGCAGCAGCGAGACGATCTGGCGGGTGGTCGTGCCGCGCACGATGGAATCGTCCACGACCACGAGGCGCTTGCCGCGGACCTGCTCCCGGAGGACGCTCAGCTTCATGTTCACGCCTCGCTGGCGCATCGACTGGCTGGGTTGGATGAAGGTCCGACCGGCGTACCGGTTCTTGACCATCCCTTCCCGATACGGGATGCCGGATGCCTCCGCGTACCCGGCCGCGGCTGGTGCCCCGGTATCCGGCACCGGCATCACCAGGTCCGCGTCGGTGGGTGCCTCGCGCGCCAGCACCTCACCCATCCGACGGCGAGCCTCATACAGGTTGCGGCCGAGCATGTACGAGTCCGGGCGCGCGAAGTAGATGAGCTCGAACACGCACAACCGCTCCGTGCCTTCCGCGAAGCGGATGGAGCGGGGACCATCGTCCTCGCCCAGGACCACGATCTCGCCTGGCTCGACGTCGCGCACGTAGTCGGCGCCGAGGACATCGAGGGCCGCGGTCTCCGAGGCGAGGACCCAGCCGCGGCCGCGGGGCTCGTCGTTCACCGTTGGGTCCGGCGCACCCCACGGCAACGGCGCCGAGGCTTCCTCGGCGTGCCCAGGGGACGGTGGCGGAGCGTCCGCCACGACCGCGTCGAGGGGCAATCGGCCGAGCACCAGTGGCCGGAAGCCATATGGGTCACGCGCTCCGATGACACGCCCCTCGTCCATGACCACCAGCGAGTACGCGCCGTGGACGCGTGGCAGGAGGCTCCTCAGTGCCTCAGCGAGGTCGGTCGCCGGTTCATCCGCGAGGAGCGCGGTCAGGACCTCGGTGTCGGTCGTGCCGACCAGCCGGATCCTGCCGCCAGGCAACCCCTCCAGCAGCTCCCGGGTATTGACCAGGTTGCCGTTGTGGCCCATCGCGACGGTTCGCCGAGGTCCCAGCCTGAACGTTGGCTGGCTGTTCTCCCACAGCGTCGAACCGGTCGTCGAGTATCGACAGTGCGAGATGGCAAGGTCGCCCTGGAGCGACGCGATATGGGTCTCGTCGAGCACCTGGGAGACAAGCCCAAGGTCCTTGTAGACCATCACGCCCTCGCGGTCGCTGACCGCGATGCCCGCCGACTCCTGGCCCCGGTGCTGGAGGGCGAACAGGCCGAGTGCCGCGAGTGGCCCCGCGTCCTGACCTGGGGCATGGATGCCGACGACGCCACACATCGCTGCTAGAGGTACCCGGGTCTGTTGTCGTCGAGGTGCGGCCGAGTCGCGTACGCCAGGCGGGTACTGCGACCCTCGAGCGGCCAGCGGCAGGCAGGGGCGACGGTGTCCATCCGGTGTCGCTGGCCGAAGTGGCCGCTCACCGCATGTTCCATGCGATGCCGCGAAGCAGCAGTCGCTGGACAGGCTGTCTGCCGATCACGGCCGACCGTCGCGACTGGGGGGTTCGGGCCGCCACGTGTCGTCGCCGAGCGCGCGCGGCAACCCATGATCCCAGGCATCCCGAAGCACGGCCAGAGGCTCGTCGACGTCGTCCGCGATGGCCGCCCCGCGGTCCTCTGCCGCGCCCGGCGAGCCCTCACCGACCAGCCGGATACGGAGCCTGTCTCCGCCGGTCATGCCCAGGACTCGAAGGGACACGTCCAGCGACCCGGCCAGCACGGTGAGCGCATCGAGGTCCCCCGGCGCAAGGGTGACGATGACCCGGCTGGGTCCCTCACCGAACAGGTCGCGTGCTGGCTCGGCACCAACCGGGAGCGTCAGGTCCGCGCCGACACCCGCCCAGAGGCACATCTCTGCGACGGCCACCGCGAGCCCTCCACCGCTCACGTCCTGGGCGGACCGGAGCAGGCCCGCTTCCACGGCCATGGGCAGCAACCGCAACATCGAGCCATGGGCAGACAGGTCAAGCACCGGCGGGCGATCGTCGGGCCCTGAGCCGGCCAGCTCCACGTAGATCGAGCCACCCATACCGGGTGCCGTAGTCCCGAGCAGCGCAACCAGTTCGCCCGGGCCACCCGGGACCGGGCCCACGCGCCGATCGAGGTCCGCGAGCAGGCCCACGACCCCGACCTGGCACGTGGGTGCGATCGCCCCCGACGCGGCAGATTCGTTGTACAGGCTGACGTTGCCGCCCGTGATGGGCAGGCCGAGCGCACGGCACGCATCACCCAGCCCCCGGACGCCTTCCTGGAGCTGCCAGAACGCCTCGGGGCGCTCAGGCGATCCGTAGTTGAGGCAGTTGGTGACCCCCAGGACACGGGCGCCAGTGACCGCCACGTTCAAGGTGCACTCCGCGACCGCCAGCGCGGCCCCCAGCCATGGGTCGAGGGCCCCGACACGCTCGACTGCATCCGTGGCCATGACCAACCCCTTGCTGGTGCCCTTGACCCTGATGACCGCCGCACCATACTCATTGCCTTCGATCGTGTCCGTGCCGACCGTGGCGTCGTACTGGCGCGTGACCCATGCCCGTGAGCACAGATCGGGATGACCGAGCAGGGCCTGGAGCACCGCACCCGGATCCATGCCCCGCTCCGGCAGACCCGTGCCGGCACTCCTGGCAGAAGGGAGCCCGGTCGCCTCACCAGGGACCGGGGCCGGGCGCCGCCGAGTCGGCGCGGATCCGACTCGTTGATGCACGATGGCATCGCTGGTCAGCGCCGCAGCCGGTATGCGAGCCACTTCGCGGGCCCCGGGCGTCGCGGCACCCGAGGAATCCAGGCCGCCCGTGACGATGCTGATGAGACCATCACCGGTGACACGACCGATGACTGCGGCGGGCAGGTCCCAGCGGGCGCAGACCTCCAGCACGGCCGGCAGCTGTCGAGCCGTGACGATGGCGAGCATCCGCTCCTGGGACTCGGAGATCATGACTTCGAACGGTTCCATGTCCGGCTCCCGCCGGGGGATGGCGTCCAGGTCCACGCGAATGCCGGTGCCCGACCGGTCGGCGGTCTCCGAGACCGCGCAGGTGATGCCCGCAGCGCCAAGGTCCTGGAGCCCCTCGACGAGCCCCCGTTCGATGAGCTCCAGGCTCGCCTCGATGAGCAATTTCTCCGCGAACGGGTCACCAATCTGGACGCTCGGACGCTTGGCGCTCGATCCTTCCCCGAAGCTGGCGCTGGCGAGGACCGACGCTCCGCCGATGCCGTCCCGGCCGGTGCTGGAACCGAAGAGCACCGCATGGTTGCCGGGTCCGGGGGCGCTGGCCCGCATGAGGTGGCGCTCCTCGAGCACCCCGACCGCCATGACGTTGACCAGGGGGTTGCCCGTGTAGCTGGGGTGGAACACAAGCTCCCCGCCGACTGTGGGCACTCCCACGCAGTTGCCGTAACTGCTCACGCCCCGAACCACGCCACGAACCAGGTGGCGGGTGCGGTCGTCCGCTGGATCACCGAACTTCAGGGCGTCGAGGATGGCCACCGGGCGGGCGCCCATCGTGAAGATGTCGCGCAGGATGCCCCCGACACCCGTGGCGGCGCCCTGGACGGGTTCCACGGCGCTGGGGTGGTTGTGCGACTCCAGCTTGAATGCGACCGCCAGGCCATCACCGATGCGCACCACACCCGCGTTCTCGCCGGGGCCCGCCACAACTTCGCTGCCGCCCGTCGGGAGGGTCGCCAGCAGCGGCTTCGAGGACTTGTACGAGCAGTGCTCACTCCACATCACGGAGAACATGGCCAGCTCGAGGTCGTTGGGATCCCGACCGAGCCGATCGCCGATGGCATCCAGCTCGTCGTCGGTGACCCCGAGCGCACGATGGAGTGGCAGGGCGGGTACGCCGGTCGTCACCATCGCACTCACCCGGCTACCTCGACCGGCTGGCTGGCCGTGCTGGCGGCGACGCTCTCGACGACCGAGCGGAGGAGCAGCAGACCGTCGTCCGAACCCAGGATCCGCTCCGAGGCCCGTTCAGGGTGGGGCATCAGCCCGCAGGTCGTGCCCCGAGGATCCAGCACGCCAGCGATGTCCCGGGCCGATCCGTTGGGGTTGCCCTCGGGAGCCGCGTACCGGAATGCGATGCCACCGCGCGCCTCCAGCGCGTCCAGCGCGGAATCGGGCAGGAAGTAGTTGCCTTCGCCGTGGGCGATGGGCATCCGCAGCGTGCCGCCGACCGGGATGGCACGCGTGAACGGCGTGTCATGCCGCTCGACCGACAGGCGCACCCAGCGGTGCTCGAACCGGAGACTGGCGTTGCGCAACAGTGCCCCGGGCACGAGTCCCGCTTCGGCCAGCACCTGGAAGCCGTTGCAGATACCAAGGAGCAGGCCACCCCGGGCGGCGTGCTCGCGGACCGCACCCATGACCGGACTGAATCGCGCGAGGGCACCAGCACGCAGGTAGTCGCCATACGCGAAGCCGCCGGGCAGGATGACCAGGTCGGCGCCCCGCAGGTCGGCGCTCTCGTGCCACACCGGGTACGACTCGGCGCCCACGAGCGTCGATGCGTACAGCGCATCCCGGTCACAGTTGGACCCCGGGAACACGACCACGCACACTCTCACGCTCTGACCCCACCGGCGTTCGCCGGCGTGGATGGCTCGACCACGTACGACTCGATGAGCGGGTTGGCGAACAGCTCCGTGGCCAGGCGCTCAACGATGACCCGGGCAGAGGCTTCGTCCGGGGCATCCACTGCGAGTTCCACGCGACGCCCGACGCGCACATCGTGGACCTCCGTCACGCCCAGGTGAGGCAGGCTCGTCTCGACCGCTCGACCTTGGGGATCGAGGATGCCCTCGCGGGGCATCACCGACACGGCGTATCGGAACGTCCTCATCGGTCGGTGGCTCCCGTGGTGCTCGTGATGCGGTCATGGGCCAGGTAATCGGCAAAGGAGCCGCCGGTGAGGCGCTCGAAGGCCTCGACATAGCGGTTGCGGGTACCCTCGACCACGTCGACGGGCAGCTCGGGACCGGGCGGCGTCCGGTCCCAGTCCTGCCGCAGGAGCCAGTCCCGCACGAACTGCTTGTCGAACGAGGCCTGCGGGCGGCCAGGCTGCCAGTCATCCGCGGCCCAGAAGCGACTCGAGTCGGGCGTCATCAGCTCATCGATGACAATCAGCTGCCCGTCCGCATCGGGCGTCACGCCCAGCTCCATCTTGGTGTCGGCAAGCAGGATGCCGCGGCGCTCCGCGTGAGCGGCGCCAAGTCGATAGACGGACAGTGCGATCTCCCGCGCCCGCTCGGCGACCGTGCCGCCGACGAGGCCCACCAGAGCGTCGAAATCGATGTTCTGGTCATGACCGGTCGCGGCCTTGGTGGACGGGGTGAACACTGGCTCCGGTAGTCGGTCGCTCTCGTGCAACCCGGCTGGCAAGCGCACGCCCGACACCGCCCCGGTCCGTTGATAGTCCAGCCAGCCGCTGCCGGACAGATAGCCGCGGACGATGAGCTCGGCGGGGAGCGGCAGCACCCGGCGGCAGACCATCATCCGGCCGCGAAGATCGATCCGCCAGCCCGCCAAAGGTCGGTGGCAGCGCGGCTGGGTCCGTGGACAGCAGGTGATCGGGCACCACACCACTGGTCATGCCGAACCAGAAGCGCGACAGCCCGGTCAGGATGCGGCCCTTGTCCGGCACCAGTGTCGGCAGGACCACGTCGAATGCAGAGATGCGGTCGGACGCGACCAGGAGTAGCCGCTCATCGTCCAGCGCATACAGGTCGCGGACCTTGCCCGACCGCAGATACGACCGGAGTGTCACGTCAGCCACCATCTGGCACCAAGGTGTCCAGCCGAGCCAGGTATCGTGGCTGCGTGCCGGAGCGCTTCCTCGTCGTCGAAGCTCGCGGCCAGCAGCTCCGGGGACAGGGCATCACCGACCTCGGGGTCGGCGGCCAGGAGCTCCCGGAAGGAGCGACGCTCGTCGGCGGCCCGCATCGCGCTCCGTTGGACGATGACGTAGGCGTCCTCACGCGACAGTCCGCCGTTCTCCACCAGCGCAGTCAGCAGCCGGCTCGACGCGTGGAGCCCCAGGCCGCGTTCGATGTTCTCCAGCATCCGCTCAGGGCGGACGACGCAGGCCCTGGACCAGGACGCGGAACCGGACCAGCATGTAGTGGAGCAGCGTGGTGGCACCCGGCAGGGCGACCCGTTCCACTGACGAGTGGCTGATGTCCCGTTCGTGCCACAGCGCCTGGTCCTCGAGGCCCGCCAGGGCGAAACCGCGGAGCAGCCGCGCCAGGCCCGCAAGACGCTCGGACAGGATCGGATTGCGCTTGTGAGGCATCGCGCTGGACCCTTTCTGGCCCTGGCGAAACGGCTCCTGCAGCTCCGCGATCTCGGTGTGCTGGAGATTCCGGATCTCCGTCGCGAACCGCTCGATGGAACCACCGGTGACGGCGATGGCGGCCAGGAACGCGGCATGGCGATCGCGCTGCACGATCTGGGTGCTGACCTGGTCGACCTGCAGGCCAAGTGCGGCCAGTGCCTCGGCCTCCACGTCGGGCCCGAGCTGCGAGTACGTGCCGACGGGTCCCGAGATCTTGCCCGTGGCGAGGTCGGTCGTCGCCTGGCGGATCCGGGTCCGATCGCGATCGAGCTCGAACGCCCAGGACGCGAGCTTGAGGCCAAAGGTGATGGGCTCCGCATGGACCGAATGGGTACGACCCATCTGGAGCGTCCTGGCGTGCTCCCGGGCACGACCCACCAGGGTCTCGATGGCCTCATCGAGGGCGTTGAGCGAGCAAGGCACCCGCTGCCTGGCACTGGAGGGCCAGCCCCGTGTCGACGACGTCGCTGCTGGTGAGCCCGAAGTGGAACCAGCGGCCCTCCTCGCCCACCGTCTCGGCGACCTGGCTCACGAATGCGATGACATCGTGGTCCGTGGTCCGTTCCAGTTCGGCGATCCGCTCCACGTCCACCCGGCCCCTGGCCGCGATTGCCTCGACGGCCTCGGGTGGCACCACGCCGACTCGCGCGAGCACGCCCAGCACCGCCAGCTCGACCCGCAGGAGCGCCTCGAAGCGGGCCTGGTCGGTCCACAGGTCGGCCATCTCGGGCAGCGAGTACCGGGGGATCACGAGCGCGCCCCGGAGACCATGGACAGAAGTCCCGACGTCCGGCCGATGTCGCGGCGGACCTGCATCCCTGGGATGGCGATCCAATCGACGCCGGCGTACGCGTTGTCGATCGCCGCCCCGGGGGTGCCCCCCCGGCCGACGACCGCAAGCACCCGCCCACCCGAGGTCACCAGGCCATCAGGCGATGCCGCCACCCCAGCACAGAACACCAGGGCTCCGCTGTCGCGGGCAGCATCGGTGCCCGTGACAGGATCACCAGTCCGTGGCCCGTCGGGATACCCCTGGGCCGCGACGACGACGGCGGCGGCGGCGGCGGGGAGCGTCGGAAGCAACTGCCCTGAGATACCCGCCGCGGCTGCTGTGGCCGCGAGTCGACCCTGGGCAAGCCCTGACAGTAGCGGCAGCAGCGGGGTCGCCAGTCGCGGGAGTGTGGCCTGGGTCTCGGGGTCGCCGAACCGGGCGTTGCATTCCAGGAGGACGGGGCCATCCGACGTCAGCATCAGACCCGCGAACAGGACACCCCGGTACGGGATCCCCCGCCGCGCCAGCTCGGTGAGGATCGGCCGATGGACCGTGTCCACGATCCGGACCACATCGTCCTCACCGGGTTCGTCCACGGGGGAGATAGCGCCCATGCCACCCGTGTTGGGACCAGTGTCGCCATCGCCGAGACGCTTGTGGTCCCGCGCCGCGGGGAGGGCAAGGATCGCGGTCTCGTCACACAACACGATGACGCTGACCTCCCTGCCGACCAGGACCTCCTCGATGACGATGCTTCGTCCCGCATCGCCAAAGACGCCGTCCACCAGGCAGCCCCGGATGGCCGCTTCCGCGGCGGCCATGTCCTGACACACCGCGACGCCCTTGCCCGCGGCAAGGCCGTCCGCCTTGACAACGACCCGGCCCTCCCGCACGCGTGCGTAGTCGAGTGCAGCGGCGAGGTCGTGGAACGTGGCGCCGGCAGCGACGGGCACCCCGGCGGCGCCTGCGATGTCGCGGCAAAACGCCTTGCTGCCTTCCAGGCGGGCCGCGTCGGCGCCCGGGCCGACCACGTCGACGTCGATGGCGCGCAATCTGTCCGCCAGGCCCGCGACCAGGGGCGCTTCCGGTCCGATGACCACGAGATCGATCCGTTCCCGCCGAACGAGGGACTCGACGGCCTGCGTGTCCATCTCCGGGACCGCCACGACGTCTGCGACATCGGTCATGCCAGGGTTGCCCGGCGCGACCATGACCAGCCCCGCGCCACCGTCGATGGAAAGGCGCCAACAGAGCGCGTGTTCCCGACCGCCGGAGCCGACCACGAGCACTCGGCGGGTCATCGTCAGGCCCCGGCCGCAGCTGCAGCACGGCGCGGACCCGACGCCACGCGACCGGTGCGGATGATGGTCTGGGTACGCTCCGGGCCAACGCTCACGAGCGTGATCGGCACGCCGGCCAGCTCTTCCAGGGCGTCCACGTATGCGGCGGCCTCGGCCGGAAGTTCGGCCATCCGGCGCATCCCTGACAAGTCCTCATCCCAGCCCGGGAAGATGCGATAGACGGGTGTCGCACGCTCCAGTTCACTGAGTGACATCGGCCACCTGATGGGCCCGCCGTCGACCTCGTACCCGGTGCACAGTCGGATCCGATCAAGGCCCGACAGGATGTCCAGCTTGTTGACCATGATGCTGCTGACACTGTTGACCGCGACCGCGTAGCGCAACGGGGCAGCGTCGAACCAGCCACATCGTCGTTGGCGACCGGTCGTCGTCCCGAACTCGCGCCCTTTCTCCAGCAGGTGTCGACCCGTCTCGTCGTCCAGCTCCGTGGGGAATGGTCCCGTACCGACCCGGGTGGCATAGGCCTTCATGACGCCGATGACCTGGTCGATCTGGAGCGGCCCCACTCCTCCGCCGGTGGAGGCGCCGCCCGCGATGGGATTGCTGGATGTGACGTACGGATAGGTGCCGTGATCGAGGTCCAGTAGCGTGCCCTGGGCACCTTCCAGCAGGATGTGCTCACCCCGCTCAAGGGCGTCCTGGATCAGGTTCGTGGTGTCCACGATGTGCGGACCCAGCCGTTCACCCCAGGCCGCCGCCTCTTCCACGACAGTGTCCAGGTCGAAGGGCGCCAGGCCGTATGTCTCCTCCAGGATGGCATTTCGCTCCGGCAGGACCTTGGCCAGCCGCTGACGGAGCCACGCGGGATCGAGCAGGTCGCCCATCCGGATGCCCAATCGCCAGGCACGGTCGGCATACGCAGGGCCGATCCCCCGGCGAGTGGTACCCAGGCCCTCGCCCGCGAGGCGCGACTCGGCCGCGCCGTCGAGGGCCACGTGATAGGGCATGATGACGTGTGCCGCGCGACTGACACGGATACGGGACGCATCGATGCCCCGCTCGGTGAGCATCGCCATCTCGGTCAGGAGTGTCCGGGGGTTGACGACGACGCCGTTGCCGATGACCGGCGTGATGTGCTGATGCAGGACGCCACTGGGGACCAGGTGGAGCTTGAACACCTCATCGCCGATGACCACGGTGTGCCCGGCATTGTCACCGCCCTGATAGCGCACCACGAGCGAGACCGACTCGGCGAGAAGGTCGGTGGTCTTCCCCTTGCCTTCGTCGCCCCACTGGAGGCCAACGACGACGGTGGCTGGCATCAGGCGTCCCCTTGACGTACGAAGGCCCCAGTCGCCACCGACTGGGACCTGGATACACGGCGCCCTTGTGCTCCCCACCGGGGGAGTGCTGCACGGCTCCGAGTGCGTGACGGCCTCACAGGACCGACGACGCCGACTCTGGCGATCGCTTCCTCCACCTTGGCGTGACGTGCGTCTCTGCGGCACGGCTCGTCAGGACCTGGCGATCATACCAGCAGGGAGCAGGTGTCGGGCCTCCGGGCGGAATCAAGTGCCGGGCCTCCGGGTGGCGTGGGTCCGGCCCTCTCTGGGTATCTCGCTCGGTGCCAGGTGGGCTGCCGTGCCCGGCAGTGCGATACCCTGACCGCAGCGGTGCGACCACGTGGCAGTCCATCGGCACCGCCCCAGCTCGAGGTGGCCCGATGAGAAGCTCACACGCTCCGGTGGTGGCGGTCGGGGCTGCCACGTTGCTCGTCATCGTGTTGGCCGGGTCGGCGCTCGGGCAGTCCCCTTCGAACGTGCCACCGGTGGATCCGGCCACGAGCCCGGCGGTGCCCGGCAGCCCAGGCGTCGCCGCTAGCCCGGCGGCTCCCCTCGCGGTCGGTCCCATCGAGTGGAAGATGGTCACCAAGGGCAAGGACTTCGCCTCCAATCCGGCGGTCTACGGCGCACATCAGCTCCCCGACGGGCGGCTTGTGGTAGTCGGCAGCATCGCCAAGGGTGGGGGTCAGCCGGTCGGCGCCGCCTGGGTGTCGCCTGATGGGTCGAAATGGACGCGCCTCAAGGGCCTCAAGACGCCCAAGGGATCGGCCATCACCGCCATCGAGAACATGGGCACCACCGTCGTGGCGACCGGGGACGCAGGCGACAGGACGGGCCTGGTGTGGACCTCGGCGGATGGCACCACGTGGTCCGGGGCCGTGCCCCTCAGTGGCGTCATCTACGAGATGACCACTACCCCAACCGGCCTCGTCGGCGTCGGCTTCGATCACGGAGCGGCGGCCGCCTGGACCACCACCGACGGTGTCACCTGGCAGGCGGTCACGCTGGCGCCACAAGGGTACGCGGTGCATGTCATGACCGCTCCCGATGGCGGCCTCGTCGCTGCCGGCACGATCGGCGACGATGCCGCCGGCGCCGAGACGCCGGTCGTCTGGAACTCTCCGGATGGCATCACCTGGACCCAGACGACCCTCGATGACCTGCCAACGGGCGTCTGGTCGGTGCCTGCCGCGGCCGCGACCCCTGCCGGCCTCGTGGTGACACTCTCGGAGCCCGGCCAGACCGGACGCATCGGACATGTCTGGTCGTCCCAGGACGGACTGACCTGGACCGAAACGCTCGTCGACCAGGACGGCTCGTTCACGGGCGCCGGCTCGGTCGGCACTGAGGCGCTGCTCATCGGCGACGGCCGGGTGTTGCGGTCCGCGGACGGCGTGACCTGGACCCCCACGAAGGCCAAGACGTTCGACGGCTGGACCGTCCGGAACCGGATCGTCACGCTCGCCGACGGCCGCTCCTTCGCGGCCGGCGATGCCTTCGCGGGCCAGGGGTCGACCATGGCGACCTGGACGGGCGTCCCTGAACCGCTCCCGTAGCGCCCGACCGGCAGGGCCGGCAGGCATCACTCAGGGACACGTGAATCGCCTCCGCACGTCGTTCCAGGGCGAGGTCATCAGCCCAGGCGACGACGCCTATGACGACGCGCGTCGCGTGTGGAACGCAGTGTTCGAGCGACGACCGGCGCTGCTCGTCCGCCCGACCAGCGTCGAGGACGTCGCAACGGCCATCCGGTTCGGACGAGATCGCGACCTTGAGATCGCCGTCCGCTCCGGCGGTCACAGCGCCGCGGGCCACTCGACTTCCGAGGGCGGTCTCGTCATCGACCTCTCACGGTTCCACGGCGTGTCGATCGACCCCGGGCGACGCATCGCATTTGTCCTGGGTGGCACGCTGCTGGGCGAGCTCGATAGCGCGGCGCAGGCCCACGGACTCGTCTGCCCCGTCGGGGTGATCGGTCACACGGGGGTCGGCGGGCTGACGCTCGGAGGTGGGATGGGCCGCCTCCAGCGCAATCTCGGCCTTACCATCGACAGCCTTGGAGCGGTCGAGCTCGTCACGGCGGACGGCCGGAGCGTGCGGGCTACCGCGACAGACGAGCCCGAACTGTTCTGGGGGATGAGGGGCGCGGGCGCGAACTTCGGCATCGCCACGGCCTTCGAGTTCGATCTCCACGAATTTGGACCACTGCTCCACCGCGGGTTGCGCATCTACCCAGCCGACCAGATCCACGAGATCTGGCCGGTCGTCCGGGACTTCGCGACAGTCGCACCCGACGCGGTCGCACTCATCCTGTCCATCGCCCGGGCCGAACCGGCGGCGGACTATCCCGAGTCGGTCGCCGGCGGGCCGATCGTGCTCGTCAGCTACAACCACAGCGGGGACGCCGATGCTGTCGAGCGGGACCTCGCGCCGCTCCGTTCGGGCCCCCAGCCTGTCGTGAGCTCGGATGTCAGCCAGCCGTATCTCGAGGTCCAGGGCGCGAACGACCTGGCCATGGGATGGGGCCATCGCTCCTACATCATGGGCCGCTACGCCAACGACATCCGTCCCGCGACCTTCGATGCGCTGGTGGAGCACGCGACGCTGGCTCCGCTCGGGAGCTCCTTCTCGGTCAGTCTTCTGGGTGGCGCGATCGGGCGGGTACCCGACGCAGACATGGCGTTCACCGGACGAGAAGCGCGGTTCGATGTCAGCGCCGACGTGGAATGGGATGACCCGAAGCTCGATGAGCGTAACCGAGACTGGGTCCGGAACGCGATGGCGATCATCGCGCCCGATGCGGTCACGGGCCGGTACGTCAACGAGAACGCGGAGTCCGGACCCGAGGAGACTCGGACGATCTATGGGGACGCCAAGCTGGCGCGGCTCAGGACGCTCAAGCGGGCATGGGACCCCGATAACGTCTTCCGCCTGAATCACAACATCGCGCCCTGGCACGCCTGATGTCGACGCCGCAGCCCGCACCGTAAGCCCGTGGTAAGTGCCCGGCGCTAGGGTTCGTCAAGTCATCCGGGCGGACCTCGCGCTCGACGCTTGGCCTGGACCATCCGCTCCGCGTGACACCGCCCATCCCCGCCGCAGCCTCCGCCGAACGAACCCGCCGGTCCGATCCGCCGTCCGCCGACGACGCACGCCTGCACGCGACCGTGCCGGGCGAAGGAGGTACGCATGAACCGCGTCCTGTTGACCGGTCGCCTGACCCGCGACCCCGAGATGCGGGCCCTCGCGAACTCGAAGGTGGTCACGCAATTCAGTATCGCCACCAACGAGTACCGCGGCGGCCAGGAGAAGGCCGAGTTCCACACGGTCGTCACATGGGATCGCCTTGCCGAGATCTGCGCGCAGTACCTGGGCAAGGGCCAGTTGGTGGCCGTCGAGGGCCGCCTCCAGACCCGTCAGTGGGAGGATGACCGCAAGCTTCGCCACTGGAAGACAGAGGTCGTGGCCTCGGCGGTGGAGATGCTGTCGGGCCGCAAGAAGAAGGACTACGCGGCCGAGTCGGCGGCGGAGGCCCTGGCGACCCAGGCGGCCCAGATGGGTGTCGAGCCGCACGAGCTCGCCGCTGATGGCGACGATGAGGATGACGAACTCGACGACGAGGACCTCGAGCTCGATCCTGAGGGCCAACTCGTGGGCGCGGTCGCATGACGGAAGCGCCCACCAACTGACGGACTTTCCCCCGGCGGGCGTGGTCTCCCCTCCCGCGCCCGCCGCTGCTGGCATCCTCGCTCAGGGTGTCGCAGCGGCCTCCCATCCGTCGAACTCTGCCTTGTGTCGATCGGCGATGCCCTGGAACAGGTCATCGGCCGCCCTCACCCCGGGTGGATCCAGGACGACGTCGAAGCGTTGGCACAGGAGCGACCACTGGCCTGGGTAGGCCTCGAGGGGCTCGCGAACCTCACATGCATAGCCAGCGGCCCGTCCATCCACGGCACCCATCTCGGCGGCGTCCCGGCTCGCGAAGTACAGGTAGTACAGGGCGTGTCGAGGCTGACGCAGGTCAGCGCCCTGGGCCATGAGCTGGCCGAGCAGGGCGAGGTCCTTGTACTTCAGCCCGAGCTGGGGCGACCGCGCGTTCATATCGATCGGTTCGTCGTCAGTCTTCGGCGTGCGCTTTCGGAAGAACATCCCGGTCCTGCTCCAGATGAGGCGACGCTCGCTCACCCAGTGCGAGCAGTCCGCGTCGTGCCCTCACCTTCCCGCAACTCACACCCGCCGAGGCACCCCGACCTTGGTACCGGACACGTCGACCCGGGTGGCTATCGCCGTCGGCCCCGACTTAGCTCTGCGCCGTGACCGTGTCCTCGTGGATCTGCCGGGCGGCCCGGATGCCGGACTCCAGGGCGCCCTGGATCCACGCGTGATACAGGGAACAATGCTCGCCCGCGAACAGGATGCGACCCTCCGGTCGCAGGATGTCCTCGTGGAGCTCACTCTGCTGGCCGGGTGCGAACAGTGCGAACGCGCCGCGCGCCCAGCGGTCGCCGTACCAGGCATGGCTCGCACCCGTCTCGTACACCTCGCGGATACGGGGATGGATGCGGGACACGTCGTCCAGTGCCTCTTCCAGGCGTGTCTCCTCGTCCATGGCACCCCACTGGAGGGCATCCTGACCCCAGGTGTATGACGCCAGCAGCACTCCTCTGCTGGTGGTCGGATCGGGTGGCGGGTAGTTGAGCCTGCGGACCGGCAGGTCGGTGACGGTGGCACCACCCAGGATGCCGTCCTCCGTCTCCCAGATCCTCTCCCGGACCCCGAACAGGATCTTGGTCGAAGCGTGGTAGTTCAATTGCCGGATCGCACGTCGCTTGGCAGGCGAGAACTCGGGCGTCACCTCGACCGTTCGGAGCACCGGGAACGGCAGGGTGCACACGGCGAAGTCGGCGCGCACATGCGATCGCATCGCCTCGGTCTTGTAATGGACCGTCACGCCATCGGGATCCTGTCCGATAGCGAACACCTCGGCGCCCAGCCGGATCTCGTCCTGGAGCTCGGCAAAGAACGCTCGAGGCAGCGTGTCCATACCACCGTCGATGGTCTGCATGTCGAGGTATGCCCCACCCAGGTCTTCGCGGAGCACCTCGACCACGGCGTTGTGCAGGTCCGCCTCCACGAAGTTCATCACGGCGTAGTACTCGATGGCGCCATCGGACCAGCCTCGGGCGCGCAGGAATTCGTGCACGCTGTACTGGTCGTATCGGCTGACGATGTCCACCCATGCGGCCGGTCCCTCGGCCTCCACGGCACGGCGCATGGGCCCGATGGCCTCCTCCCACAGGTCATCCGCGGTCCGGCCGTGTTCCGACTCCGCGACCCGGAAGCCAAGGCTCGAGGGCTGGGCGTTCGCCTCCGCCAATGTCACGCGGGTGCCGCGGACGTGGACCAGGCCCACGGGGTTGCCCATCAGGAACGGCCGCATCGGCAGCCCGAAGCGATCGCAATATGCGAGCGTCAATCCGTGCGCGCGAGGGATGCGCATCGCGCCGGCCTCTGCGTACAGGCCCGGCGCGAACGAGCGCAGGGTATGGACTCGCCCGCCGACCCGATGCTGCGCCTCGAGCACCA
The DNA here is from genome assembly GCA_963760625.1 of uncultured Chloroflexia bacterium. Taxonomy (GTDB): domain Bacteria; phylum Chloroflexota; class Limnocylindria; order Limnocylindrales; family CSP1-4; genus JAFMJV01. The sequence continues at coordinate 41,932 of CAVXDU010000012.1, forward strand.
TCGGCCGGTGACCTTGACGCTTCAGCTCGTACGCCGCGACCAGCCCGGCGAGGCCTCCTCCGATGACCACCACATCCCGGCGCGGTCCCGGTCGCGGATCCAGGCCGAGGACCGGTGTCTCGAGGGTGTCCCGAGGAACCGGCGCCGGATCCGGGTCGGGCTGCCCCGTGAACAGGTCGACGGTCACGTCCGGGGTCAGCTCGGTCGTCTGTACCACGCGGCCAGTATGAGAGGGCGCCAGACAAGGCACGCGGCGCGAGTGGCGCTGCGCGGGAGTGATACTCGACGCATGAGCGACGACATTCGGGAGGACATCGGCCTGGAACTGGCCGCAGTGTTCTCGCCGGTCCTGCTGCCGCTTGGCTTCCGCCTGGCCGATGTAACAGCCGATGGCGTCCGGTACGACGGGGACAGGGTGCGGTTCGAGGCTCGCTATACCGCGCGCGACGGCGAGCTCGCCGTCCGTGTGATGCCGTATGAGACCAAGGAACGTTAGACCTGCTGCTCTATCTGCGTGCCATCGAATCGCCCGCGGCCGCAACACTTGGTGACGGGGTTGCCGATTCAGGAATAGCCGCAGTGAGCGCCGCGAGGGTGTATGCGGCAGCGCTACCTGATGTCGCCGGGCTACTGGCGGGAGATCCGCCGGAGCTGGCCCGGGCTAGAAGTCTTCGATGGTGGAACACCGGCTCGACCTGATCCCGCTGCGGCGTCCCGCGCGTCTCATCTGCTCCCCGTTCCTGGACAGACCCGCGCCCTGGGACTGATCGCCGGGTCAGCGTGGCCCGCTTCGGTGTCCGCGAAGTCGCAGACGCTCGGAACTTGTGATTGGCACGCTCGGCACCGTCGCGAACCGCGGCCAGACCGATCCGTTCTCGACATCCTTCCGCGGTCCCGCGGGCGCCGACGTGGCGATCAGTCCAGAGCGACGACCTTGTCCACAAGTCCTTGCTGCGGTGACCGCTACCGGCGCCGCGAGCAGCGACATGAGGCGATGACCGCCGCATCACGTCCGATGCCGTGTCGCGCCAGCTGGCGCCACTACGCCCGGCGATCGGGGCCCTACGCGAGGTAGAAGAAACTCACCGCAAGGATGCCGTACACGCCCAGCAGCAGAGAGCCCTCCAGCCAGTTCGATTCGCCGTCCATGGACACCAGGGCTGCGATGACGGCCGCGGCGCCCACGGCGGCTACCTCAAGAGGCGCGAACACAAGGTCCATCGGCTGGTTCACCACGAGGCCCAGCAACACCAGGACCGGCGCCACGAACAGGGCCACCTGGAGGCTGGAACCCATCGATACCGCCATGGAGAAGTCGACCCTGTCCTTCATCGCAAGCTGTACCGCTACCAGGTGCTCTGAGAGGTTGCCGATGGTAGGGATGAGGATCACACCCACGAAGAACGGCGTGAGGTCGAACTGCTCGATGAACGGATCGATGGCACCCACGAGCTGCTCGGACAGGATGGCCAGCAACGCCGCGGCTCCCCCAAGGACCGCGATCGCGACGGCTGGACGCCAGGCAGGCCCTGCATGTCCCTCGGGTGCCTGACCGCCCAGCACCTCCTCGGGATGCCGGAAGCGGAACACCAGGTTCACGAAGTAGAGGACGAGGAGGACCAGCGATACGACCACGCTCTCCTCGACGCGGTGGCCGTCCGCGCCGGCGCGCGTGGAGAGCGCGAAGACCGCGGGCACGAACAGGCCGATCACGGCCAGGACCAGCATGGTGGCGTCCATGCCCGCGATCTTGGCCGAGAACCGCTGATGCCCATTGCGCAGGCCTCCGAGCAGGAGGCTGGCGCCCAGGACCAGCAGCAGGTTGCCGATGATCGACCCCGTGATGGATGCCTTGACGACCTCCATCTGGCCTGCCGTCAGGGCGAAGAACGCGATGATGAGTTCCGCGATATTGCCAAAGGTGGCGTTCAGGATGCCGCCGACCTGCGGACCAGCGAGGCCACCCAGCCGCTCGGTCGCGATGCCCACGACGTACGCCAGCCCCAGGATGCCCGCGGCACTGACGATGAACACTGGCGTGCCGTGATACCCCAGGACCCACTCCATGACGATGGACAGGGCGCTCACCGCGAGCGTGCCGATCACGACCACGCGGCCAACCGGCGTCAGGTCACGGAGCACCGGTATGCCGCCCATCACATGCCCTCCGAGGGTTCATCGAACAAGTCCCGCCTCGGCAGCCCGGTCATCCGTGCGACCTCCTTCGCGGCACGACTCCGAGTGTGACCGTCCGCGACGAGTCTCGCCACCTGCCCCCGGGCCACGTCCAATCCCATCGGCATGGCCGCTTCCCCGCCCGGCCGGTCGGAGGTACCCGACACCACGATGGTCACCTCGCCCCTGGGCGGATCGGCCACGGCTCCCACCGCCAGCTCTTCCAGGGTCCCTCGGCGGGTCTGCTCGTGCAGCTTGGTCAACTCCCGACACAGGGCACCGAGGCGCGCGGAACCACAGGCCGTGGCGAGGTCGCGCAGAGTCGCTGCCGTCCGACCGGGCGACTCGAACAGGACCGTCGCGCGATCATCAGAGGCGATGCGAGCGATGCGCTCCCGGCGCTCCCGGCCGCGTCGGGGGAGGAACCCCTCGAACGCCCATCGGGGCGTCGCGATAGCACTCGCGACGAGTGCCGCGAGCACCGCCGAGGGTCCCGGGACGGGGACGACAAGGCCACCCGCCCCAGCCCATGCGCTCACCAGCTCGCCGCCCGGGTCGCTCACCAGTGGCGTGCCTGCGTCCGTGACGAGCGCCACATCATCGCCCGCTCGGAGTCGTCCGAGCAGTTCCTCGGTGCGCCGGTCGCTGCTTTGAGCGTGATAGCTGACCAGGTGCGTCGTGATGTCGTGGCGCGCCCACAGACGTCGCGTGAGACGCGTGTCCTCCGCGGCCACGACCGCCACCGTCCGGAGCACCTCGATGGCCCGCAGTGAGATATCGCCGAGGTTGCCGATCGGCGTCGCAACGACGAACAGGGTCCCGGTGACGCCGGCGCGTGCCCCAGCCGTCGATGTGCCCGGACTCCGCCCGACCGCAACCTCCGCCTCAGCCACCCGTCGAACGCGGGCGCCGCCGCGGATACAGGTAGTCGATGCCCGCCGTTCGGGGACCGACCTTGGCGATCGGCGGCATCTGGCGCTTGAACTCGGCGCCCGCCACCATCCGGTCGACCCGCTCCACCATCGGCCGCTCGAAGCCCTCGTCGACGACGTCGTCCACGGACCTGCGCCCGTCCACCAGTCGGAACAGGATGCGGTCGATGGTGGCATACGAGAAGCCGACCTCGGTCTCATCGGTCTGACCGGGCCACAGGTCCGCGGAGGGCGCCTTGCGCACGACGGCGTCCGGGACACCCATGGCCACTGACAGCTGGCGGACCTGCGACTTGTAGAGGTCCGCGATCGGCGCGAGGGCGCAGGCGCTGTCCCCGAACAGGGTCGTGTAGCCGATGAGCGTCTCTGTCTTGTTGCCGGTGCCGATGACCAGCCCCCGCCAGGTCACGGAACGGTCGTAGAGCACCATCATCCGGGTCCGGGCCATGAGATTGCCACGCCGAAGCGCGCTCGCATCGGCGTTCTCGGGGCGCCCGAAATAGGCATCGACCAGGGGACTGATATCCACCAGGTCCAGGACGCATCCGATGTCCGCGGCAACGGTCTCCGCGTCGCCCCGCGACTCGGGCGACGAGGTGCGATAGGGCATCATCACGCAGAGCAGGTTGGCTGGCCCGACCGCCTCGGCGCCCAGGTACGCGACGAGCGCGGAATCGATGCCACCCGACAGGCCCAGCACCAGCCTCGAGAAGCCGGCCTGCTCCAGTTGCGCCCGGATGAAGCCCACGATGATGCGACGGGCACTGTCGGTGTCGATACCCAGCTCGGGGGGCAGCTCGAATGCGGGCTCCGTGGCTACCGGGTCCGTGTTGGTCATCGCGATGGCAGCCGATGGCCGGTTCCGGAACCGCCCCATGGATGGCACCTCTTCCCCACCCGCCCAGGCCCGCCGAGTCATGTCGCTCCCTCCTCGCCGTCATCGTCACCGGCCCGCGAGCGGGCGATGCGGTCGAGCTGCCTCAGTACCACCTCGGGCCGCTCATCCCTGAGCAGCGGCGTCGAGATCCGCTCCCGCCGAACCTCGGCCGGGTCGATGGTCGCAAGGAACAGCCCGTCCTCGTGCAGCGGTGCCTGGAATACGGTCGCCCCGGACGGACCGACGATCTCGGAGCCACCCCAGAAGCTGATCGACTCATCGACACCCACACGGTTGACGAAGATCACATAGCTGGTCGTGAGCTGAGCGTACGTTCGGTTGAGCGTCCGCCAGGAGGTGGCCGTGCCCAGCCCCTCCTTGCTGCCCGCGGCCACGTCCCGGCCCGGTGATGAGGAGACGTTGATGAGCACCTGTGCACCGTCGAGTGCCAGCAGCTGGGGCGTCGCGAGGTGCCAGAAGTCCTCGCACACCGAGATGCCCAGGCGTAGCCCGAGACGGCTATCGGTCGCCCGGATGACCGACCCGGGCGCAAAGAAACGCCGTTCGTCGAACAGCCCGTACGTGGGCAGGAAGACCTTGCGATGGATGTGCCGGACGGCGCCATCCTCCAGCAACGCCGCGGCGATGAACAGCCGGTGGTCGTCCGACTCCTCGACGAAGGACACGATCACGGACATGCCCTCAGCCGCCCGCGCCAGCTCACCGAGTCGGGGATCACTTACGTGCATGGCGACCTCGGAGTTGAGGTCCTGAAGCAGATATCCGGTGAGGCCCAGTTCCGGGAACACGACCAGGTCGGCTCCCTGCGCGCGCGCCTGTTCGATGGACCCGTGATGACGGGCAAGGTTGGCATCCAGGGCACCCAATCGCGGCGCGGCCTGGGCTAGCGCGACGCGGATGGCGGACATCAGGGGGCGAGTGTATCGGCTGCGGATCAGGTGCGAACGGCTGCAGATCGGGCGCGATCGGGGCCGGAAGGTGCGTGACACCCGCGGTCCCCGATGGTAGGCTTCCGCGATCCTGCCTCCGGGCCTGACCTGCACGTGCGTCCCAGCACGCAACGGATACGGTCCTGAGAAGAGCGTCGAGGCGATACGGTCGGAGGCCACGGAGGAATGGCCATGACTCACGTCGCAGCGACATGGCGCCGCGCGACGCTTCGCGCTGCTTGAGGATGGAGGATCCGAACCTCATGACCCGACGACCCACCGGGGCGTTGCTGGCAGCCATCGGAGGCGCGGGCTTGCTCGCGGCGACCATGGTCACGAGCACCCTCGCCCAGAGTCCGAGTGCGCCGGCCAAGACGCCGTATCCGGCTCCAACGGAGAAGCCTCCCGCACCCTCGGCTGACGCGACGCAGTACCCCGCGTACGGAGGCGGCGTCGATTGCGATGCTGGCACCTTCAACGGCCTGCCGTACGCGGGCAACCTCAAGAGCATCGACGCGCCCGATCCGATGACGGTGAAGTTCACCTTCTGCAAGCCAGACGTGGCATTCCTGTCACAGATCGCCTTCAACTCGCTCGCCATCAACGATACGGACTACCTCATCGCGCACGTGCCGGACAAGTCCATCCTCATCAAGCCGAACGGCACCGGGCCCTACATGCGCACCCTGTGGGATCGCGGCAATCGTCTCGATTTCGAGGCCAATCCGACGTACTGGGGTACCCCACCGCTGAGCCCGAACCTGGAGTTCCAGTGGGGCGCGACGTCGGCCGATCGCCTGGTGGCGCTCAACGCCGGCACGGTCGACGGCATCGACAATCCTGGCAAGGACGACCTGGATGCCATCAATAGCGATCCGAACCTGAAGTTCTACCCGCGCGATGGCATCAACGTCAGCTTCATCGGCTTCAATGTCGACAACCCGCCATTCACCAATGAGAAGGTGCGCCAGGCGATCGCCATGGGTATCGACCGCAAGCGCATCGTCGACAACTTCTACCCGCCTGGCTCGGAGGTCGCCGAGTTCTTCGTGCCGTGCGCGATCCCGAACGCATGCGGTGGCGACCCCTATTACGAGTTCGACCCCGACGCCGCCAAGAAACTGCTCGCGGAAGGCCTCGCGGAGCTCGGCCTGCCAACGGACGGGTTCAAGACGACCCTGTCATTCCGTGCGGCGGTCCGGGGATACAACCCTGATCCGCCGACCATCGCGGTCGAGATCCAGAGCCAGCTCAAGCAGAACCTGAACATCGATGCTGCCATCGATCTGCAGGAGTCCGGCCCGTTCCTCGCCAACTTCACTGGCGGAAAGCTGCCGGGCATCTCCATGGTCGGTTGGGGCGCGGACTACCCGGACCCCAGCAACTTCCTCGACAACCACTTTGGCCCGGGCGGGCAGCTGCGGTTCGGGACACCCTTCAAGGACCTCGTGGAAGCGATCAAGCAGGGTACCCAGTCTGCGGTCGACGCAGACCGTCTGAAGGCCTACACAACGGCCAACAACCTGCTCAAGAAGTACGTTCCCGCAGTCTTCATCGCCCACGGCGGCTCCGGCACCGCGTTCAAGGCTGACGTCGCGGGCGGCTATGCGGACGCGCTGCAGGAGAAGTTCAAGGGCATGAAGGCCGGCGATCGTGACACGCTGGTGTGGATGCAGAATGCGGAGCCGATCAGCCTCTACTGCGCGGACGAGACCGACGGCGAGACCCTCCGTGCCTGCAATCAGATCTCCGAGTCGTTGTACGGCTATGGTGGGGAGACCGGCCTTGAGCCGGTACCCGCCCTTGCCACCGGATGCACGCCCAACGACGACCTCACGGTCTGGACGTGCGCACTTCGTCCTGGTGTCAAGTTCCAGGATGGCTCCGACTTCGCGGCGGATGACGTCATCACATCGTTCGCCGCCCAGTGGGACAACCTGAGCCCGCTACACATCGCCAGCACCGGGCAGTTCGCATACTGGGACGGTCTCATCGGAGGGGGCAAGCTCAACCCGCCTGCACCCTGCGGGCTTCCCAATTCGAACCCCTGCCCCCGATCCTAAGCCACACTAGCGGACAGGATGGGGCGTCGGCACCAAGCCGGCGCCCTTTCTGTTCGTCCGCCACCCCAGGCATCACCCGTCGACGGTGACCCATGGCCAAATTCATCGTGCGCCGCATCCTCGTCAGCATCCCGGTGGCATTCGGGATCGTATTCCTGGTATTCGTACTGGCGCGCGTCCTGCCCAGTAGCCCATGTCACGCCGCCCTGGGCGAATTGGCGAACCCCGAGCAGTGCCGCCTGTTCGATGCCCGATATGGCCTCGACCAGCCATTGCCGGTGCAGTTCCTTACCTACGTCCAGCAGGTCGCATCCGGGGACCTTGGGGACTCCATCAAGTTCAACGAACCCGTGACCGACCTCATCGTCCAGCGTTTGCCAACGACCGTCGAACTGACCGTCTTCGCGTTGATCTTCGCGATCGGCGTTGGGATACCGCTGGGCATCCTGTCGGCAGTCAGGCGCAACTCCAAGACCGACGTGAGCACCATGATGCTGGCCAACATCGGCATCTCGACGCCGGTCTTCGTGCTCGGACTGGTGCTTGCGTTCGTGTTTGGTGTCGTGCTCAAGGGCACCCCATTCGCCCTGCCGCCATCGGGTCGTCTCAGCGCGGGGGTCATCGTCCACCCCCTGGTCGAGGTGTGGGGCCTGGAGGGTCTGCAGGGGATCCCGCGCGCATTCCTTGACTTCGTCTCGGGCATCTACACCTTGACGGCGCTCATCACCTTCCAGTGGGATGCCCTGATCGATTCGTTCCGTCACATGATCCTGCCTGCCATCGCGCTGGGAACGATCCCGCTCGCCATCATCGCGCGCATCACCCGATCCAGCCTGCTCGACGTCATGGGTCGTGACTTCGTGCGGACAGCCCGGGCCAAGGGTGTCAGCGACCGCGCCGTGGTGAGGCGTCATGCACTCCGGAACGCACTCCTGCCGGTCGTGACCATCGTCGGGTTGCAGGTCGGCCTGCTCCTGGGCGGAGCGGTCCTGACCGAGTCGATCTTCAACCTCGCCGGGGTTGGCAAGACGGTCTACGAAGCCATCACGGGGCGCGACTATGTCGTCATCCAGGGGTTCACGCTGGTCATCGCGCTGACATTCCTGTTCGTGAATCTCTGCGTGGACATCTCGTATGCCTACCTCGATCCAAGGATCCGGGTCACGTGATGTCAGCCGAGGTCACCGAACCCATCGCCGGCGATGCCGGGCGTCCAGTGGTCAAGGCGCGTCGCGGCGGGCTGTGGCGAGACACGCTGCGAGCCATCCTGCACCAGCGTTCGGCCGTCGTCGGCCTGATCATCCTCGGGTTCCTGGGCCTGGTGGCCATCTTCGCGGCACAGATCGCGACCTTCCCCCCCAATGATGTCCTGCTGGGCATCGAACCTGGGATCAAGGCCCGCGCCGCGCCGTGCATCCACATCCTCGGCTGTCCCGCCACGCAGCCCCAGCACCTGTTCGGGACGGATGGCAACTTCCGCGACCTGTTCAGCCGCGTGGTCTTCGGCGCCCAGGTGTCGCTGGTGGTCGGATTCGTGACCGTCGGCATCGCCATCCTCATCGGATCGCTGCTGGGCGCTGTGGCCGGGTTCATCGCGGGCAAGTCGGACAACCTGATCATGCGCACGATGGATATGCTCCTGGTGTTCCCGCCCCTGCTGCTGGCGATCGCCATCGTGACGGTCCTGGGCAACGGCATCATCAACGCCCAGCTCGCCATCGCCATCGTGGCCATCCCCATCTTCGCCCGCATCATGCGCGCGTCGGTGCTGGCGGTGCGGGAACAGGACTTCGTGACGGCGTCGCGGGCACTCGGCGAGTCCCCCGGGGGATTGTTGTTCCGGCGGGTACTCCCAAACTCGCTGACGGCGACCGTGGTGGCGGGAACCCTGGGCATCGGCGCCGCAGTCCTCGACGTGGCCGCACTCTCCTTCCTGGGCCTGGGAGCCCAGCCTCCGCTCGCGGAGTGGGGCTCGATGATCGGCCTCGAGCTGAATCGCGTGTTCTCGGCACCGCACCTGCTGTTCTTCCCGGGGGTCGCGCTCGCGCTCACGGTCCTGGGGTTCAACCTGCTCGGCGACGGCATCCGTGACGCGATGGACCCGAGACTGAACCGGTGACCGTCACCGAGTCAGCCACGGCAGCCTCACCTGTGCCGACCGGACCGCTGCTCGAGGTCCGCGGTCTCAAGACGTCGTTCTTCACCACCGACGGCGTGGTGCGTGCGGTCACCGGCATCGACCTGACGATCGGGCGTGGTGAGAGTCCTGGGACTGGTGGGCGAGTCGGGATGTGGCAAGAGCGTGACGTCGCTGTCCGTGATGGGCCTCGTGGCGAGCCCGGGTCGCATCGAAGCGGGGCAGATCCTGTTCGACGGTCAGGACCTGAGAACGTTCAGCAGTGCCCAGATGCGCGCCATCCGTGGCGATCGGATCGCCATGATCTTCCAGCAACCTGGATCGGCTCTGAATCCACTCATGGACGTCGGCACCCAGATCGGCGAGGTGCTGGAGATCCACCGCAAGGCCAGCCGCAAGGAGGCCCAGCCTCGCGTCCTGGAGTTGATGCGCATGGTGGGCATCCCGGACCCCGAGCGGCGTCTTCGAGCGTATCCCCACGAGCTGTCCGGGGGCATGGCCCAGCGGGTGATGATCGCCATGGCGCTCGCGTGCGAGCCCGAGCTGCTCATCGCAGACGAGCCGACGACCGCACTTGACGTCACCATCCAGGCGCAGATCCTGGACCTGATGCGCAATCTCCAGCGGGAGACCGGGACGGCCATCCTGCTCATCACGCATGATCTTGGTGTCGTCGCCGAGATGTGCGATCGCGTTGCGGTGATGTATGCGGGCGAGATCGTGGAGCAGGCCGACGTCCGCTCACTGTTCCGGGCACCGCTCCACCCGTACACGCGCGGCCTGATCGGGGCAGTGCCTACGCCAGGGGCGTTGCTGGATGAGCTGACGGTCATCCCGGGCAGTGTGCCCAACCTGATCGCCTTGCCAGACGGCTGCCGATTCGCGCCGAGGTGCACTGCTCGGATCGAACACAACAACGTGCTCGCGAGTGAGCGCCACCCGGAGTTCCGCGAGGCTCTCGCAGGGCATCAGGTCCGCTGTTGGCTCTATCACCAGGAAGACGGTTCCATGCGTCCGGACCCGGACACCTGGCCCGAGGCCCGGGCATGACGGTCGCGCATGCCAACGAGACGCCGCCCGGACAGGTGCCCGTATCCAGCGCTCCGGACGCCGCGCCGCTGGTGGACGTCCGCGGCCTTGTCAAGGCCTTCCCCATCCGCGATGGCGTGCTGCAGCGGGTGGTGGCCGAGGTCCGTGCCGTCGACGGTGTGGACCTGGTCATCCGGCGGGGCGAGACGCTCGGGCTCGTTGGTGAGTCGGGCTGCGGCAAGACCACCGTCGGGCGACTCCTGCTCCGTCTGATCGACTCAACCGCGGGGACCATCATGTTCGACGGCCGGGACATCACCAGGCTGGCGGGCAAGGAACTCCAGCCGTATCGCCGGCGGATGCAGATCATCTTCCAGGATCCGTATGCGTCGCTCGATCCGCGCACCCCCATCGGTGACAGCATCGGCGAAGGCCTGCGGATCCATGGCATCGGCAGCCCCCAGGAGCGTCGGGAAAAGGTGCGACAGGATGATGGACCTGGTCGGCCTGCAGCCGTACCACGCTCCACGGTATCCCCACGAATTCTCGGGCGGCCAGCGGCAGCGCATCGGGATCGCGAGGGCACTGGTGCTGGAACCCGAGCTCATCGTGTGCGACGAACCCGTGTCCGCACTGGACGTGTCGATCCAGGCGCAGGTGCTCAACCTGCTCCGGCAGCTGCAGCGCGAACTGGGTCTCACGTACCTGTTCATCGCCCACAACATGGGCGTCGTTGAACACATCAGCGACCGGGTCGCCGTGATGTATCTCGGACGCGTGGCGGAGCTCTCGGGTCGCGAAGGATCTATCGCTCCCCTGCCCACCCCTACACCCGGGCGCTCATGTCGGCGATCCCCATCCCCGACCCCGACGGGCGCCGGCGGCGGATCATCCTCACCGGCGACGTGCCGAGTCCCCTGAACCCACCCTCGGGTTGCACCTTCCACCCGCGATGCTGGCTTCGGCCCCGCCTGGACTCGCCCGAGCGATGCAGTGTCGAGCGCCCTGAGCTTCGGGACATCGCCGCGACCCAGCTGGTTGCCTGCCACTTCGCCGAGCGGACTCACGACGAGGCAGATCGCCTGGAACCCGATAGCCCCTCCTGAGGGCATCAACCCCATCTCTGGACGGCCCCAATATCATCGGCTGAACGTGCAACGGCAGCTCGGCGGAGGTGTCCATGCGCTGGGTGTGGTCGATTCCCAACGATTCGCGTAGGTCGGTGCAGTGGGCGACCGCGCTCTGGAGCCTCATGTTCCTGGGGCCGCTACCTGCGGCCGGACCCGTGTCGCTCGTGGACGACGTGCCAGGGCGGACGGTCGCCATCGCCGCCCAGACCATCGCGGCGGGTGGCTCCGACTTCGTATGCGGCATCCGCTCGGACCTGACCCTCGCGTGCTGGGGCCGGCCAACGTTGGATCTCGGTGAACCGCCGGCCGGATTGTTCGCCGTGGTCGCCGCTGGCCGGCGGGATGTATGCGCCCTCGCCATCGATTCCACGATGACCTGCTGGGGCCGCTGGTATGCCGGTGGTGCGCCGCGCGGTGGTGCGCCGACCGGTCGTGCAGTGCAGGCACCCGACGGTCGGTTCCTGACGCTCGATGTCGCCGATTCGCAGGCATGTGCGGTCGGCACGGACCAGTCCCTCACCTGTTGGGGCCTGTGGCAGGACGACGCCCGGTCGCCCCTCGACGGGCCACCAGTCGGGCGCTACGTGGCAGTGGCCGCCGTCCACGACTGGTTTGGCGGCTGTGCCATCCGGACCGACGGCTCCATCGACTGCTGGGGTCCCGACACCTGGGGCGAGGCCACCCCACCCCCCGGCACGTTCAAGGCCATCGACGCGGGACGGCAGATGTACTGCGCCATCGCGACCGGTGGGACACTCAGTTGCTGGGGGCGTCGGCTGTACGGCATGGGAGAGCCGCCCCCTGGTCGCTACGTCGCGCTGGCGATCGGCGGTGACACGGGCTGCGCCATCGCAGAAGAGCGCACAGTGACCTGCTGGGGCGCCCAGGTCGTCGGGGCGCCGCGACCGCCGAAGGCGACGGCCGCCGCGATCACCGTGGGCGACACGATCGCGGCCATGGTTGCCGAGGAAGGCACGGTGCATCAGTGGGGCGAGACCGCCTACTGGCCGGCCTGGGGGTTCGGGCCACCGCCGCTGGACCGATTCGCGGCGCACCGGGTCATCCCCGTTCGTCCGGACGGCTGATGCGGGTCAGGTGTCGATGGTCCTCGCGTTCGCGTCCCTGATGAGCTCCTCCTGCTCTGTGCTGACGTCATCATCGAAAGCCTCGGCAGGCGCGATGGCGTCCTGCGCAGCCACGGCCCCCTTCAGGGTGTCCTTCTCGATCCTGTGGCTGAAAGTGGCAGGCGGCCAGGCGACCGCCGCCGACATCCCGCAGATCCGGCTCGACCGTGTGACATTCCTCGGGTTGCCCAGCTGCTCCCGGAGCCAGCACCTGGTGTGGAAACGGCAGCCGGAGGGCGGTGCCGCGGGTGATGGCACGTCACCGGTCAGCACCAGCCGCTTGGAGCGTCGACGCGGATCGGGCACCGGCACCGCTGACAGCAGGGCGACCGTGTATGGATGCCGCGGCGCGGCATACAGCTCGTCGACGGGTGCGAGCTCGACCACCTTGCCCAGGTACATGACCGCGACGCGGTCGCTGAGGTACTGGACCACGGACAGGTTGTGGGCCACGAACAGGTAGGTCAGCCCGAAATCCCGTCGCAGGTCCAGCAGCAGGTTGAGGATCTGCGACTGGATGGACACGTCGAGCGCCGACACCGGCTCGTCGCACACGATGAACTCGGGTTCGAGCACCAGGGCACGAGCGATGCCGATGCGCTGCCGCTGCCCGCCGGAGAACTCATGGGGAAATCGCCGCGCATAGTCGCGTCGGAGCCCCACGATCTCGAGGTAGTCGCCGACCCGCTTCTCGCGTACCCGGGCGTCGCCCCAGTGGTTCTCCCTGTCGGCCTGGGCCAGGAGCCCCTCCCCGATGATGTCGCTCACGGGCATCCGGGGGTTGAGCGAACTCGCCGGATCCTGGAATACGATCTGCATCCGGCGCCGCAGTCGCTTAAGGTCCTGGCCCTTCCGGCTCAGGACGTCTTCACCCCGTAGGGTCACCGAGCCCGACGTGGCCGGCAGCAGCTGCAGCAGTGTCTTGCCAAGCGTGGACTTGCCGCAGCCGGATTCGCCCACGAGGCCGAGGATCTCGCCCGACCGGATGTCGAACGAGACGCCATCCACGGCGCGCACATCCCCCATGTGGCGGCGGAGGAGACCGCCAAAGATGGGGTAGTACTTGACCAGGTCCGTGACCACGATGAGCGGAGCATCCCTCGAGACGGTCGGGCTGCCGGACCCGGCCAGGAGCGCCGTCGCGGGTGCTTCGGTCGCCGCAGCGACCGGGGACGTCGCCCCGGGCGCGATGGTAGTGACCGGCAGGTCGGTCACGCGCCTGTCTCCAGGTCGATGATGGGCGAGATGGTCACGGCCGTCGCCTCGGCGGCACGCAGCGCTGCGGCTACCTGCGCCTCCTTGAGGCGGGTGGGGACGTCGTACCCCGGTGCCTGCTTCCACAACCAGCACGCGACGGGCGGGCCTTCGCCCTCGTCAGACCGCGGGTCGAGCGTGGTGCACGGCATCGAACCGGTACGGGCACCGCGGCGCGAAGTTGCAGCCCGTGGGCATGTTGAAGGGGTTGGGCACCGATCCCCGGATGACGTTCAGCCGCTGGCCGCGCATGCTCTGGGACGGCATCGAGGCAAGCAGGCCCTCCGTGTACGGGTGCCGGGGCTGCAGAAGCACTTCCTCCACCGTGCCGTGCTCCACGACTCGCCCGGCATACATGACCACCACGTCGTCGGCCATCTCGGCCACGACGCCAAGGTCGTGGGTGATGAGCAGCACGGCGGTCGAGGTGCGCTCCTGGATGGACTTGATGAGCTCCAGGATCTGTGCCTGGATGGTGACATCCAGCGCCGTGGTGGGCTCGTCCGCGATGAGCAACCTGGGTTCACAGGCGAGCGCCATCGCGATCATGACCCGCTGTCGCATGCCGCCCGACAACTCGTGCGGGTACTGCTTCACACGACGCTCGGGAAACGCGATGCCCACCATCCGAAGCGCCTCGATGGACCGGTCGCGTGCCTCCTGTTTGCTGACCTCGAAGTGTTGTCGCACCGCCTCGCTGATCTGGCTACCGACCGTGAACACCGGGTTGAGGCTGCTCATGGGCTCCTGGAAGATCATGGCCATGTCCTTGCCGCGGAGCGGCCGCACCTGTTCTTCCTCCATTGCCACGACGTCCATACCCTGGAACAGCACCTGGCCGGATGCGATGCGCGCCGGAGGGGTGTCGAGCAGCCGCATGATGGTCATCGCGGTCACGGACTTACCGCATCCCGACTCGCCCACGATGGCGAGCGTCTTGCCCTGATCGAGGGTGAACGAGATGCCGTCGACCGCCTTGACCACCCCGTCCATCACGTGGAACTCGGTGCGCAGGTCGCGGACCTGGAGCAGCGGTCCGGTCGTGGAGGCCGGGCCGCTGGCGGGCGGGGCGGCCGAGGCGCCTTGGACGGCCCGCGGTGCGGTCGCGGTCGAGTCGGATGGCATGGGCGTGTGACCGATGGTCATCTAGTTCCTCGTCCGTGGGTCGAGGGCGTCGCGCATGCCGTCTCCGATGAAGTTGATCGCGATGACCGTCAAGGCGATGGCCATGCCTGGGAAGAAGGCCCACCACCAGTTGCCGAGCACCAGTGCAGTCTGGGCGTTCGAGAGCGCGTTGCCCCAACTGACCTGCGTCTCGGAGATGCCGAAGTTGAGGAACGACACAAAGGATTCGAGGACGATATTGGCGGCCATCAGCAGGGTCATGGCCACGATCACCGGCCCCAGTGCGTTCGGCAGGATATGCCGGAACGCGATGCGCGTCGATCCCACGCCGACCGCGCGTGCGGCGTCGACGAAATCCGCCTCGCGCAGCGACAGGAACGAGGCCCGCACTAGCCGCGCGATGAGCGGCCACGAGAGCAGACCGAAGATGAGCACCAGCGAGTTGACGTCCCCGTGACCAAAGAACCGCGCCGCAACGAGGATCACGAACAGGAACGGGATCGCGAACATGACGTCCACGATGCGCATCAGGACGTTGTCGACCTTGCCGCCCTTGTAGCCCGCCGCCGTCCCCACCATGACGCCGCAGAAGCCGGCGATGAGCGTGGAGAACACCCCCACGACCATCGAGATGCGTGCCCCGTTGATGACCATCGCGAACACGTCCCGCCCGTCACGGTCGGTGCCCATGATGTGGTGCAGGGACGGGGGGTCGCCACCGGGCTTGGTGGCGCCCGGGAAGTCCAGGGTTTCGAATGGCACCACGATGGGACCGAACGCGGCCACGGCGACCATGACCAGGAAGATGACGAGCCCGACCATGGCCAGGCGATGCCGCTTGAACCGCCGCCGGGCCAGCTCCCACTGGCTCAAGGAACGGAGGGCGACCTCGTTGTCGGTCGGGGCCGCAGTACCCTCCTGGATCGCCGGTGCCAGCATCTCGAGGGTCTCGAGCCCGTCGCAGCTGCTGACCGCGGTTCTCGATGAGGTCCGAGACGAGTTCGTCGCGCTTGCGTGGATCCATGCCCATGGCTCGACCTAGTACCTGATCCGGGGATCAGCGATGGCGTAGACCACGTCCGCCACGATGGTCATCACCACCACGAACAATGAGCCGATGAACACGATGCCCATGAGCAGGAAATAGTCCCGATCGGTGAGGCCGTCATAGAACAGCCTGCCCATGCCCGGCCAGGAGAAGATGGTCTCGGTCGCGATGGCGCCGGAGAACAGAAAGGCGATCTCGAGCGTGACCGACGTGATGATGGGCAGCAGGGCATTGCGGAATGCGTGGCGGAAGATGACCGTGTTGCGTGGCAGGCCCTTGGCTCGCGCCGTGCGAACGTAATCCTGGCTGAGGGTGTCGAGCATCGCGGTCCGGACGAACCGGCTGTCAGCGGCGACCGTGACCGCGACAAGGGTCAGGACAGGCAGCACGAGGTGCCTGCCGATGTCGTAGATCTGGGCCATCGGGTCGGCCCAGAATCCCTTCCAGTATGCGGGCGTGTTGAAGGCGCCCGGCGCATTGCGGGCATCGACGATGCCCTGTGACGGCAGCCAGTGGAGGGTCACCGCGAAGAGGAATATCAGCAGCAACCCGAGCCAGAACGTGGGCAGCGAGAAGAAGATGTAGCTGAACAGGGTGGCACCCTGGTCGAACTTGGAGTACCGCTTCACGGCCGCGATGACCCCGATGACCACCGCGATGCCGACCCATATGAGGAATGCCGTGAACATCAGGATCGCGGTCGCGAGGAACCGGTCCCCGATCTCATCTAGCACCCGTCTCCCGGTGGAGATCGAGTATCCGAAGTCTCCGTGGAGGACACCGTTGTCCCCACCACCGATGGCCGCCGGCAGGATGTTGGGCAGCCCCTGATCTGACAGCAGGCTCTGGGTATCACAGTTCCAGACGCCCAGCCAACCTCCGAACTCTCGCAGGATCCCGACGGCATCCGGGTCCCGTTCCAGGCACCAGCTCTTCAGCCAGTTGTCGACCTGCGCCTGGGAGATCCTCGGATTCTGGTTGAACTGGGTCTGCGGACCACCGGGGGCGAGCTGCATCAGACCAAAGCTCACGACCGCGATCATGAAGATGACGGGGATCGCCTGCAGGATGCGGCTGATGATGAACTTGATCAATGAGGGTGCGGCCTCATGTCCCGGGTGTGCCGGGCGCCCTGCGACAGGTCCAGGTCAGGCGAGGATCCCCTGGGAATGATGTCGGACGCGTTTGTGGGCGCCCGGCTGGGCGCCCACAAACGACAACCGCGGAACGTGTCGCGCCGTCTACGAAGGACGGACGTCATCTACGGCTGGTAGAAGAACTTCTCTGCGTTCCACAGGGACGTCTGGATGCTGGGGTTGTACTTGTTGAAGCCGCCCAGGTGTACGCCCACCCCGGTCGTCTCCGCCCGGTTATAGAGCGGCAGCTCGTTGAACTGCTCCGCCACGATCTTCTGGACTGCCTCGGCAGGAGCCTGCTGGTCCGCGGGATCCAGCTTGGACCCCAGGTCCGCCAGCGCGGCATCCATGTCCTTGTTGGCCAGATGGCTGTAATTCTGTCCGTTCGGGTTGCTGTCCGTCGAGATCTGCGACGAATCGTAGGCAAAGTAGTAGCCACTGTATGGGTCGCCCGGCACGAGGCTCGTGAACAGGGCTATGTCGTAGTTGCCGCGGTAGATGTTGCAGGGAAGGTCCTTGGGAGCACCACTGAGGAACATCTGGCTGGGGCCATCCACGGTGACGATGTCGACCGGGACCGCGACATCGTCGGCACTCAGCTGCTGGCTGATGAGACCGACCGTGGTCAACCGGGTCGGATTGCCGGACGTGGTGCACATGGTCAGGCGAAGCTGCTTGCCATCCTTGTACCGGCCTGGTCGGCCCAGGTCATCGGTGCCCAGCGATCCACCCGGCCTCCTCGAGCAACTTGCCGGCGGCTTCGGGGTCCGGAGTCACGCACGGAAGGTCGATGTGCCACCAGACACTGGATGGCGCGATCGAGCAGGCCGGCTTCAGGTCCGCCCCGGGGAACAGGACCTTGAGGATCTCCTCCTTGTCGATGGCGAGTGCGATCGCCTTGCGGACGTTGACGTCATCAAGGCCCTTGGCGGCCTGCTGGGCCTGCACCGCCACCAGCTCGTACTGGAATACGCTGTCCAGGAGCGCCCTGCCGATCGTCGGATCGACGCCAGCGATGGCAGGGAAGTCGGCCTGCGTCATGTTGAGCGCCAGGTCGACTTCGCCGTTGAGGAACGCGGTGATCAGGCCATCCTTGGACCCGTAGAATTGCATCTTCAGCGCATCCAGCGGGGACGGATCGGTCGCATGCCAGTTGGGGTTCGGCGCGTAGTCGATGCCGTCGGCGCTGGCCCCGGTGATGACGAACGGTCCGTTGACCGGGATCTTCGTGATGTCCGCGTTCCCGAGCACCGCCCGCTTGTCCGCCTCAGCGGCGGGGACGTCCTTCCAGTACTGGGGAGCGATCAGCGGCGTGGTCAGCCACCCCAGCCATCCGGCGTAGTTCTTCTTCCACTTGACTGTGGCGGACAACCCGTCCTCCGAGGGCGTGATGCTCTCGATGTTCTGGTTGTCGGGACCATACTTGGCCACGAAATCGGGCGTGCCCTTGGGGTCGTCCGGGTCGCCTACGGTGGGGTCTAGCAGCAGGACGTAGTTCCCGCATTGAGCACAGGCCGCCCCGGACTGCAGCAGCTCCACCGCCCAGTCATAGTTGGCCTTGACATCATTCGTCGTGAAGGGGGTCCCGTCGGACCAGAGCAGGCCGGGCTTGAGCTTCACGTTCATGGTGAAGCCATCGCCATCCTCGTCCGCCACCAGGCCGCCGTTGTCCTTTGATGGGACCTCGACGGCCAGGTCGGGCAGGTATTCGCCTTCGTCGCTGAGGGTGGTCAACCCGCGGGTGATGGGGTAGATGGCCTCGAAGTCAGCGACGGCTACCGTGAGGTACGGGTTCAACTGCGCCGGAGTCTGCCACTCACCGTAGATGATCTTGCCGCCCTTCTGCGGGGCATCGGGGCTCTGGGCCGCTACCGACGCGCCGAGCGCCGTGGTGGCAAGGGTTAGCGAGGCGAGCACCGTCAGGCCTCGCCGCTTCGCTGGAGTCATCGACTTCCGTCCTCCGTGGTCTGCCCCGGTGGCACGGTCGGCCCCCGATCACAGGTGTTCGACGACCCTTCCGAACACGTGCACCATGGCACATGGCTCCCACGAAGGGGTCGCGAGTCGGCGCATCATAGCAGCGGCCCGATCGGCACTGTCAAACACGCGACCCGGGTGTCATCACGCTCGCAAAGACGGGGAATGGTCACTCTGGCCGGCAGCCCCATGCGTCCTCGGGCGCGCGCCACGGGCCGTCAGGCGGGGTCCACCAAGGTCCATCCGGCGACGTCCCAGGCGTATCCCGGTCGACTGACATCGATCGGCCCGCCCGGCCCGTGGACCCGGTCGGCGATGGCCGACCAGGAGGTGTCATACCAGACTGGCCACGCGGGTACGTCCCTGGCCAGGACATCCTGCAGACGGCCATACAGGTCGGTCCTTGCGGCCTGGTCGGTCGTCTTGCGACCTGCGACGATCAACTTGTCCGCGGCGGCCGACCGGTAGCCGCCGGGATTGGCGTCGGACAACTGGTCCGCGGACGTAGCGTGGCGTCCCTCGAATGCCTGCATGTCTGCGTCGGGATCGGGCCCCAGCACCCGCACCGTGAGCAGTGTGTCGAAATCATTGGGCCATCGCAGCTGGCTGATTAGGCCGTCGCCAGCGACGTCCAGCGGCTCCACGGTCAACTCGATGCCGCAATCGCGGAGCTGGCCGGCGACTCCCTGGATGAAGGTCAGCAGCTCGACCTGGCTGCCCCGGACCGCGACCGAGGACGAGAGTCGCTGACCGCCGCGTTGCCGGATGCCATCGCTGCCGGGGACCCAGCCCGCCGCGTCGAGCAGGTGGGTGGCACCCGCCACGTCACGTGTCTGCTGAGCGGGCGGCTGCATCGCCCACGACCCGGCGGCGGTGTGGGTCGTCGCCTCCATCGCATCCGCGCCGCCGAGGCTGGCGGTCAGGGCAGCCCGGTCCACGCACGCGGTAAATGCCTGACGCACCCGGCGATCCGAATAGAGACGTCCGTCACGGGTGTTGAACAGGACGGTCCACTGCGCCGGAAGTGGTGCCAGCCTGGCCGTGACGCCGTGTCCGGCGTTGATCGCGGACGCCTGCCGGGAGTCAGTGCCAAGGATCCAGTCGACGTCGCCCGACATGAGTCGGGTCGAGGCGACCGCCGGGTCGGTGATGACCTGGAGCCTGATGGCCGGGATAGCCGGCGGCGCAGGCAGGTACGAGGGCACCGCCTCGAGGTCCATGGACACGCCGGGATGCTGGCCGACCACCCGGTATGGCCCACTCCCGAGTGGCCGGTCGGCAAGGCCGAGCAACGGCAATGCGGCAGCAAGACGGTCGGTACCCGGGCGCGCCAGCACCTGGCCCAGCAGGGCCACGCGGTCGAGCAGGTCGTTGGCATACGCGGCACGATCGACCTGTCCCGTGTCATTGGTGTACGAGTCGAGGGTCGGCAAGCCGATGCCAGAGCCCGTGAGCATCGCCTCCAGCTCCGGGATGTGGTCGGCCAGGTCGCAGCCATCGGGCGGCTCGGCTACGAGGCATTCCTCTCCACCCACAGCCTTGTAGACCCGATTCACGAGCTTGTCGGGCGCACCAGCCGGTGTCCCGGCGGCGCCCCGCAGGATGCTCGCGACAGCTGCGTCCAGGCCAGCCGAGTCGAGGATGGGCAGCCGGGCCAGTACCTCCGCAAGGAATGGCGCGTACGGCTCGTTCAGCGTGAGACGGACACGGTGGTCCCCATCGGCCACCACGTCATCGAGGACGTTCAGGGCAGTGGCGCACAGGTCGCGGCCAAGGCTGCATGTGGGCGAGCGGGCGATGCGCAACGACGTCACCACGTCGGCCGCTGTGATGGGGCTCCCGTCCGTGAAACGCAGGTCCCCGGGGGCCAGTTCGATGGTCCAGGTCAGGCCATCGTCCGACACGGTCGGAAGAGCGGCCGCGATCCGGGGATGCGGCACGAGTCGCTCATCGAGCCGGTACAGCTGGTCGTAGATCAGGCTCAACAACAGGTCGGCGGATGGATCCGCGCCGGGTGGCAGGAACTGGCCCGGGTACGTGGGCACCGCCACGATCAGCGCGTCAGGGTCCCTGGGCGGGACGGTGGGCGCGAGGCTGCGTGGGGCCGACGTCGCCCGGTCCGAGGGAACGGTCGAAGGTGACGGCTCGTCCAGCGACAGACAACCGCTCACGAAGGTCGCGGCGAGCAGCACCGGCGCCAGTCTCCACAACGACCGTGGGACCCCCCTGGTCACTGCGGGCAGGGCGTCTGTGCTCCGGTCATGGGTCGCCAGCCGAGCTCAGGACGCCGGGCGGCAGTGGCTTCATCGGGACGCCGGACAGGGGTCGTGAGCGGTGCCGCATGCAGCAGGTCGGGTCGCTCGTGGGCCTCGCGATGGATCGCCAGCAGAGCATCGGCGAAGGCGTCCAGGTCCTCGAGCGTCTCGGTTTCGGTCGGCTCGATGAGCAGACACTCCTCAACGAGCAGCGGGAAGTAGATGGTGGGCGGATGGAAGCCGTGATCGATGAGACGCTTGGCGACGTCCAGGGTGCGCACGCCCGTATCCTCCCGGAGGGCCCGGCCGGTCGCCACGAACTCGTGCTTGCAGGGGCCTTCGAAGGGCAGTTCATAGGCCTCTCCCACGCGGGACCGGAGGTAGTTCGCGGCCAGGACCGCGTCATCGCTCACGCGTTGCAAGCCGGGTCCCCCGTGCGTGCGGATGTAGGCATAGGCGCGCACCAGGACCCCGGCGCTCCCCTGATAGGCGCGCATCCTGCCGATCGAGGTCGGCCGCTCGCCCTGGGTCTCGAGACGGAACGAGCCGTCCCCATCCCGAACCACCAATGGCCCCGGCAGGTACGGCGCGAGCCGTTCGTTGACGGCAACCGGGCCCGCACCCGGGCCGCCGCCCCCGTGAGGTGTCGAGAACGTCTTGTGCAGGTTGAAATGCATCACGTCGAAGCCAGCGGCACCTGGCCGGAAGCGACCCATCACCGCGTTCATGTTGGCACCGTCCATGTAGGCCAGCGCACCCGCGGCATGGGTCGCCGCGAGGAGCTCCTCGATGCGCCGCTCGAACAGGCCGAGGGTGCTGGGGTTGGTCAGCATCACCGCCGCGGTCCGGGGACCCAGCGCTGTCCGCAGCGCCTCGAGGTCGACGCCGCCATCGGGAGCCGACTGGACGGTCACCGTCCTGAATCCCGCCATGGACGCGGTCGCCGGGTTGGTGCCGTGTGACGAATCGGGAACGATGACCTCGTCCCGGGCCATGTCGCCCCGGTCGTGATGGTACGCTCGGACGACCAGGATGCCGGTGAGCTCGCCATGAGCGCCCGCTGCGGGCTGCAGGGTCGTGGCGTGCATGCCACCGATCTCCGCGAGCATCCCCTGGAGCTCCCACAGCAGCTCCAGCGTGCCCTGGGCAAGGCTGTCGGGTGCCATGGGATGAAGCCGAGTGAAGCCCGGCAGCCGCGCCGAC
This sequence comes from uncultured Chloroflexia bacterium, assembly GCA_963760625.1. GTDB lineage: Bacteria > Chloroflexota > Limnocylindria > Limnocylindrales > CSP1-4 > JAFMJV01. Next base: position 64,347 of record CAVXDU010000012.1, read on the forward strand.
CACTCGTTCACGCGTGGGTTGTGCTTCATGGTGCAGGAGCCCAGGGGATAGAAGCCGCCATCGACCGAGAAGTTGAGCTGTGACAGGTTGGTGAAGTGGCGAATCACCTGCGGCTCGGACAGCTCCGGCAAGCCAAGCGGAGCACGACGCAACTGGTCGGCGGGGATGCCGGCGAGCGCATCGGACGGAGGATGCGGAACCTGGTCGCTGTGCCGACCCGGGACCGAGAGCTCCGCAAGGGTCGGCTGGAGCGAGGCGCCGACCGCCCGTCGGGGTCCCAGTGACCCCTCGCCGGTCTCCCGTGCCGACAGCCCGACATCCATCGGCAGGTCCCCCGCGGCGCTCATGCCGCCACCCGGACGTGCCCGGCCATCGCGGAAGCGAACCGCTGGATCTCGGTATCCGTGGTGATCTCCGTGGCACATACCAGGAGTCCGTCCCGAAGGTCCGGGTCATCCGGGAACCAGCGGACCAGCGGTAGCCCGGCCAGGATCCCGTCGTCCAGAAGCGCCCCATGGACCACGGGTGCGTCCGGGACCCTGATGGCGAACTCATTGAGGTAGGGCCCGGTGTGGACGCGTCGCACGCCCACGGCCGCGAGCGACGCCTCCAGGCGCCTGGCCGCCGCGGCACCTCCGGCCGCGACATCGCGCAGCCCATGTGGACCAAGGGTCGCGACATAGACCGTGGCCGCGAGGGCACACAGGGCCTGGTTGGTACAGATGTTGCTGGCCGCCCGATCACGCCGGATGTCCTGCTCGCGCGCACGCAGGGTCATGACATATGCGCGCCGTCCGTCGACATCCAGGGTCCGGCCGACGAGGCGCCCTGGCACCTGTCGAGTGAGCGCCGAGGTGGCCGCCAGGATGCCCAGATAGGGCCCTCCGTACTGGGGTGCGATGCCCAGCGGTTGGCCTTCGCCCACGGCGATGTCGGCACCGACCTCGCCTGGCGACGCCAGCACCGCCAGGCTGATGGGCTCCACGACCGACACGAACAGGGCACCGGCAGCATGGGTGAGCGCCACAGCCTGGCCCATCGGCTCCAGGATGCCGAATGCGTTGGGCTGGCCCAGCAATACCCCCGCGACCGGCCGAGCGGGGTCGGCAAGGGCGGCCTCGAGGGCCGCCAGGTCCGTCGTGCCGTCGGGCAGGGTGGGCAACTCCTCAAGGCTGTACCGCCCGTCCGAGAGATAGGTCCGCGTGGTGTCGATGTAGTGGCGGTGGATGGCTCGGCTGGCCAGGACCCGGTCGCGCCCGGTGGCCCTGATGGTCATCAGCGCCGCCTCGGCCGTCGCCGCGGCCCCGTCGTAGTGGGACGCCGAGACCACCGGCAGCCCGGTCAGCTCCGCGACGAGCGATTGATACTCGTAGATCGTCTGAAGTGTGCCCTGCGAGATCTCGGGCTGATACGGCGTGTACGCAGTCGCGAACTCACCCCGCGACACGATGGTGTCCACTGCCGCCGGCAGGTGATGGGCATACACACCAGCGCCAAGGAAGGACGTGAGCTCCACCCGATTGCGCGCGGCGAGCCCCGACATGCGCCGCTGGAGCTCGAACTCCGACTCACCGTCCGGCAGATCGATACCAGCGGCACGCACCGATGACGGGATGTCGTCGAAGAGGGCCTCGACTGAGGCGATGCCGAGGGCGGACAGCATCCTGGACCGGTCGGCATCGGTATGGGGCTGATAGGCCATCCCGATCAGCCGCCGATGAGGTCGCGATACGCGTCGGCATCCTTGAGCAGCTCGGCTTCCAGCGGGTCGGCGAGCCGGAGGCGGATGATCCAACCGTCGGAGTAGGGCGCGCTGTTGATGAGCTCCGGCGCACCCGCCAATGCGCCATTGACCTCGGTCACCTCACCCGCCACAGGGGCGTACAGGTCGCTGGCCGTCTTGACCGACTCGATGACGCCGAACGTCTCGCCGCGAGTCAGGACCTGGCCGACCCTGGGCAGTTCCACGAACACCACATCGCCCAGCTCGTCGGCGGCATAGCGGGTGATGCCGACGGTCCCGTCGCTCCCCTCGGTACGCAACCACTCGTGATCATCGCTGTACCGGAGTCCTGCCGGGACGTCCACCGATCGATCTCCTCCTATGCATGAGTCGCGCCCGTCGGACCGGATCGCACACGACCACGGCGATCGTGCCGCCGAGGTTCATCCCTGACGACGATAGAACGGCATGGCGACGACCTCCGCCGCGACCCGCGAGGCGCGGATACCGACCTGGACCATGGTACCCGGCGACGCGGCGGCCGGAGGCACCCGTGCCATCGCGATGGCGAACCCGAGCGTGGGCGACTGGCTACCGCTGGTGATGACACCGTCGGCCTCGCTCGATCCGGGCAGGAACACGGGATAGCCATGCCGCGCGATGCCTGGCTCGCGCAGGATGAGGCCGACGAGGAGCTTGCGGGGCCCCGCGGCCGCAGCCCGTTCCAGCGCGTCCTGACCTACGAAGCCGCCGGGCTTGTCCAGCTTGACTACCCGCCCGAGGGCAGCCTCCTCGGGCGTGCAGCCGCGGTCGAGCTCGTTGCCGTACAGCGGCATACCGGCTTCCAGCCGGAGGGTGTCCCGGGCACCCAGCCCGCATGGCATCAGATCGCCATCGAGCGCGCGAGCCATGAGGGCGTCCCAGACGTGCTGGGCGTCCTCATTGGCCAGGAAGACCTCGAAGCCGTCCTCACCGGTGTACCCGGTCCGGGCTACCCAGGCCCGTGCGCCAGCGACATCGCACTGTGCGATCGCGTAGTAGCGCAGGCCATGGAGGTCGACGTCCGCGATCGGTGCCAAGATCCCGAGTGATGCCGGGCCCTGGACCGCGATGAGCGCGGTACGGCCCGATGCGTCGTCCAATGCGGCGTCGAACCCGGCCAGCCGCTCCGCGAGGGCCGCCGACACGGCGGAGGCATTGGACGCATTCGGGACGATCAGGAACCGGTCGTGAGCCACCCGATAGACGATGAGGTCATCGATGATGCCGCCGTCAGGCTGGCACATCATGGAGTACTGGGCGCGCCCCTCGGCCAAGCTCCGCGGTTCGCTCACGAGCGCGTAGGCGAGACCGTCACCAGCACCGGCTCCGTCGACCCATAGCTCCCCCATGTGAGACAGGTCGAACAGACCAGCCGACCTGCGCACCTGGGCGTGCTCTTCGAGGATGCCGCGGTACTGGAGCGGCATCGCCCAGCCCCCGAAGTCGATGATCCGGGCGCCCAGCGCGACATGTGCCGGGTACAGCGTCGTCTGTCGCAGCCCTGGTGGCTCCGTCACGCCTCTTCCGTCACAGCCGGTGCGTCGGCCTCGACGTGGACCCATGCGGCGAGGGCTCGGGTGACCAGATCGCGTTCGGTCGAGAAGCTCATGAGACCGGGTGCGTCATCGAGCGAGACCCAGCGGACCTCGTCGAATTCGTGATCACGCTGGGCGAAGTCACCGCCCACGGGCTCCATCACGTAGTAATGCACGGTCTTGTGGATGCGCACGCCGCCCTGGACGAAGAAGTAATCGATGGGCCCGACCGCGGCGACGATGCGCACCTGGAGCCCGGTCTCCTCCTCGACCTCGCGCAGGGCGGTCTGCTCCATCGTCTCATTCCCGTCCGGCGTGCCCTTGGGCAGCGACCAGGTCGCGCCGTCGCGGTCACGGCCGCGACGGCCGAGGACCAGTTCCTTGCCGGACACACCGTGACGTAGTACGACACCGCCAGCGGACGTGGCCCGCGCGCCCGGCATCCGGCTCCGAGCTGGGCCGGTCAGCCTCGCCATGGGGTCGTGGCGCCGTGGCGTGGGCGATCGACCCACGCGTGTGCGGATCGCCAGTGGAACGATGCCGTGGCTGCCGGGCGGGAGATCGCCCGGCCCGCGGGGCGTGGTGGTCGCATGTCGTGCTCCCCGGGTCGCTGCCCTGATGGCACGCAGAGGTTCCCGGGCAGCCGTCGCTCGCGCCGAAGGGGCCTGGGCACTGGGTGTTCGGAATACACGCAGAAGTCCGGAGCGCGGACCTCGCGGCTGGTTGCCGGGCAACACGAACCTCGCCCGTGCGTGTGCTCCATGGAATGCGCCGACCTCGTGCTGCATCCCCGCGATGGTACCCGTTCCCTCGCGAGATGGACACAGCCTGCCGATGGACACTCCGGAACGGGCGGAGCCGTGGCCATCGAGGCCTTGTCAGCCGCTGTCCACGATCGTCTCGAGTCCGTTCAGCGTGTCCGCATGGAGCTCGCCCCGGGAGCGCGCCATGGCGATCTGCCGAGCGGTAAGTGCCAGGTACACGTCCCGCACGTCCGGGGCCAGCCGGTCGATGACATCCAGGTGCAGCCGGATCGTCTGGATGTCACCTCGGACCGTGGGTCCGGTGAGCGCCCCGGCGATCCCCAGTGCCCCGGCATTCGCGATGCCCTCGCGGATGAGCGGGCCGTACGTAGCCAGCGCGGTCGCCTCATCCAGGCCCGCGCCACGTGCGAGCTCCGCGATCGAATCCAGGAGGGCCACGAACCCGCCAGCCGCAAGGACGGCCGCGGCGTGGTAAGCCGCCTTGCCCTCCGCCGATACGACCAGTGCTCGAGCTCCCAGGTCGTGGACCAGTTCGGCCAGGAGCGTCACCAGCGGTTCGTCGCCCTCGATGGCGATCGTGGCCCCCGGGAGAGCGCCCAGGGCACGTTCAAGGTCCGCGAATGGCAGCAATGGATGGAGACTTGCGACGGTGGTGGCTGGGTCGCCGGCCGTCCCACGGGCCCCGCTGGGTCGCAGGACGCTCGCAGACAGGGCTCCGCTGGTATGGACCAGGCCCTGCCCGTCTCGCAGCCGCAGGGAAGCGGCCAGCGGCCCGATGACGTCGTCCGGCACGGTCACCAGGACGACATCGACCAGGGCCGTGAGGTCCCGTGCGTCGGCGACGCTGACGGCCCCGGCGACCAGCGCCCGGAATCGGGCACCTCGGCCCGGGTCGCGGCTGCTGACCGCGACCACCGGCCAGCCGGCACGGTCGATGGCGACGCCCAGTGCGAGACCCACCCGTCCCGCGCCGATCACCCCTACCCGAGGACGGGCCCCCAGCTCCACCTCAGGCACTCTCCACCCCGTGCACGGCGAGCTCGTGCTGGTCGACCGCTTGCCGCGTGGATCGGGTCCCAGACCAGGTCGCCTTCGGGCCAGTTGACCCGCTCCCGTCCTTCATCGCCGCAGGATGGCACGTCCCGAACGCCCGGATATGCGGTGTATCATCGGGGTACACCAAGGAACCTCGACCCGAGACGGGCACTCCCGTCAGGTGCCGACCCAGCCTCGCCCACGTGGCGGGGACTCGTGGAGGCCCGACCGATGCAGACTCGTTCCCGCCCAGACCCGTTCTCGGCACGCGCCACGCTTCGCGTCGGCGGCCGCGACCTGGTCATCCATCGCCTCGACCGGACCGGACTCGCGGACCTCGACCGTGCCCCGATGACGGTCAAGATCCTGCTCGAGAACGTGCTCCGGCACGCCGGTGGCGAGGTCGTCACGGAGGACGACGTCAGGGCCCTGGCCGCATGGCGACCGGGTGCCGCGGGTGAGGCAGAGGTGCCGTTCCTCCCGGCACGGGTCATCCTGCAGGACTTCACGGGTGTGCCCGCGATCGTGGACCTCGCGGCCATGCGCGACGCGATGGCAACCCTCGGCGGGGATTCCTCCCGCATCAATCCCCTGGTGCCCGCGGACCTGGTCATCGACCACTCCGTGCAGGTGGACCAGTACGGCACCGCGGGCGCGTTCGCATTCAATGTGGACCGGGAGTACGAACGGAATACCGAGCGCTACCAGCTGTTGCGGTGGGCGCAGACGGCGTTCCGCGACCTGCGGGTGGTGCCGCCGGGGACTGGCATCGTCCACCAGGTCAACCTCGAGTTCCTGGCCCGCGTGGTGCAGCTGCGGGAGGTCGATGGCGAAACCCAGGCGTTCCCGGACACCCTCGTCGGCACCGATTCCCACACGACCATGATCAGCGGCCTGGGCGTCCTGGGCTACGGCGTGGGTGGGATCGAGGCGGAAGCCGTGCTGCTGGGCCAGCCCCTGTACCAGCCGCTGCCCAAGGTGGTGGGTGTCCGACTCCACGGCGAGCTGCCGAGTGGCAGCACGGCCACGGACCTCGTCCTGGTCATCAGCCAGATGCTGCGTAGACACGGGGTGGTCGGTGCGTTCGTGGAGTTCGCGGGCGACGGGCTCGCTTCGCTGGCGCTCGCCGATCGGGCCACGATCTCCAACATGTCGCCCGAGTACGGGGCGACGACTGCCCTGTTCCCGATCGACGACGAGACACTTTCGTATCTTCGCCTGACCGGCCGGGACGAGGACTCTCGTCCGGCTCGTCGAGACCTATGCCAAGGAGCAGGGACTGTGGCGCTGGCCGGGAGCCGGCCCGCAGTTCGATGAGACCCTGGAGCTTGACCTGTCGACCGTGGAACCCAGTGTCGCGGGACCCCGTCGGCCCCAGGACCGGGTGCTGGTAGCGGATCTCAAGGACAGCTTCCGGAATGCCTTCCCGTCCGACCTGCCCAGCGACCCGGTCACCGGTCGCGCGAATGCCACCGACGTCGACGAGGCATCCCGCGAGTCATTCCCGGCCAGTGACGCAGCGGCCTTCGCGGCAAGCGCAGCCGCGGCACCGTTCTATCGACCGGTCACCGTCGGCGGCGACGGTGCGGCCACGACCATCCGGACCGGGTCGGTCGCCATCGCGGCCATCACCAGTTGCACCAACACCTCCAACCCCACCGTGATGGTCGGGGCCGGCCTCCTGGCCCGCAACGCGGTGGCCCGCGGCCTGAGGGTCGACCCGACCGTCAAGACCAGTCTGGCGCCCGGGTCGCGTGCAGTGACGGAGTACCTCGAGCGCGCGGGGCTCATGGATCCCCTGGAGCAACTCGGCTTCGACCTGGTCGGATACGGCTGCACGACGTGTATCGGCAATTCCGGGCCCCTCGACGCGCCGGTCGCGCAAGCGGTGGACGACAACGACCTGGTGGTTGCGGCCGTGCTTTCAGGCAACCGCAACTTCGAAGGCCGCATTCACCCCCAGGTTCGCGCCAGCTACCTCGCTTCGCCACCCCTCGTCGTCGCGTACGCATTGGCGGGTCGCGTGGACATCGACCTCACCACCGAGCCGCTGGGGATCGGGTCGGACGGTGGACACGTGTTCCTGTCCGACATCTGGCCCCGGAGCGAGGATGTCCGGAGTGCCATCGCCGAGGCCGTCACGCCCGAACTATTCCGGGCCACCTATGCGAGTGTGTTCGAGGGCGATGAGCGCTGGCGGGCATTGCCGATCCCCGAGGGAGACCGGTACGCATGGGACCCCGAGTCGAGCTACATCGCACTGCCGCCCTTCTTCGAGGGCCTGACGGCCGAGCCCGTGCCCGTCACGGACATCGTGGGCGCCCGGGTGCTGGCGGTCCTGGGTGACTCGGTGACCACGGACCACATCTCTCCCGCAGGTTCCATCCCGAGATGGAGTCCTGCCGGCGAATGGCTCGTCGCCCGGGGCGTATCACCGCTCGAGTTCAACAGCTACGGCGCGCGTCGCGGCCATCACGAGGTCATGTTGCGCGGCACCTTTGGCAACATCCGGTTGCGCAACGCGCTGGCCACCAAGGAGGGGCCGTACACCACGATGCAGCCCGAGGGCGACGAGATGTTCCTGTATGACGCCTCGATGCGCTATCAGGCGGCCGGCGTACCACTGGTCATCCTGGCGGGCAGCGAGTACGGCAGCGGCAGCTCCCGCGACTGGGCCGCCAAGGGCACCCGGCTGCTGGGCGTGCGGGCGGTCATCGCCCAGAGCTACGAGCGCATCCACCGCTCCAATCTTGTGGGCATGGGCGTGTTGCCGCTTCAGTTCCTTCCCGGCGAGAGCGCCACGTCGCTGGGGCTTGACGGCCGGGAGTCTCTCGACATCACAGGTCTGGGCGACACCCTGACACCCCGCCAGGAACTCGTGGTCCGGGCACACGCGACGGATGGCGAACGCAGGTTCCGCGTCATCTGTCGGCTCGACGGTGCCATCGAACTGGACTACTACCGGCAGGGCGGCATCCTGCCGGCGGTGCTCCGGCGGCTCGCCGCCACTGACTGACCTCGCGGCGAGTCCTGACATCCGGTGATCGGCGGTCGTCAGCCGTTGCGCCCCGACGAAGGCGATCACCCCGACATCTCAGATCCGGCCCGGGCGGAGCCGGGTATCCTGCCCGCTGGCGCGCACCACCCGTCCGGGTGACGCGCCCCGCACAACCGGGAGCACACCCACTCGATGATCGGCGGTCGCCAACCACTGCGCGGCAACAAACCGGCTGACCGCCGCATCCGCGTCGAGCGGCCGCATACCCGCTACTTCCGGTACACCGGCAAGGGCATCATGACCGCCAAGCCCGCGGCAGCCGCTCCCACGACCGCGCTCGGGCTTCTGTCCGCAGATGTCAGGCGCGTGCTGATCGGCCGGCCCCTGGCGTCCGAGGAAGAGAGCGGCGAACGGCTATCCAAGAAGAAGGCGCTAGCCATCTTCAGCTCGGACGCCATCAGTTCCAGCGCCTACGCGACCGAGGAGATCCTCGTCGTGCTGCTCGCGGCGGGCGCGGTCGCGTTCACCGTCAGCATCGAGATCGCCATCGCGATCGCGCTCCTGCTTGCCGTTGTCTCGACGAGCTATCGCCAGATCGGGCACGCCTACCCAAACGGCGGCGGCGCGTACGCGGTCGGCCGCGACAACTTCGGCAAGCTGGCCGGGATCGTGGCTGCTGGCGCGCTGCTCGTCGACTACATCCTGACCGTCGCGGTGTCGATCTCCTCGGCCGTGGAACAGATCACCTCAGCTATCCCGACGCTGCTGCCATGGGCAGTCCTGATGTGCGTCGTGTTCATCCTGCTGATGACCCTCGGCAACCTGCGGGGTCTCCGGGAATCGGGCAACATCTTTGCCATCCCGACGTACTTGTTCGTGTTCAGTGCGCTCATCATGATCGTCCTCGGTGTCTACCAGGTCGTGGTCCAGGGTGCCGGACATGAGGCGACCAACCCATTGCCGGGCGCACCCAGCGTGCTCGAGCCCCTCACCATCCTGCTGGTACTGAGAGCCTTCGCCAGCGGCTCGGTGGCCCTGACAGGCGTGGAGGCCATCGCCAACGGTGTACCCGCGTTCCACAAGCCGGAATCGAGGAACGCGGCCACCACGTTGACCGTCATGGCCGCGCTCCTGGCGATCCTGTTCGTGGGCATCACGTACATCGCGGACGCCTACGTCATCGTGCCCTCCGATACCCAGACGGTCGTTGCGCAGGTGTCCAGCACCGTGTTCGGCACCGATTCGGTCGGCTTCTACCTGTTCCAGTCGTTCACGGCCTTGATCCTCATCCTCGCCGCCAACACCTCCTATAACGCTTTCCCGAGGCTGGCTGCGATCCTGGCCCAGGACAACCTCATGCCGCGTCAGTTCGGCTTCCGCGGCGACCGGCTGGCCTACACCCTGGGTATCGCCATCCTGAGCGGCATGGCCATCCTGCTCGTGGTGCTGTTCCATGGCGACACGAACGCCCTCATCCCGCTCTATTCCGTGGGCGTGTTCGTGAGCTTCACCATCAGCCAGAGCGGCATGGTGGTCCACTGGCTCCGGGTCAAGGGCCCGAGGTGGCGGGCGCGCCTGGGCATCAACGCCATCGGCGCGATCATGACGTTCGTGGTGCTTATGGTGGTGCTCGTCTCGAAGGCACCTTGGTCGCTGCTCGTGGCGGTCATCATCCCCATCCTCGTGGGCATCATGCTGTTCATCGAGAAGCAGTACCAGCACAGCCATGACGAACTCGAGGTCAAACGAGGCATCGTGTTCGGGGAGCCGCGGCGGCACGAGCGGGTGGTGGTGCCGGTGCCCAACCTGACACGCGCCGTCGTCCAGGCGATCCAGGTGGGTCGGGCGCTCTCCGACGACATCCAGATCGTCCACGTTACCGAGGACCGCGAAGCGGGCGAGAGGCTGCGCGACCGGTTCGAGGAGCAGTTCCCGGGCGTGCCGTTCGTGATCGTGGAGTCACCCTTCCGGTCGCTGGTCCAGCCGTTCGTGACGTACCTGGATGTCACGAGCCTGGACAAGGAAGCGATGACCGTCGTCATCATCCCCGAGTACGTCGCGAACCACTGGTGGGAGCAGTTGCTCTACAACCAGACCGCGAAACGCCTTCGGAGGGCACTGCTCGGGAGGCCAGACACGGTCATCACCGCAGTCCCCTACCGTCGCGAGAAGGAAGAGGCGCCGCCGTCAGCAGGGATGATCGGACCCGGCGACTGAGGGGTTGGTCGGTGCGCCCGCTCACGGACGTGAGGCGCGTTCGGCTAGCGGCGGACCAGGTGGTACAGGATCCTGGGGCTGCCGGCGATGGGAGTCCGGGAGCGCACCTCGAAGCGTGCCCCGATGGCTGCCTCGAATCCTTCGCTCGTATAGTCCGTGAAGACATCCTCGCGGGAGGCCAGCAACACCTCGACCATGGGGTCCCCCCGGGGAACCCATTCCACGATCGCCTGCGGTGCCAGGTCCGCGAACAGGTCCATGACCATGGGCAAGGGCACGTTGCGACCGATGGCCAGATGGTGGACCAGCGCGAGCGCCAGGATGACGTCGGCATTGGCGCGTTCCAGCAGGCCGGCGCGTTCGGCCCCTGCCCAGCCGAGCCCAGGACTCGGGTCCGCAAGGTCCATCACCAGCGGCGTTGTGTCGGTCCGCCCGGCCTTCCCAAGGGCGCGGTAATGTCGCTCGGCGGCGGCGGGGTCGATATCGAATGACAACACCCGGTAGCCCAGTTCCGCGGCGATGCGGCTGAACCGGCCCGTGTTGGCGCCCAGATCCCAGCACATCCGCCCGGACACCGATCCGGAGGGCGCATCGTCGCCCGCCCCGGCCAGGGCGAGCGCGTCCCGGACCATCGCCTCCTTGGCATCGGGCCTGCCACCCTCGTAGCTCGCGTGATCCTGGTCGGCGTAGTCCACCCATTCGGTGCCCGAAGGTTCCCACCGCAGACCAGCCACCGTCCCACGCAGACTCTCCACGAGGGCGGAAAGGCGGGTGAGCGATATCCTGACCTCGGTCGGCTTGCGGGCGTCGCTGGCATGACGCCGTTGGGACCGGGCGTGCAGATGGAGATGGGCCCCGAGACCCAGGCGGTACCTTGTCCGCCCCGGCATGAGCCTCGACGCCAGGTCGAGGGGGATGCCGTCGATGTGATCGCGCAGCATCCGGCCCATGCGCACGTCACGTCGGGACATCAGCGCGAGTGGCGCGAGGAAGTGCTCGCAGAACTGCTGGTATGCCACCCAGGGTGACTCTGGCGGCAGGCGCTGGAACGACAGGTGGTCGATGAGCACCGGCCGCACGCCCCGGAACTGGACGTTGTACGCCGACGCGTCCTTGAGCGTCCAGCCGCCGGCCAATGCCGCCGCCTGGACATCCAGCGTCAGAAGCGCAGCGTCACGGAGCTGTCCGAACGTCCACTCATAGGGGTAGCTCACGAACGGCAGCGCCTCTGGTCGTATGACAGCTGCGGCCGTGTCGTCGAACGCCTCGGCATGGGGGGCGTCCTGCCATGGCAGGAGCTGACCAGCCGCGACCAGACGTCTGGCGAGGGCACTGTCCCGGAACGCGGTCCACTCGTCGAGCCAAACCGGCTGGACCTGGCGCAACAGCACCCCGTCCCGCCGGAATACGAACCCGCTGGGGTCCCGCCAGGAAGCCGGATGCCGGGTCGCCCGTTCGGGCGCGGTCAACTCCGGTCGCTACCGATAGCGTCCGTGCCGATCACGGTGGGCGCGGCATCCGCGGAGCTGACCTCGGCCTCCGTCAGCGGCTCCGAGTCCGGCGTGGACTTGTTTCGACCGAACAGGGCGCGGATCTTGTTGCGCATCAGGACCGGTACCACCACGATCCCGGCGATGGCGGCCTGGACGATCATGCTGCCGGACGCGAGATCGAGGTATGCGAAGACGTGGGGCAGCATCTCGTACCTCAACAGGATCACCGGAGTGTTTCCGGGCGGTTAACCCGCACACCATACACCGCGTGCGAACGGGTCGCCTCCTCCTGCCCGACCTGCCATCAAGGCATGCTCTCCGATGACGGTGCATCATCGGCACGTGACGACAAGCGGGGCCAGCGACATGGGCACCACCACACCTGCGACCCCACGTGTTTCCGTGCCTGCGTCCCGGCGGACGGCATTGATGGCGCGGATGCGGCCCTTCCCGTTCCACCCCATGCTGCTGGCGGCGTACCCGGTGCTCTTCCTGTTCTCGGAGAACCTGGCCGAGGTCGCCGTCGGAGAGACGTTCCAACCCATCCTGCGCGCTGTCGCCGTGGCGGGTGCCATCACCATCGTGGCCGGATTGCTGCTGCGCGACCTGCGACGAGGAGCACTCATCGCCTCTGCGATGGTCATCGTCTGGTTCACCTTCGGCCACGTGATGGACCTCGTGGAGCCGATGGGCATCTCGCGCGACGTACAACTGGCGGTGTCCATCGCGTTCATCGTGGTCGTGGCGCTTGGTGCCATATTCCTGCGCCCATCAGCCATCGGCCGACTCACCACCGCGTTCGATGTGGTCAGTGTGGTCCTGATCGCGATGACGCTCATCAACATCGTGCCCCACGAGATGTCACGGGGAACGTTCGCGGCCGCACCCACGGACGCGGCACGAGGTCCACGACCATCGGCCGCGCCAGGTGCCCGGGACATCTATTTCCTGGTCTTCGATCGATACGGAAGCAACGAGGCCCTGGACGACCTGGCCGATGCCCACAACGACCTGCCCGATTGGCTGGACTCCAAGGGCTTCACGGTCGCCAGGGACGCCCACGCCAACTACGGCCGGACCACGCAGTCACTGGCGGCGACCCTGAACCTGACCTACCTCGATGACGTCGTCGCTCGCATGGGCCCTGACTCCAACGACCCGTCCCCTGTCAACGAGATGCTTCAGGACCACAAGGTCGGTCGATTCCTCCAGGATCACGGGTATCGGTACGTGCACATCGGCAACTGGTTCGCACCCACCAAGACCGTGCGGATAGCGGACGAGAACCCGGTGCTGACATCGCAGACCGACTTCGGTGCACTGCTGGACAAGACGACCCTGGGGCCGACCATCAACGAGATGCGCGGGCTCAAGGACCCGCCCAGCCACCACCTGCTGCACCGGGCCGCCGGTCTGTTCGACCTCAACGAGCTCGACGTGGTCAGCGCCGAACCGGGACCCAAGTTCGTGATGCTCCACATCCTGCTGCCGCACGAGCCGTACGTGTTCGCTGCCAACGGCGAGTACTCGGGGCTATCGGAGGCCGACTCCCGGTTCTCACCGGCGGGGTTCCGCGACCAGCTGGCTTTCACCAACGACAAGATCCGGGGCATCGTCGATCGACTCCTCGACGTGCCCGAGGCGGAGCAGCCCATCATCATCCTGGAGTCCGACGAAGGCCCCTACCCCGACCGATACAATCGAGACCAGAACGGCTTCGATTGGGCGACCGCGACGCCCGAGGAGCTGGAGACCAAGTACGGCGTGCTGACCGCCATGTACCTGCCCGGCGATGCACCCGCCGGGGCGCCCTCGATGTACCCCGACATGACGCTCATCAACACGTTCCCCATCGTGCTGGACCGGTACTTCGATGCTGGCATCCCGCTGCTGCCCGACAGGAGCTATACATCCAAGGCCTGGGTCCGGCCGTACGACCTGACTGACGTCACCGATCGACTCCGTTGAGCTGACCCACCAGCGGCCGCATCAGCGGGTCTTCGAGGACCGAGGCAGTGGGAGCTGGATGTGTTCAGGCGTTGGTCATGGCACCTCCGTTCGTCGCGACCAGACGGCCCGGCGCGAACCGGAGCGGATCGGCGAGGAGAGGTTCGAAGGCCCGCTCGGCTGCGCCCAGCACCGGAGCGTCGTCGCCCAGGCGAGAAGCAACAACGGCCACCTGTTCCCGATCGACCGACAACGCCCGGCCGACCAGCTCGTTCCGTACGAGCGGCAACACGATCGGCGCCATCCGTCCGAAGAGTCCGCCGAGCACGACGAGACGTGGGTCGAACATGTTCACGAGCCCCGCCATGCCGATACCCAGCCAGCGGCCCACGGTCGATACTGCGGACAGGGCCGGTCCATCGGCCACTTCCGCGGCGCGCAGCACCGCCTCCACCTCGTGAGGACCGCCATCCGGGATCGCGGCCGGCGTTGCGCAGCAACGCCCGCTCTCCAACCTCGGTTTCCCAGCAGCCACTGCGCGCCGCAACCGCAGAGCCAGCCATCCGGCCTGACGCTCACGTGCCCGACCTCGCCCGCGTAGCCCCAGGCCCCGACCAGCGGCCTGCCGCCGCTGATGATGCCGCCACCGACGCCCACGTCACAGGACAGGTAGACGAGGTCGTCGACACCCACGCCGGCACCCCGCAGGTGCTCGGCGCGTGCGCCCAGGTCGGCCTCGTTGCGGACCACCACGGGTACGTCGGTCTCGAAGGTCCGGGCCACGAGTTCCGCCATGGGCACCGCCGTCCAGCCCAGGTTGGGGGCGAAGTGGACGTAGCCATCGGCGCTCCGCACCGGACCCACAGCCGCTACCCCGATGCCCACGAGCCGCTCCCGGACCCCCGGCTGGGTCAGCAGCGACCGGCTCATCTCGGACAAGTCGGTCATGGTCTGGTCGAGGGTCGGCGGGCCATGGGGACGGTCGCGGCGCACCCGGTCGATGACCTCTCCACCAAGTCCGACGACGGCGACGGTAAGCCAGTGGACGGCGATGCCGATGGCCAGGACAACGGCGCCTTCGGTCGTGGCGTGTACCGTTGGTGATGGCCGACCCGGTGTGCCCGAGCGGTCTCCCCTCGCCTCGTGGCACAGCCCGTGATCGGCCAGTTCGGAGACCAGATCCGCAACGGTGCTCCGATTGAGGCCTGTGAGTGCCACCAGGTCGGAACGAGTCCGCGGACCCGAGATATGGATCTCGCGCATGATCGCACTCAGATTGTCGCGGCGGATCGTTTCCGAGTTGGAGCCCGGCGAGGGTGCTGTCCGCACAGGTTTGTGGTACCTCACAACGAATGTTCGTGGTACGGTGCAACAAACGACGCGTGACGTGTCAATACCCGAACCGTCTTCCCGGTTCGTTGGCAGCAGGAGGGACCAATGGGACGACTCGTCGCCGGCGTGGACAGCTCCACCCAGTCCACGACGGTCGTTGTGCTGGACGCGGATACCGGGGCCCGGGTATCCACGGGCAAGGCGCCGCACGAGGTGACGGGCACGGGTGGCGCCCGTGAGAGCGACCCCCGCGGCTGGTGGCAGGCCCTTCGCGACGCGTTGGCGGAGACCGGGCAAGCCCGCGACATCGCAGCCATCAGCATCGGCGCGCAGCAGCACGGGCTGGTTGTGCTGGATGCTGCGGGCGAGCCGCTGAGGCCGGCGGTGCTCTGGAATGACACGCGATCCGGGACCCCAGACGGCCCGCCTGGTGCACGAGCTGGGTGCTCAGGCCTGGGCGCAACGGATCGGGTCGGTGCCGGTGCCATCGTTCACCCTGACCCGATGGGTCTGGCTGCGCGAGACCGAGCCCGAGGTGGCGGCCGCGACGAAGGCCATCCGCCTGCCGCACGACTTCCTGACCGAGCGCCTGAGCGGTAACGGCATCACCGACCGGGGCGACGCGTCTGGTACAGGCTGGTGGTCGACGGCCACGGGCGCCTATGACCCGGACGTCCTCGACCTGCCCGCGGTCGCGCTCGATGAGCAGGCCCTCCCAGTCGTGATGAGCCCGGACGGCATCGCGGGCGTGATACGGGTGGCAGCCGCAGATGAACTGGGTCTGTCGCCGGAGGTGGTGGTGGGTATCGGCACGGGCGACAACATGGCATCGGCGCTGGGCCTGGGTATCCGGCCAGGAACCCCGGTCATCAGCCTGGGCACTTCGGGCGTGGCATATGCCGTGAGCGAACGACGGCCGATGGACGCCACCGGCATCGTCGCAGGGTTCGCCGATGCGACGGGTCGACTTCCTGCCCCTCACCGCGACCCTCAACTGCACTCTCGCCGTCGATCGCGTCGCAGGTTGGCTGAGCCTCGACCGCGACGCGGTCGAGCCGAGCGACGGCGTCGTGGCCCTTCCGTGGTTCGACGGTGAGCGGACCCCCAACCTGCCCGACGCGCAGGCCGCCGTACTGGGGTTGCGGCACGATACACCGCCCGGGGCGATCCTCGCGGCCACCTACGAAGGCGCGGTGGTCGGACTGCTCGAGGCGCTCGACGCCATCAGCGCCTGCTCCGATCCATTGGACCCTGCGGCCCCGGTCGTGCTCATCGGCGGCGGCGCCCGGGGGCGCGCCTGGCAGGCAACGGTCCGGCGACTGTCGGGGCGCGCGGTGCGCGTGCCCACCGAAACAGACCTGGGTGCGCGTGGCGCCGCGGTCCAGGCGGCAGCGGCATTGCTGGGCGTCGATCCAGTCGCCGTCCAGGCCCAGTGGCAGGCCCCTGAGACCCTCGAGCTCGACCCACTGCCACTGGATGAGGCGACACTGGAGCGATACCGACGCGTCCGGGCTGGCGTCGTCGATGCGGTGGGGATGCTGCGCCGCTAGGTCGCCGATGAGCCGGACTGGTCGAAGGGCAGGCTGTCGCCAACTGGATCCCAGCGGGACAGGTTGGCCGTCCAGCGGGAACACAGTGGTCGTATCGATCGTAGCCACCTTGAGGGATCTCCTGCGGTCCCCAGGTTCATCAGTCATGCCGCCAGATAGGTCGTGATGGACAAGAGCGGCGAACCATGTCAGCGACCTTGAGCGCCAGGCCTTGGCCGCGCTCACCTGGAGCATACGAACCGACCGAAGGAGTTGACGCCCGTGCCAGGCAAGAAAGCCGAGCCAGCAACCTATCAGGAAGCCTGGGCGCCGGAAGCGCCCAAGGGCGACGTCTGGACCCCGCGCCCATGGGTCCATCCCGAGCGGCGACAGGAAGAGGGCCGCGCATCCCGCAAGCGGGTGCCGCGAGCCACCCACGCCGCCTTCGAGCTCCGGCCAGATCGGGACCCGATCGCCATCCTTGCGACACAGGAGGCGGACCGGGTGCCGGAGCTGGTCCCGATGCGCCACGCGCGTATGGCCGAGTCGCCATTCGCCTACTACCGCGGCACTCCCGCGGTGATGGCCTTCGATCTCGCGACCACACCGCGCACGGACATCATCGTCCAGGCGAGCGGCGACGCGCACATCTCCAACTTCGGGATATTCGCGTCGCCAGAGCGGCAGCTGGTGTTCGACGCCAACGACTTCGATGAGACCCTGCCCGCACCATGGGAATGGGACGTGAAACGGCTCGCCGCGAGCGTCGTCATCGGTGGCCGCGGCAACGGCTTCAGTGCGTCCCAGAATCGGGCAGCCACGATGGCAGCCGTGCGCTCGTATCGGGAGTGGCTCGCCCGCTATGCCGGGATGCGACTGCTCGAGGTCTGGTACCAGCGCATCACCGATGTGGACATCCGTGCCGCCATGGAGGCCAGGATCGGCAAGGTCGTTGATCCTGCCGTGGCCCGCAAGCGGCTGGATGCCTTGTTCGCGAAGGCCCGCGGCCATGACGCCGATCAAGGCTGCCGGCTCCCTGACGGCGATCGTGGATGGGCGACGCGTCATCGTCGATTCTCCGCCGGTCGTCGAGCACGTGGACATCCCGGGCGGGCCGACAGTCCTGGCCGAGGCGTTCGAGGGCTATAGGGCCACCCTCGCGGAGAGCCGCCGCGAGTTCCTGGAGCGCTATCGCTTCGTGGATTTCGCCCAGAAGGTGGTCGGCGTTGGGAGTGTCGGCACCCGCTGCTTCATCATCGTCCTGGAGGGTCGCGACGAGGGTGACCCCCTCATCCTCCAGGCAAAGGAGGCCAGCGCGTCGGTGCTCGAGCTTCATGCCCAGGAGAGTCTCCATGCCAATCACGGCGAGCGGGTAGTCGTGGGCCAGCGGCTGATGCAGGCGACCCCGGACATCTTCCTGGGATGGGTCCGCGGGCGCGGTGGCCGGGACTTCTACTTCCGCCAGCTGTGGGACATGAAGGGGTCCGTGGACATAGCGACCCTGCAGCCGGTCGGGCTCGGCTTCTACGGCGAGGTCTGCGCCTGGGCCCTGGCGCGTGCACATGCCCGGAGCGGCGATGCCGTGGCCATCTCGGCATACCTGGGCACCGGGGATACCTTCGACGGCTCCGTCGCCGACTTCGCGGAATCGTACGCGGACGTGAACGCGGCCGATCACGCGGCCTATGTCGCGGCAATCAAGTCAGGTCGGGTCACGATCCCATCGGCTGGCTGACATGCAGGGTGATCCTGGGCTCATGTGACGCGTCCACCGATGTAGAGTTGGCACCAACGCACCCAAGGTCGCTCGGCGAGCGGGGTCCCCCGCAGCCACGCCCGAGGATCATGCGAGGAGGGAGAGGTCGATGATCCTGCTGCTCGGCTGCCTACTGGCCTTTGGACTCGCGGTGGCGCCCCGCCTGTTCCTCATCCTCGCGTGGATCTTCAGCGAGCGTTGGCCGCAAGTCTGGCATGGCGACTTCTTCCTGCCGCTGCTGGGCATCATCTTCCTGCCTTATACGACCATCATGTACATGCTCACCTGGACGCCTGCCGGCCTCCATGGCTGGGACTGGCTATGGATCCTGCTCGGCCTGTTCCTTGACGTCACGTCATACGCCAACTCGGCCGCCAACCGCAAGAACGTCCCTGGCTACACCGGGCCCTAGGGTCCGGGCCCCCTGAGCATGACCGCGGGCCGGGCTGACCTTTCCCATATCCTTGAGCGCCGCGCGCCGCGATCTGCCGGCGTCGCCGGCATCGTGTTCTCGCTCCTGTTCCTGCTGGCGGTCCTGCTGGCCGCCACCCGCCCTCCGGAGGGCCTGACGGCCGCCGGCCTCGTCGACTGGTTCGAACAGCACCAGAAGACGACGACCACCATCGCGGCGCTCTACGTCATGCCCTTCGCGGGCATCGCATTCCTGTGGTTCCTGGCCGTCGTCCGCGACCGCATCGGCTCCCGGGAGGACCGGTTCCTGGCCACCGTGTTCCTGGGCAGCGGCCTGCTGTTCGTGGCGATGTTCTGGGCCTCTGCGGCCGCCATCGCGACCCTCGTGGTGGGCAGCCGGTACGACGCGGCGCCACCAATGGACGCGAGCACCATCGAGGACGCACGCGCACTTGCCTTCTCGTTCCTGTTCGTGCTGTCGTCCCGGGCGGCGGCGGTATTCATCATCGTCACCTCCACCGTCGCGCTACGGACCGCCACGTTCCCGCGGGTACTGGTCCTCGCGGGCTATCTCATCGCCCTCGTGATGCTGCTCAGCCTGGCCCTGCTGCAATGGGTCGTCTTGCTGTTCCCTGCCTGGGTGTTCGTGATGAGCGTGTTCATCCTGCTCAGCGAGATCCGGACCGCCCGCGCCGCTCCGTCGGGTCCAGCGGATCCCGCTTCTTGAACGACGCGCCCCCGGGCCGGGGCGGGCCACCCGGCGGCGGCCCTTCTGGCCCCGGCCAGCCGCCTACCGACTTCGACGCCGTGGGGGAGTCGCGCTGGCCGATGGCGCTCGCCGTCTTTGCCATCGTGCTGCTCTCGGTCGTGCCGCCCTTCCGGTTCACCATCGGCCCCGTGCCCATCTTCCCGTTCGTGGTGGGGGCACTGCTGGCCGTCCTGGTGGTGGGTGACCCTGGCCGTATCGACCGGAGGGCGCGCTGGCTGCGCAACGTGTCCATCGCCCTCGTGGCCGTGCTCGTGCTGTCCGCCATGGCGGGCACGGTCGTGCTGGTCATCGAGCTGGTGGAGGGTTCGCCGGCGGTGAGCCAGGCGGGCCCGTTGCTGATCTACGGTGCCAAGGTGTGGCTGGGCAACAACGTCGCGTTCGCGCTGCTCTACTGGAACATGGACTCGGGCGGTCCCGCCGAACGGGTGCACGGCACCACACGCTACCCGGACTTCGTGTTCCCTCAGACCACGGACGACTCCCTCGCCGGACCTGGCTGGCGTCCGCGGTTCATCGACTACCTGTATGTCGGATTCACCAATGCGAACGCGTTCAGCCCGACGGACACGCTGCCGCTCACGGGCAGGGCCAAGCTCGCGATGCAGACGCAGGCGCTCATCTCGTTCGTGATCCTGACCCTGGTGCTCGCCCGCGTCGTCAGCGCGTTCACGTAACGCCGATGGGAGTCGGCACACCTGCCGCCGGGACCCGATCGCTACTCTGAAGGTCTTACTGTGCGATCACCACTTCCGGGGCCGAACCGACGCTCAGCATCAGGGCGAGCGCGATCGACATCCGATGGTCCGGTTTCATGGTCTCCCCCAGTCAGGACACGTCGCTGACATCGTCGCGGCCATGCTGACCCCCGACTCATGGTAAGACTCGCGGGCCGCGAGTCCTACCTGTGCATCGCGAGCTCGTCCATATCCCGATAGGACCTCGGACGGACAGAGCCCGTGCCGCGGTTGGCACGGGCTCTGTCGCCGTTCGGGTCAGTATCCTGACGGGGCGGACGAATCAGGGTGCAGGGGCCTTGACCACAACGGTCTCGCAGCCTCCCGTAACGACATCGGTGGGATCGACGATGGCCAGGTCATGGTTGCCGTCTCCGCAGTCGATGGTGTCGATCGCACCGTCACCGCTGGCCCAGATGACGTCATTGCCGAGGCCTCCGTGGAGGGTATCGGCATCCCTGCCGCCCCACAGCCAGTCCGCGCCCGGCCCGCCATTCAACGTGTCGAGTCCTGGACCCCCGTACAGGTCGTCATTGCCAAAACCACCGTTCAGGGTGTCATCACCAACACCGCCGTCGAGCCGATCATTGCCCTGGTTCCCGTTGAGGATGTCGTTGCCCTTCTGACCGAACAACCAGTCGCGCCCGCGATTTCCGTTCAGCGTGTCATTGCCTGCCAAGCCCCAGACGGTGTCCCCTCCCCGCCGCGCAGAGATCACGTCATCGCCCCGAGTGCCGATGATCCGGTCAGCATGCCAGTGCGGATGTCGATGGTGCGCGGATGCGGTCGCTGGGGCGGCCACGGCGACGACCACGAGGACGGTCGGCAGCGCCACCCTCCGAACGATGTTGGACAGGTGCACGGCTCGCACCTCCTGTGCTGGTGGCAGATCGGGCCACATGAGCGAGCCGGTGTTCGGGCTCGCCCCTGTATCGAGGACGTGACGTGCCCGCAAGTTTCAGGGTTCGTGCACTTCCTGTGCTACGTACTGGTGGGCTCGGGCTCGGCGGTGGGCTCCGGCTGGGTTCCGGGCTCGGCGGTGGGCTGCACCGTCGGCTCGGCGGTGGGCTCGGGCTCGGCGGTGGGCTCGGGCTCGGCGGTGGGCTCGGGCTCGGCGGTGGGCTCGGCTCGGCGGTGGGCTCGGGCTCGGCGGTGGGCTGACCGTCGGCTCGGCGGTGGGCTCGGGCTCGGCGGTGGGCTGCACCGTCGGCTCGGCGGTGGGCTCGCGGCTCGGCGGTGGGCTCGGGCTCGGCGGTGGGCTCGGGCTCGGCGGTGGGCTCGGGCTCGGCGGTGGGTTGCACCGTCGGCTCGGCGGTGGGCTCGGGCTCGGCGGTGGGCTCGGGCTCGGCGGTGGGTCGACCGTCGGCTCGGCGGTGGGTTGCACCGTCGGCTCGGCGGTGGGTTGCACCGTCGGCTCGGCGGTGGGCTCGGGCTCGGCGGTGGGTTGCACCGTCGGCTCGGCGGTGGGCTGCACCGTCGGCTCGGCGGTGGGCTGCACCGTGGCTCGGCGGTGGAGGCCGCGCCGTCCCACGTCCTGCGACCCCTCGGAGTGTCCGCATGTGGCGCCGCCGCCTGTGCGTCCGATCGGATTTGCGCCCGATGGGAAGCCGGAGGTTCGCTGGGTGATCGGCGCGGGCTCGGACTCGGCGAACCGGACGGAGCCGGACTCGAACCCCCCGGTTGGACGGTCTGGTCGGCGGAGCGCATGTACAGGACTGCGCTTATGCCCAGCACGGCGATCACGAGCGAGAGCAGGACCGCGGCGACTGACGAACCGAAACGTCGCGAGAACGGCGACAGCGAGAGCGACAGCGTCGCGCCGGTCAGCCATCGCTGCGCTGCCGAGCGATGCGGCTCGCCGGCGATCCGCTCCCGGATGCGTACGGCGAGGTCATCTGGCACCTCGGCCCATGTGCCGGCCTGGAAGCGCTCGAGACGACGGACGACCGGGCCAACCTCGGGGTCGGCGCCCAGGTCGAGCGTCGGCGGGAACCGTGTATCGCTCATCGGTGCTCGTCCCGCAGCAGGGTCCGCATCCGTTGCAGACCTCGATACAAGTGTGTCTTGACGGTCCCTTCTGGGCGGCCTGTCAGCTGCGCGATGGTGGCCAAGGGCAGGTCGCCCAGGAAGCGAAGGGTCACGATCTCGCGATACGGCTCCGGCAATTCGCGCAGAGCGCGTCGCACCTCGGCCCGTTCCTCGGCGGCCAGGACCTCGCCCGCGACATCGAAGCCATCGGCGACCGTTGTCTGGACCTTGTCGTCGAGAGGTACGGTCATCGACGTCTGGCGTGACCGCAGGCGGCTGCGTCGCCAGCACTCGCGGACGGCGATCCGCGCCAGCCATGCACCCGGCGGACCCACCCCCCGATACGAACCAAGGCCCCGATAGGCCAGCACGAACGTCTCCTGCACAGCGTCCTCTGCCTGATCCGTGGAGCCCAGGATCCGGTAACAGATGCGAAACACGGCGCTGGTCTGGTCATCGACCAGTCGCTGGAACGCGGACTCGTCCCCCCGGGCCAGGGCCTGACCCAGGGCGAGGTCATCCACGGGATGTCTGAGGTGCGAGGGCACGCATGAGTTTCACGACCCGATGATTCCGTCCAGTGTGCTGGGGCACCGCTGACGCGACAGGCACGCGGGCAGACCTGACCCTACCCCGATCCGGGTCTTGATGCCCACCAAGGCACGAGAGCCTTGGGGATGCGTGGAGAACGCCCTAGGACCGAGGCATCACGGTCCTGGACAGCATGTCAGTCCGTCGAGGACCCTTCGTGGACGGTGATCGGCGTGCGCTTGCGGTGCGCGCTCGGCCCACCACCATGGACGGAGGGGCAGCGTAGCCGGACGCCCATCGACCGGTTTCGCAAGAAGTAGCTGGCAGACATCGAGGTTTCCCTCCTCGAAGCCCAGACGCGACGCCGACATGTACAAGCGCCATGTCCGGGCGACCTCCTCGCCGGCGGCGTCGACCGCGGCTTCCCAGCGCCGCTGCAGGCGGTCTACCCAGGCAGCCAGCGTGAGGGCGTAGTGCGGTCGAAGCGATTGGACATCGAGGACCTCGAACCCGGCCGTACGCGCGAGCCGGACCGTCTCCTCCAGGGGCACCAGCTCACCGTCGGGGAACACGTAGCGCTGCAGGAACCGGCTGGCCGTCGGTCGATGGTCACGTCCCAGCCGTTTGCCCCGCCCACGGGTGCTGGCCAGACCGTGGTTCAAGAACAGCCCGCCGGGCGTCAGGGCATCGAACGCGGCCCGGAAGTATCGGGCGAGATTGGAGTGACCGACATGCTCGAACATGCCGACGGATGCGACCCGGTCGAATGGTCCGAGACCAGCGAGGTCTCGATAGTCGCGGACCTCGGAGCGCGCAAGGTCACCCAGGCCGGATGTTCTCGCGCGCGTGTTCGCCTCGAGTGCCTGGCTCTCGCTCAAGGTCACGCCGGTCGCCCTGCAGCCGATGCGTTCGGCTACATGGTTCACCAGCGAACCCCAGCCCGATCCGATATCAAGGAACCGATGATCCGCCGACAATCCGAGCTTGCGGACGATCAGGTCGAGCTTGGCTTCCTGCGCGTCGTCCAGGTGGTCGGAGGCGCTGTCGGGCCGAGTACCTTCCGGGAAGTAGGCGCACGTATAGGTCATGCGTCGGTCGAGCCAGAGGCGGAAGAAATCGTCGCCGACGTCGTAGTGAAACCGGATGGCAGCGCGGTCCCGGGCCTGCGAATGTCGTTGGCCCGACAACCGGGCCACACGTCGCAGTGGCTGCGCCCGGGGTGTGCCGCGCCACAACTCCCAGCCCCAGCGCGCGATGTGGCGGGCATCCTGCGCTCCCAGCCGACGAAGGTCGAGGGCCTGGCCCGCTTCCACGGCCGCCATGACATCTCCCTCGATGTCGATGTCACCCCGCACGAAACCCTCGGCGAACGTCTCGGGTGTCGGTGGCAACATGAGGCGCCCAAGAGCGTCTGGTCCCCGGATGATGACCGTCGCCTTCGGCCCAGCGGCAATCACCGGGTCCCCGGGTCCGACGCCTGCGGTGTCGGGGCCACGCCCGGCGGCCGGACTCGTGTCCTGACCGTCATCCAGCACGATGGCCAGGGCTGCAGGATCGACGATGGCGCTCCGCAGGGTGCCCACGACCGCTCGGGCCAGGGCGGTCCTCCGATCCGGAGCGGTGTGTCGGCCCGGTTCCTCACTCGCACCGTCCTTCGGTGTCGCGCCCTGTGACCGGGCTGCTGCTGCACCGATCTCCGGTCTCACGTCCAGCTGCATCCGACGCCCTCCCGTTGGCTCTCAGGGTAGCTTGCGCCCACGCGACAGCCACGTTGGGCCCCCGCAGTCCTGCCGTCAAGATGAAGGCGACGGGCGGGTCCACCTGCCGTGCGTCGCGTGGCACCCCGTGTCCGTTCGCCATCGGCATGGGCGCATGGTTGGGCGCGGGGCGTGGTTCTCAGGGTGAGATCCGCCGTATGGGACGCATACTGGTTCCCATTCCGGCAGCGTTGGAGTCCGGCGGCCGGTTGGACGGGGGCATCCGCCATGGCCGGCCATCTCGAGACGGCACTCGGACGGGAGACCCGCGAATCCAGCGTACGAGGGAGCGTGCATCCGCCCAGACGACGGAGGCCCTCCGCTCGCCGTGGCATCGGCGTGCTCGTGGCACTCCTCGCAGTCGTGGCAACGCCGGGTCCGTCGAGCGCCCTCGCTGAGACGCCCACGCTCGTGGGCGACCTGGACCCGCGCGGCCGGTCCTCCCAGCCCCACAGGCTGACCGAGGTCGGAGGGGCGCTCTACTTCGGGGCGATCGACCCGGTCCACGGCCTGTCGCTGTGGCGAACCGACGGTTCGCGAACGGGGACGACTTTCGTCCACGACGCCTACCCCGGCACGCTCGCTCCGTGGTCCGTCAGGTACGGCGCCATCGGCCGCCGTGGGACGGAATTGTTCTTCGCGACCGAGCGCCAGCATGAGACAGATGATGGGTGTTGCAGCGCGCTGGATACCCTGTGGCGCAGCAACGGCACCGGCGACGGGACCGTGCCCCTCCTGACCTGGCATGCAGGCCAGGACTCCGTCCCTGACCCGGTCATCGTTGGTGACACGGTGTACTTCACGGCCCGCGACGCGGCCCACGGTCAAGAGCTCTGGTCATCGAATGGAACCCCCGCTGGTACGCAGATGGTCGCGGACCTTCGACCGGGCCGGAAGTCGTCCTCGCCGTCCGCGTTGGTGGCACACCGCGGTCGCGTCTGGTTCGGCACGCGCGACGCTCTTTGGCAGAGTGACGGCACCGCCTCAGGGACGCGCCAGGTCGTAGCGGTCCCGGGTCAGCCCTCACAGCTGACCGTCGCGGGTGATCGGCTGTTCTTCGTCGTGCAGGACGAATCGACCGGCGTCGCGCTGTGGATGAGCGATGGCACGTGCCGCCGGTACCCATGTCATCGAGGGTACCGCGTCGGGACCGGACGGACGGATCGATCGGGGAGCTCACCCCATTCGCGGGCGGGCTCGCGTTCGTGGCGGGTGATGGCACCCATGGACGCCAGTTGTGGATCACCGATGGCACTCCCTCCGGCACGCGGGCACTCACCGACCTCGATACCGGGGTATCCAGCGATCTGGCCTGGGGGCTCACGGTGGCCGCCCAGACCCTGTACTTCGTGCCGGACGAGTCCGTCCACGGCAGCGAGCTATGGCGCAGCGATGGCACGCCCGGGGGGACCACCCTTGTCCTCGATCTCCGGCCGGGTCCGACGGGTGCGTTCGAGAACGACAGCGGGTGGGTCGATCCGCGCCTCGCAGCATTCGGTGATCAGGTCTTCTTCCTTGCCTCCGACGGCGTCACCGGTACCGAGCCGTGGCTGAGCGACGGCACGGCGTCCGGGACCCGCTTGGTGCGGGATGTCTGGCGGGGCTCGGGAGGGTCACAGGGCGAGTCATACGACCCCGTGTACCCCGTCGTGTTCGATGGTCGGGTGTTCTTCGCCGCTGAGGACGCCCACCGCGGGAACGAGCTGTGGTCGACCGATGGCACGACGGCCGGTACCCGGCTGGTCCGCGACATCCTCCCCAGCGGGCTCGGCGCCGGCGTCATGGAGACGGCCGCGTTCGATGGCAACCTCGTCTTCACCCGGGACGATCGACGCGAGCCTGTGGCAGACGGATGGCAGCCCCGCGGGGACGATCCAGCTGGCGCCGCCTTTCACGATCCAGGCCCGCCACGTGCCCCGAGCGTCGCGGGCGGTCGCCTCTATTACTTCCACGCAGACCAGAACGAGAACACCAACGGGCTCTGGACCAGCGACGGCACGGTGGCCGGGACGCGGGCGGTCGGAGGATGGGTGGACGGCGACTACGCGTGGTGCGTGCCCGGGGATCCGCTCCACGGCCGGTTCCTGGCGGGCTGCCAGAGCGCGCCCTACCTCGCCTACGACGCACGGACGCAACGCCCGGTCGGGAGGCCTGCTGCGCAGTGACGGGACGGAGGCGGGGACTGGATACCTCGTCGGGTTCAGGCACACGTCGTCGCGACGGCATGGGGATGGTCACCGACGTCGTCCGATCCTCGGGGTCGGCCTTCTTCCTCGTCCAGCGCGCCGTCAGGTCCGACGAGCAGCCAAGCTCGGTGAGGCGCGTTTCGGCAGCACTGTGGCGGACCGATGGCACGAAGGCCGGGACCTCGCAGGGTCGTGCCGCTCGATCTGGGTCCCACCTACCAGCTTGCCCGGGCCGGTAGTCCGCGTCCTCCACGGCTCCTCCTGGCGGTACCCGGGCGCATCCATCTCATCGGGCGCGATGCAGGACACGGCATGGAACCCTGGATCAGCGACGGGACCGCCCGCGGTACCCGGCTCCTTGCCGATGTTCGCCCGGGTCCCGCGGGGTCGTCTCCGTCACGCCTCGCTCGCCTCAGGAACCTCGCGGCCTTCAGCGCGAACGATGGGCGGCACGGCCCGGAGCCCTGGGTCTCGGATGGGACCACGCGCGGGACCAGGCTGCTGCGGGACCTCCGTCCGGGTCCGGCAGGTTCGATACCGTCTGCCGTGGTCTCCGCTGGCGGTCGTGGTTACTTCGCCGCCGACGACGGGACCCATGGCCGCGAACTGTGGGTGACCGACGGCTCGCGGGCGGGCACCCGGATGCTCCGGGACATCGCGCCGGATCGCGCTGGGTCACGGCCCACGGCGCTCACCCGCGTCGGCGATCGACTCTACTTCGCGGCCGACGACGGCGTGCAGGGCCGGGAGCTGTGGGTGACGGATGGGACGAGGAAGGGCACGAGCCGGGTCGCGGATCCTCCGGCGCGGGCGCCTGGGCTCTCGGCCGACGCACCTCACCGCGGTCGAGGGCGCCCTCTACTTCGTCGCCGACGACGGTATCCACGGGCGAGAGCTCTGGCGATTGGCACGGGCGACGGGCGACGGGTGACAGTGAGGTGGAGAGCCGAGGTATCGTCCGCGCACGCCCGTCGCGCTTTTGGTGACGATGGTGGGCGATACTGGATTCGAACCAGTGACCTCACGGATGTGAACCGTGCGCTCTAACCGACTGAGCCAATCGCCCGAGCGGCGAAGTATAGACGGTGATCGCTGAGGCCTGGCGCAAGGTCGCAGCCGTCGCGCGCGGTCAGCCGGCGAGCGGCCGGTCTCCAAAGAGCGCCCGACCGACCCGGATGATGGTCGCCCCCTCCTCTATCGCGACTTCGAAGTCGTCGCTCATGCCCATGGACAGCTCCGGCCCCAGGCCGGGGTGGATCCCGCCGCAACCGTTCCGACGACCGCCGGAGCGCAACGAACGTCGAGCGTGCGTCCTCGGGTCGTGCCACCAATCGGCCCACGGTCATGAGCCCCAGCACGTCGATGCCGGGCAGATCGAGGATGGAGCCCAGCTGCGTATCGAGCGACTGCGACAGGAATCCGGCCTTGGCGGGATCGGTATCCACGTTCACCTGCAGCAACAGGCGCACCGTTCGGTCGCCCGCCAAGCGGGAGAGGCGCTCCGCCAGTGCCACCGAATCGACCGATTGGATCACCGAGAAGGACTCGAGCGCCCGGCCCGCCTTGTTGCCCTGCAGCTGGCCAACGAGATGCCATTCGAGGCCGGGCAGCGCCTCGACCTTTGCCTCGGCCTCCTGCACCCGGTTCTCCCCGAACCTGGTGATGCCTGCCGCGGCAGCCGCCCGAAGCCTCGGGATGGGCATGGTCTTGGACACCGCCACCAGCTTGACCATGTCTGGCACACGGCCCACGCGCCGAGCCGCGGCCGTGACCCGGCCGATGATCCGTTCGTGAGCGACCCGAAGTTCGGCGACCTCGTCCGGAATCCGGCGGAGCGATCGACGCCGACGCCACCTGTCCGGGGATCAGGACTCGCGGTTTCGGCGCAGGAAGGCCGGGATATCCAGGTCCTCGATCTCCGGCACACCGCGCGGGGCGGGGTTCTGCGCAGGAGCCTGACCAGCGGTGGACCCTGCGGGC
The DNA here is from genome assembly GCA_963760625.1 of uncultured Chloroflexia bacterium. Taxonomy (GTDB): domain Bacteria; phylum Chloroflexota; class Limnocylindria; order Limnocylindrales; family CSP1-4; genus JAFMJV01. The sequence continues at coordinate 93,114 of CAVXDU010000012.1, forward strand.
GGGACCCAGGATTCCGCTGGCATCGGCGGGAGGGCAGTGGCGGAGGCGGCCACAGGCGCTCCGTTCAGCGACGCCTCTGCCATGACCGGCACGGTGGCGCGGTCATCCTGCGCGTCGCGGGGATAGTCGCGGTTGACGCGGTTCGTGGCGTCCGCCGCCCCAGGCGTCGAGGAGCGGTGGATCTTGCGCGAGGCATCGAACCCGGTCGCGATGACCGTGATGGACAGGTCCTCGCCCATGCGCTCGTCGATGACGGTGCCGAAGATGATGTTCGCCTCTGGGTCAGCCGTCTCCTTGATGATGCCCGCGGCCTCCTCGACCTCGAACAGGGACAGCCCTGGCCCGCCCGTGATGCTGAATAGCACGCCCTGCGCGCCCGCGATGTTCGCCTCGAGCAGCGGGCTGGACGTAGCCATCCGGGCGGCGTCCGCGGCACGGTTCGCGCCGGTTGCCCGACCGATGCCCATGAGCGCCGAGCCAGCCTCCTTCATGATGGCGCGCACGTCCGCGAAGTCCAGGTTGATGAGCCCGGGGACCGTGATCAGGTCGCTGATCCCCTGGACTCCCTGCCGCAGGACGTCGTCGACTACCCGGAACGCGTCGATGATGGACGTCTCCTTGGCCACCACGTCCTTGAGCCGGTCGTTGGGGATGGTGATGAGCGTGTCGACCTTGTCCTTGAGTTCGCCGCTCGCCTTCTCGGCATTCAGCCGCCGACGGGCGCCTTCGAAGCTGAAGGGCTTGGTCACGACGCCGATGGTCAAGGCGCCGAGGTCGCGCGCCGATCTCCGCGATGATGGGAGCCGCCCCTGACCCCGTACCGCCACCCATGCCCGCCGTGATGAACACCATGTCCGAGTCCTTGAGCGCCTCGGCGATCTTCTCGGTGTCCTCCTCGGCGGCACGCTGGCCGATGCCGGGATCGCCGCCCGCGCCAAGCCCACGGGTGATCTTGTCGCCGATGCGGATCTTGTGGGGTGCGTCCGACTGGAGGAGGGCCTGCGCGTCCGTGTTGACCGCGATGAATTCGACACCCATCATCTCCGCGCGGATCATGCGGTTGACGGCGTTGCTGCCGCCGCCGCCAACCCCGATGACCCGGATGAGCGCGAAGTTCTCCGAGTCGGATCGCAGCGGCATTGTGGGGTTCCCTCCGGCTCCATGATCGGGCTCACCGAGCCCGACGGGCTATCGTTCGCACAGGCATAGGTCGTACCCGCGGGGCCGGGCTCCCGATCCGCGTCATGCGCGTGGCGGGGAGTATAGCCCGCGGACACCCCGAAGGAACATGGGAGATCCGTGTTGCCCGCCTATGGGAACAGGGTCCGCAGCCACTCCCGTGCCCTGCTCAGCGAGCCACCCGACAGGTGCCGACTCGTATCGATGGGGCTCATGCGCCGTCACCACGCGCGCGGCCCACAGCAACAAGCCGATCGAGGTGGAATAGGCCGGCGACATCAGGCCGTCGGTCAGGCCACCGATCCCGGTGGGTGATGCCACCCGGACAGGCATCCCGAGCACCTCGCGGCCGAGCGTCGGCGGTGCCCGCCAGCAGGGCAGCCCCACCTGTGAGCACGAGTCCGGCCGGCAGTCGATGCCCATGGGAACCCTTGGTCATCTGCTCGCCGAGCTTCTCGAAGATCTCGCGCGTCCGGGCCTCGATGATCTCCGCGATCTCGATACGGAGCGCTGTCCGGTCGCCGTCCTCGCCCATCAGGTCCAGCGAGATCTCCTCGTCGGGGCTCGACCGATCCCGGGTCGGCCGACCCGAAGCGGAGCTTCAATTGTTCCGCGGTGACGAGGTTGGTCTTGAGGCCGATGGCGACATCGTTGGTGACGTTGATTCCCCCCAGCGGCAGCACGCAGGTATGGAAGGGCGAGCCCTCCAGGTACAGCGCCAGGTCTGTCGTACCGGCACCTATGTCGGCCACCGCCACGCCAAGCTCCCGCTCTGTCTCCGAGAGCACCGCCTCCCCTGACGCGAGCGACCCGATGACCAGCTCGTCCACCCGGACACCGGCCTGGCGGACGCACTTGGTCAGGTTCTGGAGCGCCGTCGCGGAGCCGTGCACGATGTGGGTCTCGACCTCGAGCCGCACGGCACTCATGCCGATGGGATCCTTGACGCCCTCCTGGCCATCGACCGAGAAGTCCCGCGGCAGGACGTGGAGCACCTCCCGGTTGGAGGGGATCGTCACCGCGCGCGCCACTTCCGTGGCCCGGTCCACGTCCTCGCGGCTGACCTCGCGATGGGGCCCACTGACGGCTACCGCACCGCGTGAATTGAGGCTCTCGATCTGGCTGCCGCCGACTCCCACGAAGGCGGCCTCGAGTCGGAGACCCGACAGACGCTCGGCCCCCTCCACCGCCTGGCGGATCGAGGACACCGTCTGCTCGATGTTGTTGACGACCCCCTTCTTGAGGCCGGTCGCAGGCACGGTACCCTTGCCGATGATGCTGATGGCACCCTCACGGGTGACCTCGCCGACCAGCGCCACGACCTTGCTCGTGCCTACGTCGAGCGCGACGAGGACCGCCTCGATCTCCACCGCTCCCCTTCCCGTCATCGGGTTGCTCCCCGCCCCGGTCCGGCGCCACGGATGCCGGACCCCCGCTGTCGGCCCCATCGTCGCAGATGCGCTGCGAGCGCGTCGTGGTTGGTCGCCGCTGCCTGCCCGCGACCGGTCACGGCGTCGTCGTCCGGCCAGGTCGATGCGACCGTTCGGGTCGTGGGGTGCGCGCGGGCCGCGGGGTCTCATCGTCCTCCGGAGCACCCGCCCGGAACGAGCCGCACCGGTCGGCGGACGCCGCGAGGGTCACCACCTCCACGAGGTCCTCGCGGTCCTGCAGCAGCGACTTGAGGCACTGCACCTGGGATGGGATCCGGCTCGGCGGGATCAGGGTCTGGGTGTAATGGCCGAATACCGCCCGCCAGTGACCGGGGGCCCGGAGCACCCAGCCCGCATCGTCGTCGAGCGTCAGCGTCAGCGCGGGCGCTTCGCTGCTGATCATCTCCGGGGTCAGGTTGCCCAGGGTTCGCACCACCTCCAGGTCGATGGGGTCCAATCTGGCACCCAGGGTCATCGCCGACTCGGCCCGCCGGTCGTCCAGGGCCGGCAAGGTCGAACCGGTCGAGCCGTCGCCCAGCTCCTCAGGTGTCAGCGCATCGGCCGGCGCGAACGCGTTGCCCTCCACGTCCACGAGCCAACCCTGGTCGCCGACCTTCCAGGCCACGATAGGCTGCCGCTCGGTGACCGTGACAGATAGCCGATCGGGGAGCGTGGCACGCACGCGGGCGCTGGCCACGGTCGGCAGCTGCTCGATGGCCGTCTCAAGGCTTCGGGTGGAGATGACCACCGTGGCGGGGCGGGCGTCCGGGGTCAGTCGCATCTGCGCCCGGACCGCGTCCGGCGCGGTGTACCGCAGTCCATCCACGGCCACTGTGGCCGGGTCGACGCTGAATGCAGGGTCAGTGGTCAGCCATGTCATGGAGCCAGCTACCACGACGATGCCCAGGATGCCCACGATGCGAGCCCAGGGCATAGGCCCCCGATCCTCTCGAGGGGGCTTCGATGGTTCCGGTCGCCTGCCGGCGACCTTCTGACGCTGGAGTCGTCCCATGCGATCAGGGCAACTCGGCGCGGGTCAGGCCGCGTGGAAGCACGGACGCCTCGCGCTCCAGGGCCAGCGTCACGATCCGCTCACAGACACCGCCGAAGTCATAGCCGCCAAGTTCGCACAGGCGAGGGAACAGGCTGATGGGTGTGAACCCCGGGATGGTGTTGATCTCGGAAACGAACAGCAGGCCATCGCGCGACAGCAGGAAGTCCACCCGCGCGAATCCACTCGCACCGATGGCAGTGAACCCGGCTGCCGCGATCCGGCGCACCTCTGCCGCCAGATCCGGGTCGAGGTCCGGTGTCAGGTCACTGGTCGAGCCATCGAAGCGGTACTTCGCCACGAAGTCATAGAACTCACGGCCTGGCAGCACCTCGCCCGGACCGTAGACCTCCAGGTCCGCTGCAACGTCCCCCAGGACCGCCGCCTCGAGTTCCCGGGGGTGATCCAGGTACGGCTCAGCCAGCACCAGGTCGTCGAATCGAAGCGCATGCTCGACCGCCTGGCGTAGTCGTGGCAGGTCATCCGGGGCGTGGACGATGGAGATGCCGACGCTGGAGCCCAGCCGTGCGGGCTTGACCACCAGCCGCTGGTCGGGCTGCTCGGCGGCAAACCGACCCAGATCGTCGAGCATCGTGGTCGGGCTGACCTGCCAGTCCCGGGCCCGGACCTCGATCCAGGGCAGCACGGGCACGTCGATGGCAACACAGATGCGCTTGAACAGTGTCTTGTCCATGCCCACGGCCGAAGCGGCGGTCCCCGAACCGCAGCAGACCAGGCCCACGGACCACGCCAATGCCTGGATGGTGCCGTCCTCACCGAATGGCCCGTGGAGCGCGGGGAACACCACGGGGCGCGGATCCATGGCCGCCAGCCCCTCCAGGGCCGTCGCGGCGCCCAGGCGTTCCCTCGCACCGAGCGCGATCGGGTCGTCGTACGCCACAGGCTCGATCACCGCATCGAGTGCCTCATTCGGCAACAGCCACCAGCCGCCGTCGAGATCGATGAGCCAGGCCTGGATGTCGTGACCGCGCTCCGACAAGGCAGCGGCGATGGCCCGACCGGACACGAGTGACACGTCGTGCTCCGCGGACGGACCGCCCAGCAGTACCGCCACCGACGTTCGCGGCAGCGTGGGGTGGCGCTGCGTGCTCACGTTCCCTCCGGCCACGCCGACCAATCGCCCGCGAACACGATCTCGTACGCCAGCTGGATGCCGGTCTCGCTTGCGACCGTCTCCAGGACCCGGTCCCCCAGCCGTCGGACATCCGCGGCGGTGCCGCCCTGGTCGTTGACCAGGAAGTTGGCGTGCTTCTCGCTCACCGACACTCCACCCTCGCGGGCACCCTTGAGCCCGACCGATTCGATGAGTCGACCAGCCGAGTCGTCGGACGGGTTCCGGAACGTGCTGCCGGCTGACGGGATGCCCAGGGGCTGATGAGCCTGACGCCATCGGCGAACCTCGTCCAGGCGCGCCCCGATGACGACCGGATCTTCGGGTACGAGCTCGAATTCCGCCTGGGTGACGACGTCCGGGCGTCCGACCGGGGAGGCCTTGAGGACGCTCTCGCGGTAACCCAGTCCGAGCGCCGCCGAGTCCGACAGGGACTCCGCCCCGTCGGGGCCGATGACGCCCGCGTGGACCAGCACACCCGAGATGTCCGACCCATGAGCGCCGGCATTCGCCCACACGGCCCCGCCCACGGTCCCCGGGATGGCAAGCCCGAACTCCAGCCCGGAGAGACCGGCCTCGCGGGCGACGGTCGCGGCGCGAGCCATGGGCAACCCTGCGTCGGCGATGAGCCGATGACCGTCGATCCGGACCTGCTGGGCACTGCACTTGACCACCAGCCCGCCCACCCCTGCATCGCTGATGACCAGGTCCGAGCCACGCCCGATCAGCGTCAGGGCGATGTCGCGGGCCCGCGCGAAGCGGACGATCGCCCGCAGCTCGAACAGGTTGCGGATCTCCGCGAACAGATCTGCCGGTCCTCCGACACGCATCGTCGTGAATCGGGCCAGCGGTTCCTGGCGCGAGGTCTTGACACCCAGTCGGCGCTGGATGTCCGTGCCCAGTCGGAGTGCCTCGTCCTCGGTCAGGCGTCCCGTGGTCGCCATCGTCATCACGCACGCTCCCTGGAGTCACGCTCGACCTGCACCAGATCGGGCAGTCCCCGACGTTCGGCCAGCGCCATCAGGATGTCGCCCGTGACGCGCGCCGCCCCCGGACGACCCAGGCCCAGGCTCGCGGCACGCATCCGGTCCAGCGCCGGCGTGTCCGACAGCAGGGCCGCAGCCTCCACCAGGCTGTCGGCATCGAACTCCTGGTCCCGGATGAGCCGCGCGGCTCCCGCCTCGACCATCTCGCGCGCGTTCGCCTCCTGGTGCCCCGCAGCGTGGGGATACGGCACCACGATCACCGGTAGTCCGATGGAGGTCGCCTCGGCGAGCGTGGATGACCCGGCACGGCCCACCAGCAGATCCGCCGCCACCAGGGCGTCCGCCATGTCCTCGCGCAGGAACGGATACGGCCGGTATCGGCCGCGGACCTCCTTCGGCAGACGGTCGCGATCAGCCTGCGCGGCCGCGAACCCCGAGTCACCCGTGACATGCAGGAGGCTCATGCGGGTCACCAGGGATGGGAGTGCGTCGGTGACCGCCCGATTGAACCGCATCACGGCCTGGGATCCGCCAAAGACGAGCAGCACCGGCAGGTCGGGTGCCAGGCGCAACCGCTCACGAGCCACCGCCCGGTCGCCGGGCGTCAGGTCCCGGATGGGCGTGCCCGTAACGTATCCATGCGACGAGAGCGTCGGCGCCGTGTCGGGGAAGGTGACCGCGATGACACTCGCGAGGCGCGCGGTACCTCGCACGCTGCGGCCGGCCAGCCAGTTACCCTCCCACATGAGGGATGGGATGCGGAGCGCCGCCGCTGCCGTCAGCACCGGGATGGCGACATAGCCGCCGGTGGTGTAGATGACGTCGGGACGCCACCGGACGAGCATCCCCATCGCCTGGGGCACGGACGCCGCCAGTCGTACCGGGTCCATGATCGAGGCCAGCGAGACGTCCACGGTTCGCAGTGTCCGCAGCCATAGCCGGTCGAAGTGGTATCCCGCGCCGACGACCATCTCCCCTTCCAGGCCGCGGCGGCCACCCAGCCAGCGGACCTCCAGGTCATGTCGGCGTGGTGCCAGATGCCGCAGGACGGCGAACGCCGGATAGATGTGGCCGCCGGTGCCCCCGGCTGCGACCAGGATCCGCATCGTCGGCTGTACCTCGTGACTGGGTCTCGCGGGAGATCGACAGGAGGATACCCACCGCAGCGAAGCAGACCAGCAACGACGAGTTGCCGGAGCTGACGAAGGGCAAGGTGATGCCTGTCAGGGGCAGCAGGTGGACGACCACCCCGATGTTGATGAATGCCTGGAAGGCGATCCAGGCGCTGATGCCGATGGCCAGCAGGGCGCCGAACGTGTCGGGCGATCGCAAGCCGACCCGGATGCCGCGCCATGCCAGCACCAGGAACAGACCGACGATGATCGATGCGCCGACGAGGCCAAGCTCCTGGCCGACCATCGCGAACACGAAGTCGTTCTCGGCATTCGGCAGCTGGAGGCCACCGGGCTGACGGCTGTGGCCAAGACCCTGGCCCAGCGTGCCGCCCAGACCCAGGGCCAGCAGACCCTGGACCGTCTGGAACCCCTTCGAGGTCGCCACCGCCCACGGGTCAAGGAACGCCAACCAGCGGTCGAGCTGGTACTGGGAGGTGTTGACGTACGCCGCGACCAGGGCCGCACCCGCGGGCACAAGCAGCGCCAGTTGCCACAGGCTCGCCCCTGCAACGAAGAACATGGTGAAGGCGGTCAGGGTGATGACCCCGGTAGTGCCCAGGTCAGGTTCGAGCGCCACGAGCGCGATGATGCTGCCCGCGATGAACAGGAATGGCAGCGTGCCTGTGATGAGGCCCCCGATCTGGCCACCGCGCCGGGTCATCCAGTGGGCCAGGTACACGACCATCGCAAGCTTGGCGATCTCGGCCGGGTGGAACGAGAGCAGCGGGCGAGCCTCGTTGCCGATGATGAGCCAGCGCGCGGACCCGCCGACCTCCTTGGGTCCGATGGGTCCCACGGACGGACCCAGGACGATGACCAGCAGCGCCAGTGCCACGAGGAACAGCGGAACGGAGATCAGCCGCAGGAATCGATAGTCCACCCGGGACAACGCGAGCATGATGACGATGCCCAGGCCGACCCAGATCGAGCTCGGGGGCTATGGCCCGCGTCAGGTTCGTTGCGTCACCGGTCAGCGACGCCGCACTTGCGGAGTAGATCATGAGCACGCCGACCGCTGAGAGCGTGACGGTCGCGATGATGATCCATGGATCCGCCTCGTGGCGCTCGCGAGCGGGACCCTTGACGCTTCGTCCCGCGGCGATGTCACGGGCCGAGGGACGCGCGACCGCGGCTGGGGGCATGCGCGCTCCCGATCGAGGTCGGGCGTTGGCCGTCACGCGTGCGACCCGGCGCCAGGCCCGGAACCGCCGGCGTGGCCGGCCCTGGCATGCTCGACGACCAGCTCGGCCACCGCAGCCTTGAAGGCGCGGCCACGGGCCGCGTAGTCGGAGAACATGTCGAAGCTGGCCGCGGCCGGGCTGAGCAGGACGGTCGCCACCTCGTCCCGGCCCGATTCCCGGGTGTTCCGAGCCACGAGGGCCGCGCGGGCGATGCGGTCCGCGATCCTCACGGCGGTGTCCAGACTCCCGGCACGCTCCACATCCGTCAGCCCCGCTGCCCGGAAGGCCGCACCCAATTCGGGGCCACTCTCCCCGATGACCACGGCAGCCGTGGCCCGCTCGGCAACGACACGGGCCAGGTCGTCCATCGGGATGCCCTTGGCACGCCCGCCGCAGATGAGGACCAGCGGTCGCGGGAAGCTGCGCAGCGCCGCGATCACCGCGTCCGGCTGGGTGCCCTGCGAGTCGTTCACGTACCGCACACCGTCGAGTTCCGCGACTGGCTCCAGGCGATGCTCCACGCCGCCGAAGCCGCTGACGCCCTCGCGGATGGACGCCGCGTCGAGGCCCAGGAGCAGCCCCACGGCCACGGCGGCAGCCACGTTCGAGACACTGTGCCAGCCGGGCAGCGGGATGGCGTCCAGGGGCACGATGTTCGCTCCGGGCGTCAGCCCATCGAGGGTCGGGTCCAGCGGTCGCACGTCCCCCACGATCCAGCCGCCCATCACGCCCACGCCGCCGGGCAGCGGCGCCTCCCGGCGGTACCGCACGACCCTGGCAGAGCTCCCCGCGGTCCAGTCACGGCTGACCTGGTCCTCGTCGTTGAGCACCAGGGCTCCGGCTGCTGGTGTGAGGTCGGCCAGCCGCCGTTTCACCCGCCGGTAGGCATCGAGGTCGCCATGGCGGTCCAGGTGGTCCGAGGTCACGTGTGTGTAGACCGCGATGTCCGTGCCGCGTGACAGGGTCGGCAGCTGCAACTCCGACAGCTCGACGACCACCCGGTGCCGCGGTGTCAGCTCCGGCAGCCGCTCGACCAATGGCATCCCGATGTTGCCGCCAAGCAGGACGGGTTGGTCGCCATGTGCCAGGACCGCCGCGATGAGAGAGCTCGTCGTCGTCTTGCCCTTGGTGCCCGTGACGCCGATCGTCAAGGATGGACACAGGCGCAGGAACAGGTCCACTTCACTGACCACGGGCACCGTTGCCGCTGCCTCGACGAGGCCGAGGGCCGTTCGCAGGCGCGGTTCCGTGGTCGGGTAGCGGCTGCTGATCGACGGCGAGGTCGCGACCAGCGCCTGTCCGGCGAGCACCTCGCCGGGGTCCACGTCGGGGCCCAGTCGAAGCACGACGGATCGGTCGCCAAGTGCCGCGACTGCGTCCCCAAGCTCGGCCTCCGGGCGCCCGTCATAGACGGTCACGTGCGCGCCCCGGTCAGCCAGATAACGGGCCAGGGCGATGCCGCTGCGGGCCAGTCCCAGGACCGCCACCGGGCGACGATCGAACGATGCGGGCGTGAGCGCGGCAAGGTCGATCGGCTCCGTGATGGCCATCACCTGGGCGGGCTCATCTCAGCGTTCCCCGGGTGCCCAGGTAGAACGCCACGCCGATGAGCGCAGATAACGCGCCCACGATCCAGAAGCGAAGCGTGACCTTCTCCTCGGGCCAGCCGGACAGCTCGAAGTGGTGATGCAGCGGCGCCATACGGAACAGCCGTCGGCCCTTCCACTTGAACCACAGGATCTGGGCGATGTCCTGGACCGTCTCCAGCACGAACACGAGGCCGATGACGGGCAGCAGCATCACCTGGCCGGTGATGAGCGCTGTGACCGCGAGCGTCGCGCCGAGGCCCAGGGCCCCCGAATCCCCGATGAACACCTCGGCTGGGTGGACGTTGAACCACAGGAAGCCAAGTGTGGCGCCGATGATGATGGCGCACAGGATGGCCAGGTTCGGCTGTGCGGGGTTGGTGTTGAGCGCCGCGATCGCCATGAAGCCCACGAACGCGAACACCAGCAGGCCACCCGACAGGCCATCGAGGCCATCGGTGATGTTGACACTGTTGCTGGTAGCCACGATGGCGAAAGCACCGAACAGGATGTACAGCAGCGGGTCGATGTTGATGGGCCCGAGCAGCGGCACCACCACCGCGTGGATGTTGTACGTCTGTTGGATCTGCCACGCCACGACGAGTGCCACGACCGTCTGCCACATGATCTTGTGGCGCGCCCGGATACCGTCGCCGGTTCGTGCGTTCAGCCAATCGTCCGCGGTCCCAAGGACACCAACAAGGGCGAGAGTGGCCAGCGGCGCGAACGTACCCGCATCGATGAACCGGCCCCGGATCAGCTGGATGACCAGCGACACCGCGACGACCACGAGGATGATGAGCAGGCCGCCCATCGTGGGCGTGCCTTCCTTGCTGTAGTGCGACTGCGGGCCATCGACCCGGATGCGCTTGCCCATCCCCAGTCGCCGGATGGCGCGGATGAACGAAGGCATCAGGAATACGACCAGGAAGAACGCGACCAGGCATCCCACCACGAGCATGCCGCCCGCGGTGATGCTGATGCCACTCACTGATGGGCGACCGGCGGGACATCGGACGAACCGCTCACCCGGCCGCCCGCTCGCACGAGCGGTTCGACCAACTCATCGAATGCACCGCCCCGGGACGCCTTGAGCAGGATGGTGTCGCCCGGACGTGCGGTTGCCAGGAGCAGCTCCAGCGCAGCGGCACGGTCGGGCACCCGATCGACCATGGCTCCGTCCATGCCTGCGGCCAGTGCGCCATCGGCGATTCCGAACGCGCCTTCCCCGACCACGACGAGCCGGTCCGCGCGAAGCGCCGCCCGGCGTCCGACCAGTTCGTGGGCGTTCGCCGCACCGCCGCCGAGCTCCAGCATCTCGCCCAGGACCGCCACATGTCGGCCCGGCAGCTCCTCCAGCAGGTCGAGTGCCGCGACCATCGAATCGGGCGCCGCGTTGTAGCTGTCGTCCAGGATCGCTCCAGGTGCCGGTCTCGATGAGTGTCGTTCGGTGGGGAGCACGGGTCCCGATGGCGAGCCCGCGCGCGATGGTGGCCGCGTCCAGGCCGAGCGCCACGCCCACGGCGGCGGCCGCAAGCGCGTTGTGTACCGAATGGCGTCCCAGCGCCGGCGTCGTGACCTCGATCCCTCCTGTGGGCAGCGAGAGCCGGAACCGCATCCCGCGGGCGGCCAGTGACCGGACCTGGTCCGCCGACACATCCGCCGAGGCCTCGAAGCCGTATGTCAGCACGCGCGCGGTGGTGCTGCCAGCCATCGCCGCGACGAGCGGGTCGTCGGCATTGAGCACGGCTGTGCCGGTGGCCGGCAAGGCCTCCACAAGCTCCCGCTTGCCGGCCGCGATGGCATCCAGGGTGCCCGATCGTGACAGGTGGACCGCCCGAACCGCGGTGACCACACCGATCGACGGGCGCGCCACTTCGCACAGCCGGGCGATGTCCCCGGGCACGTACAGGCCCATCTCGAGCACCGCGGCGGCGTGTCCGGCAGCCAGCCGCAGGAGGGTCAGGGGCAACCCGACTTCGTTGTTCTGGTTGCCGGGACTGCGAAGGACGTTCCAGCGTGCGCCCAGGACATCGGCGACCTGCTCCTTGGTGGATGTCTTGGCGATCGATCCGGTGATGCCCACGACGACCGGATCGAACCGGTCGCGCCATGCCGAGGATGCGGCAAGCAGCGCGTCACCGGTGGCGGAAACCGCGATGATGCTCGCCCCCTCGCGGCTGGCATGCGCCTGCACGTTCGGGTCACCCCAGGTATCGGACACCACGAGCGCAGCGGCCCCGGCCTCGATGGCCGATCCGAGGTGCCTGTGTCCGTCCGTGCGCGCGCCGGCAAGGGCAAAGAACGCCTGACCCGGTTCGACCACACGAGAGTCGACTGCTCCGCCACGGATGGCACGGGTACCGCCAACGATGACGTGTCCGTGGACCGCGACCGCCAGCTCGGTCGCGCTGAAGCTGGTCGGATCGGCCGGTGGAACCGACAGCTGCCCATCACTCACGATCGGCGGCATTGTCGCACGCACCACGGGTACGACCGTCACCGGGCAGATCCGACGGTCACCGGGCGAGCCCGATGGTCATCGGCTGTGCCGCGCTTCGTGGGCACGCGCATGCTGCCTGCGTGCAGCCTTGTTGCGTGCGATCACACGCTGCTCTGCGAGGACCGCCTCCGCGACACTGCCGGGCTCCGGCTTGCCGGCCTCCGGATCGGTCGACCGGCGTATCTCCAGGGAGCGGATGATGCCCCTCGAGATACTGCGGAACAACTGATAGGAGGTGATGTTGAGCTTGATCTCGTCGTCCCGGTTCGGCAGTGACTTCGCCTCGTCGATGTGCACGGCAACGATGGCATCGGGGGCGTCGCCCCCGACGTATCCCACGAACGTGAAGTTGTAATAGCGCCGGTCCCACATCTTCCGGTCGCTACGCCAGATCTGCGCCGTGCCCGTCTTGCCGCCGACTTGATAGTGCGGGATGAGCGAGCCCTTGGCGTACCACCAGACCGACGAAGTGACGTGCTGCAGGATGCCCTGCAATCGGCCGGCGACCTTCCTGGTGAGCACCCGATGCGCGGCCGCAGCCACCTGCGGTCGGCCGCCGATGGACACCAGGAAGTGGGGCTGAACGCGCAGTCCACCATTGATCATCGGCGTGAAGGCGACAGCCAGCTGGATGGGGGTGGCGGTGACCGCCTGCCCGAAGGCACGGTTGGCGAGGTCGATGGGCATCCACGGGCTGGTCCGGGGGTCGACGGCGCGACCGGGTACCTCCCCCGGTACGTCCACCCCCGTCTTGACCCCGATGCCCATCTTGCGCCAGGTCTTGTATAACGTCGCGGCGGCGCGCGGTATCGTACGGCCGAGTCGGGCGGCCACTCGCGAGACACCAACGTTGCGGGACAAGGCGATGACATCCCGGAACGTCAACCTGCCCTCACCCAGGCCGTCCCAGTTGTGCACCACCTGACCTGGCCCGAATCGCAGCGCCGCACTGTCCATCACACGAGAGCTAGGCTTGATGACCTTGTTCTCGATGGCCGACGTCGCTGTCAGCATCTTCATCACGGACCCAGGCTCGTACGGCTGGCTGACGATGGGATCCTGGACCAGGCCCGGATCGCGGCTTGCCTCGTTCCCCGCGTCATTGGCGTCGTAGCCGGGCACCGACGCCCATGCCAGCAGCTGCCCGGATCCCGGATCCATGACCAGTCCGCTTACGCGCTTGGCCTTGTCCGCGACCCACGCCGCGTACAGCTCCTTCTCGAGCTGTAGCTGGAGGCTGGCGTCGATGCTGATCGTGACGTCCTCGCCATCTGCGCCTGCCTGCAGGACCTGTGCGGAGCTCTCGAGGGATCGGCCGTATCGATCGCGGGCCATGGCCACCAGCTTCGGTCGACCGGCCAGGATGGCGTCGTATTGCTGCTCGATGCCGTACTGGCCGATGCTGGCACCGTCCGCGGACGTGACGAAGCCCAGCAAATGGCTGGCCAGCGTGGTCCCAGGCTGGCCACCAGGATTGGGATAGATCCTCACCTGGTGGGGGATGAGGGTCAGGCCAAAGAGCGTGTTTGCCGAGATGCCTGCGTGGATCTGTCGACTCTGCTCCTCGGTCAGCTCACGCCGGATCGGCTGATAGGCGCTCCTGGTTGACATCTTGGCGTCCACGGCAGCCCGCTCAGCCCGATCCATGTCCAGGATGTGGGCGAGGCCTTCGACGGTCTGGATCCGTTGCTCGGTGGTGATCTTGTTGGGCCAGGAGGCAAGGGTGTCGCGGTAGCCAGTGGTAGCGAGCACGATGCCGTTGCGATCGAGGATGTCGCCGCGCACGGCATGTTCGGCTTCCGCGTGCTGCAACTGACCCTGTGCGCGGGCCTGCAATTCGGAGGCCATCGCCACCTGCCAGTAGGCAAGCCGGATGACCGCGACGACCGCGAATACGCACATCACGCCCAGGATGGCGACGCTGCGCCAGCGCCGGTCGGTTCGACCAAGCACAGCGGTCAGCGAGCCGGAAGGGCGAGACTGTGGCCGAGGACCTCGAGGCCCACCTGCTGCTGCGCCCACTGGGTGACGGTCGCTTCGGAGCGCAGGGCGACGGTCGCACCCTCCTGCGATTTGAGCTCCTGCAGGAGTTCTTCGCGCTCGACGAGCAGCGTATCCACCTGGTAGCGGGCGGACGCGGCCTCGAACGTCTGGCTGAGATAGAACAGGGCTACGAGGGTGAGGGCCACGACCGTGGCAACCCCGATGGCGGCGGTCCGACGTCGTGGAGCGACGACAGCCAGCAGGCGGGCGCCGTGACGGACCGGCATGTCGCGGGGGACCGCGAGACGCGGCAGGGCCGTGCCGTAGACCTGGGCGGGACGGCTGAGCATCCGGGCTGGCACCGGCACTCGCTGGGGCACCGGCACCGACGATGGCGACGATCTGATGCGACCAGCAGTCCGGGGACGAGCCCGGGGGAATGGCGTCCCCTGATACACGGCCACCTCAGTGGCCCCGGCTGTCGATGGATCCGCCTTCGGAGGCCGCAGACCGTGCCGCGATATGCGGATCACCCAGAGAGGCGAGGCGTGCAGGGTCGGTCGGGTCCGACCTGGTCAGGCGGGTGCCGGGCTGGCTCGATCTCGTGTCCCAGGCGCGGCCGCGAGCCCATGCGACGGGTGCCTCGATCTCCACCGGCAGCGCGTCGCCCCGGCGCGCACGAACATCCCTTTGGCGGCGACCGTAGTCCCGGCGTCGAGACGAGCGGTGGCCGCTCATGCGGCAAGCCTCCGGGCAGCGCGCAACTTCGCGCTCCGCGCGCGCGGGTTGGCGGCAACCTCAGCAGCGGACGGAACCTGTGGCTGTGCCCCCACGGGCGCCAATCGAGGGCTGTGTCCGCAGACACACACGGGCACGATCGGGGGGCAGACGCACCCACGCCGCTCCCTGGCCAGGTGCCGCTTCACGATGCGATCCTCGAGGGAGTGATAGCTGATGACCACGAGCACGCCGCCCGGGCGAAGGACGTCCATGGCGCCGTCGAGCCCACGTGCCAGCGCCTCCAGCTCGCCGTTGACAGCGATGCGCAGCGCCTGGAACGTCCGCGTGGCTGGGTGGATCGCCCGACGCGAGCCCGGACGAGGCCCCGGCACGGCGGCTGCGACGACTGCCGCGAGCCGGTCCGCGGTATCGATGGGCAACATCTGCCGAGCGGTCACGATGGCGCGTGCGATACGCCGGGCGTGGGGTTCCTCGCCGTAGGCCTTGAGGAGCCGGGTCAGCGCGTCCTCATCCAGGTGGGCCACGAGTTCGCTCGCCGGGGCGCCAGCGGTGGGATCGAAGCGCATGTCGAGCTGTCCCTGGGCGCGGAAGCTGAACCCTCGCTCACGTTCGGCCAGCTGGTGGGAGCTGAGTCCCAGATCCAGTAGCACGCCGTCCACCGTTCCGAAGCCCTCCGTTCGCGCCACGTCCCGGATGTCGCCGAAGTTCGCGTGTCGAAGGACGAGCCGGTCTCCGTAGCTGGTGAGCCGTACCCGCGTGCGCCCCAGCGCACGCGGGTCGGCATCGATGCCAAGCACCCGCCCATCGGGGTTGGCGGCCTCCAGGATCCGGGAGGTGTGCCCTCCGCCGCCGACGGTGCCATCGATCTGGAAGCTGCCCGGGCTCGGTGAGAGTGCCGTCATGACCTCCTCCACCATCACGGGCAGGTGCCCTTCATCCATCGATCAGACCGTCCCAGCGGTCCCCCCGGATCCCGGGGGCTCGTTTGGTGCGACGACTAGATGTCCAGCCCCTGGAGGTGCTCTGCGAGCACGTCCGGCTGATCCATCTGGGTGCTCCAGGCGTCCCACGCTGTGGGCGACCAGAGTTCCAGGTGAGTCCTCGAGCCGATCATCACGGCCTGATCGCCCAGCTTCGCGAACGTGCGAAGCACGGCTGGCACGACCATTCGACCCTGGCGATCAAGCTCGATCTCGAACGCGTTCCCGTACAGGTAGCGCTCGAGTCTCCGGGCATTGCCGTCGGTGAATGGGAGCGGCTCGACGCGAGCCGTGATTGCCTCCCATGCGGCGCGCGGATGGAGCGCCAGACAGCCATCGAGCCACTTGCCCACGAAGCCACCGGCCGCGAACTCCGGACGGAACCGGACAGGGACGACGATGCGCCCCTTGTCGTCGACCGCCACTCGGTACTCGCCGGTGAACACGTGCGTTGATGACCCCCTGGCTGCCGTGCGCCGTGCCCATTGGGGTTGCTGCGATGCCGCTGCTGGCCCCCGGAGCCCCACTTGGCGACCCGTTTGCCCACATACTCACCACTCATCCCCACTTGACACCACTTTGCGCCACTTCGCGCCATATTAGCGGTGAATCTGCGACCGTCAAGGCCGATTTCTTCGGGTCGTGCGGTTTTGGCGGCCGGCCAGGCCATGCAGTCGTCGCGTCCCCCCGGTACCGATGGCCCATTGAGAGGGACCGGTGCGGGCAGGTAGGGTTAGCAGCCTGCCGGGCATTCGGCGCATCGGCGCGACAGGAGATCCCGTGGCTCTCGCTCGGACCAAACCCGTCGCAATCGCGGAACCGCTCGCGGACGCGGCTCCGCTGATTCGGCCATGGGCGAACCGGGTTGCCGACCGGGCACTCCCCATGGCGCGCGACGCAGGCAGCGAGGCACCCCTTCGGCGGTGCACGTTCCGTCGGCTATCGGTGATGACTGCGGGATCCCGCGCGGCCGCGACGAATTACGCTGCCGAGTGCCTCTACGAAGGGCACGACCGGCCGATCCCGATGGGCGACCTTGACCGTGCATGGGGCATCTGCCAGGCGTGCACCAACCCGGGCATATTCCGCGCCGACGAGGACTGATAGCCAGCTCGCTGACGCGGGAGTGCTGGCCGACTCCCTCTGGCCGACTCCCCGCTGGCCGAGCCGCCCTCGATGCCACATGACCCGCTGACCGGGTGAATGGGCCGACGAACGTATCCTGGGCCCCGTCGAAGCCGAGTTCCGCGGCCGAACGACTCGCGTGGAGACTGGATCGGCCGATCTGGAGGCCGGAACCGCCGATCGCCGGCCTACTCACCCGCTGTGCGACTCACCACGGACACGCGGCCGAGGATCGACCGGCGAGGTGACGGCCTGATCCTCCATCGCACACGCCGAAGCGGGCCGAGGGACAAACCCGGCCCGCGTGGCGAACGGTGAGGTGAGGGTCAGGGCGTGGCGCTGGGCGCCGCCGGTGAGACCTCAGGGAAGCCTGGCGCTCCCACGCCGATGCGAACCCCGGTCACGGCGGCGCCGCCACCCGGGAAGGACGCGGTGATGTTGTCCTGGGCGTCGCGGATAGTGACCGTTGCGCCCGGCTCCTCGAACGCCGTCATCCCGTCGGCATTGACCGTGTCTGAGCCGTCGAACGTGATGGAGCCGGTGTATGTCCCATCCAGGTCGGAGAGGAAGAAGACGCTCGTGAAGTGTGCCGTTTGAGGACCGGTCGGTTCCCACGTGCCAACGGAGGGACTCGTGAGGCCGACCAGGCCGTCAGGGCCCACTGATGTGAGCGGCCCGGTCCCGAGGGTGGTGCCATCAGCGTGGACAATGACCACAGATCGGCCAAAGCTCGACCCGGGGACCTGCCACATCCAGGAACCCACGATGGGATGCGTCGCCATGTCGATGTCCTGGGCGGATGTGCCCACGACACCGAAGCCAACGATGGCGACAGCGCTCAACAATGCGAGTTGGAAACGACGGTGCATGACGAACTCCTTCTGCCCTTAGGCGAAGCTTGATCGGCCGTCGACGGCGCGAAGTGGCCAGGATCGAGTCGAGCGTGGTGCGACGAGCCAGTTATGGCATGGGCGACGCGGCGGCCAGTGCCCGCGGATCCCAGGTCTCTGTGGACGCGGCGAAGGAATACGGTCTCGTGTCCAGCCAGCCGCCCGTGATCAGGACGCGGTCGTCGTCCAGGAGGGTCGCCCTCGGGTGGTCGCGGGCCTCTGCCATGGTGCCGGCCGGGCCGAAGGTCCGGCTCACTGGATTCCATATCTCGGCGGTCGCTACGAACGCGCCATGGGCGACGTTCTCGCCGCCGAGGATCGAGGACTCGGCCATCGGCCAGGCCCGTCGCCGAGAAGCAGCCACGGGCCTCGGCGAGCTCACCAGCCGGGCTGAAGGTTCGAGTGCCGGGATCCCACAGCTCGGCGGAGGCAAGGTACGGACCGATTGGATCACATCCACCACCGACCACGAGGACGCTGCCGTCCATGAGCAGGGTCGCGGTGGGTGCAGCCCGGGCCTCCAGCAGCGACCCGGCCGGGCTGAAGGTCATCGACGCTGGGTCCCACAGCTCTGCCGACGAGAGGCTCTGGCGACCCTGCCCCTCGCCACCCACGATGAGTACCGTGCCGTCTAGCAGCAGATTGGCCGTGTGCTCCGCGCGTGCCTCGATGACCGTCCCGGCAGGCGCGAAGGTGCCGGTCGTCGGGTCCCAGATCTCCGCGGTGGGGACGAACGGATGACCATCGGTGATGCCACCCACTATGAGCACACGGCCGTCGTTGAGGAGCGTCGCGGTATGGAGGCCGCGGGCGACGGCGAGGGAGCCGGTGAATGCGAACGTACCGGTCTTCGGATCCCATACCTCAGCTGAGGCGAGCGTCGAGCCATCGGAGTTGTCCTCGCTGCCGACGACGAGGACACGGCCGTCCTTCAGCAGCGTCGCGGTGTGCCACGCGCGAACGTCGTGCAGAGGACCCGTCGGGCTGGCGGTGCCTGTCTTCGGATCCCACACCTCGGCGGTAGCGAGATTGTTATCCGGGATGTCGAGCGGACTGCCTGCACCACCAAGGACCAGGACACGACCGTCGAGCAAGCGGGTGGCCGTCTGCCAAGAACGGGCCTCGTTGAGGGAGCCGCCCGGGCAGAACACCTCGCCGCAGCCTTGGGGTGCAGGGCTGGGCACCAGCGATGCGCCGGCGACCACACCGCCCACGGCAAGCAGCGCCAGGAGCGTGGTCAGGATGACCATGTATGCGAGTCGCACCGTCGGTGAGCCGACGGCCACCCGGGAGGAGAGTCTCATGGAGGGCTCCTTGATGAGGGCGAGCCAGCGCGAGCGCGGCTGCACCCGGTCCATCGATGTCAGGAACTCGCGGCGCAGCCGGTCGGGGGCGCGAGACGGGGCGATGTCGCCCAGCAGCTCACGAAGGCGCTCGTCGGGTCGGGAGTCGTGGGTCATGCCGCGCCCTCCCTGCCGCGCCGGATCGCCGCCT
The DNA here is from genome assembly GCA_963760625.1 of uncultured Chloroflexia bacterium. Lineage (GTDB taxonomy): Bacteria > Chloroflexota > Limnocylindria > Limnocylindrales > CSP1-4 > JAFMJV01. The sequence goes on from CAVXDU010000012.1 coordinate 112,550, forward strand.
CCGGTTCGTCGTCCATCGCAAGTCGGAGGGCGACGAGGCCGCGTTGCAGCCGGGACTTGGCAGTCCCGACGGGGATACCCAGGATGTCAGCCACTTCCGTGGCGGGTCGATCGAGGTAGAAGTGGAGCACGATGACAGCGCGCTGTTCGATCGGCAGGTCGCCCAGTCGCCGCGCCAACCGGTCACGCTCGGCGACCGACGCGGAAGGGTCGGGCGTCTCTCCGGATCGCATGTCAGGCAGCAGCTGCAGCTCGACCACGGTCCGGCGCCGTTCCTTGCGGGCTACGCGATAGCAGGCCCACACCATCAGGCGATGGAGCCAGGCTTCCCACGCATCGGGGTCTCGCAGGGAGCGCACATCCCGCCAGGCTGAGATGAGCGCCTCCTGGACCGCGTCCTGAGCGCGGTCCCCGTCACGCAGGATGAGGGTCGCGGCGGCATACAGCCGGTCGATCGAGGCGTCCGCCAGCTTCGTGAACGCCTCCCGATCGCCCTCGATCGCCCGTACTGCGAGCTCTCGCTGCATGTCTGCCGCCAGTCCGACGCGGTGCATCCGTCCGCGTTCGTACCCTATTGCGTCCTGTCGACCCCCATATGGGTCCCGAGCGAGGCAAAGTCGTCAAGGACATGCGGCAGCGTCGAGGGCCAGGCGCGCGCCGTCGTCTGCGCTGCCCGCTGAGTCCCCGGAGCGGACCAGCATCTGAGCGCCAGCGAGACGGTCTGTAAGCCGAGTCCTGTGCCGCCGCTTGCGCGACGGCGACGGTCATCCATCTGGGATCGCGGTTACCCACGACCTCGAGCGGCCGACCCGAGAACGGGGCGACGCACCCCTCGCACGCACGCCCGAGGGCGCCGTGCCGGTCCTCCTATTTGGCCTTGCACCGGGTAGAGCTTGCCCGTTTCACCCGGCAGACCGGCAGAGCCGGGCCGCCGATTCGTCACTGTGGCGCTGGTCCTCGCCTCACGGCGGACGGGTGTTACCCGCTACCCTGCGTCGGGGAGCTCGGACTTTCCTCGTGACCGACGGGTCGCCCCACCGGCCCCGCGACCGTCTGACCGACTCGCTGGCCGACCCATCCTAGCCCTCCTGCGCCGACGACCGTGCCAGCCGTCGGGCCACGAGCGACCAGCCTCGAGCCCTGGAGCGGCATCGGATGTCGCCGTTCACGGCCGCTCCTTCTTGCCGGCCCGGAGGAGCGTGACCATCTCGGCGATCCGGATGGGCCGTTGTTCGGGTCGGCGCTTCGTCGCGTCGATCCAGCGCAGGAACGCGTTCCGGTAGAACTGAGCCAGCGAGTCGAAGGACTCGCCCGCCTTCGGGTCCTCCGCGAGGGCAGCCGCGATATCGTCGGCCGGGTCGTCACGCTGGGGACCCTCGGCTTCGATGACGACCTGCGCCTGGTCGCCGGGGGCGAGGCCGCAGTGCCGACGCCAGGCAGCACCGAGCACGAACCCGTGACCGTCACCGACGGACCGAACGTCGCCACGGACCCGCATCCCGGCGACCGTGCCAGCGATGGTGTGGCGGGTCTCGGTGCCCCACACGGCATCCGGGTCGAACGGCACCGGCACGTAGACCCCGCCGCCATGGGCCCCGATGAGTGTCGTCGTGTACGACTTGCGCACTGCCACCCCGCGATCGTGGCTCAGCCGAGCAACCCGGTGACCATCAGCCTTCGTCGGCGCGGCGGCGGACCTCTGCCATGACCCGCTCGGCGCCCGATGGGATCGTCGAGGGCCATGTTGGCCAGCGCGTCCGCCGCCCGGTTGCGTGCCCGCGGCTCGTGGACCGCCGATCCAGCGCCGGAGCGCCTCCAGGTGACGGACGCGCCTCCGCGAACAGGCCCTGGAGCTTGGCGTCCTTGACCCGCCAGCGACCGTTGAGCTGCTCCACGATGAGCTTGGAGTCGAGCCGCAGGTCGATCTCCCGGGCGCCCAGGCGGTGCGCCTCGCGGAGTGCCAGCACCAGGCCCGCGTACTCCGCCACGTTGTTGGTCCGGATGCCCAGGTCGCGCGCCACCACCGCGACCGGCCATCGCGTCCGGCTCGAAGGCATCCGGCCGGGTCGACGCATCGATGAGCACCGCACCCGCCGAGGCCCGACCGGGGTTGCCACGCGACGCACCGTCGGTCCGGATGACGAGCCGCTCGAACTCGGCGCCGCGGCGCCTCGCCAGGTCGACGCGTCGTCGTCGGCTCCGCCCAGGCCTCGACTGCCTCAGGCCCGCGTCGGCAACGTCTCAGGGTCCCGTCCGCTCCGTCGTCGGCGGTCGGGCCCGTCGGCGCCGCGTGGCTGACCTCCGCCGTCGACCCGCCTCGCAGCTTGCGCCAGAGGATCTGCACCGGGTCGTAGTAGCGGTCGGCGACCCGCTCCTTGAGCGGGATGATGGCGTTGTCGGTGATCTTGATGTGCTCCGGGCAGACCTCGGTGCAGCACTTGGTGATGTTGCAGTAGCCGATGCCGTCGGCATCCTTGAGGTGCGCAAGGCGGTCGCCCTGGTCCATCGGGTGCATCTCGAGGCCGGCCGCCCGGACCAGGTAGCGCGGGCCTGCGAACTCGTTCTTGGTCTCGTGGTTGCGCAGCACGTGGCACACGTCCTGGCACAGGAAGCACTCGATGCACTTGCGGAATTCCTGGGAGCGCTCGATGTCCTCCTGCTGCCAGCGCCACGCCTCGTCGGGCGCGTCCGCGGGCGGCGTGAACGGCTGGATGCGCTCGTTCACCCGGTAGTTCCAGGACACGTCGGTCACCAGGTCGCGGATGAGCGGAAACGTCCGCATCGGTTCGACCGTGATGGCCTCGCCCTCAGGAAAGTCGGACATGCGCGTCTTGCACAGGAGACTGGGTCTTCCGTTGACCTCCGCACTGCACGATCCGCACTTGGCGGCCTTGCAGTTCCAGCGCACCGCGAGGTCCGCTGCCAGGTTCGCCTGGACCCAGTGGATGGCATCGAGGACGACCATGCCCTCTCCCACGGGCACGCGGTACTCGAAGAACCCGCCTCGATCGGCGTCACCCCGGAAGATCCACAAGATCGCCTCGGTCATGGCTGGCCTGACCTCTCCTCGACTGTCGCGAGCAACGCCCGCAGCTCTTCCGGGATGGGCACCGTTGGTACGGTACGCACCTGCATCTCCGACTCCCCTGGGGACACGATCACGTTGACCTGCTCCCATGCTGGGTCGGTGGATGGATGGTCCAGCCGACTGTGGGCGCCGCGGCTCTCGGTGCGTGTACGGGCCGCCCGGGTGACTGCCTCCGATATGAGCAGCATATTGCGCAGCTCGAACACGAGGTCCCAGCCAGGGTTGTACGCCCGGGGCCCCGTCGCACGCACGTCGGGCCAGCGCCCCCTGAGCGCGGCCACCTGCGACAGCGCCAGGTCGAGGTCCTCCTCGGTCCGGAAGATGCCCACCAGCGTCTGCATGACCTCCTTGAGTTCCTCATGCAGCCGATGGGGATCCTCTCCACCACCCTCCGCCCAAGGACCATCGAGCTCCGCCGCGGCATCCGAGATGTCCGATTCCGAGACGAACGGCGCGCCGGGCAACGCCTGTGCAGCCGCGGCTGCGGCGGCTCCGGCCCGCGCCCCGAAGACCAGCAGGTCCGACAGCGAGTTGCCACCCAATCGGTTGGCGCCGTGCATGCCGCCCGCGACCTCTCCTGCGGCATACAGTCCGGCACATGTCGTGGCACCTGTCTCGGCGTCCACCCGGACGCCCCCCATCATGTAGTGCATCGTCGGACCGACCTCCATCGGGCCCTCCGTGATGTCGACGTCGGCCAGCTCCAGGAACTGGTCATACATCGATGGCAGCTTGCGTCGGACTCGGTCCGCGGGCAGGTAGCTGATGTCCAGGAACACCCCGCCGTGGGGCGTGCCGCGGCCCTCCCGGACCTCGGTGTAGATGGCTCGCGCGACGTTGTCGCGGGTGGACAGCTCGGGTGGACGCCGGGCATCGGTCTGCTGCCCCGCGGTCAGCGCCTCGACCCAGCGGGTGGCTTCCTCGTCGGTCTGGGCGTACTCGGCGCGACGGTCCTCCGGCAGATATCGCCACATGAACCGCTCGCCCAGGCTGTTGCGCAGGATGCCGCCCTCGCCGCGTACCGCCTCGGTGACCAGGAGGCCCCGAACACCGGGAGGCCAGACCATACCGGTCGGATGGAACTGCACGAACTCCATGTCGATGAGCTCGGCTCCAGCCTGGTAGGCCAGTGCCTGACCGTCGCCGGAGTACTCCCAGGAGTTCGAGGTGACCTCCCAGGCACGGCCGATGCCTCCGGTCGCAAGGACCACCGACTTCGCCGGGAAGAGCACCGGGCGCCCGTCCGTCCGCCAGTACCCGAACGCGCCAACGACGCGGTCGTCGTGGCGCACCAGGTGGGTGATGATGCACTCCATGTGCACCCCGACCCCGGATGCCACGGTCCGGTCCTGGAGCGTGCGGATCATCTCCAGCCCGGTCCGATCGCCGACATGCGCCAGGCGTGGGTGGGTGTGCCCTCCGAATGGTCGTTGGAGGATCCGGCCATCGCGCGTCCGGTCGAAGACGGCACCCCATCGCTCCAGTTCGCGCACCCGATCGGGCGCTTCCTTTGCGTGGAGCTCGGCCATCCGGGGGTTGTTGATCAGCTTGCCGCCGACCATCGTGTCGCGGAAGTGGACCTGCCACGTGTCTCGCTCGGCTACGTTCGCCAGCGCCGCCGCGATGCCGCCCTCCGCCATCACGGTGTGGGCCTTGCCCAGAAGCGACTTGCAGACCAGTCCGACACGTACCCCGGCCGACGACGCGGCGACCGCGGCCCGCAGTCCGGCTCCACCGGCGCCGATGACCAGCACGTCATAGGGATGGGTCTCGATCCCTGGCTCGATCACCTCAGAACCTGATCGAGATGTCGCTGATCCAGCCGAGGGCCAGCATCCTGATGTAGATGTCCGCGAACATCACGGAGAACAGGCTGGCCCACGCGAACGTGGCGTGATTCCGATTGAGGCGGGTCAGCCGCTGCCAGAGCGTATAGCGGGTCCGGGTCCTGGCGGTGCACGAGAAGCAGTCGATACGTCCGCCGACCAGGTGGCGCAGGGAGTGACACGAGAGGGAATAGCCCGTCAGCAGCGCCACGTTGACGAACAGCAGGATGACGCCGAGGCCGATCCGCCAACCACCCTCGAACCGGACGGACACGATCGCATCCAGCCACAGGAATGCCAGGGGTATGAACGCAAGGTAGAGGAAGAACCGGTGCAGGTTCTGGAAGATGAACGGGAACCGCGTCTCGCCGCTGTAGCGTCGGTGGATGGACGGCTCCCCCACGGCACATGCCGGCGGATCGGCAAAGAACGACCGGTAGTACGCCTTGCGGTAGTAGTAGCAGGTGGTCCGGAACCCCAGTGGGATCCACAGGATGAGGATCGCGGGCGAGAACCAACCGGGCAGGAGGCCGGGCAGTAGGAGCGGTGAGAAGAACGGTGACAGGTAGCCATCGGCCTCATATGGCACACCGAACTGTGGGAGCAGCAGCAGGGACGAGATCGTGGTGTAGATGATGAAGACCGTGAACACCAGACCGACGAACGCCGGCTGGATGATCCAGCGGTCGAGCCGGAGCGTCGCTCCAAACCCGCGTCGGGCGGTCCCGGCGGGCTTGGTGGCCGCACCCGGTGCTGTCAAGTTGGAGGCCTCCTGGACCATGCTTGCCGTGCCCACCGCTGGTCACTCGGTCGGGTCCCGCCGAGAGACGGCCGGGAGCCAGAGGATATCCCAACGACCGCCGGCAACGCTGCGCTATCCTGAGGTCCCCGACACCATCCGTGAGGTACCGGCGCGTCCGTGAAGCTCCAGGAGTTCGCAGCCAAGCAACTGCTCGTGGCGGCAGGGCTGCCAGTGCCACCATGGTCCGTGGCGACGACGCCGCTGGAGGCCCGGTCACAGGCCGAGGCGTATCTCGGTGCCGGTGCGGATCGCGTGGTCATCAAGGCGCAAGTGCTCGTCGGCGGTCGGGGCAAGGCGGGTGGCGTCAAGCTCGCCTCGAGCGCCGACGAGGCGGAAGCCGTGGCGGCTGCCATCCTGGGCATGGACATCAAGGGCATCACCGTCCGGCGGGTGCTCGTGGGTGCCGCGGCCGACATCGTCAAGGAGTTCTATCTCGCCGCGGTGCTCGACCGGACAGCGCAACGGATCAGGGTGATGGGCTCCGCCGAAGGTGGCGTCGAGATCGAACAGATCGCCGAGACCAACCCCGGTGCGATCGTGTCGGTGCTCGCGCATCCACATCTCGGCCTCCTGGACCACCAGGCTCGCCAGATGGCGTTCGAGATGGGTCTGGGTGACCGCTGGAAGGAGATGGTGCCCATCGTCCGAGCGGTCTACCGGGTGGCCGTCGACGACGATGCCGACCTGGTGGAGATCAACCCGCTGGCCATCGTCCGGACCGTCGGCGCGGACGGATCCGTGATGGAGTCGATCCAGGCTCTCGACGCCAAGGTCACCCTCGACGACTCTGCCCTCTTCCGCCATCCCCAGCTGGAACAGCTCCGTGACCTCGACGAGGAGGACCCGGTCGATGTCGAGGCGCGGGCACTCGGCCTCAGCTTCATCCGGCTCGACGGCACCATCGGCTGCATGGTCAACGGCGCTGGCTTGGCCATGGCCACCATGGATCTCGTCAAGCGCGCCGGTGGCGAGCCAGCGAACTTCCTGGATATCGGTGGTGGCGCGCGCTCCGACAAGGTCGCAGCGGCGATGCGCCTCATCCTGTCCGATCCATCGGTGCGCGCCATCCTGGTCAACATCTTCGGTGGCATCGCACGGGGCGACGAAGTGGCCCACGGCCTCATCGAGGCGCGGGCCCAGCAGAGCCGTGATGTGCCGATGGTGGTGCGCATCGTGGGCACGAATGCCGATCTCGCTGCGGACATCCTGCGTGAGTCCGGAACCGGCATCGAGGCCGCATCCAGCCTGGATGCCGCCGTGGAGCGAGCCGTGGCGCTGGCGAGGGTCCGGGCGTGAGTATCCTGGTCGATGAGCACACCCGCCTGCTGGTGCAGGGCATCACGGGCCGAGAGGGCCTGTTCCACGCGACGGCGATGCAGGCCTACGGCACCAACATCGTGGCTGGCACCACCCCTGGCAAGGGCGGCCAGACGGTGCTCGAGAGCGGTTCCCGTGTTCGACACCGTTGCCCAGGCCGTTCGCACGACAGGCGCTGACACGTCCGTCATCTACGTCCCCGCAGCGGGTGCTCCCGATGCCATCCTCGAGGCGGTCGACGCGGGCATCGGCACCATCTTCTGCATCACGGAGCACATCCCGGTGCTGGACATGCTCAAGGTCGTCGCGGAGGTGGATGCCAAAGGCGCCCGTCTCATCGGGCCTAACTGCCCCGGAGCCACGTCTCCCGGCAAGGCCAAGGTGGGCATCATCCCGGGCTCCATCCATCGACCCGGCCACGTGGGCCTGGTAAGCCGCTCGGGAACCCTCACCTACGAGGTGGTCCAGGCGCTCACCGATGCCGGCATCGGGCAGTCCACGTGCGTCGGCATCGGCGGTGACCCCATCGCCGGCACCAGTTTCACGGATGTGCTGGCCCTGTTCAAGGACGACCCCGACACGCGCGCGATCGTGCTCATGGGCGAGATCGGCGGCGGTGCCGAGGAGGCTGCCGCAGCGTACCGAGCCGAGCAGATGCCCGATGTGCCCATGGTGGCGTTCATCGCGGGCCGAACCGCGCCGCCGGGACGTCGGATGGGTCACGCGGGCGCCATCATCAGTGGCAGCGGCGGCACGGCCGAGGGCAAGATCGCGGCGCTCGAAGCAGCCGGGATCCGCGTCGCGGACACACCGTCCCAGATCCCGCAACTGCTGCACCAGGCTGGATTGCGTCCGGACGACTAGCCCGCGATGGCAGCCATCAAGGGCGATGGCCTCACCCGTGTCAGACCTTGGGCAGCATCCGGGCAAGACCGTGCCAAAGGCTGCGCCCGAAGGCGTATGTCATGTGCCCCTCGTCGTATGCGACGAGCATGCGGTCGATGACCACCGGGCAGGGGTCATAGGGACAACTCCAGCCGACGGTTCGTCGATACAGTGCTCCGGCCGCAGCGGCTGCCTTTCGATCGCGTTCGATGCGCTGCTCCCCGACCGCGGCGGCACGGCGGATGCTGCAGGCGGATATGTCATCGAGGTGCGCCGAAAGGCATTCGGGTGCACTGCCAAAACGCGATGTGTCACCCAGAAGCAGGACCCGGCGTCCGGGCGCGTGGAGATCGGCCAGGGTCGCGGTCAGCCCGCGGCGCCATTTTCGCTGATTGTCGCTGGGGCCCTTGGAGTCGGTCGCCGTGTACCGGTCGCGATTCGAGGCCACCACCATGGCAGGTGCCAGCTGCTTGATCTTGCGGATGGCCCGCTTGCGCCAGAGGGCACAGTCAGGGGTGGCATCAAGCTCGATCCTGGCGACCGGGCACGCCGACTTGGTGATGAAGTAGAGGTGCCAGTGACGCACATCCGCGACCCGCTCCAGGGCCGCGCGCCACTGGAGCGCATGGGAATCCCCGAACAGGACCACCCGCGTCGGGCCATGGCCGTAGGAACACACGATGACTGCCGCGCGGCCCTGACGCTGGTGGCAATCGAGGTACCTTCGTGGTCGCATGTCCGATCCGTCGAGCGCGGGCGTCAGGTTCGCCGGAACGGCCCTGGCGTCCTGCTCCAGACCATCGGCGCGGCCATTGTCGTTGGCGTCCTCGTGCCAGTCGTCCCTGCGATCGCCATCGGTGTCCCGCTTCGTGGGAGCGGTACCGAAGAGTTGCTCACCGGCGTTCCCGAGCCCGTCTCCGTCGGGATCCTCGACTCCGTCCCGGATGCCGTCCAGGTCGGTATCCGCGGTGCGTGGGTCGGTTCGGGACTCGTGGACCTCGAAGCGGTTGGTCAGCCGGTCCTTGTCCGGATCCTCATCTCCGTCCTCGATGCCATCACCGTCGGTGTCGATGGATGCCGGGTCCAGACCCAGACGGACCTCCCAAGCGTTCGACAGGCCATCGCCATCGGGATCCTCCGTCGCACTGCTGCTGGCCAGTGCCTGCGCCGGGTGACTGACGAACTGCCCCGACGCGACCAGAACGGCCAGGAACGCCGCGACTGCCGCCCCACCCAGACCGTGGCGGCGTCGTCCCATGGGACCGTCGGGCATCAGCCCGCGAACGCAGTGGGAGGCCGACCCACGACGCCAGGGCGACACACATAGAGGCAGCCTGCTGTCGGTGGGGCGCTGGCGTCATGGGGCCAGCGCGCGGTGGTGATGAACAGGTGGTCGAGGTCCGGGCCGCCGAATGTGCAGCTGCTGACGCGCTCCGCGGGTACATCGATGCGCGACACTGGATCGCCATCGGGCGAGAAGCGCACCACGCACGCTCCTCCCCACAGCGCGACCCACGCGAAGCCCTCTGCGTCGAGCGTCATGCCATCTGGATGGCCTGCGCCATCTGGAATGGTCACCCATCGACGCCGCGCTCCCAGGTCACCGGTGGCGGCATCGTATTCGATCCGGTCGATGCCCTGCGTGGTGGTATCGATGTAGATCATCTCGCGCTCGTCAGCCGTCCAGTCCAGACCATTGGAGATGGACACAGGCTGGAGCAGCCGGGTCACTCGCAGGTCCGGATCGAGTCGATAGAACGCGCCGCCGCCCGCGGTCTCGTCATCGAACATCGTGCCCGCGTAGTAGCGACCATGTGGATCCACCTTGCCATCGTTCATCCGAGTCCGGAGATCGTCCTTCTCGGTCGCCGCCACGAGGGTCATCGTTCCAGAGTCCGCGTCGATGGCCACGAATCCGTCGGGTGTGCCGCCCATCAGACCGCCGGACGCCCGCAGCACCACCGAGCCAAGTGGCTGGGCGACATCGAGGACCCTCCCGCTGCCATCGAGCCGGGTCAGGTGCAGTCGCTTGCTCTTGATATCCACCCACCACACGCCCTCGCGAGCGGCATCCCACGTTGGTCCCTCGCCCAGGTTGGCGCGCTCGGTCCCGAGCCGCGCGGCGGTGATGGCCGGCAGACCGGCCCAGGCGGAGGCGATCTGGAATGGTCCACTCATGCTGCACCTCCTGTGAGTGAGCCGATGGTGGCCCAGGCGGGACCACCTTCAGCTTCGACCAGCTCCACGAGCACGCCGTGTGCGCTCCGGGGATGGATGAATGCGACCGGGCCATCGGCGCCCGCACGGGGCACCCGGTCGATCAGTTCCACGCCCCGCGCCGCGAGGTCATCGAGCGCACGGACGATGTCGGGGACCTCGAAGCATACGTGGTGGAACCCCTCCCCGCGAGAGGCAAGGAATCGTGCAACGCCGGAACTGTCATCGGTGGGTTCGACGAGTTCGATCCGGGACTCACCGACGGGCAGGAAGCCGATGCGCACCTGGTCCGTCGGCACGGGCAGGATGAGTTCCACCGGAAGACCAAGCGTGTCGCGATAGAACCCGAGTGCCTGGTCGAGGTCCCGGACCACCACAGCCACGTGGTGCACACGGCCGATGCCCTCGTCGATCCGCGGAGACGTCATGGTGCTCCCTCATGATATAGCACATATGTTCTCATTGTCTAGACCGTGACCAGCTCCCGGTGCCGTCCCCACGTATCCCGCAGCCGGTCACTGACCTCTCCCAGGGTGCCGCCGGCCTTGACGGCGTCGATGAGTGCCGGCACCAGGTTCTGGGAGCCGACAGCGGCTGCCGACAGCCGGTCCATGGCAGCCTGCCACGCGTCGGGGTCGCGACGCGACCGGAACGCGGCCAGGCGGGCGACCTGGTCCTGCTCGGCAGCTGGGTCGATACGCATGATGCTTGGCGCCACGCTCTCGTCATCCTGATACCGGTTGACGCCGACCACGACGGATTCCCCCGTCTCGATGCTGCGCTGTGCGTGATATGCCGCGTCCTGGATGTTGCGCTGCTGGTAGCCGGCCTCGATGGCCGCGATGGCGCCACCCATGGCATCGATCTCGTCGAGGTAGACGGTGGCAGCCGCCTCCAGCCGGTCGGTGAGAGACTCCACGAAGTAGCTGCCGGCGAGCGGGTCGGGCGTCTCGGTGACGCCGCTTTCGTATGCCAGGATCTGCTGGGTGCGCAGGGCGAGCCTGGCCGACTCCTGGGTTGGCAGGGCCAAGGCCTCGTCGCGGGAGTTCGTGTGGAGGCTCTGGGTGCCACCGAGGATCGCCGCGAGCGCCTGGACCGTGGTCCGGACCACGTTGTTGTCGATCGAAGCGGCCGTCAGGCTGCTCCCTGCGGTCTGGGTGTGGAACCGGCACATCATCGAGCGGGGCTCCCGGGCCCCGAACCTGTCACGCATGATGCGCGCCCACATTCGACGAGCCGCCCGAAACTTGGCAACCTCCTCGAACAGCTCGCTCCAGGATGCGAAGAAGAACGAGAGGCGACCCGCGAAGTCGTCGACATCGAGACCACGGGTGCGCGCCGCTTCCACATAGGCGATGGCGTCTGCGAGCGTGAAGGCCAGTTCCTGGGCCGCGGTGGCCCCGGCTTCGCGCATGTGATAGCCGCTGATGCTGATGGTGTTCCAGCGTGGCAGCTCGGTCGCGCAGAACTCGAAGACGTCGGTCACCAGGCGCATCGAGGGGCCCGTCGGATAGAGTCCGATGTCCCCCGGGCGATGTACTCCTTGAGGATGTCGTTCTGGACCGTGCCACCAAGAGAGCTGCGCGGTATGCCGCGCCGGTCCGCCACCGCGACGTAGAAGGCAAGCAGGATGGCCGCGGTGGCGTTGATGGTCATGGACGACGTGACCTCGCCCAGTGGCAGGTCCCGAAGCAGCACCTCCATGTCCTCGATGGAGCTGATGGGCACGCCCACCCTGCCGACCTCGCCCAGCGCCTCCGGTGAATCGGAGTCATAGCCCGTCTGGGTCGGCAGGTCGAATGCGACCGAAAGGCCGGTCTGGCCCTGCGACAGGAGATATCGGAACCGTTCGTTGGTGTCCGCCGCGGTGGCGAAGCCGGCATACTGGCGCATGGTCCACAGCCGACCGCGGTACATCGTGGGCTGCACGCCCCGGGTGAACGGGAACTCGCCTGGTCGACCCAGGTCACGGTCCTCGTCGAGGTCGGCGATGTCCGCGGGTGTGTACAGGTCATCGACGGGGATGCCTGACGTGGTCACGAATCCCGCCCGGCGCTCGGTCTGACCACGCAGGGCGCCGGCGCGGATGGTCCTTCGCCAGCGCTCGCGGCCCGGATCGATGGGTTCGGTCATTGAGGGCCTCCGGTCGTGGTTACGGGCGTGGCCGCGTGCATCATCATCCGACGACCGCGAGGTCGCTGCCGAGGTCCACCCGGTCTCCGACCTGGACCGCGACCGAGAGCACGGTCCCCGCACGTGGCGCCCGGATCTCGTTCTCCATCTTCATGGCCTCGATGGACAGGAGCCGGTCCCCGGACTCTACCAAGGTCCCCGGCGTCACCCATACCCGCGCCACACGACCCGGGATCCTCGCCCTGAGCGTCTGAGGCGCGGCATGGCCCACCGCCGCGGCGAGACGCGTCGCTCGTTCGCGGAGCGCGGCCCGCTCTGCCGATTCCGAGGTCACGACGATGACCCATCCGTCCACCACGACCTCGTGGCGGCTGCGACCCGCGGCGATATCGTCATCGGTCGGGGTGATGCGACGTGGCGTCAGCCCGCGGCCATCATCGATCGGCACGTCATCCGGAGTCGACTCCAGGACCAGGTCGTCGTCCACGCCAAGGGCCACCAGGCGCAGCCGTTGTCCACTCACGGCCAGCGCTCCGTGGCTTCCCGGCGGGCTGCCCTCGTCCACGGATCGTTCGTGGCAGTGCCATCGGCGGAACCCGCACCGGCGACTGGCCTGCTCGAAGCCTGGCTGCCGATGGCGGCATCAGCCGTGCCCACCAATCTCGCGACCGACTCGATCGCACGCCGGGCAGCGGCATCCCGGATGGGGCCCGGATGCCAGTCCCGGTCGACCAGGTCGGTGCGCACACGGCCCTCCATGAACGGCTGGTGAGCCAGGATCCAGGCATGGAACGGCACCGTGGTCTGGATGCCACCGGTCTCCAGTTCACCCAGTGCACGACGGGCGCGCCGGATCGCCCCTTCGCGGTCGACCGCGACGACGAGGACCTTGGCCAGCAGCGGATCGTAGTCGCCGCCGACCAGCATCCCCTCCTCTACTCCGGAATCGACCCGCACGCCCGGTCCAGCTGGCTCCCGCCAGCGGGTCGATCCGGCCCGGCGCAGGCGCGAATCCCCGAGCCGGGTCTTCCGCGCTGATGCGCAACTCCACGGCGTGTCGGTCCGGGTCGGCCATCGCTGCTGATGCCGCCCTGACCCGGGTCGACAGTGGCTCGCCGGCTGCGATCCACAGCTGTTCGTGGACCAGATCGATGCCGCTGACCAGCTCCGTGACACCGTGCTCGACCTGGAGCCGGGCATTGACCTCCAGGAAATAGGACTCGCCATCGGGTGTGACCAGGAACTCGGCCGTAGCCGCATTCCGGAGGCCGACCGACCTGGCGATCCGAACGGCAAGGTCGTGCAGTCGGCGCCGGGCATCGGCGGTGAAACCGGGAGCTGGCGCCTCCTCCAGCAGCTTCTGGTGGCGGCGCTGGATGGAGCAGTCGCGCTCCCCCAGGGCCACGATCGTGCCCTGCGCGTCGCCAAGGAGTTGGACCTCGACATGTCGCGCGCCCTCGATGTAGCGCTCGAGGTACACGCTGGGAGAACCGAAGGCCTGCAGTGCCTCTGCCGCGGCACCTTCCACCGCGACCATCAGATCATCCGGGTCGTCCACGCGACGCATGCCGCGGCCCCCGCCACCCGCGGCCGCCTTGACCAGGACTGGATAGCCGATGTCACTGGCCATCCGTCGTATCCCAGTGACCGCCTCTGGCCCGCCGATCTCGATGGGTGCGAACGTGCCCGGAACGATGGGCACACCCTCAGCCCGTGCTGCCTGGCGTGCGGCGATCTTGTCGCCAAGGCCCGCGAGTGTCGCCGGAGTCGGTCCGACGAAGGTGATGCCCTCGTCCTCGACCGCGGCCGCGAAAGCCGCCTGCTCCGACAGGAACCCATAGCCGGGATGCACGGCATCGGCACCGGTGTCCCGGGCCGCCGCGATGATCGCGTCCGCGACCAGGTAGCTCTCGGACGCCGGCGCGGGTCCGATGCGTCGGGCGAGATCGGATGCCCGGACATGCATCGCGTCCCGGTCCGCGTCGCTGAACACCGCCACGGTCTCGATGCCCAGCTCACGGCAAGCGCGGATGACGCGCAGGGCGATCTCGCCCCGGTTGGCGATGAGCAACCGACGGAATGGCGGTGAGGTGGGACGGGGAATCGGATGTTCCGTCACGGACGTCGCGCTCGGATCGAGCCATGGCTCGGGCGCATGCCTTCGCTGCGCAGGTGTCTTTGCGCAAAGACAGTGCGGGAGCAGATCCCGCTGGCCTTCGACGCGGCACGGGTCACAGTGGGATGTTGCCGTGCTTGCGGGATGGGTTCCGGTCCCTCTTTCCCTGCAACATCCGGAATGCGCCGATGACCCGGGGCCGCGTGTCCGACGGAACGATGACATCGTCGACGTAGCCCCTGCCGGCAGCGACATAGGGATTGGCGAACGTCTCCTCGTACTCGCGTGTCAACTGCTGCAGCTTGGCAGCCTGGTCCTCGGCGGCAGCCAGTTCGTTGCGGAAGATGATCTTGACCGCACCCTCCGCGCCCATGACCGCGATGCGAGCCGTCGGCCACGCGAGGTTCACGTCGCCCCGGACATGCTTGGAGCTCATGACGTCGTAGGCGCCCCCGAATGCCTTGCGGGTGATGACCGTGACCTTCGGCACCGTCGCCTCGCAATAGGCATAGAGCAATTTCGCCCCATGACGGATGATGCCGCCGTGTTCCTGGGCGACCCCGGGCAGGAAGCCGGGCACATCCTCGAGTGTCAGCAACGGCACGTTGAATGCGTCGCACATGCGCACGAAGCGGGCAGCCTTGTCGGAGGCATCGATGTCCAGGGCCCCTGCGAGAACGGCCGGTTGCTGCGCGACGAGTCCCACACTGTGACCATCCAGACGTCCAAACCCGATGATGATGTTGGCCGCCCAAGCTGGCTGCAACTCCAGGAACGAGCCTAGGTCCACTACCGCCTCGATGACGCCATGCATGTCATATGGCTGGGTCGGATCAGCGGGGACGATCGTGTCCAGGCCCGGGTCACGTCGGTCGACCGGATCGGTGGACGTGATCACCGGGGGCTCCGACAGGTTGTTCTGGGGCAGATGCGACAGGATCCGGCGCGCGACCTCCAGGGCCGACGCCTCATCGGGTGCCCCGAGATGTGCCACACCGCTGACCTGGGTATGGATGCTCGCACCGCCGAGATGTTCGCGGTCCACGTCCTCATGGGTCACGGCCTGGACTACTTCCGGACCGGTCACGAACATGTAGCTGGTGCCCTCGACCATGATGATCACGTCCGTGATCGCGGGCGAGTAGACGGCTCCTCCCGCGCAGGGACCCATGACGAGCGAGATCTGGGGCACGACACCCGATGCCAGGGTGTTGCGCAAGAAGATGTCCGCGTAGCCACCGAGCGACACGACACCTTCCTGGATCCGGGCACCACCCGAGTCATTGAGGCCCACGATGGGCGCTCCCACACTCGTGGCCAGGTCCATGATCTTGCAGATCTTCTCGGCATGGGCCTCCGACAGTGAGCCACCAAAGACCGTGAAGTCCTGGCTGAACACGAACACCAGGCGGCCGTCGATGGTCCCGTGACCGGTCACCACCCCGTCGCCGAGGATGTGCTCCTTGTCCAGGCCGAAGTCCGTGGACCGGTGGATGACGAACGCGTCGAACTCCACGAACGACCCTGGATCCAGCAGCAGATCCAGGCGCTCACGGGCCGTCAACTTGCCGCGTGCATGCTGTTGGTCGATCCGATCCTGCCCACCACCGAGTCGCGATGACGCCCGCATCGCGCCCAATCGCTCGATCGCTGCCTGCTCGTCGACCACTCCGTCACCCCCCAAGATCTCCCTCGCTCGACCGGGAGATGCTACCGTCCCGGTCCGCCGATCGCGGAGACCTATCCACAGAATCGGTGGATGAATGGGCGGAAGTGTGGAAAACTTCTGCAGCCGGCCGTGGACGCGTCCTATAAGATCATCATCGCCCGATGGGCCGATCCATCCCGTGAAGGAGGCCGAGTGGCCCGCATCATCGCCATCGCGAACCAGAAAGGCGGCGTCGGCAAGACGACCACTGCCATCAATCTCGCCGGCTCGCTGGCCGAGCAGGGGTATAGCGTCCTGTGTATCGACATGGATCCGCAGGCCAACCTGACGGTCGGACTGGGCCTCAATCCCCGGACCATCCAGCGATCCATGGCGGAGGCACTGGTCGATGTCGACATCACCATCCAGGACATCGTGCTCCCGACGCAGACTGCGGGCATCGATGTCGCGCCGTCGGACATCGACCTGTCGGCGACCGAGAACCAGCTGTTCAATGCCATCGGTCGCGAGCACGTGCTCCGAGAGGCCATCGCCGTCTGGGCGGATGACCAGTACGAGTACATCATCATCGACTGTCCGCCGACACTGGGTCTTCTGACCATCAACTCGCTGGTCGCTTCGGACTCGGTGATCATCCCAGTCCAGACGCAGTACTACGCGCTCAAGGGCTTCACGGCCCTCAACAACGTCATCAACCAGATCCGCAACAAGGGCCTCAACCCCAGGCTCCGGATCCTTGGCCTGCTGCCCACCTTCTACGATTCGCGAACACTGCTCGGACGCGACATGCTCGCGGAGTTGCGTGAGCTGGGCGATCATCACGTGTTCCAGACCATGGTCAAGCAGACCGTCCGGCTCGGCGAGGCACCGCTCGTCGGTCGACCGGTGACCACGTACGCCACCAATTCAGAGGCGGCCCGCGCTTATCGCGGACTGGCACGCGAGGTGATCGAACTTGGCTAGACCAGACTTCCGAAGCCAGGCCGCTCAGCGTCTTTCCGAGGAGCGCGGCGAGCTATCCCCCGCCATCATCAGCCTGCTGGCTAATGACCTGGGCGTTCAATCGAGTGGCATCCGCAACGTGCCCGTGGAGCGCATCGATGCCAACCCCAACCAGCCACGTCTGACATTCGACGAGGAAACACTCCAGGAACTCGCCGCATCGATCACCGAGCATGGCGTGCTGCAACCGATCCTGGTGCGGCCGGGTGTCGATGGCCGCTATCAGCTCATCGCGGGCGAGCGCCGCTGGCGGGCCGCAAAGATCGCGGGTCTACGCCAGATACGGGCCATCATCGACGACATCGATGACGACACGGCCCTTGAGATAGCGATCATCGAGAACCTTCAGCGCGAGGACCTGTCGCCCCTCGATGAAGCGCTGATGTACGAGCGCATGACCACCGAGCATGGATACAGCCTGCGCAAGCTGGCCCAGAAACTGGGCAAGGACAAGGGCTACATCGAGAACCGCCTGCGACTCGCGGACGCGCCGACCGAGATCAAGCAGCTCGTGTCTTTGCGCAAAGACACCCTGTCCCATGCCTACGAGTTGCTCAAGGTCGAGGATCCGAGAAAGCGCCGCAAGCTGGCCGAGCAAGTAGCCCGCGGCGAGTTGAGCCTTGTCAAGCTTCGGGAACGGATCGACGGCAAGCCCGCCCGGGAGCATGTGGATGCCGACACCGTCGATCTGGCCGAGGAGATCGAGGTGGTCGAGGTCGTGGCGGCCCCCCTGGCGCCCCGTTCCAGCGAGGACGATCTGCAGGCCGCCAAGGAACGCCTTGCAGAGGCGCTGGACGAATTGTCGGTCGCGCTACGTGCACAGGACGCGCTTCGTGGTGCGAGTACAAGCGATCGCCAGAACTTTGCCAAGTACCTGACGATTGCCAAGCTCAAGCTCGAGAATGCCATCGCCGTCGTCCGCGCCGGGGAGCCCCGCGAGAACTAGCCAACGACGAGGCTACCGCCGCCGCCGCCGCAGACACCGGTGTCGGGCGTGCACACCGGGTCGGCGTGCACACCGGGTCAGGCCCGGACCACGGCCACCCATGCGACGCCCAGTATCGCGATCGCGATCGCCTGCAGCGTCCATCCCGCCGACCGAGCTCGGCGTGTACCGGCCGCCTGGAGGCCCAGGCCGATGACGGACAGGATCGCGGCGACAAGCAGGCCGAACCCCGCCCGGCCCTCGGGTGCCCACATCGGTGGCGACGTCGCGTTGTGGGCCGAGTCGGTGGTCGCGCTGCCACCGGCCATCACCCACGCACCGACATGGACCACGACCAGGAGCCCCGCCAACAGGACGAGGGAGCGGCGCTGGCCGAGGCGAGCGGCCAGCCCGCCAGCCGGATCCCCCACGTCGCGGTCCACATCGATGAGCGAGTTGGAGACCGCGAGCGCCAGGCCCACCGCGCCGGCCATCGGCAGCAACAGCTCCCAGGCTGGTGGCAACGCTCCCGCCGCGCCCAGCCACGCATAGGCCAGGAGCAGAGGGAATGCCACGACGTACGCCAGCCATGCCAGGCCCCGGGTCCTGAGCCACACGTCATATCCGATGCCGCATGCGTATCCCGCCAGTCCGACCAGGAATACACCAGGGCCCATCACCAGCGACAACCCGAGCGCCACGACCCCACCTGCGACTGCGACAGCACGTGCGCCGGTGACGCTGATCTGCCCCGCCGGCAACGGCTTGGGTGCTCGTGTCGATCAGGTCGCGGGGCGCGTCGACGAGGTCGTTCGTGGCGCCGATCGAAGCCTGGAAGGCCAGCATCGCGCCGGCCAGCATCACGACCTCCCGGAGCGAGCCTCCCGCCAAGAGGACGAGCGCCCCGACAACGGTCGACACCAGGGCCGATGGGAAAGGATGGATGATGCCCAGGGGACCCGCGGGATGTCCCGGCAGGGGAACCGGCCACAGGTCCGGGTCCCCTGCCCCCGGGTACTCGTCCTCGGGCACCGGCCCTGACCCAACGGCCGCGACCTATATGTAGACCAGCTCCTCGAAGGACGCCACCAGGTAGGCGATCAGGCGCTGGCGCGCGTCGGCGATCTCCCGGCGTAACCCCGGGACCAGATATCGGAGCGAGACCGCAGGCACCATCAGCCGACCATCGGCGGTGCGCCCGGCCGTGGCAGGCGCGCCGCCTCCCGCACTGAACACTCGCAGGATGCCGTCGTCATCCAGACCGCATGCGTGGCCGAACTCTTGCAGCACGTTCAGCACCCCCGTCCGGATGGACATGTCACGCATGAGTTCCACCGCCCAGGAGTCGACCTGCTCGTCCGATTGCTCGTCGAGGCGTCGCTGATACTCAACGGGGTCTGCGGACAGTCCGGCTGCGGTCACGGTCTCCTCCGGGATGCGTGGGTTCGTGGATGCGGGCGCTGCGGCGTCGATGATAGGCGTCCCCGGCCACCCGAGCGACCCGGAAGAACGCCCGGCACGCAGATATGGAATATCCGTTCTATATGCCCCCCAGGACATGCACGGCTTCCCGCCCCTTGGCGCGGTCTGGCCGCAGCGGGCGCGGGCGTATCATGCGGCGGCTGTGTCGTCGCGTCGCGTGCTGCTGCCGCTCCTGACCGTTCTGGTGCTGGCGACGGCGCCGACGGCAGCCCAGAACCGCAGCCCCGGGCCGGAAGCAAGCCGAAGCCCCTGCGTTGCAGACAGCGAGCCGAATGACACACCTGAGACGGGCAGTGTCTTCGCGGGGCCGGGTTGCATCGAGGGGACTCTTCCCGACTCCGACCAGGACATCTACCTCTGGACGATCACGGCGGCACAGGCGACCCAGCCATGGGACATCACGATGGCCGGCGTCCAGGGTGCCATCACGGGAGCCAAGGTATTCCCGATCACCTCGGACGAGGGCGTGTCACCGATGGTCGTGGGCGCTCAGATCCTCGAGGTAGCCCAGACCGTGGAGGACCTCGGCGCAGTCACGACCTCCGGCGTCCTGCTCCCGGTCGGCCGATACCTCCTCGGCGTCTCCCGGTCGACGACCGAGGATGGCGGTACCCCAGTGGACGTCTCGTATCGGGTGGATGTCACCGCGGGCACCCCCCTGCCCCCCAGTGGTGAGGTCGAGCCCAATGAAGATCCAACCACGGCAACGGGCCTGCAGGACAGCTTCCTCATCGGCGGCGACCTGCTCGATTCCCGCGACACCTTTCGCTGGACGACCGGTGAACTCCCCGTCGACCAGGGTTGGGACGTGGAACTGGCAGGTCCCCGATCCGCCTCACTGCAACTGACGCTCGAGGATGCGGATGGCCTGGTGATCGCCGTCGCGTACGTCGATGCCCAGGGCAGGACAGGGCTCAAGGACCTGCAGCTCCCGGCCGGCGAACACCTGCTGGTGGTGGATTGGTCCGCGGCGGTCACCACCCCGTATGCGCTCTCTGCCCAACCGGCCGCGATGAGTGGCGCCGATCCAGAACCCAACTCCGACGTCGCGCAGGCCGTCCCCATCGACCCCGCTCGACCGGTCGTCAAGGGCCGCCTCGCCGCCGGCGATGTCCACGACTGGTACTCGTTCGACGTCAGTGACGCCGTCTCCGGGGTCCTGCTGGATGTGCGCCTGATCTGGCGCAGCGGCCCGTCACGGCGACTGTGTCTCAACGATGCGGAGGGGCACGAGCTCCAGTGCCGTGACGGACCCGATGGGGTCGCACTGTCGGGGCTGCACCTGCCACCCGGGATCGTGACGCTGTCGGTGAATGGCGACCCTGCGGACGATGCGACCTACCTCCTGCGTATCGATTCCACGACGGTTCCGGCGACCGATTTCGAGTACGAGCCGAACGACACCCCTCTGACCGCATCTCCGGTCATCGGCGATACGGTCAGCGGTCAATTGGCGGCGCGCGATGACCGCGACACGTTCCGGGTGACCACGACCGGCGAGCCCCAGCTGTGGCAAGTCGACGTGACCGGGACCGGCATCGCCGAACTGCTGTGGGAGAAGCTCGACGGCACCCAGCTGGGGGTGGGCGACGTGTCACCTGCCCACGATAGTGCAGTCCTGACGGACGCCTATCTCATCCCTGGCGACCACTGGCTGCGGATCGCAGGCGCGGACGGCGACTACACCATGTCCCTGACGCCGCTGGGCCCGCCCGACCCGAACGGGGAACGGGAGCCCAACAACGCCGCGCTCGATGCCGAACCATTGCCCATCGGCGTGGAGCGCTCCGGCCGACTGCCGAGCTTGCAGGACGCGGACGTGTTCCGGTTCACGCTCGCGACAGCCGACCATGTGCGCGTGACGGTCACGCCGCCGCCCGACGGTGCGGTCGACATGCGGCTCGAGTCGGGCAATCTGCGCTACGGGGACATCGACGGTCACCTGGGCGCCCCGACTACCTATGACGCATTGCTCCAGCCAGGCGACTACGAGCTCTGGCTCACCGACACCCAGGCCAGCACGTCGCGCTACAGCGTCATCGTGGAGCGTGGGGACCCCTTCGCGCTGGCCGTGGACCAGGAACCCAATGACGACGTGGCACATGCCAACCCGCTGCCGCGGTCCCTGCACATCGAGGGGGGAGGTCCCGACGGTGACAGGGATTGGTACAGCCTGGGCGTGCTCCCGACGGGCGGCGACATGACCGTGCGCACGAAGGGCGTGCTGTATCGCGTCGCGGTGTCCGACGGGACCACGGAATACACGGGGGTGCCTGATGACTCGGGTGGCTACCTGATGTCCGGCGTGCCCGGCGGCGTCCCTCTCTGGCTGGGCATCTCTACGCAGGGCCCCTATGTCGTCGATGTGATCCCTGGTACCACGGGGTTGGCCGAGCCCCTGCCTGACCCCGAGGCACTCCCGGTGACCCTGGAGCTCGTCCCGGAGGTCGCTCAGGTCGCGGCCTACTGGCCGGCCGGGCAAATGGTCGGTGCGACCCTGAAGGTCACGAACACCGGTACAGATGCGCAGGACCTTCGACTGGACTGGGCAGCGAGTTCGGCTCACTGGGGGCTGGACCTCGATCACACCGAGGTCTCGGTCGATCCGGGCGACACAGCGACCATCCCAGCCACCCTCCGGGTCCTGCCGGACGCCGCGATCGACGATGGGGTGCGCATGACCGTGCGGGGCCGCGATGCCACCGGAGCCCAGGCCACAGGCTCGACGACGCTGAGGGCTGGGCCGGATGTGGCACCGGTAGCGCCGTACCAGGCGTGGACGGTGCCCGACGCGCTCCTGGGAGGCCTCGATGTCGCCTCTGCCGCCCTGGGAGGCGTTCCCGTCGTCAGCATCGACCCTGAGGCCGAGGCCCAGTTGTATGACGGGGTCACGTCGTCGGGCAGGGGCTTCCGGACACAGATTTCCGGAAGCCCGGTCGCGGTCACCGTGGACCTCGCGGGAGAGCAGCCCATCCCGGTCGCGGGCATGATCCTCGATCCACTCGGATCGCGCCTGTCCATCGAGCCGGGTCCGCGGGCAGTCACCCTGCTGCTCTCCGACGATGGAGTGACATGGCAGGAGGTATTGAGCACGGAGCTGTCGCCACGCACGACCGACCAGGCCTTCGTACTACCGCAGCCGATACCGGCTCGATTCGCGCAGCTGCGTATCGACTCCACCTGGGCTGGCACCACCGGGGACGTCGTCCTCGGTGAGTGGAAGGTGGTCGCCCAGCCGGGTGTGGTGCCGGACCAGATGCCCACGAACATCGCAGATCCGATCCGGGGCGGCCACGTCGTGTGGATGCAGCCGCAGGCCTCCTCGCAGGATGAAGCGGACCGGCTGCTCACCGACGACCCCGCCGAATACCCGGCCCGACCCAGTGCCAAGAGCGGTGACGTTCCCGTGGCGGTCATCGGCTTCCACGCGGACCGCGAAGCCCTGCTCACCAGCCTGGAGTGGCTGGACCCGGTGGACACCGACCCCACATTGCGGATCCGTCACGTGGACGTGGATATCAGCACCGCGGGCCCCGTGGGGCCCTGGGTGCCGGTCGGTGGCTGGGACCTCAAGCGCGCCGGGGATGGGTCAGTGAACCCGTTCACATTCGACAGTCCGACCTGGGTCAGGTTCATCCGCCTCACTGGCAGACCGGTTGGCAAGAATGACTACTACGTCGAGTGGCCGGCAACGATCCGGGCCCTCGAGATGGCTACCGCACCCGCGTATCGATCGATCCTCGGTGAATGGGGACAGGACGATCCGACGGGTCCGCGGCAGTGGACGGAACCTCCCGATGAGGTGGCGGTGGCGGACGAGCAGGTGTCCGACGACACACCGGAGACGGCTCAGCCGCTCAGGTCCGGTGACCAGGCTACCGGCCGAGTCCACCGGGACCAGGACGTGGACTGGTACAGCGTCACCATCCCGGCCGGCAAGAACAGCCTTGCCATCACCGTGGGTGGTGTGCCCGCAGTCGGTGTCAGCCTGACCCTGTTCGATGAGGCGGGGCAGACCGTGCCCATGACATTCGGGCCGGGTGACGAAGGGACGGTGAGCTACGCGGCGAACGTGACGAGTGGAGCCACGTACCGCATACGAGTAACGCAGCCACCCTTCTCTGCCGTGTTCACCTTCGACACCTCCGGCAGCATGGGCAGCTACCTGCCGTTCGTGACCGAGGCGCTGCGCGCATATACAGCGGGGGTCACCAAGGGTGAGGAGGCCGTCAAGGTGACCCCGTTCGAGGAGGATCCGCTGCTGAACGACTGGGCGGACGATCCGTACCTGTTGCAGGACGCGGTCGACCGGTATGTGCTGGGTGAGGGATCGAGCGGCGCGGAGGCCGCGCTCATCGATGCCTCCGGGGAACTCGCCGGGCGGGAGGGGGCACGCGCCGTGCTGCTCGTGACGGACGCCGAGACGAGCAGCTATGCCAAGGGCCAGGAGTTGTGGGCCGACCTGGAGCGCGTGCAGCCGACGGTATTCTCGGTGCACGTCGGCGGCGACAGCGTGCCGGATGAGGCGCGTCACTTCATGCAGGATTGGGCGGCTGCACGGGGCGGGTCGTATCAGTACGCGGTTTCCCACGGGGAGATGGACCGGGCGTTCGACCGGATGGCCACCTGGCTCCGGCGGCCGGCCGCCTACACCCTGGACATGGCGACATCCGAGGAGGAGATACCGCCTCCCCCACCGGGGACCCTGTCGGTGGTCGCGGTCGGCCCCGCCGGCGAGCCGGCCCGCGCCCCTGCAAGCAAGGACGTTGCCGTGGACATCATCCTCGACACATCCGGCAGCATGCTTGACCGCTTCGGCGGCAAGAGCCGCATCGAGAGTGCAAAGGCCGTGCTGGACGACCTGGTCACCGGCCAGCTTCCTGCGGGAGCGCCGGTGGCGGTCCGCGTCCTTGGCAGCCGGGACGAACCGTGTGGCACGCGCGTCGCGGTGCCGTTCGGTCCCCTGGACGCATCGGTCGTCACGGATCTCGTGGACCGGTTGCGGGTGGATCGGGCGGCCGATACCCCCATCGGGCAGGCGTTCGATGCGGTGCCGGAGGACCTCGCGACCGCGACCGGCGCCCGCATCGTGCTGCTCATCACCGACAGCAAGGAGATCTGGCCACATCGCGACCTGTGCGGCCAGGATCCGCTCGACGCCATCCGCGACCTGCAGCGCCAGGGCATCGATGCCCGGATCAACATCGTGGGCATGGCGGTGGATGATCGACGCGCCCGTCGCCAGATGGCTCGCTGGGCCAAGGTCGGCGGTGGCGCCTACTTCGATGCTCGCGACCGGCGCCAGCTGGACGATGCCATCCGCCAGGCGGTGAGCGCGCCCTACCAGGTGTTCGACCAGGCCGGAAAGCTGGCCGGCAACGGCACGGTCGGCGGCAAACCAATCAACTTGCCACCCGGCACCTACCGGGTCGTGGTCCTCAGCGAGCCGCCTGCGACCTACCCTGGGATCGTGGTGGAAACCGGGGGTTCTGTCACCGTCACGCTGCCGTCGACAGAACCGCGGAAGGTCTCGACTCCGACGCCAGAGGGCTCACCGGGGCCCGACGAGTCCGCGGCACCCGGGGAACCTGCCGCGCCGTAGGCCGCCGCGTTCACCGGCAACCTCACCTCTCGGCGGCGGCTCCTGATGCCTGGAACTGCCAGCCGTCCATGTCCGGCGGCTCGATACCCAACTGGGTCAGGATCGTGGCGATGTGGGTGCGATGCTCGCGGCCGTGATCGATGACCTGGGTCAGGATGATCCATGCCGGCAATGACTCCGGTTCGCCGTTCCGGAGCACATCGACCGTCTGCGTGTCTGACGTGCTGCCGGCGAGTTCGATCAACTCCGGCCCAACGTTCTCCAGTGATGCCCGCAGCTCGGCTATCGTGGGGGTCGCCGGTCCCTCGTCCCATCTGAATCGTCGCGGCCGTGCGCCCAACCGCGCAGCGTAGGAGTCCTCGGCACTCACCAGGTGTGCCAGTGTTCGCCGGACCGATCCGTAGGTGCCATCAACGAATGTGTCCAGCTGTTCGGGGGTGAGCCTGGCGCAGGCGTCCAGGATGAGCCGGTTCGCCCACAGGTTATGGCGAAACAGCTGCTGCAGGTTCGAGGTCATGTGCACATCCTGCCTCATCGGCGTGTCACGCTGCTGTCACGCACGCGGCCTACACTGCGCGCATGTCCTGGTTGTTTCGGCGGTCCCCCGCCATGCCATCCGCGGAGGATGCCCTCCCCGGCCGGTCCACGCCCATCCCTGTCACCACCCATCACCACGTCAATGGCGCACGCCTGACACCACCCTGGGCGGACGGTACCCAGACGGCAGTCTTTGGCCTCGGCTGTTTCTGGGGCGCCGAGAAGGCCTTCTGGCAGCTGCCCGGGGTCGTCTCGACCGCCGTTGGCTATGCCGGCGGCTTCACGCCGAACCCAACCTATGAGGAGGTCTGCTCCGGTCGCACGGGCCACGCGGAGGTCGTCCTGGTCGCGTTCGACCCGGAGCGCATCACGTACGCCGACCTGCTCCGAGTCTTCTGGGAGGACCACGACCCGACACAAGGCATGCGCCAGGGGAACGACGTCGGCTCCCAATACCGATCCGCGATCTACGTCGCGGACGACACGCAGCTCAGCATCGCAACGGCGTCACGCGACGGTTACCAGGCAGAGCTGTCCAAGGCCGGCTACGGCGCCATCACCACCGAGATCGCACCCGCCGGCCCGTTCTACTACGCGGAGGCGTACCACCAGCAATACCTGAGCAAGAACCCCAACGGCTACTGCCCGATCCACTCGACCGGAGTGGCGTGCCCTATCGGGCTCGGCGTGATGGCCGGGCCGGCGCCGATCGACTACCAGCAGGCGTAAGACACGACCCCGGAATAGCGGGCAACCTTCGGCCTGGAGTGCCCACGGCGGTCCTGTCGCGGTATGGGCTCGTCAAGACGAGTGCGTCGATCGAACCAGCAACGCCGAAGTCTGGAGGCCCGAAGCCGTGAGTGAGTTGTGGGGGATCGCTCGAGTCAAGTTCCATGAAGGCAACGTGGAGGAGTTCAAGCGTCTGTCCGCGCAAGCCATGGAGATCGCGCGGACCAAGGACACGGGCACGCTGCGATATGACATCTACCTCAACGACGATCAGTCCGAGGGTATCGTCCTCGAGCGGTACAGGGACTCCGGGGCGCTCCTCGAGCATTTTGCGAACCTGGGCGACCTGGCGGCGGCGATCTTTGCCACGGGCTCATTCTCCGGCGAGGTCCTCGGTGAGCCGAGCGCCGAGCTCCGCACGAGCCTGGCCGACAGTCCGGTCGGCTTCTTCAGGCGCTACCTGTCGAAGTAGGCATCGCCCGCCGGCTTGGGCGAGTGATGCCGTGTCCGGTCGCCGCCCTGGTATCCTTGACGTTGCTCCCAACCGGGGGCGCGCCACCCATTGACTACACCCCCGAACGGCCTCGACAGCCTCGCTGACCCATTCCCAGTTGGTATCTGCCGAGGGCCAAGCCGCCTCGCGTTGCAAGCCCGCGGCGATCTACCCCTCGACCCCAGTACGGCTACGTGCCATCATGCGCTTCGTCGATCCCGCGGAGAAAGGGAGGTCCCGGATGTCGATGACAGCTCGCACGACTCGGGCGACGGTGTCCGTCGTGGCGGCGGTTGCGTGCCTGATGGTCGTCCTGGGTTCGGCCCCCATCGCGAACGCCCAGAGTGCGGTGCCGCCCGATGCAGCCGCGTCCTCGACTCCCGACCGGACCCAGGTCCCCCGGAGCACCGACGGTCCGACGGTGCCGGCTGTCAGCGCGTCCCCATCGCCACGCCTGACCGGCACGGACGGGCTCTTCGACGCGCCGACGCAGGTCTTCGTGGACCACTTCGACGACGAGACGGCCTGGTTCACCGGCGATCGCGACACGGACCGCTTCGCCTACGAAGGCAGGCGCCTACGTCGTCGAGGTCAAGAACGACGAGAGCGGCAGCTGGGTCTGGCGGGCACTCGGCGACAGCCACCCCGTCCTTCGCGCCGAGGGGTCCGTCGAGCTGTCGGACGGCGTGGCGCGGGCGGCTACATGTGCGGCGCCGGCGACGCCGACCAGCGGGGCTTCATCTTCGGCGACGTCACGAGCAGCGCCGAATGGGTGATGGGCACGATCACCGGGTCCACCGCCACGGTCCGTGCGCGCGGTCCCGTTGCCGAGCGGTTCGGATGCCGTTGGGGCCCCGGTCGTGGTGACCCTCGAGTGCGCGATGACCGACGCTGGCGATCGCGCCGCGATGTGGGTCGATGGCGAGATGGTGGCGCAGGTCCAGCTGTCCGACGTCATCGGACCGTTCGACAAGGTGGCGGCATACGTCGGCGCCACGACGGGCCCCTTCTCGGCGTTGTTCGACGACCTTTCGGTATCTGCCGGCGATGTCCGTCCACAGCGCGCCGGTGACCCGGCGCCCGGTTCGCAGCCGGACGCGACACCTACGCCGAGTGCTGGACCCGGACAGTCGGCACGCGCCGCGCCCTGGACCGAGCACCGCGCCCAGCTGCGGGAGCACGTGCTGACGTCGGACGAGGCGGCACTCGTGGCACGCGTACCAGTCGCGTTCCGCGACACATGCGTGCCGACCGCCGAGCTCGGCGGTCTCGATGGCCAGGTCGCCGGTATCGTCGTGCCAGCCGGCCGGCACCGCCGACATCGCCTGGTACTACCAGTTCGACTCGGTCGCCACCATGGACGCCGGCTTCGACTCCTTCCTGCCCGCGACCGCGACCGGCCAGGACTGCAGGCAGGGCCCATCGAGCGTCACCTACAAGATCGGCGACGAGCCAGCCGGCCGGTTGGCCTGCTACGAGAACAGTGGCACGATCGGTGGCGTCCAGGCCCACTGGACGGACGAGAAACTGAAGATCCTTACCTTCGGCGAGGAGAGCTCCGGCTCGTACCAGGATCTCCATGATTGGTGGCTGACAGCCGGACCGGACCGTTGATCTCCTGACGGCCGACCACCTGCCGCCCCACAGCCCGCGGGACCGTCAGGGCGAGACGATCGGCTCCACCAGGGCGGCGAGGGCCGGATAGAGCGCTGGAGGTCCGGCCACCAGCCGCCCGCCATTCCAGAGCCCGTCGTCCGCAAGGAAGTCGTTCGACCTCCCGCCAGCGGCCTCGAGGACTGCCAGGGCGCCAAGGCAGTCCCAGGAGTTGATGTGCGCCTCGACATAGCCGATGAGCCGCCCACACGCCACGTAGCACAAGCCGAGGGCGCCCGAGCCATCCCGATAGAACATCCCTCCCGCGCGCAGTAGCCGCTCGAACATGGGCAGGATGTCGTCAGCGCCGATGCGAGGCGAGTACCCGACCGCCACGATCCCCTGGTCCAGCATGGTGGCGCTTGCTCACCGTGATCGGTCGGCCGTTCAACGTCGCTCCCTGTCCGCGCCGTCCCACGAACAGTTCGTTTCTCGCTGGGCTCGATACGAACCCCATCTCGACACGACCATCCAGCACGAATGCGAGTGACACGCACCACGAGGTCATGCCGCTGATGAACGGCTGGGTGCCATCGATCGGGTCCACGACCCAGATGCCCCCGCCTGGCAACCATGTCGCCGCGGCCGGTCTCCTCCCCCAGGAACCCGTCGTTCGGGAATCGCCCTGCAAGGCGGGTACGGATGAACGTCTCCGTGTCCAGGTCGGCCTCGCTCATCATGTCCCGGGGACCCTTGTCCGTGACGGTCAGCGTCCCCAGGTCCAGGAAGTAGCGCATGGCGAGCGCTCCCGCATCCGCGATCAGGGTGGACCCGAAGGCGAAGCGCTCGTCCATGAGGTCAGGCGTCGTCGACTGTCCGGCGTCGGTCAAGGGGCCGGGTCCTCCTGCCACAGCCATGCCGCACCACGTACCCCGCTGGAGTCCCCGTGCAGGGCCCGGCGGATCGGCGTCAGGAACACGGACCAGAAGGTGTGACGCTCGATCGCCGCTGGCAGCGCCTGATACAGCTCGTCCACATTGGACATCCCGCCACCCAGCACGAACACGTCCGGATCAAGGGTGTTGACGACGACCGACAGACCACGCGCGACCCGATCGATGTATCGGTCCAGTACCACGCCAGCGATATGCTCGCCTTCGCGCGCCCGGGTAACGATGTCCGTGGCCTTGAGATGCACGCCGGCATGGCGCTGGTAGGTCGCCTCGAACGCGCGACCGGAGATCCAGGTCTCCAGGCATCCGCGCTTGCCGCAGTAGCACGGATCGCCGGGGACCTCGTCCAAACCGGGCATGGGCAGCGGGTTGTGACCCCAGTCACCGGCACTGTTGTTCGGCCCATGGTGCGCCCGACCGCCCACAGCGATCCCCGCTCCGGCCCCACTGCCCAGTATGACCGCGAAGACCACGTTGTCGTCGGCGCCGGCCCCGTCACGGGCTTCCGAGGCCGCCAGGCAATCAGCGTCGTTCTCGACGCGGATCTCCCGCCCAAGCGCTTCGCGCAGGTCAACCTCTACCGGTCGACCGAGGATCCACGTGGAGCTGGCGCCCTTGGCCAGCCGGGTCCGCGGATCGAGCGAGCCGGGGATGCCGATCCCCACTCGGCCGGTCTGTGCCGTCTGGCGCTCCAGGCGAGCCACGAGGTCGACGATGAGGTCGATGCAGCGGTGGTAGTCATCGCGTGGTGTTGGCTCGCGCAGGCGCGCGAGCTCCGTGCCGGTCTCGGTCATGGCGAGACCCTCGATCTTCGTGCCTCCCCAGTCGATGCCGATCAACATGCGCGCCCTCCTGGTGTGGCTATCAGGTGCGACAGTGACGATCGAACGGCTCCTGTTCGCGCAGTATGAGGGAGCACGAGGTGGGACCGGCCATCGGGACAGTGGTGCCGCAGGATCAGTAGGTCTCGATCCTGAACGGGGTCAGGGTGAAGTCACGGATGTTGCGGGTGAGCACGGTCGCATCGGCCGCGTCCGCCGCGCTCGCGATGAGCGCATCCGCAAGGCCGATGTGGCGTCCCGTCCTGCGCGCATCCGCGCGCCATCGGCCCGCGACCATGGCCGCGTCCGGGCCCGGCTGCACGAATTCGATGGGCTCCAGGAACGCGACCAGATCCGGCACGACCAAAGTGACCGCGCACGAGACGGCGGCCGGGCACTTGGCTCGCGGTCATCGACCCGCTATCGTCTTCGCGGGCAGCCCAGGGCCCATTCGCGCTACCAACGCTGGCCCCCGGCTGTGGGAGGTTGGCGCTGTGCTGATCAGACGGGCCCTGGCACTACCGATCGCGATGATCCTGGTGCTCTGCCTTGCGGAGGGGGCGTCGACCCAGGGGGGGCCAGTCCCGGCCAACACGCCGACCACCTTCGTCGATGTCAACGGCGTCGAGCACGGGACCGTCACCGTGACCGAGCTGCTCGACCCCTTCACTGCCTTCCCCGCTGGCAAGGGTCCCGCGCCAGGCGCCAAGTACGTGGTCGTGGTGCTGAGCATCGAAGGGACCGGAGAGGACGGCATCGAGGTCTACCCACCGGCCATCTGGTTGCACGACACCACGGGCGGGCTCTGGGAGCGAAGCCTTCCGTGCTGCCTGATGGACGAGTTCCCGCAGCCCGAGCTGTCGATCTCCACGGTGGGCCAGGGCAGCCGGGTCTCCGGATATGTCGGGTACACCGTCCCGACGGACACCACCGTCGACCAGGTGCTGTACCAGGCGGAGCAGGGCGTGATCCTCATACCTGCCGACATGGGCACGCCACGACCGGCAGTCGGGACCCCGGTCACCATGACGCGTGGTGACTCGACCGTGGTTGGCACCGTCAAGGACGTCACCGACCCGTACAAGAAATTCGCCAAGTCCAGGCCACCGGCCAAGGGCGGTCGGTTCGTGATGGTCACGGCCTCATTCGAGAACACCGGGAGCACATCCTTCAAGCTCGAGACGTCGGGCATGGTGCTGCGCGATGCCCGTGGGGCCATGTGGGCACCCACGACCGTGACCCCGGCCAAGAAGCCCAAGGTCCCAGAGCTCAAGACGGCCAATCTCGGTCCCGGCAACCTGGTTTCGGGTCGTCTTGGCTATCAGGTACCCGCCGGAGTCGACCTGGACGGTCTCTACTATCAGGGCGAAGGTGGCCTGTTCCTGCTTGCTGACCTGTCGGCTGGGGCCGCCGCTCCCCCAACGACCGCGCTGGCGACCTGCGCGGACCTGAAGCCCTGGTGGGAGGCTGTGAGCCCCCAACTCGAGCGGGTCGCGGCGCTGCCACCCTTCCAGAAGGACGCCAAGCCCATGGATCTGGCCGCCTCACAGGCGATGCTCGCAGAGCTCCAGTCGATCGTGGGCGCTCACCTGGCGGTCACCCCGCCCGACGTGCTGCTGCCCCAGCACCGCCTGGTCCTGGGCGCGCTCATGGTCTATGAGCGGAGCGCTCGCGACCAGGTCGACGCCCAGGATCAGAAAGACGCGGGCCTGCTGTTCAGCAGTCAGGAGGCGTTCGCAGCTGCACAGGTGACGATGGCGCGGGCACTCGCGGAAGTGGACGCCCTGGGCCTCGACGACTGCATGAAGGCCTGACCTGAGGCTTCCCGGCCTGCTGGTCAGGCCGGGAAGACACGCTTCAACCAGGTGGCCCATGCCGCCTGGCTTGCGACCTTGTCTACGTCGTCCCGATACACGTGATGGCCCAGGTACAGCACGCCCATGGGCACATACATGAACCGGTACAGGGCATCGCTCCCACGGACACCGATGATGCTCGGGGATACGAAGATCCACGACCCCTGCGACGGTTGACCGGTCGTCGAGTGTGAACCGGACCTGGTCGCCCTCAGCAGCGGCGCCGGTCAGGCCGAGGGCAGCGCGGTACGACGCCATGCTGCGTGCGCGATCGAGGCTGTTCGGTTGCATCGCGGTGATGACCGTTCCGCTCCGGCCCGGGAAGTGCTCCACGTACTGGGCCAACTGATGCAGGTACATGAAGTCGCCTTCGCCGAGCGCCTCATACTCCGATTCCCAGTCATCACCAAGGAATCCGCTGTGCACCAGCCGGACGGTGGTCGTGCCACCCGCGCGTCCCTCGATGGTGTACTCCATGGCGTGCACGACGCCGTCCGGTCCCGGTACGCCCGCATGGGCGAACCGGTGCGGGGGGACCCAGGTGGTGATGGTCGATTCACCACTGTCGTCGCCAAAGGCCACGCGCACGGTGCCGCCTTCGCGGGGCTCCACGTGGTTGGGCGCACCGATGAACCAGCCGTCCATGCCGACGTCGGTCGTCAATGCCTCCCAGACCTCCTCCGGGCTGGCCTGGACCTCGACGGTGCGGTCGACCGTGAATGGGTGTGCCATGGTCAGGACTCCTCCAGGTCGGTGTCGAGCGTGAGCGCGGTCACGCTGGGATGGATGGCGACGACCACGCGGTGTGTTCGTCCCTGCTCGCTGGTGCCATCGTGATAGCGGCCAACCAACGAGGTCACGGTCGCGGCCAGTTCCTCCGCGAACGCGGCCCGGTCGGCCGCAGTGGCGAAGCGAACCTCGCCATCCATGGCGAATGTCGCGACCCGCTGGTGCGCCTTTGCCGATCCCATGAGGAGCGTGCCCACCTCGCGCAGCAGCCGGGCCGCGAGTGCCAGCAGCCAGAACGCTGAGAGCCGGTCGGGAGATCGCGACGGATCGGGCTGTATGGATGCGAGGGCTGCGGGCGAGATGACATATGACGCTGCGGTCGCGCGCATCAGCCGCTCCGTCACGTTGCCCTTGCGACGCTCCTCAACCAGCTCCACGAGCCCATGACGCTCGAGCGACCTCAGGTGGTAGTTCACCTTCTGCCGCGCCAGGCCCACGCGCCTGGCAAGCATCGTGGCCGAGCGTGCCTCAACGAGCTCCGCGAGCAACCTGGTCCGGATGGGGTCAAGCGATGCCTCGGCTGCCGCGGGGTCTTCGATCACTCCGATGTCCAACACGGCCCACACGGTATTGCCGACAATCTTTCTTGTCAATGGCTTATTTTCTTGTCGGCCGTGCCTGCATCACGGGCGGTCCACCGTCGAGTGCGACGAAGGTCAGGGTCGGAATGCATGCGAGCCCGGACTAGGCTGCCGTGACAGGGACCACATCAGGCCCCGATGCGGAGGCCGGATGTGGCGACGATCCAACTGCTGGAATACCCCGACGCACAGTCCCGGGCCGCAAACCGAACACCTCCGGGCCCGGGCGCTCCAGACGCTCCGGCTGCTCGGGGCGCGCGAGCTGGCCGCGTTCCAGGAATTCGGCGGGTCCGACCGGTTGCTGGTGGCAAGCTCGATGGGCATCCACGAGTTCTCGTACCGACCATCCCCCGAGGACCCCAACGAGTCCACCGTTGGTCACGGCCTCACGCGGTGGCCGAATGTCAAGGGCGTCGAGCTTGCTGTCCGGTTCCCTCGGGCGGACAGTGCCCGGTACGCGGTCCACGTCAGCGTCAGGGAGCCGAACTTCCAGGCGTCGGCGAACGTCGCTGGCGGACGTCGGCGTGCCGCTGACCGACTTCGGCGGCGCCTGCCTGGGCGAGATCGAGCGCTACTCGACTCGCTGACATGCGCGTAGCGGAGGGCAGGCTGGTCCCGCGATCGCTCTTCGCCAGGGACCGGCCCACGTGAAGTTCGCCGATTCCCTGCTGCCTGGTCCTTGCCAGAGGCGCTTGGGGGCGTCCGATTGACGAACGGGCGCGACGGCCCGACCATCGGTGCGTGGATCCCAACGACGAGCAGCCTGACACGCATGCCGTGGCCCGCGAACACCGTGCGGCCAAGCGACGCAGCGGGATGCAGGTGTCGGGTCGCTCCACCAAGACGGTGATGCCGGACCTCATCGCGCGGCGCGGCCGCTCAGCCGGTGAGCACCTCAGGCAGTCGCGGCCATCGAAGGAACCCGGTGACGGGGATCGACCAGCAGGGCTGATCCGCTGGGCATGGGCCGCCCACGCCACATTCCGCGGTGGACATCTGTCGAACATCTGTGCTATTATTCGTTCTCGCCGTCTTTCGGCGATGCTCCGCGTGGTCGACCAATCCCGAACGGACCGTGCGCTCTGCTGTTCCCTTGTTCGTGGAGCGTTGGAGGTCCATGTGACCACCGGTACCATCAAGAAGGTCGTTGCCGATCGCGGCTTCGGCTTCATCGCCGCCGAGGATGCGAAGGAATACTTCTTCCATCGGAACTCACTCGACTCCTCACTCGACTTCGATCGCCTCAATGGCGGCGAGCGGGTGACGTTCGAGATCGAGACCAGCCCCAAGGGGCCTCGCGCTGGACAGGTGCACGCCGCCTGACCCAACCGTCAACCGCCCGTCTCTGCACGGGCGGTTGCGCCAACCGCTCGGCGAGCAGGCGCGATACGATTCGATCCCACCATCACCGTTTCGTCTGTTCCGCTCAAGCGCCTCGGGGACCGTATCGATCGGAGCACACCATCGTCCGCACCGGATTCGTCGCCACCTACCCGCCTCGCCACTGCGGCATCGCCACGTTCACGGCCGACCTCGGGCGCGCCACCGGGGATCGCGAGGTCGCCGCTCTGCATCCGACTGACGACTCGCTGCGTTATCCCTTCGAGGTCCATCACCGGATCCGCCGCGATGAACCTGGCGACTATCCCCGGATCGCCCGGTCGATCAGCAGCTGCGTCGATGTGGTGTCCGTCCAGCACGAGTACGGGATCTGGGGTGGCGATGACGGCAAGGCGGTGCTTGACTTCGTCCGGGCGCTGGACGTGCCTGCGGTCGCAACACTCCACACGGTGCTGCGTGATCCGACGCCCAACCAGCGCGCGATCCTGGTCGAGTTGGTGCAGCGGGTCCACGCGACCATCGTCATGTCCAGGTCAGCCGCTGCCCTGCTGACCGATGCCTACGGGGTCGAACCGTCGCGCCTGGATGTCATCCCCCACGGCGTGCCAGATCGGCCGGTCGTGAGGTCGGATGTCGTCAAGCCGTCGCTGGGGTTGGAGGGGCGCGCCGTGGTCGCTGAGCTTCGGGCTCCTGGGGCCCGGCAAGGGATACGAACTTGCGATAGACGCTCTCCCTGCCGTGGTGGCGCGACACCCGGCGGCGTGCTACGTCATCGTCGGTGCGACTCACCCGGACCTCGTGCGACGAAACGGTGAGGCGTACCGGACGTCGCTCATGGAGCGTGTACAGCGACTGGGTCTGACCGGACACGTACGCTTCGTTGACCGGTTCGTCAGCCGGGTCGAACTCGGGCGGTGGCTGGAATCCGCCGACGTGTTCGTCACCCCGTACCCCAACATGGACCAGATCGTGTCCGGCACCCTGTCGTATGCGATGGGCGCGGGCCGAGCCATCGTGTCCACGCCGTACACCTACGCGGCCGAGTTGCTCGCCAACGGCCGGGGTGTCCTGGTGCCCGCAGCCTCGCCTGAGGCACTCGCCGGAGCGCTGGACCACCTGCTGAGCGACGATGGCTTGCGCAGCGCTATCGGGGCCCTCGCGTACGAGCACAGCAGACAGATGATCTGGTCCGAGGTGGGCGCAAGGTATCGAACGGTGCTGTCGGGCGTCGTCGGGGTCGTCCCGGCTCCATTGGAATCGCGGAGTCTGGTGGCAACGCATGTCTGAGTTGCCGCTCTTCAGGGTCGACCGCACCCATCTCGAGGCGCTCACCGACCACATCGGGATCATGCAGCACGCCGATCGGATCCACGCCCGACCCCGGACACGGATATTGCACGGACGACGTCGCGCGATCGCTGCAGGTCGACCTGCTGCACCAGCGATACCTCGGCTGGCCCACCGTCGGACCCAGCGCCCGCCGCGGCCTGGACTTCCTGACCATGGCCTTCGACGAGACGAGCGGACGCTTCCGTGACTTCCGGTCCAGCGACGGACAATGGCTCGACGAAGGGGGCTCCGAGGACTGTCAAGGTCGGGCCATGCACGCACTGGGCGATGTCATCGCGACGGCCCCTGAAGCGGACGTCGTCGGAGACCGCGAGAGCGCTGTTCGAACGTGCGCTGCCCGCGGCGGAACAGGTCACGGCGATCCGCGCGGTCTCATCTGTGGCTCTCGGCTGCGAGGCGGCCATCCGCGGCGGTTGCAACGGGGCCGTGGACCGGGCGTTCGGACGTTTGGCGGACCGACTCTGGGCAGCATTCGAGCCGGGTGTGGCGGCGGAGTGGCCGTGGCCTGAGACGTGCGCGACCTACGAGAACGGATTGCCCGTCCGCGCGCTCATCGTCGCGGGTCGGCATCATGCCGATCCACGCATGGTCCAGGCCGGAATCGGGGTCCTGGAATGGCTCGTGGCAGCGCAGACAGCTCAAGATGGTCACCTGTCCTTCATCGGCAACGGCTGGTGGGAGTCCGGTGGCCTGATATCGCGGTTCGACCAGCAACCCATCGAGGCCACCTCGCTGCTGCTCGCCGCCGAGGCCGCCCTCCAAGCGACCGGTGATGCCCGTTGGCGTCACATCATGGAGCTGGCGTACGGGTGGTTCCTGGGCCAGAACGACGTGGGTGTCCCCGTCGCCGACGCCGACCGGGGTGGTTGCTACGACGGGTTGATGCTCGATGGCGTCAACCTGAACCAGGGTGCCGAGTCGACGCTCATGTGGCACATGGCCCTGGAGCATCTCCGCGAGACCAGGGCCGAGCCCTCCGGCTCACCGGCGAATGCGCGTGCCCATGCCATGGCGTCGGTCGCATGACGCGCATCCACGACGCGATGCTGTTCGAGCGATCGACTGCCAACCCGATCCTGACAGCAGCCGACTTGCCATATCCTGCCAACTCGATCTTCAATCCGGGGGCGGCGCGTGTTGGTACCGATACCGTCTTGCTCGCTCGCGTCGAGGACCTCCGGGGCATCTCGCAACTCCATGTCGCGCGCAGCCGGGATGGTGTCACGGACTGGCAGTTTGACGCGGACGTCCTGCTCCGCCCAGATGAGCTTCGGTACCCCGAGGAGATCTGGGGGTGCGAGGATCCACGACTGACATGGCTGCCGGAACGCGGGGAGTGGGCGATCGCGTACACGGCCTACAGCCGTCGCGGGCCGCTCGTGTCCCTGGCGGTGACCCGCGACTTCCGGACGGTCGAGCGCCTCGGCCCGGTCATGCCACCCGAGGACAAGGACGCCGCTCTCTTTCCGCGTCGCTTTGACGGACGCTGGGCGATGATCCACCGACCATCACCGCTGCGCGGGGGAGCCCACATGTGGATCTCCTACTCGCCGGATCTGCGCCACTGGGGGGACC
Organism: uncultured Chloroflexia bacterium; assembly: GCA_963760625.1. Classification (GTDB taxonomy): domain Bacteria; phylum Chloroflexota; class Limnocylindria; order Limnocylindrales; family CSP1-4; genus JAFMJV01. The sequence goes on from CAVXDU010000012.1 coordinate 150,231, forward strand.
ACACCCTGCTGCTCGAGGCCCGCGACGGTGCCTGGTGGGATGCCGGCAAGATCGGGCTTGGACCCCCTCCGCTTGAGACCGCGGAGGGTTGGCTGGTCATGTATCACGGAGTGCACGCGACCGCCGATGGGCCGATCTACCGCGTCGGCCTGGTGCTGCTCGACCTCGACGATCCGAGGATCATCCTGCACCGAACGGACGAGTGGGTCTTCGGTCCCATCGAGCCGTATGAAGTGTCGGGTGACGTGGATCACGTGGTCTTTCCGTGCGGATGGGTGCTTGATCCGGTGGGTGACCAGCTGAGCCTGTACTACGGCGCTGCGGACACCGCCATCGCGGTCGCGACGGCAAGTCTGCCTGGCGTCCTGTCGCGCGTCATGGATTCGCCAGCCCCCGCCTGACGTGCCGAACTGGCTGGCCTACTTCGCGGCTGCGAGCGCGGCCTGCCGGGCCGCCATGCGGGCCCGCACCTCGGGCCGCCGGAGCGGCGGGACCGTAGCGGGCGGCTGCTTGCGCGCGCGGCAGTGAGACGAGGAGTCGAGACGTTATGGCAGTGACGTCTGCGACGGCGTGCTCGAACGCCTCCCGGTTCGTGTCGCTCAGCGTCTGGATGCCACTGACCTTGCGGATGTACTGACGCGCGGCGGCCTCGATCTCCTCCGCCGTGGCGACGGGCTCGAGACCCCGGAGTTCGGTGATGTTTCGGCACATGGGCACAGGATAGTGGCCCGCCGAATCATCGTCGCGCGCGGATCGGGCGCGTCGTCTCACGGCGACGCCCCGCATGACCGTAGCTCACGTCACCGGTCGGCTCCGATACCGGCCTACGAGCTCACGGGCGGCTTCCTGCATGCGTGCCGGGGGAAGTCCTCGCTCCACCTGGGACAGTTCGTCGAGGACCATCTCGCCGATCTGGAAGAAAGCCTGCGGGATGCCGCCTGCCCGATGTGCCGACAGCACCAGCCCATCGAGCCGACGTGCGGGATGGTCGGCAGGGGCTGGCTCCGCGGGCCAGACATCGACGGCGGCCAGGAAGCGGCCGGCGGCCACGCGCTCCAGCAGGGCCGCCTCATCAACCACCGCCGCGCGGCTCACCATCACCAGCCGCGCTCCGGCCGGCACGAGATCAAGGCGTCGTGCGTCGAGCAGCCGCTCGCTCTCCTGTGTCACCGTCGCCAGAACGAACAGGAACGTGCTGCGTGCCACCACATCGTCGAGTGTCGCGGGCAGCAGGCCGTGCTCCTCGAGCACGCGATCAGGCAGCCACGGGTCGTAGGCACGAAGGACAGGCCGGAACGGCACCAATAGCGGTTGCAACGCACGCCCGAGGTTGCCGAAGCCGATGAGTCCCATATCGGCGCCGCGCAGCAGGATCGAGTCCGCGGTGCTAGCCGAGACCCAGCGCTCGCGTCCCTCCCTGAAGGCACGGTCCTCACGACTGATCCCACGAGCCAGGTCAATGGCCAGACCCAGGGCGTACTCGGCGACAGCCTGGGAGTAGGCAGGGCCGCAGCCCAGGACATGGATGCCTCGCTCGAAGCAGGTCGGATAGTCGACATTGGGAAAGAAGTTGCCCTCGACATTCAGGAGCGCCTTCAGTCGGGGGGCGCGATCGAGCCGCTGGCGTGGCAGATCCGGTTGGCCGATGATCGCGATCGCGTCGGGCAGAGCCGCGTCGATGGCTGCTTCCGATGGGTCCTGCTCCAGGTCGACGACCCGGTAGCGCTCGTGCAGCCGGGCCAGTGCCGGCGGCGCGAAGATACGGTCGATGCGCTGGGGCGCGGGCCGGAGGATGACCACGGGTCGTTCGTCGACTGATGTCATGAGGTCCTCCTCTGGTGCGACCTGGACGCGGAATCGGTGTCGGCGGCGTTCGGCCTCGGCATAGACTGGGCTCATCGGCACCGGAGTCAAGGGTCGAATCGATCCTTGACGCCCCGGGGCACCGTCGCGAGAGTTATCGGGACGGTACCGCGCTGCTCACCGACCCGGATCATGGTGGTCCGGGAGGAACCGCTGCAGGGTCGCAGGCCGTAGGCCGGAAGGAGGGTCGAACCGATCCATCGCCCGCGCCAGCGTCCATGAGCGCTGGCTCATCGACGTCCGCGTTCGCGCGGAGGAGGAGACGACGAATGCTCAAGAGACTGATCGATCCTGGCCTCGGGCCTGCTGCTGGCCCTGTCGGTGTCCGCACCGGCAATGGCGCAGGGCGGCAAGACCTACTACTGGATCTCCCACGGCTCGCCCACCGATCCCGTGTGGACCTACTTCCTGGCCGGTGCGGACCAATGGGCAAAGGACACCGGCAACACGGTGAAGACCTCGTTCCACAGCGGCGATGTCCCATCTCAGCAGGAAGCTGTCCGCGCGGCCATCGCCGCCGGCGCGGCCGGCATCGTCACCAGCAGCCCCGGTCCGGGCAGCCTGGTCGATCTGGTCAAGGAAGCCCACGCCGCAGGACATCCCCATCATCAATATCAACACGCCCGACCCGAGCGCCGACTTCGATGCCTATGTCGGGACGAACAACGTCGATGTCGGCCGACGCTGGGCCCAGTACCTCGTCGATGGCGGGCTACGTGAAGTCGGGTGACACCGTGTTCACGCCCGTCGAGGTCGCCGGTGCCACCTACGGTGAGCAGGAAAAAGAAGGCATCATGAGCGTCTTCGATCCGCTGGGGATCAAGATCGACGCCATCGAGACCGGGCTCGACCAGGCCCAGATCATCTCGGTGATGTCCGACTACCTGACTGCCCACAAGGACACGACCGCGGCCATGATCGGCCTTGGTGACCTCGTCACCGGCAGCGTCGCACGAGTTGGGACCAGGTCGGCATCAAGGCAGGCGACATCCCGGTCGTCGGCTGGGGCAACTCGCCCGACACGACCCAGGAGATCACGGACGGCTACGTACTCGCCGGGATGTGGCAAGACCCGCAGATGACCAGCTACCTTGGTCTGAGCCTCGCGGCTGCCGCGGCTAGCGGCATCCCGCCCGGCTTCGATATCCTCGTCGGGACCCTGTACGAGAAGGACCTGGCGCAGTTCTACCAGGACGTGATGACGGCCAAGTAGCCGAGCACCAGTCGGATCGCGATCCGGTCGGGGAGTCCATGACCGGATCGCCAGACGACTGAACATCGCGGGACCGGGGCAGGGTGCTCCGGTCCCGCGATCATGCACCGGGGGCCCACATGCGCCGACGCCGATCACGATGACCGCCTCATCCACGACCGCGAGCCCGGACAGCCACGTGTCCGGAGACCCTGCCACGGGGCTCGTCCGGCGATTCGTGGCGCGCCCGGAGTTCGGGCCGTTCGTGCTGCTCGTCGTGCTGCTCGTCGTGTTCACGGCCATCAACCCGGACTTCATGTCGCTGCTGAACATCAGCAACATCCTGACCTTCACGGTCGAACTGGGGCTCATCGCGCCTGGCCATGACCCTGCTCATGACCGCGGGCGAATTCGACCTCTCGGTCGGGTCCGTCTTCGGCTTCAGCGCCGTGGTGATGTGGACGCTGTTCAACAGCGGCACCACATCACTCGAAGTCGGATTCCTCGTGGCCATCGTGGCCGCCCTGTTCATCGGTCTCGTGAACGGGCTGTTCGTGACTCGCCTCAAGATCCCGTCGTTCCTGGTGACGCTGGGCATGCTCCTGGTCGTGCGGGGCACGTCGCTGTACATCACGGACGGCTTCCCCCAGCGCACGTGGAATGCCAAGGGGAACTGGCTCGCCGACCTGCTGGTGGGCGACTTCTACGTCGGCGAATTCCGGGTCTACATGTCGCTCTTCTGGTTCCTCGTCGTGGCCACCATCTTCGCCTTCGTGCTGACCCTTACCAAGACGGGTAACTGGATCCAGGCCTCGGGTGGCAACGCCAGCTCGGCACGAGCGCGCGGCGTGCGGGTCAGCCGCGTCAAGATCGCGCCTGTTCATGCTGACTGCCAGCATGGCTGCCCTTGCCGGAGTCATCAGTTCCATCCGCACCTCAGCGGCCAACCCCAACAGCGGCACTGGCTACGAGCTGGAAGTGATCGCCATGGTGGTCATCGGCGGGACGGCCCTGACCGGCGGCCGCGGCACCATCCTGGGGACCGTCCTGGGCGTCTTCATCCTGCGGGTGATGCGCAACGGTATCGTGCTCATCGGGGTGCCCGGGCTCGCCTACAACATCTTCATCGGGTCCATCATCCTGGGCATGATGGCGCTCCACTCCTGGCTCGAACGCAGACATCAGGCGGGGACGTAGAGCGATGGCCGACCTGGTTCGCATGGAGCACATCCACAAGTCGTACGGCCGGGTCCAGGCCTTGGACGACGTGACCTTCGCCGTTGGCGAGAGCGAGATCGTCGGGCTGCTGGGCGACAACGGCGCCGGGAAGTCGACGCTCATCAAGGTCCTATCCGGTGTCGTACCCCTGACCAGCGGCGACATCTTCATCCGTGGCCAGAAGGTCGAGATCCGCAACACCACGGACGCGATCTCCCATGGGATCGAGACCATCTACCAGGATTCGGCCCTGGTGACGCAACTCTCGATCGCGCGCAACCTGTTCCTTGGTCGCGAGCTCGTCACTGGTCCGCGATTCCTGAACCGGATGGACCAGAAGGCAATGGCCACGGTCGCGCAGACGCTCCTCAAACAGGTCGGCATCACCAAGGTGATCCCGCCCGCGACCCCCATCAACGCACTGTCCGGCGGCGAGCGCCAGGCTGTTGCCATCGCGCGAGCAATGCATTTCGACAGCGATCTCATCATCCTCGACGAGCCGACCAACAACCTGGGCGTCGCGGAGACGCAGGGCGTGCTGAGCTTCGTGCGCAACGCGCGCGACTCGGGTCACTCCTGCATCTTCATCGCGCACAACATCCACCACGTCTTCCGCGTCGTGGACCGCATCGTCGTCCTGCGCGCTGGGCGGGTCGTCGCAGACGACATCGATCCCAAGACCACGACGATCGAGCATGTGGAAGCCGTCATCACAGGCTTGGCGGAGCCGCCGCAACGATCGACGCGTAGGCCACGGGCGCCGCTCGGGGCCGGTTTGTCCGGGTCAGGGGCGGCTGGTCACCGCAACAGGCTCAGGCCACGCGGTCTACGCGTTCGGGGGTCGGCGTTGGGACGACCTCGCGGGCGACGCGGCGGGTGGGTGTCTGGACCGCGGATCCGCGGCGGGTCGCGACGGCCAGCACGAGCCGGTAGCCGGTCAGGAACACGACCATCGCGGTCGCCACGAGGTATCCCCAGAACGCCCAGGGCGCGGCGGTGTCGGTACCGGCCATGAGGCCGTGGGCGGTGGCCGCGAGGAATGCCAGGAACGTGACGTAGTGGAGCGTTCGCCACCGCTTCTGGCCAAGGCGCTTGCGCAGCGAGAAGCTGGCCACGACCACGATGGACAGGTAGAGCGCGACCTGGCCGGTGGCGACCCAGAGCGGCCGGTAGGGACCGATGAACGGGACGAGCACCTCGGCGACCGTGAACGGAACGCTCCGGTCGAGCACCAGCATCGCGGCGTGCACCATGGCCAGGCCGAGGCCGATCGCCGACAAGTCCTGGTGGAGTGTGAACGACACGGTCCGGTGCGCGATGGCGTCGAGGATGCCGGTCGAGAGCAGCAAGCCATAGACCACCGAGCCGGTGATGATCAGATAGGACAGCAGCCCCAGCAGGCGGGTGGCATACCACGGCAGCCGGTCCTGCTCCGTCGTGAGCCAGGTGGTGGCGGCATCGATCGCGCCGCCTCCGGTCACGACCAGGGTGACGGCCACCGCGGCCAGGAACAGCGCCCAGCGCAACAGGCGGGTACGAGGGTCCAGCCCACGGTACTTCACGCGAGCCAGCCTAGCGTCCCGGGCAGCGCGACGGTGTCGCCGGTCTCCAGGAGGAGCACCGCGCCGTGGATGCCCGGCCGGTCGAGCAGCTCCAGGCTAGCGTCGGCGCCGGCGATGACCACGGCCTTGGCGACGACCTCCGCCTCGCGCGCCGAGCTCATGATAACGGTCGCCTGGACCACATCGGTCGCGCAGGGTCGCCGGGTACGGGGATCGAGCAGGTGATGTCGGGGTGGCTCGTCGTTGCCGGTCGACCAGCGGTGGACGCTCGTACCAGACGTCGCCACCCCGACCATGCCTCGCGGCAGGCGGCCGTCGAGCCGCAGGACCGCGAGGTCGCGGTCCTTGGCCACCGGGTCAGCTATCGCGATGTCCCATGCCACGCCATCGGTCAGGCGGAGGGCGATGTCCCCGTCCGCGTCGACGAGAGCCGCCGGGTAGCGGCCGAGCATGGCGAGCGCACGGTCAGCGATCCATCCCTTTGCCACGCCGTCGAGGTCGAAACGGAACGGTTCCCTTCGGATGGCGAGGCCGCCCCGCGGCCGACGAACCAGGTACCAGCGCGACCGATGCACGGGCGGATCGTGGAGGTCGTCCCGCAGCGCAGGCATGGGGTTCCCCGATTCGGCCGCCCGCCGCTCGTCGAGGAGGGTGACGTCCAGTAACCCTGGGCATAGGTCGGTCGCACGCTCTGCCCAGGCCAGGGCAGCCGCGAGGGTCGGCCGGACCAGCACCGCCGTACGACCCGGGTCGGCATTGAGCGCAGACAGGTCCGATGCGTCGTTGAACCGCGTCAGGCGTGCCGCCCAGCGGTCGACCCGGTGGGCGACACGGTGCAGGTCCTGCGCGACCCGGCGACGCGCAGTCCGGTCACTGGCCGCGTTCCTGTACGCCACCCGGAGCACCATGCTGCCGCCCATGGCCGGGACAGTGATCGCCTGCTCGGTCATGGACGACGGCATGACTTCCCCCGGTCGAACGACCCGCGGAACGCCCGCGATGGACATCGCTCGGTCTCAGTGGCCGGACTGGCGGGTCCTGGTCACTACCACTCGACGAGCGGCCGGCCGGGCCCGCCGGGTGGTGGCCGCCTTGCCAGGGATCCGGGTCACCACAACCCGCGGCGGGGGCGCGGTGCCCGTGATGACCTTGGCACCCGTGGGCGCCTTCTGGCCGCGCTTGAGCTTGACATAGACGGTCCTGTGCTTGATCCGGACCTCGGGCCGTGCTGTGGCCACGGTCTCGGTGGTTGCCGCGTCGGCCGCGTCGGCCACGACCTCGTCACCAGCCGCCGCCGGGATCCGAATCAGGCCCGCGGCCATGATGGACACCGCGGCCAGGGTGCCTGCCCCCAGTGCCAGGCGCATCGGACGAGGGTCGGGCCGCTGTTTCGGAGCGGCCGCGACGGCAGGAGTCGGTCGCGGGACCGCCGGGCCGGCGCCTGGCACCAGTGTTGGGCGAGGGTCGTGGACGGTCATCAGTCGTCCCCTCGCTCGTGCTCGCCGCCATCATGGTCTTCGTGTTCGTCCTCATCCTCATGCTCATCCTCGTCATCGTCACCACCCCTCTTCGTGACATGCACGACCTTGGTGTGCTTCTTGACGGGCGCGTGCTTGGCGGCTGGGGCAGGGGCACGCCTGGTAACGTGGATGACCTTCGCCTTGGGGGCCGGACGGACGTAGACCGTCGTGGTCTCGACCTTCGTGATCGGCTCGGCAGCCGGCAGATCGGTCGCCGGGACGGCAGCCGCAGCTGCGCCGACGGCAGCCGTCAGCTGCTCCGCGTTCACGGGAGCCGCATTCGGCCCGAATCCGGTGGCCGCGAATCCGAGCGCCAGGATGGCCGCGGCAGTGATGCTGCCGATGGCGATGGCTAGGCGGTGGATCATGGAACCCTCCAGGTGCTCCGATGGGACGTCCTGTCAGTCTCTCCACGCGGCCGGATGACCATGTGGCACGCACGAGCTTCCTCACGGGCACGACCCCGATCGGCGCTCCTGGACCTCCCTGCATCCCATCCGTTACGACTCCTCAGCGCGATCACGGAGCCCCGTCCGTCGCAGCGCGCCTCGGCTGACAAGACTTCTTGAGACAGGCGAACCGCATAGGGTTGCGTATCCGGGCAGGACGATTGGGCTACAGCTCAGGCTAGTGGTACCGGCGGCCAGCGGCGTCGATACCAGATCGACGGCAAGGACGTCGGCAGCAGGACCTACCTCCGGCTGGGGTCACCGCCCGGATTCGGAAACTGCATCAACTCCGCGGCGCTCCGGCTGGCACCCACCGACGGGTGGCCGTGTCCCATGCCGCCGAGGAGGAGCATCCTGTCGTGCGACGATGCGGATGAACACCGTGGCACCACTGGCCTCCTGAACCATCGCTGCTGGTGCCGGCCCACCTGATCCTTGCCCGTGCCGGTCCGCCTGATCGTTACCCTTACCCAGTCCGGCGGGCGTCTCACCGGCCGTTGCTATCGGGCGGACCCGGTGACCGCGGACGCACGCCGTGCGGTTCCGCGGCGGGCACGGAACGGCTGCACGGCGAGCAGCACGCCTGCGAGCAGTGCCACGTCGGCGACGTTGAAGACCATGCCCGGTCCGGCGATGAAGTCGCGCACGGAACCGTAGACGGCACGGTCCAGCAGGTTGCCCATGCTGCCACCGATGACGAGGGCAGCCGGGAGCACCCCGATGCGGCCGGTCAGGAGACGCCGCCGGAGCACCAGACCTGCCAGCACGAGCGTCGCGACCCCCAGCAGCGACTCGGCGGACGACGGACCGCCCGCGAGACCCAGTGCGAGGTCCGGATTGACGACGGGCTCCACCCAGCCGGTCCCCAGCAGGCCTGCATGCGCGAGCATCTTGGAGACCTGGTCGGCGGCCACCACCATGGCGCTGGCGATGGCCAGCCGTGTCGTCGGTCCCATCGGTCCCATCCCCCTCCCAGGGTCGTGGGGTTGCGGGTGAGCTCGTATCGTGCCCACCCGCAGGAACCTCAGCGACTCCCTAGAACCTTATCCTTGGCGCCGCCTCGATGACGAGGAAGGCGATGGCGGCGGCCACCACGGCCAGCCGCCCGAACGTGGCCTTGATCGTGTGCATCCCGGATCTCCCTTCGTGTGTCGATCCGGTGTCGTTGACCGCCGGTCCGGTCGCACGTCCCCGGGTCGGGGGCGGCTGCACCGGATGCTGCGGGCCCGATGGCCGTGGTGCTGTCAGGTACGTGACTCCTCTGGTGTCCGCCATGACCTGCGCGGTACTGGATCGGGACGCGGACCGCGCTACCGCTCGCCCGCGCGCAGCAGGGCGTCGACGTCCGGGATGACCAGGGTGTCCCCATCGAGCCGCACGAGGTCCCGCATCCACGAGCTCGCTGAGGAGCCGGTTCACGGTCTGGCGGGCACCCCCGATCATGGCGGCCAGCTCCGTCTGGGTATACGGCCAGTCGAGTGTCACCGACGTCGCCTCGGGTTCCTTCGCGCGCGCGAGCCGCCCGAGGCGCGTGGCGAGCCGGCCCGACAGGTCCAGGAAGTGGAGCTCCTCGATCTGCTGGGTGAGGCGCCGCAGCGCACCCGCAACGCCGGCGAAGAGCGCGTCCCGGAGCGCCGGATCGGCGTCCATCAGCTCGCGCAGGGCAGAACGTCCGAGGGACATGGTCTCGGTCGCCTCCACGGCCACCGCGGACGCGGAGCGGGGAGCACCATCGAGCAGCGCCAGTTCGCCGAAGGGATCGACCCGCGCCCAGGGTCACGAGGATCGCCTCCTCGCCGTCGATCGACTCCAGGGCGATCTTGACCGAGCCGCTGGCCACGATGTGGAGCGCCTCACCCGGGTCGCCCTGGTGGAAGATGACCTCGCCTCGCCGGAAACGCCGCCTGCGCAGTCCCCGCGACAGCCTCGCGACCGCCTCGTCCGACACCGCCTCGAACAGGCCGCAGCGTCGTAGCGCGGCGGCCGCACCGGCATCGTCCATGGGGACCTCCTCGAACGCTGCGGTGACGGCTCGCCGGCACCCGACGCGCGCTGGTGCGGCGAGGATGCGTCGTGGCAGGCGTCCGGTCAAGCGCGGCGCGACCCGCCCCTGTCGCGCCGCGGACACCCGGGCTGTCCCGGGTGTGCTCCGGGGATGCCCGTCCCGGGCCCCAACGTATGGCCAGCGGACCCGACGCAGATGCGATGGGCCACCACACGAACGAGAGGGGACCAGCCATGGACCACACGGTCGAGACCACCCAGGCCACCATCCAGCCCGCCGGCGGGCCGACAAGTCGCACGTCACCTGAGCCAGCGCACCCGCCGGACGTTGCTCACGTCGTTCATCCCGATCCTGATGACGATCATCCTCGGGGCCTCGGCCTCCGTGGCGAGCGCCGCATCGTGGAATGCGACCTACAACGCGGGTGACTTCAGTGCCTACGTCGCAGGCCCCTCCGTCGGTTGGGTCGATGACTGCAAGGTCGAGGTCGGTCCCGTGGTCGACAGCATCCCGCGGCCGGACTATCGGAAGATCGGCGGGGTCCGGGTCAACTGCAGCTCGGTCCACGCCGTTATCAAGGCGACGGTGTGGGAGCAGTACTCGAACGGCAGCGCGTGGGTCAACTGGGGCTACAGCAACATCGGGGTCCGCTACAACCAGGCTGGCTCCGGCAACGGCATCCTGAAGAGCCCTGGGGTCTGCAGCCCGAACCGGTCCAATATCTACGCTTGGCGAACGGTCGCCCTGGTCCAGACGGAGCGGGTCGGCAGCTACCTGTACAGCGTCTGGGCAAAGGACCCCTCCGGCTGCTGAGTCCGTCGCGACCGACCGAACGTTTGACAAGAGGCCCCTCGCGGTGACGCGAGGGGCCTCTTGCTGCCTCGCGGAAGAGGTCGACTTCCGTCGCAACGGCAGCCGCGCGGGTGCGGTCTGGATGAAGCCGGACACGGAGTACGACCACGCGCTGACCGGGCAGGCCAAGTCGGCCAGGTGCCTGGCCGCTGCCCCAACCGCATCGTCCCGTGAGGTCGGGTCGACCCGAGGCCGCTGCCACGGGAGGGCGCAGGCTCTCGGCCTCGATCCGGCACACGGAAGCACCACCGAAGCCCCAATCGCGAGACGGGGGCCTTCGAATGCCCAGCGGTCGCCGCGTGGCCGTCGGCCCCGACGCTGGGAGGACGCAGTTCGCGTACAGCCCCTTGGGCGCGGCCGACCCTCCTGCTGATGTGCCGCCGGGTTCGTGGTCACGGCCATCGAAGGCTCCCCGACACACCAACCAGCATCGCCGCAGGCAACGGGTCGAGAGTCGCCCGAGCCCAGAGGCAGGTCAGTGGTCAGTCGCCGCGACGGACGTGGTTTCGCGTCGCACCCTCATGGCCACGTCGAGTCGGTCGAGGAAGGGCTGCGCGCGGAGCCTCGTGAGGATCGCGCGGGCGGCGTCGGCGGCGGCACGGACCTCGGGCAGGGCGGGGTCGAGGAGCGTGGCCATCTCGATGGCGGTGAGCGCCTCGTCGAGCGGCACGCCCAGGTCGCGGAAGCCGCGGATCGCGTCGGCGTAGAGCGCGAGGGCGTCGGCGGGGCGACCGTCGAGCGCGGCGAGGCCGGCACGGATGGACGTCTCGCGTGCCTCGATGGCCGGGCCGTGCACCCCGGTCGCCTCGAGCGCCTCGAGGTCCGCGGCGGCCGACGCGGCATCGCGCGCCAGGAGCGCGGCACGAGCGGCCATGGTGTGGCAGGTCGGGGCGTTCGGCGCTCAGCGCGGCCGCTCGCCGGTAGGTCTCGACCGCGATCTCGAGGTCACCGATGCGCGAACCCGACGTTGGCGACGCGTGAGGATAGCGTCCATCTGACTCTGGGGGTCGGCAACCTCCGCGCGAGTCGCTCCATCTCTTCGAGGAGCGGGTCCACATCCTCGCCCCGCCAGCCGCGGAGCCGGATCACCGCGGCCAGCACCCAGATCCGATCCTCGCGGTCGAGGTCGCCCGCGAGCAGCTCATCGAGCTCGGGCAGCCCCAGTCCCAGTCACCCGTCCAGAAGCCGGCCTCCCACGCGATGCCGAGGAAGCCGAGGACGGAGTCTCGTCGCCCGAGGCGGCGCGCCTCGGCCAGGCCGGCCCGGGCGATGCCGAGCGCGGCTCGCCAATCGCCCTCGTGGGTTGCGAGCGTGCCGAGGTTGTGGCGAGCTCGAAGCGCGGTGAGCGCGAGGCCATGCCGTTCGGCCAGACGCATGCCGGTCTCGATGGCGCCAGACCCCTCGTAGCCCCGGCGAAGATTCGCGAGCGCCGAGCCCTTCGTCACGAGCGTGTCGGCCACGAGGGCGACGAGGTCGGCGCGCTCGGCCGCGGCGAGGACGCGGTCGGCGACCGCGACGGCGCGCTCGGGCTCCTCGCCGAGCATGTAGGCCCGGGCGAGCTGGCCGAGGAGCGCGATGTAGGCCGGGTCCGCCTCGAGGTCGGCGAACTCCTCGGCGGCAGGCTCCAGGACCGCGAGGCCTGCTTCGGTCCGAAACGGCGACAGCAGCGCGTGGCCGAGGGCGGCGTGGCCCGCGCGATGGCCGGTCGGTCACCCGCGTGCGCCGTGAGCTCGACGGCCCGGCGCAGGAGCTCCTCGGCCTCGTCGTGGTGGGCCGCCGCGGACGCGGACTCGCCCGCCCGCTCCAGGAGCTCGGCCTCCTCGGCCGGGTCGGTCGTGACCGTGAGCGCCTGGCGCAGGAAGATGACGGCCTGCTCGTGCGAGCCGAGGGCCGCGGCGCGCTCGGCTGCGGCCGACAGGGCGATGCGCGCCTGGACGGCGAGGGCGTCCGCCTCCGGTCCCGCGGCCGCGTTCTCGTGGGCCGCGAGGTAGTGGCCCGCGAGGACACCCGCCAGCTCGTCGGAACCGAGCGACTCGAAGAAGCGGGCGGCGGCGAGATGGCGCGACCTTGCGGTCGCGCCTGGCGAGCGTGTTGTAGGCGACCTCGCGGATGAGCGCCTGGACGAAGGCGTACTGGCCCAGCTCCGGGGAGCGGGGGTCGACCTCCAGGGTCAGCAGCTCCCGGCGCACGAGGGCCCGCAGGCGCGGCTCGAGCGGTCACCGGGTCGATGCCCGACACCGCGGACAGCGCCGCGAGCGTGAAGCTCTGGCCCAGCACCGCGGCATCGGACACGAGCGCCCGGTCGTCGGGCGCCAGCCCGTCGAGCCGCGACGCGATGAGCGCCGTGAGCGTCTCGGGGACCGCGAGCGTGGTCAGGTCGCCGACCGGCCGGTAGACGCCATCCTCGAGCGCGAGCCGCCCTCGGCGAGGAGCATGCGCACGGTCTCGACGGCGTACAGCGGCATCCCGTCGGCTCGCTCGACGATCGCCCGGATGGCGCCCTCCGGCAGCCCCGGCACGAGGCCCGCGAGGAGCGCCCGCATCGCCGGCTCCGACAGCGGCTCGAGGTACAGGGAGGTGAAGTTGCGCTTGCCGGCGCCCCAGTCGGGGCGCCGCTCGAGCAGCTCCGGGCCGCGCCAGCGTGACGACGTAGATGGGGAGCGTTGCGGCTCCACTCGAGCAGGTGGTCGACGAAGTCGAGGAGACCGGTATCGGCGTAGTGGTGGTCCTCGAACACCATGACCACGGGCGCCGTGGCCGCCAGCCGCTCGAAGAACGTGCGCCAGGCGCCGAACAGCTGCTCCGAGCCGACGCCCGAGCCGATGCCCAGGAGCGCCAGCAGCGCCGGCTCGATCCAGCGACGCTCGGCCTCGTCGGGGACGTGCTCCGCGACGGTCGCGGCGACCTTCGCCCGGGTGGTGGCCGCGTCGTCGGTCTCCAGCAGCCCGCAGCGACCACGGACCATCTCGCCCAGCGCCCAGAAGCTGATGCCCTCGCCGTACGCGGGCGAGCGGCCGTCGTGCCACCAGACGTGCTCCACCAGGCCGTCGAGGTACTTCGTGAACTCCCAGGCGAGGCGGCTCTTGCCGATGCCCGCGGGGCCGATGACCGAGACGAGCCGTGCGCGCTGCTCGCGGCTGGTGGCGTGGAACAGGTCCTTGAGCAGCCGCAGCTCGTCGTCGCGACCGACGAAGGGCGCCTCGAGCGTGTCCGAGCGGCCCGTCCGCCGACGCTCGGCCACGACCCGCAGGGCGACGCCAGGCGGGGACCGGGGACGCCTTGCCCTTGAGCGCCTGGTCGCCGGCCGGCTCGAACACGATGGCCGCGGACGCCGCGCGCCGGGTCGCCTCCCCCACCAGGACCGTGCCGGGCGCCGCGGCCGACTGGAGCCGGGACGCGGTGTTGACGAGGTCGCCCGCGACCATGCCCTGGTTGGTGGCGCCGATGGTCACCGCCGCCTCGCCGGTCAGCACCCCCGCGCGGGCGGTGATGCCGGGGCCCAGCGTGCGGACCGCGTCGACCAGGTCGAGCGCCGCCCGGACCGCGCGCTCCGCGTCGTCCTCGCGCGCCACCGGCGCGCCCCAGACCGCCATGACCGCGTCGCCGATGAACTTCTCGACCGTGCCGCCGTAGCGCTCGATGACGTCGCGCGACAGGTCGAAGTAGCGGGTCAGGAGCTCCCGCGTCTCCTCCGCGTCGCGGCCCTCGGCGAGCGTCGTGAAGCCGACCAGGTCGGCGAACAGGATCGACACGAGGCGGCGCTCGGCGACAGGGGCAGCGGCGGACGGCAGTCAGGCGCGCATCGACCGGGGTCGATGCCGCGCCGGCACCGAGCGGGGTCGCGCACTCGCCGCAGAACTTCTCGTCCGGCTGGTTGGCTGCGCCGCACGACGGGCAGGCCACCGCGAGTGGTGCGGCGCACTCCGAGCAGAACTTGCGACCGGCGCGGTTCTCGGTCCCGCAGTTGGCGCAGATCACGCATGTCCCCCAGTGAGATGACGGTGGGAAGCGTAGCGCACGAGGTTCGACGTGGACGGTCGTCGTGGGTATTGCGGCCTGCCCCGTGCCCGGTGTGGTGATCTTCGGCCCCATGTCCACCGTTCCCGTCCCAACCCACCCGGCCTCCCGCGTTTTGCGGCGGGACGGTGCTGGCCGTGCCTCCTGGGCTGGGCGGGTTCCCGTCACCGTGTCCCGAGGCGACGGGGCCATGGTCCTCATCACCGGTCTACCATCAAGCGGGTGACAGGGACATCCTCGACCGGGGCACGATGACGCTGACGGGGTCGACGGTGCGACAAACGGCACGGGCATCGACCTCGACCTCGGCGTCATCGGCGGCCTGTCGCTGGACCATTCGCTGGTCCGGGCCAACACCGGCAACGGCATCTACAACGGCAGCAAGGCGCGGCTGGTCGGCGAGGATGCGTGGTGGCAGGCGTCCGGTCAAGGGCGGTGCGGCCCACCGCTGTCACGTCGCGGACATCTGGGCTGTCCCGGGTGTGCTCCGGGAATGCCCGTTCCGGGCCCAACGTGTGGCCAACGGACCCGAAGCAGACGCGATGGGCCACCACAGGGACCAGAGGAGAACAGCGATGAGCAGCAAGGACCAGCCCACCCAGTCCGACATCCAGCCCGAGAGCGGCAAGTGGACGCCGTTCATGGAGTCCGCGCCCGACGACATCAAGGGGCATTTCGGCCGTAAGCCCTTCATCGACGAAACGGAGGTCGAGGGCCACTTGGTCAAGGCCACCCAGTCCGACATCCAGCCCGAGAGCGGTCGGTGGTCGCCATTCATGGACTCCGCGCCCGACGACATCAAGGGGCATTTCGGGCGCAAGAACCTCATCGATGAGACGGACGTCGAAGGCCACGTCATCACGTTCGGTCGGGACACCCGGCCGGCCGCCAAGGTCGACAGCGCCGCGTGGGACACAGGGCCACACCAACTAGGCCATCTACACGGGCATCCAGCCCGAGAGCGGTCGGTGGTCGCCGATCTAGGGGGAACCAAGTCCCGCCCACCAGCCCCCGTCGGACGACGGGGGCTGTCGCATGCCCGCTCCGCCGGGACCGCGCCACCGGCGGCGTCATGCCGTGCGCCCCATGCCCCCCTGGTAGAGCGACAGGAGACCGCTCCGCAGCTCGGGCCCGGAGCCCACCAGCTCCAGGAACCGGTCGCGCTCGAGCGCCAGCAGCCGCCCGTCGGTGAGCGCCGCGACCGTTGCCGTGCGTGCCGACCCCGTCAGCAGCCCGATCTCGCCGAACGGGTCGCCCGGCCCGAGGTCGCGCAGGTGGGTGGTCGTCCCGTCGGCGCCGGCCTGGGTGACCGCGAAGCGCCCGTCGGCGATGAGGTAGAAGCGGTCGGCCGGGTCGCCTTCGCGGATGACCGCCTCGCCCGCGGTGACGGCGAACTCGACCATGCTCCGGACCGCGGTCTCGAGCCGGGCCGCGGGAGCGCCCACGAGGATCGTCCGCCGCAGCAGCCCGACGCGCACCGGGTCGATGTCCGGCTGCGCGCCCAGCGACCCCTGCCGCGCGAGGACGGCCACGGCGACCACCGTGGCGACCACGAGCAGCACCCCCAAGCCCGTGAGCACCGCGCCCAGGCCCACCACGGGCACGAGCGCGGGTGCCAGCAGAGACCCCACGAGGCTGGCGCTGACACCCGTCAGCTGGAGCAGGCCCATCGCACGTCCTCGGAGTGCGTCGGGCACCTGGCGCTGGACCAGCGTGGTGACCACGATGTCCATGATGAGCAGCGCACCCACCGCGACGCCCACCACGACGAGAGCCACACCCAAGGTCGCCGCCAGGGCCAGGATGCCCAGGCCCACGCCACCTATCAGGGCTCCCAGGAGCAGCGGCACGTCGAGCCGGCGCGCCACGAACCAGCCCGCCGCGAGCCCTGCGGCGACACCGCCTATGCCCGTCGCTGCCTCGAGGTAGCCGACCGCCTGCGGACCCGCACCGAGCTGGTCGATAGCGACGAGCACGAGCACTATCGAGAGACCGCTGCTCACGAAGCAGGTCGCCCCGTCGACGATGATCGGGCCTGCGATGGAGCGCAGCAGTGCCATGCGTCCCACCCCCGCCTGGGCACCCGTTGCACTCCGGTCGATTCCCGTCCTCCGCGGCCGTCCTGACGTCCGTGCCGCGGCTACTGGGTAGCGTCAGGAGCACCAGCGCCACGACCGCGAACGACAACGCGTTGAGCAGGAACGCCGCGACCAGCCCACCCGCCGCGATGAGCAGGCCCGCGATAGCCGGACCGATGAAGTAGGCGAGGTTGTCGAGCGTCGCCCAGAGGCTGTTCGCCGGGCCCAGGTCACGTTCGTCGGCCACCACGGCCGGCAGGTAGGCACCGATGGCCGGACCGAAGAAGGAGCTGAAGCAGGCGGCCAGCACCACTCCGGCCACGATGGTCACGACCGGTGCGTCCGTCGCCACGAGCCACGCGAGGAGGAGCATCACCAGGCCGCGCGCGACGTCAGTGAACAACAGGATGTTCCGACGGTCGTAGCGGTCGGCGACGATGCCCGCGGGCACCGAGAGGACCACGAACGGGATCATTCGGACCGCGCCTACGACGCCCAGCACGAATGGGTCATCGGTCACCTGGTAGACGACCACCAGGACGGATACGAGATACAGCCAGTCACCGACCGCGCTGATCGTCTCGCCGGCCAACAGGCGGGCGAATGCGCGGTTGCGGAGCAGCCTTCGATACGTGACAAGCAACCGTGGGTCCTCCTGGTCCCGGGCCTCCACTGTGGCCGCGCATTGTGGCATCCGGGCCGCGGCGCACGTGCCCTCGGCCCGTCCGATCGGCCGCCCAGCGCGTGCCGGCGAGGGACCGACGATCCCGGAACCGATGTTCGAGCCTTCGTTCGCGAATGGCCACGTGCCGTCCGGACGTGCTCATGCTTGACACCGGCAAGGCGGGACCCCATGGTGGCGACCGCACGCGCACGCCGTGGCCCCGATCCCGCTCCCAGGCAGGGCGTCGACCTGTCGCCCTGCCCGTGCGAGAGGGAGGACGCGCTCCGTGCACTACCCCTTGGGTGCGGCCGACCGGAGCAGCTGCTGGTGGTGAGTCGGGTCGCGGTCCCGGTGCGCCCGGGCCAGGCCCCGGTTGACGAGCCGCTGTCCTTCGTATTCACCGACATCGAGGGCTCCACCAAGCTCCTCGAGCGGCTCGCAGGGCGCCTATGGCGACGTCCTCGCCACGCATGCGGAGCTGGTCCGCGAGGCGATCGCGGCACACGGCGGGCGGGAGGTGGACACCCAGGGCGACGCGTTCTTCATCGTCTTCCCGGAGACATCGGACGCCGTCCGGTTCGCCGCAGCGGTCCAGTCGACCTTCGCCGCCCACCCGTGGCCCGACGGCGCGCCCGTGCTGCTGCGGATCGGCGTCCATGCCGGGCGGGCGATGCGCACGCGGACGGGGTACGTGGGCATGGACGTCCACTACGGTGCGCGCGTCGCCGCCGCGGCCCATGGCGGCCAGGTCCTCGTGTCCGGGGCGGTCGCCGCCGCGCTCGGCGATGTCGTCGGCGTGTTCGCGGACGAGACCACGCCCCCGCTCCGCTCCCTGGGCAGCTTCACGCTCAAGGACATCAGGGAGCCGGTCGAGCTGCTCCAGGTGGAGGTGCCGGGATTGCCCGGTGACTTCCCGCCGCCCCGCACGCTCGACGAGGCGGACGAGCCACCCGCCGCCGGCGAACCGCCCTACCCGGGGCTTGCCCGGTACGAGGAGGCGGATGCGGAGCGCTTCTTCGGTCGCGAGGCGCTGGTGCGCTCGCTGGTGGAGCGCCTGGAACGCGAGCCGTTCCTCGCCGTCGTCGGGGCGTCGGGATCGGGCAAGTCATCGCTCGTGCGGGCCGGCCTCATCCCGGCGCTCCGCCGGTCCGCCCCGGACACCGCGGCACCGGAGGCAGCTCCCGACCCGGGCCCGCGCGCGATCGCCCTGCTGACGCCCACGGACCAGCCGCTCGCGGCCCTCGATGCGGCCCTCGCCGCTGCCGCGGGCCAGCCGTGGGCGGTCGTCGTCGACCAGCTCGAGGAGCTGTTCACGCTGTGCCGCGACGACGCGGAGCGGGCGAGCCTTCGTCGACCGGATGCTCGGGATGCTCGACTCCGGGTACACGGGTGGTCGTCGTCCTGCGTGCCGACTTCTACGACCGTCTCGCCGCCTTCGACCGCCTGCGCACCCTGGCGGCCGACCACCAGGCCTACCTGGGACCGCTCGGACCCGACGACCTGCGCGCGGCCATCGAGGGCCCCGCGCGCCAGGGCGGCTGGCGCATCGCGCCGGGCCTCGTGGACCTCATCGTCCACGACGTGGGCCACGAGCCCGGGGCGCTGCCGCTGCTGTCGCACGCCCTGCGCGAGACCTGGGTCCGGCGGCGCGGCACCCAGCTGACGCTCCGCGGGCTATCTCGACTCGGGCGGCGTCCAGGGCGCCATCGCGCGCACGGCCGACCAGGTCGATCGCCGACCTGCATGGCCCGGAGCTGGACACCGCCCGCGCGATCTTCCTGCGCCTCACCGAGCTCGGCCGGGAGACGCCCGACACCCGCCGCCGTGCCACGCCTCGACGAGCTGCTCGGCGACGACCGGGACCCGGCCGGTGCACGCGCGGGTGCTCGACCGGCTCGTGGCGGCGCGCCTGGTGGTCGCAGACGACCGGACGGCGGAGGTCGCCCACGAGGCGCTCATCCGGGAGTGGCCGCAGCTGCGCGAGTGGCTCGACGCGGACCGCGATGCGCTGCGGCTCCATCGCCTGATCACCGACGCCGCGACCGACTGGGATCGGGCCGGGCGCGACCCGTCGTTGCTGTTCCGGGGTGGCCGCCTGGCTGTCGCTACCGAGTGGCTCGCGGGCCATGCCGCCGACGCCAACGACCTGGAGCGCGCGTTCGTCGAGGCGTCCCGCGACGCCGTCGGAGCAGGAGGCCGCCGAGCGGGAGGCCGCCCGCCAGCGGGAGCTCGAGGCCGCCCGCCGAGCCGCGGATGCCGAGCGGGCCCGCGCGGACGACCAGGCCCGCTCCGCGCGCCGGCTCAAGCGCGGTGCGGTCGCGCTCGTGGGCCTGCTGGTCGCGGCCCTGGTCCTGGCGGGCTTCTCCTTCGTCCAGGTCCAGCGCGCCGACGAGGCCACGGTCGAGGCGGTCAGCCAGGCAGACCTCGCGATCCAGCGCGAACAGGAGGCCGAAGAGGCCCGCCTCCTCGCGGAGGCGCGCGAGCTATCGACCGCCGCAGACAGTCAGCTGACGACGGACCCTGAGCTGAGCGTGCTGCTCGCCCGAGAGGCCGTGGACCGCTGGTCGGACCCGGCCACCGATCGCTCGCTTCGCCAGGCGCTGGAGACCTCGCGGATCCGTGCGCGGTATCTCGGTCACGAGAGCGATGTCCAGACCGTCGACCTGACGAGCGACGGATCCCTGCTCGTGAGCAGCAGCCGTGCTGACGGTACGGTGCGGCTGTGGGATACGCGGACACACGAGATGGTCCGCATGCTCCGGCCTGCGCATGGCGTCCCGATGGCCGCCGACATCAGCCCCGATGGATCGCTCATCGTGGCCGGGACCAGCGACGGCTGGATCGAGGCGTGGGACGCAGCGACCGGCGACGGAGCTCCATGCGTTCCCGGCGCACGACGGACCGGTGCTGGATCTTGCGCTCAGCCCCGATGGCCGGTCGCTCCTCAGCTCGGGCCAGGATGGGAGCGCGAGGCTCTGGGACGTCGCGACCTGGCAGCAGACCGTGAGCGTGCCCGCGGAGCCGGTCGGAGCGATGAGGGTCGGCAGTGTCGCCTTCGCGCCGGACGGGCGAAGCTTCGTGACCGGCAGCGACGACCGCCGCGCGCGGACCTGGGATGCCCGGACCGGGGCGCTCCTGGCCGACGTTCGTGGGCCATACCGACATCGTCCAGGGGGTCGCCGTCAGCGCCGACGGGCGCCACATCGCGACCGCCGGCCAGGACAGGACAGCCCGAGTCTGGGACGCGGCCAGCGGCCGCCAGACGGCGATCATGCGCGGCAGCGAGTTCGGGGTCGACTCGGTCGCCTTCGCGCCGGACGGCACCACGCTGGCATCGGCCGGGTGGGACGGGGACGTCCGCATCTGGGACGTCGCCACCGGTCAGCAGATGTCGGTGCTGGCTGGCGATCACGGCTCTCTCTCGGACCTCGCCTTCGACGCGACGGGACGGTCCTTGACGACCACGGGCATCGACGGCAACATCCGGACGTGGGCGCTCGAGCCATTCGAGGTGCTCGCGACCTATCCCGGCCACCAAGGCGAGGTGATCGACGGCACGTTCAGCCCTGATGGGTCCCGGGTCGCGACCGCGGGCGCCGACCAGACCGCGATGATCCACGACACGGCCACCGGAGCGCTGCTCCTGACCTTGCGCGGCCACCAGGGATCGATCATGACCGTTCGCTACAGCCCCGACGGGACACGGGTCGTCACGGCCAGCCAGGACGGTACGGCGAGGACGTGGGACGCGCAGACCGGCGCCCCCCTGCTCGTGCTCACGAGCGGTCGTGAACCGATCTGGGAGGCGGCCTGGAGCCCGGACGGCCGCTGGGTCGCCACAGCAGGCTTCGATGAAACGGTTCGGACCTGGGACGCGGCGGACGGGACGCCTGGTGTCGTGATCGACGCGGGGGACACGGTGCTGGCGGTCCGGTACACCACCGACGGGGCGCGCATCGTCTCGGGCGACGGGTCCGGGCAGGTCAGCGAGTGGGATGCGGAGTCCGGTGCGAAGCTCGTGGCGTGGCCGGCGGACGGTTCTGGCGTTGTCTCCCTGGCCATCGACCCGGTCCGTCCCCGCATCGCGACGCTCAACCGCGAGGGTGGGATCGCGATCTGGGACCAGGCGACCGGTGCCCGGCAGCTCGGCCTGACGCCCGCCTATGGCTACGGGTGGTCGATCTCGTTCAGCGACGATGGGACGCTCCTGGCGACCGGCGGAGACGACGGTGCCGCCCATGTCTGGGACGCAAGCACCGGCGAATTGCTCGCGGACGTCCCCGCGGATCCGCGCAGCGTGCTGAGTGCTGCCTTCGCGGGGAACGGGGCGGATCTGCTGCTGACCTCGAGCGGCTCCGCGGAACTGGTCAATTGCGATCTGTGCGGTTCAGCCACCGCTGTCCGGGCGCTCGCGGACGACCGGGTGACGCGCGAGCTCACGTCGGCCGAACGGGTGCTGTGGCTTCACGAGGGCCCCGGCCCGGATGGCACTCCGGGACCCACGTCATCGCCGATCCCGTCGTTGACCGTACCTGTCGCCTCGCCCGGAGTGATATCCGCTCCTGCTCCCACGCTGGCGCTGGGCACCATCTGCCACGGCGACACCTGTCCGATCCCGGCTGGCACCACCAGGTCCACCCTGTTCCAGCCCGCCCTCTCATTCGAACTTCCGACGCCGGCGAGCGCGTTCGAGGTGCCCGGCACGATCTTCGTGGGGTTCGACAACGGCGATGACCTGGACCTCTTCGACGCGGCCACCACGCTCGGGGTCCAGGGGGACTCCGCGGTCGCCGTGGGCGCCTCGGGGGACGAGTGGCTCGCTTACCTGCGCACCCTGCCCGAACTGGATCTTGGTCCAGTCAAAGACGTGACGGTGGATGGACACTCGGCCAAGGCCGTCACCTTGACCAGCGATACCGCACACAGCTTCGGCTTCGCCTTCGCAGACGGCGTCGACCTCGCCTGGACGCCCGGCCAGACCATGCGTGTCGTGGTGGTCGACGTGGACGGCGGCGGGCTGGTCATCCTCGGCGAGCACTATCCAGGTACCCCGGCGGAGGACTTCGACACGACCTTCGACGCCATCGTCTCGAGCGTCCGGTTCGCCGGACCTTGAGAGTCGCCGAGCCAAGGCACACGTTGCTGTCGGACTGACTCTGCGTACCAAAGGATTACTAGCCTCGACGCCGACCCAGATTGCCCGGCCCCATCCACGGTATGTCCGGTCACCCGCTCCGAGACGGCGCACCACTTCAGTCTGTAGTTCCGAGTGCCACGTCCAGGTTTCCGTCACGGTCGCTACCACCGGTTGCTACCACTTTCGCGACCAGCCACGCCCCGAAGCGCCGTCCCGGCCGAGCGCCGGGCCCCCGAGCCCCCCTCCGGTCAGCGGGCTAGCCACCATCCGAAGCTGATGGTGACGCGAGGGCGTCGGGTGACGCCGGACCACTCAGTCGGTGGAGCGTGGCTTCGGCGACTCCGTGGCCGAGCACGTAGTACTGCACGTCGAGCGTGTCCGGACCGGTGGGTACCACCCTTAGCACGACCACCGGATCGCATCCCGCCCCGGACGTGATGTCCTCGGTGAACACCAGGCGTACGCCGGCCTCGGGGCCCGTGTACGTCAGCGTGCCGCCACAGCCGAGGTCGGGATAGGCCGTCGACCCACACACCATGCCGACCACGCAATCGGTCAGCTGCACCGTCGTGCCGTAACGCATCCCGAACGGCTGATGATATTGGTAGACCGTGCCCTCGAACGGCCCCTCGGGTACCGGGTACGTGGTGACGGGGCTCCCCGACGGCACGGCGCCGGACGGCACAGCGCTCTGGCCGGTCACGGGCAACGCGGGGCCGGCTGCGACGAGGCCCAGCGCGAGGGTCAGGGCCGCGAGGACACCCGCGGGCGGGACGGAGCTGGAAGGTCGGTGCATCGGGAGCGTGGCCTCCCTCTCGCAGGGCAGCGGGAGGTGCCGTCGACCGTCGGGTGACGGGCCTGGCGGCAGCCCCGTGCGTGCATAGGCCCATGGTGGGTGCTCCGGTCTCCGGGTGTCAACGCGCGACCCGGCCGTGCGTGGCCCATGGGGTCGTGGGCTCCCGGCGGGTTGGACCTACGCGCAGCCGTGCCGTTCGGCCCTTGCCCGGGGTACGCGGACGCGCATACTGCGCCGAAGTCGGCATCGCTGCGCGCCACCCAGATTGCGCCCGGGTCGGCGGAGGAGGGTTCGGCCATGCGCCGATTGCCAGCCCTGGCGATGACATGCGCGTTGTCACTCTCGGTCACGGCGGCCCCAGCGGCCGCGGCCAGCACGACCCTGGTCGACTGCGGCTCGGGAGCGAAGCTCCAGGCCGCCATCGATGCCGCAGGCCCCGGCGACACGCTCCAGATCCAGGGCACGTGCTTCGGCCACTTCGTCATCGACCATGACCTGACGCTCGAAGGCACCGGGGACGATCCGACGCTCGACGGCGGCGGCTCGGGCACCGTGCTCACGGTCCCGCCGGGACCGGGCGGACCCCCGAACGGCCAGCCACCGCAGCCCACGGGGGCCACGGTCCTCATCACCGGCCTGACCATCAAGCGAGGTGACAAGGGCATCCTCGACCGGGGCACGATGACGCTGACCAGGTCGACGGTGCGCGACAACGACCTGGGTATCGATATCGACCTGGACCTCGGGATCGGCGGCGGCCTCACGCTCGACCACTCCCGGGTGCGGGACAACACCGGCAGACGGGATCTTCAACGAGAGCTACTCGCTGCTGGTCAGGACTCCGTCGTCGCCGACAACGGGGGCGACGGCATCGAGAACTGGCCAGCAGAAGGACACCACGGTCCTGCGCTCCACCATCCGGGACAACGGCGGCGCCGGCATCCGCAACTTCGGTGTCCTGTTCGTCGATGACTCGGTCGTGCGCGGCAACCACGGCGGCGGCATCTGGAGCGCCTACGCCCCCAGCAGCATCCTCCGGGTCAGCGGCTCCACGGTGACCGGCAACACGTCCCCGAGGCGATGGTGGCGGTCTCTACCTCAAAGCCTCGAGCCCGAACGTCGCACCCGACATCGTGGACTCGGTCATCAGCGGCAACTCGGCGGCGGGCAAGGGCGGCGGTGTCTTCATCGCAGATACCGGCGGAGGCAGCAGGAAGTTCACCAACCTCGTCCTGGACCACGTCACCATCGCGGACAACACGGCCGGCACCGACGGCGGCGGCATCTACGAGGGCGGCCCCGGCGAGGTCTCCCTGACCGACGTGACCTTCTCGGGCAACACGCCCAACGACTGCACCGGGTGCCCGCTGACCATCAGGGGCATCTCGGCCGGCGACATCGGCCGGAGCACGGCGACCATCACCTGGACGGTCTCGGAGAAGTCCACCGGCCAGGTGGACTACGGCACCACCACGGCATACGGCGATCGGTCCGAGAAGGAGACCAGCTACAAGTTCGCCAGGCACGTCCAGCGGCTCTCCGGCCTCGACCCGGACACCGAGTACCACTACCGGGTCCGCAGCGCGACCGCCGACGGCCGCTCGGTCACGAGCGACGACCTCACCTTCACCACCCTGAGCCCGCCGCCGCCGGTCCCCTGTCCGGCACCCCCGCTCGGCTCGCCCGCCGATGGCGCGGCCATCGCCGGGCACGTCGTGACGCTCGACTGGGGAGCCATCAGCGGCTGCCGCTTCGGTCACTACCTGGTCCGGGTCCGGACGACGCCCGACATGGCCGCCGATACCCTCTCGCTCGTCGAGGCCACGACGCAGCCGGACACCACCGTCTGGTCGGGACGCATCGACGGCCACGAGGACGAGGACCTGTACTGGGCGGTCCGGGCGGTCGACGCCCCCGACGGCGCGAGCTGGTCGGATGCGCGCTCCTTCCGTATCGTGGCGGCGGCCCGCACCACCCGGGTCGTCGACGACCTGGGCTCCGGCTTCACGCACGGTGGCACGGGCTGGCACACATCGGCGAGCGGCTTCCGGGACCACCTGCGGTGGGCCTCGCCGACCGGCACCAGCGCGTCGCTCTGGGCCGAGTGGCGGGCGAGCCTCCAGGGTGGCCGGTACCGGGTGTCGGTCTACGTGCCGAGCGGGCACGCGACGACCCGCTCCGCCGCGTACCGCATCTATGCCAGGGGCGGCAGCATCGTCGTCCGGGTCGACCAGCGACTCCACCACGACCAGTGGCTGAGGCTCGGTGACTTCGAGTTCGGGAGCACCGGCACCGTGCGGCTCACGAGTGCCACCGGGGAGGCCGCGTCGAGCGGCCGCCAGGTGGCCTTCGACGCCGTGCGGTTCGTGCCCATCGGCCCGACGACGACCACCGGCTCTGGTCAGCAGGACACAGGCCACTGATGACGGAGGTGGTCGATCGCAGCCAGTCGTGACCAAGGATCAGTCGTGCCCATCGCGGCCGATGCCGCAGGAGGGACCCCATGTCCAAGATCCACTCAGTCCGCGGCGCGCTTGCCGTGGCCATCGCGATGGCAGCCATCGTGGCGATGCCTGTCTTCGCGTCCATCCCCAGCCCGGCCGGCCGCTTCTTCGCGTGCTACGACAGCAGTGGCGTTATCCGCCTCGTCAACTACCCCACGAAGCAGTGCCGCAGCAGCGAGACGCTCGTCAACTGGAACCAACGCGGCGCGCGTGGCCCATCCGGCCCGCAGGGTGATACGGGCGAGAGCGGAGACACCGGCCCCCGTGGCGCTCAGGGCATCCAGGGGGAGCAGGGCCCGCGTGGTGCCGACGGAGCCGACGGCGCTGGCGCCATGAGCTTCCACCGCGAGACCAACAACATGAGCGTCAACTACAACGTCCAGAAGACCGGCCAAGCCTCGTGCGCGACCGGTGAGTTCGCGACGGGCGGCGGCTACGACACCGACACGCCGTACATGGAGGTGCTGGAGAACCGGCCCACGTCCGACCTGAGCGGCTGGGTCATCACCGTCCGCAACAACGGGTACAGCGGCACCGCCACCGTCGTCAACATGTACGTCGTCTGCGCCAAGCAGGCGTCGTAGACATGCGCGTGGACGGTATCCAGCCCGTCCCCCTGGCAAACCCTTGTTGAGAGTGCCGGCACCCTTCGGCACCTGCACGCTCGTTCCATGGGGCACTGATGTCTGTCGCGGGCAGGAGGAGGAACACCGGCGGCCCGCGGGCTCAGGCCCTGGTGTCCATCGGCCGGGCCTCGGTCGTGAACCGAGACAACCAGGGCAGCGGTGTCGACAGCAGGGCCTACGTCTTCATGCGTCGCTCGACGGCGACCGGCAACAGCCCCCGGCGCCGGGGCGGATCCACAGCATCGGGCCCGGCGGGCCGGGCAGGCAGCTCAGCATCTCGGCTACCGTCATCGCGGGTAACCGCGCGACCTTTCCTGGCGGCGACACCTGCGTCCACGGTGGCGGCCTCTACGAGGTCGGTGGCTCCTTCAGGGCCGGCGGGGCCGCGCCTGCCTTAACGACGTGACGTTCTCCAACAGCACACCCGACGACTGCACCGGCTGCTGACATGGCCGAAAGATCCCCCAACGCGCCGCGAGTACGGCCCACGCCGCGCCTACGTCCACGAGTGCGCGCTGCTACCCACACGGGGGGTGGCGCATACTGGGTCCGCATCTACCGTCGCAGCGAGGCACCGTGAGCGTCCACCTCTACCTGAACCCGAGGAACGACCTGGCGTTCGTCACGGATGCCCGGGCAGCGCTGAGCGAAAGCCTCCAGCCGAGCCAGATGCAGGCCGTTCTCCGGCCACGGTATCCGGCGGTCACGGTGGCGCGCACCGACCGGTCCGACGTGCGGCACGACAACTGGTGCATCTACCGCGATGGCGTCTGGGTCGACGACGGGGTGCTCGCCTAGCCTGGACGCCGGCCGCGCCTACCGGATCAACCGCCCTTCACCCAGCGCAGCCAGCGACTCGGCCATCGCCTGCCAGGCTTGCTCTGCCGTCGCACCGGCGACCCGGCGCTCCATGATGCCCCACGAGCCATGGGAGGCTGCCATCGCCACTCATGGGCTCGTGAGTGTGGCGACGGCCCTCGATTGGGACTTATGCGACGGACGGCGT
This sequence comes from uncultured Chloroflexia bacterium, assembly GCA_963760625.1. Classification (GTDB taxonomy): domain Bacteria; phylum Chloroflexota; class Limnocylindria; order Limnocylindrales; family CSP1-4; genus JAFMJV01. The sequence continues at coordinate 177,720 of CAVXDU010000012.1, forward strand.
GTAGCGCCCGCTCGAGCTCCGGACGAGGGATGGCAGCGAGCGCACGGGCACGGGACACGGCCGTCGGTTCTGACCCGGGTGAGGCGTCTCGGTCTGTTACGCCTCACCTCGCCCCCGACCGCTCGGAGGTGTGCTGGTCCCAGCCGCCAGTGCAGCGGACATCCAGCTCGGCTGCGAGGACACCCTGCTGGACCTGCCACACTGAGGTGACGCCGGGAGTACCAGCGCCGGGTGCGGGGCCCGCGCTTCCGATGGCGCGGCTGGAGGATGGGACGTGGCTGAGACGCGGACGAGGATCTACTACGGGCGCCAGGCACAGCAGCGAGACGAAGCGGATGCAGCCGCCCACGGATGGAGGGTGGTCGCACGGGCGTCGGAGCCCGAGGGCTACCGGGTCACCTACGAGTTCGGCTCTGGATGGGCGGACTCGTCAGTGCCGAGGCGGGATCGGCGGGGGCTCCGGAAGGCGACGTGGCTGGGCATCATCTGGAGCCTGGCGTTCGCGTTGCTCTGGCTCGCGACCGTCCCATGGGCAAGCGCGACGGTCGACGGCGTCTACGACGAGTCCTTCACGAAGGTCGGGCAGGCCGCCCTGACCATCGGCATCGGCTTCATCTGGTTCATCGGCTTCCTGGTCACGAGCGTCATCTGGTTCCTGAGCCGCCCGCGAGCGTGACGGGCCCTTCGACGAGCCATTGAGCCATCGCCTGCCAGGAGAAGCGACCCGCATGTCCAGTCTGATACCGAACGGCCGGCACACTCCAGGCTGCGCCTTCCCGGGTGTTTGGATCTCGTCAACATGCTGGACGTGTTGCAGAGGTGCCGCTAGACAGAGAAGCCCGAACACCGTCCCACGATGCCCGGGGACCAGGAGGTGAAACCATGTCCGTCCGTATCCGCACGACCGCGCTCGTCGCGGTGGCCTTCCTCGCCGGGGTGTTCGCCGCTGGCGGTGTGGGGTTCGCGCAGAACCCCTGCGTGACCCAGGCTCCGCCGGTCACTGGTGAAGCCCCCAGCATCGCCGTGTCCCAAGCCATCGAATGGTTCAAGGCGCAGGGCATCGACGACATGGAGTCCATCTCATCGGGCTCCTGGAGTGCCATGGACACGTCGGGTCACGGCGTCCCCGTTGCCTCGATCGTCGGCACGGACGACCTGACCTATCTCTCAGTGAACCAGTCGGCCCTCGATCCGGACTCGACATGGCAGGATCTCGATCTCCTCCAGGCGACGGTGGATCGCTTCGTACCGGCTGCCAGCGCCTGGTTCGCAGACGCGCTCGCCACGACGCCGCCGGGCAGTGACGCGACGGGGACCTTCGGGAAGGCCGAGATCACGTATCAGGCCGTGCAAGTGGTGGGTTCGCCGATGGGGATCGTGACCATCACGTTCGAGTGATGGACCCATCGCGCCAGACTCCGCGTCAGTCCTCCGAACGCGGTGAGGGCACCACTATCGTGATGCCCGAGCCGACGGCTGCTGACGGCCCCGCTCCTCCGCCTCCGCCCAGATCCGGTCCAGCTCCTCCTCGGACAGGGCCGCTCCGGGTCGGTGCGGTCGCCGGGGTAGGCGGGGTTGACTTGGTCGGGGGTTCTGAGGTCTCAGGGGTCGCGGGTGTGGACATGGACGGTGGCGTCGCGTCTGGCCTGCTCATCGTGGAAGTATCGTCCCGCGTGCCGTCGAGCGTCTGTCCGGTTGCCCGCGAGCACCAGTGAAGGAACCTTCATCGCCGGGCCACCGGCTCGCCATCTGGCATCCCTAGTATCGCTTGCGTGGCGCCGGTGTAGGGCGCCTTGCACCATGTCCGGCCCGCGCTACACCCGTGGGCCGGGCTCCCCCGGAAGCCATCCACCTGGGCGTGCACCGACGCGAGAACGCCTCGCCACGGTCGGACCGGCCTCCGATGACCTCCCGACCCGGCGGCTGCCTCCGCCGGCACCACCGCCAAGCCAGCGTGTCCGGGCGCATGCCCCGAAGGACCCGCTGCTCCCGGAACCCGGGCGCCTCGCGCCTTATCGATCAAGCACGGCACGACCCTGAACCTGCCGCATCCACGCGAACGCGGCCGAGCGAGACCACGCACGGCGGCCACGACACGACCCATCACCGAGAGGACCCAACTCGACCATGAAGAACATGCGCAAGGTCGCGACCGGCATCGGCGTCACCATCGTGACGTTCTCGTCATCGGCATCGTCGTGAACAAGACCAACGACCCCTATTGGTGCCATTGGCCGGCGCCACGACCTTCGAGCGCCTCGTCGACGTACCTCGACCGGCAGGCCATGATCAGCGACGGGTACACGTGCTACCAGGAGAGGAGCTGACCATGCGCCTCTTCGAAGCCATCGGCTGGGGGTTCATCGTGCTCTTCGTGGTCGGCGCAATCATGATGGTCCTGGGGATTGGTCAGCGATGACCCAGCGCACCCGCATCCTCGTCCCGACCGACCCCGACTGGGACCCCACCAGCAGGGACTCCATGGTCGAGGACCTGACCCTGGCTGACGCCGTCCAGGTCCTGGAGTGGGTCCTCCGGGACTACCCCGCTGACCACAGGGCCGCTCCGGCCGTCGTCGGGGCCCTGTGGACCCTGCGCGCCGCCCACGCCGGCCCGGCCCGGGCCATCGTCCAGCAGATGCTGATGCACCTCGCCTTCGACGAGCTCCAGAAGGCCACGCCGACCGAAGCCCAGGTCGCCACCATCGGTGTGCCCATGACCCGCGAGTCCAAGCGACCGAAGTCCGTGCAGAGCCAGGCGCTCGAGCTGGCCTTGGAGGAGTACCTGACCGAGTTCTGGGAGGCCCACCCGACGGCCAAGGCGAAGATCCTCGTGGTCCACGAGGAAGATGCCCCGGACGAGGACCGCTGGCTGGTGGCTGCCCGGGATGGCAAGCAGGAGGTCTTCCGCGACCGGGACGAGGCCGACCGCGTCGCCCGCAGGTGGGCCCGCGAGCAGGGCGGCAACGGCCTGACCACGGAGGAACTCGCCGAGCGGGACGCCGGTCCCAGGTCCATCTGGTCGGTGGGCATCATGCGACCGTTCGGGGTCGGCGGTCCGCCGAAGCCGGACCCCGACCTCCCGCTTCGCAAGGAGCGCAAGGCCGATCGATCGGGATCGTCGGCGTCCTGATCGCCGTCCTCCTGTCTCGTCGCGTCGCCGGTGGCCGCCTACCAGGGCGACCGATGCCCTGCTTGCAGCGACCTGATGTCGCTTCCGTCGCTTGTGTCGCAGCCAGTGTCACCAGCGTGACACCGACAGGTGTCGTGCCGCGGCCCATGCGTGCCGGGCTTCCTCGATCCGTCCCGGTCGGGCCCAGTCGTCGGCCAGCAGCTCGCGCGCGGCCCAGGCCGCTCGGGTCGACGCCGACATGACGAGGTTCAGCGTGTCCGATCCCCCCAGCCTCATCGAGTTCGGGTAGAACGCACCGTGCGTCATCGTCCCGTCGACGACCGTCCAGCCGCCGAGGAAGTGGGCACCGGTCATCGACGCCAGCTCGCGCCGGTCGAGCTCGGCCGCGAACCCGGGGGTGGTGTCGTACCCGCCCGCCGGGAGCATCACCCGCAGCCCCATGCCGTGACCCAGCACGGGATGTGCCTCCCGGGTCATCGCCATCACGAGACAGGTCGACCCGCCGAAGGGGAACTCGGCGGAGAGGCCGGTGGGGTCGCCCGTCGCCATCACGGTCATGGGCGCGGACCGGACCAACTCGAGGGCGTCCACCATCCCCTGGCCCGCCCAGGCGGACGGAGCACCACCGGCGGCGCGCACCATGTGTCCCACCCCGAGCATGTCGTCGGCCCGTGGCCGCCGCCCAGACACCGGATGACCGCTCGTCGCGGGCTCGGACCCCGTTCGGGACGCGAGGTCGACGGCCATCGCCTGCGCGTCGGCGGCCTGCAGTGCCACGACCGACGAGAACAGGCGAGACACCCAGTCGACGGTACCGGCATGGACCCACATGCTGGCGACGAGGTCGACCGTGCGGGCACCCGGATCGAGCACCAGCGCACTGGTGGCCGCGGTGCGGTCGACGCGGTCGATCGCCTCGATCGCGCGCCCATCGTCACCGACCCCGCGAAGCACCTCGGTCCGGGCGAAGACCCGGAAGATGCGCACCCCGTGATCGTCCCTGCCGGCGTCGGCCCAGACCCGCTGCGCGTGCTCGTGTCCCCACCACACGAAGCCGCGCGTGTCCCGGGTGCTCCACTCGGCGTCGATGCGCATGGCGTCGAAGACGAACCGGACGACGGCGAGCCCCGGATCGAGTCCGGGCTTGACCTCCGCCGGTCCACGGGGCCGCTCGTTGCCGACCCCTCGGTAGCCTCCGAGGTCCGACTCGTCCCAGGACATCGCGCTCCTCCCCTGCCCTACCCGTTCGGATGGTCTCGACCCAGGGCATGGCAAGGGGCCCGGCGGTACACCTGGTAACGCAACCCTTCCCGGCATGGCCCCGGGCTTCTCGCACTGATCGAGGAATGCCATTCATGAAGGGGACGATCGTGGCGTCGCGCCCGACGCCCAGTCATGCGCCATCCTCCATCGTGGGCCGGAAGCTCACCGTCTCCGACACCGCGGAGGATAGTCCCGCCGATCGAGCATGAGCATGAGCCGCACGAGGCCGTCGTCTTCGGTCATCGGACCAAGTGCGGCGAGTGGCCGTTGAGGCGGACTTACGCGTCAGCGTCGGACCCCAGCGATCCCGGGCGCGCATGCTGCGCCCCAGTAGATACTGCTGAGCGCCACCCAGAGTGCGCCCGGGTCGGCGTAGGAATGGTCGGCCATGCGGCGGAAGGCCCTCGCCACAGGCCGGTACCTGAAGGTGCTCAAGATCGACTCCCCACGAGGGGACTAGCAACTGGATATGTCATCTTTGGGCGTCGGGAACGATTCGCGACCCCGCCAGCGCCATTACCCTGTAGCGCGACCACCAGGCCGCGTCGCACCAAGAGGCGATCGTGGAACAGCTGGAGCTGGTCAAGCGAGCCAGGGGAGGCGATCATGACGCCTTCGCCGTGCTCGCCGGCGCGGCTCTGGCCCGGCTGGACGCAGCCGCTCGCCTCATCGTCCGGGACACGGAGCTCGCGCGAGACGCGGTCCAGGACGCGATGCTCAAGGCCTGGCGCGACCTGCCGACCCTGCGCGAGCCGGAACGGTTCGACGCCTGGCTCCATCGCCTCACCATGCGTGCCTGCATCGACGCCGCGCGGCGTCAGCGCCGGCACGTGGTGGAGGTCGCCCTGACACCCTTCGGCGATCCATCCGGTGGCCGATGACACGGCCGCCGTGATCGATCGCGACCTCCTGGACCGCGTGCTCCGCCGTCTCGAGCCGGAGCAGCGCGCGATCCTCGTCCTGCGCTACTACCTCGACCTCTCGCTGCCCGATGCGGCGGATGCGCTGGGCATCCCGCTCGGCACGGCCAAGTCGCGCCTGCACCGATCGCTCATCGCCGTCCGGTCCTCGGTGACCGGTGACGAGCCGGCGCAGGCGGCGGCATCACTGGGGCGGTTCGCATGATCCCTCTCGATCCCCTCGAGCGCCAGGTGTCCCAGGGTCTCGTGGACCTGGCAGGGACGGACCCCCCGACCTATCTCGATGACATCCTCCAGGCGGTCCGACCGCATGCGGCAGCGGCCCGCCTGGACATCCCCAGGAAGGTGGATTCCGATGACCGTTCGAACCTCAGCAGCCTACGACCGCGCCGCCGATGCGGCGGGTCTGGGTGGTGCTCCTGATCGCGCTGTTGATGGTCGTGCTGGCGAGCGGGCGCCGCCGATCGTCGGCTCACAGATCGTCAGGTCGCCGCCACCGGATCACGGTCTACGCAGCCGTCGCGATGCCGCCCACCGCCTGCCCGCGCGGGAACCACGCTCAAGAGCGGCGACATCGCGACCATCGCCGGCACGGGCGTTGACGGCATCGCCGGGGACAAGGGTCCCGCGGTATCCGCGACGCTATCCGCACCGTACGGGATAGCCGTCGACCCGACGGGTGCCATCTACGTCGGCAACTCGGCTGGGTACTACGGCACCGGGGTGTCGCACGGCGTCCGCCGCATCGGCTCCGATGGTGTCATCACCACAGCCGCCCTCGGGCCTACGCCGACCACGACGTTCCCCTCTCCGACCGGCCTCGCGTTCGACGCCGCGGGCAACCTCTACGTCGCCGACTTCAACACCGCCCGGATCTGGAAGATCGATCCGACCGGGGCCAGTGTGCCGGTGGTCGGGACCGGGGTCGCAGGCTCGGCGGGGGATGGCGGACCGGCCATCGGAGCCCTGATCAGCGCGAGCAACCTGGCCTTCGGACCGACTGGCGAGATGTACTTCGACGACTGGACCATGGGGTGGCACGAGGTCGATCAGGGTGGCATCGTCCGTGCCTTCGCCGGCAACGGCACGATTCGGCTTCTTCGGTGACGACGGTCCGGCGACCAAAGCGCAGGTCAACGGCGGCCCCGACCCGGTCGCACTGGCGGTCGACAAAGCGGGGAACGTCTATTTGCCCGACGCGGGAAACGCTCGGATCCGGAAGGTCGATCCGACCGGGATCATCACGACGTTCGCCGGGAACGGCTCGCCCGGATACGCGGGCGACGGTGGATCGGCCATCGAGGCGGCGATCGGGCGATCACATGGCATCGCCGTCGATGACGCCGGCGACGTCTATTTCTCCGCCGACAACGAGACCGTGCGCAAGGTCGATACCAGTGGCGTCATCTCCACCGTGGCCGGAACCGGGAAACCGGGCTTCGCCGGCGACTGCGGGACGGCGGTCGATGCCCAGCTGAGCGTCCCCGAACGGCGTAGCCGTCCACGACGGCGTCCTGTACATCGTCGATGCCGGGAACAACCGCATCCGGATGGTCGTGCTGTAGGCCTAGCCTGCGTCCATACCTGTTTCGTCAAGCACGGGCCCGACCGTGCGCGACAACGGCATGGGCATCGACCTCGACCTGGACCTCATGGTCGCCGGCGGCCTGACGCTCGACCACTCCCGGGTACGGGACAACACCGGGATCGGCATCTATAACGGCGCCAGGCTGCTGGTCAAGGACTCCGTCATCGCCGACAACGGGGGCGACGGCATCGGGAACTTCCAGAAGAAGCACACCACGGTCCTGCGGTCGACCATCCGGGACAACGGTGGCGCCGGCATCCGCAACTCCGGTGCCCTGACCGTCCTGGACTCGGTGCTGCGCGGCAACCAGGGCAGCGGGATCGCCAACGACGAGTACATGACCATCCGCCGCTCGAGGGTGACCGGCAACAGCAGCCCCGGCGGCGGGGGGCGGGATCTACAGCGTGGTGCCGGGGAATCCGGGCACCCAGGTCGAGGATCTCGGACTCCGTCATCGCGGACAACCACGCGGCCGGCCTCGATGGCGGCATCGGCACCGCCGGTGGCGGCCAAAACCTCGAACTCGCCCATGTCGTCATCAGGGACAACATCGCGGGCGCGGGTGGCGGCATGTACGAGTACGTCCCGCCGACGGCGCCCACCAGGGCCACGCCACCCTGACCGACGTGACGTTCTCCAACGACAGGCCCGACGACTGCTACGGCTGCCCCGGGCAGTAGGCTGAGGGAGGGGTCACCATGGCGGGTCCCACCCGGACACGGACCTACGCGGGCACGCCGGAGCAGCAGGAAGCCGCGTACCAGGCAGCCAGGGACTCCGCGGTCAGCCCGCTGGGCGCTCGAGGCGTGCGCTGGCGATGCCGGGCGACATCGACGACGACGCGTGGCTCCGTCCGGGACCGTCGCGGGTCGAGGAGCTCCCTGCTGGCTTCCGTCGGGACGCCATGGGTCAATTCTAGTGAGTCCCGAAAACCCCAATTCGGCGAATGCCACCGTACGGAGCCTGGGCAGCAAGTCCCGAGGCTGAACTATGTAGGCTACTTTCGGATGGACCCCCACCGTGGTGTAGGCGAGTGGCGGCTCCTCAAGCCTGCGGCGAATGCGCCACCTCCCGATGCAGGCGTGCCAACATGACAACCGCGAGCCGCCTGACGACGGTGCGCCTGGAGCCGATGGCCAGCCATCGTTGCTGATAGTTGCCCACGGGGACCGATGAGCGGGAACAACAGGGAACCAGGGCGGAGTGTACTGAGCAAGGGTTTCGCGATCCTTGCTGCCCTGCGGACCGCCGAGACCGGCCTGACGCGGGCGCAGCTATCTCGGCGGACCGGCCTGCCGATGACCACGGTTCATCGGTTGGCTAGGGAACTGCGTGCGAACGGGGCCTTGGAACTGGACGACGCGGGCGCGTATCGGGTTGGCGGCTGGCTGTGGGAACTCGGCACGCTGACCAGCGCCCATTCCACCCTCCGCGAGATCGCGCTGCCGTTCCTACAGGACCTGTACGAGGCGACCCATGAGAACGTCCAATTGGCCGTTCTCGATGGATACGACGCGCTGTACATCGAGCGGATCCGGGGCCCCAGGTCGGTGGCGGTCGCTGACCAGGCCGGGACGGCGACTTCCCCTGCACGCCACCGGGGTGGGAAAGGTCCTCCTGGCCTACGCGACGCCAGAGTTCGTCGATCAGGTCGTCGCGCGTGGCCTGCCCGAAATGACCCCGCACACCATCACGGATGGCGACACGCTCCGCAAGTGCCTTGTCGAAGTTCGCGAACGGGGATACGCCACCACGCGCGATGAGATGACCATGGGCGCGGTATCCGTGGGAGCGGCCATCCTTGCGCCGGACGAACGTGTCGTCGGAGCCGTGTCACTCGTCGTCGCCAGTCGCGGTGCTGACGCGAGGTCACTGGCGATCGCTGTCCGGGCCGTTGCAAGCGGCATCACCAGGCGAGTCGGTGAGGCATCCAGGAGTGGCACGGGCTACCGTTGGTAGGCGCTATCCCGTCCACCCAGTGGACGGACGACTTGCCAACCCAGGTAGCGCCTCCTAGCGTCGTCCGGCACCGGCCGCGACGCGGCCCCAGTTGACATGCCCTCCCCGTCAGCCCGGAAGGACGCGGACGTGCGAAGCCGAGTTAGCCTTGACCCCGCGGAGACCGACCAGGTAGATCCGCCCTTGCTGTATCCCGACTACCTGTCGACACGATCACGCGCACCACGCAGGACCTTTGGGTTGATAGCCTCGTAGGTATGACCGAACTCACGGGACCGGTGTTCGGGGGCAGCGAAGTGGCCGAGCTCGACTCCGACCTGACCCGGCAGCATGCTGGCGAACCGCTGGGCGAGCGCATCGTCGTGGCTGGCCGGCTGCTCGACAGTGACGGCAGGCCGGTCAGCGAGTACCTGATCGAAGTATGGCAGGCCAATGCTGCAGGTCGATACGCACATCAGGTCGATGACCATCCGGCCCCGCTGGACCCGAACTTCACGGGTAGCGGCAGGGTACTGACCGATGCCAGTGGCAACTTCCGGTTGGTGTCGAATCAAGCCGGGTGCCTATCCGTGGCGCAACCATCCGAACGCCTGGCGACCGGCACACATCCACTTCTCCGTGTTCGGACGGGCCTTTGAACAGCGCCTCGTGACGCAGATGTATTTCCCAGGCGATCCCCTGCTGCCCTTGGACCCTATATACAACTCCGTCCCGGATGCCAGAGGCCGGGACCGTCTCATGGCGCGGTTCGACCTCGCTGAGACGGTGCCCGAGTGGGCGCTCGGCTACAGCTTCGACATCGTGCTCCGTGGACGTGCTGCCACACCGTTCGAGACCGCTGATGACGACTAACGGCCCGGGATCGTGAACCTCCGCACGCAGGTCGGCATCGTCGGTGCCGGTCCGGCGGGCCTGTTCCTGTCGCACCTGCTGCATCTCGAGGGCATCGAGTCGATCATGGTGGAGGACCGCAGCCGCGACTACGTGGAGCATCGTGTGCGCGCAGGCGTGCTCGAACAGGGCACGGTCGACCTGATGCGACAGACGGGCGTGTCGGTCCGCATGGATCGCGAAGGTCTCGTCCACACGGGCATCGAAGTGCGCTACGACGGTCACGGCCACCGGATCCCGGCGGATCCTCGCCGACGGCCGGACCATCACCATCTACGGCCAGCAGGAGGTGGTCAAGGACCTCATCGAGACGAGGCTAGCCGCCGGGGCCGACATCCGGTTCGAGGTCGCCGCGGTCCAGCTCAGGAATCTCGACACCCACCTCCCCTCGATGGCTTTCCTCGAGGCAGGCGCTGAGGTGTCCGTCGAGTGCGACTTCATCGCGGGCTGTGACGGCTTCCACGGGGTATCGCGTGCGACGATCCCACCGGGGATGCCTCACCGAATACCACCACGAGTTCCCGTTTGCCTGGCTCGGAATCCTGGCGGCCGTCGCGCCATCGACCGACGAACTCATCTACGCCCGTCACGATCTCGGATTCGCGCTCCACAGCCTCCGGTCGCCGACCGTCAGTCGACTCTACATCCAGGTAGAGCCGGACGCGGACATCGGGGACTGGTCGGACGACCGCATCTGGGACCAACTGCGACTTCGACTCGCCCGCGACGATGGCTGGGCAACTCCGGGACGGGCCGGTCATGGAGAAGGGCATCGCCGCGATGCGCAGCTTCGTCGTCGAGCCGATCCAGTTCGGGCAGCTATTCCTCGGCCGGGGACGCAGCCCACATCGTGCCGGCGACGGGCGCAAGGGCTCAATCTGGCGGTGGCCGATGTCTTCGTCCTCGCGCGCCATCGCGGCTTGGTACCGGACTGGCTCGCGTGCCCTGAACTCGATGGCTACACCGATGCCTGTCTTGAGCGGGTATGGCGCGCCCAGGACTTCTCGAACTACATGAGCGCGATGCTGCACCGCTATCCGGGCACGGACCCGTTCCGCGATCGCCTCCAGCGTGCTCGGCTCCACGCCGTGTGCACCTCCGAGCCAGCCGGCACGCGACCTGGCCATGAACTACGTCGGGCTGCCGCTTCCCTGATCAGTCGGCGTTCCAGGGCCCTGTGGTCCGGACCAGGGTCCGCTGTGCGATGGTCGAATGCTGCATTGCCGGCAGGGACCCCGCATAGATGGTCGTGTGCAGCAGGACCTCGGCGATCTCCTGCTCGGTGAGCCCGTTCCGCAGCGGCGGCTCGGACGTGCAGCGGGATCTCGCCTTCGGCCCGCAACGTGGTAAGGATGGCGAAGGGTGATGCAGGACCGCGTCCGTCGGTCGAGGCCTGGGCGCGCCCATATGTCACCCCAGGCAGTGCGGGTGATGAAGTCCTGGAATGGGGCAGCGAAGCGGGTTGTCGCCGCGTTCGCGCGGTCGACGTGTTCGTCGCCGAGGACCTCGCGCCGGATCGTCATACCCTGGCTCGCCCGTTCGTCGTCGGATGTCGTCATGTCTTCACCTCCTGTAGATGTCCCAGGATCGCGGTCGTGAACGCCTCCGGGCGCTCGACGTTGGCGAGGTGTGCTGCCCCGACGATGATCCGCAGCGAGGCGTCCGGGATGGACATCGCGAGATCCTCGGCGACGCGACGGTGGGGCCGCCGTGTCATCGGCACCTGTCAGGATGAGTGTGCTTGCCGTCACTTGGGCAGGGCCGGCCGAAGGTCCATCCCCGCGATCGCCTCGCAGCACCAGCGTAGCCTTCCGGCGCCGTAGCCAGCGAGCATGCCGCGCACCATGGCACGCCGACCTTCGCTGCCCTGTCGACGTAGCCCCATCGCTCGACGACCAGGTCCGACACCGCCTGGGTGCCGCCGACGCGCACCAGACGCGCGCGGTCGATCCAGGCCTCGGCGATGCCGGCCGGGCCACACGCAGCGGCGATGACCAGGCGATCGACCCGTTCCGTGCGCGTGGGCACCGAGCCAGAGGGCGACCATGCCCCCGAGGGATAGGCCACACATCGAGGCGCGTGCGGTATCTCGAGCCGGTCCAGTCAACGCGATCGACGTCGCGGCCGAGTTCGTCGATGCCGTACGGTCCGAGCGGGACAGGCGACGCCACCATGTCCGCGGAGATCGACGTAAGACGACCCGGTAGTGCGCCTCGAGCGCAACGCGTTGCGGCGCCCACATCGTCCCTCGACGTGCCGATGGCATGGGTCGAGGACGAGGATCGGAGCGTCTGGCCGACCGCGAACGAGTGTCGGAGAGTCGACGTCGCCAGTCATGCCCATGCAGTCCTGTTCGTGCGCGCAGCAACGCGTCGTCGACCAGGAGCGGCCGCCTCACCGAGATAGCCTTCGGGATGAGCAGGCGCAGGAACGCGTCGCGGTCCAGGACCGGACGCCCCGCCCGCCCGCGCCATGAGTGCGTCCACGGATGGGACGCCGTCGGCCGCGTCGGATGCGGCCGCGGTGACGACCGCCCGCGCTGACCGGCGGCCGAGCGTCAGTGTCAGCTCTAGGCCACTCGCTCTGCGAGCATGGTGCCACCGTCGGCCACGAGGTTCCGCGCGCATCACGGTCGGGATCGCACCTGGAGGTGCTCAGACAGTCCCGGAGCCATGCGGCCGCACTTCGCGGTGCCGAGAGGACTGACAGCAGGGCGCCCATTCGGCATGCAGCTCCCGCCGCGCGCTCGTGCTCCTGCGCCATCGACCCGACGAGCAGTACCTGCGAGGCCCGCGAGCGTGCTGACCGCGTTGCGATGAGCCACGACCGCGGCGACCGGGTTCTGCTTGTGCGGCAGCGCCGAGAACCGCCCCGGCCCGCCACGCCCTCGGCGACCTGCCGATCTCCGGTCTGCGCGAGCGACACGACATCGCCCGCGACCTTCATCACGACATCCAGCGGCGACGGCGAGTGACGCCCGCAGCCGACCGATCTGCGTCCGCTCGGTATGCCATGGCAGCACGGTCGACCTGAGGGCCAGCCGCTGGGCGAGCGACCGACCGACGCGCCGTCCGTGCATCTCGAAGGCGGCCAGTGTACCGGCGGCGCCACCGAGTTGGATCGCGAGATGCGCAGTGCGCCGGACCTCGTCGAGGTCGGAGGGCCCGATCGAGACCCGACATCCAGCCTGCCGCCTTGAGCCCGAAGGTCGTGGGCAGCCGCCTGCTGCAGCAGGGTCCGAGCGGCCATCGGGGTCGTCCTGTGCTCGATGGCGAGCGCAGCTCCCGCGGCTCCGCGCCGCGCAGGTCGGCGATGATCGTCAGCCAGGATCGGAGGCGACCACCATGGTCGCGTATCGACGATGTCCTGGCTCGTGGCTCCTACATGCACCGATTCCCGCGATGTACGGGCCGACACGGATGCACGGATGCGACCAGAGCAGCGGGCCATGACCGGTGTTCCGGTGAAGGCCACCTCGTCGTGGATAGCGGTGACGTCAAGGGAGATGTCCTCGCAGTGCGCGCTCGATCGCTCTCGGCGTCGGCGACGGGGATGATGCCGACCTCGGCCTCCGCCCCGGCGAGGGCAGCCTCGACCTCGGCCATGGCACGAAGCCAGACATGCTCAGTGGCGCCTGCAGCTCCGGGACCTCGATCCAGCACGATGGTGGACGCGCCCGGCTAGAGAACGAAGAAGGCAGTCTCGCCTTCACCCTGCAGATCGGATGTCGAAGCAGAAGCCGTCGTCCGCAGGGATGGCCAGCAATGTCGGCCGGACGTCGGCCGGTAATGCCACCAGCAGCCGGTCCAATTCGTTGGCTGGGTCGCCGGGGAAGTACATCCTTGCGATCAACGGCCGGAGAAGGCCGCGAGCGAATATCGGCGACGCCGATGTGTGGCGCCTGGGGTCGACCATCCGCGCCCGGCACGGGACCGGGCACGAGCGTCAGGAAGGCGTATCGGCCTCGCTCGTCGGTTGGGCAACGTCCGAACCCGCGGAAGCCGTCCTGGCCGAGTCCGCTCAGGGTCGGGGAACGTGCCCAACGGGTCCGCCTGCCAGGTCTCGATGAGGGCGTCCGGGACCGGTGCACCATCACCGTCAGTGACTCGGCCTCGGACCCATATCGCACCGTCGTGGCCGTGTGGGACCACCAGGTGGCCATCGGCCGACGGCAGACTGAACCCGAAGTAGGGTCCGACGGTCTGGGATGGCGTAGGCAACCGGACCTGACGATACCATGTCGCTCCTCGATCTCGTAGCCGAGGCTGACACGGTACTGGCCGCACTTGAAGCGGGCAAGGTTGCCGTCCACCCAGTGGACAGTCGCCTTGCAACCTAGGATGCGCTTCCATAGGGTCGTCCGACCATCGCTGATGGCCGAGATGACACTGTTCCGATGCGTTCACCTCCCTCTACAGGCGCCCGAAGGAAGGTGACGGACGACTCGCTCGGGCGGGAACATCCCGGAAGGCGCTCGTGGAGGGAGACAGACTGATGGCCGAGCGTGACAACCCTGGTGGGATCGATCCTCTCTCGTAGGCAGGTCCTGCAGGCTGCCGCGGCAGGCGGTGCCGCGGCAGCCCTCGGCGGCATCGGGTTGGCCAACGTGGCCACCGCCCAGAGCACCGCTGCCGGCATCCCGTTCAAGATCGGATTCGTCGAGCCCTCAGACCGGGGGTGCCGCCAGCTTCGGCGAACCGGATGCCTATGTCATCGGGCTGGTCCAGCAGAAGCTCAACGAGGGTTTCTCGGCCGGTGGCAAGGACTATGCGGTGACCATCATCCAGAAGGACGGCAAATCGGTACCCGCTACTGCCGCCCAAGTCGCCAATGACCTCATCAACTCGGATGGGGTCGACCTGGTGCTGGCGACATCGACACCCGAGAACAACAACCCCATCGCGGATGCCTGCGAAGCTGCAGGCGTGCCGTTCATCTCCACGGTCGAACCGTGGAAGCATTCTTCTTCCCCCGCCAGAAGGATCCGGCGAACCCCGTGCCCTTCAAGTTCACGTATCACTTCAGCTTCGGTGTCGCCGAGTTCGCCAAGACCTACATCTCGATGTGGGGTGGGCCGGTCGAGACGAACAAGAAGGTCGGCGTGATGTGGCCGAACGACGCGGACGGGAATGCGAATCCGTGCAGCGCTTGGACCCGCCCTCACGGCCGCCGGTTACACCATCGTCGACCCGGGTCCGTACGAGGACGGCACCAACGACTTCTCGGCCCAGATTGCCAAGTTCATTGATCGAGGACTGCCAGGTCTTCAACACCTTCCCCCTGCCGCCCGACTTCGCGACGTTCTGGAAGCAGGCCGCCCAGCAGGGCTACGTGCCCCTGATCGCCCAGATCGCCAAGACTGGACTGTTCCCGTCGCAGATCGAAGCCCTGGGTGATCTTGGGCCTGGGCTGGCGAGCGCCGCCTACTGGACACCCACCTTCCCGTATTCGTCAGCGTTCACGGGTATCTCGTCGGCGGACCTGGGCAGCGGCTACACCACGGCGACCGGTCGGCAGTGGAACCAGGACCTCGGGACCACGATGGCCTTGTTCGACGCAGCGACCAGCGCGATGACTGCTGCGAGTGACCCCAAGGACAAGACCGCGTTGGCGGCTGCCATCGGCGCGCTCGATATCACACCCCCATCGGGAAGATCAACTTCGCAGCCGGGCCGTTCCCGAACGTGTCACCGGCCCCCATCATCGGCGGGCAGTGGCTCGAGGCGACGTCGGGCGACTTCCCGCTGGACTTCTTCATCGTCGAGAACGCGACCGACCCGAACGTGCCCATCGCGGCCGAGCTCGTGCCCTACCGATCCTGATCCATATCCGGTGACCGCGTCTCCTCCACCGGAAGGACAGCCGATCCTCGAAGGCCGCTCGTTGGACAAGCGGTATGGTCGGTTGGTCGTGCTCGATGCGGTCGACCTTGCGGTGGAGGCGGGCAGCGCCGTCGGCATCGTGGGCCCCAACGGCGCCGGCAAGACGACGCTGCTCGACGTGCTGGCCGGCGCCAATGCGCCTGCTGCCGGGTCGATCTTGTTCCGGGGTGCCGACGTGACCAGTTCCACGGCGGCGGAACGCTGCCGGCTCGGGATCGCGAGCGACCCACCAGGTGCCGCGACCGTTCGCGAACATGACACTCTTCGAGAACGTCTATGTGGGCGCCACGGCAGGTGCCGGGCTCCACGGACCAGCCGGATACGAGCGATGCCTGACGGTGCTCCAGACCACGGGCCTGCTGCCGATCGCGAACCGGCAGGCATCGTCGCTAGGGCTGCTCCACCGCAAGCGCCTGGAGCTTGCTCGAGCGCTGGCCGCCGGGCCGCAGGTCCTGCTGCTCGACGAGATCGGTGGCGGCCTGACGGACGCCGAGGCCGAGGAACTGCTGGAGACCATCCAGCTCCTGCGGAGGCAGGGCATCACTATCGTCTGGATCGAGCATATCGTCCATGTGCTCGTCCAGGCCATCGATCGCCTCATCTGCATGGATGCTGGGCGCGTCATCGCCGATGGTGACCCGGACGAGGTGCTCAAGGACGCCAAGGTCATCGACGCCTATCTAGGGCGACGCCGGTGAGCCTGCTCGAGGTCGAGTCGCTCGACCTTCGCCACGGTGCATTGACGGCCGTGCGCGGGGTCTCCCTGTCCGTGGACGAGGGCTCCACCCTGGCGTTGGTCGGGGCGAATGGTGCCGGCAAGACCACGCTGCTGCGGGCGATCGCCGGCGCGCATCCCGCGTCCTCGGGGACCATAGGATTTGACGGTGTCGACATCACCGACCTCCCAGCGTACCGGCGGGTCAAGCTTGGCATCGCCCTCGTACCCGGAAGGACGCCGACTCTTCCCGGACCTCACCGTTGAAGAGAACCTCCGGGTGGCGGCCGGCAAGGGACTGCCCGGGCCCTGGAGCGTCGAGACCGTGCTCGATGCATTCGCCGTCTTGCGCCCGCTGGCCCGTCGACGTGCCTCCAACCTGTCTGGCGGCGAGCAGCAGGCCACCGCCATCGGCCGCGCCTTGATGTCCAATCCCGCGTCTGCTTCTCCTCGACGAGGTGTCTCTCGGACTTTCACCGGTTGCCGTCGAGGTCGTCTATCGATCGCTCGCGGGCCTCATCGCCGCAGGGCGGTGCCACAGTCATCCTGGTCGAACAGGACCTGCGCCGGGCGATGGAGATGGCAGGTCGGGTGGCGTGCATGCTCGAGGGGCGCGTCGTCCTCCAGGGGACCTCGACCGAGCTCGACACGTGACGAGATCACCGAGGCGTACTTCGGGCTCCGTCGACCAACCACCCGCGTCCCATGATCTGGGTCAACGCCGTTGTCGCAGGCGTGCTGCTCGGGGGACTGTACGCGTTGTTCGCGTGTGGCCTGTCGCTGCATGTACGGGGTCATGCGCATCATCAACCTCGCGCATGGCGACCTTGCCGTCCTCGGCGCATACCTCGTCCTTGTGCTGTCGACGGCACTCGGCATCACGCCGTTCCTCGCGCTCCCGCTCGCCGTGCTGGCCATGGCAGGCCTCGGCTACCTCCTGCAGCGGACATTGCTCGACCGAAGCCTGCGCGCGGGACCCCTGATCCCGCTCCTGACCACATTCGGGCTGGCCATCATCATCCAGAACCTCCTGCTCCAGGTGTTCACGCCGGATACAAGGTCGCTCGATGCGGGTGCCTTGACGACGGCCAGCTTCCGGGTCACCAAGGGCTTGACTATCCCGATCCTGGGCCTGGTCATCTTTCTCGTCGCGGTGGGATTGCTGGGTGGGCTGCAGCTCTTCCTGACCCGCACCGATCTTGGGCGCGCCATGCGCGCGACCGCTCAGGACCCCGATACGGCAGGCCTCATCGGCATCGACTCCAAGCACATGTACGCCCTCGCGACGGCCATCGCCATCGGCACCGTCACCATCGCGGGCACCTTCTTCGGCATGCGCTCGAGCTTCGCACCGCTGTCCGGGCCGAGCCAGCTCATCTTCGCGTTCGAGGCGGTCATCATCGGTGGCCTGGGGTCGCTGTGGGGCACGTTGCTGGGCGGCATCGTGCTGGGCGTAGCCCAGACGATCGGCGCGCAGATCAACCCACAGTACTCGATCCTGTTCGGTAACCTGGTCTTCCTAGGAGTGCTCATCCTGCGCAGCGGGCAAGTCATCAGGCCCAGGACGTGGCGGCGTTGACGGCCGTGGCGGGCGCACAGGTGTATCGCTGGACGCAGGCTTCCGCGATCCGGACGTCACTGATCGGCGTTCTCGTCCTTGGCCTGTTCGTGGTGCCGGGTCTTGTCGACGCGGCCATCACGCAGAAGTTGACCGGGCTCTGGATCCTGATCCTCATGGCCGCGATGTGGAACGGCCTCGCGGGCTACGGCGGCCTGGTCTCGGTCGGACAGCAGGCCTTTATCGGTGTGGGCGCCTACGCCACGCTGTATCTCAGCCGGGCTGGGGTCGACGGCTATTCGGCCATGGTCGTTGCCATCGCCGTCACCGCCGGCATCGCATACCTGACGTCGTTCCTGGTGCTCCGGTTGCGTGGTGGCGAGTTTGCCATCGCGATGTGGGTCATCGCCGAGATCTTCCGGCAATTCGTGTCGTTCGACATGTCCATCGGCGGAGGCACTGGCATCTCCCTGACCGCACTCGGCACGGGCACGCCCGAAGAACGGGTGACGTTCACGTACTGGTGGGTGCTGGCTGCCGCGACCGGAGGACTACTCATGCTGTTCGTGCTGTTGCGCAGCCGGCAGGGCGTTGCCATCCAGGCCATCCGGGATGATGAGGACGCTGCCGCCTCGCTGGGTGTCCGGGTGCTGTCCAGCAAGCGCCTCCTCTTCGTCCTGACGAGTGCGGGCTGTGGAGCTGCGGGCGCAGCCATCCTGGCGAACACGCTGTTCATCCAGCCGAACACGATCTTCTCCATCCAGTGGACAGCGATGATGATCTTCATGGTCCTGGTCGGGGGTCTTGGGACCTTCGAGGGTCCGATCATCGGCGCGCTGATCCTGTTCCTGCTGCAGGAGCAGTTCGGCGATGGAGGGGTTTGGTACTTCATCGGGCTGGGTGCGACAGCGATCCTGTTCGCGCTGTTCCTCCGTCGCGGTATCTGGGGCTCGCTCACCGACCGGTTCCACATCCCCCTGGCTCCCATCGGTTACTGGGTCCGCGAGTCATCGTCGATGCGTTCCGGCGAGCCACCCAGCTCATCCGATCCAGGCAGCCCCAGCCGACTCGAGGTGCGATCGTGAATATCACTGCAGCGGTCGTCGATGCCAAGGGCGGTCCATTCGCCCTGCAGCGATTGGAGCTGGGCCCGCTGCGCTCCGATGAGCTCCTGGTCAAGGTCGCCGCGGCAGGCGTGTGTCACACCGATATCGTTGTCCGCGATCAGTGGTATCCGGTGCCACTCCCCGCGGTCCTCGGGCACGAGGGCGCTGGGACCGTGGTGGAGGTGGGTTCGGGCGTCGATGGCTTCGCGCCCGGAGACCGCGTCAGCCTGAGCTTCAACTCATGTGGAGCCTGTCGTTACTGCCTCGCCGGACGACCCTCGTACTGCGGCGACTTCTTCGCCCGGAATTTCGGGTCGTGCAGGCCCGACGGCTCGAGTCCGCTATC
This sequence comes from uncultured Chloroflexia bacterium, assembly GCA_963760625.1. Classification (GTDB taxonomy): domain Bacteria; phylum Chloroflexota; class Limnocylindria; order Limnocylindrales; family CSP1-4; genus JAFMJV01. The sequence goes on from CAVXDU010000012.1 coordinate 197,080, forward strand.
GCGGGGTAGTGAGTCGATCCATGCCAACTACTTCGGCCAATCGAGCTTTGCGACCCATGCCGTCGCCAATGTGCGAAGCGCGGTCAAGTTGACTGACGACATCCCGTTCGAGGTCGTGGCACCGTTCGGCTGCGGTATCCAGACGGGTGCAGGCTCCGTTCTCAATTCGCTGCGGCCCCCGGCAGGCAGCAGCATCGCGGTGTTCGGAGCGGGCTCGGTGGGCCTCGCCGCGACCATGGCTGCGGTTCTCTCGGGCTGCACGACCATCATCGCAGTGGACCTCAAGTCACAGCGCCTGGAGGTGGCTCGTGATCTGGGTGCTACCCACGTGATCGACGCGAGTAGCGAGGATGCGGTCCAACGAATTGTCGAGATCACCAAGGGTGGTGCCGACTACAGCCTTGAGGTCACGGCCTCGCCCAAGGTGCTGCGCCAGGCCGTCGAGTGCCTGGCACCGACCGGCCAGTGCGGGTTGATCGGCGCAGCCGCGTTCGGGACCGAGGTCGCGCTGGACATGAACAGCATCCTTATCCCGGGACGCACAGTACGAGGCCTGGTGGAGGGCGACAGCATCCCGCAACTCTTCATCCCGCGGCTCGTGGAACTCTGGAGGCAGGGCAAGTTCCCGGTCGACCGCATCGTCGCCACCTACGACTTCGATCTCATCGAGCGGGCGGTCCACGACGCCGAGAACGGCGCCGTGATCAAGCCCGTGCTCCAGATGGCATAGGCACGAGCAGAGAGGAGACCGATCTCATGGACAGGGACCCCAGATCCGAGCAGCCGCCGCGTCGCGACCATTTCATCGGTGGGTCGTGGGTGAGGGCCAGCAGCGGCAGCACGTTCGACGATCGGAACCCGTTCACTGGTGACGTCGTGGCGACCATCGCGAGCGGCGATCGTGACGACGCCCGACTTGCAGTGGATGCGGCAGCGGCCGCGTTTCCAGCGTGGTCGAAGACACCGCCGTCACTGCGACAACGCATCTTCCTGCAGGCTGCGGACATCCTCGAACGACGTCGCGATGAGGTAGTGGCACTCCTCGCGACCGAGACCGGATGCACGTTCGGGTTCGCGATGTTCCAGATGGGCTTCGTGCCGGGCCTCTTCCGCCAGGCAGCTGGTCTGGCGTACTCCCCGGTCGGACAGGTCATCCCGTCCGACAACCCGGGGACATTCGCGATGGGAGTCCGTCGACCCGTGGGCGTCGTGGCCGCGATCGCGCCCTGGAATGCCGCGCTCATCCTTTCGGCCCGTTCCATCGCATCTCCCCTGGTGGCCGGCAACACCGTGGTGCTGAAACCGTCACAGGATTCGCCCATCGTGGGGGGTCTGCTGTGGGCCGAGATCATGGCGGAGGCCGGACTGCCGGATGGCGTCCTGAACGTCATCACCCATGCGCCCGGCGATGGGTCCAAGGTCGGTGACGAGTTCGCCGAGAACCCAAGGGTCCGGCGAATCAACTTCACAGGTTCGAGCAGCACCGGTCGTCGGATCGCGGAGGCCGCGGGCCGGAACCTCAAGCGGGTCGTTCTCGAGCTCGGGGGGCAGAATCCACTACTGATCCTGCGCGATGCGGACATCGAGTTCGCCGTGAATGCTGCCGCCTTCGGCGCTTATCTGCACCAGGGCCAGATCTGCATGTCGACCCGACGCATCATCGTCGAGGCGCCGATCGCGGACGAGTTCAGCGGACGACTGGCTGCCAAGGTCGCAGGCCTCAAGATGGGGGACCCCGGCGAGATGGACACCATCATCGGGCCCCTGATCAACCAGGATGCGTTCGACACGGTGTCCTCGCGTGTGCGCGATGCCGTCGGGGACGGCGCTCGATTGCTCGCGGGCGGGACGTCGAAGGGCCTGATCTACGCTGCGACGCTACTCGCCGATGTTCCCGAGACGAGCGATCTCGCCAGGCATGAGACCTTCGGGCCGGTGGCCGTGATCGAGGTCGTCGACGACGAGGACGTCGGCATCGAGCGGGCGAACGCCTCCGCCTACGGCCTTTCGGCGGGCATCATCACCAGTGATCCAGACAAGGGCCTCGCACTCGCCGATCGGATCGAGGCGGGCATCATCCACGTCAACGACCAGACAGTCGGCGACGAGCCCCAGATGCCGTTCGGAGGGGTCAAGGACAGCGGTTGGGGCCGTTTCGGGGGCATGGCTGCCCTTGATGAGTTCACCGAACTCAAATGGGTCACGGTCCAGAGTGGCAGTCACCCTTACCCGTTCTGAGGTCACGAGGATGCCCGTCGACTCCGTGAGGATCTGCGCCACCTCGTGAGTGTGAGCGTCCCGCGACCCGTCATGTCACATGTGGTGCCCAGATGCGCTGCGCAACCGCGCAGAAAATCGTGGCGGCAGAGTCAGCCACGTGCGATCGTGCGACCGCGGAGACGGCACCATCTCCGGCGGGTCTTCTGATGACCCATCGGGTGCCGCCGCCCTGGGCAGGAAGTCGCGGTAGCAAGTCGCCGCACAGACAGGCCCAAGCCATCCCGCATGCCCAGGGTGCTCCGCATCCCCCGGCCATCTCGTACAACGACGGGCCGGTCCGTGCACCTGTCGTGGACACGGCTGCTGCCAGGTCTTCCTCGCTGTAGGGTGCGACCGAAGCGCGGGGTGGAGGTTGGCTCCGGCGAGGGTGTCTGAGTCCAGGACATAGGCGACAGGTGATAGGCGCCAGGTGAGTCGGGACATGCGTGACAGTCGGGCGCATGTCGAAGCATCGGGTCGCCGTCCTGAAGGTCGTCTCCGCGCAGCTGTCCGTCACCGCCGCCGCGGCCGAGTACGGGTTCAGTCGTCAGCATCTCCAGCGCCTGCTCCGCCGCTACCGTGACGGCGGGCTCGAGGCCCTCGAGCCGCGCTCGCGCCGGCCACGCACCAGCCCCGGCCGGACGCCGGAGCAGGTCCGCGAGCGGATCGTCGCGCTGCGCACCGAGCTCACCGCCGGTGGGCTCGATGCCGGCCCGGTGACGATCGCCTGGCACCTCGGGCGCGAGGGCTCAGCCGGTCCCGTCGACCTCGACCATCCGGCGCATCCTCCACGCGGCGGGCCTGGTCGTCCCCGAGCCGCGCAAGCGCCCGCGCAGCTCGTGGATCCGCTTCGAGGCCGCGGCGCCCAACGAGCTGTGGCAGTCCGACTTCACCCACTGGCGCCTGGCCGACGGGACCGAGGTCGAGATCTGCTCGTGGCTCGACGACCACTCCCGCTACCTGCTCGGCTGCACGGCCTTCGGGCGGGTCTCGGGCGACGACGTCGTGGCCACGTTCACGGCCGCCGGCGAGGAGCACGGCTGGCCCGCCGCCACGCTCACCGACAACGGCTGCGGTCTACACGTCGCGCTTCACCGGCGGTCGCAACGGCTTCGAGTACCTGCTCGCGTACCTCGGCATCCGCCAGAAGAACGGGGCACCCGGCCATCCCCAGACCCAGGGCAAGGTCGAGCGCTTCCACCAGACCCTCAAGCGCTGGCTCGGGCACCAGCCGGCGGCGCGCACCCTGGCCGAGCTGCAGGCGCAGCTCGATGCCTTCCGCCTCGACTACGACGAGCACCGGCCGCACCGGGCGATCGGCCGGATCACCCCTGCCGAGGCCTACGCGGCGCAGCCCCAAGGCGCACCCGGCCGGGCGCGGCGCCCCGGGCCACTTCCGGCTCCGCTACGACCTGATCGACCGCGGCGGCCGGATCACCCTGCGCCGGGCCGGCCGCCTGCATCACCTGGGGGTCGGGGCCGCCCACGCCCGTCGGCGCGTCCTCGCCATCGTCGACGAGCGCGAGGTCACCGTCGTCGCCCTCGACACGGGCGAGGTCCTGTCCACGCACCGCATCGAGCCCGAGAGGCTCTACTGGCGCAACCAGCGAAGAGACCCCGGCCGATGGCCGGGGTCTCGGGCGACCGAGTGACGCCACGGCCAGGCCATCGGTGTCGCCGATGTCCCGACTCATGTGTCGCACATGTCGCGACTCAAGACAGTGGCGCGCCCGGAGGGATTCGAACCTACGACCAGGTGATTAACAGTCACCCGCTCTACCACTGAGCTACGCCGGAGCGGAGTCGACCGTCACGCGTGGGCGGTGCGGTCGATCAGGTGCCCGCAGGGAGCGCCGGCGCGAAGGATATCATCGAGGCCGCGACGGTCGCCGCTCGCCGGTCCGCACCACATCGGACCGGACCAAAGCGCCCCGTACCATCGGGTCAGGGTCCCTTCCCGGATCACCGTCCTACCATCCCGGCCAGGATGACCGAATTGCCCCCGTTCCTGTTCATATTGACCTCGACCGCCCTCGTCCTGGGCCTTGCGGTCACGATCCGAGGCATACTCGGGTTCCGACCGGCGGCCCAGCCGCAGGCTGCACAGGCGCCGTCAGCGGATGGCGAGTCGACGGTGTCGGAGGCATCGCCGCAGGTGACGACGGGCGCCCGGGACCTTCGGGAACCCATCGTGATGAGCGTCGCGGGGGCCATCATCAGCATCTTCGCGTTGCTCGCGATCGCGGCCCTCGTCCACAGCGTCTAGCCCAAGCTCAAGCCAGCGCACGACCCCGTACCACGACCCCAAGGGGCATCGGGGTCGGTGCCCATCGAGCGCAGGCCTCCTGCAGGACATCGCACAGGATCGCCCACTCTCGATCCAATCCAGCCTCCATGCGTCCGGCGCCTGCGACGATCAACGCCCGACCACGTGCACCGGGCTCCCACCACGACAGGTCGCGCAAGGGCGTCCGACAGTGCATCCCAGTTGCGACCGACCCAGTCCGGGAAGCGTGAGCCCGGCACGGAACGCCTCCAGCAGCGACTGCTTGTCGACCACGGACGACAGCGTCCACGACTCGCACGTTCCATCCGACGCGCACCAGGTGCGCGGCGGCGTCGGCGGTCGAGGCACGACTTCGCAGTCGGTGGACGCCCGGGTCGAGTCTCAGGTGCATCGTCGCGGCCCCCATCAGCCGGTCGACCACGTACCGGAACGAGTCGTAGTGGTCGTCCGTGTAGTAGCGCTCCCCTGCTCCGCCGATGACCAGTCGCCGTGCGCCCACGATCGGGTGACCCGGGCGTCTCGACCGTGTACTCGTGGTAGTAGCCGCGCGGCCTGCGCCGGAAGGATGGCCTCGCGATTCGCGAACACGCTCCCATCCTGGTCGTATGGGTAGGGCCCACCTTCCTTGATCAGGCGGAGGGTCGCCTGCGCCTCGGACGGTAGCTGCGCGACAGCGACGGTGGCGCCGCGAAAGCCGTCAGGTCGCTCGACCCGCTCGGTCGACGGTTGGGCCGACGCCGACCGATCCACCACATGCGCCCAGGAGCGCGAGGAGCACACAGCACAGCAGGGCCAGTCTGGACACCCTCGCAGGCTAGCAGTCGGGTCGTCGCAGGTCACCGGCAGCCGGGCGCCCCAGGCACCAAGCGGGGCCAGAATCAGGCGGCGAACCAGGCTCGATGACCACCTTGAGCCCCGACCGTCGTGGCCGCCATCTCGAACGCCTCGGTCGAACGGTCCAGCGGGAATCGGTCGGCTGACCAGTCCATCCAGTCGGATCCGGCCCGCCTCGATGAGTCGGATCGCCCGCTCGTATGCGGGGACCGAGCGACGGACGAGGCTGAGGGTGAGGCCCTTGCGTCGTGCCACCGACGCCTCGAAGGTGGTGCTGTCCTCGTCGGGGATGCCCACGAGGACGACCGTGCCCCCCGGTCCGGCACAGGGAGACGGCGGTCGTTCACGGCCTCCGGGGTCCCTGACGCCTCGAACACCACGTCGAAGTCCGCATCGTGCTCGGCCTCGACCGAGTCGACAGCCTGGCGTCGCACCCGCCGCGAGGGCCGCGGCGCGCCGATGCGCGAGGGGTTCGACAACGAGGATATGCGGCGGGGTCGCGCGAGGCCAGCGACCTGCACCTGGAGCAACCCGATGGGCCCGCAACCCACGATGGCGACCCGGTCGCCGGCACGGACAGGACCGCAGGCTGTCGGCGTGCAGGCTTACCAGCAGCGGCTCCAGGAGTGGCACCTGCTCATCCGGGATCATGTCCGGGACCGGGTACAGCAGGTGTGTGGGCCACGCCATCAGGTCGCGCAGACCGCCATCGATGGCGCCCTGTCCCGAGAACCCCACGGTCGGACACAGGTTCACCCAGTCCGTCGAGGCAGTATCGGCAACGGCCGCACGGCTGGGCCGGCTCGATGGCCACCCGCTCGCCCCGCCGCGGGCCCGCCGCGATGGTGCCTCCCATCTCGTGCCCAGGAACGATCGGATCATCGATCCCGATCGATCCGATGCCACCCTCCAGGAACCAGTGCAGGTCCGAACCGCAGATGCCCACCGCATCGACCCGTACGAGCGACTCGCCGGGACCCGGGACCGGTTCGGGCTCCTGCGTCAGTCGCAGGTCGCGGGCCGCGTGGAGCCGGACGGTGCGCGTGGTGGACACATGCCGATGGTATGCGCTGAGGCAGTCATTCGCTGACCGACGGAGCTGGCCGTCGGCGCCGATCCGCCGGAATGCGCCGAGCCAAGCCAGGAACCTGCGTGCACGTCCCACCAGCTTCGGGTCGCTCGGCGATGTCCGCGGCCCACGCCCCCGGCCCGTAACGGAGCCGATCCCGGATCGGCACCCGCACCACGGACCTCGTCCGGTACGATCCCGCGACATGGCGGACGGAATCTTCAAGGACTACACGCCCCAGGGCTTCTGCGAGGTGTTCGGCGCCGACGGCGCTGGCCGCGCCGACCGCGACTGGCGCGTGGCGACCCACCGCAACCCCATTACGCGCCGCTGGTCGCTCGACTCGAGGCCCTCGGAGCCCAGGAGCTGGCCGCACGCTCCGACCTCGTGGGCACGATCCTGCGCCGCCAGGGCATCACCTTCAACGTGTACGGCCACCAGGACGGCACCGAGCGGACCTGGCCGCTCGACCTCGTGCCGCGCATCATCCCCGCCGACGAGTGGGACCACCTCGAGCGCGGCCTCGCCCAGCGGGTACGAGTCCTGGACATGTTCCTCGACGACCTGTACGTGGGCGAGCGGACCGCGCTGCGGGACGGGGTCATGCCCGGCGTGGCTGGTGGAGTCGTCACCCGGCTACGTCCGCGAAGCCATCGGCATCCGGGTGCCCGGGCGCCCGCTGCGTGGTCTCGGGCATCGACCTGGTGCGCGACATCGAGGGCACCTACCGGGTGCTGGAGGACAACCTGCGCGTCCCGTCCGGCGTGGCGTACGTGCTGGAGAACCGGGCGGCCATGACACGCGTCGCTGAGCACCGCGTTCGAGCCCTACCGGGTGCGGCCGGTCAACCACTACGGCGCGTCGCTGCTGCGCACGCTGCGCGAGCTGGCGCCACCGGGCGCCAGCGACCCCACGGTCGTGGTGCTCACGCCGGGCGTGTTCAACTCCGCCTACTTCGAGCACGTGTTCCTGGCCCGCCAGATGGGCGTCGAGCTGGTCGAGGGCCGCGACCTGGTGGTCGAGGACGGTCGGGTCCTGATGCGCACGACCCGCGGCCTCCAGAAGGTCGACGTCATCTATCGCCGGGTCAACGATGAGGCGGTCGACCCGGTCGTCTTCCAGCCCGACTCGCTGCTGGGCGTGCCCGGCCTGATGTCCGCCATCCGCTCGGGCACGGTCGTCGGTCGCCAACGCCATCGGCAACGGCGTCATCGATGACAAGGCGCTGTACCCGTTCGTGCCGGCACTCATCCGCCACTACCTGGACGAGGAGCCGATCCTGCCCAACGTGACCACCTACCACCCGTGGGACCCGGACCAGCTGGCGCTCATCCTCGGTCCGTCTCGACCAGCTGGTGGTCAAGCCCGCCACCGAATCGGGTGGCTACGGCATCGTCATCGGCCCCAAGGCCACGCGAGGCGGAGCTGGAGGCCGTGGCCGCGCAGCTGCCGGGCCGATCCGCGCGCCTTCATCGCCCAGGAGGTCGTCGACCTGTCGACCCACCCGACCTGGACCGACGCAGGGCTCCGGGCCCGCCACATCGACCTGCGGCCGTTCGTGCTCCAGGGCACAGCGTGTCGAGGTCGTGCCGGGTGGCCTGACGCGCGTGGCGCTGCGGGAGGGCAGCCTCATCGTGAACTCGTCCCAGGGCGGCGGCTCCAAGGACACCTGGGTGCTGGCCCATGAGCCGCGCGTGCCACGGCGGGGCGACCGCTGATGCTCGCCCGACATGCCGAGGACCTGTTCTGGATCGGCCGCTACCTGGAGCGCGCCGAGGACACGGCGCGCCTGCTGAACGTGACCTACCACTCGTCCCTGGAGGTCGTCCGCCGGGCGCCAGCGAGCACGACCCGTGGTCGGAGCTGCTGTCGCTGCTGTACCTCGACGAGGAGGGCGAGGGCGTCGACCGGGAGCGCATCGCCCGGTTCGTGGTCGCCGACCGGAGCAACGCGGGGTCGATCGCCTCGGTGGTCGCTGCGGGCCCGCGAGAACGCGCGCGGCGTCCGGGAGTGGCTGACCCTGGAGCTGTGGGAGGAGATCAACGCCTTCCACCTGGAGCTCGCCGCGATGGACCTCGGGCGGGCCCTGGAGGCGCGACCGTACGCCCTGTGCGAGCTCATCCGTCGACGCTGCGAGACCATCGTCGGCGTGGCCACCGTGGCCATGCCGCGCACCGAGGGCTACCAGTTCATGACCCTCGGCCAGCTCCTGGAGCGCGCCGGCATCACGGCCCGGCTGCTGTCGGTCTGGGACGCGCCGGCTGTCGGGCATGGGCGGCGCGGCCGGGTTCGTGGAGTGGACCAAGGTGCTGCGCTCGGTCGGGCGCCTACGAGGCGTACCTGCGCGAGCACCACGCGCATGTTCGACGGCAGCCGCGTCATCCCCTTCCTGCTGCGCGCCCGGGAGCTGCCGCGGAGCGTGCTGTACTGCCTGGAGGTCGCCGAGCGCCAGCTCGGAGTCGCTGTCCGACGGACCATATGGTCGCGCGTCGCTGCGGGGCATCGGCCGGGTCCGGTCGCAGGTGGAGTACGCGGACCCGGCATCGCTGTCGGGTGCCGCGCTCGGCAGGACTCCTGGTCGGAGCTCGAGTCGGGCATCCAGGAGCTGGGCAGGCTCATCGAGGAGGACTACTTCCGCGATGCCGACTTCGGCCTGCACGCCTACGAGACCTTCTGAGTGCGCCTGACCATCCGCTACGTCAGCCGGTTCCGATATCCCGATTCGGCGTGGGATTCCCACAACGTGCTGCGCGCCTGTCCCACGACCGATGACGCACCAGCGCCTCGTCGACTACCAGCTGGAGATCGAGCCGCAGGCGCGGGTGACCACGCTACGTCGACTCCTGGGGCACCCGCATCGACGACGTTCGGGGTGCGCGACCGCCACTGGGAGCTGCTCGTCGCTGCCGCGGTCGACGGTGGAGACATCGGAGCGGTCGGCCCCGGCCCGGAGATCGACGGCGCTCGGCGTCGACGCGTTCGCCGACGCCTGCGTTCCGGGACGCCAACTGGGTCTATCTCCAGGGCACCCGCCACACCCGGCTGCACCCCGTCATCGTCGGAGCGTGCCCGCGCGGCTGCTGAGGGCAGCACCGGTGCCATCGACCTCGTCGAGCGGGTCCACGCAGCGATCCATGCGTCGCTGGCATACCGACCAGGCTCGACGACCATCGGCGTCGACGTCGCCGACGTGCTGGCCGGGCGGCGAGGGCGTGTGCCAGGACTTCGTCCACCTGGGCCTGGCGATGTTCCGCGGCCTGGGCGTGCCGGCGCGCTACGTGTCGGGCTACTTCTACGCCGTGGACGGCACCGACGGCGACGATGCCCGACGAGCAGGAGATCGTGGTCCAGACACACGCCTGGCTGGAGGTCGCCATCCCCGGCTGGGGCTGGTGGGCGCTGGACCCGACGAACCACGTCCGGGTCGGCGAGCGCCACGTGAAGATCGGCCACGGCCGCGACTACGACGACGTGCTGCCGCTTCGCGGGCGTCTACTACGGCACCAGCGAGCAGCGACTGTACGTGGAGGTGGGCATGAGCCGGGGCGAGCTGTCGCAGCTCGACCGGGCCCGCGACATCGAGGACGCCCGCAGCGTCAGGCGGCTCAGCTGGCCCTCCACCATGCGCAGCAGCAACAGCAGCAACAGCAGCAATAGAACGGGCCGCTCGGGTCACGACACCGCCCGCGCCGACGTTGCAGCGATGTGGGGCGCGGGCGTGCGCCGCCTGGAGTTGGAGGTGTCGTCACAGGAGCACGATCGAGTCGCCGGAGGTGGGCGCCCGGCACGGAGGGCGGTCATGGCAACGACACTTTCCACGGGAAGTGCTTCGCTTAACAGTGGCCCATGCATCCGAAGCAGGGTGCGATGGTGCCGGCTATCGGCCAGCAGCAGGACGACTCCGTCGACCCCACCATCGCGTCGCTTGATCTGCAACGAGCGGATCCGCGCCTGCACGTCCCCGACTCGGGTCTCGGCCTCGACACCCCATCGAGCGGCATCGATGCGGATCACCGCATCCCATGCCCGGGGATCGAGCGGGCCTTGGTAGCGGTACCTCGCTGGCCCATTGGATGCTGACAGGCAGCTCCCGCCGCATCTTGCCCAGCAACTGGAGGTGCGCCTGGTCCCGGACTGGGTCGCCACCCGGGAACGCTCGAAGACTGGAGATCCAGTCCGACGACGGCCAGCAGCACCGATACGGCGTCCATCGAGATGCCAGGGGCACGGCCGCGTTCGAAGCGGCTGACCCAGGACTGATCGATGCCGGCTGCCTCCGCCACGCTGCGCTGACTGACGTCCGCCCCGATCCGAGTGTTGCGGACCTGTCGCCCGAGATCGGCCAGGGCCTCCCGGCTGCGCCGGGTCCCGCGGTCACGACTCCGCTCGCGTTGTGACATTGGTCCATGATGACGACGCGGCCTTACCGCGGCCTTGCGGACTTACCGGGTCCGGTCCCCGACTTGGTGCTCGCTCGACGTCAGGTCTTGCTCCGCAGACATGAAACTCGACTCTGGGAGTTGCTCGAGGCGCTGCGAGTACCGTCCAAGGTGGGGTCAAACACGGCTGATGCCTACGGGGCATCAAGATGGGCGATACCACGCCCTCCATGTCGGAATGATGCCTGCGCCGCAAGATCTCGGGCGGCGGGTCAACGCGGACATGGGTTTGGCGGACTGGCTGGTGCCTGGGACCGCCCTCGATCAACTTTCATGCCTGCCAGGCAAGATCATGTCAGGCGGGCATACCCCTGCCCGATGTCCGTCACGCCTGCGGCAGGGGCCTCCCTGCAGCCCCGACCCCGCGTGTGCTGGGAGGCCTCGTGTTGGCCATCGTTCGACGACGGAGCCGCACGGAAACGGCCAAAGTCCGTGCCGCTCTGACCTACTCCAGGTAGTCCTTGAGCTTGCGGCTGCGGGACGGGTGGCGCAGCTTGCGCAGCGCCTTCGCCTCGATCTGGCGGATGCGCTCGCGGGTGACGTTGAACTCCTTGCCCACCTCCTCGAGGGTCCGGGCACGCCCGTCCTCGAGACCGAAGCGGAGCTGGAGCACGCGTCGCTCGCGACCCGACAGCGAGTCGAGCACCGCCTCCACCTGCTCCTTGAGCAGCTGGTGGGAGGCCGCCTCGGCCGGCGCCAGGGCGGCGCGGTCCTCGATGAAGTCGCCCAGGTGGGAGTCCTCCTCCTCACCGATGGGCGTCTCCAGCGACACCGGCTCCTGGCGAGACCTTGATGATCTCGCGCACCTTGTCGGGGGTCACCACGACCTCCTGGCCGCGCGACATCGCCTCCGCGATCTCCTCCACGGTCGGCTCGCGGCCCAGCTCCTGGAGCAGGCCGCGCGACACGCGGATGAGCCGGTTGATGGTCTCCACCATGTGGACCGGGATGCGGATGGTCCGCGCCTGGTCCGCGATGGCGCGCGTGATGGCCTGCCGGATCCACCACGTGGCGTAGGTCGAGAACTTGAAGCCCTTCTCGTAGTCGAACTTCTCGACCGCCCGGATGAGGCCGATGTTGCCCTCCTGGATGAGGTCCAGGAAGCGACATGCCGCGACCGATGTACTTCTTGGCGATCGAGACCACCAGCCGCAGGTTGGCCGAGGTCAGGTTCTCGCGGCCTTCCTTGCCGATGCGCACCAGCACGCCCCGGCGGTCGCGCGCCTTGATGTGCGACTGGCTCATCTCCGGGTCCCAGCCCATCTCGGACGTGATGTCCGAGTCGTGGCCGCTCACGATCCAGCGCTGGAGCGCCTCATGCGCGGTCGCCTGGGTCCAGTCGTAGAGCGCCCGCAGGCCCGGGGTTGTCGCGGGCCTCCAGGTCGCCGCTGTGGACGAGCATGTAGGAGTAGTCGACCAGGTGCCGGAACTTCTCCGCGTCGGGCGCCTCCGCCCACGCGGCCAGGAAGCCCTTGGCCTCCTTGAGGTGGGCCTTGGTCGCCTCCGGCGGCGCCGCCCGCTGCGCCTTGTTGATCTCCTTGGTCACCGGCTCCGGCGCGGCCTGGAGGATGCCGTCCGCCTGGGCCGCCGCGAAGGCCCCCCGCACGATGCGGTCGGTCTCCTCCTTGTACGGCAGCTGGTGCTGCGGGAACTTGGTGCGGGTCTTGCTCTCGGTGTCGTTCTGGGTCCATTCCCAGAGCGCCAGGATGGCCTTCTGCGGCTCGTCCACGATCTGCTCGCCGAGCTCGATGGCCTTGGCCAGGACGACCTCTTCCTCGGCGTTGAGGAGCGGCACCTTGCCGATCTCCTTGAGGTACATCCGGACCGGGTCGTCGATGCCGACCATGTCGGCGGCGAGCGCGTCGAGCTCTTCCTTGGTGGGCTCTTCCTGCTCCTCCGGATCGAGCTTGGCGGGCGGCTCCTCCCAGGGCTGGCGGTCGTTCTCGGCGACGGCGACGTCGACGCCCAGCTCGGCGGCGAGGCCCGTTGGTCGACGGGCTCGTCGTCGTCGTCGTCGTCCTTGCGCGGTCCGCCCATCTCATCGTCCATGTCGCGGCGCTTGCCGCGCTCCAGGACGGATTCGACGAGCAGCTTGTCGGTGGGGTCGGCGGCGGTCATGGGTGCCCTCCTGTAGCGGTCGGTGGTGGCGTGTGGCGGGATGTGTCGTCGTTGGGACGAGCAGCGTGGTGTCGCGGCGTCTGGCGGTCGAGCGCCAGCCGCTGCTGCTGGAGCGCCAGGACGTCCTGCTGGAGCCGGTCGCGGGCCGCCGTGTCGCCGGCGGCCTCGGCCTCCGACAGCTCGGCCTGCTTGAACTCCAGCATCTCGTGCGAGACGCGCCCGCTCGAGGGTCAGCAGGCTCTGGTCGAGCGACTGGCGCAGGGCGTCCTCGCTCGTCGGGCAGCGGGTCGGTGAGCGAGTACAGCGTTCGTGCGACCGTCTCGGTGGTCGGCTCGAGGCCCGCCAGGAACGCCGTCCGGTCGAACGGCACGCGGCGCTGCCAGCAGCGCCCGGAGCAGCTCCCGCGCGGGGTCGTCGACAGCATCTCGGGCGTCAGCCGACCCGGCGCGCCGGCGATGAGGCCGGGGTGGGTCAGGAGCAGCCGCAGCAGGCTCGATTCGACCGGCTCCAGCGCCCGCTCGACCGCCCGCGGATCGAGCGCGCCCGGGGCTGGCCATGACGGCCTCGAGGCTGATCTTGGCGCCCGGCGTGGCGTCCGCCCTGGCGGCCGGCGTCGGCGTCCGGCTTGCGGAGCGCCTCCAGCAGCACCCGCTCATCGACGCCGCTGCGGCGGGACAGCAGCTGCAGGTAGCCGTCGCGGCGGACCGGGTCGGTGATGATGCGCAGCGTCGGCAGCACGGAGTCGACCATCCGCTGCCGGCCGGGCACGGAGCGGATGTCGGTGCGCTCGGCGGCCTGGTCGATGAGGAACTCCATGATCGGCTGGGGATGCTCGGTGCGCTCGCGCCACGTGTCGGGGTCGTCGCGGATGACCTCGTCGGGGTCCTTGCCCTCGGGCAGCCGCACGACGTCCACGTCCGTGAGGCGACCCTTGTGCTCGCTGCGCTCGATCTCGCCCACGAGCGCGGTCAGCTCCGTGGCCCCGAACGTGGCCGCGCCCTGGCCGGCCGCATCCACGTCATAGGCGAGCGCGATGCGCGGCGCGTAGCGGGTGAGCAGCTCCACCTGGCCGGCGCGTGAGCGCGGTGCCCATGCTGCACACGACGTTCTCGAAGCCCTGCTGGTGGGCCATCAGGGCGTCGGTGTTGCCCTCCACGAGCACGACCCGCCCCTGCTTCCGGATGGCGCTCTTGGCGTGGTCGATGAGGTACAGCGTGCGGCTCTTGTCGAACAGCGCGCGTGGCCGGGGTGTTGAGGTACTTGGGTCCCTGGTCACGCCCGGCCGCGTCTCGACGCGCTGCCCAGGACGCGGCCCGTGAAGCCCGTCGGCGCCGCCGTTGTGGTCCCGGATGGGGAACATGACGCGCGCCCGGAAGCGGTCGTAGACGCCCCGGCCACGCTGGCTGCGGCTGACCAGGCCGGCGCCCTCCAGGTCCGCCTCGGACATCTGGCGCTTGGCCATGAGGGCGTGCGTCATGGCCGTGAACGAGTCGGGCGCCCAGCCCAGCTGGAAGGTGCTGATGGTCGCGTCCGTGAAGCCGCGACCACGCAGGTAGTCGAGCGCTGGCTGGCCCTGGGGATGGGTGGTCAGGACCGAGTGGTAGAACGCGATGGCGGCGTCGAGCGCCTCTCGCAGGCGCTTGCGCTGGGCGTCCTCGCGGGTGGTCCGCTCGGAGATCTCCACCCCGGCCCGGCCCGCCAGGCTGCGCAGCGCGGTCGGGAAGTCGACGCTGTCGCGCTGCATCACGAAGCTGAAGATGTCGCCGCCCAGGCCGCAGCCGAAGCAGTGCCACGTCTCGCGCGCGGGCGTCACCACGAAGCTGGGTGACTTCTCCCCGTGGAACGGGCACAGGCCCTTGAAGGTGGTGCCCGCCTTCTTGAGCACCACGGTCTCGCCGATGAAGTCGACGAGGTCGATCTTCTGCTTGACGGCTGCGGCGGTGCCGACGGACGTGGGACAGGTCTCCAGATGTGTGTGGTCCGGAGCGGTCAGCCACGCCTACGGCAGGTACGATGAGATCGACCTGAGAGGCGCCGCCGGACATGCGTACGTGCCTTGTCAAGTCTTGACAAGGCGTCCGGTCGGTATCGTACCCCCTTGACAAGGTATTGACAAGAGGTATCCGGATACTAGGGTGGGGTATTGACAAACGCACCAGTCAAGTGCCTGCGGAACGCGACATGAGGTCGTGCAGACGAGCTCAGGAGTCGGCGGTCAGTCCGACTCCAGGCAGACTCGGCGATGGAGCCGCCGATGCGGCTGGCTTGGGTGTCTTCTTGTGCTTCTTCCTGGACTTGCGAGTCGGCTCGGGCGAGGGCGTCACCAGGCTCGCTGCCAGCAGGCCACAGAGCATGTAGCCGTTGAGGCCGGCGCCCGGATCCGCACACCTGGCACCCAGGTACGCCAGTGGCTCGAGGCCGGTCACAGCCGCGGCATAGGTCGCCACAGCCCCCTGCCACTGCTCGAGCGTACGACAGGACTTGATGGCCTTGTCGAATGACGCCGTGCGTGCGACCTGGTCCGTGGTCCGTGCCGCCGTTGCTACGTGGGACTCGCAGAGTCCACCGGCGACCTTGACCGACCCGGTGTCGGCCGAGCATCCGGTGAACATGATGGTGGCCGCCAGGGCCAGGATGGGCAGTATCCGCCGCACGAACTGGTCTCCGTGGATGCGTGGATATCCGGCGAACCGGACATCCCGCATCCTCGTGGGCGGACCGGGTGACTCACATCACCTGAAGGTACCGAACCCCTCAGGTGTGCTGGATGATCACCGAGAGCTTGTCGAAGTAGGCCTTGCAGTACCCCGACGATACGTTGTCGGCCCAGAGATGGATGCGCAGGATCCGGGTGTGCTTTGGCAGGGTCTTGGAGCTATTGATGGACGTGAACGAGCTGCCGGTCGCCTGCAGGTGCTTGGTGATGCCGTTCGACGAGACAGAATGGTTCTCGGAGTTCCGGAAATACAGGTCGAGGTGGGCCACCGTCTGGCTCCCGCCGGCCGCGACCCGACCCTTGAGGTACACCCTGACATCGCCGCTGTCGATGGCGCTGCCACGACCGCTCAGGATGATGGTCTGCTGGGCATCGCCACACTGGTCGAGCGCGATGTCGTACGGCCCGGCCGAGAAGAACTTGGTGCCACCACCAAAACTATTGCCTCTGGCGGTGCTCGGGAACCCACTGGTGCCGTACCGGACGACGGTCATGTTCCCAAACGTGTCCCAGGACGGGATGACGACCGTCGACTGTCCATCCGGGCTCGCAGAACCGGACTGTGCGCCGGGATTGTCGACGAGGTTGCTGCCATACGGGGTGGCGGCGCTCGCCGGCGCGACGCCCAGGGCAATGCTGGCGGCCGCGGCCAGGGCGACGGCCATCGATCCCCGCCGGGAGCGACCGGCCCACTGGGAACTGAACGATGATCTCATGGGTCCCCTTTCGCGGCGGCGCGATCTGGGTCGCCCGCCGGATACATGACTGGACCCCGCGATCATACGCCCGCTACGCCGCGCCTGATAGGGGCCGACCAGCTCGACGGAATGCGGATGCCGCTGCCGGCCTGCCTACCCCGTGAGCAGCTGCCCGCGGCAGTAGTCTGTCGTCCGGCCGCCGTTGTTCCAGGCATACCACTTCGGGAAGTGGGTCGCCCTGGCCTGCACGGTGACACCGTCGGCGCCATACCAGAACAGGTCGAAGACCACCCGGAGCTGGTCGTCTCGTCGTCCGGCACCGACCGTATAGGTCCTGTTGTCGAACGATGGCCAGTGCGTATCGCTGGCGCGGGCCCTGGACGTCGGCGTGTGGTCAATGGTCACCCACGACGAGCCATCCAGCAGCTGGATGCGTGCTCTCCAGCCGACGTATCTGGTGTCGGCACCGTCGGTCCGGTCGTACGCGAGCATGACCGGGCCCCGTATCCGGAAGCGCAATAGCCGGTAGCCAGGATCCGGCGGTGACTCCAGGTCGTACACACAAGTCACGGCCGGGTACTCGGGGTTCGGACCCACGCCGTCCAGGATCCAGTGCGCGCCGTATCGGCCCTCGTGCGTGCCGTAGCCGTAAGGATCGAGCACCGCCGCCGGACCCATCAACGTGTCGCACCAACCGTCGGTCAGGCCGGACTCGAACGGCGTCCGGACCCGCAGCCAGTAGACGCCATCAGAGGCACGACCCGAGATATCGCCCTTGTTGGGCCAGTACCACCACATCCGGTAGATGACCCGGACCACTGCGTCCGAGGGCAATCCCGGTTCCGTCGGGATCACGAACGAAGCGGGTCCAAAGGCGGCTGATGTCTCGTCGGTCGCCGACTTGACCTCCAGGGGCGTCCGCCCTACCTCGTCCCAAGGCTCTGACGACGGGGTGGTCGAGGATTGGATGTAGGCGCGCCAGGCCAGGTACTGCCGATCGAGGTGGCTGGAGCGGTCGTGGGCGTACACCACCGGCGGACGGATCGACAGGGACCTGAGCTTGCGGGCGTGGTCGTAGCGGCAGCTGACCGCCGGGTACTCGGTGCTCTGGTCGTACATGTCCAGGATCCAGTGGCGCCCATAGTCGCCCGAATGCACGCCGTAGCCGTAGGGTTGTGCGGCCGCGGCCGAGACCGGAGCCACGGACACGACGCCAGCCGACAGCGCCATCACGACCACCATCGGCGCCAGCAGCATGCGCCTTCGTAGCGTGTGCATGACCCCTCCTGCGGGCGTCTGCACGCACGAGCAGACGCCTCTTCCATCCCATGCGTTGGATCGGGAGGTGGAGTCTACGGCGGCCAGCAGGCGGACACCAGCCCTTGGGGCCCGATGTCAGCGGTTGCGGATGAGTCGATCCATCCCCCGCCAGAGGGCTTCCGCGTATGTCGCAGTCAGATGCCCACCATCGCGGGTGACGAGGTAGCGGTCCACGATCAGGGGGCACGGGTCGTACGGACAACTGAGCTTGCGGGTCGACGCGAACCGCACGCCGGCCGCCTCCGCTGCCTTGCGCGCGGTCTTCTCGCGCTGGACCTGGACCAGGATGTCGGCCCGCACCTCGCAGGCGGCAACGTCATTGCGATGCACCGCCAGACAACTCAACGCATCGGAACCCCAGTCCTGGACGTCGCCAAGCATCAGCACCTTGCCCGCTGCCTTGTCGAGCGTCCGCAGGGAGCGCCTGAGGCCCGCGCCCCAGAGTGCTTCCGACCTTGGGCTGGTCGGGTGTCCCTCGTCGCCCACGAAGTGATAGCTGTCGAGCGCGGACGCGATGACCAGGTCCGGTCGCAGGCGCTTGACCTTGGCGAACGCCTTGTCGCGCCAGATCTCACACGCTGTGTCCCGCTTGCCGTCACGGATCGATGGGACATCGGCGAATGGGCAGGCTGACTTGGTCATGGTCACCAGTCGCCAGCCATGTTCCTTCGCGACCCTGTAGATGGCCGGGAACCAGTGGACGGCGTGGGAGTCACCGATCAGCAGCAGGAACCGGTCGCCATGCTTGAGGAAGGCGCAACTGCCGGGCTTGGTCTCACCCCGCCTGGAGTGGCACCGTTCGGCCGCCGCGGGAGCCACGTCGCTGTTGGCCTTCTTCAACTTCGGCTTGAGGTCGGACGGCAGCCTGAACCGGTCCTGCTCCAGGCCATTGGGCTTGCCGTCGTGGTCGAAATCCTCGTGCCAGTCGTTGCGACCGTCCTTGTCCGAGTCTGCCTTCCGAGGGTTCGTCTTGTATTTCTGTTCGCCACGGTTGGACAGCTTGTCCCGGTCGGGATCCTCTGCGCTATCACGGATGCCGTCGTTGTCGCTGTCCGGGTCGCCCGGGTCAGTACGGGTCTTGCGCAACTCGAACAGGGTCGTCAAGCCATCGCGGTCTGGGTCCTCCTTGCCGTCAGGGGTCCCGTCGCCGTCAGTGTCGCGCTCCTCCGGGTCACTGCCGAGGTCCTGTTCCACGGAGTCGGGCACGCCGTCCCCGTCGGAATCCGTTGCGCTCGGGACTGCAGCCGCCAGGACCGCGGTCTGGGGACCACTCACCACGTCGGCCCACGCGAGGGACTCGAGGGTGTCGATGGATGTGGGCAGGACCGCGGTGAGGATGCGCTCCAGGGAGGCGATGTCGGGTGTGGTCGCTGGCCGGGCCGCGATGGATGGGAGTGCGGTTCCCTGGGTTGGGGCCCCCGGCGGCGTCCCGACCACATCCGCCACTGCCACCACGGCCGGCGTCGACACGGGTGACGCCTGGCCGGGCGCATCGTTGGTGGTGATCAGGACTGATGCGACCAGACCGATGGCAACCAGGAGTGCCGCCGCAGTGCGGCGGGGATGGCCGGTCCCGGGCCGACGGGCCTGCGCCAGGCTGGGACCGACGGTGCGCTTCACGATGCGGGATCCGGCAGGAGCGGCAGGAGGTCCGACCACAGATGGTGGGACCAGGTAGCTGTCATGTGTAAATCATCGCGCAAGAGCAGGAATCCCTCCCACACGACCGGGCACGGGTCCGCAAGGCAGGTGATCGAGGTCGTGTCCGCGAACGCCACGTGGGCTGCGGACGCGGCCCGGCGATCGTTGGCGATCTTGCTTCGGGACACGGCCTTCGAGCGTCGCGTGGCGCAGCGCTCGATGTCTTCGGGATGCCGCCGCAGGCAGACAGGTGCCTCCTGGGTCCAGAGTGGCGTGTCGCCGAGAAGGACCACATGGTCGGCTGTGTCGCGCAACGCCTTGAGCGTCCTGGTCATGCCGGTTCGCCACGCTGTATCGAAGGCCGTGCCGGTCTTGCCAGGGATGGTATAGACGTGGTCGAAGCTGGTCGCGACCACGAGGTCGGGGTGGATATCCCCGATCCTGGCCATCGCATTCTTCCTCCACCTCGTACAGTCAGGAGCGACCTTGCCGCGCACTGCCACCTCGACCCTTGGGATGGGGCACGCCGCCTTGGTCAGTGTCAGGATCCGCCAATGCCGCTGCTTGCCGATCTCATCCAGCGCCGGCTGCCACGAAGCGGCATGAGAGTCACCGAACAGCAGCACCCTGGTGGAGCTGCCCTTGTCGCCATACGTGCACACCCTGGCCTTGCTCTTGCCAGGCTGGGAGTGACAGCCGTTGGCATAGATGGCCGGCTTGTCGCTCGTGGCGTCCGAGAGGGCGGGGCTCACGTTCGATGGGAGCGATGACTGCGGAACGGTCAGGAGCGCCTGGGTCACCTGGCCCCCGACGGTCGGCGAGCCTGGCTCTGCCGAGGGCAGGGCAACGCCAGCCCCGTGTGCCGCCAATCCGGCGATCGTCAGGAGCAGCGCGACAAGGCGTTGCATGAAAGGGTCCAAGGCGACCTCCCCAGTTCAGGTCAGGCGGGAGGATACCGCGGGAATCATTTGGGGGCCTGAGCGCGGATACTCTCGACGATGTGGATGCGTCGCCAACCACCTCACGATCGGCCGTGTCGGAACGTTACCTGGGTATGAGCCTCCAACCATTCGAGCAGGTCGTGGCCCAGCACGGCCCAACCGTCCTCCGGGTGTGCCGTGCGGTACTCGGGCCGCACGACGCCGAGGACGCCTGGTCCGAAACGTTCCTCGCCGCGCTGCAGGCCTACCCCCGCCTGCGACCCGGCAGCGACATCGCGGCGTGGCTGGTGACCATCGCCCATCACAAGGCCATCGATCAGGTTCGCGCCGCTGGGCGGCGGGCCATCACGGTACCCGAACTCCCTGATCGTCCGGACGTCGATGGCGCCGCCACGGACACAGGCTCGGGGCTGTGGGACGCGTTGCGCGCATTGCCACTGAAACAACGACAGACCGTGGCCTATCACTACCTGGTGGGGATGTCGTACCGCGAGATCGCGGCCGTCGTCGGCGGATCGGAGGATGCGGCCCGACGGGCAGCGTCCGATGGCATCGCCTCCCTGCGCAGGACGTATCCCGAAGGAGCATCTCGATGACCACCGATACGACGGCAGCCGCCGACCTCTTCGACCAGATGCCTGTCAGCGACCCGGACACGGCCGCCCGCCTGCATCGGCGGCTGGAACTGGCGGCGCGGGCGGCCGGCCTGCTTGACATCGCGTACCGAACCGTCGATTCACCCGTCGGCACCCTGCTCCTGGCCACCACCGAGCTGGGCATGGTCCGGGTCGCCTTCGACCGGGAGGGTATCGACGTGGTGCTGGACGAGCTGGCGCGCGAGGTCAGCCCCCGGATCCTGCGTGCCCCGGCCCGTCTTGATAGCGCGGCGACCGAGCTCGACGAGTACTTCGCGCACCGACGCCGGTCGTTCGACCTGCCGCTCGACATGCGCCTGTCACATGGCTTCCGAAGGACCGTCCTGACACACCTGTCCCAGATCGGCTACGGCCGGACAGCCAGCTATGGTGAGGTTGCCGAGGCGTCGGGCAACCCACGAGCTGCCCGGGCTGTCGGTTCGGCCTGTCGGACCAATCCCCTGCCGCTCATCATCCCGTGTCACCGGGTGGTCCGAGGCGACGGCTCGATCGGCCAGTATCTTGGTGGTGTCGAAGCCAAGCAGTTGCTGCTGGCGCTGGAGGCCGCGGAATGAGACGCGGTGCCCCGGGACCCCGCGTCTGGACACTGGTCGGTGCCGACGGAGGCCCGCATCAGAGCGCGGTGCCGGGGACCATCGGCGGACATCGAGGGTCAGCACGTCTACGGTCGACTCGACTGCCCAGGCGCCCGACGCGCCATTGCGCGCGGCGGCTATGTCGCTCATCGGGTGTTCTTCGCTGACGAGGCTGCCGCGATCGCGGCCGGCTTTCGACCGTGCGCCGTCTGCATGCGCGACGGATATCGACGCTGGAAGGCCGGTCGGGAAGGCTGATGGACACCGTGCCGGTCGATGGGGGACCCGTCGTCGGGGAGGACGGCCTCGCGCGCTGCCCGTGGGCGGGAGGCGATCCTCTGAACCGCGACTACCACGACATCGAATGGGGCGTGCCCGTCCGCGGCGAGAGCGGGCTCCTGGAACGGATCACGCTCGAGGCGTTCCAGTCGGGACTCAGCTGGCTGACCATCCTGCGCAAGCGCCCAGCCTTCCGGACAGCATTCGCGAACTTCGATGCCGACCAGGTCGCGGGGTACACCCACGACGACGTGACACGGCTGATGGCTGACGCGGGCATCGTGCGCAACCTGGCCAAGATCAAAGCCACCATCCAGAACGCGCAGGCCACCGTGGCGCTGCGTGCATCCGGTGGTCTGGGCGCCCGTATCTGGGCACACCAGCCGACCGCGACGGATGCTCCGCGTACCGTCGCAGACCTCCGTGCCCAGACGCCCGCATCACGGGCGCTGGCCAGGGACCTGCGTTCCGCGGGTTTCGTATTCGTGGGACCCACGACCGC
The DNA here is from genome assembly GCA_963760625.1 of uncultured Chloroflexia bacterium. Lineage (GTDB taxonomy): Bacteria > Chloroflexota > Limnocylindria > Limnocylindrales > CSP1-4 > JAFMJV01. The sequence goes on from CAVXDU010000012.1 coordinate 219,414, forward strand.
ATGGGCGCTGATGCAAGCGATCGGCCTTGTCGACGACCACCTGGTCGGCTGCCACCGCAGGGGAGTCTCCGTGACTAACAGCTAGGCGTGCGTCAGCTTGCTGACCATGTCGTGCGCCCAATCCCCGGCACGCGCTTCCTCGCCCGGATCCAGCTGGGGCGGCGAGTCCCGCGTGACGAAGAAGCTCTCGGCGGGTTCGATCACCATGGCTCCGGCACGCTTGAGCAGCTTGGCGGCGACGCCAGCCGCCGAGCCAGTCAAGACCCGTGGCATGCGGAAGCGTGTGTCGAACACCGCTGCCTGGACGCCCGCGAGAGAGCCATCGGGCAGCGCGTGGAGGGCGTCCTTGAGGGGCCCCGATGCCCCGTGTGCGTGGGTCGGTCCCCCGATCAGCAGCAGGTCGGCATCAGCGGCGCCGGTCAGCCCGCCGGTGACCGCGTGGGCGGCCACGCTGTGCTCGCTGCCCACTGCCCCGACCATGGCGGTCGCCAGCCGCTCGGTGTTGCCGTACACCGAGTCGTACAGGATGAGGATGTTCATGGTCGACCTCCGGACACGCTGTCGCCGCTCCGCCTGATGGAGCAGTCGTACGCAGGGCCCATCGTGGGCGCGGGGGCGCCGCGCGAACCAGTGACCGAGGGCATGACCGCGCAGGCCGATCGGCACTGTCTCCGGACGCCCTTCGACGAGCAACCTTGATATGGCGTTGGACCGGCTGCCCGCCGCAGCCCTATCTCAGGCGAGGCCATGTGATGAGACTCCTGCTTGCGACCGATGGCACGACCGGCGCATCTGCCGCCGTCGACCTGGTTGCCACCCTTCCGCGGCCGGCGGACCTCGTGGTCGATGTCGTCTCGGTGGTAGAGGCCCCATCGGCACCCCACGTAGCCTTTGCGCCCGTCCCGGCGGTACGAGACGACCACGATGGGCAGGAACGCCATGCACGCGATGTGGCCCGGGCGGCCGCCGCGAGCCTGTCGCGTCATGGCATCCAGGCCACGCCACATGTGCTGCATGGCGATGCCGTCCACGCCATCATCGAGCGCGCCATCGAGACGGGATCCACCCTCATCGTCTGCGGCAGTCGTGGCCGCAGTCATCTCCAGTCGATACTCCTGGGATCGGTATCCCGGGCCCTGGTCGAGCGGGCACCCTGCTCCGTGCTGGTCGCCCGCCACCTGACTGACCCGCACATGCACGTCGACGATGGCAAGCGGGTGACGTCGGAGCCGATTGCGACACAGCAGGCCACTGGCGTGTGACGCCGCCGGGTCCCCTGGTGGGGGCCCATGCCCGCCGGACACTCGAACGTATACTCGCCGGGAGCGTTGCTTGCGGGATCCAGCTCCAGTCCGACGCCTCCGTGTCGCTGGTGCAGGAGACCTGATCGTCCCGGGTCGCCTTACCTGAATGCGCTCCCCGCTGACCCTGGCGTCACGCCAAGGTCCCTGACGATCCCGGACCTGCCCACTGGAGAACCGATGCGATCGCTGCCGACCAACGCCCCTGCGCTGGGACTGCTGCTGCTGACGATCGGTGGCCTGATCGCTGGGCATCGGCGCGTACTGGTCGGGCAACGAACAGCTGGCAGCATGGTCCTGGACCCTGCCCGCGGTCGTCGTGGGCATCCGTCTGGCATGGTCGATCGTCCGCGACCTGCTGCATCGCGAGGCCGGCGTGGACATCATCGCGCTGCTCGCGATCGCGGGCGCGCTCGCCATCGGTGAATCGTTCGCGGCAGCCGTCATCGCCGTCATGCTGGCAACGGGCGAGGCGCTCGACCGGTACGCCGAAGGCCAGGCCAACCGCGAGCTCACGGCACTGCTGGGTCGTGCGCCCCAGGACGTGCATCGCTACTCGAATGGGGAGCTTGAGGTAGTCCCCATCGCCTCGGTCGTGGCGGGCGACCGGCTGCTGGTGCGTCCCGGCGAGGTGGTGCCTGTCGACGGGATAGTGGAGACGCCCAGCGCCACGCTCGACGAATCGGCGCTCACGGGCGAGAGCCGGCTCGTGACGCGCGAGGCCCGCGATCCCGTCGCGAGCGGCGTGGTGAACTCGGGTGGCTCGTTCGAGATGCGGGCGACAGCGACCGCCGATGCCAGCACGTACGCGGGGATCGTCCGCCTGGTGGAACAGGCGGGCCGTGCCAAGGCTCCCTTCGTGCGACTCGCCGACCGATACGGGCTGCTGTTCGTTCCCCTGGCACTGCTCGTCGCGGGCTTCGCCTGGGCGGTATCGGGCGACCCTGGCCGTGCCCTGGCCGTGCTCGTGGTCGCGACGCCCTGCCCGCTGCTGCTCGCGGCACCCATCGCCATCGTCAGCGGCATCTCGCGCGCCGCGCGACGAGGGATCATCGTCAAGGGCGGCGGCCCCCTCGAGACGCTGGCGCGGTCCAGGGTGCTGCTGTTCGACAAGACCGGCACACTCACCGCCGGCCGACCACGCCTGTCGTCGGTCGAGGGGCCGGGCGACCCCGACGAGGTGCTGCGGTTGACCGCCGCACTGGAGCAGGCATCCCCGCACGTGCTGGCGGCCTCCATCGTGCATGCTGCCCGCAGCCGCGGGATGGATCTGAGCGTGCCCGCCGACGTCGAGGAGTTGGCGGGCGCGGGCGTCCGGGGCCGCGTAGGCACACGGCTCGTGGTCGCCGGCTCGGCCGCATTCGCGGGCGGTGGAGCGTCCCTACCGGCGTGGGCCAGGGACCTGCAGCGCCGTGCCGCCATCGAAGGCACCAGCAATGTCTATGTCTCGGTGGATGGCGAGATGAGGGGCGCCCTGGTCCTCGATGATCCGATCCGGCCCGAGACGCCACGCGCCATCCGCAGCCTGAGACGCGCCGGTTTCACGCGTATCGTGATGGTCACCGGCGACCGCAGCAGCCTTGCCGAGATGGTCGGCGCCGCGGTCGGTCTCGACGCGGTGATGGCCGACCGAACGCCCGCGGACAAGGTCGAGGCGGTGCGCCACGAGGCGGATCTTGCGCAGGGACCCATCGTGATGGTCGGCGACGGTGTCAATGACGCTCCCGCCCTTGCCGCCGCGGAAGTCGGGGTCGCCATGGGCGCCCGGGGAGCCACGGCTTCCTCACAGGCAGCCGACATCGTCATCACCGTCGACCGCCTGGACCGGCTGTCGGAAGCCGTGCTGATCTCCCGCCGGTCGCGATCCATCGCCCTGCAGAGCGTGCTGGTGGGCATGGGCCTGTCGCTGGCGGCGATGGTCGTCGCGGCGTTCGGGTTCCTGCCGGTCGTGGCGGGCGCCCTGCTGCAGGAGGCGATCGACGTCGCGGTCATCCTCAACGCGCTGCGTGCCCTGCGCGGCGGCACCGAGCGACCCATGACGGTGCCCGGCTGGAGCGCCACACACGCCCAGCTGACTGCGGAGCACCAGGCCCTCGCGAGCGGCATGAACCACATCCGGACCACGGCCGACCGACTCGACGTCCTCCCGGCCGCCGATGCCATGGTGGAGCTCCGGTCAGTGCATGTATTCCTGACCGACGACCTGCTGCCGCATGAGGTCGAAGAGGACCGCACCATCCATCCCGCGGTTGCCATTGCGCTCGGAAGTGACGACGCCACGGCTGCCCTGCATGGCACGCACAACGAGATCTTCCGCCTGGCGCGAGTCTTCGGACACCTCGTCGACGAGCTCGATGCCGGGGGTCCAACACCCGACGACTGGCCCGACCTTCGCCGGGTGTTGTATGGCCTGGACGCGATCCTTCGGCTGCACATGGCCCAGGAGGAAGAGTTGTATGCGTCGATCTCCGAGTCTGGCGCCGACGTCGAGGTGACCGCCTGAAGCGCTCCGCCGCCTGAAGCGCTCCGCCTCCTGCAGTGGCCGCCGCATCGTCGATCTCGGTCGTGAGGTGGGTGGCCGCGTCGCCGCCGCTCGGCGACGGCCGTGTCGGACGCATGGAGGTCCTTGACACGCCCGCCTGATGGGTTATTCTGGTCACTGTGACCACAAACGGCGCGCACAGCGGATCTGATACCAGTCATGGAGCCGGCCCGGGCCTCGGCGTGACGGTCGATGTCGTGGCGCTCACGATCCGCGGCGGCGACCCTCAGCGTCCTGCTCATCGAGCGCGACCGGCCACCGTTCGCGGGCGCGTCGGCCCTGCCCGGCTCGTTCGTCAGGCCCGCCCCGGATGGCACCTGGGAACGCTCGAGACCCTCGCTGCACGGGCACTCGCGGAAGAGGCAGGGGTGGCCGACCTGGGTGGCCATCATCTGGAGCAGCTGGCGACCTTCGGCGCGCCTGACCGGGATCCCCGGATGCGGGTCATCTCCGTGGGCTACCTGGTGTTCGCGCCAGGACCTCGCGGACGCGGTTGCCGGCTCGTCCGCAGGACCGGATGGGTCCCGGTGGCACCGGGCGCCACGGGTATCGACGCGTCACCTCGCCTTCGACCACGCAGCGATCCTCTCCGCGGGCCTGGAACGGGCACGGGCACGGCTGGAGTACACCACGCTCGCAACCGCATTCCTGCCGGAGCCTGTTCACGCTCAGCGACCTCCAGTCGGTGTACGAGGCGGTCTGGGGCACCGACCTGGACCTGTCGAACCTGCGCCGCAAGGTGCTTGGAGCCGCGGGGTTCGTGGCGCCCACCGGCCTCGCAGCGACCCGATCCGCGGGCGAGCGCGGCCGTCCCGCCGAGCTCTATCGGGCCGGACCGGGGGCCATCCTCAACCCACCCATCACGCGGCCGCCGATCGCGACCGATGGACGATCGATCGCGATCGATCGCGGACCGGCCACGCTCCGGCCGGAGGTCGGTCGAGTCTCACTCCGACCTCATCGTGGTCGGTGCGGGTATCGCGGGTCTTACTGCGGCGCTCACGGCCGCGGAGCGAGGCGCACGTGTCCGGCTCCTGGTCAAGGGGCCCATCACGGAGGCCACCTCGTCCAGCTGGTTCGCCCAGGGCGGTGTCGCCGCGGTCCAGGGTCCCGACGACGACGCGGCGCTGCACATCGAGGACACCCTCGTCGCGGGCCGCGGGCTGTGCCGCCGGAGCGCGGTCGAGACGCTGGTCCAGGAGATCCCGGACCGGGTGGCCGAGCTGCGCGACCTGGGGCGTGCCGTTCGACGACGACCTGGGCCTCGAGGGTGGTCACTCCCGGCGGCGGATCGCCCACGTGGAGGGTGCCGAGACCGGTCGAGCCATCACCCAGGTGCTGGTCGACCGGGTCCTCGCCGAGCCGACGGATCATGGTCAGCGAAGGAGAGCGTGCCCTGCGAGTCGTGCCCGGGTCGCACCTGGTGACCGACCGGCGCGTCGTGAGCTGCGCCCTCGGTCATCCTCGCCACTGGTGGCTATGCCGCGCTCTGGAGCCGGACCTCCAACCCGGTCGGCTCGATCGGGGAGGGCCTCGTCATCGCGTGGCAGGCCGGCGCGCGCCTCGCGGACCTCGAGTTCGTTCAGTTCCACCCCACCGTGCTGGCCGACTCCGGGCTGCTGCTGTCGGAGGCGCTCCGAGGCGACGGCGCGACGCTCATCGAGCTTCGATGGCTCGCGGTTCGTCGACGAGCTGGCGCCCCGGGATGTCGTGGCGCGCGCGGTCGCTGCCCACCCCGATGCGCGTCTCGACCTGCCGCCCGGTCGACCAGCAGAAGTTCGTGGGCGCTCATGGATCGCATCACCGAGGCCGGCTACCTGCCGGACAGCAGCCCCGTGCCGGTCCAGCCCGCAGCCCACTTCTCGGTCGGTGGCATCGTCACCGACCTCGACGGCTGCGACCGGCATCGACGGCCTGTACGCGGCCGGCGAGTGCGCCAACACCGGGCTGCATGGCGCCAATCGGCTGGCCTCGAACTCGCTCGCGGAGTGCCTCGTGTTCGGACGTCGCGCCGCCATCGCCGCCCTGGCGCGCGATGTCCCAGACCAGTGGGCAGGACGCCGGCGCATGACCCGTGCACCGACCCCGGCGCCCGGGCTGGATGAGGGACCCCTCACGGCGCAGGAGCGGGAGGCGCTGTGGCGAGGTGCCGGCCTCACCCGGGACGCGGCCGGGCTGACGGCAGCTGCTCTCGTCGCACGTGCCCCTCATCCGGATGGTCGCGGCGAGCGCCCTGTCCCGGCATGAGTCGCGCGGCGGTCACTTCCGGTCCGACTTCCCGGAGCTCGACCCCGGCCCTGGACGGGGTGCACACCATCATCAGCGGTGACGCCGCCCCGACTGCAGGAGACATGGGCATGACGCAGGCGCCCGGCCGCCATGGCCGCCCGCGGCGCCCGACCTGTCGCGGGCCGATCGCGACGTGGCTCGCCGAGGACATCGGTGCCGGTGACCGGACCACCGATGCGTCTGGTCCCGCGGGCGCCACCTGCCGCGCGAACGTGCTGGTCAAGGAGCCGGGGAACGCTGTGCGGGCTCGACCTGGTGCGCGCAGGTCTTCCGGTCCTGGACCCGCGGGTGGCGTTCGAGCGCCGTCGCCGCCGGACGGCGACCAGGTCGCTCCCCGGCATCGTTGGCACGCTCGAGGGTCCGGCACGGGCGGTGCTCACGGGCGAGCGCCTGGCGCTCAACCTGCTCGGCCATCTGTCCGGCATCGCCACGCTCACCCGGCGCTACGTGGATGCTGTCGCGGGCACGCGCGCGACCATCCTGGATACGCGCAAGACGACGCCCGGCCTGCGCGCGGCCGAGAAATGGGCCGTTCGCTGTGGCGGCGGCACCAACCACCGGATGGGCCTCCACGACGCGGTGCTCATCAAGGACAACCATCTGCTGTTCGCGGCCGACCTCGCGCCGGCGGTCATCGGACGCCCGGGCCACCGGCCTGCCGGTGGAGGTGGAGTGCGACACGCTCGACCCAGGTTCGCAGCGGCCCTCGCCGCCGGCGCCGACCGGATCCTGCTGGACAACATGTCCATCGACCAGCTGACGCGAGGCGGTCGCGCTGCGTCGGCCGGCCGGATCCCGCTCGAAGCCTCGGGCGGCGTGACCCTCGACACCGTCGGTGCCATCGCCCGCACCGGTGTCGACTACATCTCCGTGGGTGCACTGACCCACTCCGCCCGTTCCCTCGACGTCTCCATGGAGGTCCTCCGATGACGCCCACCGCCCTGCCCATGCTGGGCATGGACGCGCCCCGGACCGACGCGGAAGCGCAGGAGCGGCTGGACCACATCCGGGACCTGACCGCCGAGGTCCGGGAGCTCGCGACGCAGCGCGACGCCGTCATCCTGGCCCATCACTATCAGGTGCCCGAGGTCCAGGACGTGGCCGACTACGTGGGCGACTCGCTGGGCCTGTCCCGCAGGGCGGCCAGCCACGGACAACGCGGTCATCGCGTTCTGCGGTGTCCACTTCATGGCCGAGACCGCGGCCATGCTCAGTCCCGACAAGACGGTGCTCATCCCCGACCTCGAGGCCGGCTGCTCGCTGGCCGACTCCATCACCGCGGAACAGCTCATCGCCTGGAAGGCCCAGCATCCCGATGCGGTGGTCGTGTCCTACGTGAACACCACGGCCGCCGTGAAGGCGGAGTCGGACTACTGCTGCACCTCGGGGAACGCGAAGGCGGTCATCGATGCCATCCCGGCCGACCGCCAGATCCTGTTCCTGCCGGACATGTTCCTGGGCCTGTGGCTGGAGAAGGTCACGGGTCGCAAGCTGACCATCTGGATGGGCGAGTGCCACGTGCATGCCGGCATCCGGCCCGAGGACATCGACCGCGATGACCGCCGAGGAACCCAGCGACCGACCTGCTGGTCCACCCGGAATGCGGCTGCGCCAGCCAGGCGATGGCGTTCGCCAACGACCGGACCCACATCCTGTCGACCGAGGGCATGATCCGATACGCCCGCGCGAGACACAGGCTCCTCGGCTGCGCATCGCGACCGAGACCGGCATCCTCCACGGCCTGCGCAAGGCGGCTCCCGGACACCGTCTTCGAGCCGCGTCCGCGAGGACGCGATCTGCCGCTACATGAAGATGATCACCCTCGAGAAGCTGCGCGATTCGCTGCGCGACATGCGCCACGTGGTGACCGTCCCGGAGGACACCGCGGCCCGGGCTCGCCTCGCCATCGAGCGGATGGTCGCCATCGGATAGGCTCCCGGACGCCGCATCGGGGCACCCAGCCCGACAGGCGACCGCGCCGCTCGACAGCTACGCTCGCGGCCGAGGTCGCGACGCGCCGCACGTTCGCCATCATCAGCCACCCGGATGCCGGCAAGACCACCCTCACCGAGAAGTTCCTGCTGTTCTCGGGCGCCATCGAGGAGGCCGGCGCAGTCAAGGCGCGCCGTCAGGCACGCTCGACCACCAGCGACTGGATGGAGCTGGAGCGCCAGCGGGGCATCTCCATCTCGTCGACCGTGCTGCGGTTCACGCATGGGCCGTGGACCTTCAACCTGCTTGACACGCCGGGTCACGCGGACTTCTCCGAGGACACCTACCGGACGCTGTGGGCGGCCGACGCCGCGGTCGTGGTCATCGACCGCGCGCGAGGCATCGAGACCCAGACCCGCAAGCTGTACCGGGTCTGCCGCAGCCGGGGCGTGCCGGTCATCACGTTCATCAACAAGTGCGACCGCCCGGGTCGCGCGCCCCTGGAGCTGATGGACGAGATCGAGATCCGAGTTCGGCATCCGGCCCGTGCCGCTGACCTGGCCGGTCGGCGACGGCATCGTCTACTCCGGGCTCATCGACCGGCAGCAGGGCGTCGTGGTCTCCGTCCAGCGCACCGCCCACGGCGCGAGCGCCGGCGCCGAGCGGGTCCAGCCGGTCATCGCCGATGGCGCGCCAGCCGGGTGTCCGCCCGGTGACTGGCAGGAGACGCTCGACGAGCTGGAGCTGCTCGACCACGCCGGTGACGCGCTCGACCGCCGAGGCTGTCCTGGCCGGTCGCCAGACACCCGTGTACTTCGGCAGCGCCCTGACCAACCTGGGGGTGCGGCGGCTGCTCGAGGGGTTCGCGGGGGTCGCTCCCGCGCCCCGCGCCGCGGCTCGGCTATCCGGATGGCATGCCACGACCCATCGACGCACCGTTCTCGGGCTTCGTGTTCAAGATCCAGGCCAACACCGACCCGCGTCATCGCGACCGGATCGCGTTCCTGCGCATCACCAGCGGTCGCTTCCGGCGGGGCATGACGGTCGTCGATGCCCGGACCGAGCCGACCCATCACCCTGCGCTTCGCGCACGAGCTGTTCGGGCGGGAGCGGGTGACCATCGACGACGCGGTCGCGGGCGACATCGTGGGCACGGTCAACGCCAACGGGGTGCTCGTGGGCGACACGCTGTACGAGGACGACCCGGTCACCTTCGCGCCCATCCCGACCTTCGCGCCGGAGCGGTTCGTGACCGTCCGCAACGTGGACTCGGGTCGTTACAAGCGGTTCCGGCTGGGCATCGTGCAGCTGGACGAGGAGGGTGTAGTCCATGTGCTACGACGACCGGGCATCGGTGACATGGAGCCCATCTTCGCGGCCGTCGGCGACCTCCAGTTCGAGGTCGCCAAGTACCGTCTCGAGAACGAGTTCGGTTGCCGCGTCGAGCTCCGGCCGACCCATGGGTGGCGGCGCGGCTGGTGGGGACGGCCGACGAGGTCGCGGGCTACGGCGTGTCGCTGGTCGAGGACTCGCGTGGCCGGACCGTCGCGCTGTTCGGGTCCGCGACCACGCTCGCACGGCTGCTGGAACGCCACCCGAACAGCGTGGTGCCCATCGGCATCGACGCCAGCGAGGCATCGCGGTTCGGGAGCTGACATCAGCGATACGTGGTACCTTACACCATACACTTACGCTGTATGGTAGGAGTCGACTCATGGCCACCGATTGGCACGCGATGGAACAGGACCTCATCCGTCAGGTCCGCACCGGTGACGGTTCCGTCACCTCGGGCTAGTTCGCGGGGCGGCAGGTGCTGTTGCTGACCACGATCGGTGCGGCATCCGGCGAGCCCCGCATGACGCCCCTCGTCTACAGCATGGACGGCGACAGGATCGTGATCATCGCGTCCAAGGGCGGATCGCCGACCCACCCGGCGTGGTACAAGAATCTCCTCAAGAACCCCGACGTCACCATCGAGATGGTGGCCGGACGTTCGAGGCACGGGCCACCGTGGTCGACAGCGAGGCCGAACGACGACGCATCTACGACCAGCACGCCGAACTGCACGACAGCTTCACGACCTACGAAGCCCTGGCGGGGGACCGGGTCATCCCGGTGATCCTGCTGGAGCGCGTCGCCGTCCCCGTCTGACGTCTCAGGCGACCACATGGTCGCCCTGACCGCGCCGGACACCGGGCTGGACCTGGCGCCGGCGCGCACCCGTGCGGTGCGGGTCCTGTTCGCGGGAGTCGGACTCGGCAGCACCGGCTACATCGCTGCCGTGACCGTGGCCACGATCGTGGCCCAGGACCTCGCCGGCAGCTCGGCATGGGCGGGCGTGCCGGGCGCCGCGGCCGTGCTCGGATCGGCGGCCGGGGCCAGCATCCTGTCGGCGATCATGATCCGCCGCGAGCCGCCGCGATCGGCCTGACGGCGGGCTATCTGGTGGGCACGCGTCGGTGCCATCCTGGCCATCGTCGCGGTGCTGACGCGCTCATTCCCGCTGTTCCTCGCCGCGACCGCGCTGCTGGGTTTCGCCAGCAGCTCCAACCAGCTGTCGCGATACGCCGCGGCCGACATGTTCCCAGTGTCCCGGAGGGCGTCGGCCATCGGCACGGTCGTCTGGGCGCGCCACCATCGGTGCGGTCATCGGGCCCAGCCTGGGCACGCTCACGGGTCGCTGGCTCGGCTCGACGGGACACTCGGAACTGGTCGGCGTCTATCTCGTGCCAGTGGTGTTCGTCACCGCGGCAGCCGATCCTCTCGTTCCGGTGGTTGCGGCCGGATCCGTACGAGCTCGCCGATGAACGCGTCGACGAGCGGTCGTCGCCCTCCTCCGATCCGGCGCCTGACCTGCGGACGCTGCTTCGACGTCCCACCGTGGCCATGGCCATGATCGCCCTCGTCGTGGGCCAGATGGTGATGGTCCTCATCATGACCATGACGCCGCTGCACATGACCGACCACGGCCACGACCTGGGAGCGGTCGGGCTGGTCATCAGCGGCCACGTCTTCGGGATGTATGCCCTGTCGCCCCTGACGGGCCGACTCACCGACCGGTTCGGCAGCATACCGGTGGTGTTCGCGGGGATGGCCGTCCTCGCCGCTTCCGCCGCACTGGCCGCCCTGGCTCCCGCCGATGGCGGGGTGCTCCTGTTCTTCGCCCTGTTCCTGCTTGGCTACGGCTGGAACCTGGGGTACGTGGCGGGTTCCACCCTGCTCGCCAGCGGACTCGTCGCCGCGGAGCGGACACGCGTCGAGGGCGCAACCGACAGCCTCATCTGGGGATCGGCCGCGGTGGCCAGCCTCGGCTCAGGCCTGGTCGTGGCCGCCGCCGGGTTCACCGCCCTGTGCCTGCTCGCCATGACGTTCGTCGTGCTCCCGGTCTGGATCCTTGCCACGAGGCGTCCGTCGGCTTCACCCGCGTCACCGGCCTGACCAACACACAGGTCAGCGGCGCGGGCCCGGGATCAGGCCGCCGCATGCGCCGCCGTGTCGGCCTGGATCGCGTCGGCCGTGAGGTACGCGAACGCGAAGATGGGACCGAGCGTACCGCCGCCGGCCCAGTAGGCGCGGCCGGTCGGCGAGGCGACACAGTTGCCCACGCCGTAGAGACCCGGGATCGGCCGGTCGTCGATGTCCAGCACCCGACCCCCGAGGTCCACCTTGGGCCCGCCCTTGGTGTCCAGCGCACCACCGACCAGGATCGACGCAGTGCCACGGTCCTCCGGTCGCCAGCGGGATACATCGTCGGATGGCCAGTGTTCTCACCACGCGCCGGCCCGTTGAACACGGACTCGATGGGCGAGGCGCCACGATGGAAGTCCGGATCCTCTCCGCGTTCCGCACCCTCGTTGAACCGCTCCACGGCCCGCGCCACCTCGGCGGCCCAGCCCGGCTGAAGGCGAACGCCGGACGTGAGCGGCAGGTACCGCTGCAAGCGAGTCGCGATCGCAGCTTCCAGCCCATCGAGCGATTCCGCCCGCACGACATGCGCAGTCGTCCGCACCGGGTGGTGGGATGACGTTGCCGTAGTCGGTCCCGGCCCACAGTCGGGCGCAGCGGTCGTCGTAGACCATGAACATGCAGGTAGTTCGGGTACTCCCCCGGTAGGCGTCCCAGGCGAAGAACGACCGCGCCAGCTCGTTGTAGGGCGCCTTCTCGTTGGCGGCGCGCCGTCCGTACTTGTTGACGAACAGCATGCTGTCGCCCGGCACCGTGAACACGCCCGGACAGATCGGGCTTGCGCGCAACTGCCCACTCGAACGGCAGCGGACACATCCAGGCGTAGTTCATGTTGCGGAGCGCGGCGCCGACCGCACCGCCGATGTGGACGAAGTCGCCCTCGTTGGCGTAGAAGCCACAGCCCGAGAACACCGGGTCGGACAGGAAGTTGCGACGCAGCTCGGGGTCGTGGATGAAGCCGCCGCTCGCGAACACGACGGCCCTGGCGAGCTCCAAGGCGCACGGTCTCGCCGCGCTCCGTCGTCGCTTCCACGCCGACGGCTCGCCCCTGCTCGTCCATGACCAGGCGCTGGACGCGATGGCCCGTCAGCACGTCGATCCCACGGGCACGAGCGGCCTCATCGAGCTGGCGGATCATCTCCACTCCGCCGCCTGCCCGGGCGGGCTCGCCGCTCGGGCTTCAGGGGATACAGCACGCGCCCGTAGATCTGCCGGTTCTCGGGGATCTGCGCGTAGTAGTCGGGCACGTCCGCGCCGATGGTCGAGATCAGGGCTCCCATCTCTCCCAGGACGTCAACGGCATCCGCACCGTGGTCGTAGAACGCGGCGATGAGGGCGTGCTCGAGGTCGGGCAGCCCGAACTGTGGGTCGTCGGGGTCGTACAGGGTCGGACGCGACAGGCGTGCCATGTACCGGATGGCATCGTCGCGCGAATCCTGATAGCCGAGCTCGCGCATCAGCGAGTTGTTGGGCACCCAGTACCAGCCGCCGGTCTTGAGGGTCGTGCCCCCGACCGTGTCCGCCTTCTCGAGGATGACCGACCCGGCCCCCAGCCGGCTCGGCGAACAGCGCGGTGGCGTACCCGGCCCCCCCACTGCCGACCACGACGACGTCGGTCTGACGCGTCCAGGCAGCGCCCGCCAGACGCGACGGGACGCGCACTCTCACGGGTCGGCCACGGCATCCGTGCGGCCATCAGCGGCACCTCCTGGCTTGACTTCGTCAGTACGCGTTCGCGACCATCAGCTCCTCGCAGGGGAACAGCGTGATGACCTCGTGTCCGGTCTCGGTGACCACGATCTCCTCCTCGATCCGCGCCGCCGTCCGGCCGTCCTTCGACGGGCAGTAGGTCTCGAGCGCGAACACCATGCCGGTCTTGATCTCCACCGGGTCGTCGAGCGAGTTGAGCCGGCTGATGATGGGCCGCTCATGGAGGCCGAGACCCAGGCCATGGCCGAACTGGAGCCCGAAGCACTCGTACTCGTCGGCGAACCCGAACTCCTGGGCGCGTCGGCCAGACGGAGGCGATCTGGTCGCTCGTGACACCGGGCTTGACCAGGTCGATGGCGGCGTCCATCCACTCGCGCGCCTGCTTGAACGCGTCGCGCATCGCGTCGGTCGCGCGACCGACCGCGAACGTACGGTAGTAGCAGGTGCGGTAGCCGTTGAAGGCGTGCAGGATGTCGAAGTAGGCCTGGTCGCCCGGTCGGATGAGCCGGTCGCTGAAGACGTGCGGGTGCGGCGAGCAGCGCTCGCCGGAGATGGCGTTGATGCCCTCCACGTCGTCGGAGCCCATCTCGTAGAGGCGCTTGTTGGCGAGGGCCACGATCTCGTTCTCGCGGACGCCGGGCTTGAGCGCCTCGAAGATGTCCTGGTAGACGCCGTCCACCATGCTCGCGGCGGTCGTCAGCAGGAGGATCTCGTCGCGCCGACTTGATCTCGCGGGCGTTGAGCATCGTCTGCTGGCCGTCGCGTGACGGTCAGGCCGGCCTGCACCAGCTCGGCGTGCATCGGCAGCTCGATGACGTCCACCCCGAGGGGCATGTCGGCGACGCCGTCCTTGCGCAGGACGTCCACGATCGACGCAGTCGTCCGCGTGAACAGACCCGCCTCCGGTCGAACCGCTCCACGCAGGCCGTTCATGCCCCCGAAGATCTGGTCGTCCTCCAGCCACGGCGCGTGGATCCGGTTCTTGCGCGCCGCCGAGCCGAAGTCCCAGAGGTACGGCCCACCGGTGCGCGTGAGCAGCGCCCAGCGCATGAGCTTGTCGCGCGCCCACTCGCCGATGGTGGTGCTGGTGACGTAGCGGATGTTGTTCATGTCGAACAGCAGGACGGCACCCAGGTCGCTCGCCTCCAGCGCGGCTCGGGCCCGCGCCGAGCCGGTACTCGCGCAACCGGTTCGGGTCGAAGCGATCCTCCCAGTCGACGGCCATGGACCCGGGTGCCGGCAGCGACGCGACGGGGAATTCGTGCATGGGGCTCTCCTTACAGCTGGTCGGGAGCGCTGGTCGCCTGAGCGGCCGGGCTGGTTGCCGGAGCGACCGCGCGCCGGGGCATCAGGGTGTCGCGGGCGACGTCGGCCCAGGGGTCGATGAGCGTCTTGATGCGCTCGGCTCCGTCCCTCCACGAGCGGCACGAGCGCCTCGTCGACGAGCTGCTCCAGCGGCAGCGCCACGGGCGCCAGGTCGCGCCAGTCGCGGTCGCCGCGCGGCGAGGCAGCCGGAGCGGCTGCCGGCAGGTCGACCGTGCAGCACATGCGCGTTGGTCCCGATGAGCTCGTTCTCGCGCAGGGTGAGCCGACGCACATCGACCTCGCGCGGTCGGCTCGTGCAGCCCGACGGCGACCAGGCGGGCGGCAGGCTGGAGCGCGGCGAGGGCAGAGGCGAGACCAGCGGGCGTACCGCTGACCTCGAACACGACATCGATGTCCAGGCCGAGCTCCAGCGCGACGTCCTCGACCGGCTGGATCACGCGGATCGAGCGCTCGCTCCGCACCCAGGTCCAGAGCGACGATCGCGCCGTGCCGGGTCCAGGTCGGACAACGACGACTCGAAGGCCGGCCTGCGCCAGCACGTGAAACCAGGAATGCGCCGATGCCGCCGACCCCGATGACGAGGGCCGTCTCGCCCGGCATCGACCTGCCCTGGCGCATGCTGTGGACAGCGATGGCCATCGGTTGGGCGAAGCCCAGGACGTCCCCCTCCAACCCGTAGGGCTCTGCGCGCACGCACGATCGGCGGGCACCGCGCAGAACTGGGCGAGGCCGCCATCGCGCTGGAGCCCCAGGGTCCAGTACCGACTGCACAGGTTGTATCGTCCCGGCGCGACAGCGCCCGCATTCGCCGCACCAGACTCCTGCGCCCGTCGTGACCCAGTCACCTGGCCGGATGCCGGTCACATCGGGCGGCACCTCGACGACCCGGCCGGCGAATTCATGCCCGGGGATCATCGGCCCCAGGTGACCCGAGGCCGGGTGCCGGACATCGATGGGGAACATCATCGGGCCATGTGCGAACTCGGCGGAATCGGTACCGCACACGCCGGCTACCCGTACCTCGAGGACGATCTCCCCCGACTTCGCGACCGGGTCCGGAACGCTCTCGATGCGGATGTCACCCCGCCCGTGGTAGACGGCAGCCTTCATCGCGGGTGCTCCGCTACCGGGTCCAGCCCACCCCGCAGGTACGCAGCGACGACGGACTCGTCCAGGTCCCCATATCCAGCGTCGACCGCCCGCTGGAGGATGTCCATGTTGAGGGCCGCCTGCTCCAACGGTGCGTCCACGTCCCCCGCGAGCTCGAGCGCGAGGCGCTCGTCCTTCACGGCCAGCCGCAGCGCGAACGGTTGCGGACCCTCCCCTGGTCGCTCGAACACGTCCCGGCGGTTGAGTACGAACGGTCCGGAGATCGCGCCGGATGCGAACACCTCGTAGGCGGTGGTCCGTTCGATTCCCGAGCGCTCCGCGAGCACGAGCGCCTCCGACAGGGCCTGGTTGAGCCCATGGATCGCCGTGTTGATGGCGACCTTCATCGCCGCACCAGATCCCACGGGGCCAACATGGATGATGCGTTCGGCCATGGTCGCCAGCGTCGGATGCGCACGCTCCACCGTCGCCACATCACCCCCGATCATGATGGTCAGCCGCCCCTCCGCCGCGACCTTGGGAACACCGGACACGGGCGCATCGATGAGCTCGCAGCCCCGCTCTGCGACGGCCCGGGCGAGTTCGATGATCACGCGCCGACCGACGGTGCCCATATCGATGACCAGGGTGCCCGGACGCAAACCAGCCATCACCCCTCGCGGTCCGTACATGACATCCCGCAGGGCGACATCATCCGAGAGCATGGTGATGACCACGTCCGACGCGGCCGCCAGGCCGGCGGGGTCGTCCGCCACCTGTGCTGCGTGCTCGTTCGCGAACGCGGCCGCCGTGGACGCGGTCCGATTGTGGACCGTCAGGGGGAAGCCGGCCCGAGCGAGATTCGCGGCCATGGCAACGCCCATCCTGCCCAACCCCACGAAGCCGATCCGAACGGCCATCATCGGCGACCCGGTCCCGCGTACGTCGGCCGGCCTAGAAGAACACCTCCTCGCCACCAGTCAGGTTGAAGGCGGACCCGGTCGTGAAGCTGCACTCATCCGAGGCGAGCCATGCTGCCATGGCACCGACATCATCCGGGGTGCCCAGCCGACCCGCCGGGATCGTTGTCGCCTTGCGCGCGAGCGCTGCCTCGAGCGTGTCGCCGGCAGCGAGTCCTGCCGTGAAGCCGGTGCGGGTCATGTCAGTGAGCATCGTCCCGGGACAGATGGCATTCACCGTGACCGTCGGCGCCAACTCCAGGGCCATCACCTGGGTGATGCCCACGACTGCGAACTTGGACGCCGAGTAGATGCCCCATTCGGGCCACGCGCGTTTGCCCGTCTGGGACGCGACGTTGACGATCCGGCCACGGCCCTGCCTGAGCATGATGCGCGCCGCAGCGCGGCTGCATGCGATGACCCCCCGGACATTCACGGCAAAGACCCGGTCGATGACCTCGTCGGAGGTGTCGATGACCCTCGCGATCGGCTGCGACACGCCCGCGTTGTTGACCAGGATGTCCAGCGAACCAAGGTCCGTGGTCACGCCGGTCATGTACTGCTCCACCGCGGACGTATCGGTCACGTCCAGCGACCGGTATCGGTGCCCGCTGCCCTGCAGACCCGCGGCCGTATCGGAACCGTCGATGAGGTCCGCTATCACCACCGTGGCGCCCGCCCGGGCGAGCCTGTCCGCGATGCCGGCACCAAGGCCACGACTGCCACCCGTCACTACGGCGACGCGACCCTCAAGGGTTGTGGACATGGCGGCCTCCTCTGTGCCCCGGACGGCCACGCAGCGGATCGGGCGGTGGTCTCGGGACGGAGGACGAGCATGGCAGCCTGCGCGGGCCGGTGTCAATCGTTTGCAGGCAGGGGTAGCCTCCACCCCCGAGGCGCCCCAGATCGCCGCCCTGGTCGGTACCCTGAGCACCACGAACTCGAGCGGTTCCTCACCCTCGTTGCGGATGCCGTGTGTGGCCTGTGGAGGGTTGATGAGCATCGAGCGCGCCTCGATCGGCTCGTCGATGCCATTCACGGTCACGACCCCGCGTCCGCGGAGGACCACGTACAGCTCCTCGTCGTCGCCGTGGGCATGGAGGCCGACCGTGGCGCCGGTCGGCACCCGCGCAAAGTCGACGAAGTCCCACGGACCGTACATCGGCACCCGCTCACTGATGCGCACGAAATCGATCGACCCTATGCCGTCGTGGGCCACGATCCGATCCATGGCCAAGTCGTCCAGCCTGATCACAGGCATCGTCACACCCCCCTCGAGCGCCGGACGAGACCATCTGAGCGAGAGCGGCGCCCCTGCTCCCTCGCAGTTTCGGCCTGGATCAAGACCGGGGTGTCAGTCCTCCAGTCGCGCGGTCGAGCCACGGATGACCAACTCTGGCTGAAGGTACATGGAACGGATCCGGGTGCCGGGCGTTCCGACCGCGGCGCTCGCCATCTGACCCGCGAAGCGACCCATCTCCTCGGACGCCAGTCGAACGGTGGTGAGCGGCGGCGACAGGTGCTCGGTGAGGGGCGAGTCATTGAAGCCCACGATGGAGATGTCCTGCGGGGCACTCGAGCCCGCGCATGGCGATCGACTCGAGGGCACCGACGGCCATCAGGTCGTTGTGCCCAAAGACCGCGGTCGGCCACGGTTTCCCGGCGCCGAGCACGGCATCCATCCCTCGCCGTCCTTCGGTCACCGTGGGCATCGATGGGCGATACGGTGCCTCGATAAGCTCCAGGCCCAGTGCCTCGCAGGTCGTCCGGAAGCCGTGGTCCCGCCGGCGGAACACCAGGATGTCCTCGGGCCCGGGGATCTGCGTCACTCGGCGATGGCCCAGCGTCGCCAGGTGGCGTGCCACGATGCTGCCACCGAGCTCATCGTCGAGAACGACTGCTGGCAGACCACTCAGCTCCAGGTCACGCACGGCGAGCACGACCGGGATCCCCTTGTCCGTGAAGGCCCGGAGGACGTCGGCGTCTCCGTCGCGGGCGGCCGACACGATGAACCCATCCACCCGGCGCGCGGCCAGTGCGCGGAGGTGCCGACGCAGCCGAACCGAATCGTCACGGGTCTCGACCACGATGGGCAACGAACCCACCAGCTCCATCGCATCTTCGATACCACGGAGGAGCGGGCCCACGAACGGGTTGCCGAAATCGGTGATGAGCACCCCGACGGTGCCGCTACGTCCGCGCTTGAGGCCTCGGGCGACCAGGTCCACGGAGTATCCGAGTTCCCGTGCAGCCTCCGCCACCCGCGCCGCGGTGCGGCCGTTGACCAGCCCTCGCCGCTCGGGGTCGAGCGCCCGCGACGCTGTGGATACGTGGACCCCCGCCTGCCGTGCCACGTCGATGAGGCGCGGCTCACGTCGCGCAGTCGCGGCTACCGGCACGGACCCCGCTTCGTCTGACAGCGCACCGCTAGCCATCGGCTCCTCCAGGCGTCGTCCTGCTCATGGCGGTGACAAGGCGCTGGCCATCCCGCGCGACGCCACGGTAGGGGCGCGAAGTGTAGCGCGCTCGGGCCTCCCGGCCGCCCCTTCGGAAAAGCCGTTGCAAACGTCTGCACGGGCGGGTAGCATCCCGGGGCTGGAGCCGTGCGGAAGCATCCCGGCGGAGGGCTGGTGGCACGCCTGGCACAGTGGAGGAGGTCCCATGCAGCGCAGGTCCCACCGGGCCGCGGCAGCCGTTATCACGGTCGGCCTGGCCACGGTCGCACTCGGATCGGGGGTCACGGCACAGTCGACGGCGCCGCTGGCTGCCGGCAAGTCCGCGGTCATCCTGATGCCCACGCGGACGAATCCGTACCTGGCGGAGTGGATCCGGGGTGCGGAAGACGAAGCGAAGACCCAGGGGGTGACGCTGACCATCATCGAGAATAACTTTGACCAGGCGGAGGAGGACACCCAGGCCCAGCAGCAGCTCGCCGCCGGTACCAAGCCCGACGCTTACGTCTGGTGGCCCGCGGACAACAAGGCCGGCGTTGCGACGCTCAAGGCCCTTGCCGCGACCGGCGTGCCCGTGTTCCAGACCAACCAGCTCCCCGCCCCCGAGGCGGCAGGCGCGTGGGTCGCCTACGCCGGGGTGGACGACACCCTCAACGGCAAGGTCGCCGGCAACCTCCTGCTCCAGGCCCGTGACAAACTCGTCGCCGACGGCACCCTGAAGCTCCACAGCACCGGCGGCAATGCCATCGCAGTGACGTTCCCCGCGGGTTATCAGGCAGGCGACGACCGGATGGTCGGCTACCACGAAGCCGTGGATGGAGCAGGAGTCGTCACGCTCGGTGTGGAACCCGCCGGGTTCGACGCTGCCACCGGCTACACCGCCGCCCAGGGCCTCATCACGGCCAACAAGGACAAGGGCATCGACCTGGTGTACGCCCAGAACGATGCGCTCGCCGACGGCGTCATCCAGGCGCTCGAAGAGGCGGGCCTCACCCCCGGCAAGGACGTCGCGGTGGTCGGCGGCACCTGCCATGGCAAGCTCGACAACCTGGAGTCCGGCAAGCAGTTCGCGACAGGCCTCCAGGCAGCGTACCTCGAGGGCCTGTTCACCGTGAACGCGCTCGCTCGCTATCTCGCCACCGGTGTGGTGGAGCCGGGCGACTACAACGCCCCCGCGGACCCCGACAAGCTCCCGGTGTTCCCGGCCAACGTCTCGCAGTACAACTACATCCCCAACCCGGGCGTGCTGGCCGGCGACATCGATACCACCTCGCTGTACGGCCATCCGCTCCGCGAGCTCTGCACCTACTGATCCGTCCTTGAACTGCCCGGAGGTGGACAGCGTCCGCCTCCGGGCATTCGTCGTTCCGGAGAGGTCAGGCCGAGGATGACCAGCCAGTTCAGCCATTCGCAGCCGGGGTCGGCCGAGGTCCCCACGGGGGACCGGGCGGCCTTCGGTCCGGGCACCGACATGACCACGGGACCGTCGCTCCTGGAGATCCGGGGGTTGTCCAGGTCGTTCGGCTCGATCCAGGCCCTGGACGGCATCGACTTCGAGCTCCGGTCCGGCGAGGTCATGGCGCTGGTCGGCGAGAATGGCGCCGGTAAGAGCACCCTCGTCAAGATCCTCGCCGGTCTCCAGCGACCGGACAGCGGCGAGATCCGACTGGCGGGCGTGCTCCAGGACACGGGGGCGGCGCTTCGGCGCGCCGGCATCGCGGTCGTGCAACAGGAGCTCAGCCTGGTGCCCACCCTGTCCGTTGCCGAGAACGTGTTCCTGGGTCATCCGGACGCGCGATCGATCCAGTCTCCCGGGCGCCTGGCCCGTGACGCCAGGCCCTTCCTGGAACAGGTCGGCCTCGGGCAGCTGGACCCCACCATCGGCACGTCCTCCCTCGTGGTCGCCGAGCAGCAGCTGATCGAGGTGGCCCGGTTGCTGGCGCGGGATGCCCGCATCCTCATCCTCGATGAACCGACGGCGGCCCTCTCGGACGTGGAGATCGCACGCGTCAAGCAGGTGGTCCGGTCGCTGGTCGCAGAGCGTCGCTCCGTCATCTACGTCACCCACCGCCTGGCTGAGGTCTTCGACCTGGCCGACCGCGTCACGGTCTTTCGCAACGGCCGAAGCCAGCCACCCGTACCCGTTACCAGCCTGACCCCATCCGACCTGGTCGAGCGGATGCTCGGTCGACCGCTGGCGAAGCTCTATCCACCGCACGGCCGGGATCCCGGCTCGGCCGTGATGACCCTTCGCGGTCTGATGGGACCCGGCCTCGTTTCCCCGGTCGAACTGGTCACGCGCGAGCGGCGAGATCGTGGGCCTCGCAGGCCAGATCGGCAGCGGTGCGTCTGCGCTGCTGCAGATCGTCGCCGGTGCGCGGCCCGCCACGCAGGGCGAGATCGTGGTCGACGAGACACCACATCGGATCGCGTCGCCAGCCGATCGGCCAAGTCGCTGGGCGTGGCCTACTGCTCGGGCGACCGGAAGGTCGATGGCCTGTTCGGTATCCGATCGGTGACCGAGAATCTCAGCTCGCCGGCGCTGCCTCGCGTCTCGGTCGCAGGGTTCCTGAGCCCGTTTCGCGAGCGGCGGCTGGCCCGCTCGCTGGCTGACTTCTTCCAGGTCGACCGGCGTCGCCTCGGCAGTCCTGCGTCGACCCTCAGCGGTGGCAACCAGCAGAAGGTGGCGCTGGGGAAATGGCTGGGCATCGAACCGCGCATCCTGCTCGTCGACGAACCGACGCGTGGCGTGGACGTCGGCGCCCGTGCCGAGATCTATGGACACATCCGGCGCCTGGCCGACCAGGGGATGGCGGTCGTATTCGCCTCGTCGGACATCGCCGAGGTCCTTGGCCTCGCGGACACGATCATCACCTTCTACCGTGGGCGCGAAGTTGGGCGATATGCGGTCAGCGCCACCGACGAGGTGAGCCTGGTGCGTGACATCACGCACCCCACACAGGTCGATGATGCCGCCTGAACCACCGGCGGAACCTGCCGCACCGACAGGCAGCCACACGGGACTCGATCGAGCGCTCGAACCGGCACCTGCTGGTGCCGGTGCTCGCGGCGACCGGGCTCGTAGGGCTGTTCGCGTTCGGCGCGTCGGCGACGCCCGGCTTTCTGGGCATCGAGAACCAGCTGAACATCGTGCGGGCGGCCGCGACCATCGGCACGGTGGCACTCGGCATGACCTTCGTGACCATCACCGGCAACTTCTTCTCGCTCTCGGTGGCCCAGACCGCAGCGTTCGCGGCGGTCATGTTCGCCGGCCTGATGGCGGCGAACATGCCCCTGCTGGTGGCGATCGTCGCGGTACTCCTGGTGAGCATCGTGATCGGCCTTGTCCAGGGAGCGTCTGGTGGGCCGCGGCGCGAATCCCATCATCACCACGCTGGGCGCAGGCGCAGCGTTGTTCGGCTTGACCGCGGTCGTGACCGTGAATCGCACCATCCAGATCCGCGGCGACGCGGTGGAGTGGCTGGGCCGCGGCCGACCCCTGGGCATCCCCAACCAGACATGGCTATTCCTGATACTCGCCGTGGTCGGCACCATCATCCTGAGCCGCACCCGCCTCGGTCGCCAGCTCTACCTCGTGGGTGCCAACCGGTCGGCGGCGCGCGCCGCGGGCCTCTCTGTCGCGGGTGCGACGCTGTTCGCGTTCGGCGCCTCAGCGGTGACGGCCGCGATCGCCGGCATCATGGCGGCCGCCCAGTTCCGGCAGGGCGCCACGAACCAGTTCCCCGACCTGACCATCCCGGTGGTCGCCGCGGTCCTCGTGGGCGGCACGGCCGTCTCGGGTGGCGAGGGGTCGATGGCGCGCACCGTCCTGGGCGCGGTGTTCATCGCGCTGCTGCAGAACATCATGCTCCTGCGCGACCTGGATACCGGATGGCGATTGCTGCTGGAGGGCGCCATCGTGGCCGTGGCAGTGAGCCTGTACGCGCTGTCTCGACGGCATACCCGATGAACAGGCGCCCGGATGCGCACCTGCTGTCGCGCCTGGCGCTGGCGGGGCTGATCCTGCTCATCTTCTCGGTCAACGACCCTCGATATGCCAGCTCGGGCAACGCCTACTCGATCTTCGAAGGCTTCACCAACATCGGCCTCGCGGCACTGGCCGTGGCCATCACCATCATCAGCGGTGAGTTCGACCTGTCCATCCCGTCCGTGGCGCTCGTCGCGGGCGTCCTCGCCGTGATGCTGGCTGACCAGGGCCTGCTCGTGGCGCTCGTCGTGGCGACGCTGCTGGCAGCGCTGTTCGGGCTGGTCCAGGGCGTCCTCATCGTGTGGTTGCGCATCAACTCCATCGTGTTCACCGTGGGCACGTTCATCGCGCTCCAGGGCGTGGCCTTCATCCTCGCCAACGACAAGACCGTGGCCATCACCGACTTCACCATCCCGCAGTCGATGTCCGCCCGCCTGGGGATCCTCTCGCCCGCGAGCCTCGACGGCCCTGGGCGTCTTCGTCCTGGTTGGCGCGTTCCTCGCCTTCACCCGCTACGGCCGTGAGCTCTATGCGGTCGGTGGCGGTCGCGCCGAGGCGGTGGCGGCGGGCGTTCCGCTGTGGAGACCGATCGTCATCGCGTTCACATTGTCGGGAGTGCTCGCCGGCCTCACCGGGGCGATCGTGTCGCTCAAGATCGGGAGCGCCAGCCCCGCCATCGGGTTCCAGGACCTGCTGCTACCGAGCGTCACGGCGGCACTCATCGGCGGCGTCAGCCTGCTCGGCGGGCGTGGCGGCGCAGTCGGCGATCTTCGTGGGCGTGCTGACCATCCGGTTCATCAGCGCCGGCCTGAGCCTCCAGGGACTTCCGTTCTACGTCGAGAGCCTGGCCATCGGCGCACTCCTCCTGCTCGTCATCGTGCTCGACCTGGCAGGCCAGAGCGAGCGACTACGTGCCCGCTGGCAGGCCCGATCCGGGGCCACCTAGTGGCGGCGACGACGCGGGCGGCACCTATCCCAGGCGGAATGGGTCCCGCGACGCTCCGCTGAGCTCGATCCAGACGGACTTCGTCACGAGGTACGCGCTGCAGCCCCTCGAGGCCGTTCTCGCGCCCGTAGCCGCTCTGCTTGACGCCGCCGAACGGGACGTCGTAGCTCGAGTACCCGGTACGCGTTCACCCAGATCGTGCCGGCCCGGATGCGCCGGATGATCCGATGCGCACGCTGGATGTCGCGCGTCCAGAGTCCCGCGGCGAGGCCATGCTCGGTGTCGTTCGCGAGCCGGACCGCGTCCTCCTCATCCTCGAACGGGATGACCGACAGGACGGGCCCGAAGACCTCCTCGCGCGCGATGCGCATGTCGTTGCGACGTCCATGAGCACGGTCGGCTCGACGAACAGGCCGGCCTCCAGGCCCGTCGGGCCGTCCGCCGCCGGTCGCCACGTGCGCACCCTCGGCGCGGGCGATGTCGATGTAGTCGAGCACCTTCTGCTGCTGCGCCCGGAAGGCCATCGGGCCCATCTCGGTCTCGGGGAGCATCGGGTCGCCGACGACGATGCGTCCGCGCCCGCGCGACCACGCGCTCGACCAGCTCGTCGTGGATGGACCGCTGGACGAGCAGCCGCGAGCCCGCCACGCAGGTCTGGCCGCCCGCCGCGAAGATGCCCGCGATGACGCCGTTCGCGGCCGCGTCCAGGTCGGCGTCCGCGAAGACGATGTTGGGCGACTTGCCGCCCAGCTCCATCGAGGTCGCGGCGAGGTGCCCGGCCGCCGCTGCGCGACACGCACGCCAGTCTCCGCCGACCCGGTGAACGCCACCTTGTCGACGCCTCGATGGCTGACGAGCGCGTCGCCCACGGTCGAGCCGGGGCCCGTCACGACGTTGAAGACGCCCGGCGGGAAGCCCGCCTCGTCGATGAGCTGGGCGAGGCCGATCGTCGAGACCGGCGCCTCGGACGCAGGCTTGACGACGATGGTGCAGCCGGCCGCGAGCGCCGGCTGCGAGCTTCCAGCTGAGCAGCAGCAGCGGGCGAGTTCCAGGGGGTGATGGCGCCGACGACACCGACCGGCTCGTGGAGCTGGAGGACCGTGAAGTTGGGCTTGGCGGAGGGCAGCATCTCGCCGCCGATCCGCTCGGCCGCACCGGCGAACCACTCGTAGTGGGCGGGCAGGCCGGCGAGCTGGCCCGACATCTCGCGCAGCAGCTTGCCGTTGTCGCGGACCTCCAGCTGCGCCAGGCGCGGACCGTGCTCCGACGAGCAGCTGCGGCGAGGCGGCGCAGGAGCGGCGCACGCTCCTGGGGCGTCGACCGGCCCCAGGGACCCTCATCGAAGGCACGTCGCGCGGCACCGACGGCCCGGTCGACGTCCGTCGCGTCGCCCAGCGGCAGCTCGGCCCACGGTTCGCCGGTGAACGGATCCTCGGACCGGAACGTCTCGTCCGCTCTGCGCCTTCGTCCAGCGACCGTCGATGTACATCTCGAATCGCGCGACGCCGGCTTCGCGTACCGCGATGGTCATGCTGCCTCCCCAAACGTTTGCAATCGCGGCTACACTACCTGTCTCCCGACGACCTGTCACTCCACCCGAGGACGTGCCGCCGATGACCGAACCGGCGCTGCCACCGATGCCCGCAACCCCTTCGACCGGCCTGCCGCTCGCTGGCATCCGGGTCGTCGCACTCGAGCAGGCTGTCGCGGCGCCGCTGTGTTCGCGCCACCTCGGCGACCTGGGTGCGGACGTGATCAAGGTCGAGCATCCCGACGGCGGTGACTTCTCGCGGCACTACGACGATGCGGTCGAGGGACTGTCCGCCAACTTCGTCTGGCTCAACCATGGCAAGCGGAGCGTCGCCCTCGACCTGCGGACCGATGTCGGCAGGGAGGCGCTCGAGCGGCTGCTCGCAGACGGCCGACGTCTTCGTGCACAACCTGGGACCCGGGCGCCGTCGATCGGCTGGGTTTCGGGGCAGAGGAGCTGTCGCGGCGCATGCCCGCGACTCGTGTGGTGCGCCATCTCCGGCTACGGCCCCGACGGGCCGCTACCGCGACCGCAAGGGCTTCGACCTGCTGCTCCAGGGAGAGGCGGGCGTGCTCGCGGTCACCGGGACGCCCGGACGCGCCGGCCAAGGTCGGGCGTCGCCGCTCGGCGACACCGCCGCCGGTATCTACGCCGTCGCAGCCATCCTCGCGGTGCTCTGGAGCGGGAGCGGACGGGACGTGGTCGGCGCATCGACATCTCGCTCTTCGATTGCCTCACGGAGTGGATGTCCTATCCCGCTGCTCACTGGCCCGAACGGGCGCTCGTTCGAGCCGTGCCGGCGCCCGTCACGCGCGGATCGTGCCCTACGGTCCGTACCGCTGCGGAGACGGGCGGGTCGTCAACCTGGCCGTCCAGAACGACGGCCAATGGCGACGGCTGTGCGACGCGATCGATCGGCCCGACTGGGTGCGTGACCCAGCGTGGGCGACCACGGACGGTCGACTGACCGACCGACAGCGCTGGAAGAGTCACTTGAGAGCGCTCTCGGGGCCTGGACCGAGCCGCAGGCTCGAGCTCGACTGATGAGCGCAGACGTGCCGGTCGGCGACGTCAACGATCTCGCAGCCGTCGTCGCGCACCCACAGCTCGTCGAGCGTGGACGCTGGGTCGAACGCGAGTCGGCCAAGGGAGCGGTGGATGTACTGGAGCATCCATTCGAGATCGACGGCCTGCCGCGACGCGGTGGCCGCATCCCGGCACTCGGCGAGGATACGACCGACATCCTTGCCGAACTCGCGAGCCTGCAGGCCTCGCTGGCCGACAGCCAGTAGCCGACAGCCGGTAGCCGACGGCCGGTAGCCGACTGCCGTGGCAGGCGTCCAGCCAGTCAGTCCGGGCGTGCCTCGCGGACGCCTCGCCGCTCCAGCTCCAGCGCCAGCATGGCGACGATCTCGGTGCGCTGGGCCTCGGTGAAGACCACGGCCGCGCCCGGCACCAACGCCTGGACGTCGGCCTGGTCGGCCTCGCCCCACCGCTTCACGATCCCTTCCAATCGTTGCTTGATGGGCGAGAACGTGGTCGCGAGCACCAGCGTCGTGAGGACCAGGCCCACGTCCGACGGGCCACCGGTGACCCAGGTGATGAGCGCTTCGAACACCTTGAGCGACGCCGCGAAGATCCTGCCAGGATCGGCGGTCAGGGCCCCATACACGACGGTGCGACCCACCAGGTGGTCGATGGCGTACAGCCGATACCGATAGATGACGAACAGCACCGTGACGGGGCTGAGCAGCAGGATCAGGTAGAACACCATGGACGCCAGTTCCTGCAGCGCGGAGGGGCCGTCGAGGAAGACCACCGCGACGAGCACCGCGAACGATATGGCCAGCGCCGAACCCACGACGGCGAACGCCCGCAACTGCTGACGCTCGGTCTCGTCGCCCCTGTGGTATCGGGTCACGAGCGCCACCCCCGTGGCGAGCGCCATGAGCGCCAGCAACCCGTAGCCGATCAGCGTCAGGCCCGCGCGACGTCCTCGATGGATGCCAACCCGAATGGGTTGTCGAACGTCGGGAAGAATGGGATGGGACCGGGCCGCAGGAGTGCGCCGACCCCTGCCACGGCGGCCGACGCCACCGTCACCCAGACAAGGAATCGCCACCGGGGCGACAGGTACTCGTCGCTGGGGAACAGGAAGCCCAGGATGACCGCGCAGGCCGAGCCGAGGGGCGCAACGACCGCTGCGGTGACCAGGGCCACGGTCGGCTGATAGGCGAGGCCCGAGCCCTGGGGCGTGGTGCCCAGCGCGAGGTAGGCCGATGACAGCTGCTGGACGGCCAGCATCAGGGCAAGGGCCGTCTCGAGCTGCCCGATCCTGACCTCCGGCCGATGGAGCGAGATGAGGAGACCGGCCACGGCGAACGTGGTCGTGGCCGCCATGCCCACGATCCATACCAGGGGACCCTCGGAGATGCTCGCGGGCGGTATCGCAAAGCCGGACCTGACCCAGAGCAGCGCGGCCGCCACCTGGAGACCGATGGTGACCAGGAATGCAGACTGGGCCAACAGCCGACGCCGACGATGCGTTCCCATGTCCGTGGTGTCGGCCGCGTCCATCGACGGATGATATGCGCTGACAGGAGGCCTCGGACACACGGCACGCGGGCCCGGCGGGTACGCTTGCGGGCATGGATGCCGTGCTCCTTCTCGCCGACCTGCTGGGCCAGGCGCTCGATCGCCTACGACGGGCTCACATCCTGGGCGAGGACGTCGAGGACGAGTGGAGCTACGTGCAAGGACCTGTCCAGCGCGTGGCGCGAACGCCTGGACCTCGTCGCTGCGGTCGGCGCTGACCGAGGCGGCGAGCCCGGCCGTGGTGGCGGCGGTCGATCGACCGGCGTCGACGAGGTCGGTCGCATCCCGACCCACACCGCGCCATCGACTGGCTGTCGACCTTCCCGCAGGTCGTGCTCGTGGCCATCGGGGAGCCACCGTGAGGTTCCAGGACGCGGTCAAGGACGCGCGGTCCGTCGTCTACGCGGGCATCCAGGCCGACCCGCTCGTGGCCCGCGCGGCCGGCCTGCTCGCCGATGCGACGCCGGCGCAGCGGGTGCTGGCACGTGCCGTCATGAACGGCGAGTCGACCGATGCCGGCGCGTGGCAGATCATGTTCCCGACGCTTGTTCGCGGCCGATGCCGGATGCTGCCACAGCCGCCCGGTCGGCTGCGATCCTGGACACATCCCTGGAGATCGCCGAGCGGGGAGAGCAGGTGCGCAGCCAGTTCCGGGGTGCGCTCGTGGAGGAGTTGACCGCGATCCTGCTCGCCCGCCGGGTGCCGGCGCGCAGCACGATCCACCGTGAGCGTCGGGTGCTGTTCGACGGCGTGCGAGCCGAGGTTCACCCGTATGACGTCACGGTCGAGCGTCCGGGCGCGGCCGAGGTCTACGACTGCAAGTGGGGAGCGCGAGGCATCAACGCCGACGTGCTCCACCAGCTCGACGACGCGCGGAGCCCACGCGGCCGAGGAGGACGAGGCGATCCGGGTCGGCGCTCGTCGTGTTCGACGCCGGGCGGCTCATGCCAGGTGCGGCTCGCGCAGCAGACGGCTCCGACCGCGGGCACGAGCGTTCGTGACACTCGAGTCGCTCGACCGACTGGCGACCCAGCCGGGCGGCCGCGGCCTGAGCCGGCACCGTCGCCGCCCTTCGAGATCATCGCGGCCGACGACCCCGGCGATCCCGGTCGTCGCCCATGTGCCCCATGCGTCGACCGTGATCCCCGACGACGACCGGGCGGCGATCCTGCTCGATGACACCGCCCTCGCCCGGGAGCTGGTCCGGATGACCGACTGGCACACCGACCGGCTGTTCTCGTGGGCGGTCGACCGTGGCGCGACGGCGCTGGTCCATCAGCGGTCGCGGCTCGTGGTCGACCCGGAACGGTTCGCGGACCCGGCCGCGGAGCCGATGGAGGCCCTCGGCCAGGGCGCGGTCTACACCCGGACCTCGGACGGGCCCCCTGCGGACCCCCGACCCGTCGACGCGGGAGCGGACCATCACGACGCTGTTCGAGCCCTACCACCGGGCGCTCTCGGCGCTGGTCGCGGAGCAGCTCGACCGGTGGGGCCGCTGCACCATCCTCGACTGCCACTCGTTCGGCCCGCGCCCCTGCCGAGCGAGGTCGACCAGTCGCCCGATCGGCCGGACATCTGCATCGGCACGGACCCGTTGCACACGCCCCGGCTGCGCTGAGGCGCTGGAGACGCGCGTTCGCCCGAGAGGGCTTCCGCGTCCGCCGCGACTCGCCGTTCGACGGCGCGATCGTGCCCCTCGACCGCTACCGGACCGACCTGCGGGTGTCGCTCCGGTCATGGTCGAGGTACGCCGCGGCCTCTACTGCGACGAGGCGACCGGGAGAGCCGTGCGCGGGTTCGAGCGGTCCGAGCGGCCATCGAGCGTGCCGTGGTGGCTTCGGGGTTATGGACCCCTCCTGACAAGGGACCGGTGTCATCGTTTCAGGTGGACGTGCACCTCGTAGTCCTCGCCGCGCACCACCGAGCGCGTCCACTCGACCCGGCGCGCGCCGGAGAACCCCACGCGCTCCACCATGAATACCGGGTTGCCCGGGTCCATGCCCAGAAGGTCGGCAGACCGGGCATCCGCCGCCCCGACTCGATATGTCTCGTCCGCGCTATAAATTATCCAGTGCGTGCCGGGTCCGGAGGAAGTAGTACAGCGATCCACTCGCCGCGAGAGCCGCTTCGATACCCTCCCCCAGTTCGGCCGGGATGAACGTCACCTGGTGGGCGATGGGATGGCCATCTGCCCGCCTGATGCGCTCCAGGCGGACGCACCGGCGGTCCGGGTCGACGTCAAGAGGTGCCTCCTCGGGTGCCTCCAGTGACTCCACGGCTATCAGCTCCGACCCTTGCTGCGCTCCACGCTCACGGAGTATTCCTGCGTGAACGAGGTAAGCCGCCGCGGTCCGACCGCGATGGCACGTGGCCGAGACGGAGCCGCGTCCTCTTGCTCACGATGAACGAGGCCCTCCTGGTCGAGCAGCGCCAGCGCGTGACGGACGGTGATCCTCAACGCTCGATACCGTTGCGACAGCTGCGCCTCGGTCGGCATCGCGTCCGGGACCGGGAACTCACCCGCCAGTTCTGCCCGAAGGTCATCTGCGAGCTGGCGGTAGAGCAGTTCCGTTCCGGCGCAGCGCCGTCAGCTGGCCCTTCCGGGGCTCATGCCACGCTCTCCCCGGCACGCTCCCAGGGGTCGGATCGAGACTTGGCTGCGTCGCGGCTCATTTGTTATGACATCATACGCACATCGTCCGGCTGGGCGCCCGCCCAACCGGCCACACAGGAGGAGGATCGATGCGGAAGCTCCGCTACGGCGCGATCGGGCTCGCGGGCCTGCGCGGCATCCATCGGGGGGGTCGTCCCTGCCATGGGACAGTCGCCCGCCGCCGTGAACATCTTCATACCTCACCCACTGGGGTCCCGAGCGGGTCGCCCAGCTCCAGGCCGTCGCTGACGCCTACCACGCCCAGAACCCGAACGTCACGGTCAAGATCGGGCAGTTCCCTTCGGTGACCTGCTCGACGACCATCAAGACCCAGGCATCGAGCCCTGGCGGTCCGTCGATCGCGGGCATCTACAACCTGTGGCTGCCCGAGCTGGCTCGCGACGAGGTCGTGGCACCCGCCCCCGACGCCAACGTCGCCGACATCACCGCCAACTGGCCGGCGAGCGCGGTCGCAGGAGCATCGGTCGACGGCGTGCTGTACGGCTATCCCAACGAGATCAACACCTACGCCCTGAACTACAACAAGCGGCTGTTCACAGAGGCAGGCGTCGCGGCACGCCAAAGACCTGGGATGAGCTCATCGCGGATGCCAAGCTGCTGACCAAGAAGGACGGCGACACGATCGTCCAGCGGGTCCTGGGCCTCATCAACAGCTGGGCCGCCGGGGTCGTGCACCCCTTCTACTCCCTGCTTGCCTCGGATGGCGGCGACATCGTGGACGGCACTACGCCAACCCTAGCGACCGGTGCGGTCGCCGACACCATGACGCTATACGAGCGGCTGGTGAAGGAACTCGGCGTCACCGCACCCGAGCTGGGCACCGCCGACGCCAACACCGCTGGTCCCTTCATCGACAACTTCGCCAATGGCAATACGGCAATGATCGTCATGGCCAATTGGTGGCTGGGATTCCTCAAGGCCGCCATGGGCGGCGACCTGGACATCGCAACGGCACCCATCCCGGTGGGTCCAGGCGGAACCGGCTCACATCCCGTCTCCTATGAGTGGCGGTTGTCAACGCCAAGCAGACCCCGGAGCAGCAGGCAGCGTCCTGGGACTTCCTGCAGTTCCTACACAGCCCGGACAGCGGCACCACCGGCTCCGGCATGGGTGAGGTGGCAACCCCATGGGCATCATCCCGTCCCGCACGAGCAATGCCACCGCGTTCGCGGACAAGCTGAGCGACCCATTCCTGAAGACCTATCTCGACAGTCTGCCGGATGCGGTCCCCTTCCCATGATCCTCGGTGGCCAGGAACTGTCCGAGATGCTCCAGAAGAAGCTGGAGGCGATCATGTTTGGGGAGTCATCGGCGGCCGACGCGGCCGCTCGAGCACAGACGGAAGCACAGCGAGATCCTGGGCCGCGTCTCCCGCAGCCACCACTGCCCCGTGATCGATCGGGCAGCTGGACACATGGGCCGCGGAGGACGATCCGCGGGAACCGCTCGCTGGTGTTCATCGCACCGGCGGCGCTCCTTATCCTCGCCACGATCCTGATGCCCATCGTCCTGAGTTTCTGGATCAGCCTGCATCAGTGGAGCCTGCTGACCCCGTTCACAGATATGGAATGGGTGGGCCTCGAGAACTACGTCACCGTCTTCCGGGATCCGTCGTTCCTGCGGGCGCTCACCAACACGATCGTGTTCGCGGCCGCGGTCCTGGCCATGGGGTACACCTCGCCCTGGGCATGGCGGTGCTCATCCACCAAGGTCGCATCGTCGGACGCAGCGTCGTGCTCACATTGCTGTTCTCGACATACATCATCCCCACCGTGGCGGTCGCGCTGATTGGGGATACCTGCTGTCGCCGCGTGGCGGGCCCGTCAACGAACTGCTCAAGATGATCGGCCTGCCGCCACAGCCGTGGCTGGGGTCACCCAGGACGGCACTCTGGTCGCTGGTCCTGCTGACCATCTGGCAATACCTCCGGGTATTTCACGACCATCCTCATCGCGGGCCTGATGCATACCCGACCGACCTGTATGAGGCGGCATCGCTCGATGGGGCCGGTGCGCTGCGTCGTCTACGGAGCATCACCATCCCGCTGCTCAAGCTCGATTCCTCGTATTCGCCATCGCCATCTGCCTTATCAATGGCTTGGGAGTCTTCGATGCGGTCAACGTGCTGACGCGTGGCGGTCCGTCCGACTCCACCAACGTCGTCACGTTCCATGCGGTACGCACCGCCTTCGACTTCGGTGCAGCAGGACATGGCGGCCGCGATGACCATGGTCCTGCTCGTGGGAGTCATGATCGCGGTAGGCGGATTGTTGCTGTTCAGCCGTGACATGGACGACACCCAGTGAGCGGGCCCGTCGCCGGCCGCTCGCCCCGCGCCATCGTTGGGCGGGTGCCCGTCGCCGCGATGCTCTTGGGTGCCGCATTGCTCGCCGGGCTACCCCTCTACTGGCTGGTCACTGGTGCGCTCAAGCGCTCCGAGGAGATCGGCAAGCTGCCGCCGGTCTCAACACGGGCCAGCCCAACCTTGATGCATTCGGCGAGGCGGCACGGCTCCTGCCACTCGGCAGCGCCTTCTTCAACTCCTTCTTATCGCCGGCGTCTCGACGGCCGCGGTGGTGGCCACCAGCGTCGCCGCTGGGTGGGCATTCGCCATCTACCGCTTCAAGGGCCGCGACCAGCTGTTCCTGGTGCTGGTCGCGACGATGTTCGTGCCGCCCATCGCCACCCTGGTCCCCCTGTACTGGCTCGTGCAGACCGCGGGCCTCCAGGACACCCTCATCGGTGTGCTGTTGCCACAGCTCGCCAACGCATCCGGCATCTTCCTCATCCGCCAGTTCGCTCGTGGTGTGCCGGTGGAACTGCTCGATGCTGCCCGGGTGGATGGCGCGTCCAGTGGCGGGTCGCGTTCCAGATCGGCATCCTCGTCGCCGGCAATTGAATTTTGCATTTCGCATTACGTGTTCTTGAGGCTCTAA
>CAVXDU010000013.1:0-281187 GCA_963760625.1 uncultured Chloroflexia bacterium
GCGGCCATCGCGACCGGCAGCGAGAGGATGGCCCCGACGATGCCAGCGAGCAGGAAGCCCAGGGTGATGAGGAAGATGGACCGTGGCGCCACCGAAGTCCAGCATCTTGCCCTCGAAGTTCGGCACCAGGTCGATCCTCGATGTTGAACGCGATGAAGTAGAAGATGCTGACGAGCACGACCGCGAGCGGCGATGTCACGGCCGCGAGCAGTACGGCCGGGATGTAGCTGATGATGGGCCCGATTCTGCGGCAGCAGCTCCATGACCAGGGCGATCAGCCCGAGCAGCACCGCAAAGGTCACCAGCGGACCGCCGCCACAGACCAGCCCGATGACGACCATGCCGATGGTGACCCCGACGCCCATGATCGTGCCGACGGTCAGCTCGGCCTTGAAGTACGTCGCGAAGTCCCGCTTGAGGTGATCGAGCGTGGTCCGGACATCCTTTCGCCAGGGCCCGGGGATGCTGGCATCGAAGCTGGCCGCCATCCTCGGTTGGTCCTTCACGAGGTAGAACGTGAAGAACGGCAGGATGAAGAAGGCGAAGACGGTGCCGACCATGCCCAGCACTCCCTGCACGAACCCAAGGATCGCGGTCCCCTCGTCCACACCGTGCGCGTTGTCGTGCAGCGTGCCCAGCAGCGCGTCGATGGCGCTCCGGACCTGCGGTGGGAGATCGGCGGCCTGGTACCCGGACTGGAGCTGCGCCTGGTAGATCGGCCAATCGCGGACGAGCCTCGCGCCTTGCTCGACGAGGACCACCAGGAGGAGGCCGAGGATCACGACGAGCACCAGGACGGTGGCCACGATCACAACGAACGTGGCGCCGGTCCGCCCCATGCCACGGCGCTCGAGCCGGTCGACGATGGGCACCAGGAACACCGTAAGGACGGCACCGATGGCGAGGACGAAGAGACCGCCGCCGGCGATCATCAGCATCGCCACGACGGCGATGCCCGCCAACAGCGCCAGCACGAATGGCGAGCTGGGCAGCTTGAGGGGCCGGAAGCCGGCGATGACGACATCGGGCGATGCGACGGCTTGCTGGTCCTGGTCACTCATCGGGGTCCCCTCCAACTAATTGCAGATCACACGTACGACGGGATGCGATCGGTGGTGTCGGCGGCGATGCCGCTTCGCGGGCATCGACCGACCTCGATACAGCCGAGGGCTTTCCGGTCACGCGGCCGGCACTCCTGCCGGATCGCCCACCCGATCGGCATCGGCCTCACCCTCCCTGAGGGTCATCGGCCCATGCGGCAGGTCCTTGGTGAACGCCAGGGAGATGAGCGCGATGAGCCCGGCAGCGAGGAGGCCCGCCTTGAGCGCGCGGAGCTGGGCCGCCTCGTAGTCGTCGACGATCGCCGTCGTCGTCGCAGCGTCGAGCCCCGCCTGCTGTGGCCGCGGCCTCGATCTGCGCTGCTGGCCACGAAGTCCAGCCCGGACCCGACGGCCACGGACACCTGTGCGGCGACCTCGGAGCCGATGCGCGGGTCCGACTGGATCTTCGAGGCGAACGTGTTGGTCAGGCCGGCCAGCACGATCGCGCCGATGAGCGCGACCCCGAGCGAGGAGCCCAGCTGCTGCCCGGTGAACTGCAGGCCGCCGGCCTCACCCCGGCCCGAGGCGTCGACCGACGACTGGACCACGAGCCCCAGCTGCGATGCGATGAGACCCATGCCCGCGCCGAGCGACGGCCATGCCGAGCGCGAAGGCGGCGTCCGCCAGGTCGGGCTGGATGGTGGCGAGCAGGCCCAGACAGGCAACGACCGCGAGGCCCAGGCCCACCCGCGTGATGGTCCGCACGGAGTACCGCACCGCGAGACGCGCGCCGGCCGCTGCGGCGACGAACATGCCGATCGACGCGGGCAGCATCTTGATGCCCGTCTGCAGGGCATCGAGGCCGAGGACGAGCTGCAGGTACAGCGGGATCGTGAAGAAGACGCCCATGAGGACGAGGTTCTGCGTGAACAGGCCGGTGAGGCCCGACCGCAGCGGTGCGATCCGCAGCAGGTCGAGGTGGACGAGCGGGTCGGCACCGATGGCCTCGCGATGTCGCTGCCAGGCCACGAACGACCACAGCAGGATGCCGCCGGCAGCGATGACGAATGGGGTCAGGGCGAGCCCGAACGGTTCGATGGGCGAGTCCTTCGGCTCGATCAGCCCCCAGGTGGTCGACTCCAGGATGCCCAGGACGATGGCTCCGAGACCCGCGGCCGACAGGACCGTGCCCACGATGTCCAGCCGCGGCTTCGGACCGGCCCGGACCGCGTCGCCGACGTAGCGGGTCATGGCGAGGATGCCCAGGACGAGGATCGACCTCGCCCACGAAGACGATGCGCCAGGACAGCACGGTGGTGGCCCAGCCGCCGAGGATGGGACCGATCGCGATGCCCGCACCGGCGACGCCCCCGATCACGGCGTAGGCGACCTTGCGGTCCTTGCCCTCGAAGTTGCCCGCGATCAACGCGACCATCGCCGGCAGCACCAGTGCGGCGCCGATGCCCTCGAGCACCGACCAGCCCAGGGCCAGGACCGCGACGCTCGGTGCGATCGCCGTGAGGCCCGATCCGCACGCGTAGATGGCGAGACCGATCATGAACGCCCGGCGCCGGCCGATGATGTCACCGATCTTGCCGCCGGTGAGCATCAGCATGGCCATCACGAGGCAGTAGAGGGTGATGACCGCCTGGATCGTCGTGACCGTCGTGTCGAAGTCGATGACCAGCTGGCTGATCGAGACGTTCATCACGGTCTGGTCGAGGACCATGACGAACTGGGCGCCAGCGAGCGCGACCAGCGCCCATCTCCGCTTCATCGGACCATCCTCCGATCTGATGCCTGCCGGACCGGTCCTGCCTGGCCGAGCGGGGCCTTGGGCCTCGAGGTCGCGACACACGCGGAGCCCGGGCGTCCTGGCCCGGGCTCCGCGCTCCTCTCCGTAGGTGTCCCGGTCAGCCCGCGGACGCGTCCCCGGAGGCCTTGGCGGCCTTCACGACGGCGTCGGCGGTCTCGGCGTCGACGGGTGCCGACTTCACGACCTTGGCGTCGGGGATGGTCTGCTTGACCGCGTCGACGGCGGTGATGGCCACGAGGGCCACGATGCCCGACGTGCCGGGCGCGATGACCGGGGCCAGCTCATCGGCCACGGCGCTCTTCTTGATCACGTTGCCGGCCTTGCCCACGGCCGCCCCCGCGATGCCCACACCGACCGCGCCCGCGATGATCGTGGGCGGGAAGATGAGGCCGAGGATGGCGCCGCCGATGAGACCCCACTTGAGGCCCGTGCGGGTCGTGTGGTCGGTCATCTTCTGGATATGGATCTTGCCCTGGTAGTCGGCGTTGGCGACCAGGACACCCTGGATGTCGATGGCGCGCTTGGCCTCGGCATCGACCAGGGCGTAGTAGGCGTTCTTGGCGCTGTCCATGTCGGCGAACTGGGCCACCAGGAGCGCCTGGTTGCCCTGGACCTGGATGCCCGCCACGGCCTCGATACCGGCGTCGTCGCTGGCGATGGCCACCATCGTGTCGACCGGCGGCTGCGCTGCCGCCGCGTCCTTCGTCCCGTCCGTCATGTGCGTGACCCCTTCCTTGACCTGGTTGTGACCCATGCGGGTCTGGATGTGCTGCGGGCGGTCTCAGCCCGCGACGGTGTCGTTGATCTCCTGCGCGGCGAGGACCGTGGCGACGGCCTCCTCGGTGGCGTCCTCCTCGATGATCTCGGCGGTCACGAGCGCGGCGACCGCCTCGCGGGCAGCCTCCTCCTCGATGACCTCTGCCGCGATGAGCGCCCGGATGGCGCGCAGGGCGGCGTCTGCCACGATCGCGTCGGACGCAGCGACGGCGTCCTCCGCCTCTTCGGTGGCCTCCTCCTCGACGTCCATGGCCATGGACACCACGTTGGTGGCCTCCTCGACCGCGGCCGCCTCGATGAGGTCAGCGGCCAGCAGGACCTCGGTCACGTCCTGGGCTGCCGCGTCCTCGATGGCGATGGCGGTGGCGATGGCGTCGGCAGCCTCGGAGATGGCGACCTCCTCGATGAGCTCGGCCTCCGCGAGCGTCTGGGCGATCTCGATGGCGGCAGCCATCTTGACCTCCTCCGCGAGCTCGATGGCCTCCTCGGCCTCCATCTTCACGCGCAGCTCCTCGCCGACGAGGGCGAGGGCGTCGGGCGCGATCATGGCCTGCATCAGGGAGCGGCCGCCCGCGTCGACGATGGCATCGCGGAGGTCGGCCGCCCAGTGGTGCTCGATGACCAGGATGCCCGCGGCGCCGCCGGCGCGGGATGGACTCGGCGAGCTCCTCTGAGCCGGTCGACACCGAGGCCGGCATCACGCTCGGCGACCGCGAGGGCGCCCAGCTCGGCACCCACGACGGCACCCCGGATGCCCCCACCGGCCTCGAGGCCGATGAGGCTGCCGGCGATGGCGCCGAGGCGCTCGCCGCTCGTTCTCGGACAGGTCGGTCAGGTGCATCGAGTTGCTGATGCTGCCGTGCTTGTCCTTCTGCACGAACAGGATGTCGATGACCCGGATGACGCCGCGCCGGCGGACCCGACGCAGCTCGGCCATGATCGCGCCCGGTCGCCTCGAACCTGTCGAAGCCGACCACGAAGACCTGGACCGGACCGGTGACGTGCTTCTCGCTCACGGCGAGCCTCCTTGTGTGTTGGTACGACGATCGCGGGACCGATCGAACCATCACCGGCGGCGGGGCGCATCCCCCGATTCAGCGGAGGCGGAGGCCGGGAGCGGCGGGACCCGTCAGTCCAGGCGCTCGAGCGCCTGGTCGATGTCGTAGTCGAGGGCCCGCGCCAGTTCCGCGGCGATGGCCGCCAGCCGCTCGGTGCCGATCATCGGTGCGAGTGCCAGCAGCGAGCCCACGACCTCGTCGAAGGTGACGCCCGTCTCGAGCGCATCGGCTACCCGCTGCCGCAGGACGGCGCCGACCGTGCCGGCCGTGATGGATCCGCCGAGGCGCAGCAGCGCCACGCTTCGACCGTCGAGCGCACGGGGTGAGTCCGCCGGATCGGCGGCGACGAGCGCCCGCGAGTAGGCGGGATCGGCGACGGCGAGCCTGCGCAGGACCTCCTCGCTGGTGACCATGGACCCCTCTCGCTGCCGTGACACATCCGCCGTGGCCCAGTCGATCACCGACCCGCGCGGCGCGCATCCCCCGACTCGGGGGAGACGGGTCGCTCGAGGATGGGCAGACGCTCGAGCAGCCCCGCCTCGACCGCCAGCTCGACCGCCTCGCCGCGGGTCGAGGCCCCGAGCTTGCCGTAGATCGAGTCGGCGTGCGTCTTGACGGTGCTCTCCCGCACGCCCAGCCGCTGCCCGATCTCCCGGAAGGACAGGTAGTACGGCAGCATGGCGAGCACGCGCAGCTCCGCGGTCGTGAGCGCGGAGGCACCCGCCACACCGATGGGCAGCCTGGCGATCTCGGCCTGCATCGCGGCCACCGCCGCGGGCAGGACGCCGAGGTCGGGTCGGAGACGGATGACGTGGCCCGCCTGGGCGAGCACGACCCGCGCGCCCGGCGCGTCCCCCAGGGCGAGGTGGACACGCGCGAGGCCGAGGAGGGACAGGACGGCCCCCGCCGGCGCCGCGGCGGTCAGCAGCGGCCGCAGACCGACGCCCCGCAGCATCTCCCGGCGCGCCGTGCCGAGGTCGCCGCGATGGACGGCGATGCGGGCGCGGGCGATGCACGCGAAGGCGCTCGAGAGGTACCCATCGACCTGCAGCGCCGCGGTCCCCGTCCCGGCATCGGTGACGTACGCCGCGGCGGCGGCCCAGTCCCCGCGGTCCATGGCCAGCAGGGCGCGGTGCCCGAGGATGGCGTACGCCAGCCCGTCGTTGCGGGCGGCGCGGGCGGCCGCGATCGCCTCCGCCATGGCCTCGTCCGCGGCGGCCTCGTCGCCCGTTGGCCAGGTGCGCGAACGCCAGCAGCCAGAGGGCGAAGTCGCGCCAGCGACTGCCGGCGGGTTCGAGGGACACCGCCCGCGTCGCGTTCGCCAGGCTGTCGTCCGCGCCTGCCCGGCACATCGCGGACCGCAGCATCGCGCGGCCGGACTCGAACGACGCGGTGCCATCCGGTGGCCGACCCGGGAACGACCCGCGCTCGGCGATGTCCGCGAGATGCTCGGTCGCCGCGAGGTCGCCCGACGCGAGTTCCTCCCACGCCCCCAGGACGGCGAGCCACGGGCGCTCCTCGAGCGCGTCGTCGCCGAAGCGTCCGATCCACGCCTGCACGGTGACGCGACGCGCGGACCAGTGGTAGCGACCGAAGCCGGCGCCCACCAGGGCGGCGGCATGGTCGAGGTCGTGGGCCGCGAAGGCGTGGGCGACCGCCAGGTCGAGGTCCCCCGCGTCCTCGTACCATCGGGCCGCTCGATCGTGCAGCACCGGGGCAGCCCCCGGCTCACGCGCCTCGAGCTCGTCCTGCAGGAACTCCCGCAGCAGCGAGTGATAGCGGTACGACCCGCCGTACTCGTCGACCAGGATGGTCGAGCGCGCGAGGTCGGCGAGCAGCTCGCCCGACCCGGACTGGCCCGTGACCGCATCGCAGACCGCCCCGTTGAGCCGCTCCAGGATCGACGTCCGGGTCAGGAGGTCGATGGCGCGCGCGGAGCGCTGCTGGAGCACCTCCGACCGCAGGTAGTCGGCGATCGTGCGCTCGTGTCCGGAGATGTCGGCGACCTCGGGCGCACCCGACCGGCCATGGGCCATCGCTGCGAGGACGAGCAGCGCCGGCCATCCCTCCGTGCTCCGGGTCAACCCCGCCAGCACATCCTCCGGGATCGGACGGCCGAGGTGGCGGACGAGCTGGAGGGCCTCCTCCCCGTCCATGGCCAGCTCCGAGGGGCCGATCTCGACGAGCGAGCCATCCGCCCGCCAGCGGGCGACCGGCAGGTCGACCGATGCCCGACCGGCGATGGCGACCTGCGAGCCGGCCGGCAGGTAGTCGATGAACTGGGCGAGCGCGTCGAGGCACGCTCGATCGGTGATCCGATGCGCGTCGTCGATGACCATCAGCAGCGGCGCCCGGGCGGCGGCCGCGGACACGAGCTGGCCGACCGTCGCGCGCGTCGACAAGGCACCCGACCGGATCGCCGCGAGGACGTCGGGATCGAGCGGCGCGACGCGGTCGAGCGCCGCGGCGAGGTAGCCGAACAGCACGACCGGATCGTTGTCACCGTCGTCCGCGGTCAGCCAGGCGACCGCCTGCCCCTCGGCGCCGCATTGCGCGAGCACGCTCGTCTTGCCATATCCCGGCGGTGCGACGATCAGGATGACGCGTTGCTCGCGGGTGGCTCGAAGCCGGCGCAGCAGCCGCGTCCGGCGCACCGTCCCCGCGCGCTGCTGGGGCACGGTCAGCTTGGCGTCGAGGAGCGGTGGTTGCAGCTGCCCGGGCCCTCCTGGTGGGCCCTGGTCTCGGCTCGTGGTCGTCATACGGCGGGGGTGGCCTCGCGGTCGGCAGTGTCGGGCGCGGGAGCGGAGCGCTCGGCCGGTCACGGCGTCGGGGTCAGAGCCTAGCGGAGCCGTTCGCTGCGTTCCAGCCCGAACGAGCCTCGCGACCCGACGCCTCCACCGATTGGGGGGAGGCGCGCGGCCCGAGAGCGTGCTTGGACTCTCGCGATCGATGGTCCGCACATCCCCAGTGAGCCAGCGATGTGACCCGGAGGTTCGAACATGCTCCGTCAATTGGTGGTGGCGATCTTCGAGAACGAGGCGGCGGCCAAGGCTGCCGTCGAAGGGCTGGACCGCTGGGCGGGGAACGAGGCCCTCGCGACGACGACCGACGCCCATCAGCTCCAGGCGGTGGGTGTCATGGTGCTCGACGAGAAGGGCAAGCTCAAGATCGACAAGGCCGGTCCTCGCAGCACCATCGCGGGTGCGGGGATCGGGCTCATCCTCGCGATGCTGACGCCGGTGGGCATGGCCGTCGGACTCATCGGCGGCGGGATCCTCGGCGCGCTCCATCACAAGCGCATGTGGATCTCCGATGCGGATCGCGAGCGCATCGGTCGAGAGCTGACCGGTGGCAAGGCGGCGGTCGGTGTCGTGACCGACAAGACCTCCGTGGCGGCCATCTCGGCCGCACTCGCCAATCTTGGTGGCGTCCCCGAGACCCACGAGCTTGACGATGCCGCACTGGCCGAGCTCGACGCCGCCGCAGCCTCCGCGCAGGCCGATCCGCAGGGCACGACCGTCTGATCGGGGGATGTCACTCGATTCGAGGCACCTCCAGGGTCGCGAGATCCGCGAGGGGGGCCGTGTGCTCGGCCAGTAGCGAGGTCAGGAGGCGAGCGTAGCCGAGCCCGTGACGGGGTTCCAGCATGGCCTATCCGAAGGTACACGACAACGATGCCTCCACCGATTCGGGGGAAGCACGCGACCCCGCGGAGTGCTTCGATGGGCAGGCGACGATGGCCTCAGCGGTTGCCGTAGACCGGGAGGCGATCGGCCGGGAGAAGAGCGATGAGGCAGTTGGATCCGGTTGAAGCAAGGGGCGGATCTCCGAGCGCGGAGCAGGGGCGCATCGCCACCTTTGGGCGCATGGAGAATGGGCTCCGTCAGGCAGGTGACTGGTATGCCTGGGGTCCGTACCTGAGCGAACGGCAGTGGGGCACCGTGCGCGAGGACTACAGCCCGGGCGGAACGGCCTGGGAGTATCTGCCGCATGACCACGCCCGATCGCGCGCCTACCGCTGGGGCGAGGACGGCCTGGCGGGCTTCTCCGATGTCGAGGGCCGCCTGTGTCTGGGGCTCGCGCTCTGGAATGGGCGTGACCCGATCCTCAAGGAGCGGATCTTCGGCCTGACCGGCAACGAGGGCAATCACGGAGAGGATGCCAAGGAGTACTGGTGGTACCTCGACGCGCTGCCCAGCCATGCCTGGAACCGCTGGCGCTACCACTACCCCCAGGGTGAGTTCCCGTACGGGGACCTCGTGGCGGAGAACGCCCGCCGAGGGAAGCACGACCCGGAGTACGAGCTGCTCGACACGGGGATCTTCGACGACGACCGCTACTGGATCGTGGAGGTCGACCACGCCAAGGCCGACCCCTTCGACCTGCTGATGGTCGTCCGGGTCACGAACGCCGGCCCGGACGAGGCCACGCTGCACGTCCTGCCGACCGCCTGGTACCGCGACACGTGGAGCTGGGACGTCGACGCGCCACGCCCGGAGCTGCGCGGCTCGGCGACCACGATCACCACCGAGCACCCCTTCCTGGGTGCCCTGGAGCTGCTCGCGGACACCGGCCCGGACGGGAGCGCGCCGGCGCTGCTGTTCTGCGAGAACGAGACCAATGCCCGCCGCCTGTTCGGGTCGGACACGTCCCCCGCGTACCCCAAGGACGGCATCAACGACCACGTCGTCTCCGGAGCGGAGACGGTCAACCCCGATGCTCGCGGCACCAAGGCGTCGTTCTGGTACCAAGTCACGGTCGCTCCGGGCGCGACGGTGGAGCTGCGGCTCCGGCTGCGCCCGTCCGGCGGC
Organism: uncultured Chloroflexia bacterium; assembly: GCA_963760625.1. Taxonomy (GTDB): domain Bacteria; phylum Chloroflexota; class Limnocylindria; order Limnocylindrales; family CSP1-4; genus JAFMJV01. Next base: position 9,503 of record CAVXDU010000013.1, read on the forward strand.
ACGGCCTCCCCGTGGGCGGACTTCGACCGGATGATGGCCACGCGCCGCGCAGGAGGCGGACGCGTTCTACGCCGAGCTCACGCCCGCGGCGACGTCCGTCGACGAGGCTAACGTCATGCGCCAGGCATTCGCGGGGATGCTCTGGAGCAAGCAGCTGTTCGCCTACGACGTCTCCCGCTGGCTGGACGGCGATCCCACGCAGCCAGCCCCGCCGGCGTCGCGCAGGAACGGCCGCAATGCCCACTGGCGGCAGTTCGAGGCGTTCGACATCATGTCGATGCCCGACAAGTGGGAGTACCCCTGGTTCGCGGCGTGGGACATGGGGTTCCACTGCATCACCCTCGCGCACATCGACCCGGCGTTCGCGAAGTACCAGCTCACGCTGCTCGGCCGCGAGTGGTTCATGCACCCGAACGGGGCGATGCCCGCCTACGAGTGGGCCTTCGACGACGTCAACCCGCCGGTCCAGGCGTGGGCGGCGCTGGAGGTCTTCGCTATCGACGGCGCGCGCGACGTCGCGTTCCTGAGCCGGGTCTTCGACAAGCTGCTCGTCAACTTCACGTGGTGGGTCAACCGCGAGGACGCCGATGGCTCGAACGTGTTCGAGGGCGGCTTCCTGGGACTCGACAACATCGGCCCCATCGACCGTTCGCACCTGCTCCCGGGCCAGACCCTCCAGCAGTCGGACGCCACCGCCTGGATGGCCTTCTACTCGCTGAGCATGGCGGCGATCGCCGCGATCCTGAACCGGCACGGACGCGACACGTCGGACCTGATCGTGAAGTTCCTGGAGCACTTCTCGCTCATATCCGAGGCCATGGAGGCCCAGGGCCTGTGGGACGAGGAGGACGGCTTCTACTACGACCGGCTGCGCAGCCCGGACGGGTCGACCGTCCCCGTCAAGGTCGCCTCGATGGTCGGCGTGCTGCCCCTGATGGCGTTCGCGGTCATCACCGAGGAGATGATCGTGCGCGCGCAGACGCTGGGCAAGCAGACCGCACGCCTGCTCGCCCGCCGGCACCTGACGCTCGATGAGCTGGAGGGTTCCGATCTGATCAAGGGGCAACCGGGGAGCCGCAGCGCGCTGCTGGGTGTGGTCGACCAGGCGCACCTGCTGCGGATCCTGGGCAGGCTCGTCGACGATGAGGCGTTCCTGTCGCCCCACGGGCTGCGGTCCGTGTCACGCTGGCACCGGGAGCATCCATACCACCTGCGGGTCGACGGCATGGACGCGTCGATCGACTACGAGCCGGCGGAGTCCACCACCGCGATGTTCGGCGGCAACTCCAACTGGCGCGGACCGATCTGGTTCCCGGTGAACTACCTCGTCGTCGACGCGCTGCTGCGGTTCTCCCGCTACTCCGGTGACAGCATCACCATCGAGTACCCGACAGGCTCCGGCGAGCAGCACACGCTCCGGGAGGTCGGTGAGGACATCCGCCGCCGGCTGATCTCCCTGTTCCTCGTCGGCGAGGACGGCCGGCGACCCTGCTTCGGCTGGGTGGACAAGCTCCAGCACGACCCGGCGTGGAAGGACAACCTGCTCTTCCACGAGTACTTCCACGGCGACGATGGCGCGGGCCTGGGTGCGTCGCACCAGACGGGCTGGACGGGCGTCGTCGCGGACCTCATCCGGCGCGACGGTGGTGTCCCGATCATGACCCTCGCCGACCTGCTGGCTGAGAGGCCCGAGGTCCGGGAGCCATGACCATCACGTTCGGTCCCGGCGTCTGCGGCAGTCTCGAGGAGTCGGCGCGGCGCGAATGGCTCGTCACCGACGGCCTCGGCGGCTACGCCATGGGCACCGTCGCGGGCCTCCGGACCCGCCGGTACCACGGGCTGCTCGTCGTCGCGGTCGACGGTCCGGCGTCCCGGATGATGGGGCTCGCGGCGCTCGACCCGGTGCTCGTGATGGGTGACGTCAGGGTCCGCCTTGCGACGGACGAATGGGGGGATGGCACGGTCGACCCTCGGGGGCACGAGCTGCTCTCGACGTTCACGCTCGATCGCGGCGTGCCTCGCTGGCGCTGGCAGGTCGGGGGAACGCTCGTGGAGCGCGAGCTGGCGATGGCCCACGGCCGGGCCGTGGTCGGCGTGGTCCACCGGCTGGTGCGCAGCGACCGGGCCGTGCGCCTCGAGCTGACCCCCCTGTGCACCTGGCGGAGCGTCCACGGCGAGCGCCTTGCGGACGGTCCGCCCTCGATCGAGCCCACCGCGGACGGGTTCGTGTTCGAGGGTGCCTATCGCGTGGCCGGCCCGGGCTGGACTCCCGGCGGCGACTGGTATCGCGGCGTCCGGTGGCGGGAGGAGGCCGCCCGGGGCCTGAGCGACCATGAGGACGTCTGGGCCGCGGGGACGTTCGGTGCGTCGCTGGAGCCCGGGCAGACGCTGGAGGTCACGGCCGCCGCTACGCCCTTCGACGGACCGCTGCCGCCCGCGAGCGACCTGGTGCACGACGCGAAGGCACGCGCGGAGGAACTCTGGACGCGCGCCGCGGCCGTGGAGGCCATCGATCGGCAGTTGGTGCTCGCGGCCGACCAGTTCATCATCACCGGCGACGCCGGTCCGACCGCCGTCGCCGGCTACCCCTGGTTCGGCGAGTGGTCGCGCGACCTGATGACGTCCTACGAGGGCCTGTTCCTGGCGACGAACCGGTGGGACGAGGGCCGCGCGTGTCTTCGCCGCGCCGCCGCGACCGTATCGGAAGGGATGCTCGCGAACACCGCGGATACGGGCACGCTCGAGTACAACACCGCGGACGGCACGCTCTGGTTCGTCCACGCCCTAGGTCGTCACCTCGCTGTCACGGGAGACGGGGACCTGGGCGCCGAGCTCACGCCGGTCGTCCAAGGAATCATCGACCACCACACCGCGGGCACCCGTTTCGGCATCGGCGTGGACCCCGAGGACGGGTTGCTACGCCAGGGTGCGGAGGGACTCGCCCTGACCTGGATGGATGCACGCGTCGATGGCCGGCCGGTCACGCCTCGCGAGGGCAAGCCCGTCGAGGTCAACGCGCTGTGGATCGAGGCGCTGGCGATCGCGCGGCAGGTGCTGGCCGGGTCTCGAGCGGGCGACGCCTGCCGGGCGCTGGGTGCGCAGGCGACCGGCTCGTTCCTGCGCCGGTTCGCGCGTGACGACGGGGGCGGGCTGCTCGACGTGGTCGACGGGCCGGCCGGCGATGACGCCTCCGTGCGCCCCAACCAGCTGCTCGCGGTCTCGCTGCCGCATGGCCCACTCGCCGGCACCGAAGTGAGCGCCGCCGCCCGCGCGGTGGTCCACACGTGTGGCGAGGCACTGCTCACGCCTCTCGGGCTCCGGACGCTGTCTTCGCAGGACCCGCGATACCGCGCCTGGCATCGCGGGTCGCCGGCGGATCGGGATGGGGCGTACCACCAGGGGACGGTCTGGCCGTGGATGCTGGGGCCCTACGTGGACGCTGGGCTCCACGTGGGAGCGCCGCTTGATGGGGTCCTCGACGGGATCGAGGCGCACCTCGCCGAGTGGGGGGTGGGGTCCATCTCCGAGACCGCGGACGGCGCCGCTCCCCACGGAGCCACCGGTTGCCCACTCCAGGCCTGGTCCGTGGCGGAGGTCCTTCGGGTCCGCCGTTCGCTCACGGGGCCGATGACCGAGATGGCGATGCACGAGGAGCGAAGACCGCAATGACTTCCACGATGGCACCGAACGTCAGCGGCGTGGCTGCCCCCGGCCGGCGCACTGTCTTCAGCCTGTGCGGCATGTGCGCGGTTCGCTGCCCGATGGAGGTCACCGTCGAGGACGGGCGCGCGGTCTGGCTGCAGGGCAACCACCACGACCTGGCCATGGGGACCAGGCTCTGCGCGAAGGGTTCCGCCGGCCTCGCCTTCGAGTACGCGGACGACCAGCGGCCGCAGTCGCCGCTGATCCGCATGGGTCCGCGAGGCGGCGGCCGCTGGCGACGAGCCTCCTGGGATGAGGCCCTCGACCATGTCGCGGACGGGCTGAAGGCCACCATCGAGGCGCACGGCGGGCGCGGCATCGCGCTCTCCGATCGCGGCGGCTTCTTCACCGACCTGACGCGGACGTTCGTCGCGGCGCTGGGCTCGCCCAACTACTTCAACCACGATGCCGGCTGTGGCGGGAACGTCCACAACGCCGCGCGGTCCCTGTTCGGCTTCGGCCACGAGGGACTCCTGTCCGACCTGCCGCGCGCGAAGCACCTGGTGCTGTACGGCCGCAACATCATCGAGTCGTTCATGGTCAAGGAGGCGAACGCCTTCATGGCGGCTGTCGCACGCGGGATGAAGGTCACCTACATCGACCCGCGCGCCAGCCTCACGGCGATGAAGGCGACGCGCTACTGGCAGGCTCGACCCAACAGCGACTACGCACTCAACCTCGCCCTCATCCACGAGATCCTCGAGCTGGACGCCTACGATCACGCCTTCGTCGAGCGGTTCGTGTCGGGGATGGACGAGCTGCGCGAGGCAGTGAAGGACACCACCCCGGAGTGGCAGGAACAGCACACCGGGCTGGCGGCCGGCGAGGTACGCGAGTTCCTCCGCGAGATCCTCGCCGATGCGCCGCAGGTTGTCTTCCATCCCGGCTGGATGACCTCGCGCCACAAGCAGTCGTTCCATGTGAGTCGCACCGCCCTGATCCTCAATATCCTGGTGGGTAACCTGGAGGTCCCGGGCGGGCTCGTGATGGGCAAGGCACCCGAGTTCTACGCCCGCAAGAGCTTGAACCAGCTGCTCGAGCGGGTGCCGCCCGTCGCCGAGCCGCGGGTGGACGGCGCAGGTACCACGCGGCCGTCGTGGGACCCCGCGATCGGCATGCTGCACGGGGCCTTCGCGGCGATGGAGACGGGCCAGCCGTACAGCCTGGGCGCCTACATCGCCTACCGCCACGCGTCCACGGCTGCTCCCCGCCAGGGGCTTCCGCATAGGCAAGGGTCCGTCCGTCCGGTGAGAAGGCCGGGCAGGTCGTGATCCGCACCCGCGCCATCCGGCACGGCCACGAGCGTTGGCGACTGGCCCGGGCGGGTCACGGTGATGTCCCAGCTCTCGCCCTCGTCCCACGTGGAGAACGCCACCCAACCGTTCGACGCCGCGGCGGGTCTCGGCGTCGGTGGATGGGTCATGAGGGCAGCCGTTGCGATCGCGCCGCCGACCACCAGGACGGCCGCGAGCGACAGGGCGCGCAGCGGCCAGCGCCGTGGGTGACCCGGCGCGACCGCGATGCGTCGGGCAGCCGGTGAGTCGATCCAGACCGGATGCGGTGGCACGTCGCCCTCGAGGGCGTCACACAGAATCGCACGGAGGCGGCGTTCGAAGCCATTATCGGTGGTCATCGGTGAGCCCCCACGGTGGTCACGGCGAGCGGTGCGGGTTCCAGTTCCGCCCGCAGTCGGTCGAGCGCACGGCTGAGCAGCGCCCCGACATTGGTCGATGACGTCCCGAGGATCCGCGCGATGGTCGCGTAGTCGTAGTCGTGGTAGTAGCGCAGCACGACCGCAGCGCGTTGACTCGGGGACAGCTCGCCGAGCGCCGCGAACAGGGCGACCCGGTCGGCGATCGACTGCGTCCGGTCGTATCCATCGAGATCGTCGACGACGACCTCACGCACCACGGACTGTCGGCGTCGGAGCGACCCGAGCGCAGCGTTTACGACGATCCGGTGCAGCCAGGCGTCGGCAGGCGAGTCGCCGCGGAACCGGTCACGATGCGCGAACGCCGCGACATTGGCTTGCTGCGTGACATCCGCTGCGAGCGTCCAATCGCGGACGATCGCGTGAGCCGTCCGGAAGGCCGACGGGTAGGTCCGCTCGTAGAAGGCGCCGAAATCCGCGACCTCGTTTCGATACGCCATGGTGTCAAGACTCCAACCCCGGCGGCGGTATGTGCCGCCCGTCAACAACAAGGATGCTTCGAGGAGGCGAATCCTTACGGCCGCTCGCAAGAAGCGTGCGCTTCAGCCGACCCGACCATCTTCTTAGCGGGGAAAGTGCTGTGCGAAGGTGAGCACCCGTGCGTGCCAATGGCGCCCACCAGGTGGAACACCCGCCTTACGGGTGAGCGACTCCGCCATGACGCCGCTGGTAGCGTGTGCGCGCGGCCGGGTTTAGGCGTTTTTCCCGGTTCCCGCGCACTGGACCTCGGCCTCTTCCTGGCCGCCCCGGTACTCGTTGGTCGCGAGGCCGATGATGGTCATGATGCGGTTCGCGGATCCGCGGGACGGAACGCGTCGCCCGTTCGTTGTTGGTATGTGGAACGGATGCTGCAGCGCGTGACGCATGACTTCGGGGAGCAGCTGCACGGTCAGACCACGACGGCCGCGTTCGAGGTCGTCTACGAGCGCCACTATCGCGACGTCTACCGCTACGTCCTGGGCCTGACCCGATCACGCGATGACGCGGACGACGTGAGCGCGGAGACGTTCGAGCGGGCGTACGCGGCGACCCTCGCGGGGCGAGGGCCGGGCGACCGACCCGTTCCCTGGCTGCTGCTGACCGCGCGCCGGATCGTCACCGACCGATGGCGCCGCGTGCGGCGGTTGATGGGTGTCGAGTCACGGGCACGCGTCCGGCGGATCGACATCGACGCGGGAGAGGGCAGGACGGAGTTCTGGCTGTGGTTCGATGCCCTGTCACGGGCGCTGTCGGATCGCCAGCGCGAGGTGCTGCTCCTGCGCTACCAGCGGGACCTCACCGATGACGACATCGCGCTGGTGATGGGCCTGACGCCGTCGGGGGTCAGGTCGCTCGTCGCGCGCGCGCTCGCCGTCCTGCGCGACCACCCGGAGCTGCTGCGATGACCGAACGAGACGACGCCGACCTGTTCGAACGCTTCAGCCGACGCCTGGCCGGCATCGAGCCGGACGTCGTGGCCCCACCCCCCTGGCGGCCGCCCGTGGAGCGGCGCGCCCAGGACCCACGAACGAGAGGCAGGTCCCACATGGCATGGAGCGCCACCACGGCCGCAGCGACGGTCGCGATCATCGCCCTGGGGGCAGGGTTCCTGGTGTCCAACGCGCCGCGGCAGCCACAGGTCGGCGGCCAGACCGCACCCGCCGCGGAGTCGCCATCCCCGGCCGCGTCGATCGTGCCCGCGGGAGACCGGACGGTCCTCGCGACGGGGACCATCGGACGCTGCCGCCGCACGGCCAGGGCGAGCCGCGAAGAGTCGGAGCCACCACGCCTGACTTCATCATCCAGCACCGGGAACGTGTCCTGGGGAACGTGTGCCCGATCACCATGACCGATCCCCGCCTGACCGGGACGCTGTCGTTCAACCACAACAGCGACTGGTTCCTGCGGGCCGCACCTTCCGGTGCAAGCATCACGGGACGCGAGGTACGACGTCAGGTGGGGGACATGGCTGCTGACCACCGACGATGGGACCTGGGAGGGTGACTACACCGGCAGCTCGACGTCGGCTGAGTCCACGGTCGAGACCGGGTGGTTGAAGGGCTCGGGTGCCTACGAAGGTCTGTCCGCCTCGTTCCAGGTGGTGGGGGGCTGGCTGGAGGGTGTGGTGAGCGCGCTGATCTTCCCCGGGGACCCGCCGCCGGACCGATGAGGGGCCGGATCGGCCACAGCCGACCCCTCACGCCCCGGGGTCGCGATGTTCTGCGCTCGGTTCCGGCGCCATCTGGCGGGCCTCGGGCTCTTGCCTCCGGGGCTCCACGTCCTGCGCCGCACGGCAGCGAAGCTCCGGAGGGACGCGGGGGAGTCGGTCTCTGCCTTCCTGGACCACTCCTCGCTAGCCGTCACGACCGTATACGGGTTCGGGACAGAGCGGGCAAGCCTCTCCCTCGAGGTGCCGCGTCACCTGCCCTACTTGGGCCAGCGCCCCTCACGCAGCTCCCTAAGGCAGCGCGCCATCTCCCGGACGGAGGCGAGCTCGGTGGGCCCGACCGCGATCCACTCCCGCGACCGTTTGCCCCCACTGGGGAGCTCCGACGGGTCGAGCGCGTCCAGTTCCCAGCAGTCCCGCTCGTCGTGGAGGTAGGGACGGCCGACCTGCCAGCCCATCGAATTGGCGGCGTGGACCTCGTCCCAGGCGGTCTCGAGCTCCGTCATGACGCCGAGGGTACCGTCGCGCGCCTGGACGCTCTCTTGTCGGCGCCGCAGGGCGCCGTGGGGCGCCCCATCCCCCGCTGGCGCACGGCCACTTGACGAGAAGAGGCCCCGGACGTTCGCCCGGGGCCCGTCGTGCGGCGGAAGGGCGAGCTACCCATACCTCCAGCTCCGGGCTTTCCTCCAGGATGGCCGAGGTCGCCCGTTCGCCCGTGATCCGCCGCAGCCGCCGCCTCAGTGCCCCGGAGGAGCGCCGGGTCGCCTGACGCGCGCGAGGAGCCGCTCGCCGATCCCCGCGAGCTGCACCGGCCCGACCACTTCCAGCGGTCGCTGCAGCTCCGGCAGTGTCTCGGCGAGCGCCAGCGACAACAGCATCTCGTCGGGTCCCGCAAGGTCGCTCAACCGCGACGCGGTGTTCACTGTTCGTCCGAAGACGTCCCCGTCGCGGCTCACCATGGGTCCGGCGTCGATCCCGGCATGTCCCGGTGGCAGTCCCGCACCAGGGATCGCGTCGAGTAGCTCGAGGCACCCGACGACCGCCGAGGATGCGCTCCGGAACCAGATCAGCGCGCCATCGCCAAGTAGCTTGACCAGGCGGCCGTCGTGCCGATCAGCCACGTCGGTCGACAGCTCACCGAAGCTGCAACGCCATGCGCGCCGCGTGATCGTCGCCCAGCTCCTCTGACAGGCGCGTGAAACCACTCAGGTCCACGAAGGCGATGGCCGGTGGCGACTCCGGACGCATGGGCACGAGACCCGACTCCGCGAGCATCCGCTCGGTCTGCTCGACGCTGTACGCCTCGATGGCTGCGGACAGATGCTGGCCCACCAGCCACCGGGCAAGGTCGGGCGCCAGGCGCGCGAAGGCCGCCCAGGGCACGACCAGACGCTCGTACGCCTCACCGGCCGGCTGCAGCCGGGATGATTCGCCCGCGCGCTCCGCAGCCTCGTGATACACCGTCACGGCCGCCTCGCTCGCGCGGCGGGTCGCTTCACCGAACAGGCGCACAGCCCGGAGCAGGAGGTCGGGGTCCGTGGCGTCGGCGATCGCGGCCAGCCCGGTCAGCAGGTGCTCATGGGTCAAGGTGAGACGCGTCGCAGGCCCGCGCTCGGCCACGCCGAACGCGGTCGACAGCCCGGCGAGGTGGCGAGCGGACGGCCCGAGGGACGCCGTGAACTCGGCGAAGGTCCGATCCGAGGGTGGGTCGGGCTGGTGATGGAGCTCCGGGTAGACGTCCAGCGACAGTGTGCCCGCCGCTCGCGCACTGGCCAACACCTCCGCCGGCACCCCTGCGTCGGCGAACGCCTCGATCAGTCGGATGCGGTCCAGGTCCCCGGCCTCATGTCCCGCGGGAGTCGGATCCAGGAGGCCAAGGCCGACGAGATGCTCGACCCGCCCGATGGGCAGCCCCGCACGAGCAGCGAGCACCGCGGAGGAGGTCCGGGTTGCGTCGTGCTGGTCGTCATCTGGTCGAAGTCCCGTGGACGGCATCGGCTTCCTCGGAGTCTGGCGCAGGGCGACACTCTAACGCCGCTTGGAGGCCAGAAGCCGCCGGGCTGCGCCGGCCCGTGGCTGCCGGTCGCGTCGCATGGCGACACCATCCGCTTTCTGTTCGGGTTCCCGAACACGCGTGCGTCATCGCGAAGCCCGGGTCATCGGCACGAAGGCGGCGCCCGGCCCGCTGCATGAGGTCGCGCGGGACGTCACTGGCCCACGGACGCAGAACGGTCCACACGGCCGTGGCCACGGATATCACCCAGATAGGATGGGCCCGCGGCCTCGCGCCTTGGGGGCCTGCTGGGACCAGACAAGTGACCTACCCGACGGCGACGTCGTTCTCGGGCTCGACCGCCTTCGTACGACGCGTGCGGCGGGGTGCAGGCGCCTCGATGAGCTCGCCCTCGCCCACCAGGGATGCGGCGAGGGTGTGCTCGTGGGAGGGCACGGTCGGCGCGACCTGGGCGTCCCCGGTACCAGAAGATGGAATACGAACTCACGCCCGAGGCCATCGAACTCGGGCTCAGCGGGGCATTGCCCGCGATCCTCGAGGTAGGTGCGCAGATCGGTGAGTTTGGTCGGGGCGAGAGGATTTGAACCTCCGACCTCAGCGTCCCGAACGCTGCGCGCTACCAAGCTGCGCCACGCCCCGACCGGGTCCGCGTGCACCTGGGGCGCACCGCGGGTGATGGAGTATAGCCGGAGCCCGCTCGGGGACCCGATCGGAACGGAACATTAACCTGCCGGGCATCGCGTCGGGCGACAGCGCCTGTCAAGATCCGGGCATGCCAAAGGACCCTACGCCCACGAAACGGCCCAGGACCGATCGCGGTCATCGCGCACGACGGGCGCAAGACCGACCTGGTCGCGTTCGCCACCTTCAACCGCGGGACGCTCGCCCGGTTCCACCTGGTCGCAACGTCGACGACTGGTCGCCTGCTGCAGCAGAAGGTCGGCCTGGATGTCGATACCGTGCTCTCGGGCCCGATGGGCGGTGACGCCCAGATCGCGGCAATGGTCGCCGAAGGGCGCATCGCGGCGGTGCTGTTCTTCGTCGATCCGCTCAGCGCACATCCCCACGACCCGGACATCCGGACGCTGCTTCGGGTCTGCAACGTGCACGATGTGCCCATCGCCACCAATGTCGCTGCCGCCAACCTGTTCCTGACCTCGCCATTGCTCGACGAGCCCGCGCTGGACGTGACCAACGCGGGTATCCGAAAGCCCGGATAGACCCACGAAGTGGGCCGAGCCGTGGGACACGCTCGGTGAAGTCCAGCCAGGTTCGGATTCCTGCCAGATAGCCATGGGTGGGATGCTCGGCAGATCGATCGGCCCGGAAGAGGCGAATCTGTCCCGGGATGACACCGAATCAGGTCAGCCAGTCCTCTGATGCATACCAGACAGCTTCCACGCGTCCGGACCTGCCGAAGAACCCACGCATGCATACCTGACAGGAATACGGCACCCGGTTGTCATCGGCCGCGTCGGTGCCCCTGAAGGCAGGGCACCGAGCTACGCTGGACGATCGAGCACTGGCGCCCCGGCAGGGCCAGACCACTCGCATCACGCTTCGGCGGAAAGCCTGAGCTCCTCCAGGTCGAGTTCCCGCTCGATCCGCCGCAGCACCTGGTCCGCGATCATGCCTCGCTCCCGCATCTCGATGACCGCCCGGCGCTCTGCCGTCAAGCACGCTGCCCAGGATCGCGCGGTGCTCCAGCCGCTCCTGCTCGGCCTCGGAGACCTCGCCGATCTCGCGGCCGATGTGCTCCACGCGATGCTCGTAGCCGTCGGTCAGCCGGTCGATGAGCGCCAGGTGGCCGCGGCCAGGTCTCACGTGCGCGACGCAGCTCCTCGAGCGCCGCCTCGATGGCCGTCCTGCGCGCCGCGTCCTCCGCTCGCTGCATCTCGGTGCCGGGCACGACGCCCAGCAGCCGGATGAGCGGCGCCAGGGTGAGACCCTGACCGATGAGCGTGACCAGGATGACGCAGAACGCGAGGAACACCAGCAGGTCCCGCTGCGGGAAACCGATGGGCAGGGCCAGGGCCGCGGCCAGCGATACCGCGCCGCGCATCCCCGCCCACCCAACGATGATCACGTTCCGGGCGGGTGGGCGCGGCTCGTTGTGCGCGATGGCTGGCCACAGCCGCGGCAGATACGTGGCCGGAAAGACCCAGATGAACCGGGCCACGATGACGGCCAGACTGACGCACGACAGCCTGGAACAGCAGGTCGTCGAGCGGGTATCGATACCGAACCTGCTCCCACAGGCCCGGTAACTGCAGGCCGATGATGAGGAACGCGAACCCATTGAGCAGGTACGTCACGAACTCCCACACGGCGGTGCCCAGGACCCTGGAGTCCGAGCGCAGGATCCGGGACGAGCGCTGACCCAGGTACAGGCCTGCGGTGACGACCGCGATGACACCCGAGCCGTGGAGCTGCTCCGCGGGCAGGTATGCCAGGTACGGGATGACGAGCGACAGGGAGACCTCGACCGGTGGGTCGAAGAGCCTGGCCCACAACCAGCCACAGGCCACCCCGACGGCCAGCCCCACGGCTACCCCTACGGCCAGCACCCAGGCGAAGTCCGCCACGGCCGGAGCCGATCGCGAACACGCCGCTGGTCACGGCCGCGACCGAGACCGAGAACGCGGTCAGGGCCGTGGCGTCGTTGACCAGGCTCTCGCCTTCCAGGATCGCCAGCAGGCGCCGTGGCACCGCGAGCGGTCGCAGGACCGCGATGGCCGAGATGGCATCCGGTGGTGCCACGATCGCTCCCAGCGCGAACGCCGCGGCGAGGGGCAGGCCCGGGATGACACCCACACTCACGACCGCCACGACCGCGGTCGTGAACAGGACCAGGCCCACGGACAGGAGCGCGATCGGCCTGCGGTATCGCCTGAAGTCCCCGACCGGCGTCTCCCACGCGGCCCCGAACAGCAGCGGAGGCAGGAACACGGTGAGCACCAGTTCCGGGTGTGATCTCGACATGGTCGAAGGCCGGCACCAGGGTCAATGCCAGACCGGCTATCACCAGCAGCACCGGCCAGGGCACGTGGAGTCGGCGGGAGATGCTCACGACCACCCCGACCACGACCACCAGCACCAGGATGAGGACGAGACCGGTCACCCACCGATGGTAGGCGATCGGCCAGTCGACGTATGGGTTGGCGCTGGCGTCGGTACACTCCGGCGCATGACACAGGAGCAGGACGGGCGCGAACGCTGGGCATTGGTGCTGGGTGCCAGCAGCGGCTTCGGTGGTGCGGTCAGCAAGGGCTGGGCTCGCGCCGGGTTCAACATCGTGGGGGTCCACCTGGACCTTCGCGGCACCATCGCCATCGCCGATGCAGTCCGCGACGCTATCGCGACCACTGGCGTCCAGGTCGTGTTCCACAACGTCAACGCCGCCGATGACGAGAAGCGCACGGCGGTGGTGGCCGCCATCAGCGCCTTGTTCGCAGGAGCGTCGGGCCGCAGGCGCCGAGCCCTACGTCGCCGCCTTCCTGCACTCACTGGCGTTCGGCACCACCCTGCCGCTACATCGCCGATCGAGGAGGGCGGCCGGGAGTTGTCCCGCAAGCAGCTGGAGATGACCGCAGACGTCATGGCGCACTCACTGTTGTACTGGGTGCGCGACCTGTTCCACGCCGGCCTGTTCGGGCACGGCAGCCGGTTGTACGCGATGACCAGCGAGGGCGCCACGCTCGCGGTGCCGACGTACGGCGCCGTCTCGGTCGCCAAGGCGGCCCTGGAGGCACACGTCCGCCAGCTGGCGCTCGAGCTGATGCCCCACGGCATCACCGTCAACGCCATCCGAGCCGGGGTGACCGACACCCCGGCGCTGCATCGGATCCCCAACTGGGAGCACCTCCTGGCCGAGGCACAACACCGCAACCCGAGCGGCCGCGTCGACGCGGCCCGAGGACGTCGCGGACGCGCTCGTGGCACTCGCGTCGCCGCTCACCCACTGGATGACCGGCAACGTCACTGGGTGTCGACGGTGGCGAGGTGATGGCGCAGCGCGACCCGAACTCGTAGCCAGCACCGACCTGAACGCGCGGGGTCGCTCGATGCGTGAGCGCCCGGGCGCCTCAGTCTGAAGGGTCCCACTCCGCGACGCGACGCCTGGATGAGCCGCACGACCTCGGCCGGGTCGTCGGTCATCTGGAACAGTGCCAGGTCGCCTGCATTCACCGTGCCCTCCGCCACCAGGGTGCCCCGGATCCAGTCCAGGAGGCCGCGCCAGTACCGGGTGCCCACCAGGATCACCGGGAAGTGGCGTACCTTGCCGGTCTGGATGAGCGTGAGCGCCTCGAACAGCTCGTCCATCGTGCCGAAACCGCCGGGCATGATGACGAACGCATCCGCGTACTTGACGAACATCACCTTGCGCGCGAAGAAGTAGCGGAAGTCGATGCCCAGGTCGACGTACGGCGTTCTGGCCCTGCTCGTGGGGCAGCTCGATGTTGCAGCCGACCGACAGGCCACCTGCCTCCTGACACCCTCGGTTGGCCGCCTCCATGATGCCCGGGCCGCCCCCGGTGATGACCGCGATACCCCGCCTCCGCCAGACCTCGGCCGATGGCCCGGGCGGTTTCGTAGACGGGCGTGCCGGCGGCAGTCCGCGCGGACCCGAAGACCGTCACCGCCGGCGCCGACCGAGGCCATCGCGTCGAAGCCCTCCACGAACTCGGCCAGGATGCGCAGCGCGCGCCACGTGTCGGTCTGCTGGAACGAGACGGGCAGCGGTCGCTCCAGGAGCTGCTCGTCCTCGGTCGAGGCATCGCGCGCGATGCGCGGCCGCAGCTTCGGGGCTGACGCGTAACCGACCGGCTCGTCGGCCATGGGCTGGCTCATGGGCTTCAGGCATCCGCGAAGGATGACACCCACACGCGCGAGGCACTCGTCCCGGGTCGAGGCTGCCGTGTCAGGCAGTCGGGCTCGGGTCCGCCCAGGTGGTCAGTTCCTCGGCCTCAAGCGCCGCCGACCGCAGGTCCAGTCGACGCAGCTTGGGCGCCAGGATCGCCACGGTGCCCGTGACGACGAGCGTCAGCACACCCCCGAGCACCACCGCCGGAACGGTGCCCGAGAATGCGCGCCGCCAAGCCGCTCTCGAAGGCACCCAGTTCGTTGGACGCCCCGATGAACAGGAAGTTGACGGAAGCGATGCGGCCACGCATGGCCTCCGGTGAGTAGATGCGCACCGTCACGGTACGGATGACCATGCTCACCGCATCCGTGGCGCCCATCGCGAACAGTGCCAGCAGGGACAGCGGGAAGCTGGTCGACAACCCGAACACGATGATGGCCACGCCAAAACCCGCGACGTGCCCATCAGCAAGCGGGCCGGCATGAGCATCGGGTGGTCTGCGCGTCGCGATCAGGAGGATGATCGAGGGCACCCAGGGCGGGCGCCGTGCGCATCAGGCCCAGCCCGAACGGCCCGACACCCAGGATCGAGACCGCGAAGACGGGCAGCAATGCCTCCACGCCACCGAACAGCACTGCGAACAGGTCCAGGCTCATGGCGCCCCACAACTGCTGCCGGTGGAACACGAACCGAAGACCGTCGCGGACGCTGGCCAGCATCGACTCCCCGTGCTCGGGTTCGGGTACCGGCTTGCGGGCCACCTGGAGGATGGCGAGCGGCGACAGGAACAGCACGACGGCGATGAGCAGGTAGGTCGCCGGGATGCCCACGAAGGCCACCGCGAGGCCGCCCAGTGCCGGTCCGACCAGGCCACCTGCGGTCCACATGCTGCTCACCCACGACGCACCCTCGGCCGCCCGGTCGAGCGGGATGACCTGGGCCTCGAACGCCGTCAGGGCCGGCCGCTCGAAGCCGCTCGCGATGCCGGTCAGGAAGACGACACCGAGGAGGGCAAGCAGCGTCGCATCGTGTGACTGGAGCGAGATGATGGCCAGCACCAGGACCTCGATGGCCAGTGCGGTCGAGGTCACACGATGATGGCGCGACGATCGCGCCGGTCGGCGACATGGCCGCCGAACAGGCCAAGAGCGAGCGCGGGCAGGCCCGCCACGAGGCCCAGGAGGCCGAGCGCGAACGGGTCGTGGGTCAGCTGGTAGACCTGGTAGCCGAGCACGGTCAGGAGGGCGCTGCTGCCGATCGCGTTGGCGACCCGCGCGACCAGCGATCCAGCGCAGCTCGGCGATCCGCAGCACGCTGTCGGCGGCCGGGCGAGCGGCTCACGGACACGGTCGGTCGAGGGGCGTCATGCGCCCGGACCCGCCTCCCAGCTGGTGCCGTCGGCCTCGTCGCGGAGCTCGATGCCGGCGCCCGACCAGCGCGTCCCGGATCGACGTCCGCCTGGTGGAAGTCACCCGAAGCGCGTGCCCGGCTCCGCAGGTCGACGAGCAGCTCTACCAGGGGCGTCAGCCGCTCCGGTCCCCGGTCTGGGTCTCGCGGCCCTGGGCTGCCGACTCGCCCAGCCGCACGATGAGCGACTGGTACGCACGGCGCGCGCGGTCCATGCTCGTCGGTGCCATCGGTGTCGCGCGACCAGTCCAGCAGCAGTTGGTCCATGGCCAGCGTCGACTGCGACAGCGTCGGCGATGCGTCCCGCTGCCAGCTGCTGTTCGAACCGTGCCTACGAGCTCCCGGACCTCCGGCCTCGAGCGGTGAGCGCAGCGGTGCCGGAGGCATCGTTCGGTGCCGCTTCCGCTGCGGGGCACCGTGGTGGCTGTCCGCGGTCGCCGTCTCCGCATCTGCGAAGTCGCTCGGCAGTCCGGGCCAGGGCATGCGATGGGCATGGTCGCGCCAGACGGATAGACCTCACTGCGACCCGCCGGCGCGAACGGTCACGCCACCCAGACCCATGACCGTGGCTGTGCCAGCCACGAGGTCCAGCACCAGCGCGGTGTGCGAGTCGACCCCCAGCACGAAGTGGTCGGACGGCAGCATCCGCTCCAGCACCGCGAGGCGTCGCTCGCCGAGGTAGCAGAAACGGGTGTCGTGAGTGCCGCCCTCGGCGTTGTCGTAGTGGGGGATGACGGCCACCGGCAGGCCCAGCGGTGTCAGCAGGTCCAGCCCGTCGAGCCATCGGGGTTCCTCGCCGACCTTGTAGATCTCGTACACCGGCACGGTGTGGCTGCCGAGCGTCAGGGCCGCGGCGCTGGCGAAGGTCACGATGCCGCCCGAGGCTAGCTTGTCGGCCACGATCGCAGGGCACCTCGGTGCCCTGCCACTGCGCCAGGGCATAGCTCGGGCTGCCAGGGCCAGCGAACAGGTAGCGCGCCTCGCGTGCGCGAGCGACGGCCGTCGCTCGCTGGAGCGGGTCGGCATCCGCCAGCCGGAACGATGCCAGCGCCATCGGATAGCCCACGTTGTCCCGGAAGTATTCGAGGGCCCGGGCAGTGATCTCGTCGGCGTTCTCCTGGAACGCCGTAGGGCGTGTCGAGCAGCACCGCCGGGACCGGAGGCTTGCCCAGCACGGACGATCAGCAGGCGATGCACCTTGGCCATGGTCGGTGCCGTCTCGCCGGAACCCATGATGGCCAGGATCCGGGGCCACTCACGTCGACCGACGGGTCCATCGTGCGTTCACCCCGTGATGGTGGCGGCGAAGTCCACCAGCGACCGCGCGCAGTTCGCTCCGGGAACTGCGCATGGAGGTCATGGTCCGCGGGCCGGAACCACTCCGCGGAGGCACGAGGGATCGCCCGGACAGCGGCTGTCGACGCCCGCCCTGCGAGCGGCGCTCCGTGCCGGGTCATCGACCTCAGGTTCGGCGAACAGGAACAGCACCGGTCGGCGGATCGGCGGCATAGGACTGCGAAGGGTGGTGCTCCCAGAGCTCACGCAGGATGGTCATGTGGTGCTCCAGGCTGAGCCACGGCTGCGACGGTACCGTCCGCGAGCACCTGGAAGTTGGCCAGCGTGCCCGCGATGCCGGTCTCGGGCCAGTCCGGATGCGCCTGCCGGATCCATGTCTCGAGCTGCGGTCACGGGCGTGCCTCGCAGGTCGGGTGGCGCCAGCGCCGCTTCGGCCTGCTCCCAGTCGGGCAGCATCGCCGAGAGCTCGATGGTGCCGCCGTCGACCGCCACCACGCCACGGACGTCGGTCGGGTGGCGCGACGGCCAGCTCCATGACCACGTTGCCGCCCCAGGACTGCCCGACCACGATGGGCGGCTCGATGTCCATCTCGTCGATGACCGCGCACCAGGTCCGTGGTCAGCGTGCGCGAAGTCGTAGCCAGTCGTCCGGCTTGTCGGCCCGCCCATGACCTCGCAGGTCGATCGCGATGTTCGGGTGACCGAGACGGGTCAGCTCCTCCCCGACACCGTCCCAGAGCCGAGCGTTGGATGCGAGGCCGTGCACCAGCAGGAATGGCGTGCCCGGAAGCTCCGTGCCCCGCAGCAGGGCGCTCAGGACCACGCCATCGAGGACGGGCACCCGCAACCGGACGACCCCATCCTTCACGAGACGCCCGTCATGGCGTCGCCACCCGATCCCATCCTTGTCTCCGCCCGTCGCTACGTGCAGTGCCCTCCGCGACCCATCCTATCCGGTCGGACGGAGATGGCCGGGACACGTCTCGGCCGGTGGCTATCATATCGATATAAGAGTAGTATGATAGCCGGCATGAAGACCGTCACGGCGCTCGACCTCCGGAGGCACGTGGGACAGCTCCTGGATGAGGCGTCGGCGGGCGAGCGCATCGTCATCGAGCGGGCCGGTCAGCCGCTGTGCGCCCTGGTCCCGCTGCGAGACCTGGAGGCCACGGATCCAGCAGCCAAACTCAAACGTCAACTGGCCGCGCTGGACGAACTCCGGCGGCTGGCTCGACGATATCCGGCTCCTGAGGGCTTCGACGCCGTCGACGAGGTCCGGGAAGGACGTCGGCAGCGAGATGATCAGATCACGCGAGCATTCAGCGAGGCACGCGACCGGCGCAAGAGTCGATGACGTTCTTTGAGGGACCCCGAGCTATCGTGGTCGACGCAAGCGTGGCAGTCGATGTCATCGATGGCGTCGCTGGCTGGCCCGACCGATGGCAGGTCTGGCGTGTAGCCGACGCGCAGTTGCTGGCCCCACATCATCTCCGACTTGAAGTCGCGAATGCGTTCCTCAGGGGCACTCGACGCGAGCCGGGGGCACGGGTCATCCGTCGCGTGCAGTTGCTGTTCGAGACCGGAGTCGACCTCGTCGACCGCGGGCTTCCGGGGTTGCTCGAGACGGTCGAACTGGCCGAACGCCATGGGCTGACCGTGTACGACGCCGCCTACCTCCAGCTCGCGCTCGATTGTGATGCGGAGATCGCGACCCAGGATCCTGCGCTTGGGAAAGCCGCGGCGGCGGAGGGGCTCGTCGTCCACACTTGAGGCGGTCCGACTACCCAGCAGGCCCGGGACTGCCGGGATCGTCGCTTACGATGTCATCCGCGCTCGCACCACCTCCCGCACGCCCATTCGTAGCCGAAGCCGACCTTTCAAGGAGACCGACATGACCACCATCGGCTACGCCGCGATGCTCGAGCAGTTCCACCCCACCGACCTGCTCGGATGGTGCGCCCAGGCGGAGGGCGCCGGCTTCAGCGCCGGCTTCATGGTCAGCGAGCACTTCCATCCCTGGACGCCGCAGCAGGGCCAGTCGGCGTTCGCGTGGTCGTTCATGGGCGCCCTGGGCACCGCCACGAGCCTCAGGTTCGGGACCGCGGTCACGTGCCCCGGGTTCCGGTACCACCCCGCCGTCATCGCCCATGCAGCGGCCACGCTGGGCGCCATGTTCCCGGGTCGCTTCTGGCTCGGGCTGGGTGCCGGCGAGGCGCTCAACGAGCACGTCATCGGTGGTGAGTGGCCGGAGATCGGCATCCGCTCGGCGATGATGTTCGAGTCCATCGAGATCATCAACAAGCTGTTCAGCGGCAAGGTCGTCAAGCACAAGGGCGAGCACTTCACGCTCGAGAGCGCCAAGCTCTACACCCGACCCGATGACGAGCACCGGGTGCCCGGTCTACGTGGCCACGGCAGGCCCGGTGAACGCCAAGAAGACCGGCAGGTTCGCGGACGGCATGATCACCGTCGGTGCCGCGGACGAGAAGATCGGGATGCTCTGGGCCAAGTGCGACGAGGGCTGCCGGGAGGCCGGCAAGCCCGAAGGCACGCCGAAGCTGCTCCAGATCCACGTCTCGTGGGCGCCCACCGACCAGGAGGCCATCGACCAGGCCGTCCTGGAGTGGCCGAACGGCGGCATGGCCTTCCCCAAGCAGGACATCAAGAACCCCGAGGACTTCGCCGCGATGGCGAAGCTGGTCCGGCCGGAGCATTTCGCCAACCGGGTGCTCATGACCTCCGACCTGAAGGCCCACACGGCGCACATCCAGCACTACGTGGACATGGGCTTCGACGAGGTCCACCTCCACAACGTCGGCCGCAACCAGGCGGAGTTCATCGAGGTCTTCGGCAAGGAAGTCCTGCCCGGCCCTCAAGCTGGGCTGATGGGTTGGTGGCGGCTCTCTAGGACCAGTCCGTCCCGTCGTCCAGCAGGGTGACCAGCGCCGAGTGATCGAGGTCGCCACGTCCCTGCGCGACCAGTTCCTCGAGCGCGGCCGCCACCGGCTCGAACCCCGGCAGGGAGATTCCCGCCTCACGCGCAGCTCCCATCACGATACGGGCGTCCTTGGCATGGAGACGTGTGCGGCCGCCCGGCGTGAAGTCACCCTCGAGCATCCGTCGGCTGTACCGCTCGAGGATGACGCTACCCGCCAGGCCACCCTTGAGTGCGTCCAGCACCCGGGCCGGGTCGACGCCGGAAGCCTTGGCCAGGACGAATGCTTCCGCGACCGCCTCGATGGTCGACCCGACGACCAGTTGATTGCATGCCTTGGCGACTTGCCCCGCCCCCGACGGACCGATGTGGGTGATCGTGCGGCCGATGGCTTCCAGAACGGGCCGAGCGAGCTCAAGGGCTGTCGCCTCGCCGCCAACCATGATCGAGAGCGTGCCCTCGCGAGCCCCGATGTCGCCACCGGAGACAGGGGCGTCCAGGAACGCGACATCTCGAGCCGACAGCTGCTGTTCGATGAGCGGCATCGCCGACGGGTCGTGGGTACCCATGGCAGCGACGACCAACCGCGGATGCGCGCCTGCCAGGACACCCTCCGATGCATCGATCAGGCCCCGCAGGTCGGCCGTCTCGGGCACGACGATGAGCAGCACTTCCACGTCCGCCGCCACGTCCGCCGCGGAGCCGAGGGCCGTGGCGCCATCCGCTGTCAGCTCCGCGACCGGTCCACGTGACCGGGTGCTGATCACGAGCGGGAAGCCCGCCCGGAGGATGTTGCGAGCCATGGCGGAACCCATGATGCCGAGACCCAGGACCCCGACACGTGCCTCACTCACGGGGTCAGCGTGGCATACCCGGACCAAGACCGCGCGCTCGGCAGGGTCGAGGTGATTCCGGACACGCTGTGCCGACGCGGGCGGGCTGAGGCGGCGGTTCGGCCGAGGCGGCAGGCGGCGGCGGCGGGAGGCGGGCGGGCCGAGGCGGCGGTTCGGCCGAGGCGGCAGGCGGCGGCGCCGAGGCGGCGGCGGCGCCGCGGGGCGGCGCGCCGGGCCGAGGCGGGCGGGCCGACTATCCGGCCACAGGAGGCGATTCGGTCACATAGTCATGGGAGGGATATTGGGCAGAGGTACTCCCCCTGGCGCACGTCCAATCCGCCCCAGGATGTGCGAAATAGCGCCAGCCAGTCATGCCATGCATGGCTGACAGGTTCCAGGCTTGGAGGGGAGGGTCAACGGTCCATTGACCTTGCCGAATAACCCGGGCATGCATACCTGACCGAAGACATCGCGCGGACCGACTTCGCGCCGCTCCGACTCCGCGGCAGACCGACTTCGCGCCGCTCCGGGCTCCGCGCCGGCCGGGCTCGCGCCGCCGGCACGGCCCCGCCGTGGCACACTTGGCGTCGGAAACGATGCCAGTCTCCGGCGACCGGCGTCAGCTCGCGAGGAGACTGCGTGTCGTCACTCATCACCGGCTTCTTCCATGGCGGCATCGCGGTCAGCGACATGGACCGTTCCCTCGCCTTCTATCGCGACGCGCTGGGCATGGAAGTGCACTTCGACATCACGGTCGACGCAGTGGACTACGTGCGCATCGCTGATGGGCATCGAGATGCGTGATTGCCGGGTGGTGTACCTGCGAATCCCGGGAAGCGACGGCGTGTTCGTGGAGCTCCTGGAGTACCACGGCACGGATGCGCGGCCGACACCCGACCCGCGGTCGTGGGACCCGGGCACGGGCCATCTCTGCTTCCACGTGTCGGACGCCCAAGCCGTCCTGGAGGCGGCGCTCGCAGCCGGCTACCGCGCACGATCGGAGGCAGCCCAGCGGATCCCCATGGGTCCCAACGCGGGCGGATATGCCGCCTACCTCATCGACCCGGACGGCTACCACATCGAGCTGTTCCAGCGTCCATAATCCAGTGCCAGGGACTGCGCATCGTCGAGCGCGGCCATCCAGCTCATCCACGAGGGACCTCGCCATGACCACGCTCTCCGGCCTGCCCGCTGCTGCCCGTCCAGTCGATCGGCTCCTCAGGCGTGCCATCGTGGGTGTGGCTGGTGCGCGACGCGGTCAGCGAAGGCAAGCTCGGGCCATCGGATATCGACGAGTCGCTCAAGGACGCCGCTGAACTGGCACTCCGGGACATGACCGAGGCTGGCTACGACATCGTCTCCGACGGCGAGATGCTGCGTGCCGACTTCACCCGCAACTTCCACGGACGCATCGACGGCCTGGAGCCGATCGACTACGAACGACGCCTGGGTTATCCGGGTCCGGACCAGCTGGACGCGTTCTCGGCGGTGCGGGAGGTGAGCGTTCCCGACGGGTACGGCCTCGTGCCGGAAGTGGAGCACCTCCTGGCACGTACCAGGCTGCCGTTCGTGACCGCACTCCAGGGCCCGGTCACCCAGGCGTTTCGTATCGACCCGTCCCCGGCCTACGCGGACAAGGGCAAGCTCGCGTGGGCGCTGGTGCCCTTCATCAATGCCGAGCTCAAGGCGGCGGTGACCGCCGGTGCCACGCTCATCCAGCTCGATGAGCCGGCTTTCTGGATCATGCCCGGTGGCCTGCCCGAGATGGTCGACATCACGAATGCATGTCTGGAGGGAGTGGCTGCGATGACATCGCTCCACCTCTGCTTCGGCAACTTCCGGGGTCGACCGGCCACCTCGTATCGGTCATATGCGGCGTTCGGGGAGTTCTTCGACGGGCTGACGACTGGATGCCCTCAGCCTGGAGTACGCCAACCGGTCGATGTGGGAGACCGAGCTGTGGGCGGAGCATGGCGGCGACAAGGTGCTGGTGGCGGGCGTCATCGATGTCAAGGCGCGCGACCTCGAGACACCCGAGATCGTCGCCGCTCGCATCCGGCGGTTGCTCGAAGTCCGTGGCACCCGACAAGCTGTGGCTGTCAGCCGACTGTGGTTACAGCCAGACGGCGCGCGGTCTGGCCGTGGACAAGATGCGATCCCTCGTAGCGGGTGCGCGCATCGTCCGCTCGGAGCTCGGTGCCGCCTGACCGTGGCCCCTCTGTCGTCGCCTGAGGTTTAGGCGAATGCGTCCCGGAGGGGTGCCACGATCTCGCTCGCTGCGAGGTCCACCATCTCGGGGCCTTGCCGTCCATCGAGATACAGGATCAGGTGCTGGACACCTGCCGCTACGAACGCCTCGGCCCGCTTTCGCGCGTCAACCAGCCCCGTCCGATCGACACGCATCTGGGCCGAGATCTCGATCTCGGTCATGTCCCGGCCGACGGAATCAGCATGCCGCCGCAGCACTTCGAGCTTGCGTCCGAACTCCTCGACCGCATCAGCGCCACTGAAGTTCCAGCCGTCAGCGAGCTCCGCGACCATGCGCAGGCCGACCTGCTCGCCCTGGACTCCGAGCCAGATGGGCATCCGGGCGCCCTGCATCGGCAGGGGGTCGTTGCGAGCGTGCGACAGCCGGTACGGCGGGGCATCGATCGACACGCCACCCGTGGTCGATGAATTGCTGCCGTCGTCGGGCCAGACGCCGGCCTCGGGCTTCAGCAGCTCGCGCATGACCAGGATGGCCGCCCTGAGGTCGCGCAATCGCTGTCCGATCGGTTCCAGGACGATGCCGTAGGCGGCGGTCTCGGCGACATGCCAGCCGGCACCCAGCCCGAGGACGAAGTCTGCCGCCACTGATGTGATCGATGGTCGCCGCCGACTTGGCCACGAGCCCCGGATGACGATACGGATTCGCGAGCACGAGATGCCCGACCTGATGACCGGGTACGAGCGGCGCCAGTGCGGCCAGTGCGGTCATGCCCTCGAAGCACGACCCGTCCCCATCGACCGGGTAGAAGTGGTCGAAGAGCCACGCGGACTCGAAGACGCCGATCTCGCCTGCGTGCTGCCACCCGACGCGAACCTGGTCCCAGGTGACCCGGGCAGGCGAGATCTTGAAGCCGATCCGGAGTGGTCGTGGCATCGACCGATGCTACATGTCGAACCGACCCGCGCACCTCGCGCTCCGGCGAGGCAAACGGAAGCGCCCCGGATACGTGGCCCGGGGCGCTCGAAAGTCAGGGCGTCTACTTCGCGTAGTCGGCGACGTTGTCGAGGGTCACCAGCTTGATGGGCTCGTAGACCTCACGCAGTTCGGCGTTGCCGAACGTCGGGGTCTCTCCGGCCAGGATCTGCCGGGCCAGATCCACGGTCAGGGCGCCCATGCCCGCCGGGTCCTGGGCCACGGTCGCTGACAGGCCGCCGGCCTGGATGGCCGTGATGGCCTCGGGATCGGCGTTGAAGCCGACGGTCACGATGTCCTTGACGGGGTCCTTGCCCGCGTCCTTGATGGCGTTCGGCGCGCCGCACGACCATGGGGTCGTTGCAGGCGAAGACACCGGCCACGTCCGGATCCTTGGCGAGGGCGTCCTTCATGATGGTGTAGGCCTCGTCGGCCTTGGAGTTGCCGGACAGCTCGGTGGCGATGGTGTAGCCCAGCCGCCGTGATGGCGGCATCGAAGGCCTGGTTGCGCCGGGCGGCGTAGACCGCGTCGGGCTGGCAGGTGATGGACACGACCTTCTTGCTGGTCGAGCCGTGCGCCTTGATCTGGGCGTCCATGAATGCGGCCGCCGGGTGCCGCCGTCAGCGTTGTCGGAGATGACGATCGCGTCGTAGGGCGTGCCGCCGCCGCCGATGTCATCCACGATGACGGGGATGTTCTTGGCCTGTGCCGCGGCCACGATCGGGACCGAGCGCATCCGGGCTGAAGGGGCTGATGATCAGGACGTCGATGTTGTCCAGCAGCGCCGTGGCGCCGGTGACCATCTCGTTGGCGTCGCGACTTCTCGTCGTGCAGGGTGTACGTCCAGCCCGAGCGCCTCGGCGGCCTCACGGGTGCCCTTCTCCATCGCCTGGAAGAACTCGTACTGCATGTCGTAGACGGAGAACCCGACCCGATGATCCGCCGGGCCGCTCGCCGCAGGTGCGGCCGGAGATTGGGCTGCGACGCCGGACCAGGCGGCGAGCGGCAAGTGACCACGCTGCCGGCCACGGCAGTCAGGGTCGTCCTGTTGTGCTTCATGGATCTCTCCTCCTCGATCGCTCTGACGGGTTGGCTGCGCATCCTACGCGTATCGCTGGCTCGTCAACCTGCTGGCATCACCTCCGTTCGGCGCCGACGCAGGGAGCGGCGAGGCCCGGTGCTCGCGGATCGCGTCCGCACGCCGTCGATGGCTAGCGCCGTGATGAGCACGATGCCCAGCACGATGCGCTGGTAGCTGGCCTCGACGTGCTGGCTGACCAGGAAGTCGTTCAGGCCAGACAACAGGAGGACGGCGGAGAAGGTGCCGAGGAGCGTGCCCCGGCCGCCGCGCAGACTGGTGCCGCCGAGGACGATGGCTGCGATGACCTTCAGCTCGAAGCCATCCTGTGTGCCGCCGTCCGCCGTCCAGATCCGCGTCACATAGGTCAGGGCCGCGATCCCCACGGTCAGACCCACGAGGCGCGAATACGAACAGCCGCAGCCTGTCCGCCGAGATGCCACAGAAACGGGCCGCGACCGGCGACGAACCGAAGGCGATGATCCGACGCCCGGTCACCGTGCGGCGCAGGAGGACCCAGGCCAGTCCGTACACGACGAGCATCAGCACGAAGGGCAACGGGAAGCCCAGGACGTCGGCACTGCCGATCTGGACATACGGGGAGCCGATCTCGGTGAACGGCAGTTTCTTGGGTCCCTCGGCGGTCAGCACGTACGCGAGACCCCGGAACAGGAACAGCGTGCCCAGCGTCGCCACGAATGGCGTCACCCGCAGCCGAGTGATGATCAAGCCGTTGAGCAGGCCGCAGGCGAGACCCGCCGCGATGGCCGCCACGATCGGCCAGGCCGCTGCCACCTGCCGTGTAGCCCATGAGGGAGATGACGCTGATCAGGGCAAGCTGGCCGCCGACCGACAGGTCGAACGTGCCGCTCATGAGCGCGAACGTCATGCCGGCTGCCGCGATGCCCACGTACGCGCTCTCACGCAGGATGGAACTCAGAGTTGGAGGCGCTCACGAAGGCCGGATCGATGATGGCCGCGACGATGATCAGGAGCACCAGGATGAGCGTGATGCCCCAGGACTCCCAGAGACGGCCCGCTGACAGGGTCCTCGGCTCGCGCTGACCCGGCGCCACGGCCGAACCTCACCCTGAGTGCCCCGCGGTGCCCCATTCGGACCAGCGTTCGATGGCTCACTCATGTCTGGATCACGCGACCGACCCGCCCACGCAATCCCAGGATCGCGAGCGCGATCACCAGCACGAGGCCGACGCTGATCCGCTGGTAGGCAGGTGGCACGTTCAGCAGGTTCAGGCCGTTGCGGATGGTCTCGAGCATGAGCGCCCCGAGGACCGTGCCCGCGATGCTGGCCCGGCCACCGGTCAAGCTCGTGCCGCCGATCACGACCACGGTGATGGCCACGAGCTCGAAGCCGATGCCCAGCTGGCCCGAGCCCTTCTGCAACTGCGCGCTCAGGAACAGACCCCAAAGACCCGCGGCTACGCCCACCACGATGTACACGAGCACCCGGATGCGGTCGACTGGCAACCCCGAGACGACCGCGGCGTCGCGATTGCTCCCGATGGCGCATACCCAACGGCCGAATCGCGTGTGGTTCACCACCCACCAGGCAAGACCAGTCGCAGCGATCGCGAGCACTACCGGCACCGGGATGCCCAGGATCCGACCTCCGACCAGCGACTTCAGAGTGGGGTCATTGACGATGACGTCGTGGCCACCGGTGTAGATGAGGGCGATGCCGCGGACGATGACCAGGGTGGCCAGGGTGGCGATGAATGGTGTAACGCCCAGCCGCGTGACCACGAGGCCATTGAACAGACCCACGCACCCGCCCGCGATGAGACCCGCCAGCATCGCCAACGGGGTCGGCCAGCCCGCCACGATGAACGAACAGGTGATGACACCCGCAAGCGACACCACGGAGCCCACGGAGAGGTCGAACTCAGCCATCGCGAGACAGAGCATCATCGCCAGGCTCGGGATGGCCACGATGCTCGCATTGACCATGAGGTTCTGCAGGTTGGTGGGGGTCAGGAACGCGTTCGTCGTGACAGACAGTGCGACTACGAGGATGAGCAGCGGCACCGCCAGCGGCGCGGCGCCGATGGCATGGCGCACACGATCCGCGTTCGACCCACCCCGGGATGGCTGGGGTGCCTGGAGCGCTTCCGGGGCACTCATACGGGTACCCCGATGCGCAGGCCGGTCGTGGCGCACGCGATGACGTTCTCCTCGGTCAACGAGGGGCCATGCAGGCGCCCCACGACCCTGCCGTGCGACAGCACCACGACCTGGTCGCTCATGCCCACCAACTCCGGAAGGTCACTGCTCACCATGAGCACAGCAGCGCCGTCGGCGGTCAGCTTGTTGACCAGCTGGTGGATCTCCGCCTTCGCACCGATGTCCACTCCCCTCGTCGGCTCATTGAGGATCACCAGTCGACCCCCCGGTGCCAGGGCGCGACCGAGCATGACCTTCTGCTGATTGCCGCCGGAGAGCTCCCGGATCGACTGGTCCGGAGCGCGTGTCCGGATGCGGAGCGAGTCGATGTAGCCCCTGGCAAGGCGCCGTTCCGCGGACCGGGACATGAGCCGCAATGCGCCCGATCGAAGCCGCTCCAGGACGGAGATGCTCACGTTCTGCTCCAGGGACAGGTCCGGCAGGATGCCTGCGCCGCTTGCGATCCTCGTGCAGGAAACCCACGCCCGCGGCGATGGCATCGGCCGGGGTGGGCGGCGCGAATGGGGCGCCACCCAGTTCCATCGAGCCATTGCGGATGGGCATCGCGCCGAAGATCGTCTGGGTCAGGTCGGTCTGACCAGCTCCCGCGACGCCACCGATGCCCAGCACCTCGCCGCGGCGGACCTCGATGTCGATGTCGCGAAGCAGCGAACCAGCAGACAGGCCGTCGAGGCGGAGGACGACCTCGCCCTGGGCAACCGCATCGCGATGGAACACGGCGCTGATGTCGCGGCCGACCATCAGGCGAACGAGTTCGGGTTCCGTCGCGCCAGCGATCTCAAGCGTGCCGACATTTCGCCCGTCACGCAGGACCGTGGCACGGTCCGCGACCTCGAACACCTCTTCCAGGTGATGGCTGACATAGATGACCGCGCGTCCCTCGTCCCGGAGTCGCCGGACGACGTCCATGAGGCGCGCGACCTCGGTCCTGTTGAGGGCAGCGGTGGGCTCATCCATGACGATGACCCGGCCCTCGGACGACAGTGCCTTGGCGACCTCCACGAGCTGTTGCGTGGCGACCGGGAGGTCTACCACCCGGGTGTCGGGATCCACCTCCACTCCCAGGGCCGCGAACAGTCGCCGACAGCCGTCTCGCATCTGGGCGTAGCGGATGCCACGCGTGCGACGGGAGATGGGTTCGCGCCCGATGTACACGTTCTCCGCGACGGTCAGGTCCGGGAACAACGTGAATTCCTGGTAGATGACCGAGATGCCAGCGGCGATCGCATCGCTGGGCCGGGCGGGCGTGAACGGGGCACCGGCAAGCAGCAGCCTCCCCTGGGTCGGGCTGTGGACACCGCCGAGGACCTTGAGCAGGGTCGACTTGCCGGCGCCGTTCTCACCCACGAGGGCGTGGACCTCCCCGGCGCGGACATCGAAGTGGACATCGTCGAGTGCTCGTACGCCCGGGAACTCCACGGTCAGGTGCTGGACCTCGAGGACCGCCTGTGCGCTGGGCGCCGCGGGCGCGATGATGGCATCGGGGACCCTATCGATCGTCATCGGTCCTGCGCGGACAAGGCGCCTGGGTCACCAGCACTGACCCGCGCTGCCATCCCGAAACATCTGGGTGCCGACGCGAGCCGCCATCCGGGTCCAACTCCTGATCAGCCACGTCCGCAAGCATCGACGCGCTGGCTCCTCAGCAGGCCCAGCGACCAAGCCTCAATCCTAGCATCGCCCTTGACCCGTCCGCGGTCGGATGTCACGCCGTGGATGCAGCGGCCAGCCCTGCGGCCTGGCCGCTCTGTCGGCATGCCCAGCCGGGTTCGGTTTAGCCCCAGCCCGCGGCCGAACCGCCGACGCGGGCAAGAACTCGTGCTTCGGCCTCGCCACTCTCCAGGTACGCCCGGTACGGGTCGGCTGGCAATCCCCTGCCGACACGCAACTCGGCGACGATGGGCCGAACGTCCGTCTCGAACGCGTCCTGCAGGACCCGGTTCGCCTCGAGGACATCGCCCGCTGCCTGCGCTGCGCGCAGGGCATCCCGGTCGACGAGGAGTGCTCTCGCGAAGCATTCCTGCAGGTTCATCACCGAGCGGATCATGGCCGGGATCTTGGGCTCGATGTTGTGGCATTGGTCGAGCATGTAGACGACCGCTGCCGCGCAGCTCCTG
The DNA here is from genome assembly GCA_963760625.1 of uncultured Chloroflexia bacterium. Classification (GTDB taxonomy): domain Bacteria; phylum Chloroflexota; class Limnocylindria; order Limnocylindrales; family CSP1-4; genus JAFMJV01. The sequence goes on from CAVXDU010000013.1 coordinate 38,990, forward strand.
GCTACCTCATCCTCTTCGTCGCGCATCGCGGATACGAGTTCATGGGCGATGCGGAAGAGTTGGTATGGGTCGATGCTGCCGACCATCAGGTCGTCGTCCCCGTATTTCTTGTCGTTGAGGTCAAAGCCGCCCAGGCGTCCTTCGGCAAGAAGGCTTGCCACGATCTGCTCGATGTTGACGCCCATGGCGTGGTGGCCGATGTCCACACAGACCATGGCCCGCTCTCCCACGAGGCGACACACGGACAGCGCCTGGCCCCAGTCCTGCACATCGGTCGAGTACAGCGCCGGCTCGTAGAGCTTGTACTCCAGGAGCATCCGGACGCCGTCGGGCAGGTGGGGATGGATCTCCTGGAGGCACTCCACCAGCCGTTGCCGACGTCCGCGCAAATCGTCCTGGCCGGGGTAGTTGGTGCCGTCCCCGAGCCAGACCTTGACGACCTTCGATCCGGTTTGCGCAGCGATATCGCAGCACTCGATGATGGCCTGCGACTGCTTTCGCGCGAACCGTGGCGGACGGGTGACACAGCGACCCCAGTCGGTAGTCCTCGTCCTGGAACGTGTTGGAGTTGATGCCGCCGATGCGCAGGCCGCGCTCGCCCGCGTACGCGGTCAGGACCGCGAAGTCGTCCACGGCGTCCCACGGGATGTGGAGCGCGACGGAGCCCGCGATCCCCGTGTAGCGGTTGACCGTGGCCGCGTCGTCGATCTTCTCGAATGCATCGCGCGGCACGCCTTGCTGGGGGAAGACGCGGAACCGCGTCCCCGTGTTGACGAACCCCCACGATGGCAACTCGATCCGCAGGTCCGAGACGACCCACTCGATCCGGTCGATGGCGGCTGCCGATGCCGGGCGGGTGATGGACTCACTGTGATGCATCGCTGGCCTCCCTACGCTGGCACGGGCGCGTGGCGCGGTCGCCCTATCGGGCACCAACAGACGCCGCACGGAGAGCGTATCGTCACCGGCGGCCGCACATTGCGAACCTGCGTTCCTCGAACGTCTCAAGGCTCGATACCGCTTCAAGGAGGGACTCGGATGAACCCGATCGGGATCCATGCCCTGGTATGGGTCGGCGGTTCCAGCACCGCTGAGACCGAATATGCCATCGCCAGCAGCAAGGAGGCCGGGTACGACCTCATCGAGTTCCCCGTCTTCGTCCCGTCGGCAGTGGATGTCGCCGTGACCTCGCGGGCGTTGCGCGCCAACGAGCTGGGCGCGCGGTGCTCGCTCGGGCTTTCGCTGGACACGGACATCTCCAGCGCGGACCCCGCTGTCGTAACCCGCGGCGAGCGACTGCTCAACGACGCCCTGTCGGTCGCGCGAGACATCGGCTCGCCGTATCTGGGCGGCGTGATCTACAGCGCGCTGACGAAGTACATGGCAATGCCTACAACCGAGGGGCGTGACCACGCCATCGGCGTGCTGCGGCGCCTGGCTGAGCGCGCCGCGGCCTCGGGCATCACGCTGGGCCTGGAGGTCGTCAATCGTTACGAGACGAACCTGCTCAACACCGCGGAGCAGGCGCTGCAGTTCATCAGCGAGATCGGTGCTTCCAACGTGGTCGTACACCTCGATACCTACCACATGAACATCGAGGAAACGGATTTCCGATCGCCGGTGCTGGCCTGTGGCGAGCGTCTCGGCTATGTCCATGTCGGCGACAACTTCCGTGGTTACCTGGGCGCCGGGACGGTGGACTTCCCGCAGTTGTTCGGGGCGCTCGCGGAACTCGGCTACGGCGGCACCATCACCTTCGAGAGCTTCTCGTCGGCGGTGGTCGATCCAGGCCTGTCGCTGACGCTGGGGATCTGGCGCAACGTGTGGAGCGACAGCGCGGACCTGGCTCGCCAAGCGCGGCGCTTCATCGCTGAGGCGCTCGATGCGGTGGCAGGCGGCACTCACAGCTGACCGGCGCTGGTGGTCCCACTCCTACCGGCCGCGAGTTCGCGGCGCCCAGCGCCTCCGGGCGATGAAGATGGCGGGGCGCACATCAGGCGCCCCGCCATCTCGTTACTCCTCGGGTCCGGGCGGGAGGCTCACGCCCCACGCCCATGGACTAGAAGTCGAATTGGTCGATGTTGTCGGGGGTGAACACGAACGGCAGGCCTAGCAGCACTTCGCTGCCGTTCACGACCTTGAGCGTGCCCAGGCGACCGGCTTCGACCGAGGTGTCACCCGGCTTGAACTTGCCATCCGCGACCGCACGCATGACGTACGTGGCGGCGTAACCAAGGTCGATCGGGTTCCACAGGACGACGGACTTCACGCATCCGCTCTTGACGAACGGCTTCATGGGGTTCGGGGTCGCAAGTCCGACGACTGCCACCTTGCCGCACTTGTCGGCCTGCGTGACCGCATCCGCCGAGTTCGGGGTCGCGACGCTGGTCAACGCGATCAGTGCCCTGGATATCGTCGCCGTACTTGTTGAGCAGGGTGGTGGCCTGGTCGAACGACAGCTTGGCGTCTTCCTGGGCCTCGACGGTCTCCAGCCACTTCAGATTGGGATAGCACTGCGTCGGCATACGCCCACGCCTCGGCGATCCAACGCGCCTGGTTCGGGGTCGTGAAGGTGCTGGTGACGATGCCGAAGGAGCGCGGCATCGCCCTTCTCCGCGACGATGCCCTCGATCATCGCCTGGCCGATGCCGTTGAACTCGGCCTGGTTGACGAACCACTCGCGGGCGTCCGGCTGGGAGTTCGCGTCATAGCCGACCACGTGGATGCCAGCGTCCAGGGCCTTCTTCAGGACCGGGGCGATGGCCACCGGGTCATTCGCGGCGAACAGGATGCCGTTGACGCCCTGGGTGATGTAGTTGTCGAGGAACGTGATCTGCTCGTCGATCTTGGCGGCGGTCGGACCGTCATTCTTCACGGTCACGTTGCCGAGCTCGGCGGCTGCCTCCTGCATGCCCTTGGCCGTAGCGTTGAAGTAGCCGATGCCGATCAGCTTGGGGATGTCCACGACCGAGATCGGCTTGCCGGCCAGATCCGGGGGGTTGACCGCCGCACCACCGTCATAGGGGAGAGCCGCAGCCGGAGCCGCGCTAGATGCGGCACCTGCGGCGTCCCCAGCACACGGCAACGGATTGACGGGCAGGGAATCGGCGCCATCCCAGCGTGTCTCCTGGGCGCTGACCGCCCCGGCCGATCCCGCCAGAAGGGCCGCGGTCATGAAGGGAACGAGGATCTTGCGCATGTTCAACTCATCTCCTCAGGTCTTCGATCAGTCACTCACGTGCCACTCGCGGCACCATCCGGGAGTCGTCCTCTTACGCCTCACCTCCTCTCGACGAGGATACTCCTAGGCCCGGCCGCCAGGACGGCGCCTCGAGGCGTTCCGGCGGATTCTGGATGACGTTGTTGATCAGGACCGCAAGGATCAGCACCAGGCCGACCACGATGGTCGTTGAATCGCCCTTCGCACCGCCCAGGGCCAGGCCGTTCTTGAGTAGCTGGAGCAGGATCAGGCCGACCACCGTTCCGATGATGGTCCCGCTGCCGCCGAAGATGCTGGTGCCGCCGACCACGACCGCGGTGATCGCATCGAGCTCGAGGCCTGTTCCCATGTCCGAACGGGTCGTGCTCACACGGGAAACGAATACCCAGGCGGCCAGGCCGGCCATGAACCCCGACAGCGTGTAGATGACCAGCTTGTACGGTTTCACCGGGATGCCGCGAGAAGCGGGCAGCCGGTCTCGTTGTTGCCGATGGCATACAGCGAGCGACCGAACGGCGTCCGCGCCAGGATGGTCCCGATCAGGACGGTCGAGACCACGACGAGGAACAACTGGTTGGGTATGCCGGTCGCGGCCCCCAGGAAGTCCCTTCTGGCCCAGGTCGAAGAACCAGTCCGGATAGCCTCGCACCGACCGGGCCTGGCTGATGCCTTCTGCGAGCCCTCGATAGAGGGCGAACGTCGCCAGCGTGGTGATGAGCGGCGGGAGCCCGACGCGAGTGATGAACAGTCCATTGACCAGTCCGCATAGGGCCCCCGATGAGCAGCGCCACGACGATCGCCGCTTCGAGCGGCAGATGCAAGTTCTGCCAGGCCACGCCGAGGATGATGGCGCACAGTCCCATCGTGGAACCCACCGACAGGTCGATGCCGCCGGTGATGATGATGAGCGTCATGGGCAGGGCCACGAGCGCCACCTCGGTGCGCCAGTCGACCCTGGTTCAGCAGGTTCTGGGTGTCAGGAACTTGTCGATCTGGGTCGCCAGCAGGAGCACCACTGCCAGCGTGATGAGCACCAGGATGACGTCCTGGCGAAGCAGCAGGCTCGACAGCGAGAACGAGGATCGGGTCGGCGACGCTGTCGTCAGCGGTGGTCATCTCGAAGTGCTCAACGCTGGGTCTGCCGGCGGCGGCGCAGCACGTCCGCCAGGACGGTCACGAGGATGAGCAGACCCAGGATCGCCTTGAGCCAGATAGGGCGAGATGTTGATGAACAACATCGCCGATCCGATGGCCTTGACCAGGATGCTCGCCAGCGTCGAGCCGATGACCGTTCCGGCGCCGCCCAGGATGCTGACACCTCCCACGACCGAGGAGGTGATGACGAACAGCTCCAGGCCTGAGGGCGCGGTGGCCTGGATCTGGTTGAACTGGGTCGCGAGCAACAGGCTGCAGATGCCCGCCATCAAACCGTTGAGGATGAAGGTGATCATGAGCAGACGGCGGGTGTCGATACCCGACAGGCGTGCCGCCTCGGCATTGCCGCCGACCGCGTACATGGCTCGGCCGGTGCGGCTGTAGCGCATCCAGATCGCGGCGACGAGGGTGAGGATGACCATGAAGTAGATGGGCGCAGGGATGCCCAGCCAGTCATCCTGGGCAAAGGTGTACCCGGCGGGCAGGTTGTAGATGGTGTTCCCACCTGCCACCAGGATGAGGCCGCCCTTGAGGATGCTGAACATGCCCAGCGTGACCACGATGGCCGGGATTCGCAGATACGCGACGAAGAAGCCGATGATCGCACCGACGAGCATGCCGCCAAGGAGCGGCACGATCCAGGCGACGAGATTCACCAGCGAGATGGGCAGCCCGGCATCGGCCAGTCCGACGGCCAGGGTGCCCGAGAGCGTGATCAGCACGCCCACCAATGCCCCGACGGAGATGTCGATGTTGCCGGTGATGATGACCATGGACATGCCGATCGCCGCGACCGCGATGTACGCGTTGGCCGCGAACACATCCTTCATGTTCGCCTCGGCCAGGAACCGCGGATTGAAGGCCCCGACGATGACCAGCAGAGCCACGACCAGCAGCAACAGGATGCCTTCCTGCGTGCCCAGGTAGCCCCGGATGGCATGGACCGCCCGGTTGCCCTCGGATGTTCCCGAAGTCGCACCACGTGCGGCAGCAGTCACGCGGCAGTGCCTTGCACCGATCCGCCATCGGGACCCTCGGAGACCGCGGTCGGGACGCTCATCATCGCCGAGCCGACATTCTCCTGCGTCGCGTCTGCCCGGCTGAACTCAGCCACCACGCGGCCCTCGCGCATGACCAGGATGCGATCGCTCATGCCCAGGACCTCGGGCAGCTCGCTGGAGATCATCAGGATCCCCAGTCCCTGCTGCGCCAGCTCGCTGATGAGGCGGTGGATCTCGGCCTTCGCACCCACGTCCACACCGCGTGTCGGCTCGTCCACGATGAGCAGCCTGGGCTTGCTCGCCAGCCACTTGCCCACGACGACCTTCTGCTGGTTGCCGCCCGGAGAGCTTGCTGACGACCTGCTCGCCACTGGTGGCGCGGATGTTCAGCTGCTCGATGGTGCGGGCGGCCAGTTGCCGTTCGGCGGCCGCGATCCACGAACCCTGCATGCGGACCAGGGTCCGGAGCACGGCCATGGAGATGTTCTCCCGGATGCTCATCTGGCGGACCAGACCCTGCGTGCCACGATCCTCGGGTACATAGGCGATGCCCAGCTTCATGGCCTGCGCCGGGCTCCTGATCTTGACGGGCCGGCCGTCGAGCAGGATCTCGCCGGAATCGGCGGGCAGGATGCCGAAGACGACCTGGGCGATCTCGCTGCGCCCGGAACCGACCAGTCCTGCCAGGCCCACGATCTCGCCGGCGCGGACCTTGAGGCTGACATCCTGCGTCTGGGGCCTGCGGGTCAGATGTGCGCACCTCGAGGACGTCCGCTCCGATCTCGCTCGGCAGCTTGGGGAACAGCTCCTTGATGGTCCGGCCGACCATCATCCGGATGAGGTCATCCTCGGATCGTCTCGGACACCGGCCTGGTGTCCACATAGCGGCCGTCCCGCAGCACGGTGACGCGTATCGGCCAGCTGGAAGACCTCCTGCAGACGATGGCTGATGTAGATGATCCCGACGCTGCGCTGCTTGAGCAGGCGAACGATCTCGAACAGGCGCTCGACATCCGTTTCGGTGAGTGCCGCCGTCGGCTCGTCCATGATGAGGACCCGGGCGTTGATGGAGAGCGCCTTGGCGATCTCGACCCGCTGTCGGTTGCCCACGTTGAGAGTCCCCACCTTGCGGCGCACGTCCATGTCATGGATGTCGAGCGAAGCCAGCAACTCCCGGGCGCGCGCGTTCATCGCCTTCCAGTCGAGGACGCTGACGGGCCCCACCCGACGGCGCGGGGCATGGCCCATGAAGATGTTCTCGGCCACTGTCAGCTCGGGATACAGGCTCAGCTCCTGGAAGATCGTGGCGATGCCGCGCGGCCTGCGCCTCGTGCGGGCTGTCGAACGACACGCTCTGCGCCGTCGATGCGGATGCGTGCCCGCTGTCCGGTGCGATGGACGCCGGAGATGATCTTGATGAGCGTGGACTTGCCCGCGCCGTTCTCGCCCACGAGCGCGTGGATCTCGCCCGCATCGATCGAGAAGTGGACGTCCTCGAGCGCCTGTACGCCGGGGAACTGTCTTGCTGATGCCCTCGAGCTCCAGGAGTGCGGTCATGCGGCCCCTGCGCCGTGAGCGAGCCTGACCATATCGGGGGCGAACGCCGGGTCGGGATACTCAGGCCCCGCCACGGTCAACATGACCACGCGAGGCGGATCCTCCGATGGTCGGACAGCGAGCACAGAGCCAGCAGTACCGCCGCCAACCATCAGCGTGTCGACACGAGCCGCCATACCATCCCCATCCCCAGCTCCGGCTCACTGGCGGCCCCTCCGGGCCTGCCGACCGGTGGCGCATCCTAGCATCGCTTCCAGTCGATCCGTGAGGCCTGGGAGTCGTTGGCCATGGTTCATCCGGGCTGACGGGACGTGGCTGCTCGAGGGGAGCACGGCGGAGTCCCCGGGAGCCCGTCGGTCAGATGTGGCCGGACCTGCGCCCGGCCGCATCCCTCAGTACTGGAAGAGCAGCTCCCGGTACTTGGGCAGCGGCCAGAGGTCGTCCGAGACCAGCGTCTCCAGCTCGTCGGCGACCACGCGCAGGGCGTTCTGGGCCGGGATGACGTGATCGACGAAGGCGCGCGCCTCCTTCTGCACGGAGCCCGCCTCGTGGGCCGCGTGCTGGGCGTGCTCGAGGTCCTCGATGGCCTCGACCAGGTCGTCGGCGAGCCCCGCGACCGTTCCGGCCACGGCCGCGATGCCCTTGGAGGCCGAGGCGCCGGCCAGGATGCCCAGGTACTGCGCGGTCGCGGGCAGGATCATGGTCTTCGCGATGTCGAGGGCGCAGTTGGCCTCGATGTTGCTGACCTTGACGTAGCGCTCCCAGTTGATCTCCACGCGCGCCGCCAGCTCGCGCTCGGAGAGCACGCCGAAGGTCGAGAACAGCTCCTTGGCCTTGTCCGTGGTCAGCGCCGGCAGCGCGTCCACGGTGGTCTTGTTGTTGGGCAGGCCGCGCTTGGCCGCCTCTGCGTGCCACTCCTCGGAGTAGTTGTTGCCCTCGAACAGGACCTGCTTGTTGCCCTGGACGATGCTCGAGAGGATGGTGGTCAGCCCGTTGAAGTCGCCCGGCTTCAGCTTGTCCAGCTCGTCCGCGAGCTGCGACAGCGAGTCGGCGACGGCCGTGTTGAGCACGGTCTGCGGCCAGTAGATGGGCGCCGACGAGCCCACGGCGCGGAACTCGAACTTGTTGCCCGTGAACGCGAACGGCGAGGTCCGGTTGCGGTCGGTCGCGTCCTTGGCCAGCTCCGGCAGCGAGGTCACGCCGAGTGTCACCGAGCCACCCTTCTTGGACCGCGATGCGGCACCCTTGCCGAGCTGCTCGACGACGTCCTCCAGCTGCGAGCCGAGGAAGATGGACATGATCGCCGGCGGCGCCTCGTTGGCACCCAGGCGATGGTCCTGGCCGGCGTCGGCGATGCTGGCGCGCAGCAGGTCGGCGTGGACGTTGACGCCCCGGATGACGGCCACCAGGAAGGCCAGGAACTGGGCGTTGGCGTGCGGGTCGTTGCCCGGGTCGAGCAGGTTCTCGCCCTCGTCGGTGCCCATCGACCAGTTGTTGTGCTTGCCCGAGCCGTTGATGCCCGCGAACGGCTTCTCGTGGATGAGGAACATCAGGCCGTGCTGGCGCGCGAGGCGCCGCATCAGGCTCATGACCACCATGTTGTGGTCGGAATCCGACCGAGGTGGCCTCGTACACGGGCGCCATCTCGAACTGGCCGGGCGCCACCTCGTTGTGGCGGGTCTTGGCCGGGATGCCCAGGCGCCACAGCTCGCGGTCGAGATCCATCATGAACGCCAGGATCCGCTCGCGGATGGAGCCGAAGTACTGGTCCTCCAGCTCCTGGCCCTTGGGCGACGGGGCGCCGAACAGGGTGCGGCCGGTGAGCACGAGGTCCGGGCGCTGCTCGGCCAGGCGGCCGTCGACCAGGAAGTACTCCTGCTCGGGACCGATGTTGGTGAACACGCGCGTGGCCGTGGCGTTGTCGAACCAGCGCAGGACGCGCAGCGCCTGCTTGCCCAGGGCCTCCTGCGACCGCAGCAGCGGGATCTTGTGGTCGAGCGCCTCGCCGGTGTACGACACGAACGCGGTCGGGATGGTCATCGTGACGCCGTTCGGCTCGACCTGGAGGAAGATCGGGCTGGTGACGTCCCAGGCGGTGTAGCCGCGCGCCTCGAAGGTGGCCCGGATGCCGCCCGACGGGAACGAGCTCGCGTCGGGCTCGCCCTGGACCAGGTTCTTGCCCGAGAACTCGGCGATGCGTCCGGCCCTCGCCGCGTGGGGTTGAGGAACGAGTCGTGCTTCTCGGCCGTGGAGCCGGTCATGGGCACGAACCAGTGGGTGTAGTGGGTGGCGCCGTGCGCCATCGCCCACTCCTTCACGCCGTGCGCGACCGCGTCCACGATGGCCGGGTCGAACGGCTCGTGACCGTCGATCGTCCGCCGCAGCTTCCGGAAGATGGGCTTGGCGAGGTACTCGCGCTGCGCGTCCTCGTGGAACACGTACTGGCCGTAGATGGCCTGGCCGGCGTGCTCCAGGTAGTCCTGCGTGGCAGCGACCTTGTGGGTGGCGATCGCAGCGATGGCCGTGGTGACGTGCGGTCATGTGACTCCTGCCGTGCGACGTCGTTCCTGGCGGTGGTCGGTGTCGGGTCCGAACGCCCTCGGCAGGCGAACGGCCCGGCCTCGGCGGTTCCCGCATGTCCGGCGCGGCGCAGGGTCGGGTAGGGCGCGGTCGCGCCAGTCGTGCAGTCTATCGAGCTGACGGTTGCGGTTCGGTACCAGGAGCGGACCAGGCGAGAGCCGGATCCGTGCATGTCTGGAACGGCTGTGGATCGACCGGCGCCACTCGGGCGTCGGCGTCAGGCGCCGACGGTCAGTGCGATCCGCGACCCGCAGGCTGGAGCGTGCCTCGATGCGCCTCCAGCACGCATCGGTCGGGCAGCTCCTGCCAGCCGGGCTCGGACCCGGGGATGCCCGTCGAGGCCACCACGACCCGGTCGGGCTCGACGCGGTACCACAGCCGGTAGTCGCGCTCGGTCTCGCCGTCGGGCTGGGACCGGATGCCCGGCCCGTCCCACCACGCGATCGGCGTACGAGCGCGTCCGCGGGGTCAGCAGCAGGGCAGTTGAGCGAGGTGATCGACGTCGACTGCGGTGATGCGTCCGCGCGGCGTCGCGCAGGGCGTCCGGTGCGGCGCGGTCCCGCAGGCCGGCGCGCACCAGCGAGAAGTAGCGCTCGCTGTCGGTGTCGCCCAGCGGCACGGGTGCCCCCGCCGTCGCCGACCAGGTCGTCGAGGACCTCGGTCGGCCACGCGTAGCCGTTGTGGGCGAAGCACCAGCCGTCGGCCAGGAAGGGTGGGTGTTGGCCATCGACATGGGGCATGCCCGGGGACGCCTGTCGGATGATGCAGCAGCGCGGCGTCGGTCGTCGATCGCGCCGCGGCGTCGCGGCGAACGCCTGGGCTGACCGAGGCCCGCTCGGGCTCCTTGCGGGCTCTCGACGCATCACCGTCGAACCGACCCAGCCGATGCCCCAGCCGTGGCGAGTGCTCGGCGACAGGGCGGCGAAAGGCGGCAGCTCGCCGGGCAGCAGGTCGTCGATCGCTGCCGGCCGTCGCGACACCACACCGAGGAGTCGGCACATGGCCGGCACGATACCGGGGATCGGCACGACCTCGAGCCCATGCCCGGCTCGACGGTCCGACAGCACCGTGCCGTCAGGTCACGAGGGCACGGCCCGAGTGCAGGTCCACGCACGCGAGGTCGTCCACCAGGCGACCCAGCTCGCGGGCAGGTCCACGTACCGGTCGCCCAGCATCGGCGACCCGCAGCACGTCGCCGTCGAGGCGGACCCAGGCCCGCCGTGCGCGGCAGGTAGAACGTCATCACCAGGCCGCTGATGAGGCACAGGAACGCGATCCAGATGACGGGCGCACCCGGGTCGTTCTTGATGACCATGCCCGTCCAGGCGCCGGCCCGATCCCAGGTGATGGCGTAGCCGGCGGCCAGCGCCGGGTCGGCCGTGCCACCCACGCCCGATCAGCACCCGGAACAGGTCGGTGCCGTCACGCCGGTCGGCATCGACCGTCGGCACCGACACCCTGGAGCAGCAGGGCGCCGCGACGCCGTCGGCGGTCCTCGTGAGCACCGCGAGCAGCCCCGACGTCGGACCCGGGGATGGTCGTGAAGCCGGACGGGAAGCCGGCGATGGCGTCGTCGAGCAGCATCGGGCCGGTCCAGACCAGCCGCCCGGTCGGGTCGTGGATGGTCAGGTCCACGCTCGGACCGAAGGTGTTCTGGTGGAACACGAACCCCTGGACCTCGAGCGGGTCGTTGACCCGGATGTCCTTGCGGGCGATCTCCTGGCCGTCCTGGAACACGGACAGGTCGGTCACGAAGTCCGCGGGGGTGCCGTTCGCGCAGGACGCGGCGCCCGGAAGCTGTTGACCTTGACCAGCAGGTTGTCGGGGGTGCCCACCGGCTGGACCGGCGCCGTCTGGCCCTTCGCCCACGAACACGACGGTCTCGAAGCCGAGGCTCACCGTGACCGCGCCGCCCACCAGGAACAGGATGAGGCCCAGGTGGGTGAGCAGCGTCGTCAGCTTGAAGTACTGGTTCCGGTCGCCCTGGACCCAGGTCGACGGCGCCATCAGGTCCGAGGCCGCGCCGCGGACCTTGATAGTGGCGACGCCGCAGCGCTGCCGCGACATCGTCGGCGCCGAGGTCACGGCCCGCTCCAGCACGTGCCCGCTCGGGCAGCCGCGGGTCGAAGAACGGCAGCGGCTGGTCGACCATGCCCGGCTGGACCGAGCGCCACAGCCGCGGCGTCCGGTCGAGGGTGCAGCAGACGATGGCCACGACCAGGACCACCAGCAGCGGCCACGAACCAGCACGCCGGAGAAGATCCGGAAGAAGCCCAGTCGTCGAACAGGTCGACCATGGCCGGGCCGATGCGCGATGCCCAGGACCTGGTTGCCGTCCCAGCGCGCGTGCATGTCGGCGAGCTCGCGCGCATAGCCCGCCGGGTCGTGGAGCACGGCCGACGGGAACTGGCGCACCAGGGAGCCCGACGACGCCCGGAGACCACGATGGTGGTGATGAGCATGACCGCGAACCGGACGCTCGTGAGGGTCGCCCACGCCGCCCGCCCGACGCGGGCGAGCAGGTCGAGCGGGGTCGATGACGGGTCCCGGTCAGGGCTGGTGGTGGCGATGGGCGGGTCCCTCGGCGGGCTGGTCGTCGGATCGCGCTCGTGATCGCTGCGCGGCCCGGGCGCGGTCGCCGCGGGACCGCCGCACGTCCAGCGCGGCCGCGACGTCGGCCATGCAGGTCCTCGACGTCCTCGAGGCCCACCGACACGCGCACCATGCCCTGGCGCGATGCCGGTGGCGGCCAGCTCCGCGTCGTCGAGCTGGCGATGGGTGCTCGACGGCGGATGGACGACGAGCGTCTGGATGCTGCCCAGCGACGCGGTGCGCGGCGGGATGGTGAGGGTGTCGATGAATGCCGCGGCGATCGCACGGTCGCCCAGGTCGACGGCCATCAGGCCGCCCCCGTTGCGCAGCTGCCGCCGAGCCACCGCCGCCTGGGGATGCGAGGCGAGCCCCGGGTAGACGACCCGGCGCGACCTCCGGCCGCGCCTCGAGGGCACGCGCGAGCACCAGGGCGTTCGCTGCGTGCCGGTCCATCCGGACATGGAGCGTCTCCATGCCCCGCAGCACCAGGAACGCCGCGAAGGGCGCGATCATGCCGCCGGTCTCGATCTCCGTCTCGCGCACCTGGGCCGATCAGCTCGGCGCGCCCGGCGACCGCACCCGCGAGCACGTCGGAGTGGCCACCCACCCACTTGGTGGTCGACTCCACCACGAGGTCGGCGCCGAGCTCCATGGGCCGGCACAGGTAGGGCGAGGCGAACGTGTTGTCGACGATGACCGTGGCGCCGTGCCGGTGGGCCACGCTCGGCCAGAGTCGCGCCAGGTCGGCCACCACGATGGTCGGGTTGGCGATGGTCTCCAGATACAGCACGCGGGTCGGGACGTCGGAGCGCCGCCTCGACCGCGTCCGCGTCGGTGGCGTCGACGTACGCGACCTCCACCCCGAACCGCGCCGAGCACCGACGACAGCAGCGTCCGGGTGCTGCCGTAGACGCGCCTGGGTGCGACACGACCCGGTCGCCGGCGCGCAGCTGGGACACGCAGCGCGGCGTGGATGGCGGCCATGCCGCGACGCGAACGCGAATCCCGCGGGCGCGCCGTGCAGCCACGCGAACGCGTCGGCGATCGCCGACGCGGTGGGGTTGCCCGAGCGGGCGTATGCGTAGCCCGGGTCGCCGGTCGCGAAGGATGTCGCCCAGCTCGGCGGCGTCGTCCGCCTCGAACGTCACCGACTGGTAGATGGGCACCGAGTTGCCGCCCTGGTGGACGACCGGCGGCGTGGTCGCGCGCGCGGATGGCGCGCGTGCCGAAGCCGCGCTGCGCGCGTCGTCGGGGCATCGCCGAACTCTACACCGGACCCGGCCGGTGGACCGCTCGTGTACCCGCCCAGGGCGCCGCGACCGCCCCGACGCAGGTCGCCAGGTCGGTCCGCGGCGTCGGTCGCGGCGGGCGGTGCCGCGCCCGGCGAGGCAGTCGCCGGCATCGTCCTGGACCGGCAGCGCGACTCGCTGACGTGGCACGGGCGGCTCGCTCGTACCAGCGGGAGTCACGACCCGGGTGGAGCGGCGGGCCGCCACGGCGTACCCCGGTGCCCGTCTCCCAGGGCGCGTGGCTCGCTGGCTGAGTGGCCCTGCGGCTGGTGTCGGGGGCTCGCCCGGTGGCCGCGGGGCCCGCCTCGGGCGTCGGTACCCGACTCGCCGCGTCCGCTCGACGAGTCGGGTTCCGCGCCCCATGCGGGTCGCCACCCGCTCGGTGCGCGTGGTGTAGCCCACGATGCGGTCCTTGCCGCTCCGCTTCGCCTCGTACAGCGCGGCATCGACCGCGGCCATCAGCGCGTCCACGGTCGTGCCGTCGTCGGGGTACGCGACGAGGCCGATGCGACACCGAGGTCCGGACGGACCGCTCGTTGACCCGGATGGACAGCCCGCGCGATGTCCCGGCGCAGCTTCTCGGCGACCACGAAGCGCACCGCGCCGCGTCGGTGTCCGGCAGCAGGATCACGAACTCGTCGCCGCCATACCGGGCGGGAGTATCGGTGGCCCGGACACTGCGCTGGATGACCTCCGTGACGGCCTGCAGCAGCCGGTCGCCGTAGTGATGGCCGAAGGTGTCGTTGACGGGCTTCAGGCCGTCGAGGTCGAGCATCAGCAGCGCGAACCCCCGGCCGGCTCGTTCCGCCAGCCGCAGCTCCCGCTCCATGCTCGCGAAGAAGTGGCGTCCGGTTGTAGAGGCCGGTGAGCGGGTCGAAGCGGGCCAGTCGCAGGGCCGCCTCCCGTGCCCGCCGCTGCTCCCGGCCGGCGACGGTGCCGATGAAGGCCAGCAGCAGCAGGATCACGATCTCGAAGCCGATCTGGCGCGCGCATCGCCGATGACCGGCCGTCGTCCGCTGGGCGACCAGCAGGCCCACCACGCCGTAGCCGAGCCCCGCGACGAGCGCGAGGGCCAGCGGGCGCCAGCCCGTCCCGCGACAGCGCCGCCGCGCCCACGACCAGGAAGAAGCCCACGAAGAACGGGCTGAGCCAGGCCATCCGGACAACCCGTGAGGACGGTCAGGAAGCCCGAGCGCCGCGCCCGCCTCCGATCCAGCTGCCGGACGCCCCCGGGATGCTGTCGGGCATCAGGTCCCCGAGGAAGACCACCGCGAGCGTGCCCGGCCGCGACGAGCAGGTAGATGGCGCAACCTCGGTCGTCGCGGCCAGCCGCCGCGTGATGGCGACCAGCGCCGCCACGCGACGCCAGGAACGAGCAGCGCCACGATGCGGAGCGCGCGGTCCCGGACGTGTCGGCGGGGTGCCGTGAGGTCATCGTCCTGGTCGGCCGTGCGGACTCGCCTCGGCGGCATCCGGGGCAGGCCGAGTCGGGCGGTCCGCCAGCGGGCGCGGCGTCTCGGCGTACCGGCGACCCGAATACCAGGCCGCGGCAAGGCCGACGCACATGGCGCCGATGGAGAGCACGCCCACGCTCACGAGGAGCACGAGCTGTTCGTTGGACACGTTCGGATCGCTTCCTGGCACGTCGTGGACTGGGTGGCACGACGAGGGAGGGTGCGGCCTCCGCTGGGATGTCCGATGGTACCCGTCGCCGGGGGTCCAGGGTCACCGCCTGAGCAGCCCGGTCCTGTTAGTGTGGCCACCGTGCAACGGACCAAGCGATGCGGGCGACGGCGGACCGACCGCACGCCCAGATCACGCACCCTGGACCGGTCGATCATCGACGCAGCTCCAGCGCGACGGGCGGCGACCGTACACCCAGATCGCCGCGGACCTGGGCGTCTCGGAGTCCACGGTCCGCCAGCACACCGAACGGCTCATCGAGCGGGGCGTGCTCCAGGTGGTCGGGGTCACCGACCCGCTGCGCCTGGGCTACGACCAGATGGCCATGGTCGGTGTCCGCTGCGAGAGCGACCGCCTGCTGGGCGGTCGCGGACGAGGTCGCGCGCGCTGCCCGAGGTGACCTACGTGGTCGTCACCGCAGGCGCCTACGACCTGCTGGTCGAGACGGTCTGCCGCGACAACGCGGAGCTGCTGTCGTTCCTCGCGGACCGGCTGCGACGCATCCCGGGGGTCGTGAGCACCGAGACCTTCGTGTACCTGCGCATCACCAAGCAGATCGTTCCACTGGAGCACCCGCTGAGCCCTACACCGGTCGGCCTGGGCGACCCGCGCAACCGGCCCGTGATCGTGGGCTCGGTCGTGGCGCGGGGTGGCGCTGTTCCTGCTCGCGTGGCTGGTGCTCGCGCTGGTCGCCGCTGCTCGCCTGGCTCGCGGGCTGGACGCCGGTCGCGTTCGCGGCCTACGGCCTGGACAAGCGAGCGGCGGCGCAGGGTGACTGGCGCATCCCGGAGATCGGTGCTGCACGGCCTGGCGCTCATCGGCGGCGTCATCGGGCCTGGGCCGGACGCCTCGTGTTCCGGCACAAGACACAGCAAGCCGGTGTTCCTGGTGGTGCTCATCGTCGCCAGCGTCCTGTGGGGCGCCATCGCGGTCTGGGCGATCCTCGGGCGACCTGAGCGGGCGCCGGGCAGCTCGACCGCTGGCCGGGCCGTGGCAGCATCCGGCCGGGCTCGGTCAGGCCACGGGCGACCGCGGACTGCGTCTCGGGCGTCGCCGGGTCGTCGTGACGGAAGAAGGCCTGGAACTCCATGGTCACGTCGTCGGCGAGCGAGACCACCTTCATCGAGGTCGGCTGCTCCATGCCGAAGTCGGCCCAGGGGAAGTCGAGCGATCCACGGACGCCGATGACGTCGCCCGCGCTGGATGGCTGCGAGCGGGATGGAGACGTTCTTGGTCACGCCGTGGAGGGTCAGGTCGCCGACCGCGGTGACGTCGACGCTGCGTATTCTCGGCGGGGATGGTGCCCAGCTCGATGGGCTGCGTGAGCACGAAGGTGGCGGTCGGGAACTGGTCGGTCTGGATGCCCTGGCGACCCAGCTGGCCGTCGCGCATCGACTCGTCGCTGGCGAGCGTGGTCAGGTCGACGGTCAGGTCCGCGGCCGTGAGCTGCGTGCCCGCGAGGGTGATGGTGCCAGTGATGTCAGGCGTCCGCCCGACCGCCTCCGTGCCGCCGACGCCGACCAGCTCCTCCTGGGCCCGGTAGCCGGCCCACGAGCCGGTGAAGACGCTCCGGCGTAGTCGTAGGAGCCGATCGAATGGTCGATGGTCCAGGTGCCGTCGAGGCCGGCGGTTGGTGCGTTCGCGGGCGCAGAGGATCCCGGGACCGGGGACTGGGCTGCCGCGGCACCGAATGACGGAAGGACCAGCGCAGTCGACAGCGCTGCGATCGAGGCCAGGCGCAGGAGCGGTCGGTGGGTCATCGTGGTGCCATCCTTTCGAAGGGAGCCGATATCGGTCTCAGGGAACGAGTGTCGGGGTCACGGCTGGGGCGGCAGGGGCTGCGGCGCCCGGGATGACCGGCGCGCCGGTACCCACGGGAGCCGGTCCACCCGGCCGGAAGAAGATGTACCAGACCCCGATGGCACCCACGAGCACGATGAGCATCAGGGCGGCCAGCAGGATCGTCCGGATCCAGGGGAGTCCATCATCCTTCCTGGGCCGCTGCCCGGATGGCGACGGCTGTGGCGGTTGTGTCACGTCTCCTACCTCCAGATCACTGCCGCCGATCGCCCGGGACCCGAGGGCTGGGCCATCGACACGGCTGATCGTGGGTCAGATGTGTGAGATCCGGATGAGATCAAGGGCGCCTCGGAACGACGACGACGATCACGATCCATCCGGCACGCGTCCGGCCATCACCCAGCCGCCGTCCACCGGAATGGAGGCCCCCGTGATGAAACCAGCCCCATCCGAAGCGAGGAAGGCTGCGACGGCACCCACGTCGGCCGGTTCGCCCGCGCGACCGACGGGCAGGATGCCGCCCCAGTGTGCCGCGTAGTCGGGGTCGTCAGCCAGGTTCCGGGCATTCACGGTGGGTCCCACCACCAGCGCGTTGGCCGTGATGCCGTGTGGTCCCAGCTCGACCGCCAGGTTCCGCGCCAGCGCCTCGACCGCCGCCCGGGTCATGGCGTACGCGGACAGGTTGGCGATCGCCCGGACGCCCGCGACCGATGCCGTGAACAGCAGGCGGCCACCACTCCCCTGGGACACCAACAGGCGTGCCGCTGCCTGCGCGGTGAGGAATGTCCCCCGGATGTTGGTGCCCACGACCGCGTCCAGATCGTGGGTCGGTACATCGAGGAACGGGAACCATGACGTGACGCCCGCGTTGCAACACATCACGTCCAGACGGCCCCACCGGTCGACCGCCGCCGCCACCAATGACTCGGCGCCATCCGGGTCGCCGATGTCTGCGCCGCACGTGACCGCGTTACCTCCGAACCCGGTGATGCTGGCCAGGGTATCCGCCGCGCCCGCGGCATCCGTGTGGTAGGCCACCACGACCGCGGCTCCGGCCTCCGCGAGAGCGGTCGCGATGCCCCGTCCGACACCGGTGCTGCCGCCCGTGACGACAGCCACCTTGCCCGCCAACGGCCGCATTCGGTCCTCCGAGCCTGTCAACCCAGGCCGCGTCATCCCGGGAGATCCCCGATGTGGTTCGCGCCGACGCGACTCAAGGTCGTCGACTGACCAGCTCCGCAACCCAGGCCTCGAGCCGGTCGATGTGCTCGGCGTAGTGCTCGGAGCCTGTCTTGTGGATCCACCATGCCGCCTCATCGGTGGGCTCGGTCATCGTCGACCAGGCCCGCAGCATCCTCGATCGACCGGATGTGGCGAGGATCCAGGCCACATCCCAGGGCTGGTCGGCCATGGCCGCCAGGAATGACGCGTTGAGAGCGTCGATATCCACGTCATGGCCAGTGTAGGTCCCGCCTGTCATCCGCTCGAACTGGACCCCGGCCTCGGCAAGCCATGTCCCCAGATGCGCGGCGAGATCCCGGACACTCCAGTCAGGGTCTGTGTAATAACCGGGTTCGACGCATTCGTCGGGGTCGAGCGACCGGATAAGCCGCTCGACGTGGTACCAGCCGTCCCGCTCTGCGGCGATCTGCGCGGCGTACGGGGATGCGGCAGGCGGTGGCGTCGTCACCATTGCATGTTGCACCGATCAGCGACCGACGGCACCATCACCGGGTACGTGCCCCCCGAACGGTTGCCATGGTCCGGCTATCTGGCAGCCTGACTGGCCTGTCAGTCGAGCGCTGCCATCCTGTCCGGCCGCTCGATCCGGGCCTGTGGCGCGGTCAGATCAGGAACGCCCGAGCACCACATCGATCCCGGCCAGCACGAGCTCCAAGCTCGACGCCGACAGCGCGCCAACGCGCTCAGTGAGGGCGGCCCGGTCGAGCGTCACGAGCTGGGACACGTTGGCCACCGAATCCCTGTGCAACCCCGTCGCCCTGGCGAGCAGGAGCACGTTGCCTGGAGCATCCGACCAGTTGAGGTTGCTCGTGAGGCTGACGCACACGACCGTGCGGAGCGAGCTGCGGTTGAAGGCGTCACCCTGGACGACTACGACCGGCCGGCGGAAACCCGGCTCCGATCCGAGCGGCTGGCGGAGTTCGGCCCACCATACCTCGCCCTGGGCGATCACCACTCTTCCGAGCCGACGGTGGCGTGGGCAGCCGCGGCGGCGAACTCGTCCCCGTCCGGCTGGCCGACCTCCGCGATGACGCGGTCGAGTTCCGCCGTCACCTCGTCCGGCGCGTGCCGGGCGACGTACTCCCGCAGCGCGGCACTGTAGACCTCGCTGCGCGACCTGCGCGAGCGTCGGGCGAGGCGGTCGACCTGGGCGAACAGGTCGTCGGGCACTGAGACGGCGGTCTTCATACCGCGAGTATAACTCGGCGCGGCGAGTACCACGCGTCAGGGGTCAGGCGGTCTGAGGCCGCGCGACCCGTCCTAGCGCCATTCGACAGCCTGCGCATCGACCGGCTCGCGGACGCCCTTGAGCGTGAGCGAGCGCGGTTCGGACAGACCGAACCGGATCGCACCGGCACCGCGCAGGACGGAGTTCGACGCGAGGATCTCCTCCTTGGCCGCGGCCGCGCCGATACGAGCGGCAACGTGCACGCCTTGGCCGGTGAAGTTGCGGCCCTGCCGAGTCGCCTCGGCGGCATGCAAGCCGATGCGGACCCAGGGCGCGAAGCCGTGCTCGCGGCGGTGGCGTGCCAGCCGGCGCTGGATGTCGACCGCGCACTCGATGCCATCGGCGGGGCGCTCGAAGGCCACGAAGAAGCCATCGCCGGTGTGGGCCACCTCCTCGCCGCCGTGCTGGGCGAAACACGAGCGGAGTTCGCGATCGTGCCAACGCAGCACCTCGCTCCAGGCCTCGTCGCCGATCACCCCGACGAGGTCGGTCGAGGTCACGATGTCCGTGAACATGAAGGTCTTGGTCACCCGATCGGCCCGGCTGGCCGACCCCGCGCCCCGTCGCGCCGCCCTCGCCCAGCAGCGCGTTGACCCGCTCCAGGTCGAGCGTCGCGCCGAGCCGCTCGAAGGCCGATCGGGCGGCCAGGAGGTCACGGCGGGCCATCGCCGCGTCGCCCTCGGCGGCCAGCGCCTCGGCGTAGCGCAGGCGCGCCCGGGCGCTCTCGTAGGGCAGGTCCGACGTCTGCCAGAGACGCCACGACTGCCCGAGGACTGGTGACGCCTCCGATGCCTTGTCCTGCCCGAGGAGCAGCTCGCCGCGAGCGGTGAGCGCGCCGGCCTGGAAGAGCGGTCGTTCGTAGTCGGCGGCGATCGATTTCGAGCTCCTCGACGGCCTGCCTGGCCGCCTCGAGGTCGCCGGCCGCGAGGGCGATGTCGACCTGCGCCGGTAGCAGCCGGCCGCGCGTCGCACGGTCGGCGACGCCGTTCGCGCCGGCCGCGGCCGTGAGCGCCCGATCGATGGATCGACGAGCATCGGCCACCTCGCCGCGCGCGAGCTGCAGGAGGGCAAGACCCGGCTGCGCGTCGTGACCGTACTCGTAGGCGCGGTCGAACGCCTCCGCCGCCGCGTCCAGGTCGCCCATCCGGAGCCGGACCTCGCCGACCTGGTAGTGGGCGTACCCGACGCCATCCAGAAGGCGATAGCGCTGGAGCTCCTCGCCGGCCTGACGCGCCTCCTGCTCCGCCTCCGACCACTGGCCATGGAGCATCTTGATCTCGGCGCGATGGATCCGGCAGATACCCGGATAGCCCCCGATCGCTTCGCGATGCATGAACCGCTCCCCCTCCGCGGCCCACTGGGACGCTCGACCGAGGTCGCCGACGTTCCGGCAGGCCGCGATGGTGTTGCAGTAGATGTCGCTTGCGATGCGGAGGTCGAGCTGGCCTGACGAGGCGGCCGCCGCGGCCTCGTCGATGAGCGCTTGACCTGCCGGTCAGGTTGCCCTTGAAGAGCTCGCCCATGCCCTTGAGGCTCATCGCAAGGTACATCGCGTTCGGGTTGTCCTGGCGACGGGCCAGGTCCATGGCCTGCCCGGCGAGCTCGATGCCCTCGTCGAGCCGGGTTTGCCATGAGCGCCGCCAGCGCGTGGAAGACGCCGAGCCAGGCGTGAGTGGGTGATTCCGGTTCCCCGGCGAGCAGCCGCTCGGCGCGCGCCAGCCAGCCGCCGCCGACGGGGCCGGCGAGGCTGCGGAACGCCTCGTAGGCGAGGGTCAGCGCGACCCGCGCCGCGTCGATGCTCCGGCCGTCGCTGGCGTAGGTCGCGAATGCCCGCTCGAGCGCCTCGGTCGCCTCGTCCGGGTGTCCCGCCCACCAGGAAGCAGCGCCGAGCAGCTCGAGGTCCGCCGGCGCCAAGCCGCCGTCGCGGTCGACCGCGGTCAATGCCTCGATCGCCTCGGTCCAGGCGTGGCGCCTGACGGCGTCCCTGCCGCCTTCGAGTGTCTCGATCATGTGCGGACGCTCACTGGTTGGTGGTCGCGGTTCGGGTGGCTCCGATTATGGGCGCGTCCGCAATGCCCGAGCCGCGGTTCATCCATCACTTGGCTGGGAAAGGATTGGACGGGATGATGCTCGGGCTTGTAGCCTTGCAGTTGACCGTGACACCGCCCGAGGAGGTGAGACCCATGAACGCTGTATCGATGTGGGTGCTCCCCCTTCCCGTCACGGTCGGGCGATTGACGTAGGTGTCGCCGGGAGCGCCTCGCCAACAAGGCACTCCCGAAAGGCAACACCTATGCACTCTCTGCAGTCCGACCGTCGCGAGCACGTCGACGCGACCACCGTGTCGACTCCGGCTCGACGCGCCCCGTCATGTTCGACGTGATCATCGCCGGGTGCGGGCCGACCGGTGCGATGCTGGCCGCCGAACTGCGGCTGCACGATGTGCGGGTACTCGTCCTGGAGAAGGAAACCGAGCCCGTGTCGTTCGTCCGCATCGTCGGTCTGCATATCCGCAGTCTCGAGCTGATGGCGATGCGCGGACTGCTGGAGCGCATTCTCGAACACGGAAGACAGCGTCCGGCCGGCGGTTTCTTCGCCGCCATCCCCAAACCCGCGCCCGAGGGCCTGGATTCCGCGCACGCCTATCTGCTGGGCATCCCGCAGCCGGTCATCGAACATCTGCTCGAAGAACATGCGATCGAACTGGGTGCGCAGGTCCGGCGCGGTTGCGCGGTGGCCGGTTTCGAGCAGGACGACGAGGGTGTGACCGTCGAGCTGGCCGACGGGGAACAGCTGCGTTCGCGCTATCTCGTCGGCTGTGACGGCGCGCGCAGTACGGTGCGCAAACTGCTCGGCGTCGGCTTCCCCGGCGAGCCCTCACGGACCGAGACGCTGATGGGCGAGATGGAAGTGGGCGTGCCGCAGGAGGAGATCGCCGCCAAGGTGACCGAGATCGGCGAGACCCATCAGCGATTCTGGCTCAGGCCCATCGGCGATGGGGTCTATAGCGTCGTCGTCCCCGCCGCGGGAGTCAGCGACCGCGCGGAACCGCCCACCCTCGAGGATTTCAAACAACAGTTGCGCACCATCGCCGGAACCGATTTCGGCGTGCACTCCCCGCGCTGGTTGTCCCGCTTCGGGGATGCCACCCGGCTGGCCGAGCGTTATCGGGTCGGGCGGGTGCTGCTGGCCGGCGATGCGGCACACATCCATCCACCCATCGGCGGACAGGGCCTCAACCTGGGCGTTCAGGACGCATTCAACCTCGGCTGGAAACTGGCCGCACAGATCCGCGGCTGGGCGCCGGAAACACTGCTGGACACCTACCAGGCCGAACGTCATCCGGTCGCCGAGGACGTGCTGGACAACACCCGCGCCCAGATGGAACTGCTGTCCACCGAACCGGGCCCGCAGGCCGTGCGCAGGCTGCTCACCGAACTGATGGACTTCGACGAGGTGAACCGCTATCTGATCGAGAAGATCACCGCGATCGGCATCCGCTACGACTTCGGCGAAGGCCCCGACCTGCTCGGCCGCCGCCTGCGCGACATCGACGTGAAACAGGGCCACCTCTACGGTCTGCTGCATCGCGGCCGCGGCCTGCTGCTGGACCGCACCGAACGCCTGACCGTCGGCGGCTGGTCGGACCGGGTCGACTACCTCGCGGATCCCACTGCGGCACTGGATGTTCCGTGCGTCCTGCTGCGCCCCGACGGCCACGTCGCCTGGATCGGCGACGATCAGCAGGACCTGGACGACCACCTCTCCCGCTGGTTCGGCAAGCCCGCCAACTGATTTCGATCCAGGCAGTGGTCATCCCGCATCGTGCTGGCCGGGTCGGCGACTACGGGCGGGGGCTCGAAGACCACTTGGCTACGGATTGGCGCGAGGCTACCGCGTGACTTTGCTCGGGCCATCTGTCGAAACGAGGTGCTCGTGCCTGCCCGGATATCGGCCGCCGCGCAGACGCCGTCCTCCGAGCACGGGGCGTCCGATGGGGACGCACTCGGTCCGCGGCCTGCCAAACCTATGGTTCATCAAGGCTCTGTCAAGGCGCCACGAAGGCCGCTCATCGACGGACCCTGCCTGACGCATCACCGCCGACGAGCGCCTCGACCTCGGCGGTGCTGACCAGGTTGAAGTCGCCCAGCACGGCGTGCTTGAGACACGAGGCCGCAGCAGCGAACTCGATCGTGTGTTGCGGGTCCCAGCCCTCCAAGAGCCCGTGGATGAGTGCGCCCGAGAAGGAGTCACCTGCGCCGACACGGTCGATGATCGGGGTGATGTCGTACTGGCGGCTCAGATAGGCCTGACCGTCCTGGAGCAGCAGACCGGCCCACCGGTTGCGGGATGCCGAGATGCTCTCCCGCAAGGTGATGGCGACGCGTCGGAAGCCGAAGCGGTCGACTAGCTGCCGGGCCACGACCACGTACGAATCGTGGACGATGCGACCTTCGACCACGTCGCTGCCCGCCGCCTTCGCCCCGAAGACCTTGTCGGCGTCCTCCTCGTTGCCGATGAGCACGTCCACGAAGGGTGCCAGCCGGGACATCACCTGCTGCGCCCGCGCCGGGCTCCACAGCTTCGCGCGGTAGTTGAGGTCGCACGAGACGGTGATGCCACGATCCCGCGCGACCTGGACCCCGGCGAGCAGCGCTTCGACCACACCCTCTCCGACGGCCGGTGCCGTCCCCGAGAAATGCAGCCAGGAAGCGCCGTCAAGGAGCGTTGGCCAGTCGTAGTCCGCCGCTGTGCTGGTGGCGAAGGCGCTTCCCGCCCGGTCGTACAGCACCGCCGATGCACGCTGCGCCACGCCGGTCTCCACGTAGTAGATGCCCAGCCGGCCTCCGCCACGCGTGACACCGGAGGTGTCCAGGCCGTACCGGCGCATGTATCCCGTGCACGCATCCCCGAGTGGGGTCGCAGGCACGCGAGACACCACGAGCGCCCGATGCCCGTAGTTCACCAGGGAGACCCCCGCGTTGGCCTCGGCGCCGCTGAAGCGGACCTCGAAGGTCGCGGCCTGGGTCAGCCGCTCCACACCGGGCGGGCGGAGTCCGAGCAGCAGCTCCCCGAAGAGCGCGACATGGCCGCTCGGCGTCACCCGTTCGTCCCTCGCGCCTCGTCCACGGCCCGCCGGAATGCGCGGGCCGCGCTGGTGACCTTGCCCATGTCCCCCGCCCTGACCGCCCCGAGATCCACCAGGGCCTTGCCCACGCCGACCGCGATGGCACCCGCTCGGATGTACTCTGGCGTCGTCCCCAGGTCCACGTTGCCGGTGGGCATCAGCGGGATGTGGGGCAGCGGGCCCCGCAGGTCCTCGAAGTAGCCGGGTGTGGCGACGCGGCCCGGGAAGACCTTGACCACGTCCGCCCCCGCGTTCCATGCCTGGAGGATCTCGGTGGGCGTCAGCGCTCCCGGGACGACCGACATGTCCCGCCTTCGGCAGGTCGCGATCACCTCGGGGACGACGCAGGGTCCCACCACGAACGCGGCACCCGCGTCCAGCGCGCGCTCGGCCGTGGGACCGTCGATCACCGTCCCGGCCCCGATGAGCACCTCGTCCCCGAGCACCGTCACGGCGTCACGGATGACCTCGATGGCATCGGGAACGGTCATGGTGATCTCCACGAAGCGCACGCCGCCCTCGGCCAGCGCCCGGGCCACCGCGACGAGGTCCGCTGTCTCGGTCATCCTGATGACCGCGACGACTCCGGTCCTTCTCAGCTCCGCCTTGAGCTCATCCCTGGTGATCATGTCGCCTCCCTGTCCGGGGTCAGCACTGCCGGAGGGCCCGGCGCCCCTCGATGCCGAGCTCGCCCGTCAGCATCACGGTCGTCCGGACCGGATCACTGCACGAAGGACATCGACGGCCTGGAGGGTCGAAGGGCTCGAACACGCCGAGAGGGATGACCTGGTGGTCACGACGATGACAGCGCCGGTCCCAGGCTGGCACCGTCAGCCGCGGAACAGGTCCGGGTGCCGCGCTGCTACATCCGGCGCGACGGCAAGGATCACGTTGGAGTGCTCGCGCACGACCTCGATGACGGCGGTCGTGTCGCCAGCCACGATCGAGGCGGCGATCGCGCGGTGCTGGCGGAGCATCTCGCGCAGCGTCTCCTCGCTCGGCCGCTCGAGCTGGCGGACCCGGTCAAGGTGCGACTTCGCCACCTGGACCAGCCGCCACGTGGCCCCGTGCCCGGCGAGCTCGAAGACCGTCCGATGAAGGTCCTCGTCCGACGCGAAGAACTCCGCGAAGTCACCCTCCCAGATCGCCCGCTCCTGGCGCTCGAGGATCGACTCGAACGCCGTCGCGCCCGACCGCCGCCTCCGCGGCCTCGATGCCGACGGCGGTCTCGAGCGTCTGGCGGACGAACTGTGCCTCACGAACGGCTGCCAGGTCGATGCGGCTGACGAACGTGCCCGCCTGCGGGTAGATGTCGATGAGGCCTTCGTCGGCGAGGCGGATGAGAGCCTCTCGGATGGGCGTCCGGCTGACCCCGAAACTCGCCGCCATCTCGGTCTCGGAGATCGCCTGGCCGGGCAGGATGGCGACGCGCACGATGGCGTCGCGGAGCGCGTCGTGGACCTGCGGGACGATCGGCCGACGGCGGTCGACCTCGGGCCCGAGCCGTGCACCGGGCGCCAGCAGGTTGGGAAGGTCGACGGCGCCCACTGCCTCGTCTGCCGTCCGCATCAGCTCGCGGAGCCGGTGATCGCCTGGACGAGCCCCTGGAGGTAGCCGACCGCATGCGCCCGGCCGCGATGGCAGTAGGGCGTGTCGTCGAGCATCCGCGGCACGTGATCATCGATGAGGAAGCCATCGAAGCCCATCCGGTGCAGCCGGCGCACGACCTCGGCCGGGTCGTAGTTGCCCTCGCCGATGAAGCATTCGTGGAAGGCCGGCACGGTCCCCTTCACGTCACGCATGTGAAGGTACGCGATGTCTCCTGATGGTCCGAAGGTGTCGAGTGCGTCCAGCACCGCGCTCTCGCCGCCCATCTCCGACACCGTCCCGAGGCACAGGTCGAGCGCCCAGGCCGGACTTGCGGCGATCGCCCGCGCCCGGCGGAGCGCGTCCACGCTGCGGAACAAGCGCGCGATGCCCCCGAGGGTCGGGACCGGTGGGTCGTCGGGGTGAAGGCAGAGCCGCACGCCCGCCTCCTCGGCCACCGGGATCACGGCCTTGATGAAGTACTCGTAGTTGGACCACATCTCGTCGTCGTCGAGGACCCGGTCGGTCTCGTACCTGGCGCCGCGGACGAACGGGTCGTCCTGGGCCTTCTCCCGGCGCGAGATGAGGAGCTCGGCCTGCCGAGCGGGGTCGAGTGCGACCGCATGGTCGTAGCCGGTGACCACGGCGCCGCCCCGGCCGTCCGGTCCTTCGGACGTCCTCCAGACCTGGGCCGGGAAGAAGTGGTAGCCGAACAACGGGATGCCCGCCGCGCCGAAGTTGCGGATCGTCGCCTGGAAGTCCTCGATCTGAGCATCGCGGCCGGCGCGCCCGAGCATGACGTCCATGTAGAAGCTGTTGGGGACGTTCTCGATGGCCTCGAGCCGGAGCCCGGCGGCCTCGGCGCGCTGGCGGAGCGCGAGGAGGTCGGCCACCTCCCAGCGGCGTGTGCCCGGCAGGGCCGGGGTATTGAGGTGGATGCTGGGGACCCCGAGCTGCTGGGCGTACGCGATGAAGTCGTCGGTGAGGCCGGGGACCTGGCCGAGGGCGACCCGCATCCCGCCTACCTGCTCTCGGGCAGGACGACCGCGGCCTGGGCGGTCAGCCCGCCGTCGACCTTGATATCGGCGCCGGTCACGAAGCTCGCGCCCGGCCCGGCGAGGAAGGCGATCATGTCGCCGACCTCATCGGGCCGCCCGATCCGCCCGATCGGATGGGACCGGCCCCACTCGTTGATGAGGTCTTCGGGCGTGCGGTCGCCCCGGAACAGGTCGACGGCCC
Organism: uncultured Chloroflexia bacterium; assembly: GCA_963760625.1. GTDB lineage: Bacteria > Chloroflexota > Limnocylindria > Limnocylindrales > CSP1-4 > JAFMJV01. The sequence goes on from CAVXDU010000013.1 coordinate 66,291, forward strand.
AGCGCAGCATCGGCGTGTCGATCGACCCTGGGCAGACCGCGTTCACCCGGATGTTCTCGTGGGCGTGGTCGACTGCCATTGCCCGCGTCAGGGCGTTGATCGCCCCCTTTGTCGCCACGTAGGCCGCAGCCCCGTGTTGCGCGACGAAGGCTTGCGCCGACGACACGTTGATGATCGATCCTCCGCCCTTGCGGCGCATCTGCGGGATCGTCCGGCGGCTCGTCAGGTAGATCGACTTGAGGTTCACGTCCATGATCTCGTCCCACGTCGCCTCATCGGTCTCGTCGATCGTCCCGTAGCGCTGGATCCCGGCCGCATTGACGAGGATGTCGATCCCACCGTGCTTGGATCCGACCTGTTCGACGGTCCGATCGACCTCGTCGGGTCGCCGCACGTCGGCGGCGATGGCATCCGCGTCGATCCCCGCCGCCGCGAGCGCCGCGACCCCGTCATCGAGGTGCTCCCGAAGCGAGCAGATCGTCACGAGCGCACCGTCGCGGCCCAGGCATCGCGCGGCGCCCAGCCCGATCCCGCGGCTGCCACCGACGACCAACGCGATCCGACCGTCCAAGGGTCTCACTACGAACCTCGACTAGTATCCTAGTATCTTAGCCGAGCGCGGCTGGCCGCTCACCCGTCGCCGAGCCGGAGGAGTCTCGTGGTGTCCCCTACCCTTCCCACGACGACGGCGCGGATCCTCTTCGACGGGATCGCGCGACCACCGCTTCCGCAATCCGGAAGGGGTCGCCATCGCCGCGGACGGGCGCATCTGGTGCGGCACCTCGACCGGCTGGGTCTATCGCATCGAGCGCGACGGCTCGAGCGCCGAGGCGATCGCGACCACGGACGGGTTCCTGCTCGGCATCGCGTTCGACCGGGCTGGCAACCTCTACGTCTGCGACCTGCTCAATACCACGGTCCTGCGGCTGCCGGCCGGTGGCACCGCCTTCGAGCCGTTCGCCCGGCCGTCGGACGGCCCGATGCGGATCCCCAACGTCGTGGTCGTCGACGACGAGGGTGGCTTCGTCTACGTTTCGGACAGTCACGGCGATGGCCCCGGCCCCGGGATCTGGCGGTACGACATCGAGGGTGGCGAAGGCGGCCTGTGGTACGGCGGCAGCCTCGACTGGGCCAACGGCATGGTCCTGACGCCCGACCGATCAGCCATCCTCGTGGCGGAGAGCTGGGGTCGCTGCGTCACCCGCATCCCGATCGCGTCGGACGGCTCCGCGGGGGCGGCGCAGACCGAACTGAGGGTCGGTGATGACGTCGTGATCGACGGCCTCGCCCTCGACGCCGACGGCAACCTCATCCTGATGTGCTACGCGCCGTCACGCGTGTACCGCCGGAGCCCGAGCGGCGCGCTCGAGCTGCTGATCGACGACCCCGACCACTCCGTCCTCTGCCACCCGACCAACGGGGCCATCCGGCGACGGCGTCCTGTACACCGCCAACCTCGGCCGGTGGCACATCACCGAGATCCCTCTGCCGTAGTCGGGGCGCGGTGGAACGGGCGCCCAAGCAGCCGACTGGCGAGCTCCGCTTCCGCCTGGATCGTGCGCTCCAGCAGCGGCCCGCGATCGCGGCTCGGGACGAACTCCAGCTTCCGGATGCCGAGCGGGTCAACGCGCCACCGGAGCGCGTCGAGCTCGGCGGCCGTCGGCGCGGCCACGAGGGGGATGCCATCGAGCGAGGTGATGCCCAGCTCGAATCCCGTGGCCTCCCGGAGCTCGGCAAACGTCGTCGGGGGGAAGACCTCGGCGACACGGAACCGTCCGGTCAGCTCGTCGAGCCGGAAGACGGCGAGGTTCGTGACGAGCACGACCATGCCCGGCTGGTAGCCGGCGGCCTCCCGGTCCGCAGCCGCCGACAGGGCGCGTGCGGCAGTCGAGAACTCGACCCGCTCGGGCGTGTTGAGCGGTGACTGGCGCGGCAGGTAGATGACGAGGTGGCGGTGCATGTTCGCCACGTCCGCCATGCCGCCCTGGCCGGGGAGGCGGAGACGTCGCCCCGATGGCGTCAGGACCTCGCGGTTGTTCGTCCGGCCGGACGCGTCGATCTGGGCGACGCTGACGACCTCGAATGACACGAGACCCGCTTGATAGAACCACTCGTAGCTCTCCTCGCCGCCCATGATCGTGAGAGCCGAGCAGCAGTCGAGCCACTCGCCGAGACCGAAGAGCACCGGTCGAGGTTCGACGTCGATGTAGCAGCCGCCGTTGGTGATGAGGGTCAGCGACGGCGCGGTGGTGGCCTTGGCGAGCAGGTAGGACGTCGACGCCAGCGGTGACACGGCGCCGACCGAGCAGACCGAGCCATCGGGGTACTGGCGGGCGAGCCAGACCGCCATCCACTCGTCGGGCGTGGCCGGCGACGGATCGACGGGCGACGCCCGGAGCGCCGCCGTGACGGTCGCGGTGTCGATCTCGGGCAGTCGGGTCATCGGTGCAGCAAGCGGTTCGGCCGCTGCGGCGCCGTCATGGCGATCGTCCGAGAGGGCGCGAGCGAACGCCAGTGGCTCGTCGGCTGCCGTCCAGGCGCGCAGGGTCTCGAAGTCCGCCAGGTAGTACGGCAGGCTCGACGTTGGCGCGGCCGCGCCCGGCGCGACCGCGATCGCCGACACGAAGTCGCGCGGGATGACGACGCCGCCCGGCACGTGGCGGAGCTCGTCACGCGGGATGACCGCGTCGACCGTCACGAGGACCTGCCGGCTGGCCGGGACCATCACAAGGTCCATCGCCCTCGCCCCGACGAGCACGATGTCGCCGCGCTCGTCCGCTGCCGGTGCATGGAGGAGCAGGACGTCCGGTCGTAGCGCGGGTGCTGCCCCGACCGGCGAGCCGCTCACCGGGTCGATGACGTGCGCCGGGAACGTCGGCAGGTCGGCGAGGTCCGAGCCGACAGGCCACGTAAACGGTTCGCTCGGCAGGCGGCGCTTGCCCGCGGAGAGCGCCTGTGCGAAGGCATGCGCCGTCCACTCGACCAGCTCCAGGCTGCCGTCCATCACGGCAGCCCCGAAACGGCGCGCCTGGCCAAAGATATCCAGGCTGCTGAAGCACAGGGTCGCCTTCGTGACCGCGCCGGCCTCGAGGAGCATCTCCAGTGGCAGCCCACCACCCCAGCACGCATAGTGCAGGTCGCGCGGTCGGACATCGCAGACCGCGGCCAGGAGGCGCACCGGCATCCGCGTGAACAGCGTGCCGCCCACCGCAAGCGTCATGCCGTCCCGAACGCGGACAGCCAGCTGTTCGGGGGTCTCGAATGGCGGGCCCGTCAGGTTGCCGGTGGTCATCCCGATGGATCGTGCACCGATGGTCAGTGCCCCTTGACGAGGCAGCCGCCGTCGACCGCCATCGTGCTGCCGGTGATGAACGACGCATCGTCGGACGCCAGGAACGCGATCGCCGCGGCGACCTCCGACGGCTTCTCGAGTCGCTTGATGAGGTGCAGGGCGATTGACGACTCCAGGATCGCCGGGCCGTCCTTCGCGATCCGCGCCTCGTTCATCGGCGTCAGGACGGAGCCTGGGACCACGCTGTTGAAGCGGACACCGCGCGGGCTGAACTCGTTCGCAAGCTGCCGGGTGAGCGAGGTCAGCGCGCCCTTGGACGACGAGTACGCCGCGAAGTTCGACCAGCCGAAGATGCCCTGCGCGCTGGCGACGTTGATGACGGAGCCGCGCCCAGCCTCCAACATCGCCGGCAGGCACGATCGGGTGAGCCGGACCGCGGCCATGAAGTTGACGGCGAACGTCCGGTCGAATTCCTCGTCGGTCGACTGGAGGAACGGCGCATCGATCGCGATCCCGACGTTGTTGACGAGGATGTCGACCGGGCCGAGCGCGGCGACCAGCTCGGCGTGCGCACGGTTGACGTCCTCGAGCACACCGAGGTCGGCCACCGACGCTGCCGCGTTGACCCCCTTGGACTCACACTCGGCGGCCGCGTCGCGCGCCTGCTGGGGGTCGATCGTCGCGATCCCGACCGCCGCCCCTTCCTCGGCGAGGCGCACCGCGGTCGCGCGTCCGATGCCATCGCCTCCGCCGGTCACGAGCGCCACCCGCCCTGCGAGCCGCCGATCGGTCACGTCGTCGCTCCTTTCGATCACTTCGCGCTGCGGCGCAACCGGCGTCCGGCCAGCTCGAGGAGCACCGCGAAGATGAGCGCCACACCGAGCGCGATCTGCTGGGCGGCGGACGACGAGCCGAGGAGGGCAAAGCCGTTGTTCAGCATCCCGAGGATGAAGACCGCGACGAGCGTGCCGACCACGGTGCCCTTGCCGCCCGAGAGGCTCGCGCCACCGAGGATGACCGCGGTCACCACCGACAGCAGGAATGTGGCACCGACCTGCGGGCTGGCCGCAGAGAGCTGGCCCAGGATGAGCACGCCAGCCACGCCACCAGCGGTGCCCGAGAGGATGTACAGCCCTGCCCGCGTGGACTTCACGCGCAGGCCGGCCAGCCGGGCGGCCTCGGCATTGCCGCCGATGGCGTAGATCGTGCGGCCCCATCGCGTCAGTCGCTCGAAGATGAGCGCCACGACGAAGGCGATGAGGAAGACGATGAACGGGACCGGCAAGCCCCCGAGCGAGCCGATGCCGATGAAGGCGAGCGTCGGATCGTCCACGACGATCGTCCGCCCACCGGTCACCGCGAAGGCGAGGCCCTGGAACACCGAAAGCGTGCCCAGGGTGGCGATGAACGGGTTGACCGTGAGCACGACCACGAGGATCGCGTTGACGGCACCGACGCCAGCTCCCAGGAGGACCGCCAGTCCCGCGGCCGGCCAGAAGTCCACGCCGCCCTGCATGAGCAGGCCGGCGGTGACCGTGGTGATGGCCACCACGCTGCCGACGCTGACATCGATGCCGCCGCTGACGATGAGGAACGTCTGGGCGAGGGCCATGATGCCGAGCGGCGCGACGGTCGCTCCGACGATCAGGACGTTGTCCGTCGTGAAGAAGTACGGCGAGCTCAGCCCGAAATAGACGGCGATGAGGAGCGCCATGGCGATGAGGCCCTGGCCCTGCAGGATCGTCGCAAGGCGCCGGCCTCGGGCCGATGCCGCGCTCTCCAGGGCAGGGGCAGACTCGCCCGGGCCGGCGGCGCTCACATCTGTCATCGGTGGGTAGCCCTCCCGGCGGTGGACCTTCTCACGCCCGATCCACGCTGGTGCATCAGGCGCCCTGAGCCGCGGCGGCGAGGGCTTCCTCGGTCGGGTGGCTCAGGCGCGCGGCCAGCTCCCCGCGGCGCATGACGAGCGCGGACCGCCCGAGCAGCGCTGCTTCCTCGATGTCGGACGTGATGACGAGGACAGCCGACCCGCGCGACGCGAGTTCGTCGAGGAGCCGGTACGATCTCGGCCTTCGTGCCCACATCGACGCCCCGGGTGGGCTCCTCGAGCACGAGGATCTCCACGCCCGCGGCGAGCCAGCGGGCGAGCAGTACCTTCTGCTGCGAGCCGCCGCTGAGGCTGAAGACCGACGCATCGCTCGACGACGTCCGGATGGCCAGCCGCCGGATCCACTCGTCCGCGACGGTGCGCAGCCTGGCCGTGGTCAGGAAGCCCCACCGGCTGAGGGCCTTCAGGACCGCCGTCGTCATGTTGGCGGCCACGGAGGCATCAAGGTCGAGGCCCTGGGTCCGCCGTTCGGGCGGCATGTAGCCGAGGCCCTTGGTCACGCTGTCCGCGACCGAGGCGGCGGCCTTGCGGCCGTCGATCTCGACGCTGCCCTTGCGCGGGATCGCGCCCACGATGGCCGGGCCCAGGACCTCGCGCCCGGATCCGCTGATCCCATACACGACGAGGATCTCGCCACCGCGGAGCTGGAAGGAGACGTCACGGATGCCCTTCGCGGCCAGGTCATCGACGCTCAGCCGGACAGGGCCGTCCGGCGTCTCCACGGCAGCGCGCTCCTTGAGCGACTTTCCCCCGACCATCGCGCTGATGACGCGCTGGTAGGTCATCTCGTCACCGGACAGCTCCGCCACGAGCCTGCCGTCGCGCAGGACGTCGATCCGGTTGGCGAGCTGGAAGATCTCCTTGAGCCGGTGGCTGATGTAGATGATGCCGATGCCGTCGCGGGTCAACGCCCGCAGGACCGACAGGAACTGGAGCACCTCGGCGTCGTCCATCGGCGCGGTCGGTTCGTCGATGAGCATCACCTTCGCCCCGGGGCTGAGGCCACGCGCGATCTGCACGAACGTGCGCAGGACCACCGAGAGATCCCCGACGGGGGTGTCGAGGTCGAAGCCCTCTACCCCGAGCCGGTCGAGCCGACGCTGGACCTCGCGCCGGGCCGCGGGACGGTCGAGGAAGATGCCCAGTCGCGTCGGCCGCTCGCCGAGTAGGACGTTGTCCAGGACGCTCATGTCCGGGCAGATGAGCAGCTCCTGCGGCACGAGCCGGATGCCGGCCCGCATCGCCTCAGCCGGCCCGTGGCTCAGCAACTGGTGACCATGCACCGAGATGGACCCCTGGTCGGGGACGACGCGGCCCGCCGCGATGCCAACGAGCGTGGACTTGCCCGCGCCGTTCTCGCCCACGACGGCCAGGACCTCCCCCTCGTGCACCTTGACGGACACGCCACCCAGCGCCTGGACGCCGCCGTACGCCTTGTGGACGTCGACGATGTCCAGGAGTGGGGTGAGTGGGACCGCCGCGCCGGCATCAGTCGGCACGGCGGTGGTCGCGGCTGGGTGTGTGTCCGTCACCGACCGCTGGTCCCCTGCGATCGACCTGGTCGATCAGCAGGTGTAGTCGGGGTAGAAGGTCGTGACGTTGTCCGGGGTGATGACCTCGGTCTGCACCACGATCTTGTCCGGGTAGACCGGGACCGTCGCACCCTGGGCCGACGCCATGAGAGCCGGCAGCAGGAAGTTCGGCCAGTTCTCCGGGAAGAAGCCGACCGTGCCGACGTACTGGTCCTTGTTCTGGCACACGTAGTCAAGGCCGACGGGGTTGACGCCGCCGATGCCCATCACGAACGTGTTGTCGAGGCGGTTGGCCTGCTTGGCAGCCTGGAACGAGGCGAACGTCAGATCATCGTTCGGAGACGAGATGAGGATGGCCGCGTCCGCCGGGATCTGCGGGAGGAGGGCGGCGGTCGCCGCCTGGGTGGTCGGGCCGTCGGCCTTGCCCTCGAACTCGTGGATCGTGACGTTCGGCGCCTTGTTCTTCAGGCCCTGGATGACGCCGTCCATGCGCTGCTTGGTCGAATCTTGGCCATCGTAGCGACCGATGATCGCGACCCCGTCCTTGATGCCGGACTTCACGAACGCATCCCCGAGCGCCTCGCCGGCCTGCAGGCCGTTGGCCGCGTCATCGTTGGTGATGAACGGATGGCCCTCGACCGGGACGGCGAGCGACACGAGCGGGATGTTGGCGCCCTCGAGAGCCTGGGCCTGACCCACGCTCGCGGCCTGGTTCACGTTGAAGAGGATGGCCCCGTCGACCTTCTGCTGAGCGAAGACCTTGGCGTTCTGGACGGCCGTCGCGGGGTCGATATTGTCCACCAGCGCGTTGATCTTCACGCATCCGAGGTCGGCTGCGAGCTTCTCGAGACCCTGCTTGAGAGCGACCGCGAACGACTCGGTGTCCGAGAAGGCGTCGTAGCCGATCGTCCACTGCTTGTCGCCGCAGAGCGCCTTGTCCGGGTTGCCGATGTACTGCGCGAGACCGGTGGCGGGCGCTGCGCTCTGGCCGGGCGCTGCGCTTTGGCCGACCGCTGCGATCGGCGCCACAGCGAGCGATCCGATCGTCGCGAGGGCCGCGACCATGCCGAGTCTGCGACCTCGCTGGAACGTCCCCTTGGTCCAACCCTGTGGACTGGCTCCTTGTAGCACGTTGCTCCTCCTTCTGCTGGACCCTTCGCAGGACCCGATGCGTCGGCCCGTGATCGAGACCGGCCCGTGCGCAGCGTCGACCGACTCCGCGGCCGCACGCTCGGGCGCTTCAGCGCCGGGCGGCTTCCTGTCCCGGCCCCCTCCTCAGGCCGGCTCGCGGCGGTATGGACCCGGGCGCGGCGCGAGCCGGAGGTTGCCTCCAGCCCGGGGCCCCCGAACGACCGCTCAAGGGTCGTGCTCCACGCTCAGGGTAACGGTCGCGGCCAAGCGAGACCCCGGTCCGATGATCAGACCGTGCCCGCCGCGTCGCCGCAGCTCGGTCATGCCGAGCGCGGGAAAGGCGACGTGGGGTTCGATGCCGATGGCGAAGGCCCGCCCGTTCCACGGCGGATCCTGGGTGAACGCGATCTCCTCCCAGAGCCAGACGCACGGGAAGAGGTCGAGCGGCCACGAGAGGCGCACGGCAAGCCCCAGCCGGTCGTTGTGGACGCGATAGGTCCCCTCGGTCAGGCCGTCGAGGTACCCGAAGAGGAAACGGCCGGGCGTGCGTGCCGGAAGACGATCGAGTTCGCGGTCGGGCCAGGCCACGCGGTCGCCAGCCTCCACCGCGACTCCGTCGGCGAGCTCGACCTGCAGGGTTCGTGCCCCGATCTCCAAGGTGGCCCCGGCGGCGAAGCTCTCCCCGTACGTGGGATGCTCGCCCCAGAGGAACTCCACCGGCTGCGCCGACCGGTTGCGGACGATCGTCTGGACCGAGAGCGCAGGCCCCGCCAGGCGATACGCACGCCGGAGGCTGAGCGGCGCCGTCTCGAGGTCGAGCGTCAGCTCGAGCTCGCTCGTCCCGCCCGCGGCGACCTCCCACGCCCGCATCCCGGCCTCGCCGTGGAAGCCCCACGTCCTGCCCTGCTCCAGGGCCTCATCGCCGGTATTCGGGAGGAGCAGCTGCCAGCCGCCCCACGCTCGCGTCAGCCAGGCGTCTCGCGACGTCGGTGCGTCCTCGGGTCGTAGGTCCGTGCCCCAGGGCGCCGTCCAGAGGAGATCGGTCCCAGTCCGCCGATCGACGATCGACAGGACGTCGGCCCCATTGGCCGGGAGCACGTCGACCTCGAACTCGTCGGAGGACAGGCGGACCGCCGCCAGCTCCTCGGTGATCCCCGTCCAGGTCGCCTCGCCCATCAGGCGATCGTCACGGTTGTCATCGGGCGGGTGTCTGGGGCGCCGTCACCGCCCCCCGCTCGAGCGCCTCGCGGAAGATCCGGACCGATCGCGTGATCCCCTCCTGGAGCGTGACGTGCATCGAGCCACCTACCAGCCGCTTCAGCCCAGCATCGTCGGCCTTGGAGGGGAATGGAAGCTCATCGGGCTCGGAGGTGATCAGCGAGCTGGCCTCAGGCACGACCTCGACCAAGGCGTCGATGAACTCCGCGACCGTGGCCCTGCGCCCGCCGATGTTGAGCGCCGGCGCACCGGTGACATCGGCCCGGCTCGCGCCGATGAACGCGCGCGCCACATCCTCGCCGAAGTGGAAGAGGTTGTGGCCGCCATACGGGATGTGGAACGGCACGCCGGCGACGGCCGAGAGGATCGCCGCGGACGGCCCCGACGTCACTCCCTGATCGCGACCGGGGCCGTAGACGACGAACGGCCGCAGCCCGACGGTGAGCAGTCCATGGCTCCCGGCGTAGACCTTGGCCGACCACTCGTTGGCCTGCTTGAAGACCCCGTAGATGGAGGTCGACGGATAGAGGGGTGAGTCGTCGTGGACAAGGCCGTCGGGGTACATGACCGCGGCTCCGAACACCGCCGCAGAGCTCGCATACACGACCGACCGCACGCGGGCCGGAGCGGCGACGGCCGCCTCGAAGACATTGATGGTGCCCGTGACGTTGACCTGGGATCCGCGGACCGGATCGGCTCGGCAGAACGGCAGCTGGAGCGCGGCGAGGTGGATGATATGGGTGATTCGCTCGGCTTCGACGAGCGCCCGGACGGCATCGCGATCGGTGATGTCGAGGGCGACGAGCCGCGCGTCGGCGGCCGCACCATCGCCGGCCACGATCCGTAGGCGGCGCACGTCAGGGGCGAGATCAGCGCCGATCGCATCGACCCCATCCTCGAGCAGGAGCTTCATGGTCCACGCGCCGATGCAGCCCGAGGCACCGGTCACGAGGTAGCGCGCCGTGCCGCCGTCGCCCGTCATGCGATCAGGCTGCCGGGACCGGCCGGGGCTGGCCGAACGCGCCGCGCTCCTGGGCGTGCGCGACGTCCTCGTCGCTCATGCCGAGGACCTCCTGCAGGATCGTGGCGGTGTGCTCGCCGAGAGCCGGTGGCAGGAGGCGGACGGACGTCGGCGTGGCCGAGAAGCGGACCGGGCTGCCGACGACCCGGAGCGGGCCGGCTGTCGGACGGTCGAGCGTGATGAGGATCTCGTTGTGGATGACTTGCGGATCCTCGACGACGCGGTCGAGATCATTGACCGGCGCACACCAGACGTCGTGGGCCAGCAGGTGCTCCAGCCATTCGTCGGTCGTTCGCGTCCGCGTCGCCTCCTCAAGGCGCCGCTTTACCCCGTCCCGGTCCTCGATGACGTTGGAGGAGGTGACGCCGGCGAAGTCGTCGATGCCGAGGAGCTCGGCGAGCCGGCCCAGGGGCTGCATCGACAGCGCGAGCCAGCCGTCGGCGGTCGGATAGATCCCGAGTGGGGCACCGGCGTAGGCGCTCGCCAGGCCGCTCGTGGCCCGTCGCGACAGCTGTCCGGTGTAGAGGTACGACGCGATCTCCTGATGCTCCAGCGCCAGCAACGAGTTCAGCATGTTGACGTCGACACGTTGGCCTTCGCCCGTGCGCTCGCGCGCCATCAGGGCAGCGAGCACGCTGTAGACGATGTGCAGGCCGGCGGCGAGGTCAGCGACGCCCACGCCGGCCGGGGCCGGCGGGTCCTGGTCGCGGCCGCCGAGGCTGGCGAGACCGGCCAGCGACTGGACGAGCAGATCCTGTCCGGGCCGTCCGACGTATGGACCATCCTGCCCGTAGCCGACACTCGCGCAGTACACGAGGCGGCGATTGCGCGCGGCCAGCGTCTCGTAGCCGAGTCCGAGTCGCTGCATGACACCGGGACGGAAGTTCTCGACGACGACATCGGCTCGGTCGATCAGCCGCAGCGCGATGTCGAGGCCGTCGGGCGACTTGAGGTCGAGGACGATGCTGCGCTTGTTCCGGTTGTACGAGATGAACGAGACGCTCATCCCGTCCGGAATAGGCGTTCTGCAGCGAGTAGCCGCGCATCCAGTCGCCGGTCGGGGCCTCGACCTTGATGATCTCCGCGCCCAGGTCACCGAGGATCTGGGTGGCGAACGGACCCTGCGCGAGCTGGCTGAAGTCCACGACGACGATGCCTGCCAAGGGACCAGCAGTCGCGAACCCCATCTGACTCCGACACCTCCGAGGGACCACATCGAGGAGCGGCTTGGTGCGTTCGTGACATGTGACTTGCCCGCCGCGAAGTGTATCGTGACACTCGCGTCAAGATGGGTCATTCGCGCTCGCTTGGACAGGGCCGGACGCCCGGACTCTCTGCGTCATCAGGATCGATACAACAGCCCACGACACGTGCTCGACCGCGGAGGTGAGCCACATGCCCGACGTGCGCCGGGTGACCATCAAGGACGTCGCGCGCGACGCCGGCGTCTCCGTGTCGACCGTTTCGAACTGGCTCAGTGGCCGCACGTACGGCCTCTCTCCGGCGACCCGCGAGCGGGTCCAAGCCAGCGCCGACCGGCTCGGCTACCGTCCGTCCTCCCTGGCGCGCGGCCTGCGCGGCAAGTCGACGAGGGTGATCGGGCTCATCGTCCCCTCCATCACCAACGCCGCGATCCCGCCGATCGTGCGCGGCGCCGAGGACCGGGCGAGCGCGCTCGGCTACAGCCTGTTCCTCACCAACGTCGACCGGCACTGGGACCGGGTCGAGGCGCAGGGCCTCGCGATGGTCGACCGAGGCGTCGAGGGCGTCGGCTTCGTCTTCACCGCCCCGTCGGCAGACGCAGCGGCCGTCGCCGCGGTCGAGCGGGCAGGCGCCCGGGCTGCGCTGCTGCTCCCCGCCGCCGACGTCATCCCAGGGAATGTGATCGCCCTCGACAACCAGGCCGGGTTGCGCCAGGTCGTCGATCACCTGTGGGCACTCGGGCACCGACACTTCGGATTCGCCACCAACGCCCGGGTCACCGTTCTCGGTCCGAGCGAGCTCGGCGCGCTCCGCGATGCCGTCGCGACCCGTGGCGGGATCCTGTCAGCGGACGACATCGTCGAGGACCCGATGCGCGAGCAGTCCGACGACTGGGGCGAGATCGAGTCCGGCCGCCGCGCCGGGCTGACCCTCCTCTCACGGGCGGATCGCCCGACCGCCGTGTGCGCCGTCAACGACCTCCTCGCGGTCGGCGTGCTGCTCGCCGCGCGGGACCTCGGAATCGCGGTGCCGGGCCAATTGAGCATCGTCGGCTACGCAGCCCTGAACCTGACCCGCGTCACGAGTCCCGCGATCACGTCCGTCCGACATCCGTTCTACCGGATGGGTGAACTGATCGCGAGCTTCCTGATCGACGGCCACACAGGCGACGGCATCCGGATCGTCCCGACGCTCGAGGTCCGGGAATCGACCGGCGCGGCGCCGGACACGGGTCGATGACCGTGGCCGCTGACCCGCCGCCGGGCGTCCTGCTCGACGGCCGCGAGCGCGTCCTCGCGTTCTGGCGGGACGACCTCGGGCGAACCGACATTCCCAGCACGGTCGAGTTCCTGATGGGGGGCGTCTCGAGCAACGTCATCCGCGTCGTCACCGCCGACGGCGCCTTCGTCATCAAGCAGGCGCTGCCCCAGCTTCGCGTCGAGGCCCCGTGGTACTCGCGCCCGGAGCGGTCGGCGATCGAGGCCCGCTGTGCCCTTGCGTTGTCCGAGCTGGTCCCCGGCTCGGTCCCGGAGGTCGTCGCGACCGCGCCCGAGCGCAGCGCGTTCGTGATGCGGAGCGCCCCGCCGGGCACCGGGACATGGAAGGACCACCTGCTCCGGGGCGAGGTCTCGCTCGAGGTCGCTGAGGCCGTCGGGCGGATGCTCGGGCGGATCCACAGAGCGAGCGCCGACCGTGCGGACCTGGCGGCCGACTTCGCCGACACGTCCTTCTTCGACGAGTTGCGGATCGACCCGTACCTGCGCTACGTCGCGAACCGCAGGCCCGAGTTCGCGCCGGCCCTCGACGAGGTCGCCGGAGAGCTGCTGGCGATCGGAGCCTGCCTCGTCCACGGCGACTTCAGCCCAAAGAACTTGCTCGTGCCGCCCGATGGCGGCGTGCTCCTGGTCGACCACGAGGTCGCGCACTGGGGTCATCCAGCGTTCGATGTCGCCTTCGTCACGAACCACCTCTGCCTGAAGGCGGTCCGTTTCCACACCGAGGATCGAGCGAGCGCCTACCTCGAGGCTGCAGCGACCGTTCTCGACGCCTACGCCCGGGAGGCGGGTGCGCTCGACCTCGGGGTGGGGCGGTTCGCCGCGCGGACGAGCGGCGCGTTGATGCTCGCCCGGGTCGACGGCAAGTCCCCGGTCGAGTACCTCACCGATGACCGCGACCGGGTGCTCGCGCGCTCGATTGGGCGCGGCGTCCTCCTCGATCCGCCACCCGATCCGTGGGGCGTCCTCGATCGCCTGCGGGACGCGACCGCTTGATGCCAGATCTGCGCATCGAGCGCGTGTTCGCGCGCGAGATCCTCGATTCGCGAGGTCGGCCGACCGTCGAAGCCGACGTCGTCCTCGTGGACGGCACGCTCGGGCGCGCCTCGGTGCCCTCGGGCGCGTCGACGGGGACGCATGAGGCGGTCGAGCTGCGCGACGGCGATCCGGCGCGCTACGCCGGACGAGGCGTCCGGCGTGCGGTCGCCAATGTCGAGACCGAGATCGCGCCCGCGGTCCGCGGGATGACCGCCGACGACCAGAGCGCCATCGACCGCCGGCTCATCGAGCTTGACGGCACGCCCACCAAGGCGCGGCTCGGCGCCAACGCGACCCTGGCGGTCTCGCTCGCCGCGTGCCGGTCCGCGGCGGCCGCCCGCACGGTTCCGCTGTATCGCCACATCGCGGATCTGGCCGGCACCGACCCCACCGTCCCAATGCCCATGGTTAACCTGATCAGCGGCGGACTCCACGCGGGGCGCCAGCTCGACATCCAGGACGTCCTCATCGATCCCGACCGGCGCGCCGGACTTCGGGGCCGCCATGGCGGATGTGGCGGCCGTCCACGCCCGGCTCGGCGATTGGGTCGTCGCAGCAGGACAGCAGCCGCTCGTCGCCGACGAAGGCGGCTGGGCGCCGCGCCTCGCGAGCAACCGCGAGGCCGTGGACTGGGTCGCTCGCGCGATCTCGGACACCGGCGTCGTGGCCGCGATCGGACTCGATGTCGCGGCGAGCGAACTCCTCGACCCGGCGACCGGGGTCTACCTCCTGGCGGCCGATGGCCGACGCGTAACGAGCGCCGAGCTCGTCGACGACCTCGTCGAACTCGTCCGCGACTATCCGGTCGTCTCCATCGAGGACGGGCTCGCGGAGGACGACTGGGACGGCTGGGCCAGGTTGACCCGCCGTCTCCGCAGCATCCAGCTTATCGGCGACGACCTGTTCGTCACGAACAGCGTGCGACTGCAGCGGGGGATCCGTGCCGGCGTCGCCAACGCGATCCTCGTCAAGCCGAACCAGGCGGGCACGCTCACCGAGGCGCTCGAGGTCATCGGCATCGCCCGTGCAAACGGCTACCGGACGATCGTCTCTGCCCGTTCGGGTGAGACGGAGGACGCGTTCCTGGCCGACCTCGCCGTGGGGTCGGCCGCGGGCCAGATCAAGGTCGGCTCGATCACCCGCTCCGAACGACTCGCGAAGTGGAACCAGCTCCTGCGGATCGAGGCCGAGCTCGGCCCCGTATCCTACGTCGGGGCCACCGCGCTGGCCTGACCCTGAACCCGAGAAGGACGACGACTTCGATGCCCGATCCGATCACGCTGCGCGGCATCACCTGGAATCACCCGCGCGGCCTCGATCCCCTGCTGGCCGCCAACGACGTCTACCCGGGCGTCGCGCCGGGCGTCCGCGTCGAATGGACGACACGCTCGCTCTCGGGCTTCGGCGAGGACCCGCTTATCGAGCTCGCCGCGTCGTACGACCTCCTCGTCATCGATCACCCGTTCGTGGGCGATGCCGCCGCGAGCAGGGCCTTCCACGCGCTCGACGAGCTGGCCGCTCCGGGGGTGGTGTACGAACGCGCCCGCGCGAGCGTCGGCCCGAGCCACGCGAGCTACCTGTACGGCGGGCACCAGTGGGCCTTCGCGATCGACGCCGCGGCGCAGGTCTCGGCCGTCCACGAGCGGTTCGCGGACGATCCGATGCCCACGACGTGGGACGAGGTCATCGAGCTTGCGGGCGCCCTCCGGCGGGATGACCTGTGGATGACGTTGCCGATGTGGCCGGCCGACCTGTGCTGCGCGACCTACACGATCGGCAAGGGCATGGGTCTCGACCTCTTCGTCGACGGCCGCGTCTTCCCCGAGGGGCGTGGCGAACGCGTGCTCGAGACGCTCCAACGCCTGTGCGACCTGTCGCACCCCGACGCCTGGGGCTGGAACCCGCCGACCGTTCTCGACCGGATGCTTGACGGCGTCGTCCACTACTGCCCGGTGCTGTTCGGCTATTCCAACTACTCGCGCCCGGATGCAGCCCGCGACCGCGTCCTCTTCGGCAACATCCCGACCGCGTCCGGCCGGCCGATCGGCACGACGCTTGGCGGCGCGGGCATCGCGATCTCGACCGCGTGCGCCCACGCGAACGAGGCGATGGCCTACGCGACCTGGATCACCAGCGCCGAGGTGCAGACGGGGCTGTACTTCGAGACCGGCGGGCAGCCCGGCCGGCTCGAGGCGTGGATCGATGATGGCGTCAACGCCTGCGAGCGGCGACTTCTTCCGGCGGACGCTCGCGACGATGGAGAACGCGTACGTCCGGCCACGGATCCGCGGCTACCAGGCGTTCCAGAAGGATGCGTCGACGATCGTCGTCGACTGCATGACGGGCAAGACGCCGGTCGCGACGACGCTCCGCGACCTCGACGACCTGTGGCAAGCGGTGGAGCGGGCTGCCGCCGAGTAGCGGCGCGTCACCAGCGGACGGGCAGCTCCCGCAGCACTCGCGAGTTGGGCTTGTCCAGGTCCCAGCGCGGCACTCCGTCGAGCTCGAGGTCCGGCATCCGGCGGGTGAGCGTCGCGAACGCGATCTGGCCCTCGGCCCGGGACAGCGGCGCGCCGATGCAGAAGTGCGGCCCGAGCCCGAATGCGATGTGGCGGTTGGGATCCCGCCGGATGTCGAAGGTGTCCGGCGCGTCGAAGACCGCCGGATCTCGGTTCGCGGCGCCGAGCATCTGGAAGGCGATGTCGCCTTCCTTGAGCAGCTGCCCACCGAGCTCCGTGTCTCGTCGCACGAGCCGCGGCTGGCGCGCGACGGGACTCTCGAACCGGAGGATCTCCTCGACGGCCCTGGGGACGAGCGTGGGATCGTCCCGGATCGCGTCCCACTGGTCACGGTGCTGCATGAGCGTCAGGACGCCGTTGCCGATCAGCGACGTGGTCGTCTCGTGACCGGCGACGAGGAAGGTGACGGTCGTGCTGAGCAGCTCGTCCATCGACAGCTTGTCGCCCTCGGCCTCGGCGGCGACGAGTTGCGACAGGACGCTCCCGTCCGGCTCGGCGCGCTTGAGCGCGATGAGCTCGGTCAGATACGCGCGAACCTGGATAAGCATCGCCTGCGACGTGAGCAACGTGGCCTCGTCCGGCTTGTTGCGGCCCTGGAAGGCGAGGAGGTCGTCCGCCCACCGACGGAATCTCGGGCCGTCCGAGCGTGGCACCCCGAGGATCGTCGCAAGGACGATTACCGGCAGCCCGAACGCAAGCTCCTCGATGAGCTCCGCATGGCCGCGCGACTCCATGCCATCGAGCAACTCGTCGACGATCGACTGGATCTGCGGACGCATCGCCTCGATCGCTGGCGGCGTGAACGCCTTGAGCACCAGCCGGCGGATGCGCGTGTGATCCGGCGGATCCGAGTGGATGAGGCCCTGCGTCTCGTAGTGCTTGCGGAACGGCGTGAGCCTCTCCTGCGCGGCAGGGTCCAGATGGTTCAGGACGCGGGTCATCCGGCCGGCATTGCCATAGGTGTCGGTGTCCTTGAACGTCACGACGACGTCGTCGTAGCGCGTCAGCACCCAGCCGCCGACGGCCCCGCTCCACAGCACCGGCGCCTCGTCGCGCAGCGCGCGCAGCGCGTCGTACGGATCCTCGATGAAGTCGGGTGAGAGGAGGACCTCACCGGCGTCCGCGACCGTTGACATCGCATCGTGCCTCTGTCCTGCCCAGCACGGCCGGCGATCCGGTCGCGCTCTCCACTGATATCCTAGCATACAGGACGCGACGCGACGCGACGGAAGGGACCGGGATGGCCAAGCCAACGATCGGTGAGCTGCTGGCAGGCAAGGGCAAGCGGCAGCTGACGATGACGAACGCGACCGACTACAACACCGCGCTCGCCGCCGCCGAGGCCGGGATCGACATCATCTCGGGTCGCGGGATGTACGACGAGCAGCAGATCGGGCTCGTCCTCGACCAGATCGTCAAGGCGGCGCCGAACGCCGTCGTCGTCTGCAACCTGCCTGCGACGGTCGCCTATGTCAGCGACTCCGAGGCGATCCGCGCCGCCATGATCGCCCGTGACCACGGCGCCGACATCATCTATTCGTCGGGCAACCGGCTGAGCCGCTTCGAGGCGATGACCAGCGTCGGCATCAACTGCGGCGGACACGTCGGCCTGGTCCCGGCCCGGTCGAGCCGCGAGGGCGGTCTTGGCGCACGCGGCAAGTCGCTCGACGAGGCGCTGCGGATCTACGAGGATACGCTCGCCTACCAGAACGCCGGCGCGGTCATCGTGGAGATGGAATGCGTCGCCGCCGACATCGCGTCCGAGATCAGCAAGCGCGTCGAGATCCTCGTGATGTCGCTCGGCAGCGGGTCAGGCTGTGATGGGCAGTTCCTGTTCAGCGCGGACATGCTCGGCTTCCACGAACCGCGCTATCCGGGCATGGGCAAGCCGTACGAGGGACGGCTGCCGCGTCACGCCAAGCGCTACGCGAACCTCTTCGAGGTGGCCAGGGACGGCTTCGCGGCCTTCAAGGCCGAGGTCGCCAGCGGCGCCTTCCCGTCCTCCGAACACCTCATCAAGGTGGATCCGTCGGTCCTCGAGGCGTTCCGCTCGAGGGTCGACAGCCCCGCATAGGTCCGCCGCTCCCTGCGGCAGCGTCAGGACGACGGCGCGCCATGAGCACCTCGCCAGTGCCTGCTGCGACCGCGAGCAGCGGATGGTAGCCCACGGACACCGGTGTGGGCGTGGTGGAGCGCACCCTGCTTGCGCAGCCGGGTCAGAGTCAATGCGGTCGCTCCCGTCTTCTTGCGCCCGCCAACGAGTGCAGCGTAAAGCTCTGGGAGACCACAGGAGTACCGATTTGGCGGAGGCAAACGCCCGAGCTAAGCGCTGCGTTCGTGTGGGAGACCGGGGGATTGGAGCGGGAGACGGGGTTCGAACCCGCGACATCCTGCTTGGGAAGCAGACACTCTGCCAACTGAGTTACTCCCGCTCGGTCGGCCGATGATACCGCACCCTTCCAGGAAACCAGGGAGTGTCAGGGTGCTGCCGCGACGATCGCGGCCAGTTCCTCGTCCGTGGGTTCCATGGAGATGCCCCCCTCGGGAGTGACGACGACCGGGGTGTGGTGGAAACCGGCGTCGCGGACGAGCGCCAGGGCGCCGGGGTCCAGCCGTCGCTCAGAGCGAAACGGAGTGGCAGCCGTGTTGCGCTGCCGCGTCCGGGATGGCTCCTCCTCCCTGGCGCGGCAGTCCTACGCCTCAAGGGATCAGCCGTCGACGGACGGCCCCCAAGCCTAGGCCGGCGGTGGGCCGACGATCAGGGTCCCATGGCGGGCAGCGATCTCTCCGAGCTTGGCCATGTCCGGCACGGCTGGGGCGGGCGGCTGCAGCCCGTCCCCCGGTTGACCCATCTCCCGGAACAGGGCCTCGTGTCCGGCGTTCCCCGGCGTGACCAGCAGCAGCAGCTTGGCGTCGGAGGAGTCGAGCCGGAACGTGTGCGGGACCTTGGCCGGGACGAGCGCGAACGAGCCGCGGGTCGCCCGGATCTGTTCCTTGCCGACGAAGATCGTGACCTTGCCGTCGACCACGTAGAACCCCTCGGTCTCGTGGTCATGAGCATGGACCGGCGACGCCATGCCGGCCGGTCCCTGCACCTCGAACAGGGAGTAGGCGTCCGACGTCTCGTCGCCAACGGCCCGATAGAGGTACCGGGCGCCCATCAGCCACACGGCTTCCCCATCGGACGGGCCGCGCACCACCGTGCGGGCCTCACGTGCTGTCATTTGGTCCCCTCCTGGCTGTTCGCCGACGATATCGGTACCTTCATAGCATGTCCGCCGGGTCGTCGGCGCGTCATGGTGCAGGGCAAGTCGGGTCCGACACGGTCCCAGGACCGGCGCGCATCGGGCGGCGTGGGGCAGGACCTGACGCCGCTGGGCATCGTCCGGGCACGGGGCGCAGCCGAGGGTTGGCGCGCACGGCCCCCGGCCCGGACACACAGGTTCGCCAGCCTGTCTAGGCGCGGGTCTCGCTGTCCCGGGCTCAGCCCGGCCGCGGCGCCTAGTATCCCGACCGCGACCACCGGCACCCGCCATCGCGTCGGCTGGTCGGACGAGCGGTAGCCCGGCCCGACCACGAGCCAGTCGACGACCTCGCGGCCCCTGGGCAGCGGCCAGACCCTCGCCAAATCCCCGGGCAGCAGCAGATGAACCGGTGGCGGCTTGTCGCCGTCACGCTCGGCGGTCCGCTCCGTCGCCCTTGACCAGCGTGCCGTCGCCCAGCCCCCGCTCGATCTCGACCCGCGTCGTCGCCACCTCCTGCGGCGAATCCAGGACAGCTGTTCTGGACGTGCGAGCCCGGCGATCGAGGATGGGCAGGCGCCTGCGTCCCTTGAGGTAGTCGTGGCGGGCCGCAGGAACGAGCCCGAGCCCCTGCGCTTGTGGGCCATCCCCGCCGCTCGCACGAAAGGGTCAGAGGCATCACGCGCCGGGCCGCTTGAATACCCACACCCTGTCGGACCCGCTCGAGGTGGTCGGCGTCCCAAGGACCAGCTCCCATCCCCCCTCACCGAGCATCCCCAAGACGGAGACTTCTGTCGTGTTCCTCATGTTGAGGTGGAGGAATCGGGACGAGGAATCGCTCTCGTGTAAGGGGGATCGTCGGGTCCGTCGTGTCCGCTCCGCTGCGGCCGGTCACATCCGACCACGAGCCGTGTGCCGCTCATGACCATCGAGCCATGGCCGTCCGGCGTTGCCGCTGGCATGGTCGGTCGATGCTCATCTCTCTCGACACGTCCGGGGGCCACGAGGATGTCCTCCGCGCCCTTGGCGCTGTGCTCGATGAGCGCGGAGCACGGGCCATCATCGTGAGCGAGATCGCGGCCGGGCTGCTGGTCCACGCCCAGATACCGTCGCACATCCTCCACGGGCCCGGCGCCCGCCTCGAGCCGCTCGAGCATGTCTTCACCAGTTCGGCGGTCCTCGAGGCGCAGGTGGAGGCGGTCATGCGACGCGGCACCGGGCACAGGGCCGGACCCATCGAGGGTGCCCTGCGTGTCGTGGGGCGGCAGATCGACGAGCGGCAGCTCCAGGACGTGACCGCCATGCAGGGCGACGCGGACGGCGAGTGGTCCGTCTGGCATGACGGCGTCCGTGACGGTCGGGCCGAGGTGCTGACGCTGAGCGGCGATGATGTCAAGGGATACCGGGTCGCGGGCGTGCTCGACCGCGGTTCGGCGAACGGCCTGATGCGTTAATGCGGTGGCAGTTGGTTGCGTCCTTCCCATTGGTCGGGTCAGCCCGCCGGCTCGTCGACGATCGGGCCACCTTCCTCCGAAGGGACTCCGCCATCCCATGCTCACTCCTCCCCACCCCCCCACCGCGACCACCGGCACCCGCCAGCGGGTGGTGGGCGGACGAGCGGTAGCCCGGGTCGACCGCCAGCCAGCCGACCACCTCGCCTCCCTTCGGGAGCGGCCAGACCTTCACATGCTGGCCAGGTGCCGCAGGGGTGAGTCTCCCGCCGACGACCGCACGGCCTGCAACGCCGTGCTGCCGTCGGGCCGCCCCGAATGTGCACCACAGGGAGGGGTCGGTGGGCCCGCGATTACGCGCTGGCTCTCCGCCGTTCCTCCAGCAGCGCCATGTCACCCCGCTCGATGAGGTGGTCGATCGTCTCGTTGCCGTCCCACGACGCGAGGATCGAGCTGTGGGCCAGCGCGGCTGACGTGAGGCCAGTCGGTTCATGAGGGCCCGTACACGACGACATCGATGG
The DNA here is from genome assembly GCA_963760625.1 of uncultured Chloroflexia bacterium. GTDB lineage: Bacteria > Chloroflexota > Limnocylindria > Limnocylindrales > CSP1-4 > JAFMJV01. The sequence goes on from CAVXDU010000013.1 coordinate 87,621, forward strand.
GCTCCACCCGGCCGCGCACGTGGAGCGTGCGACCTTCCAGGAGGCTGACGTCCAGGCTGAGGGCGTTCATGCCGAGGGGCTGGCGACGATCGCGCTCCGATGGGAACAGGTAGCCTGGGTCGGGCTCGGACGCGGCGGCCGCGACCAGGACCGGCCGGCCCTCGGTGAGATACAGCTCGAGCGCGGCCCGGGCATCGGGATGGAGGGCGACGAGCAGGGTCTTGCCCCCCTTGCCCCGCCAGAACCGCAGGAGGCAGCGCTCGTGATCGACGTCGTCGATCCGCAGGAGCCGGACGGCCGAGTTGCGGGCGGCGGTCGTCACGAGGATCGCGACCATCGCCCGGTATGCCGGTGTCGTCCGGGGTCGCCGCGCGGCGCTACCCATGGCACTCGGATGGCGCGGCGGACCTCGACCGTGCCCGGGTGATCGTCTACTCGATCGTCTGCACCACGTGCGGTACCAGGTCCCTGCTCGACACGGCGGTGGCCGAGGCCGCCGCGCTTCGGTGGTCGCTGGGCATCGCGCCGCAGGCGATCGAGGACGACCGGTCGCCCGACGTCGTCACGGCCGCCCTGGACCCGGATGATGACGCCGCCACGCCATGGAGGCGGTGCAGCCGGCGGCGGATGCCCTGGGTCTGGTGACGGTCCGGCGCCCGTACAACCGGCCGGGCGGCCAGCCGGACGACCGATGCAGGGTCTGTGGCACCGACACCTGGAGGGCCGGGCCCCTCCAGCTCCAGGGGGACCCCGTCAGGTTCCTGCCGCTCTGGTGACAGGTGTCCCGACGTGGCCACCGGCCGGAGGCACGGCAGCGGGAACTGGCTCGGGTGATGGACGCGGTGCTCGGGGGGTGAGCCCGGCCGGTCGACTCAGCGGGTCGCCGGCGCCTGCGGTCGCTCCGGCAGCACCCCCAGCTGACGCATCAGGGTATTGTCATCCCGGACGCCCCAGTGCTCCACGCCCTTGCCATCGCGGAACCGGATGATGTGGACGTAGTCATAGGCCACCGTGTGACCCGTGGGCGGGATGCCCATGAGTTCGCCGGTGTGGCGGCCATGATGTGTCGTGTGGACCGCCACGATGTCGTCCTCGGCGACGACGTGGTGGATCCTCCCAGCGCTGGTCCGAGAACACCCGTCCGAGCCAGAGCATCGTGTCCCTGATGCCCTCGAAGCCTGCCTTCTCACCCGGGCGGCCTGGGTGGCTGACGGCGTCGGGGGCCACTACCTCGGCGAGCGCTACCACGTCGCACGCGGGCATGATCTCCTCGTAGGTCCGGCGCGCGATCGCCTTGATGTCGTGGTCCATGGCTCGGTCCTCCAGCCTGTAGACTTCCACTGGATGTCCAATGGATTGATGTCATGAGTATTCCAGCTAATGTCTGAGCCTGTCAAGCCCCGCCGACGCTATTCCTCGGTCCGCCGCCAGGAGCAGGCGGCCCAGACGCGGCGTGACATCGTCGTCGCCGCCGATGCGCTGTTCCGGGAGCTCGGCTATGCGGGAACGACGATGCCAGTCATCGCCCGGGCGGCCGGTGTCGTGGTCGAGACCGTCTACCGCGCGTTCGGCAGCAAGGCTGGCCTGTTCGGGGCGGTCGTGGACGCGGCCGTCGCGGGCGGCGCGGCGCGGGCGGCGCGACCGGTGGAGGAACGGCCCGCCATCCGCCGGGTGATCGAGGAGCCCGACCCGCGTCGCCAGCTCGCCCTCTACGCGGCGACCCAGCCCGGCATCCACGAGCGGTCGGGTGCGCTCCTGCGGGCCCTCGCCGCTGCGGCGGCGTCCGATCCGGAGCTCCGGACCCTGTGGGACGGCATCGAGCGGCGGCGGCTCGAGGGCCAGGCACGGCTCGCGGCGTGGTTGGGCGAGCAGGGCGTGCTGCGCGCGGACATCGGGGTCGAGGCGGCGCGGGACGTCATCTGGACCCTATGCTCGCTGGCAGTCCATGACATGCTCGTCATGACGCTCGGCTGGGCGCCGTCGCGATACGAGGCGTGGTTGGCGGGTGCGCTCGTTCGGGAGCTGCTGGCCGACGCGAGCTGATCTGCGGATCGGGGTAATGGGTGGGTCCCGGACCCCGCAGGAGTCGGCGTCGATGCTGCCGGACGTCCACCGTGCGGCAACGTCCTCGAGCAGCGGCAGCGTTTACGTTCTAGTAGCCTAAACGGCCAAAGGGCCATCCGCGTTCTCAGAACTCGCAGAACGCGACGGACCTGCGGTCCTGAGTCCAGGAGGGACGAACCGGGCGGTCGGATGGCGGTCGGCTTGGGAAGCAGACACTCTGCCAACTGAGTTACTCCCGCTCGGTCGGCCGATGATACCGCACCCTTCCAGGAAACCAGGGAGTGTCAGGGTGCTGCCGCGACGATCGCGGCCAGTTCCTCGTCCGTGGGTTCCATGGAGATGCCCCCCTCGGGAGTGACGACGACCGGGGTGTGGTGGAAACCGGCGTCGCGGACGAGCGCGAGGGCGCCGGGGTCCAGGTCGAGGTTCACATATCGATAGGCGAGGCCCGCCGCGTCGAAGTGCGCCAGTGCCCGCATCGTGTCATCGCAGGTGTCCCGTCCGTAGACGGTCACGATGTCCGGGCTCACGAGGGCAAGGTCGATGGTCATGGCGAGTCTCCAGGGATCGATCGAACGAGGCAAGGGTAGCCAAGTCAGGTTCATGTCGATCCCGGTTCGGCCCGTTCGTCGTTGTATCAGATCGGCGGCGAGTGACCGCCAGGAGTCTGCGAAAGGGAACCATCGAATGGCGAACTTCGTTCTGCTGTACCAGGGCGGCTCGATGCCAGAGTCCCCCGAGGAGGGAGCGCGCGTCATGCAAGCCTGGACCACGTGGTTCGGGCAATTGGGCGACGCACTCATCGACGGTGGCAATCCGGCCTCGAAGTGGCGCACCATCGCCGCCAACGGCTCGGTGACCAACGACGCGTCGGGCGCATGGGTGGCCATGGCACCGGGTACTCGGAGGTGCGGTACATGGATGAGGAACGCGCGCGAGGCGACTGACGGGGACTCACCCGTGCCCCGGTTGCCTCCGGATCACCTCCTGCGACGGTCGCTGCCTGGCCTGCGGGGGTGGGACGACGACGCAGCGCGGCTATGGGTCCGGCTGGCAGCGGCGACGCGCCCGTCAGCTGCTGCGAAACCGACGTGCCAGTGGAAGCTGGCTGCCGGGGCTCGAGCCTGCGGGCGTCCCGCGACGGACGGCGACCGCGTGGTCCCGAAGGTCCATGGCGATGGCGATGAGCCCGTCAACCTCCAGAGCCTCGGTGCCACGCACCACCGGCAGAAGACGGTCGCGGAGGACCGCCGATGGCATCCCGAGCGCGTAGCCTAACCGTCCGGGGCGAGCAGCCCGTCCAGCGCCGCGATGGGGTCCGAGGCACGCACACGACGCTCCTCGCCGTCGGGCCCGCGCGCGACCGCGATCCAGTCGTCCGAGCGCTGCTCTGGCGCCAGACCCTCCGATGCACAGCGCAGGCCGTCCAGCTGCCATCCGTCAGGCATCGCCTTCTCGGTCCGTCGCCAGGCATCGTTGAGGGCGTCCGTGTCGGTGTCCGGCATCGCGTCAGTCTCCGGTGATCGACTACATCCGGGCCGTCTCGGCGACCTCGATCGTCATGTCGCCGTCGAGGGGAGCGCCCTTCGCCAGGACCACCGCGGCGTCCATGTCAGCCACCTCGACGATGGTGTAGCCGGTGACCGGATGGGCGTCACCAGGACGGACGGATCCATCGGCCGTGACGGTCCGCACCTGGCGGATGGGATTGCCGGGGTCGACGATCGAGCCGCCGATCGTCGTGAACCAGTCGGTCCACGCCGCCATCACCCTGGCGCCCTCCTCGGGGTTCGCCGGCATCGTGCCACCGCGCGTGATCAGCAGGAACTTCGCCATGGTGGGCCTCCCCATCGACGGGCTCGACGCCGACCTGCGATCGACGATCACGCCATACGTCCAAGACGACGAACGGTCCAGCCTGACATCGACAACGCCGGCCCGTCGGACGCACGGTACCCGAGCTGGGCCGGGATGGTGTATTCAGAGGCGGGCGACCAGTCGACGATGGTGTCGCCCGAGATGTCGGTGTTCAGGTGGCTGAGCATGTAGGCCGCTGCCGACTCGCCGAGCGCGTTGTAGACGCCGTTGCGCCAGCGCGGGTCGAGCCGCACCCCGTATGGCGGGTCCGTGACCAGGAGCCGTGGCTCGGCCCCGTCGAGGAGTCTCGCGACAGCCGCGGGGTCGGTGGCGTCGCCGGCGACCATCCGGTGATCGCCCAGCAGCCACAGCTCCCCGCGCTGGACGTACGGCTCGTCGGGCACCGGCGGGACCAGGTCGGGATCGGTCCTGCCCAGCGGTCGCGGGCGCAGCGGCCTTGAACGTGGCCGCCAGGTGGTCCGACTCGACGGTCACGACCGCGAGCAGCACCCGGAGCTGCTCGCCGTCGGTGCCGGCCATGGCGGCCAGCGGGTCGAGGCTCGCGAGGACGATAGCGATGTCCCCGATGAGATGGTTACCGGCTCTTCAGCTGCGGGAGTGTGCCGTGCCCGGTCAGCCCGTGACGACGCCCGATCTCGGCCATCGACTCGGGGGTCGCCGATCCAGCCTCGGCTGCCGCGATCATCTCCTCGAAGTAGCCGTCCATCATGGGTGGCCAGATCGCGAGGAACCGCCCGCCGTGGGCGCCTGCCCGGAAGCCGTGGATCTCACCGGGTGGGATGAGCACGAAGCACCCACGATCGAGTTCCTCGGGTTCGCCGGAGCCATACAGCACGAAATCACCATCCAGCACGTAGAACGCCTCGGGCTCGCTGTGACTGTGGGGAGAGTTCTCGAAGCCCGGTGGCTGGGTGGCCTCGCCGAACGCCCATCGGCCTCCGGTGTCGGCAGCGTCGGCCTTGCGCACGATCGATGCGCCGCGAAACGCGATCTGCCGGCCCTCTCCGGCGCGACGGATGATCATCTCGCACCCACCGGCATTCGCCGCCTGCGTCCGTGGAAGCTCGCCCCGGGCGCGGCTGTTGGAGGCGTGATCGTGGGCTTGGACCGGCTGGCCTCCTCGAGGCCCCGGAAATGGGCGATCTTGCGCTCGACGATCGCGAGGTTCTCGGACAGTTCGGCAAGGCGGTCCCGCACGATGCGGGCATGTTCCTCGAGCAGTTGCCGGCGCTCGCCTGCCGTGGCATCACCCGCATAGCGGAGCTGCGCGAATCGCCGCACCTGGGCGATGGACATGCCGGTCGCCCGGAGTCGTCGCAGGAACGCCAGCCAGAGGAGGTCGACCTCCTCGTATCGACGGCCGTTCGGCGCGCGCCTGACCGGGTCGATGAGGCCGGCTCGCTCGTAGTAGCGAAGTGTGTCGACGCTCAGGCCGGTCCGCTGAGCCGCCTCCCGGATCGTGATACCGCTCATGGCTGCCAGTCTCGCACCTGAAGCGCGCTCCAAGTCAAGCCCGAGATCATCGACCGGGGGCCGTAGGGCGTCGCCCGGCTGTGCCTCCGACCGGTGGGGTACCCACGTCGCCGAGGACCGCTCACCCGCTGACGCCGCTGGTAGCGTGTGCGCGCGGCCGGGTTTCGCCGTTCTTCCCGGTGCTTGGGAAGTAGCAACGGCCCGCGGAAGAGGTCGGTTCGGCACTATCTCCGGCACCTGCTGCGCGACAAGGTGGCGTCGAAGGAGGCTCGGGATGCGCACGACCATCGCCCTCATCGCTGCGTCGACGGCGGCGGCAGGAGCCGCCTTCAGCGTCTGGCGCCGCGACCCCAGGATCGGCTCCGCCCTCGTGAACACGACCGTGGACCCCTGGTTACTGCGCCATGGCCTCGCTGGTGGCACCCACTCCGAGATCGGCCCCCTGGAACACATCGGACGGAGGTCCGGCCTCCGTCGACTGACACCGGTCCATCCCGAGCCGACACCCGAGGGGTTCCGCGTCATGGTGCCGCTCGGTGCCCGGTCCGAGTGGGCCCGGAACGTCATCGCCGCCGGGCACTGTCGCCTCCAGCTGCACGGCCAGGTGTACGCGCTCGCCGAACCGGTCCTCGTCCGGCCCGACCGCGTGAGCGGCCTGCCGTGGGTGATCCGACGGACGATGGCGGCCCTTGGGTTCGAGTACCTCAGCCTGCGGACCGTAGGCGTCGAGCCAGGCACGCTGTAGCGTCCCGACCGGACGGAACCAGAGGCCGCGTCGCGGGCGCGACGGGGAAGAGAGGCCCGGTGGCGGCGCCGGGGCCTCTGATGCGGCTCGATGGGGAGCTATCCGGAGAGGGCGTGCGGCGCGGGGTCGGCCTGGACGCGGCGGCTCGGGCGCGGAACCGGAGACTGAATGGGCTCGCCCTCGTCCACCAGCGAGGCCCCGAGGGTGTGCTCGTGGGCAGGGGCCACGGGCGCGACCTCCGGCTCGGGATATGCCGGGGAATCGACCGGCTCGGTGGCATCCTCCGCCTTCCGCGCGACCGCGGCCTTGCGGAGTGCGTTGGTGTACGCGCGCCGGTGGGTGTGGCACATCCGGCCGAGCCCATCCTTCGCGCTCGGCTGGGCGGGGAACTCGTTCTCGGGCGCCTGGTGGGCCTCGATGTCGAAGCGGGTCGAGCCGACGCAGCGGCGCATCGCGACAGCAATCTTCGTGGTCATGGTGCTGGTCTCCTTCGTGGTCTACAGGCCGAACGAGGCGGTGAGGGTCTCGCTCTCGGTGGGTCCGGCGTCCATGGCGGCACCGAGCGCCGCATACATGGCCTCGGTGAACTGCTGGGCGGTGAGGCCGTCGAGCGTCGGGTGCTCCGCGCGCATCCAGGCCTCGACATGGCGCGGGTCGATGTCCTTCGTCCGCTCGGCGATGCATCTGTCACTCGGCTCGCGCCGTGATGCAAGGCGTCCGGGCGCGATGACACCGTGACGACACCGAATGTTTCGAACCGTCAGCCACTCACGCATGACGACACGGCCGCCGGGTCCGCGCCTTGATGACCCCGTGGACCGGGCCGGTCGGCACTCTCGTCACGGGCCCCTCGGCACTGTTGCGCATGTGCGCATGTGTCGATGATCGGCCCATGGACGAGATCGACATCCGCCAGGCAGAGATGCTCAAGACGCTCGCACACCCGCTTCGCCTCGGCATCATCCACCAGCTCGCGGCCGGGCCGACCGGTGTCGCGAGCATCGCGACACATCTGGGCATCAGCCAGCCCAACGCCTCGCAGCACCTGGCCGTGATGCGCGCCTCGGGCGTGGTCATCGCCGAGCGGAACGGCCGCGAGGTCTGCTACCGGCTGTTCGACCCGGAGATCGTCACGGCCTGCGAGATCATGCACCGCGTCCTCCAGCGCCGGATCGATCACCTCGCCGCCCTGTCGAGCCACCGCACATCCGGCGTGACGAGCCCGCCGGTCCCGGCATCCGATCCAGCAAGGTAGGCACCATGGACGAACCGCTCAACCTGATCCTGTTCTCGGGCACCGACGACAAGCTCCAGGCCGCCGCGGTGCTGACCGCCGGTGCCGCGGCGCTCGGCCGGCCGGTCCACCTGTTCCTGCAGTACTGGGCGCTCGACGCGTTCCGTGCCGATCGCATCGAGCGCGACCACGGGCTGGCACCCGAGGCCGGCGCCGCGGGTCGTGCCGCGGTCGATGCCCTGCGGGCGGCCGGCCAGGCGAGCTGGGCCGAGACGCTGCGCCAGGCCAAGGACCTCGGTGGCGTCGACATCCAGGCCTGCTCGCTGTCGATGGACCTGCTCCACCTGCGCCGAGTCGACCTCGACCCGCTCGTCGACGGGGTCGAGGGCGTGACCGGCTTCTACCTCGAGGCCGGCGACGGCCCGATGGTCTTCATCTGAGCCACGGAGGGACGACCGCATGACGCTCCAGACCAGCACCACGGTGGACGCTCGCGGGCTGTCCTGCCCGATGCCCATCGTCAAGACCGCCCAGGCCATGAAGCCGCTCGCGTCGGGCGACCTGCTGGAGGTCCTCGCGACCGATCGCCGGGTCGGTCAAGGACTTCGCGGCCTGGTCCCGGACCACCGGCAACGAGCTCGTCGAGCAGACCACGGACGGCGGCGTCTATCGCTTCGTCCTGCGCGAGAAGTGAGGCACCAGCCATGACCCTGACCGTCGAGCGACCCGACGAGGTCGCCGCCATCCCGCAGACCCCCGATCCCCGCGCCCGCGGCCGCACCCGAGGCCGACGGCACCGTGGGCACCAAGGGACTCGTGATCGTCAACTGGAGCGGCGAGTTCGACCGCGTCCTGCCGACGCTCATCCTGTCCAGCACCGCGGCCGCGAGCGGCTACACAGACCAGCGTGTTCATCACGTTCTGGGGCCTGCTGCCCTTCGTCAAGGACCAGAAGCGCATCGTGGGCGACAACTGGATGCAGAAGATGCTGACGCTCATGCAGCGCCCCGGCATCAGCCACCTGAAGCTGTCCAAGATGAACTTCCTGGGCATGGGTCCCTGGATGATCGGCAGGCTGAGCAAGCAGTACCACGTCGCCTCCCCCGCGGAGCTGCTCGAGGCCGCCCAGCGCATGGGCGTCGAGTTCATCCCCTGCCAGATGACGATGGACATGTTCGGCCTCAAGCGCCGAGGACATGATCGACGGCCTGGGCGAGCCGGCCGGCGCCGCGACCGTCATCGAGCTGATGACCCAGCCCGGCACCGCGTCGCTGTTCATCTAGGAAGGACTGGCATCCACATGACGGACACCGCCACCGCCGTCCCCGATCGCATCATCGACGCCCGCGGCAGCTTCTGCCCGGGACCCCTCATGGAGCTCATCCGGGGCATCCGCGAATCGACACCCGGCACCGTGCTCTCGGTCTACTCGTCCGACTCGGGCAGCAAGGGCGACATCCCCAAGTGGGTCGAGAAGGCCGGCCATCGCCTGGTCGGCGTGATCCCGCACGACGGATACGACGAGATCATCGTCGAGAAGACCCACTGAGGCCGACGACATGCAGCGCATCCTCATCCTGGGCGGCGGCGTGGGCGGCACGCTCACCGCCAACCTGCTCGCCAGGAAGCTCCGGCGCGACCTCAAGACCGGCGAGGTGACCGTCACGGTCGTCGACGCGACCGGGCGTCCACACCTACCAGCCGGGCTTCATGTACATCGCCATGGGCGGCGAGCGGGCCGAGCATCTCCAGCGCCCCGAGCGCGGACTGCTCGACACCCGGGTCAGCCTGGTGGTCGGCCAGGTCGAGCGGGTCGACGAGGCGACCCGGACCGTCCATCTCGCCGACGGCCAGCGCCTGGCGCTACGACCAGCTGGTGCTCGCGACCGGCTCCCGCATCGTGCCCGAGGCGATCGAGCACTTCGACACCCAGGCCCACCACTTCTACTCCGCCGAGGCCGCGCTGGAGCTGCGCCATGCGCTCGACGCCTTCACGGGCGGGCACGATCGTCATCGGCATCGCGGGCATGCCCTACAAGTGCCCGCCGGCGCCGCTCGAGGTGGCCTTCCTCATCGAGGCCGAGCTCCGCGAGCGCGGCACTCCGGGACAAGAGCGAGCTGCACTTCTGCTCGCCCATCGGACGCGCCTTCACCATCGAGTCGGTGTCCGAGATGGCGACGCCCATCCTGGAGCAGAAGGGCATCGAGCTGCACACGTTCTTCAACGTCGAGACCATCGATCCCGAGCGGAAGGTGGTCCAGAGCCTCGAGGGCGAGGAGCTGCCGTACGACCTGCTCATCCTGGTGCCGCCGCACAAGGGCCAGCAGTTCCTCATCGACTCCGGGCTGGCGCCGGCGCCGGGTGGCTGGCTGCCGACCGACCGGGCGACGCTCCAGGTGGGCGGCCGCCCGAATGTCTACGCCCTCGGCGACGCCACCGACCTGCCGCTGTCCAAGGCGGGCTCCACGGCGCACTTCGAGGCACCGGTGGTGACCGAGCGGATCGCCGCCGCCGTCCTCGAGCGCGACCTCGACCCGAAGCACGCCGACTACATGGGCAAGGTCATGTGCTTCTTCGAGGTCGGGGACGGCAAGGGCACCCTGCTCCAGTTCGACTACGAGCATCCGCCCAGGCCGCCCAAGCCCAACCAGCTGTGGCACCTGGGCAAGGTCGTGTTCAACAAGACCTACTGGCACACGGTGCCGAAGGGACGCGTGTAGGCCTCCACCGAGCACCACGTCAAGCACTCGGAGTCGGTCATGGCCACCAAGACCGCCGTCCTCAACCTGCAAGGCGACGGCATGCGCTTCATCGCGCGATCGGGGAGCGGGCATACCGTCGTGCTCGACGACGGCCACGGGGACACGGGCATGCGTCCGTCGGAGCTCGTCCCCATTGCGCTCGCCGGCTGCACCGCCATGGACGTCATCAGCATCCTGCGCAAGAAGCGCCAGGTGGTCGAGCGGTACGAGGTCCGGGCCAGCGGCCAGCAACAGGATGCCCACCCGAACGAGTTCACGCGCATCGATGTGGTCCACGTCGTGGATGGCAAGGGCATCGATGTCGAGGCCGTCCGACGCGCTATCGAGCTGTCCGCGACGAGGTACTGCTCGGTCGGTGCGACCCTCTCGAGCGGCCTGACCGAGGTCCACCACTCCTACCTGCTTCGCGACGGAGAAGGCGACGAGCGGATGGCCGAGGTCGTCGTGACGGGCCCGCACCTGGATCCGCACCCTGCTCCCGAGCATGTCCATCGGGCGGCCGGACCATGGGCCGCGACGGTCATCGTGCCGAGGCGCCCTGACTGACCGGTCTCGACGCACGACGGCATCCTTGGGCCGAGACTTCCTAGTACAGACCATCGGGACTGACAAGGTTGATGCCGAGCTCCTCACCGCTCGGGTGAAGGCAGATCCGCATCGCGGGAAGTCAGCAGAGGCCATCGCCGAGTTGCTCGTAGGCGTCGTGCGCGAAGTCGCCGGTTCGTTCGCGAACTCGACCGTGGGCGATCACATGATGGTGTCTTCCTTGCCACGGACCTCAGTCCCGGCATCGGCCATGAGCAGCCCCGCCTACCCCCTCGACTGGTCGAAGCCGCAGTTCCTCCACGTCCAGGGCGTGCTCCAGGACGGGTTCCTCCGAGTGCCCGCCATGGCCGGTCCAGGGCTCTCCATGTTCGGAGGCACGGTCGCGTTCGGGCCAGGGCACTACCGGACTCACCCAGACGACGAACGATGCCCGCCGGACCCGTGACGACGGTCCCCTCCGTGATCGCACAGGACCTTGACAGCTGTCAGGATGGTTGGCACGGTGCCACCTCCCGAATGTGCGTCCGGAGACTCATTCCACACCGCGCGCGCCGCGCAGCCGGCACCGGGACGGACGCGAGCGGCAGTACTTGCAGGTGCGCGCCAGAGGGCTCGTGGCCTCGTACCCTCGGCGCCATGGGACCCATCACGAGCGCAGCGCACGCCGGCCGCCCTGTACTCATGACCCCGGTCGAGCGAGTCACTCGAGGTGCGCGTCCTCCCCGATCGACCCATGCCGGGCGTCTCCGCACGCTCCTCGCTGTGTGCTTCCTGCTGGCCGGGTGCACGACCCAGTCGAGTGCGACCGCGGTCGGGTCGTCCGCAGACCGCGACGGCCTGACGCTGTCAGCTGAGACGACCGCGTCGAGCGACTCTATCGTCGTCGAGACCGTGGTCCAGAACCACGGCGCCGGGTCCGTCTTCCTGGCGCCCACCCAGTGCGGCCGGGTCACCGAGGTCGTCTTGGCCCGCACCATCCTGCAGCCCGAGGGCGAGACCTGGAGCGGCTCACTCGGGGCCTTGAAGGGCCTGGTGCTCGAGGATCAGCGGATGTGGCAGCGGCCGGACCCGTTCGCACCCCGCCGCATGGGTGACACGTCCTCCGACCAGCCTCGCGTGCGAGCGACCAGTGCTCCCGCGCGAGCTCGAACCCGGTGCCGTGATCCGGGAGCGCTGGGAGCTGCCGCTATCGTCCGCCTTCGGTCTCGACGCGGTCGGGTCGGCCGGCAGCGTCGTGCGCATCGAGGCCGTCGAGGCCCGCGACCCCGATCGGCTGGAGTTCCTCGACCTCCTGCCGACATGGACCGCCGATCCAGGTCGTGCCGGCCGCAACGTCCGTGTCGAGGTGCCCGCGTCGAGCGTCATCGACCGCTCCCCGCGGGTTGGCGCCCAGGGGCCGAACCTCGGGCAGCTGTACGACCGGCTGCTCGATGACGTGACGCTGCGTGCCTGGATCTCCGCCCAGCCGCGCGACGGGTGGCGGGAGGGTCGACTGACCCCCGAGGGCGGACCTGGTCCGGTTCAAGGCGGTCACGACGAGCTTCGAGCGGGCAGCCACTGCGACGGCTCGCGCGGATGGCACCGTGGTCGCGGAGGCGCTGCCGAGCGAGCTCGACCGGACCCGGGTCTTCCCGCGCGTCGACGGGGCGCTGCCGCCCGGGATCGCACTCATCGACGAGCCTGACTCATACACCGTCACCGACGACCTGATCATCGACGGAGTACGGCTGCCCACGGGTCGGGTGGTGGTGGGCGAGTACCTTGCGGACGTCGATGCCATCGATCTTCGGTCCGGCCGGGTGTGTATCCCGTGCGCCTGACGCTTGCCCGCTATCCGGGCCAGGACTTCGACCGCGTCGCCTTCGCAACGCTGGTCGTCTCGGACAGTACGACGGTCCGTTGGCAGCCGACTGGCGTGATCGCCGTGGACGGGGGCACGACGACGTTCACCTCGGCCGAGGGGGCATCGCGGCTCGTCACCGCCGCGGAGTCAGGGACCGGCTCGGAGAGCCAGGACAGCGCCTGGGACTCGCTCGCTGCCCACGACTACCTCGGCACGGAGTCCGCCATCGAGGGCTCGATCAACCTGGTCATGACCAGCAGCGGCGTCGGCGACGGCGGGTACCAGGTCTTCGTCGGGTACGACTCGGCCGGCCAGCCGACACGTGTCGTCGTCGACTTCGTCCTGGTCCACCTGGACTGGCCGGGGTCCAGGACGGCCACCGCCACGAGGACTCGATGAGCCTGCTGGTCCAGCGCGGCGAGCTCAACCCGCTGTCCCGATCGCACCGACGCGAGATCGAGGCCGGCGGCCGCTGGGTCGCCTTCGGCCAGCCGGACCCGGACGGGCTGGTCGCCGAGATCACGGCGCGCGGGGTCAGGTCGCTCGTAACGTTCCAGAGGGACCTGTCGTTCCTGCGCCAGGTGCCGCAGCTCGAGTTCCTCGTGGTCAGCAGCGACCCGCAAGGACGTCGCGCCGATCCACGGCCTTGCCGAACCTGCGCAGCCTCTCGTTCACCGGGACCTGGGGTGGTCGGACTCGACTTCAGGGCCTTCCCGAAGCTCGAGTCGTTCGAGGTCGTGGAGTGTCCCAAGGACGATGGTGGTCTCGACACCCTGTTCGCCGGCCATCCCGCTGCTGGAGTCCCTCGCCATCGGGCGCTACCGCCACGACGACCTTACGCCGCTCGGCGGGCTGCCGTTGAGATCGTTGGCGTTGAGTGGCCGGCTGTCGAGCCTGGCCGGTGCCCGTGCTCTCGCGCCGACCCTGGAACGCCTCAGCCTCGACGCGGCGCCCAACCTGGCATCGCTCGACGGCATCGAGCTGCTGTCCCGCCTCGAGATCGTGGAGATCGACGGTCTGCGCCACATCACCACGATTGAGTGGGCGGCCGGACTGCCCCGGCTGCGGCTGCTCGACGTCTTCGGCCAGAAGGGCATCGAGAGCCTCTGGCCGCTGGCCGATCATCCGTCGATCGAGTTCCTCACCTTCGGCCGGGTCAGGGACCTGGACCTCGGACCGCTCGAGCGGATCCCGCACCTCAAGCTCTTCCTGACCGGCCACTACCGTTGGACCCGCGAACTAAGTGCGTTCCCCTACATGCACCATCTGCCGGCCGACCACCCGGCGCGCACGGCGTACTACTCGCTCAAGCTCGGCTGAGGGGCCGGCCCGCGCCAAGGGAGACCCATGGGCATCTGGGGGGTGACGTGTTGCGTTGGCCTGCGTCGTCATGGCGGCCTGTTCGAGCGGGTGCAGGGCATCCGCGAAGAGCGCCGCACCCGCCATCCCGGCAGGACGGTGCTCCGACGCCCCTACCCGCTCGTCTGGCTCATGCGCTGCGTCCACTGCGACAGCACGTTCCATGGAGATGCGGGCTACGGCTACCGCCGCGTCCGTCACACCCTCCGGCCTGCCTGCGGGCCGTCGGCAACATATCGGGCCGAGCGCTACGAGGACCAGGTCGCGGCACGGTTCGACGGCGTGTCGCTGACCGACGCGGATGTCCGCGTGGTGCTTGATGCGATGCGAGCCCAGGTACCCCGGCCCGCCCAGCCCGATCCGACCGAACTGGCGCTCAGCCGTGGCCAGCTCCAACACGACCTCAACGACGGCAAGATCACCCTCGAGGCGTTCACCCGTTCCTGGCGGCGGCTCGACAGGCCCGACACCCAAGTCGAAGCCCGACCGGACGAACTGCGCCTTGCCCGGGCACGCCGTGCCCTGTCCGACTTCGGGACCCTGTGGCGCAACCCGGCGGTGCCCGACGGCCTCCGGGAGGAAGGGATCCAGGAAGTCTTCCAGCGCTTCGATGTCGACGGCCCGGTGATCGTCGCCGCCCATCCTCAGCAGAACGAGAACGCCTGGCTGCTCGGCCTGGTCGCAGTGCGCGAGCACGGTTGCGCATGCAACGGGTGATGGGAGTGGTCGGGGCGAGAGGATTTGAACCTCCGACCTCATCGAGAACCATCAGGGCGGCCGCTACGGGGCCTCGTGCTCGGTGCGGGCGATGACCTCGTCCTGGGGCTCGCGGTCAGACCACCCGTTCAGCCAGGAAGGCGACCACCTGGTCGGCGACGCGCCGGGGGGTCAGGCCGAACTTCTCGAGCAGCGCGTCGTTCGTGCCCGACGCCCCGAACTCGTCCCGCAGACCGATCCGCCGCATGAGGGTCGGCTGCCGCTCCGCGAGCAGCTCGGCAACCGCCCCACCCAGACCCCCCACGATCGAGTGCTCCTCGACCGTGACGACGAAGTCGGTCTCGCGGGCGGCGGCCAGGATCAGCTCGTCGTCGAGCGGCTTGACGGTCGGGACGTGGATCACGCGGGCGTCGATGCCTTGTTCTGCCAGCAGCTCCGCCGCCTCCAGGACTCGGCCGCTCTGGGGACCCGTGCTGATCAGGGCGAGGTCCTGCCCATCACGAAGCGTGACGGCACGACCGAGCTCGAACCGATAGTCGTCGGTGAACAGCGTCGGCAGCGCCTCGCGATAGACCATCAGGTAGACGGGGCCGTCGTAGTCCACCACCGCCCGGACAGCCTGGCGCATCTCGACCGCATCGGCAGGGTTGACGATGGTCATGTTCGGCATCGCCCGCATGACCGTGACCTCTTCGACCGGCTGGTGCGTCTTGCCGGCCATCCCGCTCATCAGGCCCGTGTACCCGACCGCGATCTTGACCGGCAGCCGGGGCTGGGCGATCAGGACGCGGATCTGGTCGAGGCTACGCTTGACGGCGAAGACAGCGAAGGTGACCGGGAACGGGATGAAGCCCGCCGCCGCCAGACCCGCCGCCATCCCGAACATGTTCTGCTCGGCGATCCCCACCGGGAGGTAGCGGTCCGGATGGGCCGCCTCGAAGATGTCGGCGCGGGTGGAGTTGCCCACCTCGGCGTCGAGCATGACGATCCTTCGATCATCGGCCGCGAGATCGACGACCGCCCTCGCGAACACCTCGCGCAGAGACGCACCTGTGGTTCGCTTGGCGCTTGCCCTGATGGCTGTGGCCGGCGCGGCTCGTTCGCTCATGCCCGTTCCCCGAGCTCGGCCAGCGCCAGCGCCAGCTCATCGGGCGTCACCACCCTCGAGTGCCAGTACCAGCGGTTCTCCATGAACGACACGCCCTTACCCTTGACGGTTCGGGCGATCACGACCGACGGTCGACCTCTCGTGGCCCGGGCCTCATCGAACGCGGCGACCAGTGCGAGCACGTCGTGGCCGTCGGCCGGGATCACGTGCCACCGGCAGGCGCTCCAGCGATCCTCGAGTTCGCCGGGATCCCAGGGGCCGCGCCGTTCACCCGGCGTGTCGGCCGCCGGGCCGAACTGGGCGAGCCCGTTAGCGTCGACGATCGCGACCAGGTTGTCGAGCTCGAACCTGCGCGCAATGAAGGCCGCCTCCCAGATCGCCCCCTCCTGGCACTCGCCGTCTCCAAGAAGCGCAACGACCCGACCGTCGTGGCCGTTCATCCGAGCTCCGAGGGCGAGCCCGACGGCCGCCGACAGGCCGACACCCAGCGAACCCGTGGACATATCGATGCCCGGCAGCGCGGTCATGTCCGGGTGGCCGGGCAGCCTCGAGTCGATGGAGTCAAAGGAGCGGAGCTCCTCGACCGGGAAGTAGCCCGCCAGGGCGAGCGCCGCGTACAGGACGATCGACGAGTGACCCTTCGAGAGCACGAAGCGGTCCCGCTCGGGCCAGTCCGGCTGGCTCGGCCGGATCCGCATCTCGTGGAAGTAGAGCGTGGCCAGGATCTCGGCTGCAGAGAGGGGACCCCCGACGTGGCCGCCTTGGGCGTGCGCGACCGCCCGGAGCAACTCGACCCGGATCCGGCGCGCCATCTCCCGGAGCAGCCGAGGATTCACGGCGGCCTCGCGGGACGTACGGCCATCCCGGGCCACCACCTCGCCGCCGTGGATCTGTCCGACTGAGCTGTCAGTCACCTGGTGTCCTCCCGCCAACTGGCGTCCCGAGCCGATACGTCTCTCAGACGGCAACCATAGTCGATCGGTCGTGCCATGTTCCCCTCGCGCACTTCGGGATCATACGGACCGCGTCGAGCCTCGCGAACGGGGTCGCGAACGGGTCGTTCGCGCGATCCCGGATCAGGCAGGCTCGATGGTTTCCTGCGCCCAGTCCTCGTTCGGGGCCACGGCCGCGAGCAGGAGAAGCGGCTCGCCGCCATCGGGGACCCGGATCAGGTGCCTGACGCCCCTCTCGGCGAGCAGGAATGATCCGGGGCCGACCTCGCGCTCCGGCTCGTCACCGATCGTGAACAGCGCGCGGCCGCTGACGATGCTGAAGGTCTCCTCGGCGGCAGGGTGAACGTGGCGGACGGTGCTGAACCCGGGCGGCCAGCAGAGCAGGACTACGCGGAGGCCCGGCGTGCCGACCAGACAACGACGCCACGGCAGCTCCCCGGATCCCTGGACAAGCGTCTCCAGGTCCACGAAGGCCTGGTTCAACGCCTCAGTTGCAGACACGAATGGCACGCCTGCCTCCCGGTGAATGGTGTGGGCTAGAGCGTCAGCCGGCGGCTGGCGCAGGAGCGGATGGTGAGGTCATCGCTGGATCCGTGCCGGACCCGCCTATGCCCCCACCGTGGCCATCGCCTGCTCCAGGCTTCGCTCGATCCGGTCAGCCAGGTCGTCGATATCGCTGTCCTCGGCGATGAGCGGCGGGCAGACCGCGAACCAGTCCGGATCGATCCGCAGGATCAGGCCGTTGTCGAGCGCCGCCATGCGGAGGGCCTCCCCGAGCTTCCGGTCGGCCGGAAACGGCTCGTTGGTCGTGGCGTCCTGGACCAGTTCGACGGCCAGCAGGACCCCAAGGCCGCGGACCTCGCGGACCACGCCGGTGGACTTGAGGCCCTCCAGCCGGAGACGCAGGCGGTCGCCGAGCCGGCGCGCCCTGGCCGCGTAGTCGCCCTCGACGAGCTCGTCGATCGTGGCGATGGCGGCGGCCGCGGCGAGCGGGTTGCCCGCGAACGTATGGCCGTGCTGGAACTGGACGTTGGAGGCGAGCGGGCCGTAGAAGCAGTCCGCGAGATCCTCCCGGGCCATCATGGCGCCGGCCGGGATCACGCCCGTCGCCAGCCCCTTGCCACCGCAGATGATGTCCGGCGTGACGCCGTAGGTCTGTGCCGCGAACATGTCGCCGGTCTTCCCGAAGCCTGTCAGGACCTCGTCGAAGATCAACAGGACGTCGTGTCGCGTACAGATGTCCCGGATCATCGCGAAGTACTCGGCAGTCGGAGTGACCATCCCGCCGGTGTTGCAGATCGGCTCGAGGAGCACGCCGGCGATGGTGTCGGGACTCTCGCTGACGATCACGTCCTCGTACAGTTGGGCGCAGAACCGGTTGGTCTCCTCCCACGAGGGAAAGCGGTCACGCAGCTGGATCGGGGACGGAATCTTGAGGTAGCCGGAAGGCTCGGGCTGGAACTTCACCTTGCGGTGGGCCCCGCCGCCGGCCGCCATTGCGCCCAGCGTGGAGCCGTGGTAGCTCAGGTAGTTCCCGATGAACTTGTGCTTGTCGGGGTGGCCGGTCTGCTTGAAGTACTGGCGGGTGAACTTCATCGCCGCTTCGACCGACTCGGAGCCCCCGCTGAAGCCCTTGACGTAGTTGAGGTTCCCCGGGGTCACGGACGCGAGCTTCTCGATGAAGTCAAGGGCGATGTCCGTGGTCCCATGGAGCGGCGGGGCGAAGGTCATTCTGTCCAGCTGGCGCCGGACGGCCTCGATCACCCGCGGGTGGCGGTGACCGAGCACGGCCACGAAGATCCCGCCGATGGCGTCGAAGTACTTCCGCCCGTCCTGGTCCCACACGTAGAGTCCGTCGGCTCGTTCGAAGACGAGCGGCCGGTTGAGGAAGTCGGACGTCTGCTTGAAGTCGATGAACGTGTGGCGGATGAGTCCTTCCTGGCGCGCGTCGATGCCGGGGAGGCCAACGTCCTGTGACGAGGCCCCCATGAGCGGTGCGCCGGGCGGCGTGGTCTGGACGGTCATAGCGTGGAACTCCTCTGGCCGTGGCTGCGGGTACGAGTCATCAAGGGGCGCCCTCGTCGGCGTCGGTGGAGAATTCGAAGACCATCCGGTGGCGATAGAGCTGGCCCGGCCGGAGTTCGGTCGTCGGAAAGTGCGAGAAGTTCGGGGAGCAGGGGAACTTCTGCGTCTCGAGCGCAAAGCCCGCGTACCTGACGTACGGCACGCCGCCCTTGCCGATAACGTCCGCCGACAGGTCGCCGGCGGTGTAGAACTGGACACCGGGCTCCGTCGAGCGCAGCCGCATCACGCGCCCCGACGCCGGGTCGTGGATGGCAGCAACGTCGATCAGCTCACCAGGGACACCGCGCAGGACCCAGTTGTGGTCATAGCCGCGCCCCTCCCCCGGTTTGCCGCCGCCGGAGGACGGAACCTCGGCGATCCGCGAGCCGATCGTCTCGCCGTGGCGGAAGTCGAAGGGCGTGCCGGCGACGGACCTGATCTCGCCGGTGGCGAGCAGCTCGTCGTCCACGGGCGTGTAGAAGCTGCTGTCGAGGGTCACCTCGTGTCCGAGGACGTCGCCCGCGTCGTGACCCGCGAGGTTGAAGTAGGAGTGGTGGACCAGGTTCACGATAGTCGGCGCGTCGGTCCGGCACTCCATCGTCACGCGGACCTGCCTCGCGTCGAACTCGTAGGTGGTGCTGATCTCGAGCGCCCCCGGGAAGCCCATATCGCCGTCGGCCGAGGTCGTCTCGAACCGGATGGTGGTCCCCCCCGGTTCGAAGACGGCATCCCAGACCTTGCGGTCGAAGCCGTCCCTGCCGCCGTGCTGGTGGTTCAGCCCCTCGTTGCAGTCGACCTGGACCTGCCGACCGTGGAAGTCGAAGCTGCCGCGCGCGATGCGGTTCCCATAGCGCCCGCACGTCGCCCCGAAGTAGGCATCGGAGGCGGCGTAGCTGGACAGCTCGTCGAAGCCGAGCACGATGTCGGCGAACGTTCCGGCACGGTCGGGGACCTGCAACTCCACGAGGCGTGCCCCGAAGTCGATGAGCCTGGCACGAATGCCACCATCCGTCGTGACGGTGTAAGCGTGCACGGGCACGCCGCTGACCTCGCCAAAGGGGGATCGGCTGATCATGGTCGTCTCCTGGTCGCGCTGGGCATGGCAGCCCGACGCTCGAGGCCGACCTCGTCATCGCCGCCAAACCACTGCTGGCTGCGGGGCGTCACTTGCCCATCCCCATCGTGAGGCCGGCGATCAGCTGGCGCTGGAAGAACAGGTAGATGATGACCGCCGGGAGGAGGCTCAGGATGGACCCGGCCATGATCAGCGTGACCGGGATGATCCGGGAGCTCTGGAGCGTCGCCAGCCCCACCGTGATCGTGCGGACCTCGGGGTACTGGAGAAACAGGAGGCCGATCAGGAGGTCGCCCCAGATCTGGATGAACTGCAGGACGGCCACGGTGACGACAGCCGGGATCGCCAGCGGCATCATGATCGTCCTGTAGATCTGGCCGTAGGTGGCGCCGTCTACCAGCGATGCTTCGATGATCTCGTCCGGGATGCCCCGGAAGTACGTCGTCATCAGGTAGGTGGCGAACGGGATCCCGAGGGCCGCGTAGACGAGGATCGGGCCAGGGTACTGGTTGATGAGCCCCACGTTGGCGATGTTCACGTACTCGGGGATGATGATCGACTGGACCGGGATCATCATCCCGGCCAGGATCCCGACGAACAGGAGCGGGGCAAGCGGGAACCGAAGCTTCGCGAACGCGAAGCCGGCCATCGTGCTGACCAGCACGATGAGCGCCACCGACGAGAGGGTCACGATCGCCGAGTTGACCATCTGCTGCATGACGGGCAGCTGGTCGAGCAGGGCCACCCAGCTGTCCAGCGAGAAGCCCTCGCCCGAGAGGTACTGGTCGGGGGAACGGAACGACACCAGCACCATGTAGACGAACGGGAACAGCATCACGATGCCGACCACCAACAGGATGGCCAGGATGCCGAGGCGCTGCAGGCGACGGGCCAGGGGCACGAAGTCTCCTAGGTGCTGGGGTCCCGGAGGAGCCGGAGCTGGATGACGCTGATCCCGAACACGATCACGAACAGGACGACGCCGACGGCGGCCGCATACCCGAACTCGCCCTGCGAGAAGGCCGTCTGGTAGACGAAGAACTCGAGCGTGGTCGTCCCGAAGCCGGGCCCGCCCTGCGTCATCACGAAGATGAGGCTGAACAGGGCCGTGAAGCCGGTGATGAGGGTCAGCACGAAGGCGAACTGGATGAAACGCATCAGGAGCGGGATGGTGATGTGGCGGAAGGTCGCCAGGCCACTGGCCCCGTCGCAGCGGGCCGCCTCGTACACGTCGCGGTCGAGCGTCGCCATCCCGGTGATGAAGATGATGGTGTTCGTGCCGAAGACGGACCAGATGAACGTGATCGCGACGGCGATCATCGCCGACAGCTCGGTCGCGAGCATGTCCGTCTGGACCGGGATCCCCAGTGACGCCAGGAGACTGTTGAGCATCCCCCGCTGGGCGAAGAAGCGGACCGCCACGACCCCGATCACGACCCACGAGATGGCGGTCGGCAGGAAGTAGATGGACCGGAAGAACCGCCAGCCGAACACGTGCTCGTTGAGCAGGAAGGCCACGCCGAGGGGGATGAGGATGGCGAACGGGATCGCGAGGAGCAGGATCACGTTGTTGAGCACGACCCGGATGAACGTCGGGTCCGTGAACAGCCGCTCGTAGTTGGCAAGCCCGATGAACGTGGAGTCTGATGCCGTTCCAGCGGGTCAGGCTGTAGTAGACGGTCTGGATGATCGGTAGCGCCAGGAGCAGCGCGTAGAGGATCACGGCCGGGATGACGAACATGACTCCTGCGCGTCGCTCGGAACGCCGGATCCGGCCCGTCGGGCGGGGCGGCGTGTGCTCTGCGGCGGCCAGGGCCTCGTCGAAGGCAGCGGCGTCTCTCACCCGGGCGGCTCCAGGCTGCAGGGAGTCGGGGCCACCGGTCCGATGGCCCCGACTCCCGCGGTGGTCCTACTTGAGCTGGTTCTTGGACTCCGCCGGAAGGCCCTCGAGCGTCTGCTGCATGCTCGTCAGCGCGTCGGCCATCGACTGCGAGCCGCCGAACGCCGCGTTGAGCACCTTCGTGCCCACGTCGCTGACCTCGGGCTGGATCACGTTGTCGATCATCGGGTAGCGCGTGAAGCCCTGGTCCTTCGCAAGCGCCAGGAGGTCCTTGGCCATCCGCTGGTCGCTGGTGAAGCCCTCCTTGGTCGGGATGATCCCGTTGTCCGCGATGATCTGCTGACCCTCGTCGGACGCCATGAAGGCGAGGAACGCGGCCGCCTGGGCCTGATGCCTGGAGTAGGTGGTCATCCCGAACCCGTCGCCGCCGAACTCGACGACGCCCTTGATCGGCGTGTCGGAGAACGGCGGGACGAAGACCTGGACCTTGTCGCCCATCTTCTCCTGGAACTCGGCGATCTGCCAGGTCCCCTCCATCGTCATCGCGGCCTCGCCGTTCTCGAACTGGGCGACGGAGTCCTGGTTGGTGAGGACGTCCGTGTTCGTGCAGCCCTTGGTGAACAGCGATGCCCACTTGTCGAACTGGGCCTGGACGGCCGGATCGGTCCACGGGATCTCGCCCGTGTACAGCTTCTTCCACTCGTCGGGGGCGAGGTACATCATCAGGTAGCTGACGTCGTACCAGGGATAGAAGCCGCCGCCGAGCGCCTGGCCGCCGGTGCCGTAGGTGAACGGGGTGATGCCGGCCGCCTTGAGCTTGTCACACGCAGCGAACAGCTCGTCCCACGTCGTCGGGAACGACGCGATCGCCGGCCTTGTCGAACAGCTCCTTGTTGTAGAAGCCGTTGTAGAACTGCAGGTCGAGCGGCACGACCAGGACGCCGTCGTCCGCGTTGAAGTTGAGCGACGCGAAGTCGATGCCCTTCATCTTCTTGAGCTCGTCCATCGGGACGAGGTCGTTGAGCGGCTGGAGGTAGTCCTTGTACTTGAGGTCGAACAGGCCGGTCCACTGGGTGGCGAGGTCGGGCCCGGTCTTCGAGATCGCGGCCGCCTGGAGCAGGTCGAAGTACTGGTCGGCCGGCTGCGAGACGGCCTTGACGGTGACGCCCGGGTTCTTGGCCTCGAACGCCTTGATGAGCGCATCGGTCGCCTTGGCGTTGGCCTCGGTGCCGTAGTTGTGCCACAGCGTGATCTCGGCCGGCTCCAGCGCCTCGCCCGCGGAGGCGGCCGGATGGGAGTTCGCGGCAAGCGCCGCTGTCGCCACCGCTGCTGTCAACACCATGAGCGCTATGAATCTCGGGCTTCGGCGGCTTGACGCCGCAGGGCCTGCGTTCCTGGTAAGCAACTGCGCCCTCCACCTTTCTATCGTTCGTACGTACCGAATGACATTCGGCACTACGATGCGAGCGACGGTAGTCAAACGCGTGAGGCATGTCAAAGGCCGACATGCGCCGAATGGAGATTGCAGGAGCTGGGACGGACCGTCCGTGCACATGCGGACGAGATGGCCATGGCGATCGGTGGACAGCCGTGGCGAGCCCCGCTCGGAGGCAAGGAGTAGACGTGACAGCGATCGAGCCGCAGGGCGCACCTGCGACCGGCGAGGGGCCAGCACTCGTCGTCCGCGGACCCGGCGACGTCGGGGTCGAACCTCGATCCTGGGCCCCTCCCTCCGGACTGGAGGTGCGCGTCACGCCTCGCCACGTCGGCCTGTGCGGAACGGATCTCGAGATCGTGGGCGGCTCGATGGACCCGGACTACATCCGCTACCCCCTCGTCCTGGGCCATGAGTGGTCCGGCACCGTGGCGGCAGTGGGCGAGCAGGTCACCAGGGTCGTGCCCGGGGATGCCGTGGTGGTCGAGGGCATCATCCCGTGCTCGGTCTGCCAGGCGTGTCGTCGTGGCCACACGAACCTGTGCGCGGTCTACGACGAGCTGGGCTTCATGCGGGACGGTGCCGCCGGCCCGAGCGTCACGACGCGCGAGCACCTTGTCCACCGGCTCGATGCCGGGGTGCCCCTTGAGTCCGGCGCGCTGGTCGAGCCTGCATCCGTCGTGTTTCGCGGGCTCTCGGTGATCGACCTCCAGCCCGGAGCCCGCGTCGTCGTCATCGGTGCCGGCACTCTCGGATTGCTCACGGCGCACCTCGTCCGGCTGTGGTCGCCGGCGTGGGTCACGGTGACGGGTCGCCGCCCCGCACAGGGTGAGCTGGCGTACGCGATGGGGGCGGACGAGTACTCGGTCGACCGTCCCGAGCCGCGGTCCTTCGACGTGGCGATCGAGGCGGCCGGAACCATCACGGCCGTCGGCAGCGCGCTCGAAGCGGCCCGACGTGGCGGCCAGGTCCTGCTGCTGGGGATCTGCGGGCACGGCAGGACGATCCCGCTGAGGCCCGACGACATCGTCAACAACGATCTCCGGATCCGCGGCAGCTTCGGCTACACAGCCGGCACCTGGGCACAGGTCGTGGCGCTCCTCAACGCCGGCCGCCTCGACCTGCAGCCCGTCGTCACCCACCGGTTCTCGCTCGACCAGTTCGAGGCCGCGCTCGACGCCCTCGCGACGCCCACCCAAGCCGCCCGGGGCAAGGTCATGCTCGAGCCGTGAGCACACCATGACCGGCAAGGCGGAGCAGATCACCGCGCCGATCGCGTATCACGCCGAGGGACCGGTCTGGGTCGACCGGCTCTACTGGGTGGACATGCTGGCAGGAGACGTCATCTAGCCTCGGGCGCACTGGCACCGTTGTCGCGTGTCTGCTTCGGGACTGCGGGCTGGAAGCCGCCGCGGCCATCCAGATGACGCGGCACGTCCGTCACGGGACGATCGAGACGCAACAGCAAGAGGACTTCGTCAGGGCTTGGTCCTGCAACGGCGTCGAGCGGCCAGGGCGGCTCATCGAACACCCGGCCCACTCCATCGGTGGCCGATGTCCAGGCAGCGCGCCAGATTATCAGCCACGCCATCACCACCCTGCGACCGATGGTGACGCTGTCTCGGGATGGCCTAATTCTGGTCGCCGTGGAGGGTCGCCTGTCGCCCCCACCACTGCTCGCATCGGTGGCCCTCGTGGTCTCGGCTTCGGCACCGCCCGTGACCGCCCAGAGCGCCGTGCCCTCGTCAGGCCCGGCCGTCGCCGAGCCACGGCGCACGGTCGCGTCGGGGACCTGCGACCCCGACATCCCGGGCCTCTGCAGCACGGTCGAGGTCGCACAGTGGCGACGCAACCTCCCAAACACCCCCGCCGATCGACTGCAATGACTTCGAGGTCCCCCCTACAGTGCCAGCCGAAGATGGCCATCAGCGCGCCGACCTCGGGCGGTCGCTGGCCCATCATGGTCGTCCTGCCGGGTGGCGCGCAGACCCCCAGGCCCTAGCTGGCCGTCCGGGGCGGCGCTCGCCGGCCAGGGAGCCGTCGTGATGATCACCAGCTGGCGCCTGGCCGACACCGACGGTGCCGGCTACCCGGCCTCGTTCGAGGACGTCGCATGTGCCGTCGGCGTGGCCCGGGCGATCGGGTCCGCCCACGGTGGCGACCCCGAGCGGGTGGTGCTCGTGGGGTACTCCCTCGACGGCTGGCTCGCGACGGTCCCGGGCGTCCCGACGAGCTCACCGGTCAGGAAGACGGCCGCGACCACGTCCAGGCGTTCATGGGCGGGGATCAGGCCACCGGAGTCTATCGTCGTCCGTCATGGCCCGCGAAGTGTAGTGATGGCGCCATACACGGGGCCCATGCGCCGGGGCCTCATGATGTCTGGCGACCAGCCCCAACGGTTCGAGAGGTCGAGATGGAACCCCCCGAAAGTGCGCCGCCCCTGCTGTGGGCATTGGCGGTACTCATCAGCAGCGGTAGCCTGACGAGCGCGAGCGTCACCGTCGTCCTGGGTGGGACCATCCTGACGGGTGAGATGGTGTCGCCGCGCGAGTACATCGAGGGTCAGGCCGCTCAGATGGCCATCAGCTCCCCCGAAGAGGGCCTGCACCCTGTCGCCATCGCCCTGCGCGTGGCGAGTGATGAGGTGAGCATCGACTCTATCCCACCGAGCTTCTTCCACCTCAGGGACGCGATGGTGTGGCAAGGCGGTGAACGTGTCGCCATCCCGATCGGCTACTGGCAGGGCCATCTGTCCAAGGTCGACGCGTTCATGCTCGGGTCCGTCGGGTCCCTCGAGGACGACGACCAGTAGGCCAAGGCTCATGGCAGACAACGCACCCGCCGGTGGGGCCCGACGGGCGTCCCGTCTGGGCAGGTGCAGACGGGGAGTCTACGCAACCCAGCGCCCCACGAGGCGCCCGCGGTGCCTCAGGCGTCAAGGCTGCTCGCCGGTCGAATGCAAGGGAGTACCGTTACGACCAGCGCACGGGCGTCCAGCCTGTTCGCCCAAGGAGGTCTCGCATGATCACGCGTCGCGCCGTCGTCGCGCTGCCCTTGATGGCCGCGTACCTCGCCCTGACGGCGAGCCAGGTCGTCGCTCAGGACGGGTCAGCCTCGCCGAGTGTGCCCGGGGGACCGGTCATCGCGGTGACCGCACATGACTACTACTTCGGGGGCCTGCCCAGCACCGTGCCCGCAGGCTCGACACTGACGTTCAGCAATGCGGGTACGGAGCTTCACCAGTTGATCGTCGCGCGCAAGAACGACGGGGTGACCGAGTCCTTCGACGAGCTCCTCGCGCTGCCTCCCGACGAGGGCCAGGCGAAGGTCACCACGGCGGGCGTCCTGTTCGCCGCGCCCGGCGAGTCGGCCGTGATGGGCATGGATGCCACCGGCGTCCCATCGCCGATGACGGCCATCGGCCCGCTACCGGAGGGCGAGTACCTCGCGATCTGCTTCATCCCCCAGGGGACGACCGAGATGCCGGACTTCAGCCAGACTCCACCGCCCTCTGGGGCACCCAACGCGGCGGGGTCGGCCGCGCCGCAAGGGCCGCCGCATTTCCTGCTGGGCATGAAGCAGGAGTTCAGGGTCACGGCTGCGGGCAGCTCCCCGGGCCCGATCCCATCCGCTCCAGCCGCATACCCGATACCCGCCGAGTCACCGACCGCCTGACGGGTTCGCCCACTGCGCCGCCGCAATTCGACTCGAGGCAGCGGCGCGTTCCCGTTTCTTGTAATTCAGGCACTGCCAGGGTGCTTAGGTGTAACCGCACAGGAAAAGTGTCCCGGTGTCGCCCTCACCGGGGGGCTTCTTCCGGGTCGACTGGAGCCCTGGGGGACCGCGGTCCCCCTTGATACCAAAAGTGCGCGGATATCGCGGCGGCTACCCCACAACGCCCGGGCACCCGCTCCACGCGACCGGACCCGACCGATTGCATCGCCCAAAGGGAGTCCTGAGACTCTTCGTGGCCGGTCGCGCTCATCCTGGCCGGCATCGTCATCCGCACGGGCGTGTTCAGCCCGGCGACGGTGAACGGCCTCGTCCAAGATGAGGAACGCGCGCGAGGTTCCTGACGGGCGCGCATCCCTGCCCCGGCTGCCTGCGCATCACCTCCTGCGGAAGGCCGGTGCCTCGCCTGTGGCGGTGGGACCACGACGCAGCGCGGCTACGGCTCGGACTGGCGTGTTCGGCGAGCGCGGCAGCTGCTGCGCAGCCCCTTGTGCCAGTGGATAGACGCTGGCTCACCCAGCGGGCGGCCAGCCACCAACGTCGACCACATCCTGCCGGCGCGGACGCGAGGGCTCAGTAGTGCTCTTCGCTCGCGTCGGCCTCGGCCTTCGTCCGATGGATCGTGCCCACCGCGTGCTGGGGCGGCGCATAGACCGTGTAGAGCTTGAGATCGGCCGACCCTGCGTTCACGAGGTTGTGGCGGGTGCCCGCGGGCACATGGACCAAGTGCCCGGGATGGACCGGGCTCTGCTCGCCCCCAAGGACCGCGAGTCCCTCGCCCTCGACGCAGACCAGCACTTGGTCGACCTGGTCGTGGACCTCCTCCCCGATGTCCCCGCCCACCGGGATGCTCATCACGACGACCTGGCAGTGAGGCCCGGTCGAGAGCACCTCGCGGAACCAGCCGTTCGCCTTGCTGCGAGCCACGATGTCCTGGTTGAACGACATGACGACCTCCTTCGGCCCAGCAGGCTGCCAGCGTCGCGATCTGATGTCCAGTGCCGGACGTCACGCCGATCTCTTCCCAATCGGTACCCCAGTGCTGTAGCAACCGGGGTACCCACATCGTCGGCCCGTCGCCAGCCATGACGCCGCTGGTAGCGTGGGTACGACGGGCTGAGCTTCGACGTTCGCTGCTTCCTCGTGCTAGCGGCGCCATCGCGCGATGCGGTCGGCCTCGGGGATACCCGCGGCGTTCTCGAAGTACCCCCCGGCGTACACGTCCTGACGAGCGACGGCGATGGTGTTCACGAGGGTGATGCGACCGAACCGGCGCGCCATCCTCGGCTCCGTCCGAGCCGAGTGCGGACCATCGGCGCCCGTTCCACATGGCCGATGTTGTCTGCCTCGGGGATGCCAGCCGCTTCGGCGAAAAGGCCCCCGATGTGGCCGCTTCCATGGCATCGAGGTACGCGCGCATCCGGGTGACCGGGCGCTCGTACACCGCACCCCGTGTCTCCACGGACGGGGCATGACTCACGCCGATACCCGGCAGGAACCGGCCCGGGTACGCCTCGACCAGTGTCCGTGCCCCATTCGCCATGGCCATCGCGTCGCGGGCGTAGATGCTCGCGATGCCGGTCGCTACCACCATCCGCTCCGAGCCAGCGAGCAGGACCGCGGCGTGCGCGAACGCCTCCTTGGTGCCGATGCCCTCCGGGATTCACGTCGCCCGGTACCCGGCCGATCCGTACGCGTCGAGGGCGGCCCACTCCACCTGTGCCGTCTTGGTATGGAGGGCGAAGCTCCATACGCCCACGCGCCCCAGCGCCGCACGCAGTGCAGCCTGTCGCTCACTCATGCGTGCGCAGCGCTGGGATCGTCAGGTCGCGAGCCACCATGTCCTTCGCGGGAGCCTAGCGCACGTGCTCGAGCCCACGCGGTCGGCGCCAGCAGGGCGATCTGCTTCCCCTCGTGTCGTCCTTGCAGGACCAGAGCGCCCGAGCTGAGTCAGGTTCATGTCGATTCCGGTTCGGCCCGTTCGTCGTTGTATCAGATCGGCGGCGAGTGACCGCCAGGAGTCTGCGAAAGGGAACTTCGAATGGCGAACTTCGTTCTGCTGTACCAGGGCGGCTCGATGCCAGAGTCCCCCGAGGAGGGAGCGCGCGTCATGCAAGCCTGGACCACGTGGTTCGGGCAATTGGGCGACGCACTCATCGACGGTGGCAATCCGGCCTCGAAGTGGCGCACCATCGCCGCCAACGGCTCGGTGACCAACGACGCGTCGGGCCCGTCTGGCTACAGCATCATCAAGGCCGACTCGCTCGATGCGGCGGTGACACTGGCCAAGGGATGCCCTGTCCTTCAAGGGGGCGCCTCGGTGCAGGTCGTGGAGACATTCCCGGCCATGTGACCGATCCTGGGCCGGGTACTGGCCAGGTGCCCGGCCCAAGCCAGCCTGAGATCGACCCTGCCGGCTCGGCCCGGACGCCGAGCGCTCCAGGCCGACGTCGTTATCGCCACCCATGCGGCCGATGGATGCACGGCAAGGTCCGTGGGCCCGTTTCCTGCCATGTATCCCGCCAGCGCTTGCTTGGCCGCCACCAGCATGGAATCCAGCGGTGTCACCGAGGCGCTCCAAGGTCTGCCTTGCCCAATATCCCGTGGATGCGTATCCGGCCAAAACAGCCAGCCGCTCATCGAGCGTGGCTGACCTGGTCATGATCGCCAGACCTCGGACTCAGCCTGGGGAGCCGACGCTCCCGGCGTCAGCGCTCGGCCCGGACGCTACCGGCGGATGAAGTCCAGGATCTCGGAGACATAGCCGTGCGCCAGGCAGGTCACCGTATCCGCGGCCCCGTAGTAGATCGTGATCCGATCGTCCTCCCTCAGTGCGGCACACGGGAACACCACGTTCTGGACGTCACCGATCTGCTCGTACGGCACCTGCGGTGAGAGCAGGTAGTCCGAGCCGCGGGCGATGACCCGCCATGGCTCGTCGAGGTCAAGGAGCGCTGCACCCATCGAGTACACGAACCCGTTGCATGACGTCAGCACGCCGTGGTACAGCAGGAGCCACCCCTCGGACGTCTCGATGGGCGTCGGTCCCGCCCCGATCTTGGTCGACTGCCACGTCCAGGCCTGGGGCGCCATGACGTGTCGATGTCGTCCCCAATGGACGAGGTCAGGACTCTCCGACCAGAAGATGTCGCCGAACGGTGTGTGGCCGTTGTCGCTGGGTCTGCTGAGCATCGCGTACCGGCCACCGATCCGGCGTGGGAACAGCACGCCGTTGCGGTTGAACGGCAGGAACGCGTTGTCCAACCGATGGAAGACCTGGAAGTCCAGCGTCCATGCGATCCCGATGGTCGGTCCGTGGTAGCCGCTGCACCATGTGACGTACCAACGATCCTCGAGCCAGGTCACGCGTGGGTCGTACGCGTGCTCGAACGGTCGCTCGTGCAACTCTGACACGCGTGGGTCATCGGTCTCGAACCGGATCGCCTGGACATCGATATCCCAGGTGACCCCATCCGCGCTACGTCCAGCGTGAAGATCCATGGTCCGTGTCGTGTCGTCGACGCGAAAGACACCCGCGAAGCCACCCTCGAAAGGCACGACCGCAGAGTTGAAGATGCTATTGGAACGTGGCAGCAGGTCCCTCGGGATGATGGGGTTGCGGTCGGATCGCCATACGACCGCGGACGAGCCGGCAGAGCGGTCCTGCCATGGGATGGGTCGGCTGCCCTGGCCCACGGGGTTCACCTGAGTCGCTCCGCGAGCCAGCGCAACTTGACCTGATCGTGGAAGCCCTGTCCGCCTTCGTGCTCGTTGAATGCATACTCCTCGATCTGCTTCTCACCCGCGTACCGATTGAACGCGGCGTACACCGACGAAGGTGGGCAGATCGGATCCATGAGCGCGACCGAGAACAACCCGGGAGCGGTCGCCCGCCGTGCCAGAACCGCCCCATCGAAATAGGACAGGGTCCGGAACACCTGGTCGACATGATCACGATGGGCCTTGAGATAGCGCACGATCTCCAGATACGGGGCGGTGTCCGAGATGGTCGTGGAGCGCGGGAAATCGCATAGGAATGGCACGTCCGTGGCCACCCCGGCCAGGTCCGACACCAGCGCCGCCACGCCCAGCGCGATGCCTCCACCCTGGCTGGCGCCGGTCACGGCGACCGTCGCGGCGTCGACCGCCGGGTGCGTCCGTACTGCCTCCACCGCCCGGACCGCGTCGCTGAACACACGCCGGTAGTAGTACGTGTCCGGATCCAGGACGCCACGGGTCAGGAATCCCGGGTGCGCAGGCGCCCCGTCATCGGGATCGGCAGTATCGCCAACCGACCACGTGGACCCCTGCCCGCGGGTATCCATGAGGAAGTACGCGTAGCCCGCCGCCGCGAACATGATCCGCTCGTGGGGCAGTCCCCGTCCGCCGCCGTAGCCGACGTATTCCACCACCGCCGGCAGTGGCCCACTCGATCCCTTGGGCACGTGCAGCCAGCCCTTGACCGGCTGGCCCCCGAACCCGCGGAAGGTCACGTCGAATGTATCGACCAGGGTCAGGCCGGTATCGATGGGCGTGAACATGGCTTCCAGTGGGTGGGTCCTGGTCTCGGCCAGGGTGCGAGACCAGAACGCTTCCAGATCCGGCGGTACTGCGAGGTCCGGGGAGTACGCCCGCAACTCCGCAAGTGGCAGGTCGAACAACGGCATGGATGGTCTCCTATCCCGACATCGCCCAGCCCCGGCGCCCGTCCATCGAGGTCCGGCGCCGAAATGGACCGGGCTGGACGAGCCGGGCGTCGATGCCCCCCGGCTGTCGATCTGGCTACTGGGCGCTGGTGAAGCCGACGTCCTCGAGGCGCAACTCGAGCGTGGGGTTAACGGTCGAGCCCACCGCGTCCTTGTTCATGAGGTAGTTGATGGTCTCGTATTGTGTCAAATGCCCGACGGACCGCGCCTTCGAACTCGATCGCTGCGTGGCTGGGCTCCACGCACCGGCGGGTCAGATGTCGGGCGCCACCGGCAGCTCGTTGCGCATCCCGGTGTGGATGGCGAACGCGTTCTTGATGGCGGCCGCGATGGCACCCTCGATCCAGCGGCGACCCTTCTGGTCGCAGGCGTCGTTCGCGAACCAGACCCGGTCGACCGGACGGATGACATCGTCGTAGGCCTCGCTCGACATCTCGAATGGTCGGAACAGCGGCCCGATGCCCCCGGCGTACGGGTCGAGCGCCCAGTCGTGGGACACGCCGAACTCGAACGTGTCACGCGCCTGGGGATGGATCCGGCACAGGTCCTCGATGGCCTGGGCGATCCGTTGGTGCTCGCTGAGCATGCTGTAGGCCATGCTGTCCTGCTCCCAGGCATATGAGGCGATGAGCACACCCCGGTCGATGTCCGGGTTCTGGCCGGCCGGCGTGTAGACCACGTTCCGGATGGCCAGGTCCGTGACCGTCACGCCGTGGGTGATGTGCTCGTCCGTCGACCCACCACTTGCGGCTGAACTGCATGAAGATCTTGTGTGCTCGGCCGTAGTAGACGTTGCGCAGGTTGAATGCCTTGGCGACGTCCAGGCCGCCGATCTCCATGTGCCGCAGTAGCACGAACGGCACGGTCACGATGCACTCGTCGCCGCTCACGACGCCCTCGCCTCCGACCTCCGTCTGATAGCTGACGATCACGCCGTCGGGACCCTGCTCGATGGCATGGACCTCCGCCCCGAAGCGGATGTCGTCGAGCGAGCATCGGCGCGAAAGACGCCGGCCAGCGTGTCCGCTCCCGCGTCGATGTACTCCAGGTCGCCGAACACGTCCTCGTGGTAGTGGCAGAACCACTCCACGAGCGAGAAGTGGAACCGGCCCTCGAGGTTGAGCACGGGCCCCATGCAGCGCCCGGGCTCCCTCGCTCACACCTCGCTCGATGAGATAGCCCAGCAGCGAGTACCGGTCGTACCGCTCGACCAGCCTGGTCCAGCCACCTGGCTCGCTCGGCCAGCTCGATGAGCGGTGCCATGATGCCGCAGCATCAGGTCCGCGGGTGAAACGCCGCGCTCGGCGGGCGCCAGCGGGAAGTCGAACGAGTCCGGCCGGAACTCGCTCCGCCGGACGCTCCTGGCCGTTCAGGTGGATGAACGTGTCCTCGTCGGCTCATCGGGAACGGGGTGGTCGGCAGCCGGAACCGCTCGTGGATGAGGTGCTGGCCCAGGTGATGCTGACGCGGGAAGCGCATCGCGCCGAACTCGCCGTACATGCCCCCCGCGAAGCCACGGTAGGTGTAGATGCGACCGCCCAGCCGGTTGCGCGCCTCGAGGATGGTCACCCGATGGCCGGCCTCCTTGAGCAGCATCGCGCTCGTCAGGCCCGCCATGCCGGCGCCCACGATGACCACGTGACGGGGTCGACCGGTCGACGCGGGCAGGCCAGCCCGGAGGGTCGCCAGCAGGTCGATGGACGTCGACACCAGGGTTACTCGACTCGAGCCTGCGCCACGGTCGGCTCTCCGTGGTCACGCAGGCAACGAACGGAGGCCAAGGATGTGAAACGCACGTCGCGACCCTCGATGAACAACGGCGGCAGGTCACTCGTTCGGCCGGCATCCGCCTCACCGACCATAGCAGTAGTGGGGCACCGAACCGAGTCAGGCGTCGCGGAAGCCAAGTCCAGCCGACACCAGGGCCGCTGCACGCATGACGAGCGCGCCCGCTCGAGCCTCCTTTTCCGCGCTCGTGCGATTGTCGGGCCAGCCGAAGATCAGGTCGCCGATGATCCGGCCCATGGCATCCCTGATGGGTGCCGAGACGCCCACGGCACCTGGGAAGCGCTCGCCGTGGCTGAGGACATGGCCACGCACGCGTGCTGCATCGAGCTCAGCTCGGAGGGTCGCGACCGTCACCGGCCTGGATCCCGGGACCGGATCAGGCAGCGCGGCCAGGATGGCGTCCCGTTCCGGCTCCGGCAGGAAGGCCAGGATGCCCTTGCCGCTCGATCCGATGTGGACGTCGCTCCAGTGGCGCAGGGGACCCCAGATGTAGCGGATGGGATGGGTCAATTCGACCGCGTCAACGGCCCAGAACTGCCGTCGCGCCGGTGCGTACAAGGCCAGGACCAGCGTCTCATCCAGCTCCGCGGACGCAACTTCCATGTGCGGCCGCGCCACCGTGCGGACGTCGATGCGCTCCGCCAGGAGGACGGCAAGTCGGGCGAGGGAGGGCCCTACCCGGAACCGGCCGGGAGTCCCGGCCTCCATCAGCAACTCCAGGCGTGCCAGCTCGTGGAGGATGCGATGCACCGAGCTGCGGGGGAGGCCGAGGTGGGTGGCCAACTCGCGGACACCCCAGGTGTCCCGATCGGCGAACGCCTCCATCACCAGGGCCCAGCGGGACATCGGTGAGCCGGTCACGGACCTGGTGCTGAAGGCTGCGTCAGGCGTCGCAGAAACACGGACAGACTCACGCCCATTGACTGATCGCCACCTGGGATCGGCCGACGCCCGGTGTGGCAACCAACCGGGCGCGGTCCACCTACTTGGCCCACGCTCGGCCACCCTCGAACCGTTCGCGGTGGCGCGGACATGGCGGCCTCCAACGCGCGGATCAGTCCCACAACGAGAGATCGTCCAAGTGACGTATCCGGTATCCGCGACCTGCACACGATCGCTCCGTTGTGGTCGAGCACTCCCCAGTAGTTGCCCCGGATCGCACGGCCGCGGTACGATGCAGGGTAGATTCGGGACATGCGTCCCATTATCCGGGACAGCGGCTGCGGACGCAACCGGGCCGGATGGGGAGGAGCCGGGGCTCGTGACCATCGTGGATCCAGCAGCGGGTCGCCGCCCGCGAACCGGTCGCCGGGTGCTTGGGTCCGTCGTGACCCATGGGACATCGGTCATGGAGTCGATCGAGCAACGGGTCCTGTGGCTCGCCGTGCGCATGATCCATGAAGCCAACGTGGTCCGACCCAACCCCGATGGGCTCAAGGTCGGCGGTCACCAAGCGTCCTCCGCATCGATGGTCTCGATCCTGTGCGCCCTGTACCTCCGCTGGCTGCGGCCCGATGACCTGGTTGCCATCAAGCCCCATTCGAGCCCGGTCTATCACTCGCTGCGATACCTGATGGGCGACCTGGACGCCACGTGGCTGACAACGCTTCGCCAGTTCGGTGGCCTCCAGTCGTACCCGTCGCGAACCAAGGACCCGGACCAGGTCGACTTCTCTACCGGGTCGGTCGGTCTCGGCGCGGTAGCGCCGATGTTCGCGGCCCTCGCCGACCAGTACCTGCGTGCCCACCTTCGGGACGAGGCAATCCGCTGGCCGGACCGGCGCTTCGTGGCCACCGTCGGCGACGCCGAACTGGACGAGGGCAATGTCTGGGAGGCAGTCCTGGAGGATCCGCTCCAGGGCCTCGGCAATGTGACCCTGCTGGTGGACCTGAACCGGCAAAGCCTGGACCGGGTGGTGCCGGGTATCCGGATCCGTCGGCTGGACCAGATGTTCCGGGCGGCGGGCTGGCAAGTGCTGGAAGCCAAGTACGGCAGCCGCCTTCAGGCCGTTTTCGACTCCCCCGGCGGCGAGACACTCCGGCGACGGATCGACGAGATGCCCAACGAGGAGTACCAGGGCCTGATCCGGCGATCGGGTGCCGACCAGCGGGAACGCCTCTTGGCTGGCGCCGAGCCGGATGACCGGGACAGCCTTGCCACGGTCCTGGGGCGGACGGGGGATGCCGACCTGCCACGGCTCATCGCAGACCTGGGCGGTCATGACACCGATTCGCTGGTGCGAGTGCTGGATGAGGCCGACGCCGACCGGACCCGCCCATCGGTCATCTTCGCGTACACGGTGAAGGGCTGGCGATTGCCCTTCGCGGGCGACCCGCTGAATCACTCCGCGATGCTCAACGCGGAGCAGGTCGCGACGCTCGCGCCCACCCTGGGTGCCGACCCCGACGACCCATGGGCGGCGTTCGATGCCCGGTCACCCGAGGGTCTACTGCTCGCGCATCGGGGGAAGGAGCTTCGACGGCGCTGGAGCCACGCGGCGGCCGCGATGGGGCCTGCGGCCGCGCCCGCCGAGGTCGATGTGCGCATCGCCGCGAAGACGTCAACGCAGCAGGTGCTTGGCGACACGCTCGCGGCCCTCGCCCGGGTCGAGGGCATCGGCAAGCGCATCGTGACGGCGTCACCGGACGTGTCGGTGTCCACGAACCTGGGCGGCTGGATCAACCGCGTAGGGGTCTTCGCCCCGACGGAGACCCCCGTTCACGACGATGCTCCACGACTGCTCAAGTGGCAGCCTGGACCATCGGGACAGCACATCGAGCTGGGCATCAGCGAGATGGACCTGTTCATGTGGTTGTCCCAGTTCGGGCTCACGGCCGAGCTGTTCGACGAACCACTTGTGCCACTCGGGACGGTCTATGACCCGTTCATCGCTCGCGGCCTGGACGCGCTGGTCCATGCGCTGTACGTCGGCTCCCGTTTCATCCTCGTAGCAACGCCGTCGGGCGTCACCCTCGCCCCGGAGGGCGGCGCACACCAGTCGAGCGTGACGCCCTCGCTGGGTATCGAACTGCCGGGACTGCGCAGCTGGGAACCGGCCTTTGGCCAGGAGGCAGCATGGTGCCTGGTGGAGGGTATCCGCGGGGTCCTGGAGCGCGGCCCGACTGGGTTCAGCACGTATCTGCGACTGACCACGCGGGCGGTGGACCAAACACTGTCCGAGCCGGTACGCACGCGCCTCGGCGATGCCGAGTGGCGACGCCAGGTGCTCGCCGGCGGGTACCGGCTGCTGGAGGCCGCCGAAGTGGCCGCGGATCTCGGAGTGACGCTCCCCGTTGGCGCGCCGATCATCACCATCGCTGCGGTGGGGACGGTGGTACCCGAGGCCGTCGGGGCCGTCCGCCAGCTCGTCCGCGAGGAGGTCGCGGCCAGCCTTGTCGTGGTCACCTCGGCCGACCGGTTATCGGCCGAGCTTGCCGGACGACGGCTGTCAGCGGTGCGGGATCGCACTGACGCTACCCTCCCCCACCTGGGCACGCTGTTCCCCCTCGACACGCGGCGGCGCCCGATGGTCACCGTGCTCGACGGTGCGTCGCACACCCTGGGCTTCCTGGGCGCCGCGTTCGGGGCTCCGATCGTGCCCTTGGGCATGGACCGCTTCGGTCAATCAGGCACCATCAGCGACCTCTACGGCTACGCCGGCATCGATACCGACCACATCGTGGAAGCCGCGCTCCTGGCGATCGAGTTGGCCTGACGATCACGGACCCAGTCGGCGATGGTCGCCGGACGGCCGGGCGCCGGTCTGGGCGATGCGAGGGCTCAGCCCTCCCGGCGCCGGGTACGGGCCCAGGAACGGTCCGGGCGCGGGCATGCCTCAGCCTCCCGGCGGGCTACTCCACCCGGACCGGACGCGCACGGGGGATGAGTTCCGGGATGCGCAACAGGAGTGACACGAAGTACGCGACCGTCTCAGGCTGGCCACGTGTTCCCTGGTGCTCCACCATCACCATCCGCCGCTCGATGGGCCCGGCACCGACCAACTCCACTTCGGTGAGCGACCCTTCGGCGAGTGACTGCGCAACGGCGGTGCCTGGCAGCAGCGCGACACCCAGGCCCCGCTCCACCATCCGTTTGGCAGCCTCGATATTGTCAAGCTCCATGACACCTCGGGGTGCCACGCCCGCGCTGCGGAACAGGGCATTGGTCAGGTCGTAGTAGCTCGACGTGCGGTCGAACAGGATCAACTGGGCGCCGTGGATGGCCGAGATGTCGATCCTGCCCGCGGCGGCGAACGGGTGGTCGGGGCGCGTCACCAGGACCAGCTCATCCTCGAACAGGGGTCGACTCGTGATGCGCGCGTCGCGCATGTCCCGGACGACGGCCAGCTGCACCTCGCCCCGAACCACCATGTCCACCAGCGATTCGGAATGCGAGGTGCGGACCACCAACCGGACGTTGGGATGCCGCTCGGTGTAGCGCGCGAGGAGCTCCGGCAGGACATAGGCGCTGACCGCGGGCGCGGCGCCGATGGCTAGCTCACCCACGACCCCTTCAGAGAGCTCGGCGACGAGCGCCGCGCCACCGCGCAACGACTCGAGCGCCCGTTGCGCGTATGGCAGGAATGCCCTACCAGCGTGGGTCAGCTCCATGCCGGACCTGGTGCGCCGGAACAGTTGCGTTCCCAGCTCTGCTTCGAGTCCCTGGATGCGTGCCGTGAGCGCCGGCTGGCTGACGAAGAGCAACTCTGCGGCACGACGCAGGTTCCCCTCACGGGCGACCGCCACGAATCCCTCGACCTGCGCGTTCAGCATCCGGTTGATGATAGACAACGTCTATCGGACGGCAATCCTCGATCAACGGCACGGGCCGTTCGTGACGTCCACGTTCGGTTGCCGCCATATAGTCATCGGCGGGATATTGGGCGAGCATCCTCCGGTCAGGTCGGCCCCCACTCCGCCGCCGACGACTCGCGACCTGGTCACCGAGTCAGCCGATGGATATCTGACCGGATCCTCTGGCGATGTGGGTCGCCGGCGCCCCCATGCGACCTGCCGAAGATCCCGGCCATGCATACCTGACCAAGAAAGCCATGGCACAGCGCGGGCTGGCACGTCACTGGCGCAGGTTCGTGCAGGGTCTCCCCGACCCGTTCCGGCACGCGTCTCGTCGCGTCTTGGTCAGGGCATCTGCTGAAGCGCGAGCAGGACCGTCGTACCGTTGCTCGCAACGCTGATCTGCTGACCCACAAGGACCCCGGTCGCGACGTCGAACGTGGCCAGGCCCGTGGTGCCCGGAATCTGGCTCGCGATGGTTACCGCTGGCCCCGACGGACCCTGCCCGGTCTCGGCCACGGACACGGTCATCGTCGTCACCGGATCGGTGTCGAGTATCTGGCCGACCGAGAAGCCCTGCAGCGCCGCCGGATCCCACCAGTACGGACCCGTGCCGCTCGAGACCCCGGTCGACTCACTTGGGTTCGCCACTCCTGCGACGTTGGCCACCGACCGGAACCCGAACGTGGCCCACGTCGGCCCGCTCGCGGTGAAGGTGGTCAGGGCCGTCATCGGATACGTGAAGTCACCGCTCGATGGATCGACTGGATTGACCCATCGATACTGACCGGCATACGACAGTTCCGGCGTCCCGGCCACCCATCTGGGCGCCGTCGACCCGATGCCCGGGGTGCTCATCTGACGGATGCTCACGAACCGGCTGATGGTCAACTGCGACGCGCCCTGTGTCGACCCCCGACCCTCCAACCGGATCGGCGAGATCGCCCCTGCGGTGTTGGTGGTGGACGCCAGCAGCACGCCGGTCGCAGTGTCGAATGTCTGTGAGGAATATGCACCCGGGGTCGGGTTGACGACGCTCACCGCCTGGTACGTCGTGCCGTTGAGGGTGTAGTCGCCCCGTAGGACCAGGAGCCCACCGAGCGATCCTGTCTGGAGCTGGCCCAGCAACTGGGGGGCGATCCATAGGCCATCGATGGCACCACCGGGCACCTTCGCACCGACTCCCGGTTGGACCACGAGCGTGCCGGTCCCCCGGTCGATGCCGTACATGGCCAGCGACAGCACGACGTCGTTGCCCTCGACGGCAACGACATCCACCTGGGACACACCGTCACCGCTGGCCCCGCCGACGCTCTCGCCGGTGTCCTCCGTGGACCGGTAGCGCTTGCCCGTGACGGGATCCTGCCACGCGCCGTCGGGATCCTCGATGATCTGGTATCGGCTCTGGGCCACGGCTGCGGCGGCCGAGTAGAACGTCACGCGCGCGCCCGGTTGGACCCATGCCGGAGGGGGGACCTGCCCGACACCGGGCGCTGCGCCCAATCCGCCATCCTGGGCCGTAACGGGGTGAGCGGCCCCGACTTCCAGGCCGGCAGCGAACGAGAGCAGCAGGGCAGTGAGGGCGATGGCTCCCTTTGGTCGTCGCATGACGCGATGATAGGTCGCGGTCGTCGGGCTGTGGAAGCCCCCGGGCAAGGTCCGGGACCGTGCGACATCTGGGACCGAGGGCCCGCCAAGGGCCCGCCGTGCGACCGCGGCGCCCGCGACCAAGAGCGCCTTGTTATCGACGTGATCTATCGACGTGACCATCACGTTCGATTGGACCGATCGTCCCATCTGGCCTACCGTGGCGTCATTCGCATCGCCCGAAGGAGGCCCGGATGGCCCTCGAGGAACTCGTCCACGACACCCGACCGGCCACTGGGACCATCGAGCCCTCGCGAGCGTGGATCCTGGGCCTGATCGTGGAGCCCGACGGAACGATGTCGGGTCCGGTCTTGGACATGGGTCTGGATTGGGCGACTTCGGGGATGAGGTCCGCCGACGACGAGCCTCGGTCCGGGACGGACACGCAGGAGAGGTAGCCCGCCCCGGGGCCGGCCACGCCGGTAACATCGGCATATGCCTCGCCTACCCTTCGATGTCCTCGACGTGTTCGCCGAGCAGCCAATGGCTGGCAACCCGCTGACGGTGATCCGGGATGCGGACGCGGTCCCCGACGAGGCCATGGCGCGACTGGCCCGAAGGTTGCGACTGTCCGAGACCTCGTTCGTCCAGACGGCCACCGTGCCGGACGCGACCTACCGGCATCGCATCTGGATGCCCACCGGCGAGATCCCGTTCGCGGGACATCCGTCCATCGGTACGGCTGTGTCGGTGGCCCTCGCACGTGGTCTCGGGGAGGCCGACTTCGTCCAACAGACTCCATCCGGGCTGCAGTCGCTCCACGTGGAGATCGCCGCAGGCCGGGGCGGCGGCACGGCCAGCCTGCGCCAGAACCCCCTCGTTCAAGGTGAGGTGGTCGACCCCGTGCCCGTCCTGCAGGCATTCGGCCTGGATGCGACCGACATCCTCAACGGGCTGCCTGCGCAGGTGGTGTCCACGGGTCTCGAATCCCTGATCCTTCCGCTGAGGAGCGTTGAGGCGCTGGGCCGGGTGCGCATGAACCACGAGGCGGTCACGAACGCCCTGCGAGGCATCGCAGAGTGGGAGCGCATGAACTGCTACTTCGTGGCCCAGGTGACCCCGGATACCTGGCGAGCACGCAACCTGTCAGTGACCATCGTGGGCTGGGAGGACCCGGCGACCGGATCCGCGGCGGGACCGTTCGGCGGCTGGCTGGCACTCCACGGAGGTCCATCGCGCATCACGGTCCTGCAAGGGGTCGAAATGGGCGACCCCAGCCGCATCGATGTCGACGTCAGCGACGGCATCGTCATCAGTGGTCCTGTCCTGGTCCGGGCCACTGGATCCATCGATCTGTAGCATCCGCCTGGTGACGGACTACCCAGCGTTCCTGCTCGTGGCCGCGGTCGTGGTCGTAACCCCGGGTCCGGACATGGCCGTGGTCGCACGCAATTCCCTGAGTGGCGGACGGAGGGCGGGACTCGCAGCGACCCTGGGCATCATGACCGGGTTGATGGTCTGGGCGGTGGCGGCCGTGCTGGGATTGGCGGCCATCCTGCGCGCTTCGGCCGAGGCATGGACCATCGTCCAGCTGGCGGGTGCCGTGTACCTCTTCTATCTGGGCATCCAGACCTTGTGGTC
Source organism: uncultured Chloroflexia bacterium (assembly GCA_963760625.1). Classification (GTDB taxonomy): domain Bacteria; phylum Chloroflexota; class Limnocylindria; order Limnocylindrales; family CSP1-4; genus JAFMJV01. The sequence continues at coordinate 128,965 of CAVXDU010000013.1, forward strand.
GGCGTGGCGAGGTGCGGCCAACCACCGACTGGCATCCGCACCGAGGGTCGCTGTCCCGGCGGGATCGCCCTTTCGCGAGGGCTTGTTGACCAATCTGCTCAACCCCAAGGTGGCGCTGCTATTTACCAGCTTCATACCGCAATTCGTGACTCCGGGACCCAACGCAGCGGTCGAGACCGCGATCCTCGCGGTGATGTTCGTGGCGATGGGCCTGACCTGGCTGATCGGGTTGGCAGTGTTCACCAATGCCGCCGGAGACGCGCTGCGTCGGCCGCAGGTCAGACGAGCGCTCGACACCATCACCGGAGTCGTCCTGGTGGCGTTGGGCCTGCGGATCGCCGTCGAGTCACGCTAACGCGCGACCGACGGATGCTCCGCGGATGGTTCGATCAGACGGCACCGCCGCCCAGGATGGGCGCTTCCAGCACGACGTTCGTCTTGTACAGGAAGAGGGCGGCGACGCAGCTGCGGCTCATCGCGTCGGGCAATATCCCTGTGTAGACGGTGACCGTCGTGACTCCGCCGACCACGGTGACCTCGACGTCCTTGAGGCCATTGCAGCCGTCCGAGCCATTCCAGAAGTAGACCGTGAGGGTCCGGCCGTCCGGCGCGACCTCGATGCTCTGCCAGGGCGTCGCGATGGGACTGATGATCGTCGGGTTGGGCACGGCCGGGATGGCGCCGTCCGCCGGGTCCGAGGTGGGAACGACCGCGGGCGCGCTGACCGATGCATCCGGGTTTGGGGACTGGGCGCCTGCCGGAGAGCCGGCCACGGACGCCAGGAGCAGGCCGCTCACCAGGGCGAGGGTCATCCGGCGGGACAGTGTGGTACTGGACATGAGAACGGTCTCCATCTGGTTCGGCAATGGTGGGACATCTGGACACCCGCGCGATGCGGGGTGACACACGCCGGGGTCCAACGTGGGTACGGACGCCGGTCGGCGGCTTCCGGTTCCAAGCCACTTGCGCCGCGGCGTTCCGAGCCCCGACGGCAGCCCCGGACCTGCCCCCGATACCCGTGGTCGTGTGAGCGCAAGTCGAAGGGGGCGTGGCTTCCTGGTCAGATATGCATCGGCGGCATCTTCGGCACGCGCGGAGTCGCCGGGAGAGGGCCCCGATCGATCCGAGGTCCTTGGAACCTGCCGCCTATCCACCCGATGGATGACCGACCGAAGACTGGGCCCCAAGTGCCAAGAACCCTGATCTCGTGGCGCCGGTCCTTCGCCCAACATCCCTGCCAGGCATACCTGACATGATCAGCCTGCTGTCGGCACCGACAAGGCACATCTGCGCGGTCGAAGGGGTTGAGTCGGCAACTGCGGGCCAACCCATGCGGAAGCAGACGCGGAGCTGCGTGGCGCCCCCGTGAACATGAAGGACGTGAAGCTCGGCTCCGACCAAGGTCGCGGATGCACACTGGGTGCGGACGCACACTGGGTATTGCGCTCAGGCGTCTCGTGCCTCATCCTCCGCGGATGCTTCGCTGTCAGCCCTCGACCATGATCTGTACCCGCGGCCCCGCCGCGCGGAGGACATCGTCCCAGGCCAGTTGACGCAGCCACAGCGCTGACGGGGCCGACGGACCGGTCCCGGGGCCAGCGATCCAGTCACGGATCGCGGCCACTCTTGTCCTCGAAGCACGCACGGCGGGTGCCGCACCCCCTGAAACCGGTCCACGGCCGGTTGGGATCGACGTCTCCGCAATCGATGACTCGAGAGGACACCGGAATGACCACCAATGCTCCCGCCAACGGCGTCGACACAGGCGCCCTCGGCTCGTTCATCCAGCACGTGCAGGCCCAGCCCGACTACGACGGCACCCGGTTCTCGGCCAATGTCGTGTGGCAGGGCGGTTTCCGCAACGAGATCCAGGTCCGCGAGCTGGAGCCACAATTCGCCGACGAGCCTGGTTCGCTCGGCGGCACAGACACTGCGTCCAACCCGGTGGAACAGATCCTTGGTGCGTTCGGTGCCTGCCTGTCCATCGGTTACACGGCTGGTGCGACGGCACGCGGCATCGATCTTGCAAGCCTGGAGATCGATCTCACGGGCAGGATCGACCTGCCCGTGTTCTTCGGGCTCAAGGACGGTCATGCGGGATTCACCGACATTGACATCGCGGTGCGGATCGAGTCGGATGCCACGCCCGAGGCCCTCGCCGCGCTGCACGAAGTCGTCCTCCGGACGTCACCGGTGGGCAACACACTGGAGCGACCCGTGACCATCCACGCCTGGCTCGAGCAGGTCGAGACCGCCGCCGCGGCCTGACCTCTGGAAGGGCATCGCGCCGGACATCTGCGGGTGTCCGGCGCCGGTCACCGGCGGGCCGGACTAGCTGCCGGTACCGAGTCCCAGCGCTACGAGTGTCTCGGACATGCGGAGCGCTGGATCGACCGCGTGCAGGGACCACGTCTCACGATGGTCCACATGCCCACCCGGGTCGAGTGTGACCAGCGGACCAAGCGTCTCGATCTCCAGGAAATCGCCACCGCTGTAGCACTGGATCGATGCCTCGAAGTCTGCGTAGGTCGCCCCGCTGATATGGTCGACGCGCTTGACCAGTACCGCGCCGCCCAGCCGGTAAGCGATCCATTCGACGGGCCCTGCGATCCCGATCTTGCACGGCGAGGGAGCACCAGCAACCGCGCGCATTCGAATCACCGGATCACCCATGATCAGGCGGTCGTCCCCAAGCCGGGTGTACGGCCAGGTCACCAGCGACCCATTGGGCAGGACGCCATCCGGGTCAGCCGTGCCAAGGTCCCGGGGCACCCAGGCCTCCCCGCCGGGCGTGCACATCGTGATGGCCCACGGCGCCACCTGGACCGCTGCCGTGCCCTCGTTGGTGAGGCGATGATCGAGCATCACCGAGTCGCGTGTTGGCACGACGGCGACGGTTCGACGGATGCCGGTCGACTGCTCCAGATAGGCACAAGAGACCACGTCGGAGCCTTGCTCCACTTCGATGGGGCCGTCGTCCGGGAGATATGTCGTGGCTGGAACTTCGGGAGCGGCCCACAGCCGATGCCCACCGTGCATCCGGAACCGCGGCCAGCCGTCTCGTTCGATGGCCAGGTCAGGCAGCGACGCGAGCAGGCCTTCGCCTGTCCCATCGGGCAGCATCACAGACAGGATCCGTGGTCCGACGTCCGTGGTGATGGTGACCTGGGGACCACCGGCGCTCACCAGCAGACACGAATGTCCGTCGATCTGCGTATCCCGAACGGCAAGGCTGGGCGGGAGGGGCGAGGTCACTCCGGGATGATATCGAGCCCGGGCGACGCGGGTCGTCCTGTCGGGGCGACGCGGGTCGTCCTGCCGGGGCGACCCGCGCGCCGGATCACCGGTACTGAAGCTCGATGAGCGGATCGCACCCGTTCGTGTCGTCGGGATCGGAGTACGAGCCACCATTCACGAGCGGCGGCACGAATTCCAGGATATTCGGGCTGCCGGAGTTGCATCGAAGTGCGAGCGGCTTCTTGGCCCGGACGCCGAAATATTCGCCCTTGTTGACGTGGATATCCGGGATGTTGATGGTCTGGACGTCGTAGTGGCCGTCGTTGCAGCCATCGGCGTCCCCAGAGAAGTTCACCTTGGAACTGGTCGTCCGTACCTTGGCCTGATAGCTGCTGCTGTCACTTGGATCGTGTCGGATCTTGCCGAACTGCAGGTAGAACGCACCCGCACTGCACGCGATCACGCGCACCTTGTCGACGTAGCCGTCCTTGGGTGCCTTCTGCCCGCCGTCGCGGTTGAAGACGTGCCGGAACATCCAGGTGCAAGTGGGATTCGGGGAAGCGCTGTTGTCATCGCAGGATCGGTTGAAGTTCTGGGGCTGTACGCTCGACGTGAGCTTGGAACCCCAGCGAGTGGGCGTGCTGGCGTCCGCGATGGTGGCCTGGCCGATGGCCAGCACCAGCGCTCCGAGCACTGCCAGGACACGAAGAGTTCGTCGTTGCCGCATGCCATTCCTCCCTGCAGGGGCACCCTTCGGGCAGCCCGAGGCGCGGCCTTCACGGCGCGCCAGACCTGCACTGTACGCGCGGGACGTGGACACCACAAGCAGGGACGCTACGGCGGTGCGGCACAGCCACGCGCTGCTATCGTGCTGGCGTGGACCTTAGGTGCGAATGGCTGGGCAGGATCCGATACCAGGATGCCTGGGATCGCCAACACGAGCTGGTGACCGACCGCGTCGCCGGCCGCGTGCCGGACACCCTGCTGCTGCTGGAACACGACCCGGTGCTCACGCTTGGCCGAAACTCGGATCCGGATCACATCCGGGCGTCGAATGAGGAGCTCGCTGCGAGGGGTGTGCCGGTCGTGCGGGTGGAGCGCGGCGGCGAAGTGACATATCACGGCCCGGGCCAGTTGGTGGCATATCCCATCGTGGGCCTTCACGAGGCTGGCCTGCTGCTGCGGCCGTTCGTGCGTGCCCTGGAGGCGGCCATGACCGATGTGGCGGCTCGTTACGGCGTGGCGGCTGAGCGGCGCGACGGCTTCCCAGGTTGCTGGGTCGATCCGGCTGGCTCAGACGGACCGCCTCGCAAGCTCGGTGCGCTCGGCCTGAGGGTCGAGCGGGGAGTGACCTATCACGGCATCGCGTTCAATATCACGACCGACCTGACCGATTTCGAACTCATCGAGCCCTGCGGCCTGACCGGCATCCAGGTCACCTCGGTCGCCCGGGAGTCAGGCTGGAGCGGTGACCAGGCGTTGCCATCGACCGAGAGCGTGCGGATCGCGGGCGACCGGTTCGCGACCGCCCTGGTGCATCGCCTGGACGAAGCCATCGAGATCAGCGCCCTCCCCCGGCACGCCTCGACCGCGGCCTGACCCCGATGGCTGGGGGGCTGTTCGAGCTCCGTCGGGACGAGATCACCGGCTGGTGGGTGGCGGTCGTGGTCGACCGGGGGTACGACCGTTCGCGATTCGCGTTGCGGGCCAAGGAGGTGGCGCCGGAAGGAGGTCGGTGCCAGAACTGTGACCGCGCCGAAGGCGATGGAGTCTGGGTGCGGATGCTCAAGCCACAGGCATTCACCGTCGCGGGCAGCGAGCGCGAGAAGGAGCAGACGGACGAGGAAAAGGGACCCGGGTTGGGGTTGTTGGGGGACGTCGGGTCCTGGGCGACGATCGCCGCGCCCCGTGGACACCACGAGCGGCTGGAATCAGAACGTCGTGACATCGTGGTCGAGATGCTCACGCTGGCCCGGGAGCAGGTCGTGCGCGCACGTACCACTCCCGGCATCGAGTACGTCCAGGTCGTCCAGAATGTCGGCGCGCAGGCAGGTGCCCGCACCGATCACCTGTGTATCGACCTGTACGAACTGCCCCAGATCCCGCATCGACTGGGCGAGGAGCTGGGTGGTGCGGCGCGATTCCTCATCCGCGAGCACATGTGCCCGTGGTGTCGGCTGGTCCGTGACGAGGTCGCCCGGCGCGATCGGCTGGTCTATGCCGATGCCTCGACGGTCTGCTTCGCGCCGTACGCGTCGCGCTCCCCATTCGAGCTGTGGGTCGTGCCCCGTCATCACGAGGCGGACTTCGGTCGCGCCACGGATGCACAGCTGGAGGGTGCCGCGGACGCGCTGCAGGGGGTGCTGCGCAAGATGGATGTGCTGGACGCACCGCCCTACAACCTGGTGCTCCACACGTCGCCAGTCAAGGAGCGGGTCGACGAGACGTATCACTGGCATTGGGAGATCCACCCTCGCTTGCGCGAGATCGCGGGTCTGGAGCTGGGTACCGGATTGCCAGTCAACCCCGTGAGCCCGGAGGAGGCGGCAGCGGAGCTGCTCGCCGGCCGCGACGGTCCTGGCCGGGCTACCGCTGGCGACTCGGTCGATGACGGTCCCCGCAGTTGGGACGCCTTCCCCCGGGGCTGAGTCGGTGGCCGGCGCGGCGGGCAGGCGGGATCGCGCGGGCGTCGAAGCGTCGCAGTGCAATGGCCCGGCATTCCTGCCAGATATGCGTCCTCGGGTTCTTGGGCGGGTCCCAACCAACCGAATATGCCTCATATGCACGTCGTGACTCGATGGCACGAACCTGGACCGTTGGTGGTGCGTGCCGCGTTCGAGGGGCCGCGACGGCGCCCCGCGTCGTCGCCGAAGATCCCGGGCATGCATGATCGGCAGGAAACTCGCCCAGGGGTCAGCGTTGTCGCTAGGTGGCTCCTGCCACCGTGACCGTGCCGCCCGCCGAGGTCGCTTCGGGCCTACCCTGTCGTCATCGACGGGAGAGGAAAGGACGGCGACACGGTGGAGCATCGACGACTGGGCAAGACCGGCTACGACGTCGGCACCATCGGCTTTGGCGCGTGGGCCATCGGTGGCAGCTGGGGCCAGGTCGACGACGCGATCGAGCATGCGCGCGCTCCACGCCGCGGCCGATGCAGGCGTCACGCTCTATGACACGGCCGATGTCTACGGCGACGGGCACAGCGAGCGCCTCATCGGGCGGTTCCTGCGCGAGCGGGCCGGGGAGCGGCTGATCGTCGCGACCAAGATGGGTCGCCGCGTCGACCAGGTGACCGCCAACTACACGCCAGAGGCATTCGTCGACCTGGAACACGCGCAGCCGCGAGAACCTCGGCATGGAACGTCTCGACCTGGTCCAGCTGCACTGTCCGCCGACCGACCTGTTCTATCACCCGGAGGTGTTCGCGGCGCTCGACGAGATGGTCGAGGCGGGTGTCATCGCGCACTACGGCGTCAGCGTGGAACGCGTGGAGGAAGGTCTCAAGGCGCTCGAGTTCCCGGGCGTGGCCAGCGTCCAGATCATCTACAACATCGTCCGCCAGCGACCGGCGGACCGGTTCCTGGCGGAGGCGGCCGCGCACGACGTCGGCGTGCTGGCGCGCGTGCCCATGGCCTCCGGCCTGCTCACGGGCAAGCTCACGGCCGACAGTACCTTCGCAGCCGATGACCATCGCAACTTCAATCGCCATGGTGAGTCGTTCGACATGGGCGAGACCTTCGCGGGCCTCGACTACGAGGTCGGCCTGGAGGTCGTGGAGCGGCTTCGGCCGCTCGTGCCCGATGGCGCCACCATGGGCCAGCTCGCCCTGCGCTGGATCCTGATGTCGGACGCGGTGACAGCCGACCATCCCGGGTGCCCGGACCCCCGAACAGGCCCGCACGAACGCCGCCGCGGCGGACCTGGCGCCGCTGTCAGCCGACACCATGGCCCAGATCCGGGGCATCTACGACGAACTCGCCCGACCCTTGGTGCACCAGCGCTGGTGCACTGGATCGGGCTCCTCGGTCCGCAACGCCCTACTTCACGCTGCCCGCCGTGATGCCCTCCACGATGTGCCGGTTGAAGGCGATGTAGATGACGATCATCGGCAGCGTCACGATGGACAGCGCCGAGAACAGCAGCGAGTAGTCGGTCACGTAGCGGCTGGAGAACGCGAGCAGTCCGGTCGGGATGGTCTTGAGCTCGTCGTCCTGGATGTACAGCAGGGCCAGCAGGAACTCGTTCCAGGCAGGCCAGCGCGGAGAAGATGGCGACCGTCGCCAGGCCCGGCCTGAGCAGCGGCAGCGCCAGCTCGCGGAACACCCGCCAGTCGCTCGCACCATCGATGCGGGCCGCGTCGAACAGCTCGTCCGGCAGCGCATCCAGGTAGACCTTGAGCAGGTACACCGCCAGCGGCAGGCCCATCGCGGTGTACGGGATGATGAGCGCAGCCAGCGTGTCCGTGATGGCCAGCTGGGTGAACAGGTTCGACTGGGCGATGAAGTACGACTGGAGCGGCAGCAGGAGGCCCAGGGCGAACAAGCCCATGGCGAGGCCGCGGCCGCGGAACCGGTAGCGGCTGAACGCGAACGCCGCAGCCGCGCCGAGCACCAGGATGAGGGCAACACGGACGCACCGGTCACGATGGCGCTGTTGAGCGCGTACCGACCGAGGTGCCCGACGTCCCATGCCTCGGCCCAGCGCGCGAGGTCGATGGAGGTCGGCAGCTCGAATGGTGCCGAGAAGATGGCCTGGTTCGTCTTGAAGCTGGACAGGACCATCCAGACCATCGGGAAGAAGAACAGGATGGCCAGCGAGCGCGAGGCGATACCGAGACGAGGACCCCAGGCGCTCGTCGTCCCGATACCGGTGCGGTGAGCTGCCTTCATGGCTCGGCGAGCCGCGGAGCTGACCGATCGTCTCCGCCCCTGGAACCAGGCGTACGCCAGTCCGACGGCCAGGACGACCGCCGTGAGCAGTACCGCCATCGCCGAGCCGTAGCCCACCTCGCCGTCGCGGAACACGGTCTTGACCAGGAGCGTGGTGGGAATCTCCGTCGCGCCGTACGGACCGCCGTTGGTGAGCACGAAGAACAGGTCGAAACCCTGGAAGCCGCCCGTCACGCACAGCAGCACCGCCACCCACCGTGGCGCTGCGGATCATGGGCACCTTGATGCGCCGGAACAGCGCCCATTCACCCGCGCCGTCGAGCCGCGCCGCCTCGATCACCTCGGACGGGATCTGCCGGAACGCGGCGTAGAAGATGATCATGTAGAAGCCCGCGTACACCCAGCCGGACACGACGCTGATGGCCAGCAGTGCGGTGGAGGTGTCGCCCAGCCAGATGCGCTGGAGGCCTTCGAGCCCGACGGCGGCGAGGGCACCGTTGAGCAGTCCGAAGTCGGGGTTGTACACGAACGACCAGAGCACCGCGACGACCACCATCGGCAGCATCACGGGCGTGAAGATGGCCACCCGGAACCAGAGCCGACCGCTGCTCATGCTCACGAGGCCCGCGAGCCCGAGTCCGACCATCACCTCCAGGACCAGGGTCGCGGCGATGTAGATGAGCACGTGCACGAACGAGCCCCGGAACACCGCGTCGTTCAGGGCTCGGACGTAGTTGTCGAGGCCCACGAACGTCATCGGCCCGAAGCCGTTCCAGTCGAAGAAGCTGTAGCCGCCGGTCAGGACCATCGGCAGCAGCACCGCGAAGCCGAACACGGCGAGGCCGGGCGCGAGGAACAGCCACGGCGTGATGCCGCGGTTCGGCTTCATCGCGCGAGAGGCAGGCGGACCGGCCGGCACGGGCAGCCGCCTGATCGATCAAGCTAGCGGCCCAGTTGCTGGTCGATGCCCGCGAGCGCGTCCGCGGGCGACATCTGGCCACCCAGCACGGCCGCCTCCGCCGCGAACAGGGCGTCGGCCATCTTCGAGGTCGTAGCCCGTGTCGGGGGCAACACGACCGCCGGTGCGTTGCTCAGCAGCTCAGCCAGGCGCTGCGGACCGGCTGTCCACTGCCTGCACCCGCGGAGGCCGACTTGGCGATGGGGTTCAGCTCCGCCGCCGATGAACTGCCTGGACGTTGGCTCGACTGTTGACGAGTGCCAGGTAGTCGACGGCGGCATCGATCTTGTCGCTCTTGGCGTTGACGATGTAGCCCGTCTCGACCCCGATGACGCTGCCCTGGTCGCCGGCGCCATCCGGCATGGCGGGCAGGTTGACGAAGTCGAAGTCGAGCGTCGGTGCATCGCCGATGGCCCAGCTCACCAGCCACGAGCCGATGGCATGCATGGCAGCCTTGCCCTGGAAGAACAGCTGCGCGCCCTCGTTGTCAGTCGATGGCGTTGGCGCTGTCGTTGACGCACTTGTGGGCCGTCAGGTCCGCGATGTAGCCGAAGGCCTTCTCCCACTCCGGTGTGTCGAACTTGCCGGTCCCGCCCAGGGTGGCGTCATAGACGTCCTCGCCCACGACGCGGGATGCCATGTGGCTCAGCCAGTTGCCCGCCGCCCACAGGTCCTTGTTGCCTGACGCGATGGGGATGATGCCCTTGGCGTTGAGCGTGTCGCAGGCGGCCAGCAGCTCCGCCCAGGTCGTCGGCGGCGTGATGCCGGCATCGGCGAGGATCTGCTTGTTGTAGAACAGGACGTTGGAGACGTCGGCGGTGTGGGGCACCATCACCACCTTGCCGTCGATGGTCGCCGCCGGGAACACGGCAGTCGTCGAACAGACCGGCGATGGGCCCGCTGGTGACGGCGTCGGTCAGGTCGGCGGCGTACCCGTCCGCATAGCGCTGCGCCAGCCGGCTACCGGTCCATTCGAAGTAGACGTCGGGCGCGTTGCGGCCCGCCAGCAGGTTCTGGAGACCGATGGTCTCGTACAGGTCATCGTCCATGTAGTTCATCTCGACCGTCCAGCCGGGATGGGCGGCCTCGTACTGGGCCTTGATGTCGTCCCAGACAGCGATGGCCGCCTCGCCCGGGCGAGCCCATGGCGACGCGAAGCGTCTGGTCCTGCGCCGCCGGCGCTGCCCGGCAAGCCCTGCCGAGTGCGAGCGCCACCACGACCGCGACGGTCGCCGAACGGCGGATCGGTCTGCTCATGTGTCTCCTCCTTCGATCTCCGGTACCTCGCCCGGCCGGAACATGATGCCGGTCAGGTCGGACAGGGTCATCTCCAGGGCGTCACCGAACACGCGCACGCGTGCCCGACGCAACCGGACCAGGAACGGGCGCAGAACGCTGGCGGCGTCGTGTGTCCAGTGTGCCTGCCGCAGCCAAGGTCCGCGATGGCCCGGATCGGCTCGAGCACCCAGCTCGAAGGCCACCAGCCAGGGTCGCGCCTCGTCCATCAGGGCCTGGTTGGCGACCGGCCCCCGCAGCAGGTGCGAGGCAGCGGCCAGCGAGCCGGTCCGCCAGCGCCCCCAGCTCCGCCGCGGCCGCCTGGCGATCGGCCTCATCGCCCGGGTCGATCCGGAACAGGAACGTCTCCAGCGCACGACTCACGACCGGCGCGTCGTCGACCGCAAGACAAGACGAACGAACGTTGTCGGCGAACAGCGAGAAGGCATCCAGGTCCGCCTCACCGACCACGTCCCGCATCGCCCGTCCCCAGCTCGTCTCGGCATCGTAGCCTTCGGGGTCGTTCAGAGTAGTCGGCGATGGTCGCGAATGGGGATCTTGGACGCCTCGAACAACTCCATGCCATTGCTAACGATGCCGTCAGAGGCGCGCCACAGCCGTGGATCCCGGCCCCGATAGGGTCCGATGTGGAGCTCGTACCCCATGGAGACGTCGTTCACCGGATAGTTGTCCCAGTACGTGACCCGCCGGCCGGTGCTGCGCGCGACGACCTCGGCATCGGCGAGGTCCAGGGTCGCGGAGCAGATCGCTCGACCGGTCCAGAAGATGCCGATACCCGGGTCGATGCCACTGGCAAGATCCGCGAGATAGCGTTCGGTGCCCGTGCCGCAATAGACGGTCGGGCACACGGTGAGGCGAGCCTGCGGCGGGAGGTCCGCATGCACTCGCCGCACGACGTGCACGTGCGCCTGCACCAGGTCGGGGAAGGCCGCCATGTCCTCGGGGTGCTGGAGCTCGCGTGGGATGTCATCGAGGAGCAGGCCGAACATGGTCACGCCGAGTTCGGCCACACTCGAGATCTTGTCACCCAGTGAGACGAGGTCCGTCTCGTCCGAGTAGCGGATGGACAAGCCGGGCGACACACACCAGGCAAGCTCCATGCCCGTTGCACGACAGCGGTCTACGAGGTCCCGCAGGCGGGCCAGCGCCTCCCCGTCGTACGGGACACGCCAGTCGCGGCGCACCAGGGGGTCGTCCTTGGGGCCGTACGACGAAGGTGTTCATGCCACGTTCGCCCAGGAACCCGATGAGGTCCAGACGCTGTTCGTGCGTCCAGGGCCGGCCGTAGAAGCCCTCGATGACCCCTCGAACGGCGAACGGCGACGCGGCTGTCATCCGCCGGACCGTGGCCGCTCGAATCGGGCATTGGCCGCGTCGCCGCCGGTGACGTTGCTGCTGGCATATACCTCGGGGACGATGCCGCGCAGCACGAGCCGCTCGACCACTTCGGCGACGAGCGCATTCAGGATGGCCGCGCCGACGACGGTTGATGTCGGTCCGACCCGGGTTTCCAGGCCATCGACCTCGATGGCCGCGTCGCCAACGATGCCACCGTTGTCGATGGTCACGTCCACGACCTCGTGCAGTCTCGGGCCACCCACACTTCGCGCCCCCGTCGAGGTCGCGTATCGCAAGCTCGTCAGGCCGACGGTGTGCACGCCCGCGTCGCGTGCGAGTCGAGCGAGCTCGACGCCGACCGCGTTCCCGCCGGAGTTGGACGCGATGAGCAGGACGTCGCCGGGTTCCATGGGATGGTCCTCCAGCAGCGCCGCTGCGAGGCCTGGCATCCGCTCCAACGCCGTGCTGAGCGGCGCGCTGACATGCAACATCAACCCCTCGAACAGGATCGGCCGCACCCGCACCAGCCCCCCCGCCCGATAGAACAATTCCTCGGCCAGCATGTGCGAGTGTCCGGAGCCGAAGGCGTGGATGACATGATCGGCCGAGATGGCATCGGTCATGAGTGTCGCGGCAGCATCGATGCGCGGCCACTCCACGGCGGCCAGGCGCTCGACCAACTCCCCGGCGATGGCCAGGTAGCGATGACCTGCGGAGGCTGGCGCCCTGGTCATGCGGTCAGCGCTCGGGCCAGATGTGCACCAGGCCACGATACCTGCCGGGGTCCGAGGCGCGTCCCATGGCCAGGGCACCATCGAGTGGAGTGGCGTCTGCCGACCGCGGCGTGATACCGGACAGTTCCTTCAGCAAACGTTGGTCCAGACGTCTCCGAAGGGGGCTTCGCTCGGCCAGTAGACGACCACCGAGCGCCACCGGCACCGTCTCCACGCCCGCCCTGACCGTGGCGACCGCAGCGCGGATCAGCAGCACCAGCTCGCCCGTGGCCTCCTCGGCGATCATCGCCGCCACCAGGTCGCCCTCGTCCGCACTGGCGAGCACGTCCTGCGCGAACTGGGCGATGTCGTTCACGGGTCGACGTGCGCTGTGCAACCGGTCACCGAGGTCCTCCAGTCCATCGAACCGGCCGCGCCGCAGCGTCGGACATCACGGTCACGGGTCCGCGACCGTCCGATGCTCGGAGGACCGCACGCAGGCCCTCACGCCCGATCCAGAACGAGCCGCCCTCGTCCCCCAGCAGATAGCCGTGTCCGCCGATGATGCGCGGTTCGGCCCAGCTCGGGGACTGCAAGACATGCGACTCCGGTACCTGCGACCACACTGACCCCCCAGCTCCGCGAGAGCGCTCCGGCGTGAGCGGTGACCGAATCGTCCGCGAGCCATACCTCCGCCGCGCCTGTGGCCTCCGCGACCGCTGCACACAAGCGCTGCCGGGAAGGGCTGTCGGTCGGTGCCGTGGTCAGTCCCAGGACGGCACGGTCGACGGGTCCCCACCGGCCCCGCCGATAGCCCGCGGCCACGGCAGCCGCCACGGCCTCTTGCGTGTCCGTCTCGAGGCGGCTGACGCCCTCCACCTCGATGACATCGTCGCTCGACGAGTGGCGCAAGCGGATGCCCGACTGCCCGCCATCCACGGCCAGCACCCTCATGACCTGTCTCGTCCGGCCTGCATCGACGAGATCATGGACCGCCCGGGACGAGCGCGCTAGCCTGTCGCGATGCTCCAGATCAGGCCCGCCGCACTGCACGACCTTCCGGGTGTGTACCGGGTGTGTCTGCTCACCGGGGACTCCGGACGTGATGGCAGCGCGCTCTATCAGGATCCGGACCTGCTGGGGCATCTCTACGTCGGCCCGTACGTCGTGGGGCAGCCCGGTACGGAGCTGGTGGTGGTGGACGCCTTCGGGGTCGCGGGTTACCTGCTCGCGGCGTATGACACTCCTGCCTTCGAAGCCTGGGCGGCAGCAGAGTGGTGGCCACTGCTCCGTGATCGCTATCCACTCCAGGAGGACGACACTCCGGACAGCCGGCTGGTACGCCTGATCCACGCCCCGGACCGCGCCCCGGACGCGGTCGTGCGTGACTACCCAGCGCATCTCCATGTCGACCTGCTGAGCGCGAGCCCGGGGCCTGGGCCTGGGACGGACGCTGGTCGGCCGACTGCTGGACGACCTGCGCTCACGGGGCATCCCCGGCGTCCACCTTGGCGTGGCCGCGGACAATCCCAACGCCATCGCCTTCTATCGACACCTCGGTTTCCGCGAGTTGGCCGCCGCCCCGGAAGACATGCTCATGGGCTTGCGTCTCGACTAGGCCCGTTCGGCTATCCTCAGCCAAACCCCCAGGGACCGGCCCAGCGAGCCCGGCGAGGAGGAGCATCCCCCCGTGAGCAGGCAGATCATGACCAGCGACGAGGTCCGACGTGCGCTCGTTCGCATCGGCCACGAGATCGTGGAGAAGCACGGGGGCACGGATGACCTCGCGCTCGTAGGCATCGAGCGCCGTGGGGTCCCGCTCGCGCACCGGATCGCGGAGGTCGTCGAGGGGAACGAGGGCGTCCGGCTCCCGGTCGGCAGTCTCGACATCACGTTCTATCGCGATGACCTCACGCTCGTCGACCGGCAGCCGCGGCTCAAGGGCACCAGTCTCCCGTTCGACCTCGCGGCGACCACCATCGTCGTCGTCGACGACGTCCTGTATACCGGCCGCACCGTCCGGGCAGCCATGGACGCTCTCGTGGACCAGGGTCGACCCGCGGCGGTCCGACTTGCCGTGCTGGTCGATCGGGGTCATCGAGAGCTGCCCATCCGGGCCGACCACGTTGGCAAGAACGTGCCCACGTCCCGGGACGAGGTGGTCCACGTCCGCATCACCGAGGTCGACGAACGCGACGAGGTGGTCATCGAGCGACGCGAGGTCCCGGTCGGCGTCGCGTGACCGATAGCTGGCCGCACCGGCATCTCCTGGACGTGGACATCCTCAGCCGCGATGAGCTGGGGGCAGTGCTCGATTTGGCGGGGCTCATGGCTGACCGCCGTGCGGATGCAACCGCATCAGGGCCCCTCAGCGGCCGGACAGTGGCCACGCTGTTCGCCGAGCCGTCAACCCGCACGCGAGTCTCGTTCGAGCTCGCGGCGCGAGCCCTGGGCGGTGATCCTGTTTCGCTGGACGCCGCCAGCAGCTCCCTGGCCAAGGGTGAGTCGCTCATCGACACCGTGCGTACCCTGGAAGCACTGGGTGCGGGGATGCTCGTCGTGCGCCATCCGCGCAGTGGGGCGCCGCAGCTGGCTTCGGAGCACTTCGCCGGTCCGGTACTGAACGCGGGCGATGGTTGGCATGCCCATCCCACCCAGGCACTCCTCGACCTGTTCACCCTGCGCCAGGTGTTGGGTGAAGAACGATTGGCCACGGCCAAGGTGTGCATCGTCGGCGACGTGCTTCATTCGCGAGTGGCCCGCTCGAACATCTGGGCGCTCACCTGCTGGGGCATCGACCTCTGGCTCACGGGACCAACGGTTTTCCTGCGTGGCTTCGAGGCCTGGGCACGGGCACTCCCATCCGATCGACGACTCACGGTGACTGGCGATCTCGTCGCGGGCATCCGTGACTCAGCGGCGGTCATGGCGTTGCGGGTCCAGCGCGAACGGCTGGAGGGCGCTGGGGCTCCCTCCGAGGCGGCATACGCGGCGCGCTGGGGACTGACCGAGGAGCGACTGACCCGTCATGCCCCGGAGTCGATCGTGATGCACCCCGGACCGGTCAACGAGGGCGTGGAACTGCCCCCTGATGTCGCCGCGGGGCGGCGTTCGGTCATCACCCGCCAGGTGGCGAACGGGGTGCCCGTCCGGATGGCGGCGATGGCGTTGCTTGCCGGGGTCAGCGCGTGACCGCGGACGGCCTGCTCCTGGGCGGTGTCGTCGGCCACCTCGTGGTCGAGGATGCCTTGCTGGTCGACCCGTTGTCAGGTCGATCGGGTCGCGGTTCGTTCGTCATCGAGGATGGCATCGTCATCGACCTCTCGTGGGCGACCGAGGAAGCCACGAGCCATGGGACCGGGTCCGGCGCACCATCAGTGGTCGTTGCTCCTGCCTTCATCGACATCCGTGCCCACATCCGGGAACCCGGCGGGGAGGAGGCGGAGACGTTCGCGTCCGGGCTGGATGCTGCGGCGCACGGCGGGTATGGCTTCGTCGCCAGCATGGCCGACACTCGGCCGGCCGTAGACCGCCCGGAAGTCGTCCAGCGGGTGCTGGCGGCGGGTGCGGCATCGGGATCTCCGGTGCGATCGAGACCGTATGCGGCTGTGACTGTCGGGCGGGAAGGTGCCACCCTGGCGTCCTTCACATCCCTGGCCTCGGCCGGGGTGATCGGCTTCAGCGACCTGCCTGCCGCCACCACGGACGGGGCGATGCTCCGTGCGGCACTCACGGAGGCGGGAACCCTGGACTTGCCCGTCGTCGTCCACCCCGACGAACCTTCCCTGACCGCGGGCGCGGAGGCGAACGAAGGCCTGCCCGCAACCATCCTGGGCCTGCACGGCGCATCCGCAGCGGCTGAGGTCAGCGCCGTCTCACGGGCAGTCGCAGTGCTCCGTCAGGTCAGCGCAGAGGTGCCCGCAGATGTGCGTCCCCATCTCCACGTCGCGCACCTCTCGGCGGCAGGATCGCTGGAGCCCATCAGATCCGCACGCGCCGAGGGCCTGCGCGTCACCTGCGATGTGTCGGCGCACCACCTCGCGCTGCACGATGGCTGGCCGGGCGGTGACCGCCGCTGGTCGTGGGATGCGGTGGTCTCGCCGTGGGCGGGACGCCGTGGCGGAGACGCCGCTCCATATCATCCCGGCACACGCCTGGATCCTCCGCTACGGTCTCCGGAGGACGCCATCGCACTCATCGCGGCTCTCGAGGACGGCACCATCGACGCCATCGCGACCGACCATGCGCCGGCAGCCGCGGTCGATATCCAGCGGCCGTTCGGTGAGGCTGTCGCGGGCACGACCGCGCTCGAGACGACACTCGGGCTGGTCCTGGAGACGGTGGCGTCCGGGCGCCTTGGCCTGGTCCGTGCGGTTCGGGGCCTATCCCTGGGGCCGTGGCGCGCGATCGACGGTGGGCGATTCGACCTGCCCGAGCCCGCTCTGCGGCAAGGAGTCGAGGCGAACCTGGTGGTATTCGACCAGGCGGACCGATGGATGGTGGAGGGATCCTGCTTCCGCTCACGCGGGCGCAACACGCCACTGATGGGCGTATCCCTGCCGGGACGCGTGCTTCTGACGATCGTGGGCGGCCGCCTGGCCTGGCGGGATCCAGGATCTGGAGTGACCTGTCGACAGCGTGCTGGAGCGCCA
The DNA here is from genome assembly GCA_963760625.1 of uncultured Chloroflexia bacterium. Classification (GTDB taxonomy): domain Bacteria; phylum Chloroflexota; class Limnocylindria; order Limnocylindrales; family CSP1-4; genus JAFMJV01. The sequence goes on from CAVXDU010000013.1 coordinate 146,048, forward strand.
GGCGGCCCCGATGGCGGCCGCTCATCCTGGCTCGAGATACACCTCGTCCAGGTAGCACCAGATCCAGTCCTCGTCCGGCTCGAACGACTGCACGATGGGATGGCCACTCGCGTGGACGTGGGCCGTGGTGTGCTTGTTGGGTGAGTCGTCGCAGCAGCCCACGTGACCGCAGCTCAGGCACAACCGAAGGTGGACCCACCAGCCGCCCAGCCTGAGGCAGTCCTCGCAGCCGTCGGCGGACGGCGACACGTCGCGGATGAGGTCGAGGTGGCTGCACGGCACCGGCTCGTCCACTTGGCTCCCTCTTGGTGACCTGGCACTTGGGATTCCAAGCCTAGCCGAGACCCGGTGCCCGGCCTCGCCGCTACCATCGGCCGTGATGCCCTCGATGACTGCCGCTCCGACCTACGAACAGCGGCCGTATTGGCACGTCACGATGCCCGACATTCCCATGTTCGACGACCGGGTACTCCCCGAGCGCGCCGATGTGGTCATCGTGGGCGGCGGCTACACGGGCACCGTGGCCGCACTGCAACTGGCCCGATCGGGAGCCAGCGTCACCCTCCTGGAACGAAACACGCTGGGCTCGGGTGCCAGCACCCGGAATGGTGGCATCGTCCATCCAGGTCTGAAATGGGGTCGCGCTGCGCTCCGCAAACGCCACGGCGTGGAGCTCGGCAATCGTCTGTTCCGTCACGGCGTCGCTGCGTTCTTCACCGCCGAACGGTTCGTGACCGACGAGGGTTTCGACTGCGATTACCGGCGTTCGGGCCTCGCAATCCTCGCCTGGTCAAGGAGCCAGATCGACGGCCTGGAGGGGGAGCTCGATGAGCTCCGCGAAGCTGGCCTGAGCGGGCGGTCGTATCGAGGTCTCGAGGTCCATCAGGAGGTCGGCTCGAATATCTACCCGGGCGGCATCGCCATCGAGGAGTCGGGGATGATCGACCCCGGACGTTACTTCGCGGGCATCGTGGACGCCGCTCGACAAGCTGGGGTCGACTTCCGCACCCAAACCCCGGTGGTGGGCATCGAGGTCGATGGCGGTGAGCGGCTCGTGCACACGGCCCGCGGTGCCATCCGTGCCGGGGCAGTGCTCGTCGCCACGAACGGCTACACCGACGGTCTCGTGCCCTGGATCTCCCAACGGGTGATGCCCATCGGCAGTTACATCGTGGCCACCGAGCCCATGGGTGAGGACCTGGCAGCATCCATCAGTCCGCGTGGACGCTGCTTCTTCGACACCAAGAACTTCCTCTACTACTGGCATGTCAACGCCCAGCGGCGGCTCATCTTCGGTGGCCGGGCGTCGTTCCGTGCTACGTCGGTGGACCAGACAGCAAGCATCCTGACCCAGGCGCTCGCGAAGGTGCACCCGCAGGCTGCGCACCTGCGCATCGACTACGCCTGGGGTGGGAACGTTGCGTTCACGTTCGACCGACTGCCTCACCTGGGAGAACACGGCGGCATCCATTACGCGCTGGGTTACTGCGGGAGCGGCCTGGCGCTGGGCACGACCTTTGGCCTCCGCATGGCGCGCATCCTGGGTCGCTCGACTGCGGTCGCCGACGAGCCCCTGGCGTTCGAGCAGGTTCCGTTTCCTGGCGCGCCGCTCACACCCCGTGCGTACCGCGGCAGACCCTGGTTCCTGCCGGTCGCGGGAGAATGGTTCCGGTTGGAGGACCGGTGGCGTCGCCGCGGAACCCGGCCCATCGACGGAGAGACATGACCGGACAGGATCCAGCGACCGATCCCACCCTCACCGACCCGGCCCCTGTCCAGGTGATGCCCGATCGGGCCCAGCAGGTTCCAGATCCCGCCCATCCACCCCGCGCAGCGCAGGGCGAGACGCCGCTCTACCGGGGCGAACCACTCGATTCCGAGCGTGGCCCCGGGCTGGGCTGTTTCTGGGTCCAGGCGATCATGCTGGGCATCCTGCTCATCGTCACGCCACTGACCGTTGCCCTGGCGTGGCCACCAGTGGTGAGTGCGGCGCTGCTCATACTCACGCTCATCCTGCTGCTGTTCACAGGCCAGACGGTCATCTTCCTGCTGCGGTTGGTGGCCGCGGACCGACGCGGCCGCCGGACGCCGCGCTCGGCATCGGCGCGCAAGACGGTGGGTATGCTCGAGGACGAGTCGCGAGCACCGGACGAGTCGCGAGCACCGGACGAGTCGCGAGCACCGGACGCCGAGATCGTGGCGGAGCCGGTGCCGCCCATCGCACCGACGCCGGCCGCTGACCCCGTTCCGAGCACCGATGATTGACACGCCTGCCACCAGGACGCAGAGTCCGGACGGTCGCCCCTCGCCGTCGGAGCTTGCGTCTGACCGGGGGAACCCGCGACTCACGGGAGGGTCAACATGACACGGATCGCGTCCTTGAACCCGAAGCGTTGGCACGTGTTCGGCGTGGGGCTGTTGGCATGCGTGCTGGCTGGCGGCGCCTTCGCCATCGCCGCATCGCCCAACTCCCAGCTTGCGAGCGGCTCACTGCGCCTGTCCTCCACCGCTTCCAGCGACCCCATCGACATCACCGGCACCGACACACCCGACTCGCTGAAGCGTGTGCTCCGGACCGCGATCAACGTTCCGTCGGGCAAGACGGCCGACGTGCAGGCCACGTTCTCCGCCTCGCTCCATCACCAGTCGGGCACGTACTCCTACTGCTTCGGGCGGTTCACTCTCGACAGCCATACGAGCGACTCGAACTTCAAGCCAGGATCGGTCCAGCTCCTGGGTGGCGAGACTGCCACGCAGCCCAACGCCGTTGGCGTCGCGATGACCGGGTACCGCAAGTCCATCGGGCCTGGCAGTCACTACGTCAACGTCTACATCAGCAGCGCCTATGCCGGCTGCGAGCTGCAGGAGCGGGCACTGAACGTCATCGTGAACCTCCACTAGAGGGCGGTACCGCGATTCCTTCGAGCATGAGTGTCTGGATCGGCGCGACCTGGGGATGAGCTGACCTCGTTGATCGGACCCGGAATCCCCCACCTCACCAGGGTGGGGGATGTCCGGGCTGGCTAATCCAGACGGCCCGAAGGGTCGGCCAGTGGCGCCGCCCGGCCGGCAGCTGTTGAACATGAGGCCGACCTCGGTCCCATATCCATGGAGGGGATATTCGGCAGAGGCCGCGGCATGGCGCGACGTCAGGATGAGACCGCTTCGTTGCGCGATCCTGTCACGCAGCCCTCCCGAACCTGGGTGTCCAGAGATCCCGAACTCCAGCTTGGCATCCAGCGCTGCCGTGCATGCCTGGCACAATCGGCACACCTCGGCGCTACTGCGCCCTGACCGACTTTGCCGAAGAACCCCACCGTGCATGACTGACGGGAATCGATCGCATCCCGATATCAGGCACGCGGGCCACGAGTCAGCGGCATGGGCACGAGTCAGCGGCACGGGCACGAGTCAGCGGCACGGGCACGAGTCAGCGGCGGGCCAACACGCCAGCGTGAGACAATGGGCCCCGCGCGTTCAAACGCCCGAGCCCGATTCAAGTCCATCCATCGGCATCCCCTGCCCCGGAGGCGATGTGCCAGTCCTGGCCACCTTCTTCACCGTGCGCCGTGGCCGCGATCCATTCTTCAAGTTCTTCATGCAGAAGTTGTTCCCCAAGCAGGTGGACCGATACGAGAAGGATTTCGGCATGAAGTTCCTTGGCTGGTACAACGTGGCGTACGGCTGGGATTTCGACAATGTCATCCTGCTCGAGTTACCCGACTACGAGACAGTCGACAGACTCGAGGGTGATCCGCGGTCACGGGCCATCGGGCACCGGGCCGGTGAGTGGATGTTCGAGCGACATCACGCCATGTTCCTGCGAGAGCGGATGGGACCCGACCTGGAGTTCCACCCCTGACCCGCAGTTACCCTACGCCGAACGCACACACCGCACGCCACAGCCCGCACCTGACCCCTGGGAGGAGATGACGATGACCGACCCGCGACCAGGAATCCTCGGCGAGATCGCCATGGAGGCTGGTATCGAGCGCGCCTCCTTCGTCAACGACGCAGCAGACCAGTTGCACCGCTTCCTGCAGTCGAACAAGGCCCGCATCCATGAGCTGGGTGGCCTCGTGCTCCTGGACGAAGATCCGGAGTACCTTGCCGTGGCCGCGGACCTGTCATTCCGCTCCCGGAGCAGGGTTCAGGATGCCGCGACCGGGGAATGGCGTACCGAGACCGAGGTCATCGAGGGCACGTCCGACCTGGTGGAGCTATATAACCCGGGCGAGTTGTACGCCTGGTTCGCTGAGGCGGCCCGCGCTGAGGCCGGCCTGCCCGATGAGCCAACGGGCGCCCAGGACCTGCTGGCCGTTTCGGGGATCGCGGCCGAGGGCGGCGTCGGAGTGGGTATCGGCGGGCACGACCCGTACATCGGGGCCGCCGACGACTGGGCAGCCACGCAAGACCAACCAGTTCCGAGGGACGCAGGGGAGGCCGCCCGGCGCCTCTATGACCTGGCACTGACATTCCAGGAGCGCAGCCAGCTGTCCGAGGCACGCCTCATCGAGCAGTTCGAGATCGCTGCGCAACCCCTTGCGGGAGCCGTGGGTGACCAACTCATGCTCGACGATGACGACGAGCGGCTCTGGTTCAAGGGCCACGGCGCGTTCGAGGCCGAGGTCATCCCCGAGCGTGACGAGGATGACGAGGAGGAGGGTCAGTGGGTCGCTCTGCAGAGTCCCGCGGAGCTGGTCCAGTACTACGATCCGACCGACCTGTTCGGTGACCTTGCCGAGACACTCGCCGAGCAGTATCCCGACGTGGCGGCGCTCGACGATGTCGAAGCCGGCGGCGATGATGGGGCCGCTCCTGCCTGATCCGGTGTCGGTCGACGTGCTGCACCCCTCCTGAGCGACCCAGGCGACCGGCCTGCCATGCGATCGATGGATGCCGAACTCACTTCATCCCGGGAGTTCCTGCCCGGGCAGTGGATACAGGCATACCAGGCGCCGTGGCTCGCTGCCGGTGCGCAGGCAGGCCAGTTCGTGCACGTCCGGACACCCGACTGGAGTGGTCTCGTTCTCCGCAGGCCCTTCAGCCTCAACACAGTGAACCGAACGACGGGCGAGGTCTCCATCCACTTCCGGGTGACCGGCAAGGGCACCGAAGCGCTCGCCCGGATGCGACCCGGAGACCAGGTCGGGCTGCTGGGGCCCCTTGGACGAGGGTTCGAGGTGAATCAGCGAAGCCGACACCTGTTGCTCATCGCCGGCGGCCTCGGCATGGCCGGTGTCCGTGCGCTCGCCGACGATGCCATCGCGACTGGACGGCAGGTGGTGGTCCTGTTCGGCGCGTCGAGCGCGATCGAGGTCTACCCGTCTGCCATGCTGCCGGACGAAGTGGAGTACCTGGTCGCGACCGACGACGGGAGCATGGGTCACCACGGGCTGGTTACCGACCTCGTGGCGGGCCATGAGGCTTGGGCGGACCAGGCCTTCGCATGTGGTCCGGTACCCATGTTGGCTGCGTTGGCGCGTCTGGCCAAGGGTCGCAACGCCCGTCTCGGCGTCGCACGGTTGGGCAGGAAGGGAGGCGGGCGCGCGGCACCTCTCGGTTCGCCGTCGGCGCGACGCTCCTCATGGCTCCAGGTATCCATGGAGCAGTCCATGGGCTGTGCCGTGGGGGCCTGCCTGGGCTGTGTCGTCATGGGCGTCGATGGGCCCCAGCGCGTTTGTCGCGAGGGACCCGTCTTCGCGCCAGACGAGATCATCTGGGAGGCGCCGGTGTGAGGCGCAAGCGATCGGTGGTGACGGACCGGGACATCCGTAGCCGTTCACCGAACGGCCCGGTCCCAGGGCGCGTAACGGCCACCCGCAGACCCGGTGCGACCACGGCGGCGGTCCCGAGCGTCGCCGGGTCCCGTCCGCTTCCGCCGCTGTCCCCCAGGCCGGACGAGATCGACCTGAGCATCGACCTGGCGCCGCAACGCCCGGGTGCGCTGATGCTGCGCAACCCGCTCTTGGTCGCATCAGGAACATTCGGTTATGGCATCGAATACAGCGAGGTCGTGGACGTCGATCGGCTGGGCGCGATCTGCTGCAAGGGGACAACCCTCAAGCCCCGCATCGGCAACCCACCACCCCGTGTGACCGAAACGCCCGCCGGCATGCTGAACTCCATCGGACTCCAGAACCCGGGTGTCGATGCCGTGCTGGAGAAGTACGCGCCGCGCTGGGCGACCTGGGAGGTGCCCGTCATCGTCAACGTGGCCGGCGAGTCGGTCGAAGACTACGTGGCGGTAGCGCGAAAGCTGGACGAACAGCCGGGCGTGGCAGGCATCGAGCTCAATATCAGTTGCCCCAACGTGGGTAAGGGCGGGCTCCAGTTCGCGCTCGATGCGCGCGCCGCGGCCGAGGTGACCGCTGCCGTCCGGCACGCGACGGAGCTGCCGCTATTGGTCAAGCTTTCCCCGGCCGCCTCTGACGTGCGAGGCATCGCGATAGCCATCGCGGATGCTGGTGCGGACGCCATCTGCGCCGTCAATACCTTGTCCGGTATGGCCATCGACCGGCACCGGCGCAAGCCCCTGCTGGGCAATACCTACGGTGGCCTGTCGGGTCCGGCGCTCAAGCCGATCGCGCTGCGCGTGGTATACGAGGTGGCCCAGGTGGTAGACATCCCCATCGTGGCCATCGGGGGCGTGAGCGAACTCGATGATGTGCTCGACTTCCTGATGGCCGGCGCATGCGCAGTCCAGGTCGGCACCGCCTTGTTCGCCGATCCGATGCTACCGGTCCGCCTCATCGACGAACTCGAGACATGGTGCGCCGGACATGGCATGTCCTCCCATCGGGACCTGGTTGGCGTTGCCCTGCCCAGTCGTCGCGATCGGCCCAGTGTCAAGGGCGTGGAGTATCGGCCGTGACGGTCGCTGGCCCCTCGGTCGCCGCTTCCAGCCTTCTGGTCCTGACTGCCTCCCTTCTGGCCGTGGCGGCAGCCCAGGGCGCTCTGGCGCCAGCAGCGTCGGGCATGCCAGCCCTGTCGCTCGCGTCGTCACCAGCGGCTCCTACCTTCGACCTCGTGGAGTTCGACGTCCCCAGTGGCTCGCATCCGCACGACGTCGCACCCGCGTTGGACGGTGGGGTCTGGTATACGAGCCAGCAGAACGGCACCCTGGGACTGCTCGATCCGGTGACTGGTCGGGTATCTGAGATCCCGATTAGGGGCTGGCTCACGACCGCACGGTGTCATCGTGGGCCCGGACGGCGCGCCCTGGATCACTGACGGTGGGCTGAATGCTATCGTCCGGGTCGATCCGGTCTCCCATGCTGTTGATGTGTTCCCGCTCCCTCAGGAACGACGCGGCGCAAACCTCAATACAGCCACGTTCGACGGCGCGGGCATGCTCTGGTTCACGGGTCAGACCGGGGTCTATGGGCGCGTGGATCCCGGGACCGGGGTGGTTTGGGTGTTCGATGCACCGGGTGGCCACGGACCGTACGGGATCGCCACGACACCATCGGGAGATGTCTGGTACGCGTCGCTGGCGACGAGCCACATCGCGCGCATCGACACCACCACTGGGGAGGCGACCAGATTCGACCCACCAACGCCAGATCAGGGAGCGCGACGGATCTGGTCGGATTCGCTGGACCGACTATGGGTCGCTGAGTGGGACGCAGGGCAGCTCGGGATGTATGACCAGGCCTCAAGGACATGGCGCGAGTGGCGACTGCCGGGGGACGACCCCGCCGCGTACGCGGTCTACGTGGACGAGCACGACGTCGTCTGGCTCACGGACTTCGGCGCCAACGCCATCGTCCGCTTCGACCCGGTGACGGAGAGCTTCACGCCACTGCGGCTACCGTATGCCGGTGCTGCGGTCCGTCAGCTGTCAGGTCGACCGGGGGAGATCTGGGGCGCCGAGTCCGGGCTGGACAGATTGGTGGTCGTGCGCGTGGAGACTGCCCGGCGAGCGGCGCCCAGCACCTAGCAGCTTGGCGCGGGCCTCCCACGAAGCGATCCTCGAGCCAACCGGCGGCGGCCCGGACGAGTCACGCGTCGATCTCCTCACGGGGCAGCGTGGCCTCGAGCCGCTTGAGGGCACTCACGAGGTGCGCGTCCATTGCCTTGGATGCGGCCTTCTCGTTGCCGGCCTCGAGTGCCTGCAGGACAAGACGGTGCTCGTCCAGCGACGGCGTGAAGTCCGAGGCCGCGTGCATCACACGTGAGATCCAGACCTGAAGGAGCGACCACATGCTGGTCATGACCTGGAGCAGCGTCTCGTTTCCAGCCGCCTCGGCCACGCGCAGGTGGAAGGCAATGTCGGCCGCCACGAACGCGTCCGGATCGGTGGCGCGGGACATCTGCGCCAGTCGCTCGCGCAGGTCGGTCAGGGCGCCTTCGTCGCGTCGCTGAGCGGCAAGCCCGGCGATCGACACCTCGATGATCCGCCTGGCTTCGACGAGATCACGAGTCCGTTTGGCGCCCAGCAGCAGGCCCCACTCGATGGCCTGCGGCAGGAAACTGGACTCCGTCGCCTTGAGATAGTTGCCATCCCCCTGGCGGACTTCGATCAGGCCCAGGATCGTGAGGGACTTCAGCGCCTCCCGGACAACCGTACGCCCTACGCCTAGCGACTCCGCAAGCTTGCGTTCCGGTGGCAGACGCTGCCCGGGAGTGACCTCTCCGGCGAGCAGGTAGTCGAGCAGCCGCCGCGTCACCTCTGTGGCAACCGTGCCTCTTTGGCTCAGATCGACACGCTCAAGACCACGCTCCGTGATCGAGACGTTGGACGCCATTGAAGCCCTCCGTGGCCGCCCCCCGCGGATGCGGGCTTTCGCACAAGAGTACCAGTCGGCAGGATTGGTCGACCTGTCGGCCAATCGTTGCCAGCTGAGCTGATCAGGCGATGCCCAGTGTTCCGCGGTCGTCGACGCCGCATTGGAATGCCGCCACGCGATCAAGCTACCGGCGGACAAACGTGAGTGGCAGCTGGCGGATCCGCGCAGGACGTGCGCCTCGAGACGGACGATGGGGCCTGTTACCGCAAAGTCCGGAGCGTCGCCGAGGACCTCTTCGAGGGCGATTCGCGCTTCGAGGCGCGCCAGGGGCGCGCCGATGCAGTGATGGATGCCCTCGCCGAAGGCGAGATTGCGCTTCTGCTCTCGTCGCACATCGAACGTGTCCGAATCGACCCATACGCGTTCGTCACGATTCCCCGAGGCGTACAAGAGGAGGACCTTGCTCCCCTGCGGCACGGTCGTGTCATGGAGGACGACGTCCTCAGTGGTCGTCCGATGCAGATACTGGACCGGAGCCTCGTACCGTAGCGATCTCCTCGACTGCTCCCGGGATCGCCGATGGGTCGCCGACCAAGACGCGACGTTGGTCGGGGTTGCGGGCAAGCAGATAGAAGGCGGTGGAGATCAAGGATGCCGTCGTCTCCCAACCAGCTGTCAGCAGCAGCAGGGCCATCCCGTGCGTCTCGGCGAGCGACATCCGGCCTTCGCGCACCGCCAGAGCGATCACCGATAGCAGATCCTCGCGTGGGTCGCGAGCTCGCTCTGAGAGGAGTCGGTCGACGTATGCCGCAAGTGCCTCGTGCGCCTCGTCGCACTCGGGCGGGCGCGCTGCGCTGCCGGGGGTTCGAAGGGCAGTCGCGTCGAGCCACTTCCTGAGCTGCGGACCATCGCCCTCGGGAAAGCCCATGAACGCGAGGACAGTGAACATTGGCAGGGGAAACGCGAGCTCGGCCGCAAGATCCGTCACGCCTCGCTCGAGCATGTCATGGAGGATCAGACGGACCCGATCGCGGACCATCGATTCGAGGCGCACCAGGGCCTTCGGCGCGAAGTGCTCGTGGAGGATCTTTCGGAGGCGTGTGTGGTCGGGCGGATCGGCATCGAGGAAGGAGCCGGGCCCGAGATAGCCTGGTGGCAGGTCGAGGTCGACCCCCTCAGCGTTGCTGAACCTCGCAACATCCCGTGAGGCGGCCTGGATGTCGGCGTGCCGCGACAGGACCCAGCAGTCACGCGCCTCGTTGTGATAGATCGGATGCCGGTCGCGGAGCTCGCGGTAGATCGGATAGGGATCATCCCAGATGGAGTGGGTGAACGGGTCATAGAGGCCGGTCGCCTCGACTTTGTGCATCAGCGTCCTCCACCGCGCCCATCGATGACTGGCGACACTTGCCTGGAGGCTTCAGGCAGGCGACTCCGGCCTGATACCTCTCAACCGTGGTCATTCGCGCGCCCCGCTACCCGTCTCGTCCCGCCACCATTGGGCCGGCCGATGAAGGAGTTGGTGGAGGGACTCCGCGTAACGGTTATGTGTCCCGGTACCTCGACGAGAAGCAGCGCCGCGGGTTCTTCACCAGGATCGTGTGGATCTGTTCGTCGGTGATGCCCAACTCGCGGAGCCGGGGGAGGAAGGTGCGCAGGATGTAGCCGTATCCGCCCCCGCCGTACGCCGTGAGCATGATCTTCAGATGAACGTCCTGCGACAGCAGGATATGACCGATGAACCCGGCGTCGATCAGGCGCTTCACGTCGGCGGCGATCTCGTGGTCGCACAGGCCGCTGCCGCGAAAGCCCCAGTCGAAGTCGGAGCTGATGGTGTCATAGCCGAGGAAGGCCCCGCGGTCCGCGATCTCCAGTTGTGACTCGAAGTCATTGGGCCGGAGGGTCATGTGATCCATGATCGTGTGCCGCACATCGGCCCCTTCTTCCCCGACGATGTCGAGAACCCGCCGGCGAGTATCGGGCGGAGACGCGCCGATGGTGTGGATGCTCAGCGGGACCTGTGTGCGCGCCGAGGCCCGGCAGGCCCCCCGAAGGTTCTTCTCCTCCTGCGCGGTGAAGTCCTTGTCGATGCCGATCTCGCCGATGCACCCTGCGCGAACCCCTGTGCCGGGTACCCCCTCGGTGAGGTCACGGACGACTTCGTCGGCGATGTCGTCGGCCGACATGTCCTTGAGCTTCGGGGGATGGGAGAGCTCGACGTAGTAGCCAGCCGAGGCGATGATGTTGACACCCGATCGGCGGCTCACCAGTTGGAGCCCGCGCACGTCACGGCCTATGCCATCCGTCGTCGGGTCGACGAAGGAATGACCGCCCAAGTGCGCGAACTGTGCCACCTCCGAGGACATCAGATCGATATCCGTCAGGAGCTGATTGTCCCGGTTGGACTGCGGAAGCGCCCGCACCTCACCCAGGATGTCCATGGTCAAGGGACGGTGGAACAGGCCTTTTCGGGAGGCCTCCGGAGGTTCGGGGCCGTTTGCGCCCACGTCATTGAGGATGTGCTCATGGACGAGCGTCACCCCCAGGTCCTCGACCGGGATGGGGCCCAGGACCGTCATGACCTGGCCGCTGCGCACCCCGATACCGGGGAATGTGGGTTCAGTCATCGGTACCCCCGCGGCATCTGGACTCTAGCGACCCTTGACGGCGAACATCGCCTTGAGTGTGACCCGGTCCAGCGCCGCCGCAACGACGAGGGCGACGCCCTTGATCAGCAGGCCAAAGGACGTCGGAACGTTCAGGAGGATGAGACCGTTCTGCAGGACGGCGAGGAACAGAACCCCGAGGACGACGCCCCGGATCGTTCCCCGCCCGCCGTTGAATGCCACGCCACCCAGCAGGACAGCGGTCAGGACGTCGAGCTCGAACCCGAGCCCGAGCGTGCCGGACGGCGCGCTGTTGAGGAGCAGCGCGTACATGACCCCGGCAACGCCCGCCAGCGCTGCCGTCACGACGTAGGCGGCGAGGATCGTCCGGCGAGCGTTGACGCCGGACAGGAAGGCCGCCTCCTCGTTCACGCCGATCGCGAGGGCGTGCCGTCCAACGGGCGACCACGCGAGGACGAACGCTCCAACCGACGACGATCACCGCGGCCACTATCACGAAATACGGGATACCGAGCACCCCGGTGTATGAGATCGCCGCGAAGTCGATCCGGGAAGAAGGCGTAGATGGAACTCGGAGCGAGCAGCAAGGCGATCCCGCGGACGGCCGTGAGCATCCCCAGGGTCACGATGATCGGCGACAGTCCCAGGCGGGTGACAAGCGTCGCCGTTGATGAGCGCCGACTACGGCGCACACGCCCACGGCACCAGCACAGGCGACCAGGGGTGAAGCGTCGAGCTTCGTGATCAGCAGGCCTGCTACGACGGCGGCGAGGCCCAATGTCGATCCGACCGACAGGTCCACGTGCCCCATGATCAGCAGGAACGCCATCGGGATCGCGACGACCATGACGGGAGCGCTCAGGCGCAGGATGTCGCTGACGTTGCCGAAGGTGAGGAAGTTCGGCGCCCCCAGGGCCACGAACAGGACGATGAGTAGCCGACGAACCCGACCGGTAGGGCGTTCCGCATGAAGGCCCGAGGCGCCCGTCGCACGTGGTCCATGGACACACTGGGCAACGCCGGCGAATTCTCGGCCGCGACGGATCGTCGATCACTTCGAGTCACCCCTCATGACGCGCCAACTGGGTGGCGGCCGAAGGCGGGACGCCGCTTGGCATGGACTCGGCGCCGTGTGCGATCGACAGGATCAGCTGCTCGTTGCAGTCTTCGCGCATGAGTTCGGCGACGATCCGGCCGCGTCGCAGGACGAGGACGCGATCTGCAAGCGAGAGCGTCTCCTCCGGGTCGGACGAGGTGAAGAGGATCGCCTTTCCCTCGTCGTGCGCGAGCCGTCGCACGAGGTCATAGAGGTCGCGACGCGCCCCGACGTCGATGCCCTGCGTCGGCTCGTCCAGTCAGCAGCACGTCGACCTTGCTCGAGCGCCGCGAGCCACCGACCCGACCGCGAGCTTCTGCTGGTTGCCTCCCGAAAGCGCCCATGCCCGGGTGTTCGGATCGTCGGGCTGGAGGCGGAGTGCGTTGGCAGTGTCACGGAAGATGGCCCGCTCGGTCTGAAACGCGCCTGGTGAACCACCGGCTCAGGCGACCGAGGTGGGGCAGGAGCATGTTGTCCATGGTCGACATCTTGTCGAAGATGCTCTGCCGGATCCGGTCGCCGGCCACGAGCACGATGCCCACCGCAACGCGGCGATCGGCGACATCGTCCTGAACTCTTGTCCACGCGACGCGTAGCGGTCCGCTGACGATCGCGCGGCGCCCATAGATGCCCTCGAGGAGCTCGGTCCGTCCGGACCCGAGCAGTCCGAAGATCGCCAGGACCTCGCCCGCTGTGGAGCGACAAGCTCGCGGGACCGATGCCGTCGACGACGATGCCGTCGACCTCGAGCGCCGCTGACCCATCGACGCGGCTGCACGCTGACGCGCGCGTGCCGCGTCCGGTTGCCCTGATGCTGGCGAGATCGCCTCGATCACCTGGGCCGGGTTGACGTTCGCGACGTCGTCGGTGAGCACGACCTGCCCATCCCGCAGGACCGTGACCCGGTCGGCGATCGCGAATACCTCGCCGAGGAGGTGAGTGACGTAGAGGATGGCGAGTCCATCGTCGCGAAGTCGGCGGAGATGCGCGCCGAGTCGCTCTGCCTCCTGCTCTCGCCGAGGGCAGCGGTCGGCTCGTCGAGGATGAGCAAGCGTCGGCCGCCGGTGGAGCGCCTTCGCGATCTCGACGAGCTGCCGGTCGCCGACACTGAGGCGGCCGACGGGCGGTCGGCGCTGGATCGGTCGGCCGAACTGCTCGAGAAGGCGCTCGGCCTCGGCGTTCTGCGCCGGCGTGGTCGATCCGCAACGCCGGTGCGTTGCTCGTCGCCGAGGAACACGTTGTCGGCGACGGTGAGCGTACGGCACGAGGCTGAAGTTCTGGTAGATGACCGCGGTTCCCGCGGCGATCGCCTCTCGGGGCGTGAACTCGCGATGTTCGACGCCCCCGATGCCGATCGTCCCGTCGTCCGGTCGGACGGCACCGCTCAGGCAACGAATCAGAGTCGACTTCCCGGATCCGTTCGGACCGAGAAGGGCGTGGATCTCTCCATCGTTGACGTCGAGATCCACTCCCTCCAGGACCGGCCGGGCCCCGTAGCTCTTTGTGAGGCCGGTGACCGATACCGCCACTCGTCGTGCCTACTTGAGCAGATCGAAGTCAGCCAGGAACTTGTCGATCTTCGGGTCCCCGTTCATGAGCGGATAGACGGGCACATCAAAAGCCGGAGGATCTGCAGGCGGTGCGGTCGCGTCGCTCAGCGCCAATTCCATGTTCTTCTCGACCATCAAGTCCGCGAGGTCGATCAGGTCGATGGCCGACGGACAGCTTGATGAAGCCGCCACCTTCCTTGATCTGCCTGAGATTCTCCTCAGAACCGTCGAAGCCCGCGACGAAGGTCTTTGCCGGGTCTTTGCCCGCTGCCTGGAACGCGCGCGCGATGCCACGAGCAACGTCGTCGTTCGTTCCGATGCCGATGGACACGTTGGGATGCGCCTGCAGGACCGAAGTCATGACCTTCAGTCCGTCGGGCTCGTTGTTGGCGTCCTGGAACGGGATCACGGTCGCGTCGGTCGCGTCCTCGATGTCCTTCTTGAGGCCGTCCCACTTGCACGCCACCGAAGGATTGGCGACGTTCGTGCTGATGAAGATCTCGGCCTTCGGGTCATTTGCCTTGATGTATGGGATGACCTTCTCGGCCATCAGCTTGGCGCGTCAGGCACGGGCCAAAACCGAACGTGCCATACCGGGTGTCGGTCGACTGGTTGTAGGAGAGCCAGATCAGGCCCTTGTCGACGGCTCGCTTCGCCAGCGACTCCCACGCCGCAGGCTCGAAGGGCGCCACGGTGATCGACGGAACACCGGCCGTGATCCAGGCCTCGACGGACGGGATCATCGACTGGATGTTGGCGCCGGTGCCGGTGTCGTACAGGGCCTCCCAGCCGCAGAGGGCAGCCTGCTGGGTGATCTCGTTTCTGGATCGACTGGATGATCGGGAGCTCTGAAAGACCGATCGCCCACGCGAACTGCTTCTTTCCATTGCCGCGGGTGGGAGTGCCTTCCGGGCACACCACATCTGCGTTGCGAGCAGCCGGAGCCGATGGCGATTGAGCTGCCGCTGAACCTGTCGCCGTTGCCGCCAGAAGCATCGCAAGGACGAGGCACCGAGCAGACGCCATCCGCTGCACCCCTCGCATCGATCGTGCCCCCAGGTGGGGCCTCGGTTGGTCAAGCAGGTTCGTCATGGGAGTCCCTCCTACGTGCTTTGGCGGTAGCCAAGCCACCGACCGGTCCACCGGTCGACCACCGACACTCTGGCTCATGCTCGCAGCCGTGTCAAGGAGACTCGTTGCACCAAACAGTCCGTAGACACCGGCGTCACCCCTGGCGAGCCCAGCGTGCTCATTTCAAGCAACGCAATGGGTAGCCGTTCTCGGTGGGATGCGGCCATCGGGATGGATTGGTTGACCGGTCGACCGTGACACGCTAGTCTTGTCGCCAGTGTGGAATCGGCCGTGGTCATCGGTCGCAATCGGACAGGTAGGAGGGCGCCCAGGGATGCGCATCGTCCAGTACGCAGCCAATGGAACCGTCGGAAGCGGGGTCTGGGTGGATGGCCAGATCTTCGACACCGGCTATTCGGATACGCTCGCCCTGATCCGGGATGGAGAGCGCGGCCTCGACCGCGCCGCCGAGGTGGGTCGGACTGGCCGACCCGTGACATACGACCGTCTGGTGGCGCCCCTCACGAATCCCGGCAAGATCTTCGGCTCGGGGGTGAACTACCGGAGCCACGGCGATGAGGAGCCGGGATATGTGTTCCCGGACGAGGTCGTGTGGGACTTCATCAAGCTGTCGTCCGCGATCATCGGCCCCGATGAACCGATCGTCATCCCGCCCGCGGACGACGTCATCAAGAGATCCGTTGGCGGAGCCGCCAGGTTTTCCGAGCACGGCTTCGCGGTCGACTACGAGGTCGAGTTCGGGGTGGTCCTCGGCAAGGTCGCCAGGAACGTGCGGCGCGACGATGCCATGGACCACATCTGGGGCTATACGATCTTCAACGACGTCGGCTCGCGATCGCTCCAGTTCCACAACGGCCAACGTGATCTGGGCAAGAACTTCGACACCTTCTGCCCAATGGGGCCCTGGATCGTGACCAAGGACGAACTCTCCGACTGGGGAGGCGTGCGGATCGAGTCACGTGTGAACGGCGAGCTGCGTCAGGGCGTTTTCGTGCATGAGCAGATCGCGCCGCCCCCGGTGGCCATCGAGTGGCTCAGCTCCATCATCCGGCTGGATCCGGGTGACTGCCTGATGACGGGAACACCGGCTGGTTGTGGGACCTTCATGGTGCCGCCCCAATTCCTGGAACCTGGCGACGTCGTCACCTGCTCCGCAACAGGGATCGGCGAGCTGACCAACCCCGTCATCCAGGGGACGGCTCGCACGTATTGACCCGACATCCGTTTCCACCCCAGGAGAGGCGCGACACGAATGCTGAACCACAAGGTCATCACGAAGGCCGGACGCGAGACCGTCGACGTGGCCTCGCGGTAGCACGACCAGCAGCGGACACGTCGCCATGACGAGCAGCCACCGACTCGCCCAGCCTCGGACGGTCGCTTCGATCCCGAGCCGCCAGCGACAGCGTCGTCCATGGGTGCGGTGGCGACATCCCTGGTCGCGCGCCGCATCGATCATGTCGGGGTCGTGGTCCGGGACATCGACGCCGCGATGGGCCACTTCGCGGCCCGATTCGGACTGCGACTGAGCACCGACTGGGTCGATCCCGACGGGCGGTTCCGCCTCGCGTATCTGGAGGCCGGCGACACAACATTGCAGCTCGTCACCCCACTCAAGGAAGGGCCGCTCAACGCCTTCCTGGCGGAGCGCGGTGAAGCGATCCATCACATCTGTTTCGCCGTGGATGATCTGGAGGCCGCATTGGCGGCGGTCCCTGGTGGTGCAGAGGCCACGCCCTATCTTGGTGGTCGTGGTGCACGGGTCTGCTTCCTGGTCGAGAGGTCGTACGGTGTCCTTGTGGAGTTGACCGAGCCGCTGATGGGCGTCAAGGATGGGGCCGGTTCGACACAAGTTGACGGCGGACACCATGCCCCAACTGTCGACCCATCGGCCGATCACGAGGAATCCCCACATCATGCGTGAGGCGATCACCAGCGCCTGGCGGACCATCCAGGTGGGTACGACCGCGGAGCCGGACGCGCCGGGCCAGGGTGAGGCGCTGCTGGACATCGCCTCGGTCGGGATCTGTGGTTCCGACATCGCGATGTGGGATGGCACAGACCCGTCAAGCCGTTTTCCTGTCCGTCAGGGCCACGAGTTCTCTGCACGGATCGTCGCGTTCGGACCCGGGTACGAGGGCGGGTTGCGGGTCGGCGAACTGGTGGCGGTCGAGCCGCTGCTGCCCGATCGCACGTGCATCGCGTGCCGTCGGGGACGGCCAAACTGTTGCGTCCGACTGCAGGTCATCGGCGCGCACGTGCCGGGTGCCTTCGCCGACCGGATCGTGGCGCCAGTGGCAAACCTCTACCCAGTCGGCAACCTGACGGCCGACCAGGCTGCATTCGTGGAGCCTATGAGCATCGGGCTCCAGATGGTAACGCGAAGTGGCCTCGAAACCGGCGACCAGGCAGTCATCTTCGGAGCCGGTCCGATCGGGCAGGCGATCCAGGTGGCGGCTGGGGACAGAGGTGCCAGGGTGCTGTCCGTGGACATCGTCCCGGGTCGCCTGCAACGTGCGATGGAGAACGGCGCGGACGAGACCGTGGACGGGCGCGACAACGACGTCATCAGGCGGATCGCCGACTGGACAGGCGGCGACGGACCGGTGGTGGTGTTCGAGGCCACGGGCCAGACCGCCGTCTTCCGGCAGGCGATCGAGGTCGTGGCCAGCTCGGGGACGGTCGTGGTGGCAGGAACCCCCACCGACGAGGTCTCGATTCCCGTGCTCGCACTGGTCAAGAAGGAGCTGGACCTGCTCGGGTCTCGCAACAACGCAGGTTTGTACGCTGACGCGGTGACTCTGGTCCAGCGCTATCAGGACCGATGCGAGGCGCTCATCACCCATCGGTTCCCGTTGGAGCACCTCGGGGAGGCGATGCGATTCGGCATGGCCAACCCCGAATTGGCGAACAAGATGATGGTCCAGGTCGCACCCTGACCCGGATCCCGCTCCACCAAACCGGGGATCTCGGTGCGGCCATCAGATCGGCGCCGACTCCGTACAGGCCGGGGTCGACCCGACCGACGGCTCGTCCCTCTGCGGGCAGGCCCACTCCGCATGCAACTTGATGGCGCCGATCTGCGGGACATCTGCTTGGGTGACCTGCGAATGGTCGGCGTGATGTCTGTCACTGTGCGCGACGAACCGTGGAACACCATTCCCGGCGATCTGCGCTACCTGCGGATCCAGCGTGCCCCAAATGCATTCAGCGTGGAAGTCGGGAGCGCTCACCGATACGGTTCGCTCGTCTTCTCCTGGTTCGGACGGAATCACTGGACAGTCTGACGGCACGGTTCGGTACGGCTTCGAGGGCGTCGCCGGTTCGGACTTCCGCTACATGCGCATCGGACTGGCGCTGACCCATCCCATCGAGGCCTATCGATCCCGACCGTTCCGGGTCGACGGTGGGCAGGGTTCGCGGTCCGGGTGGCTACCGGGTCCGATCGCCCCGGCCCCCTGGGTGGACGGCCGGGACACTGCGCTGATCGCGGCGTTCACCTCGCTCGAGGCCGACCTCGGGGATGCGCGGATCAGCTTCGCGTTCGAGGGCGACGAATTCGAGATGGAAGACCAGCGGAACTGGTCGGACGACAGCCTCAAGACCTTTTGCACGCCCCTGACACGACCTGCGCCGTTCGCTGCAAGGGCTGGTCTACGCATTGCCCAATCCATCGAGCTTCGAGTGGACCGGACCCCTCCCCCCCGTCGGAGGGTGTCGCGGTCGATCGTGCTTCACGACATCGATGACGGGCTCATCCCGCGATTGGGGCTCGGGGCGGCGAGCCATCCGGAACCGCTCACTCCGGCGCTGGGCCGCCTGTTGCGCAGCATTCGCCCTGCGCACCTGCGGGTCGACCTGGACCCGGGTCGGGATCAGGATTGGCGCGCGCGGTTGCAGCGCGCTCGCACGGAAGCGGACGTGCTTGGTGTGCCGCTGGAGGTAGGTGTCGTATTGGACGCCGATGCGCTGGGGCTCGCTGTGGTGGCCGCTGCTCTGGCGTCGTTCGGACAAGCAACCATTGCGCGGCTGATCGCGCTGCCCCGCCCAGATCTTCCGATCGGAGCGATGCTGGCGGATGTCGACCTCGTGGGGCGCGTTCGATCCGCGCTCGCGGCCGGGGGACTGTCGGTCCCCGTCGTCGCCGGCACCGATGGCTCGTTCGCCGAGGTGAACCGCGCGATCGGCAAGCCGTTCACCGCGGATGGCATAGCGGTCCCTATCAACCCGACAGTACATGCCTGGGATGA
The DNA here is from genome assembly GCA_963760625.1 of uncultured Chloroflexia bacterium. Lineage (GTDB taxonomy): Bacteria > Chloroflexota > Limnocylindria > Limnocylindrales > CSP1-4 > JAFMJV01. The sequence goes on from CAVXDU010000013.1 coordinate 165,395, forward strand.
CGCGTCGGTCATGAGGAACTTGTCCGTCCAGGCCGAGATCATCGCGCAGACGCGCCGAATCGCTGTCGGCCTCCCCGTCCACGCGGGACCGATCGGGCTTGCGACCCGGCACGGTCCGTATCCATGCGGCCCTGGTGGGGTAGGCGGCCTGCCCAGCGGGGTCGACCCCCGGCAGTCGGCGCTCTTCGCCGCCGCCTGGACGCTCGGTAGTCTGAGCCAGCTGGCGACGGGAGGAGCGTCGACCGCGACGCTCTTCGAGACGACCGGTTGGCATGGAGTGGCCGAGCGCGCATCTGGTAGTCCGCTCCCGGCACAGTTCCCGTCCCGACCAGGACAGGCTTACCCCGTACTGCACGTGCTCGCCGATGTCGCATCCCTCCACGGCGTCCACGTGAAGCAGGTGGAGGTCCCCGATGCAACGGCGGTCGCAGTGCTCTCGATGGCGTGGCCAAGCGGATCGCGGCTGTTGCTCGCGAACTTGCAGCCACGTCGACAGCGGGTGACCATTCACGGTCTCCGATCCCAGCATTTCGGGATACGGGTCCTGGACGAGCGTACCGCTTCTCGCGCAGCCGAGGATCCGGTCGCGTTCCGCGCCCTGCGCGATCGGATCGAGGCCCAGGGTGGGCAAGTCGACCTGTGGCTTGGCGCCTATGCGACGGCCCGGCTAGACCTCGACGATGCCCCGGGCCGGCGTCGCACGATCAAGGGGGTAGGATGTTGGTCGACCGGTACTCCAAAAACCATGGGTGCTGAGCGCAGCTGGTCGGATCTGCGCCACACGGGAGGCGCATGACCAGAGCTGGTCGGCTTGCCGGAAAGCGGGCCTTCATCACAGGCGCCGGCAGCGGGATCGGCCGTGCCGTTGCGGTCCGGTTCGCCCAGGAAGGCGCGAACGTCGGGCTGATGGGTCGACGCCACAGCGCGCTCGAACAGACGTCGAAGGCCGTGGTCGCTGAAGGCGGGCAGGCGCTGGTCCTGGCTGGCGATGTATCGCAGGAAGAAGACGTCGCCCGATCGGTCGACGCGTTGATGGAAGCGTGGGGCGGTCTGGACATCGTGGTCGGTGTCGCCGGCGTGGAGCCATCCGCGTCAGGTGACGCACCGGTGCATCAGCTGGATCTCAGCGTCTGGCATCAGACCATCGACATCAACCTGACCGGCATGTTCCTCACCTGCAAGCACGGCGTTCGAGCGCTCCTCGGCGGCCGAGGCGGATCCGTGATGATCACCGGATCGCCTTGCGGTCTGTTGGGCCATTGCGCCGGTCAACATGCGTATAGCGCGAGCAAGGCCGGGACCCACGGCTTGGTGCGCGTGATGGCCAATGACTACGCGCTGCGGGGCATCCGCGTGAACTGCATCATCCCGGGTTTCATCGATACGCCGCTGAATGCGCCTGTGTTCGCCGACGCCAAGGCCCTCGCCGATGTCGAGGCCGACATCCCGATGAAGCGTGCTGGACACCCGCACGAGGTCGCTCCGCTCTACGTGTGGCTGGCATCGGATGAGGCCTCATATGTGACCGGTGCGTTCTTCACGGCGGATGGAGGACATGCAGCTGTGTAGCCACGACCCATGGGGGCAGCATGGAGGAGAACGCGATGCGAACGGTCGTCATCGGTGCCGGGGCAATGGGCAGTATCTACGGCGCCATGCTCCATGACGCTGGCAACGAGGTCTTCTTCCTCGATTCCAACCCGGCCGTCGTTGACGCCATCGAGGCACATGGCGCGATCATCACCAGGCACGACGGGAAGGAGGAGGTCTACCGCATTCCGGCGACGGTCGATGCCAAGAGCATCGACGCGCCGGTGGACCTGATCCTGGTCCAGGTCAAGGGGTTCGCCACGGCGGGGGCGGCGCAGGGCGCGCGATCGATCGTGGGCCCACAAACGATCATCCTGACGCTCCAGAACGGCTTCGGGAACGAGAAGGTGCTACGCGAGGCGTACCCCGACAATGTGGTCCTCATCGGGGTGTCGGTGCACAGCGTCGCCATGACGGCGCCCGGGCGATACCACCACACCGGCGTGCGGGCTACGTGGCTGGGCCCCGCAAACGAGCGCTGGTACGAGCACGCAGCGGACGTCGGCGAAAGCTTCGAGCGATTGCGGCTACGACGTCCACGTGCAACACGAACGCGAGCATCCGGCGCGAGATCCTGGGCAAGTGGGTGCTCAACTGCGGGTCGCTGCCCACGCTCGCCCTGACCGGCCTGGTTACCGACGGATGCCCACGGCAACGAGGTCGTGCTGCAGCACTGCGACGCGCTTGACTCGCGAGGCCTGCGAGCTCGCCGCGCTGGAAGGTGTCGCGCTCGACGCGGAGGAGCGCGTGGCGTTCGACCGCGAGCTGTTCCGAACCGCTGGCGGCAAGGCGTCCATGCTCCAGGACATCGAGGCAGGGCCGGCGCACGGAGATCGACACCATCAGCGGCGCCGCCGTCCGGCATCGCCGACAGGCACGGTCACCCGGCGCCCCTCAACCGGGCGATGTTCGCCCTCGTCAAGGGTCGCGAGGCGGCCATGGGGATCGACGTCATGACCACCACGCTGCGGTTCCTGGGGGCCTCGGGCTTCGAGATCGTCGGACCCCGGCTTCCGGCTCCTGATGGAGCCGTTCCTGCGCCACAACCCGGTGGCGCCATACACCCCCGACACGGTGCCCGCGCCGGACCTCATCCTGGTCAGCCACGCCGCGTGGGACCACATGGGCGACGCGGCGGAGATCGCCCGGCGGACCGGCGCGCCCGTCGTCTGCCCGGCCGACGTCGCAGAGAAGATGTACGACGAGGGGCGTGCCCGTGGACCAGGTCCGGGCCTCGATCTGGGGCGTGTGCTACGCCTTCGGCGACATCGTGGTGCGTCCCGTCGAGTGCCACCACTGGAGCGCCGCGACCCTCGCGGATGGCCGCCGGTCGCGGGCGTGCCCCTGTCGTTCATCGTCGAGACCGAGCCCGGGGTGCGGATCTACCACTTCGGGGACACGACGATCTTCCCCGGCCTGCAGCTCATCGGCGAGCTGTACCGGCCGACGGTCGGCCTCCTGGGCATCGCCCAGACCGAGGGCTGCCCGATCCCGGCGCGGGTCAGCTGCTGACGGGCGAGATGAACCCGGACGAGGCGGCGCTGGCGGCGGAGTGGCTGGGCGTGCGCCATGCCGTCGCCACCCACTACATGCACCCGGGCCCGGAGGCCGCCGAGTTCGCGCCGCCGGGTCCCGGTCCATGACACCATCGGGCGAGCGCATCGTCCACACCCCCGCGGCGGGCGACGTCATCACCATCGAGCCGGAGCCGGGCGAACGTCCCGTCACTGACCTGGGGCCGCACGTCGCCCGAGTGGGACCACACATACCGTCCTGTCATGGGGAAAGGCGCCATCCCCTCCTGATGGATCCTCGCCGCCGATGGCCGGAATAACCGTGAAGCCGACGCGCGACGTCAAGGTATGCACCTCCGAGTTCGATCCACACGCCTGGCCCGGATGACACGGACAGAGACGTCTGCCGCCACTGATCTCATCCTGATCCTCGTCGGACTCGGCCGATGAGCACCCTGATCCCGTCGTGGCCAATCGATCCACTGCCCTTGATCCGGGCTAGTTCGTCCCGCACCGTGATCGTGCTCGACGATGACCCCACGGGCACCCAGACCGTTCGTGATGTCCCCGTGCTGACGCGATGGACGACCGAGATGCTGCGTGACGTCCTCGACTCGATGATCGATGTCGCGTACATCCTCACCAACAGCCGAAGCATGACGCGCGCTCAAGCCGGCGCTACGGCCCATGAGATCGGCCTACTGCTGCGCTCGGCGATGGCCAGCTCGACCCGCAGGTGGAGCGTCATCAGTCGAAGCGACTCGACATTGCGCGGCCATTTCCCTCACGAAGTGGACGCGCTCTCGATCGGCCTCGGGCTGCCGGATGCACGGGTGCTCTTGACGCCGTACTTCGGCGACGGTGGGCGTGTCACGATCGGCGGCACACACTATCTGCGACGCGCGGGTGAGTTGGTCCCTGTCGCGCAGACCGAGTTCGCGAGTGACAGCGTGTTCGGGTATCGCTCGTCGGATCTGCGGGAGTGGGTAGCCGAGCGCTGTGGGAGCGATACGCGGGCCGTGGAGCTCATCGACCTCGGGCGCATTCGAACACACGGACCGGATGCGGTGCGTGACGCCCTCCAGGCTTTGCCGCCGCGGGGCGTGCTCGTGGCGGACGCGGCCGAAGAGCGTGACATCGAGGTGGTCGCACTTGGCGCGGTGCTTGCGGAGGCGGCCGGCGTTCCATTGATCGCCCGGACCGCAGCGTCCTATGTTCGCGCGAGGGCCGGTCAGCCCCCTGCTCTGCCACTCGACTCTGCCGAGATCGACACCGGGCGGCCAGGCCTCGTGGTGGTTGGATCGCACGTGCCGATGTCGACCGCCCAGCTCGCAAGCCTGCTGTCACATCCTCCCATCGAGATAACCCCGATCGAGCTCGATGTGGCTCGCGTGCTGCGTGGTCCATCGGACCGGGCGGATCTGGCAGCACAGATCGCGAGGCGCGGCGATGATGCCCTGGCCGATGGACGAACACCGGTGATCCATACCTCCAGGTTGCTGGCGCGCGGGGTGGACGCCGAAGGGGACCTGGGCATCGCCGGTCTCGTGTCCGCCACGCTCGTTGATGCGGTCCGCCTTATCACGCACCGACCGTCCTGGGTCCTGGCCAAGGGTGGCATCACCAGCTCGGACATCGCGACGCGTGCCCTGGACGTGCAGCAGGCTCAAGTCATCGGGCCATTGCTTCCCGGGGTCCCTACCTGGCGGTGCGGTGGTGGGTCGCGCTGGCCGGGCCTCACGTACGTTGTGTTTCCAGGCAACGTCGGCGGGCCCGAGGCGGTTCGGGAGGCTGTTAGCCGCCTCGCTGGGGTCGTCCCCTGATGCGCGTTCGACTGGCAGACCTGCTGGACGCTGCTTGCCGGGACGGGTCGCCGGATGCCGCGCTCAACGTCCACACGCTTGACCAAGCAGCCGGGCCCGGATGCTAGTGTCCCGGGGTGTCGACGACCCGTCCGCAGCCTCGATTTCGGCCTGTTCATCCCGGCGGCCGGCAAGTCACTCCAGCAGCTGTACGACGAGTTCCAGATGGCCGAGGACCTGGGCTTCGACCACGCCTCGCTCCCGGACCACGTCAAGGACACCGACGGCCCGCCGACCAATGCGATGCACGAGACCTGGACGCTGCTGACCGCCATCGCGGCGCGCACGTCGCGCATCAGGCTCGGCCCGCTCGTGTCCAGCAACACCTTCCGGCACCCGGCGTTGCTGCTCAAGCAGGCGGTCACGGTCGATCATGTCAGCGCAGGGTCGGCTCGATCCTGGGCATCGGCACGGGCTGGTTCGAGGAGGAGCACCGGCGCTTCGGTATCGACTTCCCGTCGGCGGTGGAGCGGGTCGACCGGCTCGAGGAAGCGGTCCAGATCATCCGGCTGCTGATGGACGAGGGTCGTGGCTCGTTCCAGGGTCGCTATTACCGACTCGATGACGCGTACCTCGAGCCACGGCCGTTCCAGCAGCCGCGCATCCCGCTGCTCATCGCTGCGCATCGCCCGCGGATGCTGGCCATCGCGGCCCGATACGCGGATCAGTGGGACACGTTCGCGGAGATGACGGGCGCGGCGACCGAGGGCGTGAGCGAGGACGTGGCCGTCCAGTCGGCGCGTCTCGACGAGGCATGCCGGAGCGTTGGTCGTGACCCGGCCGACGATCAGGCGGTCCATCTGGACGCGCCGGGAGGCGATGCGCTCGGAGGAGGCCTACCTGGACTTCGTGCAGCGCAGCCGCGCAGCGGGCTTCACCGACTTCTCGGTCGCGGGCCCACGTGCCGAGGACTGGCCGATGCTCCGACGTATCGCCGAGGACGTGCTCCCGGGACTTCGCGCCTCGTGACCGTCGCCAGCCGGACCGAGGCCCTGTTCCGGTCGTCCGGCGCGCTCCGGGACGGCCACTTCCTGCTCAAGAGCGGTCGCCACGGCGACCGCTACCTCGAGAAGTTCCAGGTGCTCCAGTACCCCGACGCGGTGACCGAGCTGTGCGGCTTCATGGCCGACCTGGTCCGCGACGCCGACGGACGCCCGACGGTCGATGTCGTGGTCGGCCCGACCACCGGCGGCGTCATCCTCGCCTTCGAGGTGGCACGGCAGCTGGGCGTGCGGGGCATCTTCGCGGAGGAGGTGCGCGACGCGGACGGCGGCACGCATCGCGAGTTCCGGCGCGGCTTCACCATCGCGCCCGGGGAGCGGGTGTTCCTCGTCGACGACATCCTGACCACGGGCGGCTCGCTGGTGGCGATGCTGCCGGCCATCGAATCGACCGGCGGCGAGCTGGTCCTCGCGTCGGTCATCGCCGACCGGTCCGGCGGTCTGCGCGAGACGATCTCACCCACGTCCGGTCGAGCGCTATCCGGTGCACGTCGCTGTGGGTGCTCGACGTGCCGACCTACGAGGCCGGGCCGGCCACGTGTCCCGCGTGCGCCGCCGGGCTGCCCCTGGTCGCTCCCGGATCGACGGGCACCAAGCCCGCCTGAGCCGGGCTCGCGCCAGCTTCCGGGTCAGCTGCCCGCGAGCACCGCGTCGAGCGCGGCCCGGAGCTCGTCCGCGCCGGCGATACCTTCGACCTTGGCCGCGATGTGGCCGGTGGCATCGGTCACGAACATGTACGGCTCCGTCTGCAGCCCGTAGTCGAGCACGGACTGGACCGGCTGGGGGTGCCCATCCGCGTCCAGCAGCGGCTGCAGCCCGTTGGCCGTCTGCTGCAGCTGATAGGGCTCGACGTGCACGAAGTCGACGCGGTCCTTGTAGTCAGCGGCGACGCCCTTGACGAGTCGAGGGTCGGACCGCACATCGCGGTCTGGCAGAAGGCCGGCGTGGCGAACACGATGAACGCCGGCTTCCCGGACGCCACCGCCCCCGCGATGCTCGTGCGTGTAGAAGTCGGGGTCCGGATGCGGGTCCGTGGAGATCGCGGCGATCTCCTCGGGCGTCGTCGCGGTCGGCGTCTCCGACGCGGGCGCCGCCGACCCGATGGCAGGCGTCGAGCCGAACGGCAGCACCCTGAACACGACCCGGGCACCGACCGGTCCCGTCGGGCAGCCCGGCGGTCACCTCGAAGCCCCAGTTGCCCGCGCACGGGAACGTGACCGGCACGTGATAGAAGCCGGTGCCGTTGCCGACATCCAGGAACGTGCCGTCGCCGGTCGCGACCGGGTTGGCCGGGTCCTGGTCCAGGGCGAAGAAGCGCACCTGGGTCGGCACGGTCGCCGAGGACAGCGGCTGGTTCTGGGGGTCGACGCAGCGCGAACGCGAAACGCGCCGGCGGTCCAGCCACGATCTGGCTGCTCACGATGATGGGCACGCAGGTTGCCGTTGGCGCTGACGTTGCCGGCCGTCGGCCAGCCGTCGTAGTTGCCGGTCGTGCTGGCGGGTCCGCAATCGGGCGCACCGGACGGTGTCTGAGCCAGGGACGGCGAGGTCGGACTGCGGCAGAGGAGCGCCGCGACGAGCAGCGAACCACTGGTCAGCACTGCGGCTCGTCGGACGCGGGCAGCGATCTCGAGGACGCATCTGCGCCACGATACGCCAGCACCCGGATGCGACGCTGCCGGCCCCAGGGCCCGGCTGCCGTCCCCGCGATAGACTCCGGGGTGCATGTCCCGCTTCCAGAAGATCGCTCTCATCGCCGTCGTCTCGACCTTCATCATGGTCGTCATCGGGGTCATCGTGCGCAGCACCGGCTCAGGCATGGGCTGCCCCGACTGGCCGCTGTGCCACGGCCAGGTCATCCCGCCGACGGGCGACTCGCGCCGCCTGGATCGAGTGGATCCACCGGTTCTGGGGCGTGGTCATCGGCTTCGTGATGCTGGGCCTGGTCATCGAGGCATTCATCTCGCAGCGGCCACACGGTCGCTGGTCGTGGGCTCGATCGCCGCGTTCCTGCTGACCGGCTTCCAGGCGTACCTGGGCGCGGTCACCGTCCGCGAGAACAACTCCGGCGAGTCCGTGACGGCCCATCTGGCGACGGCGATGGTCCTGCTCGCGGTGACCATCTTCCTCGCCGTCCGCGCCGGCTATCCGGCCGGCGCTGCCGCGCCACGGGCTCGAGCCAGCGGCTGACGCTGCTCGTCGGCTTCACGGCACTGTCGGTCTATGCGCTGCTGCTGTTCGGTTCGCACGTGACGGCGACCGAGCTCCGCGCTCGTGTTCCCCGACTGGCCGCTCTTCGGCGGGCCAGCTCGTGCCGACCTTCTCGGCGGACCCGGCGGTCGCCAGCCTCCAGGTGGCCCATTTCCTGCATCGATTCGTGACCCTGTCGTGGGCATCTTCCTGGCCATCACGACGTTCGTGACCTGGCGTGCCGCCCGGATCGATCGCAGGCCTCGCGCAGCGGCCGATGAGCTCAGCGGCTGCTGCGGTCTCGTCGTCGGTGTTCGCGATGGTCGGAACGGCGGCCGTGCTGTTCGTGGTCCAGGTCATCGTGGGCGCGCTCCAGATCTGGACGACGCTCGCCCCCTGGACGGTCACCCTGCACCTGTCGTTCGGCGCCGCCATCTGGGGCCTGCTGGCGGCGGCGACCGTGGTCGCCTGGTACGACGCGCGGATCGGGTCACCGGTAGCTGCCGATAGCGACAGCGGGGAGCCCGGCGGCAACCGCGAGGCCGGCTGCACCGGCCGCGGCTGGCGTGACCCCGACGACCACCGGCGGTCTCGCGCACATCGACCAGCGGTGTGGTGCCCGCAGCGACCACGCGCGACAGGATCAAGGCGCTATGTCGCGCTGACCAAGCCGCGCATCATCGAGCTGCTGCTGGTCACGACGCTGCCCGCGATGATCCTTGCCTGGAGCACCGTCGACGGGCATGGATCCGGCTCACTTCGCGTGGCTCGCGTTCTGGACGCTCATCGGCGGGACACTCGGCGCGGGTGCGGCCAACGCCATCAACTGCTACCTCGACCGGGACATCGACGAGATCATGGTGCGCACCCGGCGCCGACCGTTGCCGGCGCACCAGGTGGCACCCGTGGACGGCCTGATGTTCGGGCTTGCGCTGACGGTCGTCAGCTTCGGCATGCTGGCCGTGACCACCAACCTGGTAGCGGCGTTCCTGACACTGCTGGCTGTCGGCTTCTATGTCGTCGTGTACACGATGCTGCTCAAGCGCTCGACGCCCCAGAACATCGTCCTGGGCGGAGCGGCCGGGGCGCTGCCACCGGTCATCGGCTGGGCGGCGGTCACGGGCGACATCACGCTGCCGGCACTGCTGCTGTTCGCGATCGTGTTCTACTGGACGCCACCGCATTTCTGGGCCCTGTCACTGCGCATCCGCGGCGACTACGCGGCCGCGAACGTGCCGATGCTGCCGGTGACGCACGGCGTGCCCGAGACCACGCGCCAGATCGCGCTCTACTCGGTGCTGATGGTGGCGCTCACGCTGGTCTTCTTCGCGGTCGCCCACATGGGTCTGGTGTTCCTGGCCGGGGCGCTCGTCCTCGGTGCGATGTTCCTGTCCCAGGCATTCCTGATGTGGCGGGACGGCACCGACGCACGCGCCATCCGGCTGTACAAGTACTCCATCACGTACCTGACCGGATTGTTCCTGCTCATCGTGCTGGACGTGGCGATCTTCCTGCCGCTGGCATGAGGCGGCTCGGCCGGGTGGTGGCCCTGCCGCTGTTGGCCGCACTGCTCGTGCTACCTCTGGCCGGCTGCGAACCGACATTGCACACCGAGACCGGCTGGTCATGAGCGTCGATAGCACGTCGCTGGTGGAGGTCGAGGGCTTCCAGTTGCGCACGTCCGATGGGCGGACCGCTCGACTTCTCGACCACGGGACCTGCCATTCAAGGCCGACGGATTCCCCGTCCAGCACCTCCGGGAGCACCAGGCCCTGGCGCAGCCGGTGATGGTCACCTACCGCGTGACCGACGGGCGCAACGACGTCGTCAAGCTCCAGGACGCGCCGGCACGGTAGGCCGAGCCGTGTCGCACATCGGCCCATCGGCGTTTCCGGCAGCCTGTCTGGATCGATGCCTGGGCCTCGTATCGAAGGACGCTGCGCGCCGCTTGGCCTGTGCTGGCGGGCGGCGGCTGGCTGTGCAGGCCTGGCAAACGCCCGGACACTACTGGTGTGTAGGGCCCGCCACTGATGGCGGTGCGGGTGCGGCCGCGGCCCCCGCCACGGTCCCGACGGCGCCATGGTCCGGCGGCCCCGGCCATGGTCCCGGCGGCCCCGGCCATGGTCCCGGCGGCCCCGGCCGGGTCGGGCGCCCCACGCCGAACTTGTACCGACTGCTGGTCGAGGAGTGCGTCCACGCGGCGCTCTTCGACCTCCTCGGATCGGAGCCATGCGCCCACGGCCAGGACCATCGCAAGCAGGAAGACCAGGTCACCCCCCGCCCACATGATGCCGCCGGCCCATGCCTGGTCGTCGAGCGGCGCTGACCCCCACGGCCGCACCAAGGTCGCGTAGTGGGCATACAGGACACCGGTCGCGGAGAAGATGGCGAGCCCCAGGAACGAGCTGAAGGGCATGCCCACCATCAGGTAGCCGATGCGCATCGGGTGCGACAGGCGCCGCGGTGCCGGGTCGACCCCGACCACCGGCCACCAGAACAGGAGCGCCGAACACAGGAACAGCAGATGCTCCAGCTCGTGGACGAACGGGTCCTCCAGGGCCGCGTCGAACAGGGGGCTGAAGTGACTGGTCCACATGACCACCGCGAACAGCGTCCAGGCCACGAACGGGTTGCGAGAGCAACCGCACCAGCCCCGAATGGAGTACCGGCAGGATCCAGCGCTTGCGGATCGCGGGTGACGCGGCCCGCAGCAGCAACGTCACCGGAGCGCCCAGCAGCAGCAGCGGTGCGGCGACCATCGTCAGCAGCAGGTGCTGCGTCATGTGCACCGTGAACAGCGTCGTGTCGTACGCACCGATGACCGACTGGGTCGCCAGCAGCAGCACCCCAAGACCGGCCATCCAGCACCAGTCCGCTTGCGTGGCACGGGGTTCGCCGGATGCGCCCGGTCCACGGACCGCACCAGCACCAGGTAGCCCCAGGCCGCGAGCATGAGCGGCAACCAGACCTCGATGTCGAACGACCAGCCGGTCAGAGCATCGCCAGGCGTCGGGCGGTCCAGCGGCGATCCCGTGCGCGGACGTAGCCGGAGGCAGCAGTGCCACCGAGGTGGTGATGGCGGAGGAGCATGGTCAGCGCGGCCAGCGACACACGCCGGACGCGACCGGACTGCCCACGGACCGGGACATCACGCCGTATCATAGGCCGGTCCTTGACCGGCCCACGGAAACACGAGGGAGTACTTGCGCGTCATCAACGCGGCTCGCGCCGCGACCCGGTACCTGCGTGGATCGGTCTCGCGACGTTGGCGGCTCTCGTGCTGGTCGCTTGCTCGTCGCGCGGCGACGACCATCCGACCAGCGATAGTGCGGCTGCCCGGCATGCTGCCCGGGCAAGGTGGTGACCCAGCAGGGCCGGGAGGCCGCGGACCTGTACCTGCCGGTCTTCGTCATCGCCGTGATCGTCTTCATCCTCGTGGAAGGGTCTCCTGATCGTCGATCGCGCTGCGCTTCCGTCGCAAGCGCGGTGATGACGAGCTGCCCGGCCAGCGTCACGGCCACAACGCGCCTGGAGATCCTGTGGACCGCCATCCCGGCGTCTGGTCGTTGGCGCCTGTTCGTGGTCTCCACGGGCGTGCTGCTCAAGGTCGACGCCATCGCGCCGAACCCGGCGCGTCACGGTCGACGTCACCGGCTTCCAGTGGCAGTGGACCTTCGACTACAAGGACCAGGGCCTGAGCTTCACCGGCGCCGGCAAGGACGGCCCGGAGATGGTCGTGCCCGGTCCATGAGCCAGTCCACATCCGGCTCCACGCAAATGACGTCATCCACTCCTTCTACGTGCCCCAGTTCTTCCGCAAGCTGGACGTGGTGCCTGGCCGTGTCAACGAGTTCCAGGTCAACGTGGAGCAGGAGGGCACGTTCGGTGGCCAGTGCGCCGAGTTCTGCGGCCTCTCCCACTCCGACATGTACTTCACGGTCCGCGCCGTCGACCGGGCCACGTTCGACCAGTGGGTCGTCGACGAGCAGGCCAAGGCCGCCGCGACACCGCCACCGCCGCCGAGCGGTGGAGCCCGCAGCGGCGCGACCGATCGGAGCCCTGAGCGCGTCCACCAACCTCGCCTTCGACCAGGCGACCCTCACGGCACCCGCCGACCAGCCTCTGACCATCGAGTTCGCGAACACGGACCCGGCGAACCCGCATAACGTGTCCATCAAGGCGCGCCAGCCGGACGGCAAGGACTGGATCGGGCTGCCCATCACCAAGTTCGGGCCAGACGCGGTCTACCAGGCACCGGCCCTCAAGGCCGGCGACGTACACCTATCTACTGCAGCGTGCACGCGAACATGACCGGCACGCTGACGGTCCAGTAAGCGAGGAACGCCATGGCTACCACCGCGCTCCCGCAGACCGGGTCCTATCGCAGGGCTGCGGTCTACGACTGGATCACCACGGTCGACCACAAGAAGATCGGGATCATGTACGTGGTCTCGTCCTTCCTGTTCTTCCTCGATCGGTGGCCTCCTGGCGCTGGTCATCCGGACCGAGCTGGCGACGCCCGGCCTCCAGTTCGTGAGCGAGGCGACCTACAACTCGATCTTCGGCCTGCACGCCATCAACATGATCTTCCTGTTCGTGATGCCCATGCTCACGGGGCTCGGCAACTACATCGTGCCGCTGCAGGTGGGCGCCGCGGACATGGCGTTCCCGCGCGTCAACGCCCTGTCGTTGTGGGTGTTCCTGGGTGGCGGCGCTGCTCATCGAGATGCTCGTTCCTGTTCGGCGGCGCGCCAACCGGCTGGACCATGTACGCGCCGCTGTCGACGCACACACCCGAGACCGGCGTGAACCTGCTGGTGCTGGGCCTGATCATGACCGGCATCAGCTCCATCCTGGGCTCCATCAACTTCCTGGTCACCATCTTCCGACTACGCGCACCGGGCATGACCCTGCTGCGCATGCCGATGTTCTGCTGGACGCAGTTGGTGACCAGCGTGCTGCTGCTGTTCTCGATCCCGGTCGTGACCGCTGGCCTGGTGATGATCTTCATCGACCGCAACTACGGCGGCGGCTTCTTCGAGCCCTCGCTGGGCGGCAACCCGATCCTCTGGCAGCACGTGTTCTGGTTCTTCGGACACCCGGAGGTGTACATCCTCATCCTGCCGGCGTTCGGGATCGTGAGCGAGATCGTGCCCGTGTTCTCACGCAAGCCCCTGTTCGGCTACCGGGCGTTCGTGCTCGCGACCGCGTCCATCGGCGCCCTCGGCTTCACGGTCTGGGCACACCACATGTTCACGACCGGTGCGGTGTACCTGCCCTTCTTCGCATTCTTCACCTTCCTCATCGCGGTCCCTACGGGCATCAAGTTCTTCAACTGGCTCGCCACGATGTGGGGCGGCAAGCTCACCTTCGACACACCGATGCTGTTCGCCTGCGGCTTCATCGCCCTGTTCCTCATCGGCGGTCTCGACGGGGCCTTCCTGGCCGTCGTGCCGTTCGATTTCATGGTCCAGGACACCTACTGGGTGGTATCGCACATCCACTACGTGCTGGTCGCTGGGTCCCTGTTCGCCATCATCGCGGCGCTCTTCTACTGGTTCCCCAAGATGAGCGGCCGGAAGCTGGACGAGCGGCTGGGCAAGGTCCAGTTCTGGCTGCTGTTCATCGGTACCAACGTGGCGTTCTTCCCGCAGCACCTGCTGGGCCTCGACGGCATGATCCGACGGGTCGCGGACTACTCCGCCAATGCGGGCTGGACGGAGCTCAACTTCCTGTCCACGATCGGTGCCTTCACCATCGCCTTGGCCATCCTGCTGTTCCTCTGGAACGTGTTCGCTACCTTGCGCGGCCCCGCCACCGCCGACGACGACCCGTGGGACGCCAACACCCTGGAGTGGGCTACCACCAGCCCGCCGCCGGTCTACAACTTCGACAGTCTGCCGCCGGTGCGATCGGAGCGACCACTGTTCGACCTCAAGCACGGAGGCGCAGGGCACGCGCCTTCCACGACCAGCCTGGCGACCACTGAGGGCCCGGTCCAGTGACCGCGCCAGTCGACAGCCTGACGACAGGCCACGGGTCCGAGACCGACAGCAGCCACGGTAGCCGCGGCATGGACATCGCCCTCATGGGCATGCTCATGTTCATCGCCAGCGAGATCATGTTCTTCGCTGCGTTGTTCGGGGTCTACTTCAATGTCCGGGCGACTGCCGCCGTCTGGCCGCCTGAGGGCACCGAGTTCATCAGCTGGCAGGGAAGCGGCCTGTTCGGGCTGGGCGCGTCGGTGCTCATCACCATCGTCCTCGTGAGCAGCTCCTTCACCATGCAGTGGGCGACGGACCGCATCCGAAAGGGCGACCGCACGGGCATGAACCGGGGACTCGCGGTGACGCTGGTCCTGGGCCTCATGTTCATGAGCCTGATGCTGATCGAGTACTACCTGCTCGTGACGCGCGACGACTTTGGCGTCAACAGCGGCGTGTACGGCTCGCTGTTCTACGTCATGACCGGCTTCCATGGTGCGCACGTGCTGGGTGGCATCATCGGCATCGCCGTGGTGCTGGCACGCGGCATCCGGGGCCAGTTCTCGGCAGAGCACCACGTGGCGGTCGAGGCAGTCCACTACTACTGGCACTTCGTGGACGTGGTCTGGGTATTCCTGTTCCTGACCATCTACGTGCTGCGGTAATCGGAGGCTCCGTCGATGTTCGATTGGCGCAGGACGCTCCTCATCGGCCTGCTGTTCGTGTTCTTCGGTGTCCTGTACTTCGCGGTTCAGGGGGATGGCCGGACAATCGACCGGGCTGGCGTCACGATGCTGATCCTGACCGGTGTGTCCATGGGCTTCGGGCTTGCCGTGCTCGTCCGTGGATCGCGTGACGTATGAGGACCATCACGGTCCTGCAGCACTGACCCGCCGCGATGGACCTCTGGAATTCGACCCTCGACCTGCTCAGCCAGATCGTCACGCCCCTCTGGAGCACGCTGCTGCAGTACATCCCGCTGCTGTTCGTGGGCCTGTTCGTGCTGACCATCCTCGGGCTGGTGCGAGCCTGGGCACATAACGGAGCCCGCAATGCGTCCCGTGTCCCACGGCCTCTGCCGGCGGGGCCAATGCCCAGCGGGATCCACATGCCCAGCGGATCATTGTGGCCGTTCGTCGCGCCCATCGGGTTGCTGCTCATGTTCTTCTCGCTCGCCATCGGCGGTGGGGACAGCGGGTTCCTGAACGTGCCCATCGCTTTCGTGGGGCTCGTCATCGCCATCACCGGGGCGACCGGCTGGTACCTCGATGCGAACCGCGAGTACGACCAGATCGACGCCCATGGCCATGGGCTCCGCCTGGCCGCGGAAATCCCGGATGCCCCGACGGTGGTCGTCATCCCGGACGGCATCCACATGCCCGGCCCGAGCCCGTGGCCCTTCCTTGCGCCTGTCGGCCTGTTCTTCATCTTCCTGGGCCTGGCCCTGGGTCCACTGTTCATCGTTGCGGGCGTTGTCATGGGTGTCGCGGCCGCGGTCGGCTGGTATCTCGACGCCAACCGGGAGTTCGCGCAGGTCGAGGCCGGCCACGAACCGGAGCCCGTGACACGCGATCCCGTGAAGGTGTTTCCCCACCGGCTGATACCCATGTACGTGGGCGTAGCGGCCCTCGCGGCCGTGCTGACGATCGGGCCGTGGCTATTGACCTTCCTGCCGAAGCAGGCTGCGGCTGGCGATAGCGGCCCACCCGCGACGACCACGCCGTATCTATCGGCCTCCGCTGCCACGAACTTCGACCAGGGCCGGATCGTCATCCCGGCGAACACGCCCGGTGATCCTCACCTTCGAGAACAAGCAGGATGGCGTACCCCACAACGTCCACGTGGAGGATCCCGCCGAGAAGGATGCCTACGTGTTCGCGGGCGAGGATGTGACAGGAGTCGCCACCATCGAGTATCAGTTGCCGCCACTGCCCGAGGGCGACTACACCTTCGTGTGCAGCATCCATCCGCCGATGATCGGGACGCTGCTGGTCAAGGCGGGGCCGCCCGGTGCACCTCCATCCTCCTGACGCGACCCGTGTCGCGGCGAGCCGTCGTGCTGGTCGTCGGGGTCGGCACACTGGTGCTCATCGGGGTCGTGCTGTTCGTCCCGTTCGGCGGACCGTCGCCGAAGGCCTCGCCCGGAGCGTCCGGGCCGGTGGTCGTTGGTGGTTCACCGCTCGTGGGAAAGCCGGCGCCGGCCATCGCGCTCCGGGACCTGGATGGCAACGAGGTGGCCCTGGCTGACTACGCAGGGCGGCCGGTCATCATCAACATCTGGGCCAGCTGGTGCATCCCATGCCGCGACGAGTTCCCGATGCTGGTGGGGGCATACGGCGAGTACCGCGATCGCGGACTGGAGGTGCTGGGCATCGTCCACCAGGACACTGAGACCAACGCACGGGCATTCGCCCAGCAGCAGGGCGCGACGTGGCCCATGCTGATGGACACCGATGACGCCGTGTTCCGCGATTACATCGGACTGGGGGTGCCCCAGAGCTACTTCGTCGACCCGGAGGGCATCGTCCGGGCGTTCAGCATCGGGCCGTTCTCGGCTGCGGGGCTTCGAGACGGCATCGCCGCCATCCTGCCCGCGCAGGCTGGCCAGACAGGGAGTTGAGATATGACCGATCCCGACCGGATCCGCTGGGGGCTGCTGGGGACGGGCAACATCACCCGAAAGCTGCTCATCGGTGCCCACCAGTCGGACGAGGTCGACGTGGTCGCGGTCGGCAGCCGGACGATGGACCGCGCGCAGTCGTTCGCGACCGCGAACGGTATCGGCCGGGCGCATGGCAGCTACGAGGCGCTGCTCGCGGACCCCGGGGTGGACGCGGTCTACATCAGCCTGCCCAACTCGCTCCATCACGAGTGGACGCTGCACTCACTTGCCGCGGGCAAGCACGTCCTGTGCGAGAAGCCGTATACCCGACGCCCGGCCGAGGTGACCGAGGCGTTCGATGCGGCCGAACGGGCGGGCGTGGTGCTCCAGGAAGCATTCATGTGGCGTCACACGCCGCAGGTGCGTCGACTCGTGGAGTTGCTGCCGCGGATCGGACCGTTGCGCACCATCCGGTCGACCTTCAGCTACGTGCTCGAGGCGGAGACCGATGTCCGGGTCTCTGCCCAGCTGGATGGTGGCTCGCTGATGGATGTCGGCTGCTACTGCGTCAGTGGGGCTCGATTGGTGGCAGGCGAGCCCGAGCGGGTGATGGCCGAGCAGCTCCTCGATTCCAATGGCGTGGAGCGGCGGATGTCGGGTCTGATGCGCTTCCCGGGCGATGTGATGGCCACGTTCACGTGCGCCTTCGACTCGACCACGCACGAGACCCTCGAGGTCATCGGGCGCGACGGTCGCATCCTGCTGCCCGACCCGTGGCACTCCCGATCGGGGCTGCTGCTCCTCGATGACGAGGAGATCCGGGCAGAACCCATCAACCCCTATCGGCTGGAGCTCGAGGACATGGGCGCGGCCATCCGAGGCGAGCGACCCGCACTCCTGGGACGGGCCGATGCCATGGGCCAGGCGCGCACTATCGAGGCACTGTATCGATCGGCGGATGCCGGGACCCCGGTGATCCTGTAGGGAGCTGCCCGGGTCGATGCGACCCTTACCCCTTGAGCGATCCGGCGAGCAGGCCCCGCACGAAGTAGCGGCCCAGCAGCACGAACACGATGAGCGTCGGCAGCGCGGTCATCAGCGCACCCGCCATCTGCACGTTGTACTGGGCCGCGAAGCTGCCGGCGAGGTTCTGGAGCGACACGGTCACCGGTTGCGAGCTGGGCGAGCTGGTGAGGGTGACCGCGAACAGGAACTCGTTCCAGATGGACGTGAACTGCCAGATCCCCACGACCACGAACGCGGGCACGGAGAGCGGCAGGTACACCCGCCGGAAGATGGACCAGAAGGCGCCGCCGTCGACGCGGGCGGCGTCCAGCAGCTCGCCCGGGATGGCCGCGTAGAAGTTGCGGAAGATGAGCGTCGTGATGGGCAGCCCGTAGATGATGTGGACCAGCGACAGCCCCGCCAGCGAGTCGTACAGGCCCGATGAGCTGCAGCGTCCGCAGCAGCGGGATGAGGATGGCCTGGTAGGGGATGAACAGCCCGAACAGGATGAGCCCGAACAGCAGCTCCGAGCCCCGGAAGCGCCAGGCGCTCAGGGCGTAGCCGTTGACGGCGCCCCAGAGCGACGAGATGACCACCGCCGGCAGGGTCATCATCAGGCTGTTGACGAGGCCCGAGGCGATGCCGCCCGCGTTCTGGAGCGGCGGCGTGAGCGCGCGCCTGCCAGGCGCCCAGGTCGGGCGCGGCGGGCGGCGCCCAGATGCTCGTGGTGTTCACCTCCGGCAGGGTCTTGAGGCTGCCCACGAGGACCACGTAGACGGGGATGAGGTACAGGATGGCCAGGCCGATGAGCAGCGCGTACAGGGCCACCCGGCGGCGGGTGACGCGCGGCCGGCCGGCGCCGCGAGCCGACCGGCCGCGAGCGGGGACATCGACGGTCGCGGTCATGCGCGCCGCTGCCGGAGCTCGGACCGGATGTACGGGCACGACGACGACCGCCGACGCGAGCAGCATCAGCACCGCCACCGCCGCGCCGCGCGCCCACTGGTTGCTCTTGAAGGTGGTCTCGAACATGAAGATCGAGGGCAGGTCGCTCGACGAGCGCGGGGCCGCCGTGCGTGAGCACGAACACCAGGTCGAACATCTTGAGCGAGACGTAGCCCAGCAGGACGATGGCGCTCACCGTGATCGGGCCGCAGCAGCGGGATGACGATGCGCCGGTAGATGCTGAGTCTCGGACGCACCGTCCATCCGGCCGGCCTCGCGCAGCTCGTCCGAGACGCCCCGCAGCCCCGCGAGGTAGAGCGCCATCACGAAGCCCGACATCTGCCAGATGGCGGCGATGCCGATGGCCGCCGAGCACCGCGCGTGGGTCGGCGGTCATGCCCGGTCGGAGCATGTCGATGCGCAGCGAGTCGAGCAGCGTCCCACAGCGGCTGCAGCACGCCGACGCCCAGGAGCGCACTCGCGGATGGCCGAGATGCCCGTCGCATCGAGCAGCACGTTGATGCCGTTGGTGGGGTTGAGGATCCACGCCCAGACCGTGCCCGTGACCACGAACGAGAGCGCCATGGGGAACAGGAAGATGCTCCGGAACACCGATTCGGCCCGGATGTGCTGGTCGATGAGGATGGCCAGCAGCAGACCCATCACGATGCAGCCGATCACGAACACGAGCGTGAACACGATGCTCGCGAACACGTCGTTGGTCCAGAACCGGGGCGTCTCGAAGACGGCCTGGTAGTTGGCGAGTCCCACGAGCGGTGCCTCGGGCATGAAGCCCGTGACGCCGCCGGATGGTGTTCCAGTCGGTGAGCGAGGCATAGCCCGTCCAGGCGACGAACCCGTACACGAAGATGGCGGTCGAGAGCAGCGCGGGTACCAGCACGATGGCCGCCCACAGCTGCTGCCGCCGGTTCACCCGTCGCGGCCTGCGCGGCGGGCGGACAGCACCCGGTCGACCAGGTCGTCGAGCCCGGTCCGGGCACCCAGCTGGGTCAGGGCCTGACGGGCGAGCTCGTCCACGCTGCGCTCGTAGTCCGGGCCGTACAGGTCCTGGGCAACGGTCAGATGCGCTCGGATCGCCTCGGCCGCTGCATCCGGATCACCTGCCCGAATGGCATCGAGCGCGATGCGGTGGTAGCGCTGGCTGCGGTCCATGACCTCCCGGTCGCCGACACTCCGGAACATGAGCGCCGCGGTGGGCACCGCGATGGACTCCAGCATCATCTCCACGACCGGGTTGTGGGCCGCGGTCGGCGATCTCGAGGTGGAACGCGAGGTCGCGCTCGACGTGCTCGATGCCCGTCGCCCTGTCGAGGACCTCCAGGATCGCCTCCAGCCGCTCGATGTCCGTCGGAGTGGCACGCTGCGGCAGCCTGGCGCGCGGTTCCCGTCTCGAGCATCAGCCGCGCCTCGGACAGCTCATGCGCGGTCACGCCCCGACGGCGGATGGCGATGCCTGCCTGCCGGTCGCGCACGGGTGTCATGGCCCGCCCGCACGAACGTCCCACGCGCCGGGATGGTCTCGATGAGCGCCCAGCTCGACAAGCGAACGCAACGCCTCCCGGATGAGCGGCCGGCCGACCCCGAAGCGCGTCGCCAGCTCGCGTTCGGACGGCAGCTTGTCGCCCGGCGCCAGGGCGCCGGACAGGATCTCCTCGGACATGCTCCGGACGACGCCGTCGACGCTGGGTGCGATCATGCCAGTCGACCCTCCCGATTGACACGCTTGCTAGTGTACTGGTATTGCCGGTCTTACCGGTATTGCCAGAGGAGGCATAGCGACGATGGTCCAGGGATACCGGTCGCCCCGCAGGCGACCACTGGTTCGAGGCACGATGGCGGTCGCGACGACTGCCATCATCGCTGGCGCACTCGCGATCGGGTCTGGTGCCGGAGCGCAATCACCGGGCAGTGGCGAGGTGGAGTTCTTCACCTACTGGACCGCGGGCGGCGAGGCGGATGGCCTCAAGGCGATCGAGGACGTGTTCGCACAGCAGCACCCCGGCATCAAGGTCGTCAATGCCGTCATCGCCGGTGGCGCTGGCACCAATGCCAACGCGGTGCTGGCGACCCGGATGACCGGGTGGCAAGCCACCGGACACCTACCAGATCCATGGCGGCGCCGAGAACATCGATACCTGGGTCAAGACCGGCTTCACCCAGTCGCTGGCCGACTTCTACACCGAGCGCGGCCTGAACGACAAGTTCCCCAAGGGCATCATCGACCTCGTCAGCTACGAGGGTGCGCCATACGCAGTGCCCGTCGGCGTCCATCGCAACGGCGTCCTGTGGAACAACGCCAAGATCCTTGCCGACAACGGCATCAAGGCGCCCACCGACTGGGACTCCTTCTTCGCTGCGGCCGACAAGCTCAAGGCGGCAGGCATCACGCCGCTCGCCCTGGGCGACAAGGACAAGCTGGGACGGATGTCAACCTGTTCGAGCAGATCCTGCTCGGCAAGCTTGGCGCCGCTGACTACCGGGGTATCTGGGCGGGTACCGTGCCCTGGACCGACCCGCGGGTGACGGACGCTCTGACCACGTTCGGCAAGGTCCTCGACTACGTCAACCCCGACCACGCCACGCTGAGCTGGGACCAGGCGGCGGCCAAGCTCGTCGACGGCAGCGCGGCATTCAACGTCATGGGTGACTGGGCCAAGGGTTACTTCACCTCCAACGGCTGGAAGCCGAACACCGATTTCGGCTGGAGCACCGTCCCGGGCGCGGAAGGCACGTTCACGGTCGTGACCGACACCGTCGCCCTGCCCGAGGGTGCCAAGAACCAGGACAACGCTATCGCCTGGCTCGATACCCTCGCGTCGGTCGCGGGTCAGGACGCCTTCAACCCCAAGAAGGGCTCCATCCCGGCTCGCGTCGATGCCGACAAGAGCCTCTACGACGCCTATTCGCAGGCGGCCATCGCCGACTTCGGCAGCCGCCGAGCTGGTCCCCAGCCAGGCCAACGGACCAGCTACCGTCCCTGCGTTCCTGACCCCGTTCACGAACGCCATCAACGTGTTCGTGACCTCCAAGGACGTCGCCAAGACACAGGCCGATATCGCCGCGGCCTGCGCGAGCACCGAGGGCTGCTCGGCGAAGTAGTACCGCGCTCGCCGAGCACGACAGCAGGACCGGACGACATAGCGTCGTCCGGTCCTGTCATTCCCGTACCCGAGGGGGCGATCGACGTCGATGCAACCCGACCCCTCTGTCGACCAGCACGGTCCCCGGCGTCTCGTGTTGGTGGGCATGATGGGCTGCGGCAAGACAACCGTCGGGCGGCTGCTGGCAGGCCGGACGGGGTGGCCGTATGCCGACAATGACGAACTGATTCGGGAAGCCACTGGTCGCGAACCGGCCGACATCCGCCGTACGGATGGCGAGGCGGCGCTGCATGTCCTGGAGATCGGCGCCCTGAACGAGGCGCTGCGGATGCCAGCACCGGCCATCATCGCCGCCGCGGCAGCCGTGGCGCTGGACGACGGCGCGGCCCGGGCATTGGGCGAACAGGCTGGGGTGGTATGGCTTCGAGCGCGACCCGAGACCCTCCGTGCGCGCATCGGATCGGGCGCCGGTCGGCGGGACGAGGCAACCGACGACGCATGGCTCGCCCGCCAGTCCGCGGCACGGGAAGACCTGTACGCAGCCCTGGCTGATCTCGTCATCGATGTCGACGACCTGCCACCCGACATGGTCGCAACTCGGATCATCGATTGGCTCGGCATGTCCGCGTGACGGCGTTCGAGCGGACTCCCGCATTCTCGGTGCGGGTCCGTGACACACAGGCTGCTGGGCAAGCGGGCGCTCGTGACCGCCGGGGCGCAGGGCATCGGGCACGCCATCACCCGACACCTGTTGGACGCCGGATGTGATGTCTTCGTGCACTACCGATCCAGCCTCAGCGGTGCCCGCGACCTGGGATCGGAGGCAGCCAGGCTCGACCGTCGCTATGCGTTCGCGTCTGCCGACCTGACCGACACGCTCTCATGCGAGGAGCTCGTGGCGACTGCAGTCGACTTCCTCGGCGGTCTCGACGTGCTCATCAACAATGCCGGCTCATTGGTCGCCCGTCGGACCCTCGCCGAAACCGACGATGCCTTCTGGGACGAGGTGCTGGCGATCAACCTCGGCAGCACCCGTCGCGTGACCAGCGCGTCCCTACCCCACCTCGTCGCAGCAGCACGGGCGCGGGGCGGCGCGAGCATCGTCAACCTTGCCTCGCTGGCGGGCCGAATGGGCGGCCATCCGGGTTCGCTCGCCTACTCCACCGCCAAGGGAGCCATCCTGACCTTCACCCGGTCGCTCGCCAGTGAGGTTGGCCCGTATGGTGTGCGTGTCAATGCGCTCGCGCCCGGATTCATCCTTGGCACCAGCTTCCACGACACGCACACGACCGCCGAGTCGGCCCAGGTGTCGGTCGCTGGCATCCCGCTCGGCCGTGGCGGAACGGCCGACGACGTGGCACGAGCGGCGGTGTTCCTGGCGTCCGAATATGACGGCTTCATCACCGGCGCGACCCTGGACATCAACGGCGGTGTCCACGGGTACTGAAGGCCCACATGATCTGGTCGTCCAGCTCGCGGCCCGTACAAAGGGAACGACCCCGGGAGGCGGGATCCACGGGGCCGTCAAGTCAAGATTCGTATTGGTTGCGGGGGACGGATTCGAACCGCCGACCTTCGGGTTATGAGCCCGACGAGCTGCCGCTGCTCCACCCCGCACAGGGAGTGTACACACGATCGTCGAATCGTGCCGACGCCGACACCGGACCGCTGGCGAGTGCCGGTGTCGCGAGGCAAAGGCCAGGTGCCGTGCCAAGGGCCCGCACCTACCTGGACAAAAGGCCGCCTCCCGACTGATCGCCAGTTCGCAGGGCCGCCAAAAGGTTGGCGAGTCATGGACCCACGCTCATCGAGTCCGCGCTGATCGCTGAGATCACACCCACCTCAAGCATTCGGCCGGATCCGCGACGGGATCATCCGGCGATCAGTCCCAAACCGAGGATCTGTCCACGACCCTGCGGCTCTGGGCTGGGATCCCGTCGCCTGGCGTTGTGCGGGACTCAGCCGGCCCGGAGGCTGGTGTCCATGGGGGTCGGGAAACTGTATCGGATGCGCGTCCCATCCAGCCACGACTCGATGGCCGCCGCCTCCGCCGAGATGGCTGCCAAGGCCTCACTACCCACATCTTCCAGCAGCCGCGTCACGACCTCACCGCTCGACCGCTGAGCCCAGCCACCCACGATCCGGCCATCGACCCAGATGGTCGGGCCCGCGTTGCCGTTGCGGTCGAAGAGCGCTGCGCGGTGCGATCCGAGGTACCAGTCACGCTCCGACCAGCCCATGGTCGTGGCATCCAGCGACGGCAGCAACGCCACCCACGGCCCGGGTGTTTCGATCGGCTCGACGTCGCCCGGCATGACGTAGCCGATCCGACCATCATCGAGGTCGACCTGGACCGCGCCGTTCGCCCCGAGGGCAGCCCGGATCGCCGACACGGTCCATCCCGTCCACCAGCGCAGGTCCTCGCGTGTCCCGGGCCCGAAGACCCGCAGCCACCTTTCCACGAGTGCTGCCCTTGCCTCGTCTGCCGGCAGCGCCGGGATGCCCCCGGGCATCCAGCGCTCGATGGGGTTCCAGCGCACCTGCGTCCCATTCCAGGCCCCGAGAGGCCGGGCTCGCCCGATGTATCCGTCCAGGGCAAGCAGCAGGAAGACGCGTTGCGAGACACTGATCGACGCCTCGTAGCTCTTGCCCCGGGCGATCCGGATGCTCTGACCCAGGCGTGGATCGGTCGCCGTCAACTCGGCGGTCGTCGCCTCTCCCCGATCCCGGATCGCCGCCAGTCCGATCTGCTCCAGTTCCGCGAACAGCGCCGCGGTGTCCGGCCCAATTCCGCCCGCCGCGAACATCGCGATCGCCCGCGCCCGCTCGGTCTCGGCTATGGCGACCGACGCGGCGCCATGGATCATCGCCACGTCCGGGATGGGGGCCAGGAACAGGGTCCGGCGCATCGCGAGGAGCCGGAGAACGCTGCGCGACTCGAACAGCTCGTCCCCGATGGTCGTCGGTGACGAGACCACCATCCGGGCACGTGCCTGGAGATACATGCTGGAGACATCGGTCGCGTGGAGGACCACCATCGCCGAAGCGGCCTCGGCGACACTCGCGACGCGGGTCGCGGGCGCGATGGCGTGCCGCAGGCCGATCCGAGCGCGCCGTTCGGCGGTCGAGATCCGCGGGCGGGTCGTCAATATGGCGCAGACCGGCCGGGCCAGACCATCTGCACCGGTGCGAGCTCGTCGGCGGGCGTGAAGCCGAATACCTGGGCGTAGAACGACAGCTCCGCCTCAAGGCAGCGACGGCGATTCTCGGCACGCCGGAAGCCGTGACCCTCGCCCTGGAACACCACGTATCCATATGGCACGCCGTTGCGTGCCAGCGCCGCGACCAGTGCGTCGGCCTGCGCCTGGGGCACGATGCGGTCATCGGCTCCCTGGAGCACCAGCACTGGTGTCCGGATACGGTCCACGAAGTGAATGGGTGACCGCTCGTCATACACGGCCACGCCGCCCGGCCACGGCGCGACCAGCAGGTCCAGGTAGCGCGACTCGAACTTGTGTGTGTCGCGTGCGAGCGCGGCCAGGTCGCCAACCCCGTAGTAGCTCACGCCCGCTGCGAACGCGTGCCGGAATGTCAAGGCGCACAAGGCCGTGTACCCACCCGCGCTGCCGCCGCGGATCGCGAGGCGTGCCGGGTCTGCCAGACCCTGCGACGCAAGCCATGTGGCGACGTTCGTGCAGTCGTCCAGGTCGACCACGCCCCAACTGCCGAGCAGCCGGTCCCGGTAGGCACGACCGTAGCCAGCACTGCCACCGTAGTCCACGTCCACCACCGCGAAGCCGCGGCTGGTGAAGAACTGCACCTCCAGGTCCAGGCGCTGAGTCGTGTTTGAGGTCGGCCCACCGTGGGAGATGACGAGCAGTGGGGGGAGCCTGCCGTCGGCAGCTGCCACGTCTGGATTGGTCGGCGGGTAGTAGAAGGCGAAGGCGTTCTGGCCACCGGTCGTCGGGAACTCCACGAACCGCGGCCGCGACACATACCGGGTCCCGACCGTCAGTCTGTTGGCCTCCCTGATACGGTCTGTTACGCCGCTGGCCAGGTCCACACGGAGCAGTGCTGTTGGTGCGGTCGGGGAAGCCGCCACCATGACAGCGACCCCACCCGCCACACACAACCCATGCAGGTCGGTCGCATCGAGCGTGATGGGTCGGGGGCCCAGGCCATCCTCCAGCACCATGAGTCGGTCGACTCCACGGGATCGGGCGATGGCGACCACCCTCCCCTGCCCATCGAATCCGAATCTCCGCTGCCCAAAGACCCACTGAGGTTCCCCGAACTCGGCGTCCATCACGACCAGCGGCTCGACGCCCGGGGTGCCCGGACGCCAGCGATACAGGTTCCACCAGCCCGAGCGGTCGGAGGCGAACACCAGGCTTCCGTCGGGCGACCATGCGGGACCACAGATGGAGTCGGTCGAGCCACCTGCGACGAGGTCCGCCGGACCCACGGAGCCGTCCTCTTGGAGGAGGCCCACCCACAGCTGGCTGCCATCCCAGGGCATGTTCGGCCGGTCCCAGGTGAGCCAGCACAGTCGCTTGCCGTCCGGCGACGGCCGCGGGTGACTGAAGAAGTCGTGCCCATCAACAAGCGGCGTGACAACTCCGTCGTCGAGCCCGACGGCCACGATGCTGTTGGTGGGGTCGAGGTCGTCCGTGCGGTGGTCCTCAAGCACGGCCAGCACTCGTGCCCGCGACGCATCGATACGCAGGTCGGCGAACCGCAGCCCAAGCTCGCGGGTCAGGGGTCGTGGGGCAGCATCCCGGTCGATGCGCACGAGATGGCCATCAGCGAACTCGGAGTGGATGACCAGCCCCTGATTCACGGCCCACGCCCCACCACCGTACTCGTGTACCCGGGTCCTGACGTTGGATGGCGCCGGGTTCAGTTCGGTCACCGTCCCATCCGGGGTCAGACGCAACAGCACGACCCGACCGGCCTCGTCGGGGCGACCTTCCAGGACATAGACATCCCGCCCGTCGAGCCAGGGTTCGGCCAGGTGACGGCCGCCCGACAGCACCATGTCCAGGCTGAACGGAGATGGCCACGAGCCGTACGGCAGGCTGGGCATGGTCGGCAGTAGGCCGCGCTGTGCCGAGGTGCCAGTCAACCGGCGGCGGCCGGCCGATCGCCGACGAGCATCTCGCGTAGCGCGGTCAGCTCGGCTCGCACGCCCGCGAGCTCCGCCTCCATGTTGGCCACTGCAGGATCCACCACTGGATCCTTGGGGGACGGCACCAGGATGCTGGCGAGGATGCTGGCGAGGGCGCCGATGATGCCCACGCCCGCGAACATGACCACGACGCCCACCTCACGGCCGAGGGTCGTGACCGGATAGAAGTCACCGTATCCCACGGTGGTGATGGTCACGATCGCCCACCACAGGGCGTCGCCACCGGTGGTGATGTTGGCATCCGGGGAGCGTGACTCGAACTGCAGGATGAGCACGCTGGAAGTGGTGAGGACGATGAGCATCAGCAGCAGCGTGATGAAGATCGCGTACTGGCCACGATTGTCGATGACGTCTTTGATGAGTTCCTTCTTGGCCTTGCCTCTGAGCATGCGTCCGAGTCGCGCGAGGCGACTCAGCCGTGCGAGCCGGAACAGGGCAGCGAACCGGAAGGCCCCACCGAAGCTGGGGATGGAGCCCAGCAGATCCAGCCAGCCACGCTGATCGATCCAGTACGCCCGCTTGGGCCTCGCCTTGGTGATGTTCACCGCGAAGTCGATGAGGAACACGCCGCAGATGAGGTTGTCGTAGACCTGGAGGATCTGGTGGGTCGCTTCGTCGAGCGGCAGGATCATCGCGACCATCACTGCCAAGGACAGGATGGTCAGGACCAGGATGAAGATGTTGTAGGAATTGCTGTGCTGCGCCAGCGTGGGCGTCTCGGCTTGTGCCTGGGCGTGCGTCACGCGTGATCCCCCTCATGCAGTGATCGATTGGTGCGGTCGACGTACGCCACGATAGTGTCCATTCACTCGGGTGATCGGGGCGCTATGCCTTGCGGATGGTGTCCCCGATGCGGATCGTGCCACCCTCCACGATGCGGGTGTTGACGCCGCGGAGTCGCAGGTCTCGCCCGGATGGCGTGCTCACGAAGCGCAATGCATCCATTCCGAATCGTGAGCTGAACTGGGCGCAGCCCGTGTGCGGGATAACAGACACTTCCAGCAGCGCGCCACCGATGCGCAGGCCCGTACCGGGCGGCAGGTTCGCCATGCTCAGATCCAGGTCAACGTACAACTGGTCGCCCGCGATCTCCCAGCCGTTCGGCGCACCCGCAAGCAGCTCCGCGAGACGACTGTTCATCATCGTGATCTGCGCCTCGCGGTCGGCTGAACCATCGGGAGTTCGTCGGCTGCCGAGGTTCGCCCAGCCGTCGCCGACCAAACCCCGATCGACATCGAGCACGGCCTCATCGAGCAATTCCCGACTGCCGGCGAACGGCCGCCGTGCGATGAGCATCACACGACCTGCGTCGGCCGGTGACAGACGCACCTCGGCAAGGCCGGACTCCAATTCTTCGATGGGCCGATAGGTCATCGACCCAGTATCGGGCAGGGGCAGGGTCGGCGCAGCACGGCGCCGACCCGACACCAGCGTCGCTAGGGAGAGACCCGCTGCCAACTCGGGTAGTGCGTCTGGGCCGGGAACTGCTGGTCCAGCCCTTCGATATGTGCGAGCACGTTGCCGGTCACGGCATCGACGACCGCGAGCCGGGAGGATGAGTAGCCAACCACGAACGCCGTCCCGTCCGGTGACCAGGCATAGCCATCCGGGCCGGGGCCCAACTCGGCCTGCGCACCGCCATCGGCGGCCATCACCAGGAACGTGTCCGCTCCCAGGCTCAGGAATGCCACCCGCTCGCCATCTGGGGAATACGTGGGCACGAGCGCGCTGGAGACATCGGTCGTGAGTTCGCGTTCGCCCGTGCCGTCGGCCGCGATCGCGAGGACTTGTGATGCCGCATTGGTGAGGATGGTCTGACCATCGGGAGACCAGTCGAGTGTAAAGAACGCATATTGGTCGAGGTCCACGATCTGGCTCAGCTTCCGCACCCCGGTCCCGTCGGGCGCCATCAGGTAGACGCCCTGATCCAGACCGGCACGATTGGCGGCGAATGCCAGCTTGCTGCCGTCCGGGTTCCATTCGGGCTTCAATGCCGTGAGGTCCGGGTCACCGACTTCAGCGAACCCCGATCCGTCCGTCTCCGCGACAACGATGCGCTCACCGGACGGGTCCGTCTCGGATCCGAGCGAGTACGCGACATGTCTGCCGTCGGGCGACCAGTCCAGGCTCCAGGGCGAGCGACCGCCGGGGTCCGAAGCGATGGTCCGCCGGTCCGATCCGTTGGCATCGACGACGATCAGGCTCGACGGCGTGGTGGCCGCTTCCTGTGACCAGTAGGCGAGCCGGCTGCCATCACGCGACCAAACGGGCGAGTGTTCCAGGGCAGGACTCGTCGTGAGTTGTCGACGATCAGTGCCGTCCGGCCTCATCGTCCATATGTCGCCCGCGGAGTCGAAGGCGATGAGGCCATTGCCTGCCGGCCCGGTGGCCGGCACGACGGATGCCGCCTGGAACAGGCCAAGTCGCCCGCCGATCGTGGCGCCGGTGATGACGGTCGCCATGAGTGCGGCCAGTAGGAACAGGAGCAGGAAGGCGCGCGGCACCACCGCGAGCCGCAGGGTGATAGGCATGGGGATCCACCTTTCAGGGATGCGCCAGGCCGGTCGAGGACGGGTGTGTGTCGTTCGCGCCGCCACAACTTCGAGGAGATATGTCGGCGCGTGCGTTTCGGCCCGGTCATCCAGCCAGGCAGTGAGGGATCGATCGAAGTCGTTCTGTCGCGTCATGCGGGTCGCTTCCCAAGGGCAGCGGTGGCGCGGGCGTCGGCATCGAGCGTGGCGCGCATGGCCTGCGTGGTCCGATGGAGCCGGGACTTCATGGTCCCGACCGGGATGCCGAGCACGTCCGCCGTCTCCGAGACAGGGAGGTCAAGGTAGTAGTGGAGGACGATGAGGGCGCGCTGATCCGGTGCCAGGCGCAGGAATGCGCGCTCCAGCTCGTCGCGATCGGCGACGTCGCCGATCGCGTCGGGTGCCGGCGCATCGAGCACGGGAACGTGGAGCTCGATCCGGCCTCGGGCCCGATCCCGGCGCGCTTCGCGGTAGCACGCGTGGATGAGCAGCCGTCGCAGCCAGACCTCGAAGCGGTCGGGGTCGCGGAGCGCCGCGATATCGCGCCAGGCACCGACCAGGGCATCCTGGACGGCATCGTCCGCCCGCACGTCGTCGTGAAGGATCAGTCGGGCGATCGCGTAGAGCTTGTCGATCGCGAGGCGCGCCAGCTCAGTGAACGCCTCGTGATCGTGCGCCATCGCCCGCTGGACCAGGTCCCGCCGCATCGGGCCTCACCGTGACTGGAACGGCACATTCGGCCGCACTCACATCATCAAGGGTCGGCAGCCTATGGGTCGGTTCCATCTTCGCAAGTCGGTTCAGGTATCGGCCACGACCTCGAGGGTGGGTGGATGATCCCCTTCACGCGACGATGCCCCGAACGCATCACCAGATGTCGATCGCAGCAGGAAGGCACATGGCCCGTTCCCCTGCACCAGGGACGTCACGTCGAACTCGGCCCAGGTGCCCGCAGCAAGCGCGCCAGCGTCGGCCACGGCAGGCCCGGTGGGGACAGGCCGGTTGTGCCAGGTCAGCCTGCTCTCGGACCACGCCGTACTCGTCGGGCGTACACGTGGACCATCCTGGGTCCGATTGGTGACCCAGAGCCCAAGGGTCGCACGCCGGACCGGCCCCGTGAGACCGGTGACCCTGAACCTGATGTATATGCGCCGATCAAGGTCGTCACCAGTCGCAGCATCCGCCCAGAGGTGGGCCCGACGTCCGAACGCCACCCGCGAGAGGGCCTGGTCCACGTGCGCGTCCGCGGTGGCCTGGAACGTTTGGGAGGACTGCGAGTGATGCGTCTTGTCGCTGCCGGAATCGGTCCAGGTCTCCCCGGCCACCGGTACGAACTTCCAGTCGTATCCATCCGCGCGCAGGGTCAGCCTGAGCACCCCGTGCACGCTCTGGAACGCCTCGCTGTTGGGCTCGCTACCCGAACCCGAGCGCAGGTCCCCGCCTCCGGTCCCGACCACGAATTGCCGGATGCCGTTCCGGTCATCTCGCTCACCTGTTGGATCCTGGGGAGCGAAGCGTTCGTAGTCATGGTCGTGGCCGCTGAGCACCACCTCGGCGCCGGCGGCGTACAGGACCTCCCAGAACGTCCGCATCGATGACGACGACCCGTGTGGACCCGACGAGAACCGCGGGTGGTGCCAGTAGGCAAGGACCGGCTCTCCGGCGTTGGCGGCCAGGTCGTCCTGCAACCAGTCCACCTGCGGTGAGCCCAGACCACACCCACCGACTTCGGAGCAATTCGAGTTCAGTACCACGACGTGCCACGACCCGAGGTCATAGCTGTACCAGCCCTCTCCCTTCGTTCCCGCCGCAGCACCGAAGTAGCTGAAATACGGACCGGCGCCCGTCGTCTCGTATTCGTGGTTGCCGGCGGCCGGGCGCGTCCGCGATCGGTGACGTCCCCAGGTAGGGTCGTAGCAATCCTCGTAGTCGTCCTTTGATCCATCGGGATAGGCATTGTCGCCAAGGGTGAAGACGGTCCCGCTGATGTCATCGAGAAGGTTGGCAGTGGCGCTATCCGCGTTCGTGGTGCATGACGCGATATCGCCCGCGCCCACGAGCACCTGATCCGCCGCGCTGACGGCCGATGGACCCGTCAATGACGCGGGCAGCAGGGTGACGATCAGGACGCTGGCGAACCGCCTGCGGAAGCGCATGGTACGGCGCATCGTACGCCCCTGATCGACGCAGTTGCGATACCCACCGGCGACGATGGGTCATCTGCCAGGGACGAAGCCCGGCCGGGTCCGATCCCGGACCGGGCGCGACAGATCTGGCTACACCTGGTTCAGGACAGGGCCTTTGCCTTGGCGGCGTCGAACTCGGCCTGCGAGATGGCACCCGAGTCCCGAAGTGCGACCAGCTTGGTGATCTCGTCCGCTGCGGACTTGTCAGACGTGGTCTGGGCAGCGGCCTGCGCCTGGGCCTGCTGGGCGGCGGCGATGGCCGCCTGCTGCTGTTCGAATGCAGCCTTCTCAGCGAGATCCTGCTCCGTCACCGGGCGGATGAGCATGTACACGATGGCTCCGAAGAATGGGATCCAGAACAGCACGATGATCCAGATCACCTTCCAGGCGCCGGTCAGGTCATGGCGGTGGAAGATGTCGGCGAAGATCCGGATGAAGATCCAGATGACCATGAAGATGAAGTAGAAGACGATCATCGCCCAGAAGAAATCCCAGAAGGTGGTCATGACTCTCCGTTCCTGCGTGGCGTGCTGGCGCCAGTGTCAGCCGCCGTCGGCGTGCCTCACTGCAACGGTACATGGCTTGGGATGTGGCGGCACAGCCGGAGCGCACGAATGGGTCGGACCTATCGTGGCCGATAGCCCTCGAACTCCGCGATGAGGTCCGCGACGTCCCGCCACTCACTGTGGAACATCGGGGCAGGCGGATCGTCGGGGGTCCAGTCATCGATGACGATGGCCAGGTACTGACCGAGCAGGACCGCGGAACGACCGACGACGCCTCGCATCGGCGGGCTGGCGGTGGCGGCGCACCGGTGCCCATCCGCGCGAGCCTCGAGGCGCCACCGGCCATCGAACCAGGTGGCATTGACCGACGCCTCGGGCCGCTGCTGATCCAACACCGGACGTTCCTTCACCGCGTCATCATAGAACGTCTGTTCTAATTCACGCAAGACCCAGCACTGGTCGGCAGAGGCCGAAGCCAGGGTGCGACCGATGCATCGACCGGTACCGGTAACCCACGACCATCGGGCTATCCCGGATCGCGGGTCGACCCTTCCACACTGCACCCCACACAACCCATCAGGAGTGCGAGACGCATGTACGCACCGATCGATCCAGAGCGCCGACAGATGGAGGACATCCTTCGGTCCCTGGGAGCGGTCCTCGACGCCCATCTGGCCCGGGGTGTCGTGATCAAGCAGCAGGATGACGGCCTGATCGTTCGGGCGCACGCCGTCGCGTCCATCGCCGAGCGACTCGAGGGCGCATGGGCGCCAATGGAGCGGGTCTTGACACACGTGGACATCGTGCAGGCGCAGGTCGCAGCTGTGGCGCGACGCAGGACCGGCCACGGCGCGGGCCTCCTGGAGCGCACGCTCCGGGTCGTGGGACGGCTGGTCGACGAACGTGGCCTGCGCGGACTGACGCTCATCCAGCATGCGTCGAGCGGCGTCTGGCTGCTGTGGCACGAAGGGGCCGGACACCAGCGCGCGACCCTGATCACCCTGACTGTGGATGAGCTACTGGCAGCGGACGCGGCCGCCGCCATGGCACGTGACCGCCGGGCGAGGTCGACGACCGGACCGGTGGCGGTCGGACGAGGCCAGTGGGGCCGCCGACCCGATCCGGAAGCACCACGATCGCGTGGTGGCTATCTGCCGCGAGAGATGCTGCCGGGTCGCCCGGGCCGCGGGATGCTGGTGCCTGCCAGGGTCTTTGCCGAACGCTGACCTATCAGGCCGGCTCGCTTCCAGGGGCCGCGGTCACCGACCGCGGCCCTGTGGATCCAGATCAGGCCAGCGCCTTGGCCTTCGCTGATTCGTACTCCGCGTCTGTGAGGCTGCCCGCGTCGTGGAGCGCACTCAACTTCGCGATCTCGTCCGCGGCCGAGGATGCAGCGGTCGGCGCACCCGCTGCGACCGGTGCGGGTCCTGCAGGAGCAGCACCCGCACCCATCGTGTCACCCGCCAGATGGGGCCGGCCGATGATGTAGATGAGGGCGCCGAAGAACGGGATGATGAAGATCACGATGATCCAGATGACCTTCCAGCCGCCCGTGAGGTCGGTGCGCCGGAAGATGTCCGCGAACACCTGGATGAAGATCCAGATGATCATGAACAGGAAGAAGAACTCGATCATCGCCCAGAAGAAATCCGCGAAGCTATTCATCCCTCTCCCCTGATGTACCAGAAGTCGATGCGCCTGGGCATCTCCGCGTGCCGGCCAGGTCGGGCCAGGAATCACCCGCGGTCGAGATCCTCAGCGCTGACTCTACGCGGTAACGCGCCCCGATGTCGGGTCGTCAGCCACATGCAGCAGTAGAGGGCTGGACTAACAAGTCCGGCGCCGGTACCCTGTGCCCGCCGTGAACACCTCGATCGCCGACCTGCGACCTGCCCCTTGTGGGTCCGTGTTGGCGCGCGCGCTCGAGCACCTGCTCCCGTGTAGCGGCTGCCTGCCTGCCACCTGCGACTGTATCTGGCGAGAGCCGACAGGATCCGCGGACCGCTGACCCCGTCAGTCGGTGTCCCACGCGGGTCGGCCTCGCGACACCAGAGCTGATCGCAACAGTCAGTGACACGTTTTCAGGAGCACTTCACGATGTCCCAGATCCTTGAGCAGGTACTCTCGGCCAACGCTGCCTATGCCGATTCGTTCGGCGCCAAGTCGGAACTCGCCCTGCCGCCCGCGCGTGGCTTCGCCATCCTCACGTGCATGGATGCACGCCTCGACCCTGCGAAGTACGCCGGACTGGCCGAAGGCGATGCCCATGTCATCCGCAATGCCGGGGGACGCGCGAGTGACGACGCCATCCGGTCGCTCGTGATCTCGTACAAGCTGTTGGGGACCCGCGAGTGGTTCGTCATCCATCACACCGACTGCGGCATGGAGTTCTTCACCAACGAGGTCATCCGGGGTCTCCTGGCCAAGAGCCTGGAGACTGCGGCGCTCGGCCCCGAGGGATTCCATGATGTCGGCAAGGGTCCCGGTTCCACGGAGGCCGCCTATGTGGACTGGCTCACCATCGGTGACCAGGCTGGCAGCGTCACCGCCGACGTGGAGCGGATCCGGCGCCATCCCCTGGTGCCCGTCGGTATCCCCATCTACGGCTACATCTACGACGTGCGCACGGGACGCCTGATCGAGGTCCCCGAGGCCGTGGCGGTGGGCGGGCGCGTAACCTCGGCCGGGCCGCGTAGCTCGGGCGGGCCGCGCAAGCCCGCCGTACCAACCCAGGGGAGCCATGGGGCCCCCGAACGATGATGGACCCCCTCGCGAAGGTCTGGACAGCGGTGCCGGCTGGCACCGACAGGACTTTCGTACGGGGGTCCCTGCACTTCTGGCGCGCCATCGTCATGGCTGGTCGCGCCGGTCCCGCGACCCAGACGGCGGGCCGGCGCGGCCGCTCCGACCGTTATCCGCGATGGAGAGGAAAGCCATGCCACAGGTGATGATCGTGTGTCCAGTGACCGAGCGCCGCGTCCGCATCGGCATGGAAGCCGAGGTTGGGCCAGGGTTCCGCCGCAGCGTGCCTCACAGCGGCACCGTCTCGTGCGACGCCTGCGGCCGCATCCACAACTGGTTCCGCCAGGAGGCAGTCCTCGAGGGTGTCGCCGCGCCGCGGCGACGGGAGCGCCCAGCCCCGAGCGCACCGGGCGGCATCCGATACGTCCTTCGGCCGGTCGACCTCGCCCACCGCTGATGGGTGTGAGGAAGGGCTGATCGCCGGGGAGGGAGCATCGTCCCAGTACGAACTCGACCTCCCCGGCCGCCGCCGAAGCGACACCCGGAGTCTGCCACCGTTCAACGACGTCGGATGGCTATACACTCGGTCCGTCCTGCAAGCGAGCCACTGGCTCCATGAGGGAGGTCTCGAGATGCCACGTTTCCAGCGGACAGTGCCACGGGTCATGCTGGTCCCGGCGCTGTTGCTGTGCTTGATGCTGGCGGGCAGCACGCCGGCGGCAGCCTATACGCCACCCAACGACCACACCACCGGCCAGACCGCCCACTACGACTTCCGCGACGGTGCGTACGGCCCGTACCAGGGCAACGTCGACTGCGAGTACCACCTGTTCAGCAATGGCCAGTACCGGATCGATCGCTTCGTCCTGCGGGCACCCTGGATCTGGTGGTCGGACACCGACTCGGACACGACCCATGAGCACGGCACGGTCGGGTGGAGATACCGTCTGCAGGAGACCTCCGACCCCGATGACGTCCCGTTCGCAACGGTCTACAGGTCCGGGATCCAGAAGCGGACTGCCTATGAGGATCATCCGCTGAACTCCGATGGCGACAAGGCGCCGTTCTCCACCCGGACGCTGCGCTGGTCGAACGGCCACACTGTCTACTACCGGATCAAGTACACCATCTACTACTACGCAGCGAACGGCTCCCTGAAGGGCACCCTCGACCACTGGTACAACCTGTACGACACGGAGGCCGGGCCGAACCCAGCGATCGGGTATTGCAACAACAAGTGGGTCGTCGTGTAACCCGTCATCAGAGTTCGCCCACCACGGCCGGCCTTGGTCGTCCCGCCTGGGCGCGGATCTGGGCGTCGAGCGTCCAGAGTTCTGACGTCGTCATCGAGAACATGCCCGGTTCGCCGTCCTGCACCTGGTCGTGCCAGATCAGCCAGCCATCGTCGGTGTGATGCTGGATGAGTGTCATGCCCGTCAGCCTGCGCGCATCGACCTGATGGCCGATCAGCCGCAACGAACGCTCAAGGGGGCCTGCCTCGTGTCCGGTGCCCCTCCTGGTCACGGCATCCACCTGTTGCTGGAACAGGGCGGCGTTGGAGTAGAGGCGTTCCAACTGCCGCCACTGGCCGCCCAGGTGATCATCGAGGGTGTCCGCCACCGTGGCCCGCACCAGGAGCCCGTCAGGTAGCTCGCGGATGAACACGGACCTGGCCCGGTGATCGTCCAGGACGGCACCCAGCGAACGAAGGGTGTCCTCCATGTGTCTCGGTCGAGGATTTGCGACGAACATCAGCAGCTCGGTATTCGTGTCGGGTGGAGGCCAGGAAGGGCTATCGCGATGGCCACCGGACCCCTCCTGGCTGCGTGTGTGTGCCTCGAACCCCAACTATCCGCAGTAGGCGCGACCGGTTGCCATGGCCCGAAGGTCCCGCCGAGCGGACCGCGGCAGCAGGGCCACTTGGCGGCCGTAC
Organism: uncultured Chloroflexia bacterium; assembly: GCA_963760625.1. Classification (GTDB taxonomy): domain Bacteria; phylum Chloroflexota; class Limnocylindria; order Limnocylindrales; family CSP1-4; genus JAFMJV01. The sequence goes on from CAVXDU010000013.1 coordinate 202,296, forward strand.
TACCCTGCTGACATGGGTATCAAGCCATGGCCCACCCTGACGCTCCACATGGAGGGCGGCCCTGACGACGGCCTGGTCGTGGTCGTTTCGGCAGGCGAGAGTCCCGAACCACCCGAGGAGCTGCTGTCCGTGGTCGACCCGATGGGTGGGCGATACCTCCGTCATCCAGAGCGGCACGGCCAGTGGGAGTGGGTGTATCACTGGGTCACGTCATCGGTCGAAGCCGACTGATCACCTGGCCATCGGACCGGATCGATACGGGCCGAGCGGGACCTTCGGGAACAATTCGGCGTTCACGATCGCCATACCCTATGAGCGTGGCGGGATGCCGCGCCGCAGCCAGAGGCGATCGTGGAAGAGCGGGAGCTCTCTGGGCGCCGGTGTGACGGTGAGTCAACCCGCCGCGGCGGCCGGCGTCGCAGCGGGTATCGTCGCCACCTCCTTGGGCTCGCTGGTCGAGATGTGCAGCGCCTTTCGTCCCTCGGCAACGACCAGGATAGCGAGCGAAACAACGAGGCAGATGACCCACTGGTCGAGGTCCAAGCTCACTGTGCCCAGCAGTCGCTGGAGGAACCCGAGCTCCGTGGCGAGCACGATGGCCAGCACCGAGAGACCCGTGGTCTTGAGCAGGGTAGGATTGGAAAGGATGTCACCGCTGAAGATGGAACGATCCTCGTCGGCTGTTGCGAGGGAGAACCACAGGTTGAACAGGGAGAACGTGGTGACGCCCATGGTCCGGGCCACTGTCTCTCCATAGGTATCGGTGGACCACCAGATCACCGCCAGGGTGCCGGCCGCCATCACCAATCCGACGATGACCAGCCAGGTCATGAGGCGTCGGGGCAGGATGGCCGCGTTGGACGCACGAGGAGGCTCCTCCATGAGCCCCTCCCGAGACTTGCCGTAGCCCAGACCGATGGCCTGGAAGACGTCAACAGTGAAGTTAACCCAGAGTGTCTGGAGCGGCAGGAACGGGATGCCACCAGCGATGTTCAGGATGGATGAGCCCAGGAACGTGGCGATGAACCCGAACAGCACGCCCATCTGGAACCGGATGTAGCGCATCAGGTTGTCGTAGATGGCTCGGCCATTCCGGACTGCGGTCACGATGGTCGCGAAATTGTCGTCGGTGAGGATCATCACCGCCGCTTCCTTGGACACCTCGGTACCGGTGATGCCCATGGCCACACCGATGTCTGCCTTCTTGAGGGCGGGCGCATCGTTCACGCCGTCGCCGGTCATGGCCACGATGTTGCCCTGTGCCCGGAGCACGTCGACCAGGTGCACCTTGTCCTCGGGAGCGACCCGGGCGATGATCCCGATGTCCTCGATCTGAGCGGCGGCCTCCGCATCCGACAGCGCCCGGAATTCGGCGCCTGTTATGGCCCGACCCTCGATCCCCAGGCCGCGTCCGATCGCTTCCGCCGTCACGGCATGGTCACCGGTGATCATCCGCACCCGGATGCCCGCGGCATGAGCCGCGGCGATGGCCGCCTTGGCCTCCGCTCGTGGCGGATCCACGATGCCCACGAGGGCCAGCAAGGTCAGCTTGTCGACCAACGGGAGCAGATCCGCGTCGGCATCGAAGGTCGCGGGGTCGAGGTCGCGCTGTGCGGTGGCCATGACTCGCAGGCCTTGTCGGCCCAGTCGCTCGTTCTCCTCAAGGAACGCGTCCCTGACCTGGTCGACGGGCACGGCCTTTCCGTCCGGTCCGTGCACATCCGCGGCGTGCGCCAGCAGCTGATCAGGAGCGCCCTTGACGTAGCAGCGGATCACATCCTTGCCGGATGCGTCCTTCATCTCGTGAAAGGTGGCCATGAACTTGTAGGCGGCATCGAAGGGAACGGTGGCGATCCGTGGGTACTGCTCGCGCGTGAGCACCGGGTCCGCGCCACCCTTGGCTGCCAGTACCACCAGGGCGCCCTCAGTGGGGTCGCCCACCAGGTCGCCATCCTTGACCACGGCATCGGCGCACAGCGCCATCGGCAACATGTATTGGTCGAGGGGCACGTCCGCGACGCCCGCGGCGTGCGTGATCTGACCCTGGGTGGAATAGCCCTCGCCACTGATGTTGTATCGGCGGCCGACGATGGTCATCTGGGTCGCTGTCATCTGGTTGAGGGTGAGGGTGCCGGTCTTGTCGGAGTTGATGGCCGAGGTGGACCCTAGGGTCTCCACTGACCGGAGGCGCTTGACGATCGCCCCTGCCTTGGCCAGGGCAGCCGTGCCGGAGGCCAGGATGGTGGTCGTGACGGCCGGCAGGCCCGTGGGGATGGCCGAGACAGAGAACGCCACGGCGGTCAGGAACAGCTCCTGGAACGGGAGGCCACGCCACAATCCGATGCCGATGGACGCCGCGAGGGCGACACCCGCGATGACCAGGATCTGGTTGGTCAGTGCGTTCAGCTGCTTGGTAAGCGGGGTGGCCTCGACCTCGGTGGCCGCCAGCATGCCCGAGATGTGACCCACTTCCGTCGCCATTCCCGTGGACACCACGACCAGGGTGGCGGACCCCCGGGTCACCTGGGTGTTCATGAATGCCAGATCCACCCGGTCGCCGAGCGCCGCATCGGGCGCCACCGGGTCGACCTGCTTGGGTACCGGCGCGCTCTCACCGGTCAGCGCCGACTCATCGATCTCGAGGGTCGCCGCCCGGACGATGCGCGAATCGGCGGGCACCAGATCGCCCGCCTCCACGTTCACGATGTCGCCGGGTACCAGCTCCTCCATGGGCAGCTCCGAGAGCTGCCCTTCGCGGGTCACTCGTGCCTTGACGATCATCATCTTCTGCAGTGCGGCGACACTGGCGCCGGCCTTGCCTTCCTGGTTCACGCCCATCGCGGCGTTGAGGAGGGTAAGCAGCATGAGCAGTACACCGGTCATGAGCTGCCCCGGCAGGAACAGGCACAGGATGCCGGCCACCAACAGCACGATCTGCATCGGGTCCTGGTATTGCCTCACGAAGGCACGCCAACGCGGCTCGGAGGCGGCCTCATCGAACTTGTTGGCGCCGAATGTCGAGGTCCGCTTGGCTGCCTCGGCAGCGCTCAGTCCCTGGGCCTCGTCGACACCCTGAGCCTGCAGCACCTCATCGACGGTGAGCGCGTGCCAGTTGGTGGGACCCGTCGTCGCCGTCATCGTCCTCGCTCCCTCATTCCGAAGCGGCCGCGGCTTCCTGCCCGTCGGACCCAGCTTCCCGATCCTCGTCCGTGTCCTTGGGCTTGTCGTTGTCCTTGTGCTTGCCCTCGCGGTGCCTGTGCTTGCCACGATCCCTGTCGGGCTCGGACGGAGCGGGGGCCTGCGGATCGACGATGCCACCATCCTCGGCCAGCAGCTCGACCCGTGCCGACTGGAGTGCTTCACGGGCTGCGGCGTCGACGCGCGGGAACTTCGGATCGATGTCGAAGAGGGTGGTCGCGATGACGGCCGCGGCGGCGACTCGTGCGAATGGCTTGTCATCGGCGGGGATGACATACCAGGGCGCCCACTCCGTACTGGTGTTGCTGAGCACGTCCGAGAAGGCCCGTTGGTACTTGTCCCAATGCTGGCGCTCACGGACGTCGTTCGCGGAGAACTTCCAGTTCCGGTCGGCTTCATCGATCCGGCGCAGGAAGCGTCGCCGCTGCTCATCCTTGGACACGTTCAGGAACAGCTTCACGATGCGGATGCCGTTGTCGACCAGGTAGTGCTCCCAGTCGTTGACCTCCCGAAAGCGGCGCTGCCAGATGTCACGGCCACGGGCCCTGGGCGGCAGCTTCTGGGCCTTGAGGATCTCGGGGTGCACGCGCACCACGAGCGACTCCTCGTAGTAGGAGCGGTTGAAGATCCCGATCTGTCCACGGGCGGGCAACTTGCGCGCGTAGCGCCACAGGTAGTCGTGGTCCAGCTCCTCCGGGGAGGGAGCCTTGAAGCCATGGACCGTTACGCCTTGCGGGTTGACGCCGCTCATCACGTGCTTGATGGTGCCGTCCTTGCCCGCCGCATCCATCGCCTGGAGGATGACGAGCAGGGCATAGGTATCCTGCGCGGCCAGCCGCGCCTGATACTCGGCGAGGAACTGGACGCCGCTGGCAAGCAGTTCCTTGGCCTCCGCCCTGGACTGCCTGCGCCTGCCCTCAGAGTCGAAATCGTGCGGCAACCGAACGCGCCTGCCGGGTTCGACCCTGAACGGATCGATGGACCCCTTGATCCGCTTGGGTGTCAGTTGCGGCATCCGCCGTTCCCCTCCTCTGCTACCTGGACGCCCGCCGGGGACACCGATGTCGAGCCGAATGATGGCAAGCACCTTACGACTTTCACCCGACCCCCAACGGATACGATGGCAGCGTGGATGCATACGACGTGATGGGCTGGGAATCGTTCTCCGTCGCGATGCTGGGCGCCGCCGCGGTCCTGGTCGGCCTCATCTTCGTGGCCCTGTCCGTGAACATGCAACAGGTGCTGCGCTATCCGTGGCTCGTGAGCAGGGCGGGCGAGTCGATCCTGTGGCTGGTGGCGGTGCTCATCGCATGTGCGTTCCTGCTGGTGCCAGGTCTCTCGATCGAGGTCCTGGGCGTGGGCCTCGTACTGTTGGGCGTGCTGGGCGTCGTGGTGGTCGCCGGCATGGGCATCCGGCGCCGTCAGGAGATCGAACCCGAGTTCCGCCGCACCGCGGATATCCAGTTGGCGACCGGAGTGGCCGCCCTGAGCCTGTTCGTGCCCGCGGGCGTGTCACTCATGCTCGGTACTGGCGGCGGACTCTATTGGCTCGTGCCCGCGACGTTGTCCTGCATGGTGCTCTCGATGGTCAACGCATGGGTCCTGCAGGTCGAGATCAACCGGTAGCGTGGATGGCATCGTCTATCAGACCACGACGAACTTGGGAGCCTGACGAACCTGGGGTCGTGGGAGGTCGGACCGAGCCGTCCCGGCCGCTGATCTCCAGTGCGCTGCGCTGGTCGACCCAGCGCCGCGTCGTCGCTACGGCACGACAGGTTCCTGGCCCAGCCAGGCGAAGTCGGTGTCCGGGTACGTCCCGCGGGTGTAGATCACGACGCCGTGGCTGTGGCTGTCGATGCCCAGGGATTCGCTGTTCGCATCACCGTCGGTCGCCTCGTCGCCGGTGAGTTCCGTCGTCGATCCCGGGACGCCGTTCGCGAGGGTCCGGAACCGGAGGCCCAGGCTGACGATGCCGGTCGTATACAGGTGGTACAGCAACGCTGCCCTGCCGTCCGGCCGCATCACGAGTGTATCGAGTACGGCCACCCGGCCTTCGGGCGAGAGTCGTACCGGTTCGCGGAGATCGTTGTTGACCAGGTACCTGCTCCAGAGGATCGTCGCGCTACCGGACCCTCGTCGCCACACCACGAGGACACGGCCCGTGTGCGTCACGACGACGCGCGGGTCCGTCAAGTAGACGCTTGCAGTCGCCACGTCGCGTCCGACCCACGGATCGAGCGATCGATGGGTGTCCATCGTCGACAACCGGATGGTCATCGGCGAGGCGGAGGAGGCTGACCAGACGACGGCCGCTGTACCGTCATCGCCGATCGCTGAGAACGCGCGCTGCGCGTCGCCCGGGTCGGATAGTGTCCTGACCTTCCAGTCGGAGCCTGCCGTGTGCTTCCTTGTGGCGGCTCGAACGGTCATCTCGTCGAGGTCGTAGCCCTGGATGAATGACACCACGATGTCCCCCGAAGGGTTCACCGAGACGTCCGGGTCACCCGCATGGCTGTGCGAACCGCTGAGGAACCGATCGTGCCATGTGCCGCCTGGCGCTTTGGTTGCTACTGCCACCCGATAGACGGGATCGCCCGGAGGCGGGACCTTGGGCGGGGCGTACGCCGCGACGACAAGCGTCCCGTCGTCAGCGCGGCCGATCGATGCCCCGGCGTGTTGATAGTCGGGTTGGTCGAAGACCCGCTGCGGATCGGACCATCGAAGGGTCTCGGAGTCGAGCTTGCTGACGAACACCTCGGTGTTCCCGTTGGAGAGATTGCGCTGGTAGGCAGCCCAGAAGTCGCCGCCTGCCGTCGGCACGACGACCAGGTCCTGCAGGAATATCCCGCGCAGTCGGACCGTCGCGACTCGCCAGGTCAAGCGACCGGGTAGCCGGACCCGGGCATGCACATCATTCTGGTACTGGACTCCTGTGCCCTCGAGCCAGATCACGACATCGGTGCCGTTCGGGGCGGTCGCGCCGATGGGATTCGCAAGGCCGTTCGTGCCCGGGATATGTCGCGGGGTGGTCCAGGCGGTGGCTGCGGAGACGGGCGCCGCGTAGCCAAGTGCAGCAGTCAGCAGGAGCGCCATGCTGGCGAGGACGTACGGTCTCGTGCGGATGGACATCAGCAACCTCCGAGCCTTGGTCACTTCCCGTGGGCCCAACCGTGCCATGTTGGAGAGTGACACATGATCCGGCGAGGAACCGAGGCTCTCATGTCCACACGGTGCTGTCGTCGCCTGCGTGCACGAACCCATTGCGTGCAGGGCGTAGCCTGACGACTGACCCCGGAGTCCGGGCAACAGCACCGCTGGCACGGGGACACACGGGGGCGGACCCATGGCAGAACACCCCAACGCAGCCGTCGCGCGACGACTGGCCGAGGCCTTCGACACTGGCGACGCGGCCGTCGTCGCGGCAATAGGTGACGAGATCACCGCGGATGACGTGGTGTGGCACGAGATCGGCCGCACCGAACCCAGGCGTGGCAAGGGCGAGTTACGGGCCGGCATGGCCGACGTCGACTACACCATCTCGGCAACGGTCCATGACATCCTGGCCAACGACGAGCATGCCATCGTGCTTGCCAACGCCACTGCCACGCGCGGCGGCAGGACGCTCGAGTATCGGGTCGCCGAGATCTATCACATCCGGGACGGCAAGATCACTGAGCGCTGGGCATTCTCGGACGACACGGCGGCCATCACGGCGTTCTTCGCCTAGGCTCCGGAGCCCGGTCCATGCGCAAGTTGGCGACCGAGGCCATCAGGAAGCCCGTTCGGATCACCTCGGAGGCGGTGCGCTACCGTGCGCCGATGCTTGGGTGTCGTGGACGTCGGGAGACCGGCGCATGAGGCGTCCGGTCGCGCGTGCGGCGGTCCTCCTGGCGATGTGTCTCCTGGGCGTGGTTGGCACGGCGCCCGCAGGCGAGGCACAGGAGACAAGCCCGGCGCCGGTCCCTGCATGGACACTCGTGCGTGCCTGGCTCCTCGAGATCGATCGAGGACCTGACAGACTCTGCGGACCTAGCCGGTCCCGCCGACGTGACAGACCCCACCATCGAGCAGATGGTGGGCCAGAAGCTCATCATCCGGATGTCCGGCCGCAAGCCAGGTTCCGCCCTGCTTGACCGAGTCAGGCGCGGCGAGGTCGGCGGCGTTGTGCTCCTGGCGTCGAACATCACGACCAGGTCGGCTCTTATCGTCGCTCACCAGGAGACTCCAGGGCGCAGCTGCTGATGGCGGTCAGCCACCACTGCTCATAGCGGTGGACCAGGAGGGTGGCTCGGTCAGGCGGATCCCGTGGGCGCCACCCACGGTGACCGTGCCTGGGATGGGCGCCATCGGCAGCGATACCGTCGCCCGCCGGCAGGGCGCCAGGACCGGTGCCGCGCTCCGGGCCGTGGGCGTGAATGTGGACCTGGCGCCGGTCGCGGACATCCCTCGCTCGACGTCGTCATTCATGTACCAGCAAGGCCGCACCTTCTCGTTCAGCGCCGACCGCACGGCAAGGCTGGCGGACGCGTTCGCCTCGGGGCTCGCATCGACCGGCGTCCTGGCGACCATGAAGCACTTTCCAGGGATCGGCCTCGCGACACGGAACACGGACCGACATGTCGACACCATCACGGCCTCGAAGACGGCCCTTGGCAGGGATCTCCGACCCTATCGGCGGGCCATCAAGCACGACATCCCGCTCATCATGCTGTCGAACGCCACGTACACGGCATATGACAGCGAGAACGCAGCTGGCTGGTCGCACGCCATCGGGGTGACGCTGCTACGACGCGACCTCGGTTTCACGGGCGTGACCATGACCGATTCGCTCGATGGCACGGCGCACGCCCGCGGCCTGACCGACAAGGTCCTCGCGATCCGGGCTGCCGCCGCGGGCACGGACATGATCCTGATGACAGGCTCCGAGAGGACTTCGGCTCGGGTGTTCGCGGCCCTCGTGGCCGCTGCCCGTGCGGGATCGATACCGGTGCCCATGCTGCGGGAGTCATACGACCGCATCGTCGCCCTCAAGGGGGGTCTCTGACGATCGCCAGCAGGCACGCTGCCGAGCTCTGAGTTGGAAGGTCTGACTCGTTCAGCCGCGCCGACGAATGTGATGGTGTGTGGTGCGGCTCGAGTGCGGAAGCGACCGCGTCATCGTCAGATATGCATGAGCGGGATGCTGGGCAGTGGCCGGCCGCTCGACATCTGACAGTTAGTCACCGGCGGACTGAATGGCAGAAGACAGGGCTGGAAACGACCCTTGGAAGGCCACTGGCCGCGAGGTAGCCCGCCGAACATCCCCTGGATGCATACGTGACAGAAGCCAGGTCGGTCGGCGGCGCATCGTGCGAGGTGGGCGGGTGGCACACCTTGGCCGTGGCACACCTTGGCCGTGGCACACCTTGGCCGTGGCGCACACCTCCGGCACGCGGCCCACCTTGGGCGCGCGGCACACCTCCGGCCCGCGGCACACTTCCCGGGTGGGCGTGCAACTCGATCACCTGGTCGTCGCCGCTGGCTCGCTCGACCAGGGGATGGCGTGGTGCGAGGCGAGCCTGGGTGTCCAGCCGGGGCCCGGCGGACGACATCCGCTCATTGGCACCCACAATCTGCTGGTGCGGCTCGACGGCGACACGTGGCCGATGGCCTACCTGGAGATCATCGCCATCGACCCGGACGCCAGCCCGCCGTTGCGACCGCGCTGGTTCGGCCTGGATGACCCGGCGACACGGGCGGTCCTGGAGCGATCGCCACGACTCATCCACTGGGTCTGCCGAAGCACCGACATCGAGCGTACCCGCCACCAATTGCTGAATCTCGGTGTGGATCCGGGCCCGGTGCTCGTGGGCGAACGTGAGACACCGTCTGGCAAGCTGCGCTGGCGGATCACTGTTCCCGACGACGGCCGGCTGGCGCTCGAGGGTGTAGTGCCGAGCCTCATCGAGTGGGAAGGCGTCCACCCGACGACGTCGATGCCAGCCAGCGGGTTGTCACTGACCGGGTTGACGTTGGGCGGTCTGCCGGCTGGGGTCGCGCAGGCACTACGCCTCCCGCTGTTGGGCGTGATCGAGAGTGGCGACCCCACGATCGCGGCCGCGTTCGACACGCCACGTGGCAAGGTCACCCTCGTGTCCGGGAGTCGCACCACCTGACGGGATCTCGCCCATCCACGCGTCGCTGCAACGGGGAGCAGCTCGCGACGTGGGTGTCAGCCCGGCTGGACCACGGTCGCAGGCACTGGCTGGTGCTTGCCGCGGAGATACCAGGTGAGACGCTCGTACGACATCGGCCGGGCAAGCAGGAAGCCCTGACCCATCGTCGTGCCCAGTGCCCGCAGGACATCCATCTGCTCCGGACGCTCGATACCCTCTGCGATCGTTTCGAGACCAAGGGACCGACCCATCTCGACGATCGTCTGGACCAGCGTCGGATCCGTATCGCTCGCAGCCAACGCGGCGACGAACGAGCGATCGATCTTGAGGAAGTCGACCGGGAAGCGAGTCAGGTAGCTGAGCGAGGAATATCCGGTTCCGAAGTCGTCGATGGCCAGCCGCACGCCCATCGCACGCAGACGGGTCATCATCTGCAGCCCAGATCGGACGTCGCGGATGAGCACGCTCTCGGTCATCTCAAGGACAAGTCGATCAGGAGACAGCCCTGACCCGACCAGGACCTGCGCGACGGATGCGACGAAGTCCTCGTCGCCCAGCTGCCTGCCGGAGACGTTGACGCTCACGCTCATCCCGTCGCCTTCGGCGCCGAGGGCAACCAGGTGGGCGCATGCCGTCTCCAGCACCCATCGGCCGATCTCGACGATCGCGCCGGACTGCTCCGCGAGCGGTATGAAGACCACGGGCGGGATGTCGCCCCGCGTCGGATGTTGCCAGCGGAGGAGCGCCTCGATCTTCATCACGCGACCGCTTCGAAGGTCCACGATCGGCTGGTACACGAGACGCAGCTCCCCGCGAGCGAGAGCCCCATCCAGGTCGGAGCGCAAGGACAGCCGGTCGACAGCCTCCGCCGACATCTGGGCGTCAAACAGCGCAAACCGGTTGCCGCCCTCGCCCTTCGCGAGGTACATGGCGATGTCCGCGTTGCTCATCAGCTGGTCCGCTGTCTGGCCCGCTTCTGAGATCGCCACGCCGATGCTGGCTCGAACAGTGACCGCCTCGGCTGGATGCCCGTCCTGGTCGGCGAGCACTTCGACTGGCGTCCGCAGCGCGTCCAGGATCCGCTGCGCGACATCGACCGTCGTGTTCCGGTCGGCGGCATCCTCGACGAGCACCGCGAACTCGTCTCCTCCGAGGCGCGCCACGCTGTCCATGTCGCGCACTGCTGAGCGAACACGTTCCCCGACCGCCACGAGCAGCCGATCGCCGATGGAATGGCCACGGACGTCGTTGACCGACTTGAAGTCATCCAGGTCCAGGAACAGCAGGCCTATGGGTTGCCCGTCGCGGCTCCTGGTCAGCGCGTGACCGACTCGGTCGACGAAGAGGGCGCGATTGGCAAGTCCGGTCAGGCTGTCATGGAAGGCCTGCTCGGTGAGTTGCTCCTCCAATCGCTTCCGGACCGTGACATCGTGGGAGTTGAGCACGATGCCGCCCACGGCCGGGTCCTCGAGACGATTGGTGGCGACGACGTCGATGACCCGCCAGCCACCATCCCGATGCCGCAGCCGGAGCTCTGCGGTGGCCTGGTCGCGCGCTGTGACCTGGATCCCCGCGAGGAGCCGGCGAGCCCGCTCCTCGTCGTCGGGATGGATGATCTCCAGCATCGAGTGACCGACGCGATCGGTCGGCGCGTAGCCCAACATGCGTTCGACCGCAGGGCTGGAATAGCTCACCGTGCCGTCCGCATCCAGCACAGCGATGATATCCGCGGAGTTGTGGACCAGCGAACGAAAGCGCTCCTCACCCCGTCGAAGGTCGACCGCCAGCAGCTCCTGCGCGAGGGTCCGCTCCCGCAGCAGCCGGTTCTGGGTGGTGAGCCGTCGCGAGGTTCCGGAGAATCCGAGGTACAGCAACAGGAGCAGACCGGCGCCGCAGATACCGACGATGATGAGTGCGTCCCTGCTGGTGGCCTCCACATGCGCGTCGATGTGTGCGGCGTTGTGGTAGACCTCGTAGGCACCGATGATGTCGCCCGTCGCCGGATCGCGAAGCGGCAGGTAGACCTCCAGCACGCGATTGGCCAGGCCTCGCTCGAAGACGTTCTCGCTCGCGTCGGGTGCCGTCAGCTCCGTCTCGACCTCGCCTGCGAGTGCCTCCTCCAGCTCCTCGCTGACATCGAACGCCCGCCCCCGTAGTGCCGGGAGGTCGGAGAACACGACCGTGCCGGCGGGGTTCCAGATTCTTGATCCGCAGCAGGTTGTCCGCGGTCAGGCGTTCGAGCCGCGTGTTGATGACCTCGGCCACACTCGGCGAAGCATGTGACATCGCGGCCGCCGTCAGCAGCTCGTCCACGTCACCGCGGACGATCGTCTCGACGCTCAGCACCGCTTCGTCGACCGCGGTCGCCGTCACGTGACCAGCGACCGTATCGGCGACCGCCAACGCTAGCGCGAGGACCAGAACGGCCGCTATGGCGACCACGCTACCGCGTGGGCCCGGCAGCAGCCGCCGAGCCCATCCCGCAACGGGTCGTATCACGGCTGGGGGGTGGGGGACCGTTATGTGCATCCTGGTGCCGAGGGGTGAGGACCCCGAAACGCTCGCCGACCACCCAGGTCGAATCAACCGAACGCTGGTTCACCCATCGGACGCCGAAGGTACGGCCTGTGGCGCGCGTTCCTGTGCTCGCCCAGAAGGGAGCCCGGACGCCCATACTCAGGCGTCGCCGGTCGCATGTCGGTGGCCGGACCAGCAGGGATGGAGGACGACGTGATCATCGTTCGAACCGTGATGCAGGCGGAGTTCGGCAAGGGTGGCGAGCTGGCCGCCGAGTTCGTGCGTGCGGCCACACAGATGCAGGCAGAGATGGGGACCAGGAGCCGATGGCGCGTGCTGACGGACCTGTCGGGTCCATTCGACACTGTCGTCCAGGAGATCGAAGCCGAGAGCATGGCGGCGTGGGAGGAGGCTCGCGCCAAGCTCTTCGGCCTCCAGGCGTTCCGCGAGTCCATGGGCCGCATGCAGGGCATGATCGTGTCCGGCCGAAACGAACTCTGGACGGTCGAGGGCGAGGGTTGAGGGCGACAGCGACCAACGTGAGTCCCAGGGAGATCCGCCCTGGGTGAGGAACCATGACCACGGAGGTCATCGCCGGGGCACTGCTCATCGTGGTGCCCATCGCCTTCAACCTCGCGTTCTTCGAGTTAGGGCGGGTCTACGACTATCCCGACATCCTGCGCAGGGAACCGGACGAGATCTCCGGCGATTCGCGGCGGGCGGGTCCGGATTGATCCTGCGCTGGGAGGCGTTGCTGGTCAGCGCGCTCCTGATGCTGCCGCTGACAGCGATGCTGGCCGTGGTCCTGGGGGCGTCGGCCGATCTGACCGTCCTGTGCATCGTGGTCGGTGCGACGGCCGCCGTTGTGCAGGGTGTGGGCCTGGTTCGCTGGCCCTTCGCGGTGCCGGAGCTGGCCCGGCGCTATCTGGCGGCCCCGGACGGACCGGACGGTGATGCCACACGGCGCACCGTAGAGGTGGTGTTCGCGACGATGCACCGACTGCTCGGCGTGGGCATCGGCGAACACCTGGGCTACGGGTTCACGGGCCTCTGGACATTACTGGTCGGGGCGTCGATCCTTTCCACCACGATCCTGCCCGCGTGGGCCGGCGTCGTGGGAATCCCTATCGGCGTCGCGCTGCTCATCGGCACCCTTGAGTTCGTGGGGCCCAACGAGCGAGACGGCTGGTCGCTGGCGGGGACCATCGTGCCCATCGCCTACGTGGCGTGGTCGATCTGGCTCATCATCCTGGGGCTGTTGCTGCTCCTCTGAGCGACGTCGCCCGAAGTCGTAGTTCGGGCGCCCCGCAGGTGCCTCCATCGCATCCCGTAGGATGGTGGCAGCCAGTTAGTCGAGGGCATGCTGCGGTGCACGAGATCGGAACCGGGATACCCGAGGCGGCCGTGAGCGTCGGCGTCCCACCCGGGCCCCAACCCAAGGACATGGTCTGGGTGCCGGGCGGCTCGTTCCTGATGGGATCCGCGGACTTCTATCCGGAGGAGCGACCAGTCCACCAGGTGGCGGTCGATGGATTCTGGATGGACGAGCACCAGGTCACAGTGGCGGAGTTCCGGCGCTTCGTGAAGGCGACTGGGCACGTGACCGTGGCCGAGCGCCCGCTTGATGCTGCCGATTACCCGGCTGCGGCTCCCGACGAGCTGGTGCCCGGGTCATTGGTGTTCCAGCCCAGCCGGGGACCCGTTCCGCTCGACGACTACCGAAATTGGTGGGCATATGTGCCGGGTGCGCAGTGGCGCCATCCCGAGGGTCCGGCGAGCGATGTCGTGGGGCGCGACCGCCATCCCGTGACGCATGTCGCCTGGGACGATGTGGTGGCATATGCCAACTGGGTGGGCAAGGAGCTGCCGACCGAGGCCGAGTGGGAACGCGCCGCGCGCGGCGGGCTCGAGGGCAAGGTCTACACCTGGGGCGATGAATTCGCGCCCCGTGGCCGGATGATGGCCAACACGTGGCAGGGTGAGTTTCCCATGGCAGAACCTGGCCCTGGACAAGTACATCGGGACATCGCCCGTCAAGTCATTCCCGCCCAACGGGTTCGGACTGTTCGACATGGCCGGCAACGTCTGGGAGTGGACCGCGGACTTCTACACCCCGCGCCATCCCGGCGAGGTGCAGCACGCATGCTGCGGCCCTGCCGAGCCGCGTCTCAACCCGAGGGTCACGACACCTGACCTGAGCTTCAACGTAGGCCAGCCGGGGGCGGCATTCCCACGTCATGTGGTCAAGGGCGGCTCCCACCTGTGCGCGCCAAACTATTGCCTGCGCTACCGGCCGGCGGCGAGGCAGGCCCAGTCGGTCGAGACCTCCATGAGCCACATGGGCTTCCGCTGCATCGTCCGACCGTCCTGATCCGGGTTCAGGAGCCTACCCCCGACCCCCTATCTGGGCGCTCGAGGCGCAGGGGGTTCGCTCATGGCCTGCAGGCAAGTCCAAATCCGGCCATCAGGGGCGAGACATCGGGATCACGAACCGAGGTGCTACGCGAGGGTGATGGGGTACCGGACGCCGAACATCGATCGCGGCCACGGGATGCGGTTCACCGACTCGTACGGCGAGCAGAGCTGGCACGCGGGCCGGTCGTCGTTCATCGACTGGGCCAGAGCGTGTTCCGCACGGGCCTCAGCAAGGTCGGCATGCCCGGCGCGGACGTCGGCCGCGCAGGCCGAGCAACGAGCGATCGCCGAGCTGCTCGGCAGCCCCTGGGCTACGCGACCGGGCAGTTCGGCAAGAACCACCTCGGCGACCTGAGACAAGTGACCTGCCGACGGCGCACGGCTTCGACGAGTTCTTCGGCAACCTGTACCACCTCAAGGCCGAGGAGGAGCCGAGAGCCCCAACTGCCCGCCGGACAAGGACTTCCCGAACGTTCAGCGAGCGCTTCGGCCCGCGAGGCGGCGATCCATTCCGCGGAAGCTGGGCGACCGACACGGACGACCGCACCGAGCGGCACCACGCTGCGACGCGTGCACGCAGCGCATCGAGCGACACGGGCGACCGACGAAGAAGCGGATGAGACGATGGACGAGATGTTCCGCGTCCGAATCACTTCGTCAAGCGCCGGCACGGAGCGGCACACCGTTCTGCGTGCGGGTCAACACGCCAGTACGCACTTCCGAACGCACACCAAGCCCAAGAGCGTCGGGGCAGGCAGGTCGCTGGCAGTCGCCCTACCACGACGCGATGATCGACTCACGACAAGAACGTCGGGAGGTGCTCGACCTGTATCGACAAGCGGACTCGCTCGAGGACACGATCGTCATCTCTCGACCGACAACGGGCCGCCACATGAACACGTGGCCCGACGGAGGCGATGCCGTTCCGGAGCAGAAGAACACGAACTGGTGAGGGCGCTTCCGCGCGTGATCCGCTGGCCGGGCAAGATCGCGGCGGGCGTGGTTCCGGATCTCCACCTGACCTGGTTGCGCGACATTCCGGCGGCCGCCGGTGAGCCGAACATCGCCGACAGCTGAAGGCCGGTCCAGATCGGCAAGCACCAAGTACAAGGTCATCGACGGCTTCAACCTGCTGCCGTACCTGACCGGCAAGGCCAAGTATCACCCGCCAGGGGCTCGTCGTACTTCTCGGACGATGGTGACGTGCTGGCGCTGCGCTTCGACAACTGGAAGATCGTGTTCATGGAGCAGCGCGTCAGGGCACCCTCCAGATCTGGTTCGAGCCGTTCGTGTCGCTGCGGGTCCCGAAGTTCTACGACCTTCGGACCGATCCGTTCGAGCGTGCGGACATCACCTCGAACACCTACTGGGACTGGTTCGCCGAGCAACGACTATCTCGATCCTCGATCGGCACGGCGCAGTCGTGTCGTCCAGTTCCTCGAGAGCCTCTCAAGGAGTTCCCACCGCGCCAGAAGGCGGCGAGCTTCACCACTCGACCAGGTCGTCGCACGATGGAGTCCGCGCTGACGTCAGGCCATGACCCAGGCGCCCAGGCGTCCGGCACGATGTGCACCGACGGCCGGACGCCGAGCTGAACAGGGCGAAACCCGCCGGGACCCGCGCCCACCTGACGCTCATTCGCGCGCGAGCGAGCCAAAGGAACAGCCGCCACCGTCCGCCGACCCGACGACGGCGTCCGCGACGGCACAGCACGATCCGCCTGAGCCGATGACCGTCACGGAGCGAACAGGTCTCGAGGTCGAGCCGGGGCGCCAGCCGACACGAGTTGCAGTCGCAGCTGGTGGCGGCATCGATGCTTCGGAGGCGCCGCCGGAAGGCGATGTATGACGCCTCGATGGCGTCGAGCAGCAGCGACGGATCGGCGCGTCCGTCCTCCGCGAACAGGAAGCCAGCATCGACCCTCGAACTTGGCCAGCCGGAATGGCGGCTCGAGTCTTCCGATCGACCGCCTCCAATAGGTCGCCCGCGATGACGGGCGCGTGCTCAAGCTCGCTGCGCGACAGGTAGGCGGTGTATCCGGTCAGGTCCGCGACGACCAGATGTCCGGTATGGGTTGAGACTGCCATGGGCAGACGCTAGACCCTGGAGCCACTCCAATGTCAAGTGGGTTCCTTCCACCCGTTCAGTCAGGAAGGGGCACAGCCCCGGCAAGATCGGTCAGCCAGGCACGGGGACGATGCTCAGCTGGTCGGCGATCGATGTGGCCCAGGACTCGATCTCGCTCCAGTCTCGGAAGTCGCCCTCGGGCAGTAGGTGACGGCCCGCGGGAATGACCCGCATCAGTCGTTCGGCCGCCCCGAGAGTCCCGGGGTCGATCGCTCCAAAGAACACCCGATGCTCGCGCGGCCTGGCCGCGCTCTCCAGGCTCAAGGCATCGCGCAGTTCATCGAGTTCTCTCGCCTCCATGACGTCACGCTCCACTCGCCGCTCCGGGTCGGTGCCGACAGGGCCGAGTGGTCCGCTGCTGAAGAGCCACGTCGGCCGCCGGCTCAGCGTCGCCGAGTTGGCTCGAACGAAATCGACCGCCTCCTTGCGCCACTTGCCGAGGTATACGGCACTGCCGATCACGAAGGCATCGAAGCCAAAGATGTCACCTGCCTCCTGGACATCTCGCAGCAGGATCCCAAATCCCCGGTCCCTGAGCACGGCAGCGATCCGTTCGGCGATACCGCGCGTGGCTCCATGCTTCGTCGCATATGCGACGAGGACGTCCATGGCCGCACCTCCCTCGATGGGACACCCCGGCCGACCGCGTTAGGCCGGCATCGACAGCTCACCATCCAGGATGGTCGCGCATCCGTCCGGCCAAACGGGTGTGCCATCAAGACCGTGTTGGCGGGCCATTCGGCCGGTCAGCGTCGTGGCCTTTGCGTCGGGATGCGGACGTCAGGCGAGGCGAGAGTGCGGGAGTCGGCCGTGGCCCGTCCGACGGGCGACCGGACACACAGAAGGGCGGCACTCCCGGGGGAGCACCGCCCTCGCGTTTGGCAGGCTGAGTGGCCCGAGCTAGATGCTCTGACCGACGCTGCTCATGATGGTGTTGATCTGGCCACCCAGGAAGATCACGGCGCCGATGACCACGATCGCGATGAGCGCCAGGATGAGTGCGTACTCGGCGAGACCCTGTCCCTCCTCGTCTCGGCTGACCGCTGCCGACAGCCAGGTGATGAGAGCTGCCATGTTGGTAGGTACCTCCAGACCCGATCCGCCACGGGGCGTGGCGCTGATCCGGAATCTGGTGAATACGCGTCAGGCCCGATATGGGACCGCGGTACCATCCCCTCCCGTTGCAGGCCGACAACACGGGGGACCTGCGACAGCCGGCCAGCGTCCACGAACCTCGTAACAGCGCCTGGCAACCCCATCACCCCGCCCCGGGAACCGTCAGGGGGGTCCGGGTCACCTATAGAGCATCAGAGCCTGACAAGGTCTGCCAGGCCACATCGGTGGCGTCATGCAGCGAGAGCTCGTGGAACGGGCGATCGGGGGCGACCACGACGCGTTCTCGATCCTGGTGGCCTCACGTGCAGGTGATCCGCCGGCGTCGTCGATCGTCCGCGGACGAAGATAAGTGGATCCGCGCCCGCGGAACGTCATACCTGGTGAGCGCGGCCGCCGGCCGTCCGAACCAGGTGGCTCGATGCAGCGAGAACTCGTCGAGCACGCGAGGCGCGGGGACCATGATGCATTCGAGGCGATCGCCTCGATGGCGTTCGATGGCCTCTACGCGCTGGCCCACCGGATCCTGCGGGACATCGACCGGACCGACGATGCCGTCCAGGAGTGCCTCATCCGCGCCTGGAAGGAGCTGCCGCAGCTGCGCGACCCCGACCGCTTCGATGCCTGGCTGCGGCGCCTGCTCGTGAACGCCTGCTACGACGAAGTCGCGGCGCGTCCGTCGCCGCTCCGGGAGATCCGGATGCTGCCCCTGGAGCGCCCCGATGGGCGCGACTCCGCAGCCGACCTGGCCGACCGAGACGAGCTCGAGCGCGGGCTTCCTGCGCCTGAGCATCGAGCAACGCGTCGTGCTCGTGATGACCCACTACCTCGGCATGCGGGCCGCGGAGATCGCCGACACGCTCGGCATCCCCGTCGGCACCGTCCAATCACGGCTTCTGTACGCGACCAGGGCCATGCGCGCCGTTCTCGAGGCGGATGCGCGTCCGGCCCTGGTCGCAGAAGGAGGGCGGCGGCGATGAACCGACCGTCGGACATCGACGCCCGGCTTGCTGCCTGGCTCGAGGAAGGACCCACGAGCGGCCCGGATGAGGTGCTGTCGAGGACGTTCGCGCGAGCGCGCTCGACACGCCAGGACCGGGTCTGGCTCCACCGACCTGACACACCCAACGAGGTTCCAACCGATGAACGTACTGCTCAAGATCGCGGCCGTCGCCGTGATCGCCCTCGCCGTCGGGGTCGTGATCGACCCGCTCCGGCCGACCAGCCCGATATGGCGCGACGGAGCCATCGCCCACGCCAAGTCCATCGCCCATCGCACTGCTGCCACTCGTGGACGGCCACCTCGAGGCCGGGACGACCTACGTCATCGACTACGGTGCGGCCTTCCCGACATTTCCACGCATCGTGTTCACGGCGCCCGCAGCCGGGTGGCTCTCGTACAACGACGGGAACGTCGGCAAGCCGGATCACAATCCCCTGATGACCCCGTGGGCCGCAACGAACCTGATGAACGACCCCTGTCACTCGATGAGTGGGGGCGAGTTCTATCCGCCCGTCGGACCGACCATCGACGATCTGGCATCGGCGCTCGTGCAGCAAGGGGCTGGTACCGCGTCGGCCCCGACCGATGTCACCGTCGGGGGCTACGCGGCCAAGCGGCTCGAGCTGTCACTGCCCGCCGGGCTCGATATCGCCACCTGCGAGGGCGAGAATCCCAACTTCGGGAGGTGGGCTGAGTCCTACGTCCCCGGCCTCGGACACCTGTGGGTCAACGGTCAGCGCAACATCCTGTACATCGTCGACGTGGATGGTTTCCGGACGCTGATCGACACGGTGTATCAGCCGGGGACGACCGAGGCGGACCTCGCCGAGGCCGAGCAGCTCGTCGCGTCGATGCGCTTCGAGCCGGTCGCGCTCCCCTCAGACAGTCCCACAGGGAGTCCGTCCCCGGGCAGCTGAGTCCATCTCGGGCGGCGTCCCTCGGGCGCCGCCCAGCCCATCCGGGTCATCCCGGGGGAGGGCGAAAGGTACCCGCCCGCGTCTGCAACTTCGACCGGCACAGACGCCTCAGACGTGTATGGTGCGGATCTCGCCTGCCCGCATCGATGTGCCCGCCTGCCGCGGGACCAGTAGTCGGCGCTGGACCGCTTGCGATGTCACCGACGAACACGGACGACGCATAGCGCGACGAGGAGAGGCATGGCGACCACGCAGATGAACCACTACCAGGCGCTGCTGCTCGACCCCGGCGTGGATCAGGACATCCTGGTGACCGTGTATCGACGGCTCATCCAGCGCCATGGGTCGCCCGCTCCCGGAGACGATGCCGCAGTCAAACGCTTGCAGGCCATCGAACAGGCGTACACGGTGTTGCGCGACCCATATCGTCGAGCCCGGTACGACGCCGACCTCGCAGCAGGGCGGGCGGGCGAGGCGCAGACGCTTGTGGTCGACTCGTCGCCCGGTGTTGTGCGGGATGGTACGGGGCGAGCGGTCTTGCCGGTCGCCAAGCACCCCGCGTCCGGGGCAAGGACCGTGCCGGTGAGCGTCCTGGACTTCGGCCGTTATGCGGGCTGGTCGCTGCGGCGGCTGGCCGCCCACGACCCCAACTACCTGGAATGGCTGCTTCGAGCGCCAGGCGGACGGCAGTACCACGCCGAGATAACGGCACTCCTCCGACCGCGTTAGACCTTCGGACAAGCATGGTGCGCTGGCCCGGTCCGCCTACGCGGCACCGACCCGCGCCCACCAACATGTGCACGCTCGTCGGCATCTGCTGGCCGTATCCTTCCGAACACGATGCTCGCGGCCGCTCAACCCACCTGCTTCCTCATCGCTGACATATCCGGATACACCGGCTACCTCGCGGACGTCGAACTGGATCACGCGCAGGACATCCTCGCGGACCTCATCGGTGCCGTCGTCACGGCGCTCCGACCCGACTTCCGGCTGGCCAAGCTGGAGGGCGATGCCGCGTTCATGTACCAGGTGGCCGATCGCATCGATGGCTCCATGCTCCTCGATACCATCGAGCGTTGCTACTTCGGATTCCGGCGGCGAAGACGGGACGTGCGCCAGGCGACGTCGTGCGAGTGCAATGCGTGCACGCGGATCCCCGACCTGGACCTCAAGTTCGTCGTGCACCACGGCGCAGCCATCCTCCAGAAGGTCGCGGGCCGGCAGGAACTGCTGGGATCAGACGTGATCCTGGTCCATCGACTGCTCAAGAACGATGTCGTGGAGCGACTGGGCATCGAGGCCTATGCCCTGTTCACCCAGCGATGTCTCGATGTCGCCGAGATGATCCCATCCGACCTGTCGATGCGCGAGCACACCGAGACGTACGACCGGATCGGCGACGTATCCGCGTGGGTCCTGGACCTGGAGCGTCGTTGGCGGGAGGAGGACGCTCGCGGACGGGTCTTCGTATCCGCGGAGGACGCCGTCCTCACCTTGTCCGTGCCAACGCGCGTGCCTCCCCAGGTGGCTTGGGGGTTCCTGACCAAGCCCGGACAGCGTATGACATGGCAGCCGTGGGTGACGGAGGTGACGGTCAAGGGCACGAATGGCGGCCGGCGGGGCCCGGGCTCGGCCAACCATTGCATGCATGGCAAGGACGCCGTCGTGGAGGAGGATCCTGGATTGGCGCCCATATGACTACGTCACCGACCGGACGGTCCTGGATACGCCTGGCGGATCGGTCAAGTCGCTCCACACGCTGGAGCTGGAACCAGTTTCCGACGGCACCACGATCCATATCCGGTACGCGGCACCCAGGACCCGGCGGGAGCAGGCCCTGATGAAGGACATCGCCGCGGCGTATGGGGAAGCGCTCCGAGCGAGCATCCCTTCCCTGATCACCCAGCTGGACGCCGAGCTGGCGGCTCGCGAGGCCGACCGCGGCCCGGAACCCGAATTGGTCGGGCCCAGGCCGGACGGTCCGCTGTCCGGCGTCCAGCCGCTCGTGATCAGCGGCTGATGGTCGCCTCGGCTATGGTCCTTGGATGACCCTGGAGGGGTCCGGGAAGAGGAGACACCATGACGGCTGAGTCCACACCTGCGGCCACGTCCGTGCAGCCTGCGCCTGTTGTGCCGTGGTATGCGCTGTCGCCGGACGATGCCGTGAGGCATCTCGAGGTCGACCCGGCGATCGGCCTGACGTCGGCCGAGGCCGACGCGCGTCGCGCGAAGTACGGCAAGAACACGTTCGACCAGGCCAAGCAGACATCACGCTGGGAGACGTTCAGCCGCCAGTACGCGGACCCGATGCAGATCGTGCTGCTCATCGCGGGCATCATCTGCCTGTTCCTGCCCGGTCAGTTCTTCACCGGCGTGTTCCTCATCCTGCTCACGCTGTTCAACGCGTGGATGGCCATGAGCCAGGAGGGTAAGGCGGAAGCGAGCGCCTCCGCCCTCCAGAAGATGATGGTCGTCAAGTCGAAGGCGCGGCGCGGCGGCGACCTCATCGAGGTCGCCATGGATCAGCTGGTTCCCGGTGACATCGTGAACATCGAGGCCGGCGACCTCGTGCCGGCTGACGCGCGCATCCTCACCGCCGCGACGCTTGAGAATCGACGAATCCGCGCTGACCGGCGAGAGCGTTCCCACGCCCAAGCAGGTGGAGGCCGTCGCGGCCGACGCCGCTCTCGGCGATCGCGTGGATATGGCATTCATGAACTGCCAGGTCACGCGCGGGTCAGCCACCGTCCTGGTGGTGACCACCGGGATGGCGACCGAGGTCGGCCACATCAGCGGAATGCTTCAGGCGACCACGATCGAAAAGACTCCGCTCACCAAGCAGCTGGATGCGCTCACGAACCAGATCCTCGTCATCGCTGGGGTCGCGCTTGTCGTGTCCATCGGGCTCGGCTTGTACCGCGGAGTCCAGCTCCAGGAGCTATTCCTGAGCGCCGTCGCGTTCGCGGTGGCGGCTATCCCGACGGCGCTCCCGGCTGTCGTCACGGCCATCTTGTCCAAGGGCTCCCAGATGCTCGCCGAGGCTGGCGCGATCATGAAGCGCCTGCGCTCGGTGGAGACGCTGGGATCCACGTCCGCGCTCAACTCCGACAAGACTGGCACCCTGACGTTGAACCAGATGACCGCGGTCCAGATGGCGACCACCAGCGGCCGCTACTCGATCACGGGCGATGGGTACTCCACCACCGGCCAGATCAACCACGCTGGCGGCCAGCCCGACGTCCCACTCGAGCAATACCTGCTGCCGATGGCGCTGTGCGCCGACGCGGAGGTCCGGGACGGCGCCCTCGTCGGTGACCCCACCGAGGGAGCCCTCGTGGTCCTCGCAGCGAAGGGCGGCGTGGACCCCGCGCTCACCCGGGAGCGATACCCGAGGGTCGCGACCCTGCCGTTCGACGCCGCCTACAAGATGATGGCCACGTTCCACAGCATGACGGACGCGAGCGGCAAGGATGTCGTGCGCTGCTACGTCAAGGGGGCGCCGGACCAACTCCTCGCCCGAGCGAAGGACGTGCACGCCCCAGACGGCACGTCGGTGCCGGTCGAACAGGTCCGCGACAACTATCTCGCCGAGAATGAGCGTCTGGGCCAGCAGGGTCTCCGGGTCATGGCGACCGGCCAGAAGGACTTCGATCCTGCCTCCTTCGACCCCGACGCCGACCTGCTTCCCTTGCTCGACGGCATGACGCTCTTGGCGATCGTGGGCATCGTGGACCCGCCGCGGCCAGCCGCGAAGGACGCCATCGCCACCGCCAAGGCGGCCGGGATCCAGGTCCGGATGATCACCGGCGATCACGCGGTCACGGCCGAGGCGATCGCCCACCAGCTGGGCATCGAGGGCCGCGCCGTCACGGGCGCCGAGTTCCGTGCCATGAGCGACGACGAGGCGATACGCCAGATCGACAGCATCGGGGTCATCGCCCGTGTCTCCCCAGAGGACAAGGTCCACCTCGTGGACATCCTGCGCAAGAAAGGCCACGTCGTGGCGATGACCGGCGACGGGGTGAACGACGCGCCGGCACTGAAGAAGGCCGACATCGGCATCGCCATGGGTATCACGGGCACGGAGGTCTCCAAGCAGGCCGCCGTCATCGATCCTCACCGACGACAACTACGCGACCATCGTGAAGGCAGTCGGACTGGGACGGGCCGTCTACGACAACATGCTCAGGTTCATCCGTTTCCAGATGGCAGGCCTGTTCGGGTATATCGCCACCTTCCTCGGATCTGCCATCCTCAACATCGTCGGTGGTATCCCGTTCCTGCCACTCCAGACCCTCTGGCTCAACTTCACGGTCAACGTCTTCCAGGGCCTCGGGCTCGGCTACGGGAAGCCGCGGGAAGGCCTCATGGAAGTCGTTCCGCGACCCAAGTCGCAGCAGATCATGCCCCGGCGCCTCTTCTCCTGGCTCGTGTTCTGCGGGTTGGTCATGGCCGCCGGGACGCTCGGCGTGCTTGCGTGGGGCAGCGACCACTACGGGGACGTGGTTGCTCGGACCATGGGCGTCACGACCTTTGCGCTCTTCCGTCTGTTCTCCTCGCTGGAGACCGCGGATGAGAACGAGTCGCTGTTCAGTGGGTCGATCCTGGGTAATCGGCCGTTGCTCATAGCGACCGGCTTATCGGTGCTGACCATCGTGCTGGCGACCGAGTTCGGCTTCCTGCAGCGACTCCTCGGCACTACTGCCCTCACGATCGACCAATGGGTCATCTGTATCGGCGTCTCCCTCTCGCTCATCGTGGTCGAAGAGGTGCGCAAGCTGCTGAAGATCCAGACCGGCGATGAGCCGGTCGCGACACCGGCAGGTCCGGTCGCCGCTGCGGCAGCCTGAACTGCCGGCAAGCGCGGCATCGAGGTATCAAGGAGGGGATGAGCGTGGCGAAGAAGAAGAAGGACCGGGAGGCCGCAAAGGGCGAGGCGCACCGTGATCAGGACGCTGCGCCGGCAGGGGCCGGGACACCCGTGGAGCAGCAGAAGCTGAAGCGCAAGGAGTACGAGCTCCATATGCGCCGACTGCATGGCGAGCTTGTGGCGATGCAGGAATGGGTCAAGGCGACCGGCGCCAGGATCTGCATCGTGTTCGAGGGTCGGGATACCGCCGGAAAGGGAGGCACCATCAAGCGCATCACGGAGCGGGTCAGCCCGCGCGTGTTCAAGGTCGTCGCCCTGTCCGCTCCGACGGAGCGGGAGCGGTCGCAGATGTACATCCAGCGGTACATCGGCCATTTCCCGGCGGCCGGCGAGGTGGTCATCTTCGATCGAAGCTGGTACAACCGCGCAGGTGTCGAGCCGGTTATGGGTTTCTGCACCCCCGAACAGTCGGCACGGTTCCTGGAGCAGGTGCCGGCTGTCGAACGGACCATGGTCGACTCCGGGATCATCCTGCTCAAGTACTGGCTGGAAGTCAGCCCAGATGAGCAGACCCGGCGGCTGGAGGCGCGCATCCACGATCCGCGAAAGACCTGGAAGCTGACAGATATGGACCTCAAGTCATACAGCCGCTGGTATGACTACTCCCGAGCCAGGGATGCGATGTTCGCGACCACCGACACGCCGTGGGCGCCCTGGTACGTCGCCCGGACGGACGACAAGATGCGCGGCCGGCTCAACATCATCACTCACCTGCTCGGCCACGTGCCGTTCGAGCCGCCGGAGCCACGCGAGATCACTCTGCCGAAGCGCCAGAAGGCCGCCGGGTATGTCGAGCCGGACCTGCCCCTGAAGCACATCCCGACACCGTTCTGACCATGCGGGCGAGGTCGGGCGAGCATGACGCGTGCGCCGAGTTGACGTAGGCGGCAGCGATGACCCAGGCCGACCCGGAAGAACGCCACCGGCGCTTTCTGGCAGCGGCAGCCCCTATGGTCGCCGATCTGAAGGCTGCGGGCATCGATGCCGGCGAATTCGGCA
Source organism: uncultured Chloroflexia bacterium (assembly GCA_963760625.1). GTDB lineage: Bacteria > Chloroflexota > Limnocylindria > Limnocylindrales > CSP1-4 > JAFMJV01. The sequence continues at coordinate 227,670 of CAVXDU010000013.1, forward strand.
CGTTCACCACCCTGTATCGCACGACCTTCGATTACGCCCACGCGACGCCGATCCTCATCGAGTGGCTGCCACGCATCGACGAGCCGACCGTCGTGGAGGCCATCGCCCGCTCGCTGACCGGAGAGCGTGGCGCGCGGGGTGAGGGTGCCCGCCAGCTGATCGCGGCCTTCCGCCGGATGTCGGACACCCACCCGGAGCAGGGCGTGGCATGGGTGATCGGGGGCGCCCTGTCGACGATCGCCGGCCCCGCCGACGCCGACGACCTGGTCGAGCTGCTCGGGGACAGGCGGCATGGCACCGCGCGCCAGATGCTGTGCGACGCGCTCACGAGGACACATGACCCTCGCGCCACTGAGGTCATGATCGACCTCATCGATGACGATGACCTGAGCGGTCACGCGATCCTCGCACTCCGTCGGCTTGGCAATTGGAAGAGGATCCCCGATGCCGAGCGTGTCAAGCCAGCCCTCGAGCGCCTGCTCGAACGGGCCACCGCCAGCGTGTTCTCGAAGAAACAGGCACGCAAGGCCCTCGACGTCATTGCGCGAGCGTGATTCTGGAAGCAGATCGTCTGATTCCAGACCACCTGCAGTTGGCCGACCGCATCGGCAGGCTCCGGCCTTCGGCATCGGCATCCATTGGTCCGGCTTGACGCACGGACATCGGGACGCGATGGTCGCCAAACCCTGGTCCATGCCCAGGGCCCCATCCAGCCGCCGACACCCCGGCCCCATGTACCCATAGGACTCGCTCGAATGGCCCCAAACCTGGGCCTCGCCAGAAGCGCGCGACTCGGTGCCGCATCAGCCGTTGCGCTGATCGTCGTCGCGGGGCTCTCGGCGTCGGCATTCTCGAGCGCCGTACCCGCCTCCCCACCGTTGCCACCACCGAGTCGGGTGATCGACGCGGGATACTGCTGGCCGCCAGACGTCGAGCGGTGCAGCCAGGTCGGCGTGGCCCGATGGATCGACGTCGCATTCACGCCGCCCGTGGTGTGCGATGTCTTGACGGATACCAGATGCCAACTCCGGATGGATATCACCGCGCCGACCTCGGGAGGCCCGTGGCCACTGATCGTCTATCTCTCCGGCGGACCTGAAGCGTCCGCCAACGACAGGTCCGGCCTGGGCACCAGCCCATTCGTGACAGCCCTGGCCGGACAGGGGGCGGTGGTCATCACGCCTGCATGGCGACAGACCGCCGCTTCGGGCGGTGGCTGGCCGACCTCGTTCCAGGACGTCGCCTGTGCCATCGGGGTGGCACGCAGTATCGGGCCCGCCTATGGCGCGAACCCGGACCGATTGACACTCGGCGGTCACTCACTCGGAGCCTGGCCTGCCGCTGTGCTCGCTCTCACCCCGTCCCCGCTCACCCCTGAGCCGGGTGCCTGCAACCCGACCGCTGGTTCACTCCGCCCGGATGCGGTCGTGATCTCCGATGGCAAACCCGACGAGGTGGTGACAATGAGCGATGGGGCGCAGTACCTCGACGACTTTTTCGGCGGTGACCGGGCGGCACGGCCGGACGACTGGGCCGACGCCGACCCGTTCGAACTGGTGAAGCGCTCCACCCCAGTCCGCGATGGCATCGAGTTCCTGATGATCTACGGCGATACCACCCGGAATGTCACGTCTGTCCCGATGGCATTCGAAGATGCTCTGCAAGCCGCTGGCTACACGGTTTCCAGCGACAGGATCCTGAACGGCGGTCAGGTGGCGGCCTTCCCGGACGGACACGCGATCGGCTTGATCATCGACATCGCGACCGACACCCCGTTCATGACGAGCGGAAAGTAGGCAGGGCGCGGTGTCCTGATCCGGATCGTCGCGTGGCCCTCCTTGACGCCAGAGCTGCCATCCTCCTCCCGTCAGGTGGCTCCGATGCCGACGAACTGGGGCGCAACGGGCGGCGGGGCGAGTGCCATCTCGGCGGCGGAATGCTGGTCCTCGCGGATGCGGCCGTCGCGCATGCGCACGATCCGGTCACATGCGTCACCGACATCCGGGTCGTGGGTCACCAGCACGAAGGTCTGACCGCGCTCCCGGTTGTATCGGCGAAGGATGCGCCAGCACCTCCGTCGGAGCGCTCCGAATCGAGGTTGCCCGTCGGCTCGTCGGCGAGGATGAGGCTCGGGTTGTTCACCAGCGCCCGCGCGATGCGCCACCCGTTGCTGCTCGCCGCCCGACAGCTCCCACGGACGGTGACCCGCCCGGTCCTCCAGGCCGACGAGCGCCAGCGCCTCGAGCGGACGCCCGACGAGCGAGCGTGCCACCAACGCCCGCGTAGTCGCCCGCGAGCATCACGTTCTCGAGGGCCGTGAGCGTGGGGATGAGGTTGTACTCCTGGAACACGAAGCCCATCTCCCGGGCGCGGATCCGGGTCCGGGCGGACTCGCTCAGGGCGACCATGTCGCGGCCACCGAACGTCAGCTCGGGCCGCGGGCCGTTGTTCAGGTCGGGCGCATGGAGCAGGCCAAGGATGTGCATCAGGGTGCTCTTGCCGGAGCCCGACGGGCCCATGATGGCGACCATCTCGCCCGCGTCGATGCGCGACGTCGACGCCCCGCAGCGCCTCGACGGTGTTGCGCTTGCTCAGTCGGTAGGTCTTGCGCAGGTTACGTGCCTCCAGGAGCGGCATCGCTGGTCCTCCTGCTCCGGTGGAGCTCGTGGGGTTCATTCGTAGCGCAGCGCCGCGACCGGATCGAGCCGCGCGGCATGGAGCGCCGGGACGAAGCCCGCCAGCGCTCCAAGGATGGTGCCGAACACGACCGCCGTGAGCGCGGTACCGGCGGTGAGGTCGAACAGGATCGTGCCGGATGAGCGGCCGGCCTCGTTGCGCGACGATGACGACGACGGCCCCCAGGACCAGGCCGATGACCCCGCCGATGAACCCGATGAGCGCCGATTCCGCGACGAGCTCGCGCACGATCCGCGAACGCCCGCCACCGATGGCCCGCTTGACGCCGATCTCGCGCGTCCGCTCCGCGATCGACATCGCCATCGTGTTGATGACCGATAGGCCTCCGATGATGAGGCTGATCAGCGCGATACCGACCAGGATCGAGTTGAGGATGGAGGTGGCCGATCCGATCTGGCGGTCGAAGTCCGCGCCCGTCATGGCCGTGACGATCGGGCACCTGCGCTTCGATGCGGGTCGGCCAGTGCCTCGATGTCCGTGCCGGGCGTGGGATACACGACCATCGTGGTGGCGAGGTCCGACGCCGTCAGCGTGGACTGGAACATCGGCGGCAACGTCGCGATGAGCAGCCGCTGGGCAGCGGCCATCGGGATCGATCGCGGCCTGGTCGGGCGCCGTGAGCGTCGGCTCCAGGACCCCCACGACCGTGAACGGCTCGCCCTTGAGCACCAGGACATCCCCGACGTGCTTCTGGAACTTGCGCGCGATGTCCGAGCCCAGGACGGTCACGTTCGTGCCCTCGTCCTGCGCGGTGAGCGCCCGCCCTTCCGCGTAGTGGAGCACGAACGTCTCGCGGCCCTTCGTCCGCGCCCGCGATGCCGCCGGTGATCATGGGCGGGACACCCATGGTCACGCCGCTCAGTTCGTCGTCCATGAGCAGCATCACGCCAGGCGTGACCGCGTCGACGCCGTCGACCGCCCGGACGAGGTCCGCGGTCTTGAGCGACATCGGGGCACTGGCGAAGCCGCCCACCGAACCCGACTTGTCGCTGAGGGTGATCTTGTCCGCGTAGTAGGTGCTGCCACCCGATACCAGGGCGCTGATCTTGTTGGCCATGGAGCCGAACACGACCAGCGCCCAGATGCCGATGGTGATGCCGATGACGGTGAGGGTCGTCCGGACCTTTCGTCGACCCAGGTTGCGCAGGCTGTGCATCCGGTATCTCCTGGGGTGCCCGGGTAGGACATGGACCCGCCGCTGCCGGAGGGAGGGCAGTCCGGCCCCGGACCGGATCCTGACGGGCACCCACACGGTCCGCGGGCTCGCAGCGATGGTGATGTCGGGGCCACTGTGATGTCGTGTGCCGAACGGCCCGCGCCGAGCGGGCCAAGGGTCACAGAGGCCCGGGAGGCCAGTCGGAACGGGCAGGATTCGCTGACTCGGGCACGAAGATGGAGTGGATCAGTCAGTAGGTCGTCCCTATACCCTGTGAACGCGTCGTCCTGAGCGACGCACGTCGAGGCAGGGATGGCACGCGCTCGGGTCCGCGCACGATGGGGAAGCCTTGGCGAGCCCAATCGGAGGCGATCGACGACCGCTTCCATGGGCGTGCCTCGGCATCCCCGGGACATGGAGCGGCAGGACGCCGTCCAGGCTGGCGCTGCCGTACGCGTGGCGGACTGCCAAACCTGCGCGATCCGGCGGCATGCGAGCCATGGTCATATCGCCTGCTCGTGCGGGCCTGCTACGCCGAGTCGCGCCGAGCCCGTCGCTGGCTGCCGAACCTCGCGGGACGGCCGCCGACGAACGACCAGTCGAGGGTGACATCAGTGCCGTCATCGATCGTGACCAGCTGGAGCGGGGTTTCAGCAGGCTGTCGATGTTGATCAGCGCGCCGTCGTGGTGCTGCACCACTACCTGGACATGCCCCTCGACCGGGTCGCCCAGACGCGGGGCATCCCCGAAGGGACTCGCCCGATCCGGTACCTGCCGGTGGATCAGCAGCCGCAGGCGTGCGGTGTCCGTGAAGCGCGCGGGCACATCCTGACGATCATGCCTGCCCGGGATGTTCGGCAGCAGGCGGGCAGTCCTCAACCATCTCCAGAGGCGCCCCTGCCGGTGGATCTGTGCCAGACATGCGTGGGGCGGTTACGGGACCGCGATCTCGGCCAGCAGGAGGCTGGGTGCGTCCTGCTGCGTGGCGGTCCTCTGCCGAAGAACCCACCGGTGCATGATCGACAGATCCGCCCCCGCACCGACGGCAGGGCATGGACGGTCGCGCCTACCTCATCCGGCCGCATGGGTCACTTGACCAGCGCGGCGACCCCCTCCAGATCCCGACGCGTCCTCGCGCTTTCGTACGCCTTCCATGGCTCGCTATTGGCGTCCGTTCCCGCCAGCGGGGACGCCAACAGGGCAGCGACGACCTCGGCCGCCAGCTCCATATCCTCCTGGGCATCGTCGAACAGCCACCTGTCCATGAGGCGGCGGACGATCGCCGGCGTCACCCCCGATGGCGCCGAAGCCTGCAGGGTGTGGAACGCGGCACGTGCCGCCTCGCGATCACGAAGCTTCCTGGGTGTCGCGATGCCATATGTCTCGATCAGACCCTCGGCGATGGACAGATCGCTGATACCGGCCGGGACCAGCCCGATCTCGTCCACGAGATCCAGCCACTGCCGCCAGTCGACCGCGGCTGTTCGAGGGTCGCTGGTGATCGTCGGTGACCACGAATGCCCTGTCGTCGCGACCCCAGCTGAGCGACGGAGGGGGGGCGTCACCCGGGCCCGCGAGGCTGTCGGACGCGACGGTGGGCGTCCCCGGGAGTGAGCCGATGAGTCGGTCGTAGGGAGACCTGCCACCCAGAAGGACCTCGATGACGTCGCGCATCCGGTCCGGTCCGATGGTATCCGACACCTTGGTCATGATCCAGCACGCAGCCTCGTACTGGTAGGTGACCAGGGCTACCTTCGATGCCTTTGGGCGATATCCGAGGTACTGCCATTTGCCGAGCTTCGGAGATCCCTTGCCTGGGTACTGCCCCGGATCGGTGCATGGCACGTCGATGGAGGTGCGGGCGGCCCACTCGGCTAGCCCCTCGGCTATCCAGGTGGCGGCGACCGTGTCGCTGTTGAACCACGAATGCGCGATCTCGTGGGCGAGGAGCAGGTAATCGTCTGACTTCTCGCTGACGCGGATGACGCCCGAGTCGGAATCGTAGTAGCCCCCATACCCGGCCAGGGCATTGGCCGCAGCCTCCCGAACGAGGATGTCCGGGTCACCCGGGATGGGCTCCGCGATCACTTCATCCAGTCTGGCCAGGGCGAGTTCGACACTCGAAGCCGTGTTGGCGAGCCATGTCGGGTCGTCGGGCCATCCCTCCACGATGACTCGGTGTCCTGTCGTGCTGTCCAGGTCGCGGCGCTCGAGCAGGCTACCGTCGTATACGTCCGTGCAGGCGCCGAATGTGATGAGGTCGGTGCGCTGCCGAGCGGTCAGCTGGAGCGACTTGGCGCGGGTCTGCGTGCGCACGGCACTGCCCTCGGTCTCCGCCTCCGCGATGCGCGGCAGGGTAGCTTGTATGTGTCCGGAGTCCACCGGCTGGCCATACCAGCAGAAGTGGGAGTACGCATCGGTGACACGCGTCGGGTTGTCGGATTTCGAGCCTCGCGACGGGAGTGTCCAGCTGGCGTCGAAGGACACGCTCTGTCCCAGCAGGATCCTGGGGAAGCGCACGACGTAGTAGCGCCAGTCGGCATCCTTGGACCCCAGGCGGTATGTGACGCGTCGACCGGTGACACGGAAGTCCTGCGCATACATGGGAACGGCGATGGGACCCCATTCCTCGATGAAGTAGCGCGCGGTCGCCGAGTTCGGGATGCGGTTGGTGAGGCTGAAGGCAGCCGCGACGTCGATCTGCTCACCACGGCGATCAAGTCGATATGTGATGTCGGCCCGCTCCGTCACCTGGTCGCTGTCCGCCCACGCCGCAGGCGAGGTGAGCCCTCCCATTCCGAACAACGTGGCAGACAACAGCCAAACGGATACCCAACGACGGTGCCTGGTCACCAACATCGGGCGGATCATGCGTAGGTGCTACGTCCCCGAACATCCCCTGAAGGTACCTAAGCGGGGCACAGCATCGAGTCAAGGAATGATCGTCCTGGTCGCCGGGCCCACGCGCGTGCCTTGCCGGAGCACGCCGGATCCATTGCCCGACTGGTGGCGACCGGGCGGATCATGTGTCGGTGGCGGCAGCCTGACCGTTCGGCACTGAGATCGCCGCCGCGACCGTTCGGAGGGTTGACTCAAGGGCGGTGCGATCCTGATCGGAATAGAGCGGGCCTGCCGGCCGGGCTCCCACCGAGATCACGACTCGCCCGATCCCGTCGCCTGCCCACGCGGTGATGGTCGGCTCAGCTGGTTCCTCCCCGACGCGGGAGGGAGGGAGGTCACCTACGGAGATCGAGCCACCGGAGGCACCCAAGGCATCCACCGCGATCACCAACATCCGGCGCGCGACCGCTTCCGGGTCCGGTCGCCAAAGCCGCGACTCGAGGAGCGTCGCGAACTCCGCCAGCTGCGCCCTGGGGTCGCGTGGTTCCTTGAAGTGGCGATCCACGACCGCCTGCAGGCCATTCTTCGCAGGTGTGAACACCATGACCACGACCAGCGTTGTGAGCACGATCGCCCCGTCCGACTCCTCGCGCGTCACGGTCACGAACACACGCTGCATGAGCGCTACGGAGGCAGCGTAGATGCCCGCCAGCATCGCCGTCAGCGGGACGTATACCAGGGTCCGGTTGATAAGCAGGTCGACGTCGTACAGATGGTAGTGAAGGATCGCCACACCGCCCGCGACCGGCAGCCCACAGAGCGCGATGATGAACAGCGCCTGCGCCCATTCCTCGCCCATGAACCCCAACGGTGAGACGAGTGCCGCGATCACCGCCGCGTAGGCGACCCAGCGCAGTTGGAGCCGCCCGACCGCGTCGGCCCGCTGATATCGGAGCACCAGCGACCAGGCGCCGAGGGCGAGCGACACGAACAGACCCAGACGTGCGGCGAGCGACAGGATATCGAAGGGAACCGGCCCGCCGATCGAGAGCGGGTTGACGACGAGCGGGAAGTCGGTCAACGGACCGGGCAGCAGGGCCGCTGTTACGGCCGTCGCCAAGCCCGACAGGAAGGCCAGCCAGACGACACGCCGCCAGCGAACCGATAGCAGGTGGCCGTCCGGGAAGATGAGGAAGAAGGCCACCACGAGGATGAACAACGGGGCCCAGACCCAGTTGGTCGTCCAGGCCACCCACTCGACCGTCGGCAGCGTCCCGGGGTGGGCCACGACGCCGTAGGCCAGGTACTCCTCGGCCAGGAACTGGAGGCCCGAGAGCAGCGCGACCAGGATCATCAGCCGCCCGATGCGGTTCCGCGGCTGGCGTGCGAGCACGATGGCTCCGACTGTCGCGGAGGTTACGGCGAAGAGCGCCGAATACCCCCGGAATCCCCACGCGTCAACAGGATAGGGCGCGTCGAGGGTCAGAAGGAAAATGAACGATCCGACGGCCGTTAGACACATCGGCACGAGCCATGCCGTCCATGCCACGAGGTTCGCCGACCCTGACGGCTCGACCGGGAGAGCCGACGCAGGCTCAGTGGCTGCCATGGTGGCGGGCAGGATGCGCGCTCCCGGAACGGTCGTCAACGGGTGGGCCGCATGCCGATAGCAGGGCCACGGGGCTCGCGCGCCACGGCGGGCGCGCGGGCCCAGAAAGGGTGCTCGGCTATTCGCCGGGTGCGCGATACGAGGGCGTGAGCTTCATCGCGGCGTCGACCTCGTCCGGCGTGAGCAGCACGACAGTCCGGGGGCTGGCGCCTCCCGCGGCCGCAACGGCCATGGCGCCCGCCGCCGCGGCAGTGTTGCTCGGCAGGTCGACGGTCACGTAGAAGTCATCGCCACCGAAGCCGAAATAGAAGGACTCCACCGTCCCTCCAAGGGAGCCGATGAGCTTCTTGACGGCGGCCACGCGGCCCGTGCCGCCCTCCACAGCAACGCCCTTGGCCCCCTGAACGGTGTAGCTCCCGGTGATCAGATACTTGGGCATCCGGACCCCTCCTGCCGCGGGGCATCCATGCGGACGCGCTCGGACCGCTGCTGCGCCCAGACTGGACGTGCCCACAGGTGGTGTCAACTGCCCGGCCTGGGCGGGCAGGTGCCTCGGCAGTCGTGTCGGCGGAGCCACTCACGTTGGCGGTGCCCGAACCGCGATATTGCTACGGTGACGTACAGTTTCGTGCTCGATCGGAGGAGCAGAGGGCTATTGATTGACTGACGCAGCGACGACACTCGCCCGGCACACGCGGCAATTCCTCGTCGGGCCATCGGTTCGGCGGGTACGGATGGACTGGCTGGCGATGGAGATCGGACCGGGCCTCTGGCTGTCCCATTGTCCACGTCTGTCCGTTGTCATCCGACCGCAGGGCGTCCTCATCGGCACGGCCATCCCAACCGATGAGCGAGACGACCCGGCGTCGTGGGCCGGGCGCTGGGTGCTCATCACGGGCGACGACCTCCGGCCGGATGCCTGCGGCATGCTCGGGGTGTTCCACTCCGCAGGCTGGGCGTCGAGCAGCCCGGCACTCCTCGAGGGAAAGCGCGAACCTCCGCTCTCGCGGGAAGCTGGCGCCATGAACTGGTACCCACCACCCCGCTCCGGGAAGGTGGGCGTCGCCCGTCTGCTGCCGAGCCAGGTGCTCGACCTGAGGACCGGTCGAGTGGTCCATCAACCATTGCTCACCACGCCGTCGGGTCCCCCCGAAGATCGGCTCATAACGGCACTCGGCCGGCTGTCCGGCCCGCTCTGGCTCCCGCTCACTGGTGGCCTGGACTCCCGGACACTGCTTGCGGCATCAGTCGCCGCCGGTGTCGAGGCGACCACGTTCACGTTCGTGGGCGACCACACCCCGTTGGGCGATCGTGACCTGCCGCCGCTCCTGGCAGCCTCGGTGGGGTACCAACATCGAACCATCGCCTGGCAACCGGAGGACCCCGCCCGCCTCGCAGCGTTCGAGACCGAGACCGCCGGCCACAGCATCGACGGCGCTCTGCGGCAGGTGCCGCGTGGCCTGTGGGACCACATCCCGGAGGATGCCACGGTCCTCGGTGGAGGCTGTTTCGAGACGGGCCGGCTGTACTACCACCGGAAGCTGCCAAAGGACGCCGGGGACGCCGCGTCCATGGCAGCCCTGATCCTGAGCCGCAGACCGGGTGATGCCGTCGGCATCGGCGAATGGACGCGCTGGGTGGAGGCGCATCCAGAGCCCATGGACTGGCGTGATCGCCTGTATATGGAGCAACGGATCGGCGGCTGGCTCAGCAGTGATGCCCAAGGCATCGACAGCACCGGCCGCCAGGTCATCCACCTGGCCAACTGCACGGCATTCCTGTCGGAGGTACTCGACATCCCGGTCGAGGATCGTGTGGGGGGAGCACATCAGCTCGCGATGATCGAGCGGCTGGCGCCGGTCCTGGCCGGCTTCCCGGTCAATCCCAAGGCCAGCGAGGCGCCGCCACCCGACGCGCCACCACCCCTGGAACAGCCCGACACACGTCGATCCCTGTTCGGACTCCTGCGCCGTTCTGGATGACGGCGGCGGCTCGATCTACCTGCTGCGGTCCAGAGCTGACTCAGCGGGGAGTGGGAGACGGCCACTGGTAGTCGGCATACCGCCATTCGCACGTGAACCCGTGGGTATCCGCCAGGGCCTTGTACTCCCGGTCGACCCGGGCCAGCGCGACACTTCGTGCGGCAGTACCGCCGCCCTGCACGAGTGCGAGCGATCGCAACTCGACCACGAGTGGTGCTCCCGGGAGCCACACGGGGATGCCGGCGAGACCTTGCCGGGCCTCTTCGATGAATGACGCCGCTATCTCGAGCTGCCGCTTGCGGAGAGCCTGGTCAGCCATCACGAGGCCCTCGTACGCTTGGCACACGGGCGTGCGGAATCGCGCTGGAGCCGGATCGCGGACGACGAAGATCTGGCATCCGAGCAGGAGCGTGAGTGCGAGGATCGCCAGGCCCGGAAGGATCGCGAGTCGCCGCAACACAGCACCCTCCGAACCGACGACCGTTGGTAGGCCCCGAGGGTATCACCGTCCAGGCCGGTCACAGGAATCGGGACACGGGAAGGTGAGGATGTCCAATATCCTGCACGGCACCGTTACGAAGTCGGCACGCCGCAGGAGGTTCACGACATGCGATGGGAGTATCTGGCGATCGCCTGCCAGCCCAGCGACGTCACCCAGGAGGGCTGGTTCTGGACCCTTGGCGCAAAAGGGGTCGCGCTTGGTACCCGTCTCGATGAACTGGGGGCCCAGGGCTGGGAGCTGGTGGGTATCCAGATGACCGCCATGAGCGGCCACGATGCCTGGACGAATCCCACCAGCATGTATGTGTTCAAGCGCATCGCGATCGAGTGACCACACGACGCCGACGCCTCGATCGCGGATCGGTCGCAGGGGCACCCACGGAGAAAGTCACGGCCGGACATGCTACGGTCGGTGCAGGCCACAATCTGCGGGCGTGCGATCGATGAGGCGTCATGGGCGAACTGGATGATCTGGGCGACCGCTTGGATGGCGATGTCGTCAAGCCGGGTGACGAGGCCTGGGACGGCGCGAGACAAGCGTGGAACCTTGCGGTCGACCAGCGACCAGTCGCCGTTGTATACCCGGAGTCGCAGGAAGACGTCGTGGCGGCGGTCACATTTGCTGCCAAGACCGGCTATCGCATCGCGTTCAACGGCGGCGGCCACAATGCGGGGCCCATCGACTGGAGCAGGGACACGCTGCTCCTGAAGTCAGAGCGGATGAACGGAATCAAGATCGACCCCGTCGCGCGGCGCGCTCGGGTCGAGGCTGGGGTGCTTGCGAAGCCACTTGCAGTCGCGGCCGGCGAACATGGACTCGCATATCTGGCGGGCACGTCTCCCGACGTTGGGGTGCTCGGTTACCTGCTCGGGGGTGGCCTCAGCTGGATGATCCGCCAGTTCGGGCTTGCCTGCAACAGCATCGTGGCGGTGGAACTGGTCACGGCCGATGGCCAGCTTCGCAGGGTGGACCAGGAAACCGAACCGGAACTCTTCTGGGCCCTGCGCGGCGGAGGTGGAAACTTCGGCGCGGTGACCGCCTTCGAGATCGAGCTGTTCCCGGTCCCCCAGATCTACGCCGGTGCCCTGTTCTGGCCGATCGAACGCGCGGGGCAGATTCTGCGCGCCTGGCGCGACTGGATCGAGTCCGTGCCCGAATCGTGCGAGTCCCTGGGTCGGATGCTGCAGTTGCCGGACGTCCCGTTCCTGCCCGAACACGTCCGGGGCCGGTCGTTCGTCATGGTCGAAGCGGCTTGCATTAGCACTCTCGACGATGGGGCCGCGCTGATCAAGCCTCTTCGGGACCTCGGGCCGGAGATCGATACCGTCGCGATGATGCCGACAAGCGACCTGAGCACCGTGAACATGGACCCCGATCTCCCGTTGCCGTACTCGGGCGAGGGCATCCTGCTCAACGACCTGACCCAGGCAGCGATCGACAGGGTCGTCGACCTGTTCGTCGGATCACCGCTCCTGCATGTCGAGTTTCGGCATCTCGGTGGAGCCGCGAGTGTCAGGTCGCCGGGGCATGGCGTTCTCGATGCGATCGATCAGGCCTTCGTGACCTTCACCTTCGGGCTCACCCCGGATCGGGAGGCGCTGGCAGCCGTGGAGCGTCAGGTCCGGCTCGTCCTCGGCGCCCTCAGGCCGTGGGACAGCGGGCGCCGCTACCTCAACTTCGCCGAGTCACGAGTCGATCCTCGTTCGATCTTCCCGGAGGAAGGATACGACCGGCTCCAGCGAGCCAAGGAGCGATACGACCCCACGAACATGTTCCTGGCCAATCACCCGGTGACACAGCTCGCCCCATGAGGGTGGTCGCGCACTAGAAGACATGCAGCTTCGTCAGGAGGGCGAGCGTGTCGTCGACCGATTCGAGCAGGTCCTTGTTGTGCTTGATCATCTGTGTCCGCATATAGACCCGCAGCCACTGCTGGTACATGAACGCCTCGTACCGCTCGAACACCTCACCCATCGACATGTTCCGGTCGGCGATGTGACCAGCCAGGAAGGACGCACATTCCAGTCCGAGTGAGATCGACTGGAAGTACGGCGAACCGATGGCCGAGTCCCCGAGCAGGAATACCGGCACCTTCGCAAGTGGATGCTCGATGCCCGATTCGTGCCAGCGTCGGCTCGTCGTGTTCCTGGCCCGATACAGGTCCAGGGGGATGCGCATGATCTCCAGATCGCCGACAAGGTCGCCGTGTGTCTCGGCCCTGATCTTATCGATGAACCGGTCCATCGACTCGGCCACGCCCGGGAACCGGCCACGCAGCCACGTGCCATCGAACGACGGCGGCATCGCCTCGAATTCCGACTGGCTGATGGTGACGATGCCCGTGACGTGGCTGATCGATCCGTCGTAGTAGGTGCGGTGCACGGCCGGGATGAACTTGTAGCCGGGGTTCTCCAGGTTCTTGTAGTACTTGCAGAACTCGTTGCATGCGTAGTGCTGGCCATAGAGGAAGGTGACGACGAGGGCGTACTCGAGGCGGAATTGGTTCGTGTTCCCACCACGCGCGGGCACGCCAGCGCTTGGGATCAGCAGGTCACGCATCAATGACCTGGCCCCGGTGCAGTCCACGAGGATGTCGCTGGATTCCACCATGGCAACGGCCTGGTCCGCCGTGACCTCGCCGGTGATCCGCTCGACCGTTCCCGTGCCGCGGCCCTCGATCAGCTCGCTGAGAGCGTCCTCGACGGTGTTGAGAGGGACAAGGCCGCGTGTCCATACGTCGAGCAGTGCCCGCAGGTCGGGTGCGATGGAGCGCCGGTAGGCCAGCCCCGCCTCAAGCTCGGCTGGTTCGAAGATCGCTTCGATGTCCTGCCCGTCGATGGGATCTTCCCGGTAGCTCTCGATCGAGTCGGCCACGAGGTAGCCCGCCAGCGACACCATCCGGGTCCGCGTGTACTCGTCACGCCGCTCGTAGAGGCGAACCAACTGCCCATCGATCGACTGCAGGAGGGCCGTCAGGAACAGGCCGACCGGCCCACCGCCGACGATGTGGACTCGCCCCGCCCGCCGCGGGGTCCGGGTGTCCGAGGAATCTGGCGACGAGCCTGACATGCGCCACCTGACGAGAGTCACGGCAGACGCCGCATCGATCCGGATGGTAGACCGGTCCGGTGATGAGCCGCATCGGGGAGCCGGGTAGACGCGGTTCGCACATCCCCGGCTAGCATTCGAGCATGGAGACTGCCCCATCGGTCCTGGAACTCGGCGCACTGCTGCTCGGGGCGGCGGCGGCAGGCTGGATCGCGCGCCGTCTCGGGCTGCCCGCGGTCATCGGGTACCTCGTGCTGGGCATCGCCGTCTCGCCGTTCACGCCTGGCTACGTGGCGGACCGCCACCAGCTCCAGCTGCTCGCGGATGTCGGGGTCGTATTGCTGCTGTTCGAGGTGGGTATCGAGGTCGACCCCTGGCGCCTGCGTCGGGAGCACGGACGGCTCGTATGGGCGGCACCACTGCAGGTGATGATCACGACCGCCGTCTCTGCAGGCGTCGTGATGGCATTGGGCATCGAGCCGGCGGCGGCTGTGGTCGTTGGCCTGGCCATCGCCCTCTCGTCCTCGGTCGTCATCGTCAATATCACCCGGAGTCGCCGGCGCACGACCGATCAGGCGACAGAGACGACGCTGCTCGGCTGGAGCGTGGTCCAGGACGTGACGGGAGTCATCCTGGCCGCCGTCCTGCTCGCATCCCTCGATGGCGAGCCCGGGGCTCTCGTCGAGTCATTGGCGGGCTTTGCCGCTTACGGAGCCGTAGCGATCGTCACAGCGTTCATGCTGCCGCTGGTCCTTCGCCGCGTGCGGGAGCAACCGGACCTATTCCTGCTCACCTCCGTGGCCTCCGGTCTGGCGCTGGCGGGTATCGGGAGTGTCGCGTTCGGCGTACCGCTCGCGTTGGCGGCGTTCATCGGCGGCCTGGCCATCACCGAGGACCCCGTCTCGCGCGAGGCGCGACGCCAACTCCTGCCGTTCCGCGACCTCTTCGCGGTCCTGTTCTTCGTGGCCATCGGTGCGCTCATCGACCCGCGGGACCTCACCGCCGGCCTGGGCTGGCTGGCTCTCTTCCTGGTGCTCATCGTCGGCGCCAAGGTCATCCCGGCCTACGTCATCGCGCGCCTTGCGGCCATCGGTACGCGGCCGTTGCAGATGGCCGTCGGGCTTGGGCAGGTCGGCGAATTCAGCTTCGTCCTGGCCGCGTTGCTGGCCGCTGCTGGGGCCATCGGATCCCAGGTCTATGTGGCCATGATCGCCGCCGTGGCCATCAGCATCGGAGCGAGCACGATCCTCGTGCGGCTGGTGCCCATTCCCACTGGCGGAGGACCCGCGACGGCCGGGACATAGCGATCGCCCCGCAAGCCTTGAGCCTTATCGACCCTCGACCAGGTCCGGTTCGGGGTCGGCCAGACCTAGACCGAACCCGACACTGGCAGCGATCGTTGCGGTCGCGATCGGCGCGAGCAAAGCCCATCATGGACATCGACTGGACCGGTCGTCTGCCAGAACGGCTGGCTGACCAGGACGTGAGCCGACCGACCGATCGAAGAGGAGCGCACCACGATGAGCGAGGAGACCGACGGCGCTGCGCTGGCGCCGGGTGCCGGTGACACCAGCGACGACGCGAGAACCAATGCGCTGGTTGGGCGGCTGTTCGAGGCGTCCCTGGGGGCGATGGATATCGCAGCGGTATATATCGGCGACCGGCTCGGACTGTATCGGGACCTCGCGGCATCGGGGCCAACCTCCGCCGCGCAGCTGGCCACGCGCACGGGTATGGCGGAACGCTACGCGCACGAATGGCTGGAGCAGCAGGCCGTGAGTGGCCTGCTCGAGGTCGCCGGCGAGGGTGGATCGCCCACGGGCCGCGAGTACGTCTTGCCCCCTGCCCATGCCGCCGCCCTTACCGATCCCGACAGCCTCTCGTCGATCGCGCCGCTCGCCCGGGCTGTCGTCGCCTCGATGATGGCCATGCCGCAACTCCTGGATGCGTACCGGACCGGCGCCGGTGTGCCATGGGCCGCGTACGGCCGGGATATGATCGAATCGCAGGGCGACTTCAACCGGCCCTGGATACTCCACCGCCTGGCCGCCGAGTACCTGCCCTCCATTCCCGACGTCCACGCGCGCCTGATCGCGGACCCGCCCGCCCGGATCGCCGACGTGGCGTGCGGTGTCGGTTGGGCGTCCATGGCCATCGCCCGCGCCTATCCGAAGGTGCGTATCGATGGCTACGACCCAGACCCGTCCTCGATCGACATCGCCCGGACCCTCGCCGTGCAGGGAGGCATGTCGGACCGGGTGAGGTTCCACGCCCGGGACGCCGTGGCCCTGTCGGATTCGGGACCCTACGACCTCGCCATCGTGGTCGAGGCGATCCACGACATGTCCCGGCCCGTGGACGTCCTGCGAGCCATCCATCGGGGGCTGGCACCTGGCGGCACGCTCATCGTTGCGGATGAGCGCGTCGGAAGTTCATTCTCGGCTCCCGGGGATGAGATCGAGCGCCTCATGTACGGTTTCAGCGTGCTGGTGTGCCTGCCCGCGGCCATGGACGAGCAGCCGTCCGCGGCGACCGGCACGGTCATGCGGCCCGACACGTTCAAGGGGTACGCCACCGAGGCCGGATTCCGCGAGGTCAGCGTGCTGGACCACATCGAGCACGACACACTGCGGTTCTACCGGGTCAGCCCCTGACGGGCGACCCAGGTGGGTCGGGACGATCCTCGCGGCAGAGCTCGCAGACCCGCGTGACCCAGGAGCTTCGGATGTCGACCGAGCCCATCGTAGGAGCCGACAAGCCGGAACGAACGACCGGCCGATGGTCACTTCTGCGTGTCCTGCCGGTAGGTCTCTGGATCACCACCACTGTGCTCGTCGTGGCGGGGGCCATCACCTCGTTCCTGGACCCGACGCCCGACAGTCCCGGTAGCCCGGATGCCCTGTTCGTGCCGCTCCTTGTGGCCTTGGTCACGTCGCTGGGCACGGTGGGAGCGCTCCTGGCCCTTCGCCGAGCCGGCAACCCCATCGGCTGGCTCATGGTCACCGGTGCCCTCCTGATCGCGTTCGCGTTCGCGGTGAACTCGTTCGAGCAGTACTCGATCGCGACCGGGCGCGGCTTCACGACCCAGCTGCCGGTGTGGGTGTCCCGGATGGCGTTCCAGGCTGGCCTGGTGCTCCAGGTGATCGTGGTGCTGGTATTTCCGGACGGCGCACTGCCCCGCCGCGGGTCCAGCGTGCTGGTCATCCTGCTCGTGGGCCTGGTGGTGAGCTCCGTGGGCGGTGCCATCCAGCCGACCGAGTCGGAGTCCCAGGGATCGCTGGAGGCGCTCGGCGGCGTCATCATCCTGATCGGGACCCTGCTCGCGACGCTCGGCATCTTCAGTCGCCTGCGGGCGGCCCATGGTGACGAGCGGAAGCAACTCGAATGGTTCGCGTGGGTGGCAGCGGTGCTTGCCGTGGCGCTCGTGCTGGCATCGGTACAGCTCGGGCCGGTCTCGGACTTCGCGTGGGTGGCTGCATTCGTAGCCTTTGCGGCGCTGCCCATCGCGATCGCCATCGCGGTCATGAAATACCGGCTGTACGAGATCGACAACCTGGTCAGCCGGACCCTGGTGTACGCACCCCTGATCGGCATCCTCGGTGGCATCTACGCTGCCGGCACGTTCGTGCTGCAGCGCCTGTTCGTGGCCTACACCGGGGACACGTCCGATGCGGCCGTGGTGATGGCGACGCTCATCGTCGCCGGCACCTTCACGCCCGTGCGCAAGGCGCTCGAGGGCGCGGTGGAACGGCGGTTCTCAGGGTCGGCCGTGCGGGCCCGCCGGGACGGTCCTCCCGCTGTCGACACGAGGACGTCCTCCGACGTGTCCGCACTGCTCGACGACCCCCGCCTGGCATCCCGTATCGAGGATGTCGTGACCCGCGTCATCGACGATCGGATGCGGCAATGACCCGCGGACCGCAACGCGTGCAACCGCACAACACACGGGAGCCCGGTTGACGCAGAGTGCACCATCGTTCCCACCTGCCCGGCTGGGTGGGTCAGCACCAACGGGAAGCAGGAGGAATGTCAGCCATGCCAGTCGACAGCAACGTCCCCCGCAGCCGCCGCGCGATGCTGCTTGGCGGCGCCGGCGCCGCAGCAGCGTTGGCCACCCAGGCACTCGCACGACCGCTCGGTGCAGAGGCCGCCAACACCAGCCTGGTCTATACCAACGACGAGGACAACAGCACGGTCCTGTCGGCTTCGAGCGTGGCCAACGGCCCCGCGACTGGACAGGGCATCGGCGTCAATGGCCACAGCGATGATTCGGTCGGGGTCCGAGGCACCAGCAAGTCCAACGTGGGCGTCCGCGGCGACAGCACCTCGTCATATGGCGTCTGGGCGGAGAGTCAGTCGTACCACGCCCTGGCCGCGTTCAGCGAACCGGGCATCGGGGTCTGGGGCACCAGTGGCGCGAATGTCGGTGTGCGGGGTGAGTCCGAGCGCGGGCGCGGGGGCCTGTTCAAGGGTCGCAAGGCACAGGTCCGGCTCCAACCCTCGACCGCGAACAGTCACCCCGACTCAGGTGCCGCCGGCGACCTGTTCGTGGACAAGCATGCTCGCCTCTGGTTCTGCAAAGGTGGGACGACCTGGAAGCAGCTCGCGTGACGGCAGCGCCTTGATCGCTGGACCGCGGACCCAGCCAGGTTCGCAGCGTAGGTGCATCCTCTATCCGACCATCCGCGCCAGGACCTTGCCGGCCGGTGGGACGGCGTTGTAGCCGAATCACCGTCGGCAGCCATCTGAGGATCGTTCATGGACAAGGCAAGTTTTTCGGACCCGACCAGGGTGATGGACCTGTCTGGCAAGGGCACGCTCGAGTACGTCGATGTGGGAGGCATGACGGTGTCGCGCCTGACGTTCCTGCCGGGTTGGCGCTGGTCTACACACGCCAGGCCAATCGTGGGCGGCGACAGTTGCCAGGCGTTCCACCATGGGTTCGTGACGGCGGGTCGGCTGGCGGTCCGCATGAACGACGGCACCGAGGAAGAGTTCGGTGTCGGCGACATCTGGGTCATCCCGCCCGGTCACGACGCTTGGGTCGTGGGTGACCAGGCAGTCATCGCCCTCGAGTTTCCGGCGCCGACCGGCATGTAGGCGCACCCGGAACCGAGCCTCGGCCTCCTGACAGGACTGCAGGCATCGGCCCCCCATGGACTGACCTCAGAAGGCGGCGGTGCCGTTGCACTCCTCGCCCGTTCCGTGGTTGACCGCGTGGACCTTGAAGGTATCGGTGCCTGCATGGTTGGGGCGGACCCTGCGGACCTCGAACGAGCCGGAGGGAGCCTTCGTCACCTTCTGGCCAGCGAAGAAGCGGTCGCCGTCCTGGCGCAGCGTGACGGCCCACGTCCTGCCATTCCGGTTGGTATCGATCTCGGCTTCGACCTCGATCCCACCGTCCTCCTTGCTGAGCTTGAGCTTCCAGGTGCTGCTGCCGGAGCAATCGCCACGCCGCACGACATCGCTGCCCTTGGCGCTCACGACGGTGCCCGTGGATGCAACCGCGCCGAGGCACAGCAACAGACCTGCGCCGATGATCCCTGCACGCGTGCTCCGACGTCGTTCCATACAAGCCTCCTGGTCCGGATGCGGTGGGCCGATGCCCGTGCCGTTTTCGATCGGAGGTACATACGGACATCCAGCAGGCCGCGGATTTGTCGTCGCCCAGCAGCCGACTCCTAGAGCTGCTCGCAGGCGATGCCATCCCTGTCCCGGTCGCTCCGCTCATTCGCCCGGTACAGAGTCGTGCTCTGGTGGAAATCGGTGACCCGTCGGGTCCTGCCTCGAACCCGGTCCATCGCGCCCACGCGACCCACCCCATGCGGATATACCCTGCGGAGTTGGGTGCAGTTCGCGAAACCCGTCGTGATGACGGGCTTGGGCCGTGCCTTCGGCTTCGGCTTTGGCCTCGGTTTCGCCTCTGGCTTCGCGGTCGGCCGCGCCCGGGCGGTGGCTCGAGGGGCGGGCACCGGGATCCGACGTCAGCCCAGGGGTCGCAGGAGGGGCAAGTGCCAAGCGGAGGGTGCCACAGACGGCATATCCGGCGAGCCCCGATGACACGTCGGAGCAGCGCCCCGTCAGGACCGCCGCCGGGTCGCGACCGTCGAGGATGGCCGGATGCGCCGCGGCGGCCCGAAGCCAGTCATCCCAGTCCGCGCATCGCTTGATCGTGGCGTCGAGATCCGCCAGCGTGGCTGGGGACCCATCCGACGCGAATGCGCCGTCACAACGGCCCTGGTCCCTGCTTGCCGTGCTCGGGCTCCCGGCGGAACACCCGCTCACGATGGCAGCCACGATGAGGCAGCACGCCATGACGGCGGCCCCAGGCCGGACCGCCGATCCTCCGAGAAACGACATCCGCGGAACTGTCGCCCGACCCGTCCGTACCGCGCCATCGTCTGATGGTCATGGGCCAGGAGCCCGGCCCGCCATTGACCGAACAAGGGGGGCCAACAGCGCGTTGTCAAGTGGCCACGCGAACCGCCGCTACGGGCTTCACCCGGCTGGTGGTCGTCCGGTAGCGTTGCCGACGCTCGGATGAGCGTGTTGCGTGTCCATCCGCGCCCGGGGCGATAGCTTAGTTGGCAGAGCAGCTGCATCGCAGAAGGCCGAGGTTCGATGCCTCGTCGCTCCACCACTCCGATCGGCGTGGTCGCGCACCCCAGCCAGGATCTCGGGCGCAGTGATCGCACGACAGGCGACGCGCCAGCTCCACGGCACGCTCGTCCCGATGGCGGCCTGACGCCATTCCCCTGGAGGTTGGCGGAACGATCGGGAGGCCTGTCGCATAGCGGTGCCAGCACTTTCGATCTGTGACGCACCGTTCACGGTCGCATCAATCTGCACCTGACACGGCAAATGGCCGACAGACACGGAGTGGCACACGCTCGGCCGGAGATCGTGCCGGGCTGCCCCGACCACAGGGAGAAGATGGGATGCGTCCTCTGGGCAACCGCGGCCGGCTCGGCTTGGCCTGCCTTACCGCCGTCGTGGCGTCACTTGGGGCCGTCGTGCCCGCCAGCGCCGCCCCGAGCGGCGTGGTAACCGTCACCGGTACGAGCGTGAGCAAGATCGAACTGTCGCTGCCGGACTCGACGGCGGCTTTCGGCACCAACCTGACCCCGGATGGGGTCGCGAGCAACTCGACCGATACCGTGACCGCGTACGTCGATGGGGCTTCGCCCAGCACTGGGGCCTGCTACAAGTGGCCCGGGTCATCGGTCGTGCGCAGCAATGTCACCTACAAGGTCAGCGTCACCGCCTCGGCGGGCCTGGCCAAGCTCGGGTTCCTGACGGCCAACCCCGGGACCTACGCGCAGTGCGTTGCCGGCGAGCCGGCGTCGACCAACATGTTCCCGGCTGCGACGCCCGCGGGCTCCCAGCTTGGTGTCGACCCCGCAGTCGGGTTCGACCTCCGGGACAGCAGCGAGGTCACCGTGGGCACGGTCCGGGCGAGTGTCCAGGCGACATCGTGGCCGGGGTCGACCGTCGAGGCCATCGGCGAGATTCCGCCGGGCATCCCGGACGGTACCTGGAGCGTCGACGCGCACGCTCAGATCGGGAACGGTGATCAGGCCAACCTCACCAAGTCATTCACCACAGGCGACCCGTCCTCCGCTCCGCCGCCGTGTGTCACGCCAGGCCCTTCACCTGCGGCGTCCCCCGATGCGAGTCCTTTGGCGACGCGGTAAGGGACCCGCCGGACTGCGACCATGAGGATCCGTTCCCGCCCCGCGCCCCGCGCCGGTGGGCCACAGCCCACCCAGGTCATGAAGTGGCTCGGACCCCTGCTCGTCCTCGTCCTCTTCCTTGCGCAGGTGTCTGTTCGAGCAGCAGACGAGACGACCCCGCCGAGCGCTGCGCCTCCCACGCCGGTCGCCACACCCGCAACGACGCCCGCACCACCGCCTGCCCGGGACGTCCGGGACGGTCCCCCGCGCGGTCCGATCCGGCCCCCGACCCGACTCCGCGTCATCGAGACGACGCGCATCCGAAGGACGGCCCGGATCCGACAGCGACCCCGGCACCGGAAGCCATAAGCCCGGCTCCGAACGACGCCCAGGACCGACCGGTCGATGAGCAGCCCACGACAGGCTCAGCTTGGCACCAACCTGACGCCCGACGGCGTCGCCAGCAACTCCACGGACGTGGTGTCGGTCGCCGTCGACCCAACGATCCCGAGCGTCGGCGCCTGCTACGTCTGGCCCGGAACCGTCTCGGTCCGGAGCACATTGGCGTATGACGTGACCGTCGTGGCGGCGGCGGCCAACGCTCGGCTGCATTTCCTGACCGCCAGCCCGCCAAACTTCGCCGCGTGCGTGGCGGGGGAGGCCGTCGGGACCGCCATGTTCCCCGGCGCGATCCCCGCGGGAGCATGGGTCACGAACCAGTCGGCGACCGCGGCGCGAACCCACTCGTACTGGCTCGGCCTGGATGTGCGCTGGACCACGCCGCCGAGCACCACCCTTGGGAACGCCACGCTCACCATCAGGGCGTTCGTTCACTGGTGACCGGCCGCTGCCGCGGCGGACCTCGCGACCCGGTCCTCGATGCGAGATGGCCGTCGATCGTGGATGAGATTGTTGATCGTTGGTGGACCGAATCTCCCGGCCGGCGCAGCAGAATAGGGCCCGGCGACGACCCAGAGACGGCGTCGATGGGCAGCGGGGTCGGGAGCGCAGGGATGCTGTCGGCTCCGCTGCCCGCTACATCGGCGCCAGGACGACCCATTCCGCCGCCGCGATGACGGTGTCTAGCAACCCGTGCAGCCGTTCGGTGTGTTCCTCTTGAGCTTGCCGCCGTGTCGCGTCACCGTGCCGGCGTTATGTATCCCGCCACCCGAGTGTCCGGCGGTATTCTCGTTTACGACGGTATCCCGCAGCGACACGACGCCCGTGGCCTCACCGAGTTGGGCGTTGTATATGCCGCCGCCATCGTGCCGGGCCTCGTTGCGCGTCACACGCGAATGCTCGACGGTCAGCGAACCGACGTTCAGGATGCCGGCACCATCGTAGTTACTGGGCTCGAGACCACTCGGGTCATCGTGGCGAGTCACGGTGACGTGCGACAGCAGCATGGTGGAGCCGATGTCGTTGTAGATCCCCTTTGGGGCTCTGGTCACGGTCGAATGGCTCAGGACCAGGTGTGCCTGCGGTACGTCGCTGCGCTGGCCATTGCCGTTCGTGATGTTGGCACTCCGGTTGTCGCTGAACCGCGAGCGTGAGACGATGGTGCTCCCGCGGTTCAGGAGACCGATCTCGCCATTGCCACTCACGACCGAGTGGACCAGGTTCGCGCGTTGGCCCGCGTCTATCTCGAGCCCGTTCAACCGGTTATCGCGGATCGCCGAGTCGTACGCAGCCAGGCTGCCACCGGCCACCCGGACACCAGCGGCGTTGGTATTGCTCACCGTGACGTCCCGCATCGTCAGGGTGCCGAACATCAGGACGCCGTAGATCCCGCCGCTGATGGCCAGGCCGGAGATGGCGACCGTTGGATTCGTCTCGCTGATCTGCAGGACGACCCGGTCGACACCACGAAGGGCAGCATCGCTGCCCTGACCAGCCAGCGTCAGGTCTTTCGTGATGACGAAGTTACCGATACACGTTCCCGTGACGATGAGCGAGTCACCGGGAGCCGCGGCATCGATGGCCGCCTGCAGACTGGCACCTTGTCGGCAGTCGACGAGGGTGCTACCGGCAGCAGCGGCGGCCTCTGGTGTCGCGATGGCCGTGAGCACCAGGCAGCAGGACAACGCTGCCGGTGCGAGACGGTGCACGGCCGACCCCTCCACCCATGGCCCGCGCCGCATACCGGGAGGTTGCGCTCTGCGAAGCCGTCCGGCACAAGTATGCGGTGCCGGTGTTGCCAGGCACCACCCGATGCGTAAGTCCGGATCAGGACCGCCGCCGACCGGACGACCCGCGCCTCAGCTCTGGCGCGGTCAGCTCATCGGACCGCGGGCGCCGAGCTGGAGGGAGTCAGAAGATGCGGCCCCCGGCACCATATGTCACGAGCATCACCACCAGGACGAGGACCGCGGCGAGTACCGTCCCGACGATGACGACCCAGAGGAATCCGCGCATCACGCGGCGCATGGTCCTGGGGCCATTCCCGGCACCCGGGGTCGCCTGGCCTCCGCCTCGACCTGGTGCGGTACGCATAGGACACGGTCAATCGGGACCCGGTCCAGTTCTGGTCGGTCGGGAACCACCCGTGCCCGGCCGCGTCTGTCGCATCCGCCTCGAACAGGTCCTCGGACTGAGAGCGGTACAGCCCCTCGTATACCCGCACCCGGGTCTGCTCAACCATGCCACGGAGCATGGCGTCCGTCGGCCCCCGACGACAATGGCCAGATAGGGCCATCAGACCCAGTCACACGGTCGAGGCCCCTGCGTGACACCCTGGCCGCGAGGTCATCCGGGCGATGGCGCGAACACCGCAGCCCAATCGTTCTTGATGCTGACGACCGTCCAACCTGGTCCCTTGGCACGTTCCAGCGCGGCTTCCGAGCCCGTGACGTAATCGAACTCCCGCTCGGCGTCGTCGTGGAGCACCAGAGTCGCATGGACGGACGGGACGGTCGGCCTGCGAACGCCAGCATCGGGATATCGCCGTTGGAATTGCCGCCGGCGAGGAAAGGGCGCCATTCCGACGTCGCGATCCTGCACTCCAAGCCTAGCGACCGGGTCGACCGGCTGCCGCGTCCGGGCGCCGACACCCGACGGTCAGCGGCCATCGCGAACGGCATGTTCCGCGCGATAGCACGCAAACAGGCGTGCCAGCAGTGCCTCGAGGTCGCGTACCAATTCGTCGTCCAGGCTCGGGAATGTGAACGCTGCCTTGCCCGATCGCCGGCGAAGCAGCGCCTCGGAAGTACCCTCCAGCGCCTCCGGGCACCTGTCCGCGACCAAGAGATAGAGGCTGACGTAGCTCTTGCCGGTCTTGATGCTTGCGAAGTAGTCGTGCGCCTTGGCGCCCGGCCAGCGGAGCGACGGCATGCCATAGATGGTGGCGGCCTCACACTCGAAACGGTAGGGCTCGAGGAGGGACCAGAGCGTCGCCTCGATCGCCTGGAGATCGGCCACGGTCGCAGCCGGTCAGCGGAAGGGCGGCGAGGTCACCCGGGGTCGTCCCCCGGAGGCATGCTTCGCGGCACTTCGCCGGCGCGCGGAGGACTGCCGGACATGACCGACGTCCCAGCGGTCAGGTCGAGCACCATCACTGCCTCACCCCGCTCGATGCCCACCGTCCGATATCCAAGGGAATCGTACAGGTGCTTCGCCACATGGTTGTGTGGTGCCACCCGGAGTCGCACTGCGGGAGCCTCGCGAGCCCTCGCGATCCGGTGCAGCGCCTCCATGACCGCACGACCATAACCCCGATCGCGATAGCCGGTCCGCACCGCAACACCCAGGCTCGGCACCGTGTAGCCCTCGTCCCAGCCTCGCAGCATGCCGTATGCCACGGGCACCTTGCCCCGCCAGCCGATGAGGTAGACATCACTCCCGTGATACTCCGCGACCGTGCGCGCACCCTCCTGCGTCATGTCGTGGGGGTGGAAGTGGGTGGTGTCGATGGCGGCGAACAGCACGCCCAGCGCGAGGGCATCCTCGGGGACCACGGGGCGGACCTCCATTCCCCCACCCTAGTGCGAAGTGGTGCGTCCGGTCAACACATTCTCCGGTGCCGCGGGACACGTGTGATGGTGTGAAATCAGCTATGTGGCCGCGTCCCCATCGCCCTCCGACCCGGGGACCCGTGGCAGTACGGAGGCGCGATGGAACACCACGCAGCATCGACCGGGCTGGGGTCGCAGCTCGACATCGACATCCGTGATTCCCAGGGCGCTCACCATGCCATCCGCCCACGCCAGGTTCATGCCGCAGACCAGCTCCTGGTTCCTTGCAGCCAGCGAGCGATA
Organism: uncultured Chloroflexia bacterium; assembly: GCA_963760625.1. Lineage (GTDB taxonomy): Bacteria > Chloroflexota > Limnocylindria > Limnocylindrales > CSP1-4 > JAFMJV01. Next base: position 253,431 of record CAVXDU010000013.1, read on the forward strand.
TGGGCAGTTCCGAAGCGTCACGTCCCCGGAACCGGGATCCACATCAGGGCCGAACCCGGCTCCCTGGAGCACATCGACCAGGTCGGGTCGTCCGCGTGGGTCGCGGTATCGCGACGTGGTCGCGCCATGCGCTTCAGCACCAACCCGGCCCCCCGCCGCTCGCGCTACCTCGTGGAGCACCGCCCGAGTCGGCTCTGCGTCCAGCAGCACCATCGCATCTGACAGCATCGTCGCTGCCCGCTCGTACTCGCGCCGCGGCAGTGACACCGCCACGTCCACGTCGGCCGGGCGATACAGCTTGGCGGGGCGACCCGCGCCCGGTCCCGAGCGGCCGCTGCGCCTGCGGAACTCGACCAGGAGCAGGCCAGCGCCCGCCAGTCGATCGAGGTGAAAGGCGGCGAGCTCCCGGGAGATCCCGATCGCAGCAGCGGCGTCGTCGCGGCCGACCGCATCGTCACTCCTGACGACGAGGTCGTAGAGACGTCGACGAGTCGGCTCGTCGAGGAGTGCCACGGCAGGAATTGCGGTTTCCCGCGTCCGCTCTTCTATCACCAACTCACGCTATCACAACGATTGACGACCTATGCCGTCCAGTGTAATGATAGCAGCAGTTCCTGATAGAGACCGACCTAGGGAGCCTACGGCAATGACCATCGCATTGACCCACTTCGGGATGGACGACCATCACCACGCGTCGACCATCGAGGGAGCCTCGGGTCCCCCACACCTGGGGCTCGTCAGGCGGAGATCCCGCCAACCGAACGACTTCGGTATGAGCACCATCTCGGTGAGGATCCTCGTCGCGCTCGGCCTCGACCTGGAAACACCGGGCACACGCGACACCCCCCGACGCCTGCTCACCGCCCTGATCGACGCGACCCAGGGATATGACGGCGACCGGAAGCTGGTCACCTCGTTCCCAACCGAGTGCCGCGGGGGCACGGATTGCGAGCTTGCCCAGATCGTCGAAGGCCCCATCCCCTTCCACGCCCTGTGCGAACACCACGCATTGCCGTTCTTTGGACGCGCATGGCTGGGCTACGTGGCCCACGAGGAGATCCTGGGCATCAGCAAGCTGACAAGGCTGGTCCACCTCATCACGCGACGGTTCGGGGTCCAGGAGCGCATGACCCACCAGCTCGCCGAGTCCCTTGCCAGCCTGACCAGCGCCCACGGTGTGGCGGTCTATCTCGAGGCGGCGCATCTGTGCACCCAGATGCGCGGGGTCCGGGAGCTCGAGTCACGGACACGGACGACCGCCTATCACGGCGTGTACGAGCGGGATGCCGAGTTGCGAGCGGAGTTCCGCGACATCGCCGGGATCGGACGTGGGCGTCCATGATCGCTGACGCGCCGCGTCCGACACCGTCCAGGGATGCGCCTCGAGGGACGGAGGCCATCCGGCTGTTGTACGAGACGCACCTATCGGGTCAGGCACGCACCTGCACCCTCCCTGCTCTGGTCCACATGTACGACGGTCCGCTGGCCATCCCACTTCGTGGCGACCGGCCGACCGTCATCGCCAACTTCGTCCAGACGATCGATGGCGTGGTGGCACTGGATCCGGACGAACGAGCAGGTTCGGGCGCAGTGAGCGGCTTCAGTCCCACCGATCGGTCGGTCATGGGGCTGCTGCGCGCCCTGGCCGATGTCGTACTCGTCGGCGCGGGTACCGTGCGCGCGTCGCGAGGGACAGGGTGGACCGCTTCCCGGGTCTATCCCCCTGCCACGGACGCCTTCCGCGACATGCGTGCACAACTCGGCATGGCGCCGGAACCCACGACGCTCGTCGTGACCGCCAGCGGCGAACTCGACCCGGGCCATCGCGCATTCGCCGACCCCGAGCGTGCCATAACCATCGCAGCACCCGACTCCACTGCGGACCGGCTGCGGTGCGCGGGTTTTCGTGCCGGCATCGCCATCGAGGGTCTCGGGGATACCGAAGCGGTCTCTCCGGAGTCGCTGGTGGCCCTGGCGGCCCGTATGCGGGCTCGCGTCGTGCTCACGGAGGGCGGCCCCCACATGGTCGCGGAGCTCGCGACGAACGGCCTCATCGACGAGCTCTTCCTGACCGTGGCTCCGCAGCTGGCAGGTCGGGACCGCTCCGTGGATCGCCTCGGACTGATCGAGGGAGCCGTCCTATGGCCGCATCACGCCCGGTGGGCCGAGCTGGCCTCGGTTCGGCGGGCAGGCGACCACCTGTTCCTGCGCTATCGCTTCAGCGAGGCGGAGTCATGAGACGAGAGCACGTTCGTCATCGTCGGTGACGGACTCGCAGAGTGCCGGTTCCCCTAGGCGGCAATCGACACCAGCAGGCCGATGACCGCCCCAGCCACCACCGCGACCAGGCTGGCGACCAGGTCCGGCTTGAACACCATGACAGCCACGATGCCCAGGCCAAGGCCAAGTCGCAGCGCGAGGGAGCGGACGAGCATCGGATCGCGCACCGCCTGGGCGAGTGACGGCGACCAGGTACCCTGCGCCTGGCCGATCTGCGGACCCAGGCGCCGCATCGCACCACCGGTCGCGACGATGCCGATCCCTGCCAGCACGATCATCGAGACCAGCGCGACCATCGTCCAGGCGGGAAGATTCCAGCGGTCTGCCGCCATCCACAGCCCGGGCACCAGGATCAGGAGCAGAGCCACCGGGCCACCCTTCCGCATGACGCCGATGAGGCCCATCCAGCCGACCGCTGCCTCGACCGAGGACGCGGTGCGAAGCCGCAGTAGACCCATCGTCTCGATGCCCAGGAGTGCGAACAGGAGGAGCGCCCCGACGATGTGCGCGAAGAGCGCCGTCAGGTAGAGGTCCATCCCACACACCTCCGTTCGGATCCGACCCTTGAGATATCGGGACGCAGGCTAACACCTGGCCATATTCCTGGGGCCGCTGACCGGACACCACGTCACGACTTGACGACTGGCCTCGCCTCGATCCGGTGGCCGACGATCTGCGTCGATGTTGTCGATGTCTTCCGCTGGTGTGATGCGGTGTGGCGGAGTACCGTTAGGCGTGGTTTGGGTGCCATGGCGTGCCGACCGGGGACACCCGCCCATTTGGCCGCTCGTCTAGTTCCGGCCACGTTGGGCACGCGACATCCAGGGAGGGAGAGGTCGTGCGAACAACGCTCCGAGCCCTTGCGGCGAGCGCATGCGTCATCGGGTCGTCGCTGATGCCGATGGTTGCCAGCGCGCACGCCGGAGTGGGTGGCACCACGGTCATCCACGCATGTGTCCGCGGCACCCAGATCCAGCTGGCGTCTATCGACCCAGACGCCACGTGCCCGGACGGATGGAGGTCGCTGCACTGGAACAAGGCAGGCGTCGCGGGTCCCTCCGGCCCCGCGGGCACGGCTGGTGCCAAAGGTGACACAGGTCCGGCGGGCGCGGCTGGCCCGGTGGGTCCGGTCGGCCCGGTGGTCCGGTCGGCCCGGTGGGTGCGGTCGGCCCGGCAGGCCCGGCGGGTCTGCCAGGTGCCGACGGCGCTCCGGGTGTGGCGGGCCCCCCGGGTGATACGGGCCCGGCAGGCCCGGCAGGTCCGGCTGGTGACATCGGTCCGGCTGGTGACATCGGTCCGGCAGGCGCCGACGGCGCCCAGGGTCCGGTCGGTCCCATTGGCCCTCCTGGACCTGCGGGTGAGACCGGCCTGACGGGCCCGGCAGGTGCCGATGGCATACAGGGTCCCAAGGGGGACGCGGGTCCGGCAGGACCGGCAGGTGCCGATGGCATCGAGGGCCCCAAGGGGGACACAGGTCCGACCGGCCCCATCGGACTCACGGGGCCCATCGGACTCACGGGACCCATCGGACTCACGGGACCCATCGGTCCAGCAGGCGTCGCAGGTCCTCAGGGCCCGAAGGGTGACCCCGGGGAGCCGGCAACCACGTCTGTGACGGGTTGGGAGCGCGTGGTGGGGGCCCTGAGCACGGACGACGAGGCACCGAAGTCTGTGTCTGCGACCTGTCCGACTGGCAAGAAGGCGATCGGCGGTGGATTCGAACTCGCCAACGTGAGCGACAAGGGTGCCGTTCTTGTCGAAAGCAGCGGGCCGGCCGCCGACGGGTCACGGTGGAACGTCACCGCCGATGTCGACTCCGTTGACGGTGACACGAGCTTCTCGATCCGCGCCTTCGCGGCGTGCGTGAGCGCGACCTCGGTGTAATCGGCCAAACGCGCGCACAACTGGCCGCCAGGCCCCGATCCCGGTCGTTGCCAACCGCTGGCCGGACGCAGCGCTCGGTACGTGCACGTCCGCGTCACCCCATGCAAATGCCTCGCTACACTCGGTCCTGATGGGCCCCGGAGATGACACGGCAGGTCGGGTCCGAGTCCGGCGTCTGACCACCTCCGAGCTCTCCGCGGGGGACATCGCCTCCATCCGGGCGTTGATGGCCGAGGCGTTCGGTGATGGGGACGAGGCCTTCGGTGACCACGACTGGGACCATGCGCTGGGTGGCATTCACATCGTCCTCGACATCGAGGATGTGGTCGTTGCGCACGCCGCCGTGGTCGAGCGGGACATCCACGTCGCTGGCCGGCCACTCCGGGCCGGCTATGTCGAGGCCGTGGCAACCGCCACGGATCAGCAAGGCCGGGGCTTTGGCTCGCAGGTGATGGAGGCCGCCGGCTCGGTCATCACGCGCGAGTACGACCTGGGGGTGCTCGGGACCGGCCGCCACCAGTTCTACGAGCGGCTCGGCTGGCGGACGTGGCAGGGGCCGGCGTTCGTCCGGACCGCCAGACGGCGACCGGCGCACACCCGATGAGGAAGGCTACATCCTGGTCCTGACGACGCCGACCACGCCGACGCTCGACTGGACGGCGGCCATCAGCTGCGAGTGGCGATCCGGCGACGTCTGGTGACGACCGACCCGGGCATCGACACCGCACTGTTGAGACAACAGGAACGCTGCCGGTCGGGTTACCCTCTCGTCTTCGGGCGGCCCCCATCGCGCTCGACAAGCCGGAGATGCCGTGACCACCGCTGACTTTGTCGACCGCGCCCCAGTCGAGCTGCCGCATCCGGTCCGGATGCGCATCCTGGGTGCGGTCATGATCGGGATCTTCCTGGCAGCACTCGACCAGACGGTGGTCGGCACGGCGCTCCCTCGGATCATCACCGACCTCAACGGCAACAACCTCTACACGTGGGCGTTCACCGCGTACCTGCTCACGTCGACCATCAGCGGGCCGCTGTACGGGAAGTTGTCGGACATGTTCGGCCGGCGGCCCATCTTCCTGTTCGGTGTCGGTGTGTTCCTGGTCGGCTCGCATGCTGTCGGGGCTGTCGCAGGAGATGTGGCAGTTCATCGCGGCGCGGGGCATCCAGGGGCTCGGCGCGGGGGCCCTGTTCCCCATCGCGCTGGCCATCATCGGCGACCTGTTCGCACCCTCGGAGCGGGGCCAGTACCAGGGTCTGTTCGGAGCCGTATTCGGCCTGAGCATCCTGATCGGACCCGCCATCGGTGGCCTCATCACCGACAACTTCGGCTGGCACTGGGTGTTCTTCGTGAACCTGCCCATCGGGGCCGTGGTGCTGTATCTGGTCTGGCGCTACCTGCCCGCCTACCACCTCGGCAATGACCGTGTCAAGATCGACTACCTGGGCGCGGCATTGTTCGCAGCCGCCCTGATACCGATCCTGATCGGCCTGACCAACAAGGCGACGGCGGCCTGGACGGACGTGCCCGTGGGCGGGCTCATCGCGCTGGGCCTGCTCATCGGCGTCGTCTTCGTGCTCGTGGAAGTCGCGGACCGAGGAACCCATCGTGCCACTCGGCCTCTTTCGCCGACGGTCGTTCACGATCTCGGTCGCGGCGGTGTTCCTGGCGGCCTTCGGCTTCTTCGCGGCCGTGGTGTTCCTGCCTCGCTGGTTCCAGGTCGTCCAGCACGCTTCGGCGACCGAATCGGGCTATCAGATCCTGCCCTTGCTCGGCGGGTTGATCCTGAGCGCGGTGATGTCCGGCCAGATCGTGAGCCGTACCGGGCGTTATCGACTACTCATCTTCAGTGCGTTGGTGACCATGGCGATCGGCCTGTTCCTGCTGAGTAACCTGCGCGCCGATACGCCCATCCCGGTCACCTGGCTGTGGATGTTCGTGGCAGGCCTTGGCGTCGGGCCGACATTCGCCGTGTTCACCCTGGTCGTCCAGAACAGCGTTCCGGTGCAGCAGCTCGGCACGGCCACCAGCAACCTCACGTTCTTCCAGTCCGTCGGCGGCACCGTGGGCCTGGCAGTGACGGGCACGATATTCGCCTCGGCACTCGCCGACGAACTTCCGCTCCAGCTGTCCGACCCATCCATCCCTCCTGCGGTCGCCGGGGCGATCGCCGGTGGAGGGCTCGATCCCAACCTGTTCACCCGCGTTGGCAACCTTGGCCAGGGAATCCTCGGCAGCCTGCCTGCTGACGCGCGAGCCCAGGTCGAACCCTTCATCGATGCCATCGTGGCCGCCATCTACCGAGCGTTTTCCATCGCGACGGCGAACACGTTCACGGTTGGGATCGTGACGGCCCTTGTCGCTGCCGGTCTCGTCCTGTTGTTCCGTGAGGCACCGATGCGGGCGCCGGATGCGGCCGTGGCAGGCAGCCCGGCGGCAGCGGGTGATGAGGGTCCCGGACAGCGGTAGGCAGATGAGGTAGCGCCAGGGTGCATGACGGGTCGCTCACGCTGGATCAGGCGCTCGATGTGCTGCCCAAGGTCGAGCTGCATTGCCATATCGAGGGGACCATGCGGTCCGCCACGCTCATCGACCTTGCGACCCGCAGCGGGCGCGCGCTCCCGACGAGCGATCCTCGACAGCTCTACCGATACGACAGCCTCGACGGCTTCCTGAACGTCTTCTGGCTGGCGCAGTCCTGCCTCGAGACGCCCGACGACTGGGCCCGGCTGGCCCACGAGTCGGTGATCGACGGTGCGGCCCACGGACTCGTGTATCGGGAGAGCTTTCTTCACACCCACCCGCCACCTGGTCGAAGGCCAGGACCTGGAGCAGATCGTGAGCGGCATCGAGCGCGGCCTGATGGCGGGCGAGGACGAGACCGGCGTCCTCGTGAGGCTCATCTGCGACATGGACCGAGCCTTCGGAGGTGCAGCCGGCCTGGAGCTGGTGGAACGCCTCGTCGACCTCCATCGCCGCGGCCTGGCACACAGCGTCATCGGCATCGGCATGGACTCCACGGAGCTGGGGGTCGACCCCGCCGACTACGAGCCAGCCTACCGCCTCGCTCGTGCCTCCGGACTGCATGTCACGGCACACCAGGGCGAGAACAGTCCGGCGTCAGCGATCCGCTACGACGTCGAGGTCCTGGGCGTTGAGCGCATCGACCATGGCATCTCGGTCATGGACGATGACGCGGTTGTCGGCCTGCTCGTCGAGCGGGGCATCCCCATCACGGTCTGTCCGCTTTCCAACGTCTTCATCGCCAACAGCGTGCCGCGACTGGCGGAGCATCCGTGGCCGAGGATGGCCGATGCCGGCCTCCATCTCACCCTCAATTCGGATGACCCGGCATTCATCGAGTCCGATATCGGGCAGGAGTACGCGGCGCTGGCCGACGCCTTCGGCTACGACCTCGACCAGATGGCCAGCATCGCCCTGGCTGGGGTGGATGCGACCTGGCTGCCGGCCGCCGAACAGGCGGACCTGCGAGCCCGGGTACGGCGAGCTGCGGACGATCTGCGCCAGCGGCTCGGGGCGTCGGGCCCGATGGAGGATCGAGCGGGATAGCCCTGCCGGGCGTGCCCCTCCTCGCTGGAGGTGGCGCTACCGCGACGAGTCGGATGGCGGGTCGCACCGTGTCCCCGCCGGCATCCCGCCACTATCCTGCGAGACACCGACCCGCAGGAGGTTCTGGCGATGCTTTCCGACAGCCCTGTCTACGCGACCCTGCCGACGACCGATGTGTCGTCGTTGCGGCGGTTCTACGAGGAGGTCCTCGGGTTCGCGGTTCGCACCGAGTCGCCCATCGGCATCACGTACCAGGCCGGCGAAGGCACGTATTTCGCCATCACCCGGTCCTCCGGTGCAGCGTCGGGGAGCCACACGCAGATGGGCTTCGCAGTCCAGGACATCGTGGCCGAGGTCGCCGCGCTCAAGGCGCGAGGCGTCACCTTCGAGACGTACGAGACACCCAAAACGGTCGACGGGATCGCCGACATGGGTATCGGCCGGGCAGCCTGGCTGCGCGACCCCGACGGCAACCTGATCGGCATGATCGAGTTCGATATCGACGGCGACGCCTGACCGTCACTGATATGGCGTTCGCGGCCGGACCTCCCGTGCGGGGGCAGTGCCTGCGAACGGGCTTGGGCGGATGCACGAGACGAAGGTGTCCGCCAGGATCGGCGGGCCCTGCGGAATCGACTCGACCCGCGCGTATCAACCCTGACCTCGTGTCAGCGTGCCGTCGCGAGAGGCCGATCCGCCCCTCTGGGTGACTTCGGGCGTCGGAGGGCCGGTACTCCTTCCCGGCCACCGCAACACATGGTCGCCGATCGGCGGGGGGCCGTGGTCCGTGCGTACTGTGGTTCGGCCATGAGGCGACGCCCACCATCCGGGACGAGGACCAGTGACGCGCTTCGGCGCGGCGCAGCGCGACGAGATCTTCTTGCCCTGGGTCGCGCTGCTGTCGCTGGTGAGCACGAGGTACATCATGCCGCCGCGCGTCCCGGCCGTCCCGGGCAGACCTGGCTCGCCCGACAGTTGCTGGGTCGCCCGCCCGATCCTGGTCGCGCTGGCGCTGTGCCTGGCTTGCCTCTCGTCGCTTGCCACCAGCCCGGGGTTCGGAGGAGCGACCGCGGCCGCATCAGGCGGCGGGTGCGCAGCGACCGTAGGCCTGCCGTCGATCGCACTCAACGCGGTCGACACACGCACCATCGCGTCGGCGACCGTTGCCGCACCGTCGGCCGCGGCCCGCGGCGTCGACGTCAGCCATTGGGATGGTGATGCCTCGATGGCGTCTGTGCGTCGCAGCGGTGGGACGTTCGTGTACGTCAAGGCCACCCAGGGACGCGGAATCGTGGACGGGACATTCGCCGCGCGGGTCCATGCCGCGAGCGCCGCGGGGCTGCTGTCTGGGGCGTACCACTTCTTCGACTACAGGATCGACGGTATCGCCCAGGCGAGGTTCTTCGTTGCCACGGTCCGCCGGCACGGCGGCTTCCAGGGACACCTGCCCCCGGCCGTCGACGTGGAGTGCCTGCGCGCGCTCGGTCGTTCGCGGCCCGGTTACGCGGCGCATCAACTGCGGGCGTTCCTCGGCGAGGTATTCGAGCTGACGGGGCGTATGGCGGTGATCTACACGTCACCCTACATGTGGCACCAGGTGACCGGCAATGACGCGTCGTTCGGTCGGTATCCGCTCTGGGTGGCGTGCTGGTACTGCACGCGCCCGACCCTGCCGCGTGGCTGGTCCACCTGGACGTTCTGGCAGGTCGGCAAGGTGGGCATCGCCGGAACCAGGGTCGACGGCGACGTCTTTCGTGGAGGCCGCACCACGCTTCGCCGGGCACGCACGGCCACGCCCCGGCTCGGCGGCGGAGCACGGTACACAACGACGACTTCGGTACGCATGAGCCTCCGCGGTCGGGACGGACGGTGGTTCCGCAGCAGCACCGATGGCCGCCACTGGACGCACTGGCGGCGGTACACCACGGCCGCGTCCTTCGACCTCCGTGCCAGGGACGGTCACCAACGACTGTTCCTCCAGTTCCGTGACCCCCGGGGGCGCCACTCGCCCGTCACGAGCGATCGGATCATCCTCGACCGGACAGGGCCCGTCATCAGCCTGGCGCCGCCTCGCTTCACACTCGGTCCCATCGCCACTGGACGGCTTCCGGGCGCCATCCCTTGGAGGGCGACCGACCGGACTTCCGGGATCGGTTCCGCCCGTCTGACGCGGACCTGCGACGGTGGCGCTGCGGCGGTCATCGCGGGGACGCGCAGCCCGCGAATGGCTACGTACACTGGAGGCTGGCTCGTGTTGGGGTCGACCTGTGAACTCATCGTGCGGGCACGGGACCGGGCCGGGAACGTCACCACCGTACGACGACCGGAGCCGTCTGTCGTCTTCACAGGGGACCCGGCGCAGGACTCCCTGGTCTATGGCGGGGACTGGAGCACTCGGTCCATCCCAAAGGCAATCGGGGGCATCCACCATGAGGCGAGTACGCTCGATGCCACCGCGACATTGAGGTTCGATGGCAGCGATGTCGCCATCGTGTCCACCCAGGGACCTGACCGGGGACGCGCGGAAATCAGCATCGACGGAGTGGCCGTGGGAACGGTTGACCTTTACGCCATCACGAGCCGTTATCGGGTCGTGGTCTTCGCAAGGCACCTCGCCGACCCCGGCGAGCACGTCCTCGTGGTCCGGGCCCTCGGGACCCATGCGTCTAGGTCCACCGGCAGCCGCGTGGACCTTGACGGGTTCCTCACCCTCGATACGTCCTCGTTCGTCACGGCTGGCTGATCCGGACGTTCAGCCGTAGAGCGTCCCGCCAAGGTATTTCAGGCCGGAGTCGACCTGGATGGTGACGACGCGCTGACCCTCACCGAGCCGCGCGGCGACCTGCAATGCTGCCGCGATGTTCGCACCCGTGGATGGGCCCGACCATACCCCTTCCGCACGCGCAGCTCGTCGCGCCGTGTCGAACGCATCCGTCGTGGCGACGGCGATCACCTCGTCGAATGATCCGGGCTCCAGCGCAGGCGGCACGAAGCCGACACCGCCACCTTCGATCCGGTGCGTGCCGGCCGGCTGACCGGACAGGATCGCGGACTCGGCGGGCTCCACCGCCACCCGCAGGAGCGTCGGCAGGGAACGACGCAGTGCGATCGTGGTGCCCATGAAGCAGCCAGCGGTGCCGACGTAGATCACGACGGCATCGATGCGACCCTCGAGTTGCTCCACGAGCTCCTCGCCCAGCGCGAGGTAACCGTCGACCATGTCGTGGTTGTTGAACTGGTCAGTGGCGTATCCACCTGTCTCCAGCGCGATCTGCGCTGCCCGTGCCCGCATCGCCGGGATGAGGTCCGGGGTGATGCCCTGCGGGCTGGGGATCAGCTCCACATCGGCGCCGAAGGCGCGCATCGTCCTGATCTTCTCGTCGGCGAAGGCATCCGAGGAGACGATGCGCAAGGGGTAGCCCTTGACCGCGCACACGAGCGCAAGTGACGATCCGGTACTGCCGCCGGTGTACTCAACCACGGTCTGGCCGGGGCTCAGGCGGCCCGACCGTTCGGCTCCCTCGATCATCGCGAGGGCCATCCGGTCCTTGTACGAGCCCGTCGGGTTGAAGGACTCGAGCTTGACCCAGACTTCCGCCGAGCCCTCGCCTGGCAGCACGCCGAGCCGAACGACGGGCGTCCTGCCGATGGCGCCGAGGGCTCCTGCTCGATCCACGCTCGTCACCTCCGATGCGCTGTTCCTGACCTCGCACCACGCGTGGCATCTGCCCGCCCCTACACGCGCACGACGGAGCCGGTGTCGGGCCCTCGCGATCGCGTGCCCATCATGCTGGGTATGGCATCGGTCCGGGCGCGTCGGTCTCGGGCCGCAGAGCCCCTGCGGGCCGGCGACGCAGGCCTAGTTGGAGTATCGGTTGCGGTAGATCGCGTCGTTGGTGGCCCGCACGAATACGTACAGCTTGCCCTTGTAGGTCGTGGCCGCCGGGGCCGAGGGCGTCAGGCCGTCACCCGGCACCTCGGCCCAGCCGGACCAGGTGCCGGCATACCGATTGCGGTAGATCTTGCCGTCGGTACCCCGCACGAACAGGTACAGCTTGTCCTTGTAGGCCGTCGCGCCCGGGGCCGACTCCGTCGAGCCACCACCCGAGACCTCTGTCCAGCCCGACCAGGAGGTGCCGTCGTATCGGTTGCGGTAGATCGCGTTGTCGGTACCCCGCACGAACAGGTACAGCTTGCTCTTGTAGGCCGTCGCGCCGGGTGCCGACTGCGTCACGCCGTCGCCGGGCACCTCGGCCCAGCCGGACCAGGTGCCGTTGTACCGGTTGCGGTAGATCTTGTCGTCGGTACCCCGCACGAACACGTACAGCTTGTTCTTGTAGGCCGTCGCGCCCGGGTGCCGACTGCGTCGAGCCACCACCCGGGACCTCTGTCCAGCCCGACCAGGAGGTGCCGTCGTATCGGTTGCGGTAGATCGGCGTCGTTGGTGGCCCGCACGAACACGTACAGCTTGCTCTTGTAGGTCGTGGCCGACGGGGCTGACAACGTCACGGCCGTCACCCGGCACCTCGGTCCAGCCGGACCAGGTGCCGCCGCCATATCGGTTTCGGTAGATCTTGTCGTCGGTACCCCGCACGAACACGTACAGCTTGTTCTTGTACTGGACGGTGGCCGGCGAGTCGAACGTCGAGCCACCACCAGGGACCTCTGTCCATCCCGACCATCCTGGCGCCGCCAGCACGGATGATGGGTTCGCCGCAGCGGCTGTCGTCGTACCCGCCAGCGCGGACACGAGCAGGACCACGGCGAGGATCGGGATGCGCACGTGTCGCAGCACTCCGCGTCGCAGGGTCGGCGTAGACCGGGAAGCGTCCATCTGTACACCTCGTCGCAGTGCTGACGCACACGGCGGGGACGTCGCGCGAGTGCGCCATCGGGTGTGGCCGATGGCTGGGTCATCGGCGGTCCCGGCGAGTGTACTGCGCGCCGAGGCAACGACAATCCCCAAAAGTGCGTGCGATCGTGGAGGTTTATCGTGGATCCGGGGTTGCCGTCGTGCCCTCCCTTCGCGGTGTGATCCGCCTTCGGTCATCCACAGGTCGTACACGATCACGGTGGAGATGTGGACGGCACATTCACATTTGCGTGGCAGATCGTGGACAGTGCCCTAGAGAGCAACTGCGATCGCGGGCATCATGCAACCTGCCCGAAGGGGCCAGAGAACGAACCAGGCGGCTGCGATCGCATCAAGGCCCGACGGAGTCACTCAGGTTCCTCCGGGCGCTTTCGTGTCCGTCGCGCGGCGATGTCCGTGGCGGATCGATATCGGGCCGCGGTGATCTGCTTCTGGAACCAGTGGTGTGCGAAGGGTTCGTCGTTGAAGGCGGGCACCTCGACATAGCCCGCTCGCCGGTACATCGAGATCGCCTCGGGCAACGCCCGGTTGGTCTCGAGGCGGACGAGGGTCATCTCCTCGGCCGCCGCGCGCCGCTCCAGCTCCGCTATCAGCCTGGCGCCGATACCGTGCCCGCGGGCATGTGGAACGACCCATACTCGCTTCAGTTCCGCGATGCCACCGTCGAGGCGCTTGAGCACGCCACATCCGGCCGGCGCACCCCGGAGTCGGGCGACCAGCACCACTGCGGCAGGTGGCGCGAGGTCGATGGGATTTGCGCGGAGACTCCGCGACAGGTCAAAGCCGCCCTCGAATCGTTCGTCGAGTTCCGCAAAGTACCGCGTGAAGCACCAGCGGACGTCGCCGCTCTCGGCCGGCTCCTCGGCGATGGTCAGTTGTGCGCGGATGACCATCCTCTCCACCGTCCCCATCGCCGCAAGGAGGTCGGCACGCTGTTCGTCAGTCAGTGGCGCGAGCAGCGATGCGGCGAACGCATCGGACCGGCGATCGAGCTCGGCGCGCTCGCGCTCACCTGCGACGGTCAGACGGACCCAGCGGACGCGTCCATCCCGCGGGTCCGGCGCGCGCACGACGAGGCCCTGATGCTCGAGTGACCCGAGCAGGCGAGTGGTGTACCCGGAGTCGAGACCGAGCCGCTGGCGCAGCTCGCGGACCTCGGCGCCGGATGTGCCGACCTCCCACAGCAGGCGTGCCTCGCCCATTGGCCGATCCCGGCCAAGGAATCGGGCATCGAGTGCCCCGATGGCGGTCGCGAAGGTGCGGTTGAACGAACGGACCCGACTGACCTCAGACAGCATCGTCCTCTGACGATAGTCAGAGGATTGCCTCAAGTCAACGGCTCAGGTGGTGGGTGGGGTAGGCCTCATCGACCTCGACCGGACGGCCTCGGACGCGGCCGGGCTCAGAGGTCGGACGGAAGGCTGATGCGGACGGTCACGGGTGCCTCGGGTCCGTCGCCGTCGGGGTCGACTATCCCGGTGCCATACCCCGCCGGCGGATCGGCCACGCGGGCCAGATGTGCGACATCGTCGTTGATGGGGACGTCGACGCTGATCCGCGAGCCGATGTAGTCCTTGATGTACAGGCCGGTGGTGCTGATCGTGGTCCCGGGAGACTCGATCCCCAGGCCATCGCCGAGAGTGATGCTCAGGAGGCGCTTCGTGCGCCGGCTGGTTCTCATCTACAGATCGTCGCGCCAGACGACCGGGTAGTCAATGGCCCCGATGCCGTCCGGACGTCCCCGCAGCAGGCGCCATTACCGCCAAGGGGGCGGCCAAGGTCCGGTCACCGGGCCACTCCGGACATACCATGGGGTGATGCGCCTCCCACCTGACGTCAAGGAGCTCATCGGACGCGGCCCGATCGCCCATGTCGTGACCTTGAACGACGACGGCTCGCCACAGGTCTCGATGGCATGGGTCGGCGTGGAGGACGATGAAGTGGTGATCGGGACGCTGCCCGACCAGGTCAAGCTGCGCAACATCCGGCGTGACCCGCGGATCGCCGTCTCGATGGTCACCGGACAGAGGAACAGGTTCGGCCTCGACGAGTACCTGGTGCTGCACGGAAAGGCGCGCCTCACCGAGGGCGGCGCCGCGGACCTGCTTGGACGGCTTGCTCGGGTCTATCTGGGTCCGGAGGTCCGGTTCCCGCCGATGCCCGATCCGCCGCCGGGCTGGGTCATCCACATCGCGGTCGACAGGATCGTGGGCAACCGTTCGACTGGCTGACCGGCGGCAGTGAAGTGAGTGGCCCCATGCGGATCTGAAGGGACGGGGTAGCGACGTTGTCGAGCCCCGGTGCAACCATTTGGGCATCGTCAGGACGCATAGTCACATGAGCGCGGATAGGTAGGCCGCGCCGCACTGGGCGAGATGCATGCAGCGAGAGCTGGTGACCCGGGCGATGGGCGGCGACCATGAGGCGTTCGCGAGCCTCGTGAGCTCCTCCAGCGGTCGCCTGTATGCCGTCGCCAACATGATCCTGCGGGACCAGGACCGTGCTCAGGACGCGGTCCAGGAGGCGCTCGTCTCCGCCTGGAGGGACCTGCGCTCACTTCGAAACCCGGATGCATGGGACGCCTGGTCGTATCGCCTGACTGTATGGGCCTGCTACCGGCAGGCCCGCAGGGAGAGGCGCCGCACCCTGGTCGAGTCGCCGGTGCTGCCCGATGATGCGATGGAGCCCGCCTCCGATATCGCCTTCCCGATCGTCGAACGCGACCGGCTCGAGCGGCAGCTCGGGCGACTGCCCATCGAGCAACGGGCGGTCATCGTGGTCCATTTCTACCTCGGCCGACCGCTCGCTGAGGCGGCGGCGATCCTCGATATCCCCGTCGGGACCGCCAAGGCCCGGATGTACCGAGGCCTGCAGGCCCTGCGCGATGCGATGGGCGCCGAGCCAGAGGCCCGAGTGAGCACGGTCCGGGCGCGCGTGTCATGAACGACCTGCGCCTGGAGCGACTCCTCGACGACGTGCTGGCGGGTATCGCGACGGAGCATGTCCCCGACCAACTCGATCGCGAGATCGTCCTTGCCACAGGCCGCGTGCGGCAGCGTCCGCGCTGGCTTGCCCTCCTCAAGGAGTCCCCCATGCGTCTCGATGCCCGCGTCGCAGTCGGCTCGCCGACCTTCCGGCTCGCCTCCATCCTCGCTCTCACGCTGGCCCTCGTGGTGGCCACAGCTGGCGCGGTCGCGGTGGCCGCTTCGCTGTTGCCCAGCACGCCACCCGTCCCGGGGTTCCGCAACGGTCTCATCGCCTTCAGCTCGAACGGTGACATATGGGTCACCGATGTCGATGACCTGGCTCGGCAACAGTTGACGACCGGTCCTTCGTGGGACAGCAGCCCGACATGGTCGCCCGAGGGCGATCGAATCGCCTACTGGACACAACGGACGCCCGCGGCGCCCTTCGCGCTCATGGTCATGGACGCCGACGGCTCCCACCCGCGGAAGGTCCGGGACCTGGTGGCAGATCGATTAGGGTTGACCGATGACGTATCGATGGCGTGGAGTCCCGACGGTGCTGTGATCTCGTACTCCGTGAACGATGGCACCACCGACTGGATCGAGACCGCCGACGTCGGGTCCGGACAGCACGTCCGCCTGGCCGCTGGCAAGGCTGAAGTGTGGTCCCCGGATGGATCGATGCTTGCGTACCAGGGAGGACCGACGCAGGGCGAGGTCTGGACCATGGCCGCGAACGGGACGTCGGCGCACCAGCTGGTAAGCGGCTCAGGGCCCGTATGGTCCTCGGCCGATCGGCTCGCCTACTTCGCCGCTCAGGGTGGCGCCAATGACATCTGGGTCATCAACCCGGACGGTACCGGAGCCACGAACATCACGAACACCGCGGAAGATGAGTTCTGGCCGAGCTGGTCACCCGACGGTTCACGCCTGGCGTCCTATCGGGCGACAGACCGATCGCTTCTCAACCAGGTCATCGTCACCTCTGCCGATGGATCGAACCAGGTGACGCTCCAGGGTGAACTCGTCGCGGGCGGCGACCTGGTCTGGTCGCCGGACGGCTCTCGAGTCCTCGGCGCCTTGTTCGACGAACAACAGGGCGAGTACGGGCTCGAAGTATTCGACGCAACAGGCACGGGGGCGGCTCGAGCCATCCCGGCCGATGGCCATGTCTGCTGCGACAGCTGGCAGGCCCTGGCGCCGTAGCCCGGGCGAGACCTCCGAGCGACCCATTCACAGGGACGCGATAACGGAGGCGGACCGGAGTACGTTCGAGACATCGAAGATGGAAGCGCGGAGGGGCGCCGCGCACCATACCCTGTGAACGTGCCGCGCGGGTCGGCGTGTGTTAGCGGTGGCGCATGGATACCGAACTCGTGATCCAGGCTCAAGGTGGTGACCAGGTCGCTTTCGCGACCCTCGTCACCACGATGGGTGAGCGCCTTACCAGGGTTGCCGTCGCGATACTCCGGGACCGTACCCTTGCGGAGGAAGCCATCCAGCAGGCGGTGGTCAACGTCTGGCGGGACCTGCCTCGGCTCCGCGATCCTGCCCGCTTCGAGGCCTGGTCGTACCGGCTCGTCGTGAATGCCTGCTACGGCGAAGCGCGCCGAGGGCGTCACCTCCCCAATGCCCTCGCTGTTGGCGTGAGCGAGCCTGTGGTCCCCGATGGCGTGGCCATCGTCGCCGACCGCGACCAGCTGGAGCGTGGCTTCCGCCGCCTGTCCGTCGACCAACGGTCGGTCGTCGTGCTGTCCTTCCTGGTGGGCCTGTCTCCCAACGAGGTCGCCGACGTCCTTGGCCTCCCTGTCGGGACTGTCCACTCACGACTACACCGCGCCCTGCGCACCATGCGTGCGTCCCTGGAGGCCGACGAACGTCCGGGCGTCCCCGCAGAAGCCCATCCGGTGACCAGATGACCAGCGACCCGGAGATGATCGGCCTCCTACAGGTGTGGCTCGACGATGTCCAGCCGCTCCCCCACAGCGCCATCGACCGAGCGCTCGCCCAGGTCCCGAGGGTCGTCCAGCGGCGGCACGTCTGGGCACTGGACCGGCATGGTGGCTCGCGGCTGGTCACTGCTGCCGTCCTGCTCGGAGTCGCTATCGCGTTGACCGTCGGAGCGCTGCTGCGAGTGCCGACCGGGACGCAGGTCGGCGGTGGCCCGGCCGGCTTCGTCCCGACTGGGTCGATGCTGCAGGCCCGCGAGATGGTCACGGCAACGACCCTGCAGGACGGCCGGGTGCTTGCCGTTGGCGGCTGGGAGTATCAGGACCAGGCGACCGTCGAGCTATGGGACCCGAAGACGGGTACGTTCAGCGTCGCGGGGAACATGCCGGAGCCTCGCGAAGGGCAGTCGGCGACGCTCCTGCCGTCCGGCCGGGTGCTCGTCGTCGGCGGATACAAGTACAAGGTCGATCGCCTCGCCACGGCCCTGCTATGGGACCCCGACACGTTGACCTTCAGCCCGGCCGGATCGCTCGCGGTCCCACGTGTCGGCCATGCGGCGGTGCTCCTGCCCGACGGTCGCGTCCTGATCGCCGGCGGGGGGCTCCCGACCGCAGAGATCTGGGACCCGGTGGCGCAGGCCTTCAGCGACGCAGGCGCGTCCAGTCATGCCGGGACAGAGAGTGGCCAAGCTCAGACCGGATGGTCGGGTCCTGATCGTGGACGACAGGCCGACGGATCAATACGGGCGACTCACACGTCGTATCCGCAGAGCTCTGGGACCCATGGACCCTGTCGTTCAGTCCGCTCGGGACGCTCGCACGACCTCAGGGCTGGGACCGCGACGCCCCCTTCCCGATGGTCGTGTCCTGGTCGTGGGTGGCTGTTGCAGCTTCGGTCCACCGGACGGGTCCGCCGTGCTCTGGGAGCCTGACACCTCAACGGTCGTTCCGGCCGGCTCCCTTCTTGAGACACGCTGGAACGCGACGGCGACGCTGCTGCCCGATGGTCGTGTGCTGATCGTGGGTGGCGATGGCGGCGAACCTGGCGATCACGAGGTCGCCCTCGCCACCGCGGAGGTCTGGGACCCGAGGACACTGTCCTTCAGCCCGGCCGGCTCACTGTCGCAGGGCGCAGAGATCGTGGCGACCGCAGTCCTCGCCGACGGATCCGTACTGGCCATCGGTGGGTCAGGCCCTGGGCGGATCCGGGTCCGCCGAGATCTGGCGTCCGTGAACCTCCATCGGGGCTCGGCGAACGCGATCCCTGTCGACAGAACCCGCATCCCCGATGACGGCAACCACCGGATCAGGATACGTGCTGCCGTAGTCGCGAGTCGGCCGATGGTCATGAATCACTTGCCGACTGCCATGCATCTATGGGATATGGCGGTCATGACTGGCGACCTGGGACGGGATATGTACGCGGACATCGAGTCGGCTGCTGCCGGCGACGATGTCGCCTTCGCCCGGATCCGTCGTCGCCCACCACGAGGACATGCGTCGGGTGTGCGTGGTGGTCTGTGGCGACGAGGCCGTCGCGGACGAGGCCGTCCACGCCGCATGGTCGATCGCGTGGCGGAAACTCGGTTCGCTGCGCGAGCCGAATTCGCCTTCGTCCCTGGCTCGTATCGATAGCGGTGAACGAGGCGCGCCAGATGATGCGTGCGAGTCGTAGGCGCTCGGTCATCGAGGTTCCTGCGGAGGCATCCGAGGGAATCGGCGGGGACCCGGCCAGCGCCATCGACTCCATGGACCTGCGAAATGCACTCGCCCGCCTCGGCACCGATGACCGGGCATTGCTTGCCATGCGCTACGTGGCCGGCTTCGACTCGACCGAGCTGTCCGTTGCGACCGGCCTCAGCCCATCGGGCACGCGCGCCCGCCTCGCGCGACTGCTGACACGACTCGGACGGGAGCTGGGCGATGGATGAGCTGACCGGGTTCGAGGCCCGACTGGCGACCGCTCCTGGACCGATATGCTGGACCCCGTCGGACGGTCGATGGACTGGCGATCGCGTACGCGGTCCGGACGCCGCTCGAGCAACATCGTGGGCGGCTGCCGCGCACATCGATGCCTGTTGCAATGCGCCTCATTGCGGTGGCCGCGATCGTGGTGCTGGGGGCAGGCGCTATCCTCTTCGTGGCTGGTCAGGGCCCTGCACCCACGACCATCGTGCTGCCGTCGGCATCACCTGCCGCGACGCCGTGGGCACCACCGGCCGGACTGGTCACCCAGACGATCGAACCAGGCGTCGTGCATGTCCTGGGCGATGACGCAGGTCATGACCTGACGGCGCCGGGGACCCTCGTGACGGGCGTCGATATCGACCCAAGTGGCGTCTGGGTCTCGACCATGACCGGACTGGATGTGGACACGCCCGGCGACGAGAGACTGCGGCTGGTCCTTCTGGGCCAGCCCGACGCATTGATGCCGCCGATGTCCCTGCTGCCGTCATCGAGTGGCGTAACCGTTGCGCCGGCCAGCGCCTCGCCCGGTCCCGGCACCGCGGACCAGCCCAGATACCTCTCGTTCGGATACGACGGCGGGGTCTGGCTGCCGGCACCGGTCGCGCTGCCGGAGGGGGTCACCTGGACAGCGGCTACGGCCGAGGGACCGGACGGTCGATTGTGGGCCGCGTGGTACGACCCGGACCCGAGGCTGGCCTCCCTCGCCGCCGACGGCCCTGGGAGGGCCGAATCGTGCTCGGTCGCTACGCCAGCGGAAGCTGGACGACACACCCGGTTCCCGATGCGGTCATGAATTCTGCCGAGACCTTGGCACGGTGGCGGACAGCAGGTGTACTGGGCCAACCTTGCTCTGGATGGTGACGGTGTAGCGTGGCTGGGCCTCGTCGCCGGGAAGCACGGGAACCCGCCGGGAGGACTGCTGCGCTTCTCGAATGGGGAGTGGAGCCTCGTCGATCCCATCGGTGACGGCGCACCGCGCGCCGCAGGCCGGGTCGCGACGGCGCCCGATGGCAGTGTGTGGGTGCACCTGCACGGGTGCGTGGGTGAGGTCGAACTCGACCCTCCGGGGACGGGCAGCCCGTGCGCCGAGGTCCGCGACCCCTACCTTGCCCACCTCGACGGCGATGACTGGACCGTGTATTCGACCACCGACGGCGTGCCGATGGTCGGCCACCCTGGCGGGAACTTCGGCTCGCTGGCCATCGGGTCGGATGGCACGGCCTGGATGTCCGCGTCCTGTGGACCAGCCAACGCGATCCAGCTCCGGATGTACCCATGCGACGATGCCCGCAAGGACGACCGGGTGCACGCCTTCGACGGCCAGCGCTGGAGGAGCTTCCTATCGGCGCAACACGCAGCCGGCCTCATCGAGGACATGGATGTGGCACCCGACGGGACCGTCTGGGTCTGGTCGGACGATGGAGGTCTGTTCGGTCGACCCCGGTCCGACAGGTGGCTAGCGTGACGTCGGATGGGTGGGAGGATGGCGTTGCCTACGACGGCTACGTCGGTCGCTGGAGCCAGCTCGTGGCCACGAGGTTCCTGGAATGGCTGGGCGTCCCTGCACGTCAACGGTGGCTCGATGCTGGCTGCGGTACGGGTGCGCTCACGGGGGCCATCCTCGGGTCCTGCGACCCACTGGCAATCGTCGGAGTCGACCCTTCCGAGGCATTCGTGCAGGTCGCGAGGGCGAGGTTCGATGACCCTGCGTGCACGGTTCGCCGTCGCCACCGCCGCGGCGACTGGTCTCGCGGATGGCGAGGTCGATGTCGTCGTGTCCGGCCTCGTCCTGAACTTCGTGCCGAGCATCGATGAGGCCCTTGCCGAGGCCTACCGGATCGTGGCGCCCGGTGGCATCGTCGCGGGATACGTGTGGGACTACGCGCGCGGGATGGAGGTGATCCGCCTGTTCTGGGATGCCGCCATCGCACAGGATGCGACCGCAGCTGGGATGGACGAGGCGGCCCGGTTCCCGATCGCGGGCCCGGCGCCCCTCGCCGCTGCCTTCACCAGTGCCGGGCTCGGCGCCGTCGAGGTCCAGCCGATCGATGTCCCGACCGTGTTCCTGGATTTCGATGACCTGTGGATGCCGTTCCTGCGAGGGACAGGGCCTGCTCCGGCGTACGCCGCGTCCCTGTCGGACCGCTCGCGCACGGCCCTGCGCGACCGGCTGCATGCCATGGTCAACGAGGAGGCGGACGGATCGATCAGACTCACGGCGCGCGCCTTTGCGGTCCGTGGGCGACGCTACGCTACGCGGGATGAACCCGGAGACACGGTACGCCCGGCTCGGTGAACTCCATCTCGCCTACCAGGTCCTGGGCGACGGATCGCCGGATATCCTGCTACTCGACCAGTGGTTCAGCCACATGGAGGCACAGTGGGAGGTGCCTCCCCTCGCGGCGCTGCGGGAGCGGCTCGCGTCGTTCGGCCGGCTCATCATGTTCGACAAGCGTGGCACCGGTCTGTCGGACCCCGTGCCGACGTCGGATCTGCCGACCATCGAGGAGTGGATGGAGGACGTCTCTGCGGTCCTCGACGCGGCGGGGTCGCAGAGCGCCGTACTGATCACCAACATCGGTGGCGGGATCATGGCGATGCCATATGCGGCGGCCAATCCTGGGCGCGTCTCGAGCCTGGTGCTCGTCGACTGCTTCGCGCGCTTCCTCGCTGCGCCGGACTTCCCTTTCGGCGCGCCGCCCGAGGCCCTCGACCAGGCGCTGGACGCGGCGGACGCCGACACGGGTCGCGGGGTCATGATCGATTTCTTCGCTCCGAGTGTCGCCGACGATGTGATCCTGCGACGTGCATGGTCGCGCTACGAGCGCCAGGCAGCGAGTCCAGGGAGCGCACGGGCGATCGTGCGCCTGATCTACCAGAGCGACGTCCGAGCCGTGCTGCCGGCCATCCACGTCCCGACCCTCGTCATCCACCGCGCCGAAGCAAGCGGGTTCGCCGTCGAGCACGGGCGGTATCTAGCGGAGCACATCGACGGCGCGAGGTACGTGGAACTTGCTGGTGTCGATAGCCTGATCTGGGCAGGCGATCAGGACGAGATCATCTCCGAGATCCAGGACTTCGTGACCGGGACGAGGCCCGCGCCCGAGCCGCACCGCGTCCTTGCCACCATCCTGTTCACGGATATCGTGGAGTCGACAAGCCTGGCCGCCGGGCTCGGTGACGAGCGCTGGCGGTCGCTGCTCGCAGAACATGACCGGGCCGTGCGCCGGCAGCTTGACCGATTCGGTGGCCGGGAGGTGAAGACGACAGGCGATGGCGTCCTCGCCACCTTTGATGGCCCTGCGCGGGGTATCCGCTGCGCGATCGCCATCCAGGAGAGCGTGGCTCAGCTGGGCCTCGAGGTGCGTGCCGGGTTGCACACTGGCGAGATCGAGCTCGTCCCGGACGACATCGCGGGGTTGGCCGTCCATATCGGGGCTCGCATCGCCGCCATGGCTGGTGCAGGCGAGATCCTCGTGTCGGGCACGGTCCGGGATCTGGTCGCTGGCTCCGGACTCGTGTTCCAGGACCGTGGCGATCGACAGCTGAAGGGCATCCCCGGCGAGTGGCACATCTATGCGGTGAATGCCACGGGTTAGTCTCGAGGTCGCGCGCGCCCCACCCAGCGCGCACGCCATGCCGCCGGCTCGAATGGTGCCGCGAAATACTCCTTCCCGTGGACGATCCTGCCGTCGCGAGGTCCCATGCCGTACGAACACATGGGTCGGTGGTGCCTGCCGCAGGAGCGAGATACGGTCCCTGCGATATGCCAGAGCCAGTCCGAGTCAGGCACGACCCCGCAGCAAGGATCCTGAGCCTAGCTCGCCTGCCCGTGGCGCTGATGATGATGGCCACGATGGCGGCAGCCTCCACGGCGGTGTCTGCCGAGACGACCCCGATCCCCACCGCCCCGATAGACTCGCCGCCCCCGCAAGCGTCGACCCAGGAGTTCCTGACACCGCTCACGGTGACCGTCCCGGCGTCCGGGTCGCTGGACGTTCCGCTCGACCTGGAAGGCTCGTCGATGGCCGGGATCACGGTGCTGGTACCGAACGCCTCGGTGAGCGCGACCATCGGTGGGACGCCCCTGGCCGCGACAGAGTCCGCGTTCGGCCGGGGCCTGAACGTGGTCGTCCGCGATCCGACCATCACCACGCTGCACATCGTGAACGGTGGCTCCACACCGGTGGAGGTCCAGGTCCTGCCGTCGATCCTGACTGATCGACACGTCCTGATCGCGACCGCGCCATGGGCAATGGTGGGTACCGCCGTTCCATTCAGCGTGCTCGTGACCGAGCCACTCGACGGGGACGAGCTCATCGTGCGCCTCGCGGATGGATCCGATCCCGCCGTTCCACCGATGGGGGTGACGGTCACACCGAATGGGCCCGGGCGGTGGACCGGCAGCGTGACCCTGGCGGGAGCCGGCCCCTGGACCCTGCTGGCGCAGGTCACCGGGGAACGACAGCGTTACGCCGCTGCGCAGATCACCGCGTCGGCGGGTCACGCTCGACTGGGCGACGGCTTCGCCGAGCGACTTGTGGATTCGGACCTCGATACGCTGGCGGACGCCCTTGTGTTGTCACCTGAGCTCCTCGTGTCACAGGCGGGCACGTACCGCGTGATCGGGCGCCTCGTGACGCTGGACGGGCACGACGTGGCAAGCGCTGGACAGACCGCGGAACTCGCGGCCGGCACCCATCGTGTCGACCTCTCGTTCGACGGTGGACGCATCTTCACCGTGGGCGCACCAGGCCCATATCGCCTCGTGGACGTCCAGGTCTACGACGAGGCCAGCTCGACGGGTCCTGAGGATCGACGTGCAGACATAGGTTCGACCCAGGGATACGAGATCGATCGGTTCCAGCATGCGCCAGTCGTCTTCGACGGAACTTCGTTCCAAAGCGATCCGATCGATGCGGACGGCAACGGCAGATACGAGTCCATCCGACTGACCGGCACTGTGACCGTAGCGGTGGCGGGGAGTTACGACCTCAGCGCACAGCTGCTGGCTGACGATGGGTCGCTCAATGGGCTGCCGGTGGACTTCGCGTCCACGCGATCGCTACTTGATGTCGGCACCAACCACTTCACGCTCGACTTCGACGGACGCGCCATCCAGGCGACGGGGATGGACGGC
Source organism: uncultured Chloroflexia bacterium (assembly GCA_963760625.1). Classification (GTDB taxonomy): domain Bacteria; phylum Chloroflexota; class Limnocylindria; order Limnocylindrales; family CSP1-4; genus JAFMJV01. The sequence continues at coordinate 278,059 of CAVXDU010000013.1, forward strand.
CCGCTACGAGATCCGGCGGCCCACGCTGACCATGCGCAGCAACGGCCACATCAGCGGCAATGGCCCATCGACGTTCACGCCACCGTTGCGGGCCTCCCGCTTCGAGGCCCCACCGGCGGATTCCGACGCTACTCCGCAGCCCCTGCGTGACGATCCGGGAGGCGACCAGCCGTAGCATCGCCGTCGTGGATCACCGGGGAGCTTCAAGCACCGGCTCTCGATATCAGCCGCCGGCGGAGCTGATGCGGTAGATGACGTCGACACCATAGGTACCCGCGCTGGGGCTTTCGTCCACGCCGTTCGCGAAACCGATACGACACTGGAGCTAGCAGGCCCTGGACGCGCGGGCCCAGATCGCGCTGGTCGAGCTAGCAATACAACCATCGCCGATACGGAGTACGAGTGTCCGAGTCACGGATGGGACACTTGGCCCCCGAGGAGCCTCTCCCCAGCATGACGGACATCGCCGTGTCAGACGCATCGGTCATCGAGTCGACGGTTCGCTTGGCGGCGTCGGGCGACGACGTTGCATGCGCCCGGCTCGTCGGTGACCACCATGACGCGATGCTCGGAGCGGCGTTCGTCATCGTCGGCGATGCCGATACCGCTCGCGAGGCGGTTCAAGCAGCCTGGTCCATCGCCTGGCGCCGGCTGCCGGGTCTCCGTGACCCCGAACGGGTTCGGCCATGGCTGGTGGCTATCGCGGCCAACGAGGCACGCCATCTGGTCAGGCGTCAGCGCCGGCGCACCATCGTCGAGATCTCGGCAGGGACCGACCAACCGGTGGCAGCCGACCCGGCCGACGGCATCAGCTTCGTCGACCTCGAGCGGGCACTCCATCGCCTGACGGTTGAGGAACGAACCTTGCTCGCACTCCGTTATGTCGCCGGTTTCGACTCGACCCAGATCGCGCGGTACGCAGGCCTGTCGGCTTCGGGTGTCCGCAGTCGACTCGCCCGGCTCGTCGACCGGCTACGGAAGGACCTCGACCATGAGTGAGCCCCAGGGGTTCGAGGACCGCCTCGAGGCAATTCTCATTCGCTACGCCCATAGCCTGCCGGACGATCTCGACGCCCTGGAAATGGTGCGCCGAACGGGAGGAGGGTCCGCTCGAGGCAGGCTCGGTCGGACCACGATGCCCCGTCTCTGGGTGCCGAAGTGGTCCGTGCGATCGCTGGGCCTCGTTGGTGTGGTCGTGCTCGTCGCATTCGTCGTCACCATCGCGAGCGCCTGGCTCCTGGTCGATCCATCGCCGGATACGGTCGGCGGCAAGGGCGTCCTTGCTTCCTCCGGCCCCCGGGTCGAACTCACAGGGGCGACTGCGGTGGCCGTGGGCGACGGCCACAGCTGTGCCGTTGTCGATGGAGGACACGTCCGATGCTGGGGGTCGAACTCTGCTGGCCAACTCGGTGATGGGACCACGTCGGATAGCTCGGTCCCTGTCGAGGTCGTCGGCCTGGCGGACGTGACGGCGGCGGCCGTCGGAGGCGAGCACTCGTGCGCCATCTTGGGTGACGGTACGGTCGAGTGCTGGGGTGCCGTGATCCCGGGGCAGACCGGGAGCCCGGGTGCCGAGATGCACTCAGGACCGGTGGCCATCCCAGGCATCACGGGGGCCACGGGCCTGGCCATGGGCTACGACCACGCCTGCGTCCTCGTCTCGATGGGCAGGACCTGTTGCTGGGGATCGAACGATGTGGGTCAGCTGGGGGACGGCACGACCGAGTCCCGGGACGAGCCACGGGAAGTCCCGGGCATCGAGGGCGCCACGGACATCGTCGCTGGCGGGCAGCAGACGTGCGTCCTGGTGGCCGCGCGCGCCCGATGCTGGGGTTGGAATGGCACCACGTGGGGCAAGCAGGACTATGACGTCCACGTCGAGTCACCGCTCGAGGTCCCGGCCCTGGGCGGGCTCGTCGCCCTGGCCGCAGGTGGAGTCCACGTCTGCGGCTTGACGGCCGATGGTCGCGTCGATTGCTGGGGGGCGAATAACGGGGGCGAGCTCGGCGACGGGACGACGACCGGCAACCGCACCCCAGTGCCCGTCACGGGCATCGACCGCGTGGCGTCCATCACCGCCGGTGGTGAGCACACGTGCGCGCTGACCATCGATCGGAGAGTCAGGTGCTGGGGCGCTAACTGGTCGGGACAGCTCGGGAATGGCACGACCAGGAACAGCTCGGTGCCGGTGGCGGTGGCGCTGCCGGATGCGATGACGATCTCGGCGGGCGACTCGGGTACCTGTGCGATCGTCGCGGCTGGCGCCATCCGGTGCTGGGGCACCGACTGGTCGGGACAGCTCGGGAACGGCACGGTATCGAGGAGTGGGGCGCCGGTCCAAGTGGCGGGCATCGACGACGCCAGCGCGCTGACGGTCGGCGGTTCCCACGCGTGTGTGATCGTCACGGGAGGTCGCGTCCGATGCTGGGGCGACAACGACTCGGGACAGCTGGGCGATGGCACGACGACCACCTCGTCGGTTCCGGTCGAGGTCCAGGGAGTGACGGGCGCGGTCGCAATCTCCAAGGGCAGCATCGGCTCCCTCGGCACAATTGCGCACACCTGCGCCATCGTCGCGGGTGGGAAAGTGTTGTGCTGGGGCAACAACGACAACGGCGAACTCGGTAACGGAGACACTGTGGACAGCGTGGTGCCGGTCGAGGTCGAGGACCTGGTCGGGGCCACCGCGGTGGCGGTGACCGATGAAGTGACCTGCGCCATCGTGGCGGGTCATCAGCTCTGCTGGGGTGCCCACTACGGCCTGGTTCCGGTCGATCAGCTTCTGGTTGATGACGCGGTCGACATCGTGGCCGGCAATCGCCAGACGTGCGCGCTCCTCGGAGATCGCTCGGTAGTCTGCCAGGGGAATGAGTACGGGGCCGCCGATCCGCCGGAGCTCGGCCCGGTACAGGACATCGCAGCGTCCAACACCCACTCCTGCGCCCTCGTGGTCGACGCGAGCGTCACGTGCTGGGGCGACAGCGACTCCATCGACAACAACACGTGGATGCGGATATCCGGCCTCACCGACGCCACAGCTATAACCACCGGACAGGGCAACGTCTGTGTGATCGTCGCCGGTGGCCATGTCGAGTGCTGGGGGGCCAACTACCGGGACAACTCGGTGAT
>CAVXDU010000014.1:0-31545 GCA_963760625.1 uncultured Chloroflexia bacterium
CGTGACCCTGGCGGGAGCCGGCCCCTGGACCCTGCTGGCGCAGGTCACCGGGGAACGACAGCGTTACGCCGCTGCGCAGATCACCGCGTCGGCGGGTCACGCTCGACTGGGCGACGGCTTCGCCGAGCGACTTGTGGATTCGGACCTCGATACGCTGGCGGACGCCCTTGTGTTGTCGCCTGAGCTCCTCGTGTCACAGGCGGGCACGTACCGCGTGATCGGGCGCCTCGTGACGCTGGACGGGCACGACGTGGCAAGCGCTGGACAGACCGCGGAACTCGCGGCCGGCACCCATCGTGTCGACCTCTCGTTCGACGGTGGACGCATCTTCACCGTGGGCGCACCAGGCCCATATCGCCTCGTGGACGTCCAGGTCTACGACGAGGCCAGCTCGACGGGTCCTGAGGATCGACGTGCAGACATAGGTTCGACCCAGGGATACGGAGTCGATCGGTTCCAGCATGCGCCAGTCGTCTTCGACGGAACTTCGTTCCAAAGCGATCCGATCGATGCGGACGGCAACGGCAGATACGAGTCCATCCGACTGACCGGCACTGTGACCGTAGCGGTGGCGGGGAGTTACGACCTCAGCGCACAGCTGCTGGCTGACGATGGGTCGCTCAATGGGCTGCCGGTGGACTTCGCGTCCACGCGATCGCTACTTGATGTCGGCACCAACCACTTCACGCTCGACTTCGACGGACGCGCCATCCAGGCGACGGGGATGGACGGCCCGTACAAGATCCGGCGGCCCACGCTGACCATGCGCAGCAACGGCCACATCAGCGGCAATGGCCCATCGACGTTCACGCCACCGTTGCGGGCCTCCCTCTTCGAGGCCCCGCCGGCGGATTCCCGACGCTACTCCGCAGCCCCTGCGTGACGATCCGGGAGGCGACCAGCCGTAGCATCGCCGTCGAAGTTCACCGTGTGCCCTGTGCGCGGCGCTCGGCGCAGCCGCCGGTCGCAGCGGGTGTCGGCGGTCTCGGTGTGCGACGGTCGTATCCCGCGGCGCAGGCCATCCTTGGGTATGTCAGCCGTTGGCGCTGCTGATGCGATTGCCGATCTCGCCTTTGCCGCTGCTGAGTGCAGGTGTCCGAATCGCGGATGGGACACTAGGCCGTCGACGAGCACTCTCCCTAGCATGACGGACCTCGCCGTGTCGGATGCATCGGTCATCGAGTCGACCGTCCGCCTCGCGGCGACCGGGGACGATCTGGCCTGCGTGCGCCTGGTCGAAGAGCATCACGATGCGATGCTCGGAGCAGCGTTCGTCATCGTCGGCGACGCCGATGCCGCGCGGGAGGCAGTCCAGGCCGCCTGGTCCATCGCCTGGCGTCGGCTGTCGGGTCTCAGGGACCCAGGACGTGTCCGACCCTGGCTCGTGGCCATCGCAGCCAACGAGGCCCGCCAGATGGTCCGGCGCCAGCATCGTCGGACGGTCGTCGAGATCTCGGCGGGCCCGGCGAACCGTACAGCGCCGGACCCGGCCGACGGCATCAGGGCTTCGTCGACCTCGAGCGGGCACTGCGACGCCTGACGGTGGAGGAACGCACGCTGCTCGCGCTCCGTTACGTCGCCGATTTCGATTCGAGCCAGATCGCGCGGTACGCCGGCGATGTCGGCTTCGGGCGTCCGAAGTCAGACTCGCCCGCATCGTCGACCGGCTACGAAGGGACCTTGACCGTGAGTGACCCCAGGGCTTCGAGGACCGCCTCGAGGACGTTCTCGTCCGCTATGCCCAGTAGACCTGCCGGACGATCCGACGCCCTGGAAATGGTGCATCGAACGGGAGGAGGGTCCGCTCGAGGCCGGCCCGGCGGACCACGATGCCCCGGCTCTGGGTCCATGTGGCCCGCTGGCCGATGGTTGGGCCTCGTCTGGTCGTGGTCGTGCTGGCCGCATTCGTCGTGACGTTCGGGAGCGCCTGGCTCCTGGCTCGACCCATCTGCCGGATACGGTCGGCGGGACGGGCGTCCCTGCTTCCTCCGGCCCCCGCGGCCGAACTCACAGGGGCGACTGCGGTGGCCGTGGGCGACGGCCACGCTGTGCCGTTGTCAGCTGGAGGTCACGTCCGATGCTGGGGTTCGAACTCTGCTGGCCAACTCGGTGATGGGACCACCGTCGGACAGCTCGGTCCCGTCGAGGTCGTCGGCCTGGCGGACGTGACGGCGGCGGCCGTCGGTGGCGAGCACTCGTGCGCCATCATGGGGGACGGTACGGTCGAGTGCTGGGGTGCCGTGATCCCGGGGCAGACCGGGAGCCCGGGTGCCGAGATGCACTCAGGACCGGTGGCCGTCCCAGGTGTCACGGGGGCCACGGGCCTGGCCATGGGCTACGACCACGCCTGCGTCCTCGTCTCGATGGGCAGGATCCTCTGCTGGGGATCGAACGATGTGGGTCAGCTGGGGGACGGCACGACCGAGTCCCGGGACGAGCCACGGGAGGTCCGGGGCATCGAGGGCGCCACGGACATCGTCGCTGGCGGGCAGCAGACGTGCGTCCTGGTGGCCGCGCGCGCCCGATGCTGGGGTTGGAATGGCACCACGTGGGGCAAGCAGGACTATGACGTCCACGTCGAGTCACCGCTCGAGGTCCCGGCCCTGGGCGGGCTCGTCGCCCTGGCCGCAGGTGGAGTCCACGTCTGCGGCTTGACGGCCGATGGTCGCGTCGATTGCTGGGGGGCGAACAACGGGGGCGAGCTCGGCGACGGGACGACGACCGGCAACCGCACCCCAGTGCCCGTCACGGGCATCGACCGCGTGGCGTCCATCACCGCCGGTGGTGAGCACACGTGCGCGCTGACCATCGATCGGAGAGTCAGGTGCTGGGGCGCTAACTGGTCGGGACAGCTCGGGAATGGCACGACCAGGAACAGCTCGGTGCCGGTGGCGGTGGCGCTGCCGGATGCGATGACGATCTCGGCGGGCGACTCGGGTACGTGTGCGATCGTCGCGGCTGGCGCCATCCGGTGCTGGGGCACCGACTGGTCGGGACAGCTCGGGAACGGCACGGTATCGAGGAGTGGGGCGCCGGTCCAGGTGGCGGACATCGACGACGCCAGCGCGCTGACGGTCGGCGGTTCCCACGCGTGCGTGATCGTCACGGGAGGTCACGTCCGATGCTGGGGCAACAACGACTCGGGACAGCTGGGCGATGGCACGACGACTACCTCGTCCGTCCCGGTCGAGGTCCAGGGAGTGACGGGCGCGGTCGCACTCTCCAAGGGCAGCATCGGTGCCCTCGGCACAATCGCGCACACCTGCGCCATCGTCGCGGATGGGAAGGTGCTGTGCTGGGGCAACAACGACAACGGCGAACTCGGTAACGGAGACACGGTGGACAGCGTGGTGCCGGTCGAGGTCGAGGACCTGGTCGGGGCCACCGCGGTGGCGGTGACCGATGAAGTGACCTGCGCCATCGTGGCGGGTCATCAGCTCTGCTGGGGTGCCCACTACGGCCTGGTTCCGGTCGATCAGCTTCTGGTGGATGACGCGGTCGACATCGTGGCCGGCAATCGCCAGACGTGCGCGCTCCTCGGAGATCGCTCGGTAGTCTGCCAGGGGAATGAGTACGGGGCCGCCGATCCGCCGGAGCTCGGACCGGTGCAGGACATCGCAGCGTCCAACACCCACTCCTGCGCCTTCGATGGTCGACGCGAGCGTCACGTGCTGGGGCGACAGCGACTTCACGGACAGCAAGACATGGATGCGGATGATCCGGCCTCACCGACGCCACTGCTATCACGACCGGCAGGGCAATGTCTGCGTGATCGTCGCCGGTGGCCATGTCGAGTGCTGGGGGGCCAACTACCGGGGGCAACTCGGTGATGGGACAACCCTGGACACCGACGTGCCCCAAGCTGTCCCGGGATCTCGGACGCGGTCGCGATCTCAGCGGGCTACGACTACAACTGTGCCCTGTCGTCGGACGGGCATGTCCGCTGCTGGGGAAACAACGAGGGCGGACAGCTCGGTGACGGCTCCAGGGTGTGGACGCCGGTCCCGGTTGCGGCGGGCCCCCCGTGATCGCCACGGGTTCGGTCGGCTCGGCGGAGCGACAGGCGAGGTGATGGGCGCGATTCTGGACGACTGACAACGTCACTGATCAGTTGGCTGTGAAGGATCCACGGACGGGCGACACCCGACTTGGAACCAGTACCCGGGATCGCTCAGATTCGTCCCGCAGATGTCCGAGGGCGGGCACGGGACCAGGAGGAGTCACGATGGCGACGATCAACCCATACGTGGGGTTCGACGGTCGATGCGAGGAGGCATTCCAGTTCTATCGCTCGGTGTTCGGCGGTGAGTTCTCGGCGATCAATCGCTACTCCGAGATGCCTGAGGCCATGTCCGAGGCTGACGGGAAGCTCGTCATGCATGTCTCGCTGCCGATCGGCGAGGGGCAGGTACTGATGGGTTCCGATCGCCCGCCGGGCACAGGACCCGGGACCTCCGGGGATCGTGTCGCGATCAGCGTCGCTCCGGACGACGCGGAGCAGGGCCGCCGGATCTTCGATGCACTCGCCGCGGGCGGTACGGTCACCCTGCCATACGAACGGCAGTTCTGGGGCGCGGACTATGGAATGTGCACCGACCAATTCGGCATCCCATGGATGGTCAACTACCAATCCGCTGCCTGACCCCGCACCCGAGCATCGCGTCTGCGCCCACGAGCCAGTTCCTGGTCACCAGGGACTTACGCAGCGCGTTCGTGTCGACCCCGTTCGGGGAGCCGATCAACGGTCCTGGACCTCCGTGCGAGGCTGCACGGCCTTCAGGTAGTCCGTGTCCGTGTCGCGGCCGCCCCTCGCATACGCCCACAGGAGCCAGGGCACGATGGTCGCGCCCAGGATGAGCAGGATGACCGGCAGGTCGGGACTCATGTTCGTTCGACCATCGTGGCACCAGGGCACGGCCCCGACCATGGCCACGCGAGCTTCTCGTTTCACCGATGCACCGGACAACTGGTCTTGGTGTCGGCATGATCCACGATCTCAGGGCCACCCAGGATCCACGCGTGGGAGGCATCATCCTGTTCAGGGTGGACTCGTTCGACCGCCTGCTGGCCAACGCCACGACGGGCTGAGGCTCGGCCGGGACGCATATGTGCCACGGCTTGCACGGGGAGGGCGCGTCCCAGATGCCGCCTCAACCTCCCCGAACCCTGGATGGTGACAGAACGCACCGCTACCTGCGGGCCGTCTCGGCACGCGGATCGGTCAACGGTAATCCCCCGATAACAAGGCGTTTACACACCTGACGGACCATCCCACCCTGGGCGCGCGATGGGCGCGGCCCCGCGCCACTCCTCTCCGCGGGGGCAGCTTCCTCCCCGGGGCTGCTCCCGCGGCGGCGCGTCAAGCCCTTGCATCCGACCGGATCCGCCCGATACCATGCCCGTCCGGCCGGAGGAGGGCCGCACACGTGCAGACGGACGACGAGCGCGCCTCGCGGCGAGAACAACGCGAGCGGGAGACCATCGCGGCCCTGGCCATGATCGCCCCGACACCGGAGATGATTCGCAAGGTCATGGAGTTGCGCGACGCGGATGACGGCGCGTCACGCGTCCAGGAACGTGTGGTCATCGACGTCGTGGCCGAGCTGGAGCACACGACCGCCGACCGATGACCCGGCGATCGCCAACAGATCGCTAACGGCCGGTTCATCACGCGTTGATGTCGCGCCGCGAGGATGAGGTCGAGGCCCGGTGGCGAACGACCAACCCAGACGCCCGGGCCTCGCCACCCGTCACGCGCGGGCCGAGTCTCCATAGAGGCCCGGTCCGCTTTTCGTTAGAGCCGCGCCCGGGTCCCGAGGCTGCTCGATCCGTCGCCACCTCCGACATAAGCGTTCTGGGATACTCCCGTCCCACAAAGGAGAGGCCATGGACTTCAACAGCATCCTCATCGGCTCCGAGGACCCCGCGCGGCTGGTCGAGTACTACACACGGCTCTTCGGGGAGCCACAGATGTCGGACGGGACCTACGCAGGCTGGTCGATCGGCAGCGGCTTCGTGGGCGTCGGGCCGCATTCGGAGGTGACCGGCAAGAGCGTCCATCCAGGCCGGATCATCTGGAACATCGAATCGACGGACGTCCAGGCCGATTTCGAGCGGCTCAAGAGGGCGGGTGCCGTCGTGGTCGCCGATCCGTATGCATTCGAGGGTGAGAGCGTGACTCACATCGCCACGTTCTCCGATCCGGATGGCAACTACTTCCAGCTGATGAGCCCGATGACGCCATAGGCCCGATGGGCTCCGACGCATCGGAGAGCGGACTCCAGCCCGGCCAGGGTGCGTGGCGTGTACATCGACATCGTGCTCCTGCAGACGCTGGCCCTGCCATTCGCGTCGGCAGCGCTGGAGCTCGTTACCTCCGGCGGTGAATCGGTGCTCGTCGTGGCCCGATGGTGTCACGCATCGCGAATGTTGGCCACCAGGAACAGCGACCGTGCGCCGAACGAACAGGTGTTCTCACCCGAGGCGTTGATCCCACGCACGTAGAGGGTGTGACTGCCCGGCCCGACGCTGTTCTTGCGGCCCTGCACGCTGCGGGTGACCGGGACGAGGCCCGCCGCCTCGTACCAATCGAGGAACGTCATCTCGCCGGGGGCGAGGACGGTACCACTCGAGGCGCCGTCCAGTCGCATCACCACCTTGCATACGACGATGTTGGGACCGGTATTGACCGTGCCATTCAGGAAGGCAAGGACATCTGCCCTCTTGCCCGATGGGACCGAGAAGGATGCCTGGAGGATGGTCCGCTCGAACGGCTGGAAATCGATCGTGACATCCGACGAGGAGGTGGCGCTCGCGATGCGGACGCTGCCGCCGGGCTGGAACGCCGACGGGCTCGCGGTGGCGAAGGCACCGGCCCCGTAGACCAGGACAGCGACGATCACGATGGTCATCGCGTTCAGCAGCAGCACATGGCCGACGGAGACCTGCCCGCGCAGGAAGGACGGTGACCGCATCTCGGACCCCCTCGCTTGGTCGAACCCGCTCTGGCGTTCGGGAGGCGGATCGTGGTCGCATGCAGCCCCGGTGTCAAGGACGCGACGGAGCCCCAAGGAGCGTGGCCGGCACCAGATGGGCCGTGGTACTCCGGATGCGGCTCAAGACTGGGCTGCCGTCAGAGAAGGGAGCCTCGTCAGGGGTGGGCCTCCGATGCGATCTCAGGGTGTGCCGCCACTGGCCTCCCGCTCCGCGATACGCGCAAACGTGGCCAGCTCACCGCGGAAACTGCCACGGTAGGAACCTGTGGCAAAGATGCGGGCCATGATTGCCGGAACGAGTCCCTCGGTCCGGAACTCCTGCGTCAGTCGCGTCCCGCCATCTTCGAGCGCGAACCGTACCGCCGTCTCGCCACGGAGCATGCGGTTCCCGAACCTGGTCCGGATGCTGCGAGGTCGTTCCACGTCCAGCACCTGCGACGGGCTGCGCATCCGGCCGAACCAGACCGTGTAGGTGGTGCCCGCTCGATCCATCGGACCACTGATGTCCGTGACCCGCGTCACGCCACCAACCCACTCGTGCATCCGGTCGAGGTCGGTCCAAAGGTCGAAGACCCGCTCCGGCGGCGCCACGACACGGATGGTGAACGAGTACTCAGCCACGACCCACCTCCTCTCGCGTCTGTCCGACATCGTAGGTCAACCGGGGCCCAGCGCTCGGGGAAGCGGCCAGGAACCAACTAGACTCGACACCGTGCCAACGCCGATCCGAGGCTCTGTGACAGCGCGCGTCGTCGAACTCTTCGCCGGCGTGGGAGGCTTCCGGGTCGCGCTCGAGCGATCGGGTTGGCAGGTCGTCTGGGCGAACCAGTGGGAGCCTTCGACAAGGACACAGCACGCATTCGACTGCTATGTCGGCCACTTCCCCGATGGCGAGCACGTGTGCGCGGATATCGGGCGCGTCATGGACGCGGCAGAGGCGGGTGACCGGACGATCCCGGACCACGAACTCCTCGTCGGCGGCTTCCCGTGCCAGGACTACTCCGTTGCGAAGACGCTCAACCAGGCGCGCGGGCTCAAGGGCAGGAAAGGGCGTCCTGTGGTGGCAGATCCACCGACTGCTGACGCTCAAACGGCCGCGGTACCTCTTCCTCGAGAACGTGGACCGGCTCCTCAAGTCACCCGCGTCCCAGCGTGGCCGCGACTTCGCGGTCATGCTCGCGACACTGGGCGATCTCGGCTACGAGGTGGAGTGGCGCGTCGTCAACGCGGCGGACTACGGGTTCCCGCAGAAGCGTCGGCGCGTGTATCTCGTGGGACGCCTCGCCGGTGCCGAACCCCGCGACCCGTACGCGGTCGTCTACGACGGCACCCTGGCTCGCGCGCTCCCGATCCATCGGGGACCCGTCCTGTCGCTGTCGGAGACGTTCAGGGTCGACGGTGACCCTGCTCAGATATCCGAGGCCTTCGGCTCGTCGCAGCGCGGGACGCCCTTCCGGAGTGCCGGGTACTTCTCACACAGGCGGGTCTGGACACTGGACGTCGCAGCGCACCACGACGGCCCGCGCCGGACCCTCGGGGACATCCTCGAACCGCCGGATGACGTGCCCGACCGCTTCTATGTCCCGGATTCCCAGCTGCCGACCTGGCGTTACCTCAAGGGCGCCAAGCGGGAACGACGTGTCCACATGGGGACAGGGATCCGTACTTCTACGTGGAGGGGCCGATACCGTTCCCGGACCGCGTCGACTGGCCAGCACGCACCATCCTGACGGCAGAGGGCGGGGCCACACCGTCGCGCTTCAAGCACCTCATCCAGACCGACGACGGTCGGCTATCGTCGGCTCACCCCCCGGGAACTCGAGCGGCTCAACGGCTTCCCTGACGACTGGACCGACACGGGCATGCCCGACGGGCAGGCGCGCGTTCATGATGGGCAACGCCCTGGTGGTCGACGTCGTGGAGCGCATCGGCGCGGAACTTGCCCGGGATCTCCGATGGGCCCATGGCGCCGTGGGCATCCCGATGGAGGCGTCCGACCTGGTCGCCTCCTGAGGTCCCTGGAGCCTACCGCCACTCCCGGCCGATCACCCGGTTCGCGAGGAGCCCTTCCGCGAAGGGGTCACACTGTGGGCGGGTCGCCGAGGGCGGCGTCAGACTCACGGTATGCAACGACCCGAACCGGGGCACGCTCGGGCCATTCGATGAGGAGGGCACAGTGAACATCGTCCTCGTCCACGGCTCGTATGCCGGCGCCTGGGTCTGGGACCAGGTCCGTCCCGACCTCGAGGAGCGCGGCCATCGGGTGACGGCCGTCGACCTGCCCGTCAGTGACCCGAACGCCGGTGGCGAGGCATACGCTCGGGAAATCATCGAGGCCGTCGACTGGACCGAGCCCCCGGTCCTGGTGGGTCACTCGATGAGCGGTCTCGTGGTCCCAATCGTGGCGGCGGCGCGGCAGGTCCGACGACTCGTGTTCGTGGCCGCGTTCCTCGCGCGACCCGGGGCGTCCGCCACCGAGCAGCGGCGGTCCGAAGCCATCGACCCCACGACGCCTCCCTCGACGCAGCAGTGGACCGACCTCGGCGAGGGCGTCTGGTCGGTGGGACCCGATACCGCCACGGAGCTCTTCTGGCACGACGCGACACCCAGGGTCGCCGCATGGGCTGTCGCACGGCTGCGACCACAGTCGTACCGGGTGATGACCGAGATGAGCCCGTTGGCCGCCTGGCCAGACGTGACCTCCTCGTACATCGCGTGTCGCGAGGATCACGCGATGAACCCGACATGGCAACGAACCGCGGCGAGGGATCGGCTGGGGGTGGAGGCTGTCGAGCTCGATGGCGGCCACACGCCGATGCTCAGCCGTCCAGCCGAACTCGCGGAGCTGCTGGACGAGCTGGCGCACTCGCCGACCTCTCCTGTCTGACCGATGCTGACACGGACGCTTGGCTCCAGCGGGCTCGAGGTGTCCGCGCTCGGACTCGGCTGCATGGGCATGAGCTCGGGCTACGGTCCCGCGGCAGATCGGGGCGAGATCGATCTCGCTCCTGCGCATCGCGGTTGATCGTGGCATCACATTCTTCGACACCGCCGAGGTGTACGGGCCGTTCACCAACGAGGAACTGGTCGGTGAGGCGCTCGCCCCGGTCCGCGACCGGGTCGTCATCGCCACGAAGTTCGGATGGAAGCTGCGACCGGATGGTGCGCCCGGCTCGATCGGCCTCGACAGCCGGCCGGAGCATATCCGCGACGTAGCGGACGCGTCATTGGGACGGCTCCGCACCGACGCCATCGACCTCCTCTACCAGCACCGCCCGGACCCGGACGTCCCCATCGAGGATGTCGCTGGCGCGGTCAGGGACCTCATCGCACAGGGCAAGGTCCGCCATTTCGGCCTGTCCGAGGCCGACGCTGACACGATCCGTCGGGCACATGCCGTCCAGCCGGTCACGGCCGTGCAGAGCGAGTACTCGCTCTGGTGGCGCCGTCCGGAGACGGATGTCCTTCCCACCCTCGAGGAACTCGGCATCGGCTTCGTCCCGTTCAGCCCGCTCGGGCAGGGCTTCCTCACGGGTTCGATCACCGAGGCCACGACCTTCCACACCTCGGACGTCCGCAGCACATGGCCACGATTCGCGCCGGATGCCAGGAAGGCGAACCAGACGATGGTGGAGCTGCTCCGCGGGATCGGGGAGCGGAAGGGTGCCACGCCTGCCCAGGTCGCCCTGGCCTGGCTGCTGGCCCAGCGCCCGTGGATCGTGCCCATCCCCGGCACGCGACGGCTGGAACGCCTGGATGAGAACCTCGCCGCGCTCACGGTCGATCTCGCGCCTGATGAGCTCACCCGGATCGCCGATACAGCGGCTCTGATCCCGATCGAAGGGACGCGGCGACCCGGCACAGACTCAGCACAACCAACGTTTCCGCCGAGTGCGGCGTGACGGGCGACCGCTGATCCTGGTCGAGATCCGTCCCGGCGACACCATCCGCACGCCGATCTAGCCCGCGGGTGGTCGGTCATACAGCCGGCGCGCCCAGATGTACCCCACGATCGAGATCCCGACGCACCACCCGACGGCGATGATGCCGCTGTCGCCGATCGGCGTTCCCACGAGGAGCCCACGCACGGTCTCGATCAGTGGCGTGAACGGCTGGTGCTCGGCGAACCAGCTCAGGCCTGCAGGCATGGATCCGGTTGGTACGAAGCCGCTGCTGAGGAACGGCAGGAGTATCAGGAACATCGGCAGGTTGCTCGCGGTCTCGACGCTCCTGGCGGCCATGCCAAGGGCAACCGACAGCCACGAGATCGCCAGCGCCGCCAACATGAGCACGCCCGTCGCGGCGGCCCATTCGACCGGCCCGGTCGTGGTCCGGAAACCGATGGCAATGGCGACGACAGTGACGACAGCCACGGCGAGCATGGTCTGGATCACGCTACCGATGACGTGGCCTGTGAGCACCGAGATGCGAGCGATATCCATGGTGCGGAACCGGGCGATGATGCCCTCGGTCATGTCCATGGCCACCGAGATCGCCGTGCCCTGGGCAGCCCCGGCCACGGTGATCAGGAGGATGCCCGGCACGACGTACGCGAGATATTCGGCGCGGTCCCCGGAGGCCCCTCCGAGACCGGCGCCAAGGGTGCCGCCGAACACGTAAACGAACAGCAGCAGGAGCACCACCGGGATTCCGGCGATGAACAGCGTCATCGAGGGGTACCGGCGCATCCGGCGGAGATTCCGTCGCAGCATGGTGGCCGAGTCAGCGAGGACGATCGGGTAGCTGGTCATGGGAGGGTCACCCTCTCTGTGTTCGGGGCATCCGTGAGCGACAGGAAGACGTCGTCGAGGTCCGGGGTCAGCAGCGCGAACTCGCCGATGTCGATCGACCGAGCCTCGAGGGTGTCAAGGACGACGCGGAGCGAGCGGACGCCGCCATCGCTCGGGATCTGCAGTGTCAGCGCCTCGTCGTCGCGGGCCGCGCCCTCGAACGCACGAGCTGCTCGGTCGAGCTGGTGTGTGTCGCCGAACGAGAGCTGGATATGGCCACCAGGGGCCAGCCGCTTCAACTCCTCGGGCGTCCCTTCGGCGACCAGGATGCCGCGGTCGAGGACACCGATCCGCTGGGCCAGTCGATCCGCCTCCTCGAGATACTGCGTCGTGAGCAGTATCGTGACGCCGCCCGCGACGAGCTCGCCTATGGTCTGCCACAGGCCTCGCCGACTGCGCGGATCGAGTCCGGCCGTCGGCTCGTCGAGGAAGATGATGCGCGGAGCGCCCAGGAGGGTCATGGCCAGGTCGAGGCGCCGCTGCATGCCTCCGGAGTAGGACGCGACCGGCTTCCGGGCCGCGTCCACGAGATCGAATCGCTGGAGCAACTCGTCCACGCGTCGGCGGCCGGCTCGCTTGTCGAGATGCCGGAGGTCCGCCATGAGCTGGAGGTTCTCCTCGCCGGTGAAGAGCCCGTCGACCCCCGAGAACTGGCCCGTGACGCCGATGAGCGCGCGCACCGCGTTGGGCTCGCGCGCGATGTCATGGCCGGCGATCGACACCGCGCCCTCGTCGGCCCTGATAAGGGTCGACAGGGTACCTCACCATCGTCGTCTTGCCGGCGCCGTTCGGCCCCAGGAGCGCGAAGACCGTGCCTTCGGCGATCTCGAGGTCGATGCCATCGAGGACGACCTGCTTGCCGTACGACTTGCGCAGCCCAGTGATCCGGATGGCTGCTGGACGCCCCATGGCGGTCATGCCTCGCCTCCCCGCCGCCCGGGTCGGCCACCATGGGCCTCAGATATCGAGGTCTTCCACGGCGGGGCGCTGGGCCAATCCGGCGACCATGTCGTAGAGCTGCTGCGGTATCCGTTCGCGGAGTTCCACGAGGGTCGCGACGACTTCAAGGGTCGACTCAGCTGGCGAGCTGCCATAGCTGACGTCCCCGATACCCAGGTAGCCACGCCAACCGGCCGGCTTGCCCTGGGCGTTGACCATCGTGTAGTCCCCACTCCGTTCGACGTGCACGACGAACTTGCCGGTCCGGCCCCGGTAGACGTGGAAGGCCTCGACACGGTTGAGGGATGTGTTGAGCCACTCGCCGAGCAGCACGCCCGTGAACCGGACCTTTCGGCCGCGACCAGGTCCGACCCGGACCGTGATCTCATCGAAGCCCTCTCGGCGGCCCTCCTCCATGTCGACGTAGCGACGAAGGGCTGCCGAGATCGCTGCCGAGAGGTTGCCGCCGGCGAGCTCCTGCGCGCGCTGATATGTGGGGAGGTCTCCATCAGAGACGTAGATGGTCTTGTTCGGCACCTGAGCATGGTAACTCCATTCGCGGCGAGATAGCCATATGTAGAAGTATACGCATAGTCAGGAAGACAGCGCAAGCCCATCCCTGCCGGATCCGCCTCGGCTCAGCCGTTCAATGGGGGCACGATGCAGCCATCAGGCGCGATACGATGCCTGTCGCCGCTCGCCCCTGTTCCGAGACGGCCAAGGAGGGATGATGACCGCAACACCATCGGCATCCCAGGAAGGCGAGCCGCTCATCGCCTACCTGTCGCGTCGAACGCACTCTGCGCGGCTCGCCGAGATGCAGTTCGATGACCCGACGCTGGAGTACCGCCGACTCTTCAGCGAGGTCTGGGGGACCTTCCTGTTGGTCCTGGTCGCGGCGGGCGGCGGGGTCATCGGGGCCACCGCGTTCGGTAGCGAGCTGACCCTGCCGATGAAGGCCCTGGCGCCGGGGATGATGGTCATGGGCGTTATCTTCTTCATGGGCACCATCTCCGGGGCCCATCTCAACCCTGCCGTGACGCTGGCATTCGCCGTGCGGGGCAACTTCCCATGGCGCAGGGTCCCGGGCTACATCATCGCCGAGCTCGTCGGCGCGATCCTGGCTTCCATCTTCCTCCAGGCGATGTACGGTGGCATCCTCAATGGGGCCACGGAGCCTGCGGCACAGGTGGACGGTGGGGTCGCGGTGCTCACCGAGGCGGTCCTCACCCTGGGCCTGGTCAGCGTTATCCTGGGCACTGCGTCCGGGGCGAGGAACGTGGGTATCAACGGCGCCATCGCGGTCGGCGCGTACATCGGTCTGGTGTCGGTCTGGGGTGCTCCCGTGACTGGCGCCTCCATGAACCCAGCTCGATCCCTGGCACCGATGCTCGTCGGCGGCGACCTGACCAACTACTGGATCTATCTGGTCGGTCCCATCGTGGGCGCGATGATCGCCGTCGGCTTCGAGTACATCCTCAAGGGCAAGGCCACCAAGGCCGGTGCCGAGGCCGCCCAGGGCATCCTGGACGAGGCGCCCAGCGGGCTGTAGCCGGATAGGGCGACTCATCGGTCGATCCCAGGCACGAGGATCAAGTCCGCCGATCCGTGTGCTGTTGCGTCCAGCTCGTTCAGCCCCGCGCAGGCACGCGCGTGGACGCGCGACCGTGGCGGTCAGATCATCGACGCCTGGTCAGTCCGGATCGATGGCGACCGCCGGGGTCGTCCTCGATCGGTGGCGTCCGACACGATCAGTCGCCGTGATCACCCAGCGGTAGCAGGTGTCCGGCGCCAGTCCCGTCGCCGTGAAGCGATCGCCGGCGACATCCTCGATGGTGCCGTCCGCGACCCACGTCACACCCGAACAACCCACCGCCTTCGAAACCAGCGGAGCGAGCTGCTGTCGCGCAGACACGCTGCCGATCCCGGAGCTGGCGTCGGAGGCGTCGAACCGGATGGTGACCGTATCGGAGCCCAGCCAGGTCTGCCTCGTGGGCGAGACGACGCTCAGGGTCGGGGTGTCGCCGTCCGCTCGTACCGAGAACCTCGTGACCCGTCGTCTGCCCACACCGTCTGCGGCCGTGACGGTCACCGACGAGGCATCGGCGTTTCGGGTGAACTCGAAGTCGCGCGAGCGGGACCCGGTCCGGGCGTCGTCGTCCACGGTCAGCGGCGTCGAGCTTCCCGTGGTCCAGCCTCGGCCCACGATCCGTCCGATCGACTGCGAGTGGATGCCCGACTGTGGATCGAGGGACACCGCCTGGAGTGTGAAGCTGCCCGACGACCCATCTCGGAACCAGATGGTGGAACCGCGGACGCCGGCGTCGCCCGTGGTGTCGAGCGTCGGTGTCCGGGGTTCGGATCCGTCGACCCAGACCGAGCCCGATCGCGCCGAAGTCTGGTTGCCGGCCTTGTCGGTCGCGGTCAGGATCCACTGGTAGCAGATCGCTGACCGCAGGCCGGTCACGGTGTAGGGACCCGAGCCGGCGACCCGCACCGCGGGTCCATCACTCGAGAACGTCGCCCCGTCACAGGACATCAGACCGGTGGGCGCAGCCGCACGACGTCGCAGCGTGCGTCTGG
This sequence comes from uncultured Chloroflexia bacterium, assembly GCA_963760625.1. Classification (GTDB taxonomy): domain Bacteria; phylum Chloroflexota; class Limnocylindria; order Limnocylindrales; family CSP1-4; genus JAFMJV01. The sequence continues at coordinate 15,308 of CAVXDU010000014.1, forward strand.
CGAGCCCTGAGTCAGCGTCGGACGCCTCGCCCGCGATCCGGGTCGTGCGACTGGCCTGGACCACCGTCGAACCCTCGACCGGACTCGTGACGGTGGCCTCCGGTGGCCCGGCATCCACCCTGATGCGCACCGTCGCCGTCGCCGACAGCTCGCCGTCGCTCGCCCTCACACGCACGTCGTATGTGCCGGTGACGAGTTCCTCCGATCCGAGCAACAGGAGCGTGCCCGAGCGCTTCCGCTCCTCCACTCGCAACGTCTGGGAGCTCACGCCGTCAGGCGTGCTGCTGGCCGTGACCCTGATGGGACGGTAGTGGCCCGACTTGCGGTGGATCGAGACCGAGATACCCCGGCTGGTTCCGGCCCCACCGAGGAGGCCGGTCCCCGCCGAGATGCTGAAGGTCGGTGGCGTGGTCAGGGTCTTCACCTGGAGCAGCGGGTACCTGCGTCCGTCGGGCGAGGTGCTCGTGCGCCAGCCAAGGTTGCCCGCTGAGACCAGGGCCTGCTTGACCTGCTGCGGCAGCGCCTGCGGGTATCGCATCCGGTAGAGCGCTATGGCCCCCGTGACATAGGGCGTCGCCATGGACGTGCCGCTCATCCACGCATAGCGGCCGCGCGTATAGGTCGAGAGGATGCATTTGCCTGGCGCGATGATGTCCACGGCCTTGCCCCAGTTCGAGAAGTCGGCATAGGTATCGTCGACATCCCGGGAGTACCACGGACAGATATCCTTCTGGCGACCCTTGCCGCCAGGCTTGCCATCGAAGTCGGCGAGTGCACCGACCGTGATCGGTTCGTCGTAGATCGCGGGCCGCTGGTTGACCACCCGACGGTCGTTGGCGGCCGCCGCCGCGAATACGATCCCCGCATCCATACCGGCGCAGATCGCCGCGTGATAGGCGTCTGCCGTGCCTCTCCCACAGGCCCGATTGGGGTACCGCAGGGGCCCCGCGATGCTCAGGTTGGCGGCGATGAACCGTGGCCCGCCAGCTGTGAGCTGCTGGCCGATCATCCAGTCCAGCCCGCACACGATGGTCGATGTCGTGCCGTGACCATGGTCATCCATGCTCTTGATCGCCCACAGGCGAGCCCCGGGCACGACCCCCACGATGCCGAAGCCGTTGTCCCTCGCGCCGATGATGCCCGCGACGTGTGTCCCGTGGCCGTACAAGTCGTTGGTGCTGACGCCACCAGAGCCTGTGCAATTCACGCCACCCGCGATGCGCAGATCCGGGTGCGCCGCGATACCGGTGTCGATGACCGCGATATCGACATCGGTGGTCGTCCGGCTGCCGATATGCGCGAGCCGCTGCTTGTCGGCGTAGATCCGCTTGGTGCCTGTCGGGATGCGCTGCGGCGAGATGGATGCCTTGGAGACGATGTAACTTTCGACCGCGTCCCGCTCGACCGACAGCGGCGCGTCGATCTCGACAGATGCCACCGCCGGGTCCTGCCGGAGTCGGCGGACCTGCGATGCCGTCAGGCGTGCCGAGAAGCCACCAATGGCATGCCGGAATACGTGCGTTGGCTTGATGCCCGCCGAGCGCACCGCACGGATGCGCCGGTCGACCTTGGTCTGGTCCACCAATCGCCCGGGCGACTCAGTGCCACGGGCCACCCTCGAACGTCCGGTGGCAACGGTGGTCACCGACGAATCCGTGTACTGCACGATGTATTCACCCGGTCCAACGCGAGCATCGGCCGTGCCGTCCGGGCCGAGGATGGTCGCGGCCAAGATGATGGCGAGGGCTATCAGGTGTCGTGGCATCGGCGGAGCTCCTGTCCCGGCGCGAACAGCCCGACCAGCACGGCGTTGGGGTCGCCGTGGTTGGCCCGAGCATTTCGTGGGCTGCGTCCCGGATGATGGTAGCCCGGGCTGTCGATGGCCAGCTCCGCGGTACGCCAACCGCCAAGTCCTGGCCCACTCCTGTATCGAGGGGCCGATCGGCCGGCAAGTTTCAATCACTGCACCCCGTGGACCGCTTCGGCAGCCGGGAGGTCGCGAGGTCCATTGAGACGCCGAGCGCCCCGAGACCCTTTCGGCCCCAGCCGACCCCACCTGTCCCGGGGCGCTGACGTCAGGTTCGGAATCCGAGCAAGCCAGGCCTCAGGAAGCCAGGCGAGCCGACCTCGACGCCCGCCAGGAGTCCGCGGAAGGGTCACTCATGTCGGGGCAGGCACCCTCCCGCGGTGTGTCGAATCTGCGCCCGACCGCTCCGGGGCTTCACTGCGCATTCCTGCTTAGTACGACCGGGGCGGTACCTTGCGATCGCATGGAACTCGATGCCGCAGTGACGCCAGCAAGCAGAGTCGGTTGGGAGCTTGGCGAGACACTGAGGCCGGGCGGCAGAACCGGGGGTATCGTCCGGCTCGTATCACCTTGCGGGGTGCACCCCGGACACAGCAAGCGCAGGTGATGCCATGCCCTCCGTCATCCTGATGATCGGTGCCCTGGCAACGGTCATCGCCGGCTCTCTCGGGCCGATCGCGCCCGTTGCGACGACCGCGGGCGATCCCCGTGCCCCGTCCCCACTCGCGATGCCCCTCGCCAGGTTCCACTGGCATGTGACCGATACGCGATCGTCACCGGGCGCCTACTGCACCTATGACGGCGGCGACCCGCGACGGCGCGTATTCGTGCCCGTCCACATGCCCCGCATCTACTGGCCGGACACGCATCCGGGCAGGACCGACAGCGGGACGGTCGGCTGGCAGATCGAGCTGCAGGTGGCGCCGACGCCGACCGGTCGCTGGCGCGTCGCGTACGTGAGCTCCATCACCACGGCCATCGCGTCCGAGGTGCGCGCAGCTCGGGTCCCCAAGCACGCCATCAACTGGCGTGTACTGCGTGGGCATGCCTGGTACCGGGTGGTGGACCGGGTGATCTGGTACGGACCCCATGGAACGCGCCTGGCTACCCGAACCCATCTCGTCACCTGGTACCAGCTGGCGCGGGCACTCTCGCCCTGGCACGAAGGCTCACCGGGCGGATGGAATATCGGCCGGACACTCGGGCTGGGGCACCACGACTGCGCGGCCCTGCTCTGAACCCATCCGTGGTCGAGGCCGGGGGCTCCGATCGACGCTGCACAGACCCGTAGACGGGCTACCGTGCGTCCCGCCCGGGCGTTCGAACTACGGGATAGGGCCTCGGTAGGGCACGACGCCGATCAGTGCACCTCTGCGGCGACGGTGTATCGGCTTCCCCGAGCCTGCTCGCAGAGCTCCGCACATGCGCCGTATTTCGCCGCGAAGTCCGGGAGCGTCATCCAGGCGGCTGCCGCGGCCGCACCATTCCACTCGCCCAACGAGACGTAGTGGCTGGTATCGGCCGCGTCCCGGACGAGCTTGGCCGACACGAAGCCAGGTGCGCTGTCGCGGGTCCATTCGAGGAACTCCGTCCAGCGAGCGACGAACGCATCCTCACTGCCGGCACGGACGTGCCAGTCACCGGAGGAATAGTCCTGAACGTCGGTCATGCCTGAGGCCTCCTTGATGTGCCTGGAGCTGCATGTCGCCTGCGAGTGGTCGTGCGTCGGGCAACCATACGCCCACGGGCCTCGGGCCGATGGTGCATTCGCCAACGCGTCGGTGTGAAGCAGCGAAGCGAGTCAATGCCCGCTCGCCCGGGCGATTCATGGCGGAGGTCGAGGATGATGAGCCGGTACTCGGCGGGCGTATGTGGGGTGCCGGTGCTAGGCTCGCCCAAGGACGTTCGAGTTGGAGGTGCCGAGCATGACGAAAGATGAGGCGGCGGCGAGGGACGAGGCTGGCAGACAGGCCGAGGCGGGCGCGACCGAACGACTCTTCGAACGGATCATCGACCGGCTCGGGGGCAATGCAGGCGTACGGACCGTGTTCGGCGAGCCCATCGAGCGCGGCGAGGTCACGGTCGTGCCCGTGGCGCGAGCTCGCTGGTTCCTGGGGGGCGGTGGTGGCAGCGGACCGAACTCGGATGCGGCCGCCGAGGGCGACCAGTTCCGGTTCAGGGGCGGGCGGTGTCGCAGGCGTACATCCCGTGGGATTCCTGGAGATCACCTCGTCGGGAGCAGTCTTCAAGCCGATCGTGGACCCCTACCCGAGCCCAGTGTTCTTGCTTGCCGCCGGGCTGACCGCGGCGCTCGTGATCCGCGCCCTCGCACGCCTGCTGCGGGGCTGACGGCGTCCCCAAGGCGATCGCCGGTCACGGGCCCGGCCGGCCTCAGCCCTGGAGGTGTGCCTCGAGGAAGTACAGGTACTTGTCGGCGCAGCGACTGACCTCGGTGAACAGGTCCGCGGTGTCGGCGTCGCCGAGCTTGTCGGTCTGGTCGATCGCCACGCGGGCGGAGTTGGTGAACGCAGCGAGCCGCTCGGCGACCGCCCGGACGTAGTCCATGCTTTCGGTGATCCCGGTGGGGAACTCCGGCAGCCTGCTCGATGCCGCGGCCATGCGCGCGGTCCCGGTGGCATACCCACCCAGGGCGGTGACACGCTCCGCGAACTCGTCGACCCATTCGGCGGCCCGCTCGGCGACCTCGTCGAACAGCTTGTGCAGCTGCCAGAAGTCCGAGCCCTTCACGTTCCAGTGGGCCTGCTTGACCTGGCTCATGAGGTCGAAGGAATCGGCAAGGTGCTGGTTGAGGATCTGGTTGACCTTCGTCCGGCCGGCTGCCGGGATGTCGACGCTCGTCGGGAACGAGCGGGCGGGGGTGCTCTTGGCGGCCATGGTCGATCTCCCTGGTGGATGGTCCCGTCCCCACGCAGCTGGCGTGGGGTTTTCAGGTGCGCGCTCCCGGAGACCGCTCCCCGAGTGGGGTCACCGCCGGACCCGAGGATGGTCTCGCCAAGGATAACCCTCGCCACTGCGCCTACTACGCCACAGCAGAGGTTCAGTGCGGTGATGCGTCCGGGCTGGCGCTTGGGCTCGAGCCGACGAGGCGTCGGGATGGCTAGCGGCGTGTCGTCCGCTCGCGTTGGAACCGCACGGCCGAGCAGGAGATGGGTCGCGGTTGGCCCCTTGCCCTTGACGTCGATGAGGCCGCGTGACTCGAACGTGAAGTCAGCCGCAAGCCGCTCCGCCACCGCATGGGTCACCTGGATCTGCCCGGGAATGCCGAGTGATTCCATCCGGCTCGCGAGGTTGACCGTGTCGCCCCAGATGTCGTAGATGAACTTCCTGGTGCCGATGACACCCGCCACGACCGGCCCGCAGTTCATGCCGATACGGAACCGGATGTCTGCCTTCGTAACGGCGTCGATGCCCCCCACGGCATCAGCCAGATCGAGGGCCAGCGAGGCCACGCGGGCCGTGTGGTCATCGCCCTCACCCGCGGACATGCCGCCGACGACCATGTAGGCATCGCCGATGGTCTTGACCTTCTCCAAAGCGTAGCGGTCGACCAGCTCGTCGAACACGCTGAAGACATCGTTGAGGATGCCGACCAGCTCGGCGGCGGACATGGTCGAAGACAGCCGCGTGAACTCCACGATGTCGGCGAACAGCACCGTGACGTCGTCGAACCGGTCGGCGATGAGCGGCTCGCCGACGCGCAGCCGCTGGGCGATCGGCTCGGGCAGGATGTTCAGCAGGAGCCGCTCGTTCTCCCGGGCCAGCCGCTCCCGCTCCCTCACCGCCGTGATGTCCGTGCCATAGACGTTGATGAAGCCGAACTCGGGGACGTCGACTGGCAGGAGTGCGTAGCTCCTGCCGTTGGCCTCGACCTCCACCGTGGCCCGATCCCCGGCGCGGACACGTTCGAGCAGGGCCTCGCATAGGTCGGCCGGAATGGGTTCGCCGATCGCCAGCGATAGTCCTGTGACGATGCCAGCGCTGGCCGGGTTGGCATAGACCAGGGTCCCGTCCCAGTGGATTCGCATGACCGGGTTCGGGTTCTGGTCCGGGAACTTCACGATGGCCCGCTCGGCGGTCACGTCCGTGCCGTAGAGGTTCGTGAAATCGAGGTCCACGATAGGGACGGGCCAGACGGCGTAGGTCCGGCTCTGCCAGGTGATCTCGACGAATCCGCGAGACGCTGCGACGGAGTCGAGGCGGGCGATCAGCTCGTCGGGCACGAGACCACCCACCTCGATCCCGGTCGCGCGCAGGATCGGTGCACTCGCGGGGTTGGCGTAGGTCAGTCGCCCATCGACGTCGTAGCGCATGACCGGGTTGGGGTTGTCATCGGGGAAGCGATTGATGGAACGGATCTGCTCGCCGGTCAGGCGGCCAGAACCGTCCTGGGGTTCACCTGCCGAGCCCGACGGGCTCCTGGAGGCCATGGGCACGATCATAGGGGTCGCGGTCGAGAGCTGACTCCCTGACCGCGCCGGTTTCCGGCTGGCTCTTGCGGATACCGGCGCCCAGGAGTGCCCCAAACACGATCATGCTGAAGCCGAAGGCAGCGGCGAGCATTCCGGCGGTGGTCCCCCGCCCAAGGATGACGCCGAAGCCGACGACGTCAAGCATGATGGGCAGCAGGCCCAGGATGGCACCGGCGACGACCGCCTCGAGGTACGAGCCTCCCGCGTTGACCATCCGATACCCCACCCAGGCACCGTATGCGAGGAGCAGCGGAGCCAGGACCGCGGGGACGAAGCTCGCTTTGAGGTCGGGCCAGATCGCCTCGAGCGTGAAATGGAGCCCGCCGGTGATGAGCAGGCTGATGATGGGCCACGTAAGGACCGTGGTCAGACGGGACATTTGTCGGGCTCCCTTCGGATCTGCGACGATCCCACGGTCCGGACGTCGGTCGCTCCGGAGAGGTGGGTCACCGCGACGGTCGCCCAGCGGCCGCGGATCTGCCAGTGCAGAGTCTGGAGTTGCTCGTGCTATTTCTGCACTTGCGGGCGTTCGCCAGCCTGCCAGACTTGTCCGATGCGGTACCAGCAGGTGTGCCCGGTGTCCCTGGCCAGCGAGGTCATCGCGGAACGCTGGACGCCCCTGATCCTTCGCGAGATGCGTGCCTTCGACAGGCACCACTTCAGCGATATCCAGCGGGGCGTAGGCCGCATCTCGCAGAGCCTGTTGTCGCAGCGGCTTCGTTCGCTGGTGGAGGCCGACATCATCGAACGGCGGCCGAACCACCAGGGCCGGGGGTGGGAGTATCACCCTACGGAGGCCGGGCGGGCGCTCGAGACGGTGCTGGAAGAGTTCGGCATCTGGGCGCAGCGATGGATCGAGCTCCGGCAGGAGGACTGCGATCCTGCCTACCTGATGCTCACCACGCAGGCGCTGCTCGTTCCTGAACGCTTGCCGAGTCGACCGGTGACCGTGCGCTTCGAGTTCACCGAGCACCTCAAGATCTATTGGCTCGTGCTGGACGGCCCGGAGCCTGAGCTGTGCTATCACGACCCGGGGCGGGCGGTGGACCTGGTGGTGACGGTCGATGAGCAGGCGTTCGGCGCCGTGCTCATGGGTCGTGCCCGCATGGCCGACGCTCTGCTGGGCGGACAGATCCGCCTCGACGGGACCCCGGACCTGGTCAAGGGCTTCCCGAAGTGGCTCGGCCCGAGCCACTTCGCTCGCTACGCGACGGCCTCGTGAGTGCACTCGGGCATGTGCGGGTCGATGACGCCGAGGCGACCCTCACCCCGGATCGCGGCCCGAGTCCTCCAGTCGCGCGAGCTGCTCCGTCATGGCGTCCAACCGGGCCTCCAGTCGGCTCCAACGGGACGCCTCCTCCGCGTCGGACCTGGCGCGACGGTCCGCCTGCCGTGAGTCGACGAACGACGATGTGATCCACGCGGTGGTGATGCTCAGGAAGCCGATGCCCAGGAGCATGATCAACGCCCCGACGAGCCGGCCGGTCGGATCGGTCGGGGTGACATCACCGTAGCCAACGGTCGTCACGGTCTGGAGGCTGTACCAGAGCGCCTCGGTCAGATGCTCGAACTCCGCCCGGTCGAGTGTCCAGACCGCCAGACCGCCGATGACGATGGTCGTCAGGTTCGCCATGACGATCACGAGGAGCACGTTCCGGCCCGAGGATGGGTTACTGAGGAACCGGTGAATCGCCCGTCCGAGGGGTGACCGAGGCCGGGCGGGGGGCCGTGGCCCTGACTCCGCACTCGCAGATCCCGACGGGTCCGAGGACATGTCTACACCAGCCTTCCAAGAGGTGCCGCAAGCAAGTCGGCGGCGGGCGCGGGGGTGGCGGGTCCAGCTCTTCTCAGGACGACGTGTAGGTCGATGCTCATCACGCAAGCCTAGCGTCGGTGGAGGTCGAGTCGTCGCCCTTGCACACTTGTGAGATCGTCGTCGATCTGCAGGTGCGCATTCTTTCGGTGGCTTCGCCGAGGATGTAGGTAGTTCCGCGGACCTGCCACCTGGTCTGCGCGCACGGATCTGCGCACTCGCGGTGCCGGGCCAACCCGTACCACCGGACGATGTGCCCGGTCCGAATGTACCCCGGCGGTGACGCAACGCAGCAGCGAGTCTGTGTCTCGACCCTGGTACGCGGGACCCGCCCTGGCCCGTCGTCCAGCACTCAGGGGTATCGACATCCGCGAAGGAGCACGCCCGATGTGCAGTTCCGTCACATCCCTGGGTACCGCCGTCCGATGCGGCTGAACCTGCATCGCGTCCGTGAGCCTCAGGCGGTGTCACCATCCGCCCCGCAGGAGGCGATCTGTGAGGACCCGCCCGGGACCGTCCGCTTCGCAGACCGAGATAGCGAAGCAGCGGTTCATCCGCCTTGAGCCCATGGGCGACGTGGTCCGTTTCGTCGCGCCGGGATCGCGTGTCCGACCGAGCTCGTCCGGGCACACCGGTGAACAGCTGGTCACCCGTGGGGCGCTCCCCGATTCGGTGACATGCGGCAGGGGATACATCGAGGTGGTCGCCTTCGTCGACGGCGGAATCGTGGTCAACGAGGTGCGCACCCACGGCGACCAGGTAATGGCCATGGCGTGGTCGGGTCTCGGGTCGGGTTGACAACCAGGCGTCCCCGGAGCGCCCGGCCCATGTCATGTCGCAACGCCACCGCCTGCCGAGCCGCCTGCTGCGGTCTGGATCTCGCTGCGGTAGGCGAGGACCCCATCCCCGATGCCGACCAGATCGCCCTCGAGTGACACTCCGCCGCCGTTGATTCCGTGTTTGCATTCGAGCCCATCGCGGGCGGGGCGCCCTGAGCCCATTCGGCAGTTCAGGGCCCATGCCACACGTGGGGCCGTGACCATCAGTCCTTCGGCGGCAGGGGCGGTCCCACAAATTCCTGTTGGTAGCGGCCCCCGATCTCCTTGAGTGCCTCCCGGTCCAGGAACTCCTCACCGGGAGGCGGCAGTGAGACGGACCGTGCCGGCTTGCCACCATCGCGGAAGAACCCCTCGACGCCTCCTGGTCCGAAGATCAGTAGCAGGCGGGCCTCCTCGGAATCGACGCGGAACGCATGCGCGATGCCACGCGGGCCGTAGACGAGGGACCCCCGCGACCGCCTCGATCACCTCTTCACCGTGCCGGACCCGGACCTCACCCGAAAGGACGACGAAGAACTCGTCTTCCGCCCGATGGATGTGGAGTGGTGATGCGAATCCCCCTGGGCGCGAGCAACTCCAGCGCCGCGAAGCGGCCATCGGTGAGCTTCGCGGTCGCCTTGAGCAAGCCGAGGCCACCGTTGAACCAGAGTGCCTCGCCCTCGCGTGGTCCCATCGCGTATCCGCCTGACGCCTGCGGTATCGACATGACGTCCCCTTCCATGATCCAGGGTAGACCGAAGAGCATAGCCCTCGCTGTGCCACGCCCTGAAGAGAGCGGCGGCAACGCGGGGTCGCGCGGAGCTAGTCAGCGACTCCGGCTCCTGAGAGAGGCCCGGCCTACACCACCCCAGGGCTGCCGGTGATGCGAGGCCGGCGGCGTCCATTGACGCAACTCCACTGAGCCAATACGATCCCGGGCCACGCATCTGTGACCGGGAGGGCAGCTTGTCGGGTTTGATCCGCCGGCGTTCGCTCGTTGCCGTGGGCCTGCTCGCCCTCGTTGGCAGCACCTGGGCCGCGCCCGCGGCAGCCACCGACTACAGGTTCACCGTCCGGCTTGATAGCGAGTGCCCGACGGGGCGAGGCCCGGCGAATGACGAATTGACCATCAAGCTTCGCACTTCGTCGGGTACGACGATCGACCAGATGACGGTACACACCGACGGGCAGGGCGACTGGTCAGGCTGCTTCGCCGGGGGTGGGATCACGAAGAGCGGGCGACAGAATCGGGCATCTAACGGCACTACCGGGCGGACGTTGACCATCCCGACACTCACGGTCATCACCGACCGCGGGAATGACACGGTGCACGGGAAGGGTCCAGCGGGCAGTCGGGTCCGCATCAGGGTCCTGGACTGCAACACGAAGCTGGTAGGCGGCTGTCCGCAGGTCGTATCGCGCCTTCGACCCACCAGCGGGACCGGGGCGTACGCCGCAGACCTGGCCGGCACCTTCGACGCGCGAGGGCACGACTACGTCCTGGTGACGTTCACCTCGTCGGCGGGCGATCGCGTGACGAACTCTGGGCGGTTCCCAGAGATGGATGTATCTCCGGGCAGGGCGATCGTCTCCGGCACGATAAATCCTGGGCAATCCGCAGCGATCACCGTGCGTGACTCACCGGGCGGAGCAGTCCTGTACACGAAGAATGTCCGCGCAGATCCGTACGGGTCCTTCGGCGAAGGCACGACACCTGCCACCATCGTCGCGGGCAACCAGGTGCGGGTCTCGTTCGAGAGCGATGCACGCCTGACGGTGCCCGAGACATCGCTGACATACGAGTCGATCACCCACGTCATCGAGGTCCACTGCTTGCCGCGCCGGAAGCTGCTGCTCTACTGGCTGAACATGCAGCCCGTCGACGGATATCAGCTCACCGCGGATGCCACAGGCCTAGCCAAAGCTGGACCTCGATGCGGTGGGCGAGGATCCCATCCCGGATAACGACCAGATCACCCTCGAGTGCCGCTCCACTGCCGGTGATTCCGTGTTCGCGTTCGAGCCCATCGGCGACGAGGTGCCCTGAGCCATCGGCACCTCGTCGGTGCCGCGGTGCCGAGTGTGGGCAATCTCGCGGCCCGATCCTTGGGGCAGCGTTGCCGCACGAGATGGGTCCGTTCGTCCATGAGAGGGCCCGTGTGTACCGTGGTGACGCCAGCGCAATCCGACAGGTGGCGCCATATCGGGAGCCCGCTGCCCTCCTGTCGACCGGTAGCCGGGTGTGGCCGCGTATCCTCCGTCGATGAGCGATCCGAAGCCCATCGACCGAAGCGCGGCAGATGTCGTCCTGACAGCGTTGCGACGGACGCGCCAGGTCCGCCAGTTCACCGACGAGCCCGTCTCAGATGACGACCTGCATGCGATCCTCGACGTTGCCCGCTGGTCGGGCAGCTCGAAGAACCGCCAGCCCTGGACCTTCATCGTCGTACGCGGGCGCGGCGACCTCCAGCGGCTGGCCGAGCTCGCCCCGGACGCGAAGCACGTCGCCGGCGCTGCGGTCGCGGTCGCCATCGCGATGGGCGGCGACCACGCCGAATGGGACCCCTACGACGAGGGACGCGCGGCCGAGCGCATCCTCATCGCCGCCAATGCGCTCGGGCTTGGTGCCGCGATCGGCTGGGCGGTCGCATCCACGCGCCCGCAGGTGGCGCCGTTCTTCGGGCTGACGCCACCCGCGTTCGTTCGGACGATCATCTCGCTGGGCCACGCGACGGAGGCAGCTGCGCAGCCGAAGTCCGCGCCGGGGAAAGCCAGGCGGCCGCTCGAGGATCTGGTGCGGGAATTCTGATGCGGGCGGAGGGTCCGGACACAGCGCATCGCGGGACCCGGTAGCCAAGCTCCGTCACCGGAGCTACAGTGGCCTCGAGGAACCGGGGCTGCCCGATCACGCGGCAGCGCCGTCGAGCCTTCGGGCTCGGGTGACACATATGCCGTTTGGACTGCTTCGGAGATGGCGCGGATCGTCGCGCCCGCCGAGCGTCGGTGGACCGGACGGACTCCCACGACGCACGTTCCGGTTCGCTGACATCGCGCGAGGCTGGCTCGTCCAGGACAGCGACCGGAAGCGGCTCGGAACGGTCTTGAACTCGGGTGGAGTCTTGCTGACGGTATCTCGCGGTCCGCTGTCGTCCACCCTGTATCTGCCGCCATCGGCGGTGGCCGAGGTCCACGAAGGGGTGGTCAGGCTGAACGTGACCTCTGGATGGGTCGAGGCCCAGGGATGGGATCGGGCCGGTGGCCGTGATCAGAGTTGACTGGCCGAGGGCTCCGACTGTCCGACCGAGGGATGCGGATGCGTTGATGACTTCATCGCCCGTCGTTGTCGGGGATCGAGACGGGCCGCTTGCCCACGAAGGCATCCCCCTCGGCGGTCCCGGGCACCGACCGGGCCTCGAAGCCGACCTCGGCCATCAGGTCGAGCCAGGTCTGCCGCGGGAACAGCCCCTCGATGTGCTGGTCGTGATGTAGTCGCACCGAGCCATCGGTGTCACGAACCACGATCGCGTAATCGACCTGGTAGGTGGTGTCCGTCACATCCGGGTCGGTGGTCCACTCGAGGTACCGCAGACCCCGAGGCTGACGGCCGTCCGCTCCGGCGGGGTCGTCCTCGCCACCGTGATCGGTGCCCGGGCGGAAGGTCTCGCGTACGTGGTCCGGCGTGAGCACGACAGCGCCCCCTGGGCGAAGGTGGTCCCAGGCAGTGACCATCACGGCCCGAAGGTCGGTCGGAGAGGTCAGGTAGCAAATCGCGTCGTGGACCAGGACGGCGTCGAAGGTCCGCTCGAGCCGCAGGGTCCTCATGTCGCCCAGGACGTGTTCCGAGTTCGGGTTGATGGTGCGGCTCAGCGCCAGCATCCCAGGTGACAGGTCGGTGAGCGTCAGGTCGAGGTCCCGCGCCAGGTGTGATGCCGTGTTGCCGCCGCCCGAGCCGAGTTCGAGGAGGGTATCCAATGGACCCTCCACTGTCGCCCGGAGCTGGGCCATCACGAGCGCCGCATCGTCCACATAGTCGGAGGGCGGTGTGAGCAGGTGGAACCACGGTGCGAGCTCGCCATACATGGCCATCCCGGTCATCCTTCGAGTATGGATGGCATGGACCATCCAGGTGCTATGCGGAGGCCGGCCGCGCCCGTCGCGAGTCGGGCATCGTGCGCGTGCTGGTGCTGGAACCAGCTGCGCCCGGGGACCATGCGCTTGACGTCGCGCCCCGCGACCAGCTTGAACGCGGGTTCCGCCGGTTGCCTCACTGGAGGGCGCCATCCTGGATGCGATGCGCCCTCGGGTGCCAACCCGGCACCCGTGAGACGAGACCCAGTGACGACACCGATGTGCGCCGATCCACCGTGCTCGGGTGTCCTTCAGATGGCTCCGTTGGCTTGGTCGGTCGTGCTCCGGAACCGTCCGGGCCTCAGGCGGATGCCCAGCTTACCGAAGCCGAAGGTGTACACCGACCCGGCCTGCAACGGCGCCGCGAGTGCGTAGCCGATGGCCGCCGCCATCATCAGCGGCACGAGCATCTCGTACACCCCTGCCATCTCGAAGACGATGAGCGCCGCGAAGAGTGGCGCGTGCAGCGAACCGCTGAGCATCGCGGTCGTGCCGACCATGGCGAAGATGACCGGCGACAGCCCGAGGCCTGGGAACATCGGGATCACCAGGGTGCCGACCGCCGCGCCGAGCGTCGAGCCGATGAGCATGGCCGGGCCGATGACACCACCCACGAAGCCGGACCCCAGGCTCCCCGGTGTCAGCACCAGCTTGGCCATCCCCAGAGCCAGGAGCGTGCCGATGGGGATCGTGGCGCCACCGAAGAGCTGCCTCATGGTCGCCGTGCCCGACCCGGTGACACCCGGCAGCGCGACCGCCACCACGCCCACGACCGCGCCTGCGACGGCCATTCGGCCCCATGTCGGGAGCTTGACCATCGTCCATGCGCCCTTGAGCGCCGGGAACAGGCGCACGTAGAGGATGGCGGCCACTGCGGCGACGAGGGCTGGCAGCAGGTACAGCAGCAGGCTCGCGTCCCAGTGGACGGCGTCGAGCGGAAGGGCGTACACGGGCGGCGTGCCGGTCAGCCGGAACGTCGTCACCGCCGACGCTGCGACCGCCAGCAGGGTGGGCACGATGAAGACGAGCCCGCCGATGCCACCAAGCACGACCTCCAGGCCGAAGAACACTGCTGAGAGCTGCGCCAGGAATGTCGCAGAGATGCCGGCCGAGACACCCGCGACGATGAGCGCCTGCACGAACACGGCCGGCCAGCCCAGACGAAGCGCCACCCAGGACCCGAGGTGACCGCCGATCATGGCGGATGGGGTGTCCGCGCCAACGGGCATGCCCATGCCCAGCCCAACGGCCGCGCCGGCCACAGTGACCGCGGCGTTGCGCTGGTCCAGGTGGCCCTCGTGCTCGGCCACGCCGTCGATGATGTGGCCCATCGCCGCCAGCCGCTCTGGCCGCAAGTACCGGACGATGCCCGCGACGATGAGCCCGGCGAGCCCAAGGATGGGAACGATCGACCAAGCGCCCAACGCTCCGAATACAGGCACCAGCACGTCGCTGACTATCTGCCCCACCCGGTCAACGGCCTGGTTGAACAGCCAGACTCCCATCGCGGTCACGCTCCCCAGCGCGAGCGCGACCGCCCACAAGATGGCGTGGCTTCGCAGCGGGACGCCGTCGATCGCCACGGCCAATGATGATGCGCAGCTCCCCTGCGTTCGCTGCCTAGAAGCGGCGACGACCGGGTGTGACCGCCGCCGCGACGACGGCGGCCTGCGCGACCGGCGACGGCCCGGGCGAGACCGCGGCACCGACGACCGCCGCCTTGGCGACCGGCGACGGCCCGGGGGTGACGGCTGCGCGCCACGACGGCGGCCTTGGCGACGGGGCGCCGATGACGCCGACCCCGCGCGACCTGGTCCGAGTGGCATGTCAGGCTCCTTCTGCTTCGAGTGCCGCGTCGGCTTCGACGGCGGCGATGATGGCCTGGATGGGGATGCGGCCGTTGGCGATGAGCTGGCCGCCCGCCCGGCGCATGGCCGAGGCGAACGGCGCCGCCCACAGGTTCTCGTAGACGAGCACGCCCGCGACGCTGCCGGGATCCATGGCCGCCGCGAGGTGGTCGACATCGTCCTCGGCGAGGGTCTGCGACGAGCTCCTCCTCGATGCGCTGCAGCTCACCCAGCTCGTCGAGGTCGGACAGCTCGTGGGCCATCGACCGTGCCGTCCGTCGCCCTTCTCGAGGATGAGGATGTCCATGATCCGGATGATGCCGGCATCGTGGAGCCGGAGGAGCTCGTCCGCCCCCTCACCGGTGAAGTTCTGCTGCCCCGCCGGGAACTCGACGATCAGGTAGTCGACGGGCCCCAGCTCGTCGAGCGATCGGTCTGTCATGCATCCTCCGTTGGTTGCGGTGCGTGCTTTGTCAGGAGTCACCGACCACCCGGGCGATCGACCGATTGGCGCTGCGCGATGGCCCTACGGTCCGGTGTAGCCCGGGACTTCCTTGCGGTGGGCGGCGGACTGCACCCACTGGGTGACGTCGAGGAACAGGCCGAGGATGATCCACAGCCAGTCCCAGCCCTGGACGCCCGTCGGGGTCCACACGAGCATGTACATGACCGTGGTGTAGGGCACGAAGATGATGCCCAGCAGGGGCACGAGCCAGTCGCCATGCCAGACGATCGGGCCAGCGGTCGCTGAAGATCCACGCGAGGATCAGGAAGAAGCGCGGCGCCACCGCGATGCCGAAGGCGAGCAGACACCCGAGCAGGATCACCGACCCACTCCCTCTCCTTGTTGGTGCGCTTGGCGGTGTGGTCCGCCGAGCGCGACCGTGATCACGTGGCTCTCGCTCATGATGCACTCTACACGGCCGGCGCTCCCAGCCCCCGGGTTCCATCACCCGGACCTCGGGCACGTCCTCCTCGAGACGGCGGTTCATGGCTCGAGCGTCCCCCGCCACAGCGTCCCGGAGACCGTCCCACCGTTCTGGCCGCTCGACGGGGCCTACAACGCATGGTCGCGACCGAGGACACGAAGCAGCGGGCGCCCGGCCCGAGAACCCGGCGCCCAAGTGGAGCGGATGCCCCTGCTATGGCGCGACGGCGAGGCGCTGCCAGCTCGGGTAGTGGACGCCGCCTGGAAAGGCCTGGTCGAGCGTGGGGCCATCGGGAAGCACATCCCCGAGGCGGCGTCGATGATGGCGAGGACGCTCTTGCCACCGACCTGCCGACCAGTCGCCACCCGGGCCCCGTCCGGCGACCAGAGGTGACCGGCCGGCCAAT
>CAVXDU010000015.1:0-92131 GCA_963760625.1 uncultured Chloroflexia bacterium
GCGCCCCGTCCCGGAACTCATCGCCTTCACCCATGGTCCGTCCCAACAGGCGATCGATTGCTGGCAGGATGGTCGACTGTCGAAGGACCGACTCGAACTCCGTCGAGTCCTCCCACGACAGGGTGACGTCGGCGAGCTCGTTGGTCTGCGTCGGCCCGTACCACGACCCCAGCTGGTAGTAGGTATAGCCGTTGTCCTTGAGGAAGGCCGCCACCGCGGGCCGTTCCAGACGGGACCGGGCGGCGGTACGGTCACCCGAGTCGCGGCCAGGGTCGATGCTGTACTCGTCGAGCATCTCCATGCTGAGCATCGAGGACAGCGAGAAATCGGTCGCCCGATAGTTCGCCCGCGCTCCGGGTACGACCTGGAAGTCCTGGTCGGCGAGCCATTCCGGGAGGTCGTTGTCGGTGATTCCGAACCGATGCTCCAGGGACCACTCGGACCCATAGCGGTCGAGCACGATGAGATAGATGTCCCGTTCCGGTACCCGGGTCGCGTGGATCGGGTTGGCCGTGGCCACGGACGATGGTCCTCGTGCGACCACGCGTCCTGACTCGTAGGGCACGATGGTCCACAACGTCAGGGCCAGCAGGATGAGCGTGAATGCGTTGAGCGCTACGGTGGTTCCGGGCAGCGTGTCCCGCGCCCGGACGGCGAACACCGCGGCCATCACGATGGCCACGGCCCACGCCGCCAACTGGAGCTGCTCCGACACCCCGATGCCCAGGAATTCCGGCGCCAATCGGCCGAAGAAGGCGAACGCGGCGACGAGCGCAGTGGCCACGATCGCGCCGCGCCGCCAGTCCCTGAGCAACAGCGAGCAGACGCCAAGCACCGCCGCGGCACCAAGGACGGCCCGGCCTACGGGTCCCAAGGGTCCGCCCAGGTCGACCGGGAGCACCTCGGTGAGATTCCCCGCGTAGACGGACAGGACCGCGAATGCGGCCAGGAGCAGCGGGTGCAGCGGCAGACGGGACAGAAGGGACACCGCCGGGCACGGTAGCAGATCGTCCGCTGACCCGCCGCTGCGCGCCTCCCCGTCCCGCCGACCTATGATCTGGTCATGTCGGACGACCCTGCCTCGCGCGCCACGGAGCTCCGGGCGACCATCATCGAGGCCAACCGGGCCTACTACGAGCTCGACACCCCGGTGATGGCGGATGCTGATTGGGATCGGCGCGTTCCGGGAACTCCAGGACCTCGAGTCAGCGCATCCCGAGCTTGCCACCGACGATTCTCCTACCCGGTCCGTCGGTGGGCGCCCGTCCGCCGCACTGTCCGAGGTTACCCATCTGGCGCCCATGCTCAGCCTGGGGAACGCTTTCGACGAGACGGAGCTGCGAGCCTTTGACAGTCGAGTCCGCCGACTGCTGGGTGCGGACGAAGAGGCGCCCCGGTACATCGCGGAGCTCAAGATCGACGGGCTGGCCATCTCCCTGCGCTACGAGCGTGGGCTCTTCGTCCAGGGCGCTACGCGAGGAGACGGCACCACGGGCGAGGACGTCACGGCGAACCTGCGGACCATCACGGCCGTTCCGAAACGGCTGACCGAGCCACTCACGCTGGAGGTACGCGGCGAGGTCTACATGCCCAAACTCGAGTTCGCGCGCATCAATGCCGAACGCGGTGAGGCCGGGTTGCCGCTGTACGCCAACCCGCGCAATTGCGCGGCCGGATCCTGCGCCAGATCGACCCGCGTGTCACCGCAGGCCGAAAGCTTTCCGCGTGGTCGTACATCCTCATCGAGGACGGCCCGGATGGGCGACCGTCGACCCTTCGTCAGTCGGACGCCCTCGATCGCCTCGAGAGCCTGGGCTTCCCGGTGGAGCCGAACCGGGAGCGCGACATGGACATCGATGACGTGTTGCGGTTCCTGGAGCGTTGGCAGGAACCTCGACACCACCTGGCCTACGAGACGGACGGCGTCGTGGTCAAGGTCGACCGCTTCGACTTGCAGCGTCGCCTGGGCATGGTCAGTCGTGCCCCTCGGTGGGCCATCGCGTACAAGTTCCCACCCGAGGAGGTGGAGACCACGGTCGAGGACATCGTGGTGTATGTCGGAAGGACGGGCACCCTGACCCCGGTCGCACACATGACCCCGGTCAAGGTCGCCGGCTCTACCGTCGCCCGCGCGACCCTCCACAACCTCGACGAGGTCCGGAGGAAGGACATCCGCATCGGCGACGCCATCATCCTGCGCAAGGCGGGGGACGTCATCCCGGAGGTGGTACGGCCGCTGGCGGAGCGCCGGACGGGGACGGAGCGCGAGTTCCGGATGCCGGCCGCCTGTCCTGTCTGCGCCACGGCGGTGGTCCAGGACGAAGGCGCCGTCCGATACTACTGCCCCAACCTCCGCTGTCCCGCCCGCGTCGGCCAGGAGTTCGGCCATTTCGCTGGGCGGGGCGGCATGGATATCGAGGGCGCCGGCTGGGTGGTCCTCTCACAGCTCCTCGAACGGGGCATGATCCACACCCGAGGCGACTTCTATCGGCTCAGCGTGGAGCAGTTGGAGACGCTCGACCGCTTCGCGCGCAAGAGCGCCGAGAATCTCAAGGCGGCTATCGACAGGTCCAGGGTGCGACCACTGGCGCGCATCCTCAACGCCCTCGGCATCCCCCAGGTCGGTGAGCAGACCGCCATCGACCTGGCGACCTGGATCTCGGCAAGCTGGCCACCCGGCGCTGACGAGCCGATGGGCGGTCCGGACGGCTGGTTCGCGCGCGTCACAGGCGAGTTGCAGACAGTGCCCCCGGAGCGATTTGAGCAGGTGATGGGCATCGGCCCCACGGTGGCTGGTAGCGTGGCCGCGTGGTTTGCAGCGCCGGAGACGGCCGGTGTCCTGGGGGACCTCGTGGACGCCGGTGTGGAACCGGTGCGCCCGGCGCTGATCGTGTCCCGAGGGACCATCGATGCCGGGCCGCTGGCGGGTATGACGCTCGTGGTCACCGGTACCCTGCCCGGGTACGACCGGCAGGGGGCAGAAGAGGCGATCCGACAGGCCGGCGGCAAGGCCTCGGGCTCGATAAGCCGCAAGACCTCCTACCTCGTGGCGGGTGAGAACGCCGGTTCCAAGCTGGCCAAGGCCCAGGAGCTTGGCGTTCCGGTGGTGGACGAGGATGGCTTCCGGCGGCTCCTGGCAGGGGAGCAGACCGGGCCATAGAGCACGTACGAGTCAGCGACCGAGCCGCGCGAGCCACGCCGCCCGCTCGTCGCGCAGGATGGCGTAGCGGTCGTCGTCCGCCCATCTCCCGCGCACGAACGCGGCTCCCGCCGCCCGCCCCTCATATCGAAACCCGAGCCGCTCCAGTAGGGCCGCCGACGCCACGTTCCCCGGGTCGAGCGTCGCCGCCACCCGGTGCACACCGTGCTCGAACAGCGTGTCGATCAGGGCACCGACTGCCTCCGTGCCATAACCGTGGCCCTGGCGGTCGCGGCGCAGCGTGTATCCGATGGTCGCCATCCTGCCGGCGCGGTCCATCCCTACCGCTACGTCACCGATGAGGCTGCCCTTGTGTTCGATACCCATCTGCACCCAGCCGCCCGGTCGTGGCCCCACGGCCTCCAGCTGCTCCGCGATGAGTGCCTCGGCCCGGGCGATGCCGAATGGCAGCTCCCAGTCCTGGTATCGCGCCACTTCGGCATCGTCCCGGTAACCGGCGAGCACGGGCGCATCGGCGGTCCGGAGTGCCCGCAGCGTCAGGCGCCGGGTTTCGAGGGGCAGGATCGCGATGTCGGTCACAGCGTGGGCATCGTATCGGCCTGACGAGAGCGTCGAGGAGGTGCGCGCCCGGCTATCCTGTGGCGGTGGCCTCCCTGTCGCGCGACGATGTCGCGCATGTCGCTCATCTGGCGCGCCTCGGACTGACCGATGCGGAGCTGTCGCTCCTGGAAGGGCAGCTGAACCACATCGTGGACCAGTACGCGGTGCTGACGGAGCTGCGGACCGATGACATCCCGCCGACGGCGCAGACCATCGAGCTCGAGACCATCCTTCGCGAGGACGTGGTGACGCCCAGCCTGACGCCCGAGGCCGCGCTCGCAGGTGCCCCCGAGCGATCCGGCGACTACTTCGTGGTGCCGGTCATCATCTCCGGGGGCGACTGATCCGTGGCGGATACCTCCGACCTGACGCGGCTGCATGCTCATGAGATGTCCGGCCTGCTCCGGGCAGGGGCGATCAGCTCGGTCGAATTGCTCGATGCACACCTGACCCTGATCGAGAGACAGGATCACGCCCTCAACGCGTGGCGATCCCTGGACACGCACAGCGCTCGCGCCGCAGCCACGGCGGCCGATGACCGACTGGCGACGGCACGCGCCCAGGGCAGCGATGCGGTCGACGCGCTACCGCCCCTGATGGGCATCCCGGTCGCACTCAAGGACCTCGTGGTGACCCAGGGACAGCCATCGACCGCGGGCAGTCGGATCCTTGATGGATACCAGGGGGTCTATGACGCACATATCGCGGAACGGCTGGCCGCGGTGGGCGCCGTCATCCCGGGCAAGACCAACATGGATGAATTCGCGATGGGATCATCCACGGAGCACTGCGCCTGGGGTCCCGTGGCCAATCCCTGGGATCTCACGCGCGTGCCGGGTGGTTCGTCGGGTGGCTCCGCAGCGGCTGTCGCTGCATACCATGTGCCGCTGGCCATCGGCACCGACACCGGTGGATCCATCCGCCAGCCCGCGGCGCTCACCGGCACCGTTGGCCTCCGCCCGACGTACGGCCGTGTGTCGCGTTTCGGCATCATCGCCTTCGCCTCGTCCCTGGACCAGGTAGGCCCGATCGGCCGCGACACGCGCGACGCAGCGATGCTGCTGGGAGCCATCGCGGGCCACGATCCTCGGGACTCCACATCTGCGCTCGAGCCGGTGCCGGACTATGCGGCCGCACTCGCAGACAGCGATGACGAGGCGGCCGGTGTGCTGCGTGGCATGCGTCTGGGGCTGCCACGCCAGTACTTCGTGCCGGGCATGGAGCCGGGCGTCGAGGCGCGGGTCAGGGAAGGGGTCGCCGCGCTCGCAGCGGCCGGTGCCGAGATCGTGGACATCGACTTGCCCCACACCGACTACGGTCTCGCGACCTACTACATCATCGCGCCCGCGGAGGCCTCGGCGAACCTCGCCCGCTACGACGGGATCCGGTATGGCCACTCCGTCCGTGGCGGCGATGTCCTGGCCGACTATCTGGCCACGCGTGGCACTGGCTTTGGCGCGGAGGTCAAACGACGCATCATGCTCGGCACCTACGCCCTGTCGGCGGGCTACTACGACGCGTACTACCTGAAGGCTCTCAAGGTCCGGACGCTCATCAAGGGTGACTTCGACGCGGCGTTCGGCACGGTCGATGCGTTGGTGGCGCCCACCAGCCCCACCGTCGCCTTCGGGCTGGGCTCCCGGATGGACGACCCGGTCGCGATGTACCTCTCGGATGCCTGCACCCTGCCCGTCAACGTGGCGGGACTGGCGGGTATCTCAGTGCCCTGCGGGCTGTCGGAAGGGCTGCCGGTCGGCCTCCAGTTCATCGGCAAGGCATTCGACGAACCGACCCTGTTCCTGCTGGGCCGGGCATGGGAGGCCATCAGCGCCGACGCGCCCTGGCGGGCTGTCGAGCCGACGGACCTCGGTCGACTTGATGACCCGGCGACGGCCGCGCCAGGCGGGTCGAAGGACGTGCACCGCGGATAGATGAAGCGCGGGCCCCGGCAGGGACCCGCGCTTCCTGACAGCGTACTGGGTACCGGCCGATCTCGACCGGTCACGAGGTTCAGGAGCCGAACAGCGACTCGTCGGTCACCTGGTCGGCCGGCGGCGCAGTGACCGTGACCGGAACGTCATACGCGCTGAGTGCGATGGTGACGGTCACATCCGTGCCCTCGGTGACGCCGACCACGTGGGTGGTCAGCGAATCGATGCGGCTCGTGGCGTTGTCCACGAGGATGTCGACCGGGATGGGTGCCGCAGCCGCAGCGCTGGCGACCGGACTCGGGGCGGCGGATTCGCCGGGCATCAGGGCACCGAGCCGGCCGTTGATCGCCGACGCGGGCAGCTCCAGGTGGAGCTTGGTGCAGGTGCCCGCTCCGCAGGGCGTGTCACCCTCGTCGGTGAGCGTCGCGCCCGACGCCGTGAGGGCCTCCTCGATCTTGGCGGCGATATCCGGCGCGCCGGGCGAGGGTGATGCACCGACACCCATGGGCAACGAGTCCATGGCGATCTTGTGCCATAGGTCGGCGGACGATGCGTTGGGCAACGCCAGCTTGACGTAGAGCGACCCATCATTGGGGTAGATGACGCCACCCGTCAGGGAGACGGCGCCGAGAGGAATGTCAAAGGTCAACTGGGCACTCTGCGTCGTGACCGAGACATCACCCTCGGCCTTGGTGCCGGTGATCGGGAACGGGGTGTCGCCAAGCATTTCGCCGAAGTTGAGGGTGCCGTCCGCCGTGACCAGGAAGTGGAAGGACGTCGCGGTGGACGTCGCCTGCAGAGCCTGGGCCAGCAGTTGCTTCGGTTCGTCCTGGGCGCTGACGGCCGCCGAAGCACCGAACAGCAACATGCACGATAGGGAGGCGGCGGCGAGAGAGCGGGTTCTCATGAGTCTCCTTGTTATCGGCGGGCGTATCAGGGCCCGTATCGGCGGTCGTCTTGGGCGTCCGCGGAGTGAGGATATCCGAGACAGCGTCGTGACAGGCCAGGGGCCCCATGGTCATGCGTCCGACGGTACGCGCTCGACGAGCGAGACCCCACGAACCAGTCGAGTCGGACCCTAGAGACTGTCGAGGAGCCCTTGCTTCCTGGTCTCGAACTCGGCGTCCGAGATGGCGCCCGAATCGTGGAGGTCGGCCAACTCGGCCAGGCCTGCAGTGACTCCCTCCACCCCGGTTGGCGCGTCGGCGGCGGCTGCCACTGCGGGCTCGGCGGCCGGGGTGCACGGCGTCGGCGGCTGCCACTGCGGGCTCGGCGGCTGCCACTGGTGGCTCGGCGGCCGGGGTGACGGCGTCGGCGGCGACTGCTTGCTCGGCGGCTGCCACTGCGGGCTCGGCGGCTGCCACTGCGGGCTCGGCGGCCGGGTGACGGCGCTCGGCGGCACTGCGGGCTCGGCGGCTGCCACTGCGGGCTCGGCGGCTGCGACTGCCACCGCGGGTGTCCCGGAGATCGAGTGGATCCGGGGGCGGCACGTCATCCTCCGCCATCTGCGGCACGTCGCCCCCATCCCACGCAGGTTGTGGCGGTGGGAAGTTCGTTGGGTCGATAGCCGTCGCCACGGCGGCCACGCTCGGTACCGCGTCGGACTTACCCATGATCTGGTCCGCACGCTCCACGAGCGTCCCTTGCTGCGCGGCCATGATGACCTTCTTGAACGCTACCGCATCCCGTATCTGGCGGAAATGCAGTGGGCGGTTGGCAGCGGTGGCGATGACCAGGTCGCCGAAACCCATTCGCTGACCCAGGAATGTCTGGCGGAAGCCGACATCCGTGATCATGTGCAGGCCGGCGTCCGTGCTGGAGTGGCGCAGTGCGCCTTCGGTGTACAGGACTCGACGATCCGTGACCAGGTAACGGCGCTTGGTCCAGCGGAAGATCTGGATGGGAAGCCAGAAGACGGCCAGGATGAACAGGCCGGCGGTCAACAGCCCCAGGAGCGTGTCGATCCATCGGAAGACGTCGTTGAACAGGCCATCGCCTGTCGGATTCAGCCACGTCCCGATGCCAAGGCACACGAACGCCGCCAACAGCACGAGGATTGGCTGCAGCGCGAATCTGATGATCGCCATCCAGTGCTGGCGCGCCTCCGCCAGGATCTTCTCACCATCCCCGAGCATGGATGTCACGTATGCGTCTGCCATGAGGTTAGTGTGGCACGTCGAAGCCGTGAGAGCCAGTCGTGACAGCATCAGCCTTCGTGCTCGCTGCTCGTATACTCGGGGCTCCCGCGGCCGCCAAGGAGCGCCATGACCGCCGAGACCGAGCCCGCCGCCATCTCTGGCCGTCCGCGCCTTGCGCGGCGCGTCCTTGAGGTGCCGCCGTCGGGCATCCGCAAGTTCTTCGATGTGCTCGCCACGATGCCCGACGTCATCAGCCTGGGTATCGGCGAGCCGGACTTCACGACGCCGCCCCAGGTCATCGAGGAAGGTGTCCGGTCCCTGCGCTCGGGCCGCACGCACTACACCAGCAACTTCGGGACCATCGAGCTGCGCCGGGCGCTGTCGCGCAATCTGGAGCGACTGTACGGCGTCAGCTACGACCCCGACGGCGAGATCCTGGTCACCGTCGGTGCCTCGGAAGCACTGGCCATCGCACTCGCCGCGATCATCGACCCGGGCGACGAGGTCATCCTCCACGAGCCCTCGTACGTGGCGTACGTCCCGGGCATCACGTTCGCGGGTGGCGTGCCGGTGCTGGTGCGCCACGAGCCAGGACGACGGCTGGGCGCTCGACCCGACGCAGGCTGGAGGCGGCCATCACGCCCCGAACCAAGGTGCTGTTCCTGGGCTACCCCTGCAACCCCACCGGTGCCGTGCTGGAGCCCGGGACAGCTGCGGGCCATCGCGGACATCGTCGAGCGCCACGACCTGCTGGTCATCAGCGACGAGATCTACGACCGGTTGGTGTACGGCGACCACCAGCACGAGGCGTTCAGTGCGCTGCCCGGCATGCGGGAGCGGACCATCCTGCTGGGTGGCTTCTCCAAGGCGTATGCCATGACCGGCTGGCGGGTCGGCTACGCCTGCGCGCCCAGGGACCTCATCGAGGGGCTGGTCAAGGTTCACCAGTACCAGATCATGTCCGCGCCCGACGACCGCCCAGGACGCCGCGCTGGTCGCGCTGACCGCCGCGGAGCCGGACGTCCAGCGGATGGTCGGCGAGTACGACCGGCGCCGGCGGATGTTCGTCGATGGGCTGAACCGGATCGGCCTGCCCACGGTCGAGCCCCGGGGCGCGTTCTACGCCTTCCCGCGCATCGCCGGCACGGGCCTCACCAGCGAGCAGTTCAGCGAGCGGCTGCTGTTCGAGCACCAGGTCGCGGTGGTGCCCGGGCTCGGCCTTCGGGCCGTCCGGTGAGGGCTACGTGCGGGCCAGCCTGGCCACCAGCTACGAGCAGCTGGAGGAGGCGCTGGTGCGCATCGAGCGCTTCCTGTCCTCGCTTGGATAGCGTCCGTGGTGCGACCGTCCGGAGGCGGCATCTGCCTCGCACTGCCTCCCGGCATGCCTCGGCATCTGCTCCGGCATCTGCCTCATGGTCGCCATCTGGACTTTCCGGCCTACTGGTATCTGGTAGCCGGATGACTCCTCCACGGCCGCGGAGCTGAGGCGGCGGTCCACGCTCCGACATCGGCTGGGACCTTGACGATCCGGCGACCAGGCGTCGATTCGTCCGAAATCTAGGGGTCCGATGTCGGCTACTTGTCGCATGGGCGCCGGAATGTCCAGATCCGGCACGTCCCCGATGCCGGCACGTCCACGATCGGTCGGCACGTCGCGGCGATCCGGCACGTCCACGATCCGGCACGTCGCCACGATCCGGAGTCTCCAGGACGACGCCCGCGCAACGGGACTGTGTAACGCGTCGCCCATGCCCGTCGAGGTCGGGCGTGCGACACTCTCGGGCGTGGTGAACAGCCCGGCACCGCCGACCCGACGCTACGAGGCCGTCATCGGCATCGAGTGCCATGTCCAGCTCAGGACGGCGTCCAAGATGTTCTGCGGCTGCTCCACGGACTTCCAGGACGCGCCGCCCAACAGCCACACCTGCCCGGTCTGCCTGGCGATGCCCGGCGTGCTGCCGGTCATCAACCGGCTGGCGGTGCGGCACGTGCTGGCCACCGGTATCGCCATCGGTGCGCACGACCCCCGCGGTCACGCGCTGGGACCGCAAGAACTACTTCTATCCCGACCTGCCCAAGGGCTACCAGATCAGCCAGTACGACCTGCCGCTGGCATCGGGCGGCAGCCTGACGTTCGACACCAGCGAGGGCCCGGTGACCATCAGCATCACCCGCGCCCACCTGGAGGAGGACACGGCCCGGCTCATCCACCGGGTCGACGACGCCGGGTCGGCAGGTGAGCCTGGTCGACTTCAACCGCTCCGGCACGGCGCTCATGGAGATCGTCACCGATCCGGTGGTCAGGACGGCCGAGCAGGCGCGCCGGTACGCGGAGGAGCTGCGGCTGCTGCTGGTGACCATCGGTGCCTCGGACGCGGCGATGGAGAACGGCCAGATGCGGGTGGAGGCGAACGTGTCCCTGCGACCGGTCGGCACGCGAGGCGTTCGGCACCCGGGTCGAGGTCAAGAACATGAACTCGTTCCGGAGCGTGGAGCGGGCCATCGGCTTCGAGATCGAGCGACAGACGCGGGCGCTCGACTCCGGGCGAGCCGCTCGTCCAGGAGACGCGTGGCTGGGACGACGACCGCGGCCTGACCTACCGGATGCGGGTCAAGGAGTCATCCGACGACTATCGATACTTCCCGGAGCCGGACCTGCCGCCACTGCGGGTGGACGGCGGTGGCTGGAGTCGATCCGCGCCGTCGATGCCGGAGCTGCCGGCGGCGCGTCGCGAGCGGCTACGTGCGGCCTGGGACTGGCGCCGTCGGACGCCGTCGTCATCGCGGCAGACCCGCGGCCGCGGCGCGTGTTCGAGGCGCCGCGCTCGCGGCGGATGGGACGCTGCCCGCCGCAAGGCTCGCCAACTGGGTGACCGGCGAGTACCTGCGGCTGGCCAAGGGGGAGGGGGGCGCCGCCGCGGTGGCTCGAGTGGACCCGGCGCGAGCTGGCGGCCCTGGTGCGGATGGTGGAGAGCCGGCGAACTCTCGGGCACGAATGCCAAGGAGGTGTTCGCGCTGCATGCGGCGACGCGGCCGGCCGGTGGCCGAGCATCGTCGACGGAGGCCGGCTTCAAGCGCATCAGCGATACGGGCGCGCTCCGGACCTGGCGGCCGCAGGCCGTGATCGACGCCAATCCCACGGCGGTCGCCGATGTGCGGGCGGGCAAGGTCCAGGCCATCGGGTTCCTGACGGGGCAGGTGATGAAGCAGACGCGTGGCCAGGCGGATGCTGCGACCGTTGGCGCGCTGCTGCGCGAGCTGCTCGGGCTCGCCTGAGGACCGGACCAAGCCGTGCTGCTGAACGTGATCCTCTGGGTCGCCGGGATGGCCTGCTGCTGCTGCTGGGCATCTGGCAGGTCCGTCAGCCGCTGGCCCACTATCGGTCGCTCGAGGCGACCCAGGCCAACCTCCGTCGATACGACGACTGGCGTGGTGGGCGGCTCGCCGATGACTCGGCACGCACCGGAGCCGACGAGATGCGCGACCTGCTCCGCAACCGCATCCGGCTGTGGAGCGCTGTGGCGATCGTCGGGATCGTGCTCATCGTGGTGGGCTTCATCGTCCGCTAGGACCGGTCCGGACTACCCGCTCACTCACCGCCCAGGCGACCCAGCTCGATGGCGGTGCAGCGGTCCATGACCACCCCGAGCCCACCCGCGTGCGCGATGTCCGCCGCCTCCCACGACACCACACCAAGCTGGAGCCACAGCACCCTGGCACCGATGGCCACCGCGGATCGGGCGACGTCGGGCGTGAACTCGGGGCGCCGGAACACGTCGACCAGGTCGACGGGTCCGGTGGCCTCGACCGCGGCCTCCAGGCCGGGCCAGCTCCGAACCCCGAGCACTTCCGCAACGTTGGGGTTGACCGGCACGCAGTCGTAGCCGGCGGCCAGCAGGGTGCGCATCACGCCATGGCTCGGGCGCCACGGGTCCGCCGAGGCTCCGACCACGGCGATCCGCCGCGCATGCCCGCAGTGCCGCCAGCATCTCGGATGCATCCAGCACGGGGACCGGCCCTGTGCCGTCCTGCAGGTCGAGGATGTCACGCGTCCGACGGAGGTCGTCCGACCGCGTCGCCATCAGGTGACGCTCTCACGCTCGTACGGCTTGCCGTCTGCGGCAGGTGGGATGCTTCGTCCGACGACACCCGCTAGCACGATGATGGTCACGAGGTACGGCAGCGCGAATAGAACTGCTGTCGGGACGGCCGTCAGGAACTCGTCCGAGCTCGTCCAGTCGGTGGCACGAATGAGATCGAGCCGCGCGAGCCTTCGGATGAGGCGAACAGGAGAGCCGCACCGAAGGCGCCGACCGGGGTCCAGCGACCGACGATCAGCGCCGCGAGGGCGATGAATCCGCGGCCCGTGGACATGCCGTCCTGGAACGAGTTACCGTTCTCAAGGGTCAGATCAGGCTCCCGCAAGGCCGGCGAGTAGCCACCCGAGAGGATGACGTTTCGGTAGCGGACGCGATGACGTCGATGCCCACCGTCTCGGCCGCCTTCGGGTGCTCGCCGACCGCGCGGGTCCGCAGCCCCCAGCGCGATCGGAACAGCAGGACCTGCATGACGACCACGATGAGCAGCACGGCGATCGTGATCGGACCCTGGCCGAGGATCGTCTTGAAGATCCAGCCGACGACCGGCAGATCCGTCAATGCGGTCGGTGGGTCGAGCCTCGAGAAACTGCCCGCCCCGACCGGCGAGGACTGGGCCAGCAGTGAGATGAGGTAGCCGGTCATGCCGAAGGCAGCGATGTTGATGATCGTGCCACTGATGATCTGGTCCGCGCGGACGCTGATGCCGAGCCAGGCGAGCATCAGCGAGATCGAGCATGCCCCCGACCAGCGCGGCAGCGAGCGCAGATCACGAGCGCTGGGGTCAGGCCGAAGATGGCCGTTGGCGACCCGCCGAGCGTCGGACCGAGCGCAACACCCACGAACCAGCCGATGAACGCGGTCGCGAGCATCATCCCCTCGATGCCGATGTTGACGACACCGGAGCGCTCGCAGAGCACGCCGCACAAAGCGCGCCAGGGCGATCGGCGTGGCGGAGCGACAGGATGATCGGTCCGATGAGCGTCAGTACGTCGATCAGGTAGTCGACGAACTGGAAGACGAGTCCGACCACCGGAAGGTGGATCAGGAAGTCCATCAGGGCAAGGGCTCGTTCGCGACAACGCGGGTGATCTTCTCGCTCGCGCTCATGCCCGGCCGCACGTCACTCAGCCGTGAGCCATCGACGGATGACGAGTTGGCGACCAGGAAGAACAGGATGATGGCCTGGAGGATGTCGATGATCTGCACCGGGATACCTGCCTTGATCTGCATCGACCTCGCCCCAGCCCGCATGATGCCGATGAGCAGTGCCGCCAGAAGCATCCCGAGCGGGTTGGAGCGACCCAGCAGGGCGACGGTGATGGCATCGAAGCCCACGTTGGTCGCGTACGACGAGGTCGTCTTGTGACTGATCCCCAGCATCTGCGATGGCACCAGCGAGGCCTGCGAGCAGGCCGCCGATCGACATCGTCACCACGATGATGCGTCCGCGGCCGCATCCCGGCGTACCGCGCGGCCTCCGGATTGGCGCCGACGGTGCGCACCTCGAACCCGACCGTCGTCCGGTACAGGACCCACCACACGATCGGGACCGCCACGAGGGCGATGAGGATGCCGGTGTGTCCGTCGCGCCCGGCGAGGATCGGCAGCGCGGCGTTGCCGACGTGGGCGTGATGGCCGCCGGAGCGCCCGCGACCCGGAGTGGACCCATGATCGCCCACGCGAGGAGGAGAGGGCGATGTAGTTGAGCATGATGGTGGTGACCACCTCGTGCGCGCCGTGATACGCCTTGAGCCAGCCGGGGATGAAGCCCCAGAACGCCCCGGCGACACGCCGCCCAGCAAGGCAGCCGGGATGGCGACGATCGGAGAGGCGTCGCGCAGCGCGACGCCCACCCAGCCGGCCCCAAGCACGCCCATGAGGAACTGGCCCTGGGCGCCGATGTTGAACAGGCCGGCCTTGAAGCCGAAGGCCACGGAGAGACCGGCCAGGATCAGCGGGGTAGTGGCACGAGCGTGTCGATGATGGCGTCCCAGCTGCCGACAGCGAGCCCTTGCAGCAGGGCCGCATACGCCTCGAACGGCAGGGCGAGGTCGAAGGACCGCCGATCACCAGCAGCTCGGAGGCCAGGATGATGAACGCCCCGACCAGGAGCGCCAGCAGGACGGAGACCAGGGGGACCGCGATCAACCACCACAGGCGACGCAGGCGCTCGGATGCGCGCGTGGGGTGGGCGCCGGTATCGGCGGCGACGCGGCGGTCATCGGCCGATCTCCCGTGGCCCGTACCGGCATGGTCGCGCCGTTGCGAACGGTGATCGGGTCATGCGACGGGCTCCGCGGCCGTGTCGACGCCTGCCTCGCGGCCGCCGGTCGCCATCAGCAGCCCGACTCGTTCTGGTCGCGGTTCGGCCATCCACGACGGCCACGAGCCTGCCCCGATACATGACGGCGATGCGATCGGACATCTCCAGGACCTCGTCCAGCTCCGCGGAGACGAGCAGGACCGCGGTGCCGGCGTCGCGCTTGGCGATGGTCTGGCGATGGATGAACTCGATGCTGCCGACATCGAGGCCGCGGGTCGGCTGGTCGAGGATGAGGAGCCGCGAGGTCACGGTCGAACTCCCGGGCCATCACCACCTTCTGCTGGTTGCCACCGGAGAGCGTCGCGACCGTCACGCGTCGGCGGAGGGCGTTCGGATGTCGAACTGCGCGATGCTCCGTTGCGTCCCGGCCGATGGCGGCGTCATCGCGCAGGATGCCCTCGGGCGTATGGCGGACGCGTAGTAGTCGGTCAGGACGAGGTTGTCCGTCGATCGGGAAGGACAGGACCAGCCCAAAGCGATGCCGGTCGGCGGGCACGAAGCGACACGCCCCGCTCGTGCAGCTCTCGGGGCTCATGACCGCGTCACGTCTCGGCCGCCGAGCGACATGCGTCCCGCCGTGCGGCTGTCGCAGGCCGGTGAGTGGCGTCGACCAGCTCGTCCTGGCCGTTGCCCGCGACGCCGGCGATACCCAGGATCTCACCGGCGCGGACCTCGAAGCTGACGCCCCGACACGACCTCCGGCCGCGGTCGTCCTGACCGGGCAGGCCCGCGCACGCTGCAGCACGACGTCACCGGGGTGACTCGTCGCCGCGGTCGACGTCGAGCTGCACGTCGCGGCCGACCATCAGCTCTGCCAGCTCCTCCTCGTTGGTCTCGCGCGGGTACGCGCTCACCGACCACCTTGCCGCGCCGGATGACCGTGATGCGGTCGGCGATCTCCAGCACCTCGTACAGCTTGTGGCTGATGAAGATGATGCTGTGGCCCTCGTCGGCGAGCCGACGCAGGACGCACGAAGATCTCGATCGTCTCCTGGGGCGTCAGCACGGCCGTCGGCTCGTCGAGGACCAGGATCCGGGCCTCGCGGTAGAGCGCCTTGAGGATCTCCACACGCTGCTGCCAGCCGACCGAGATGTCGTCGACCTTCGCGTCCGGGTCGATGTCGAAGCCGAAGCGTGCTGCCAGCTCGCGGATGCGGCGGACGCGCTTCCTTCCGGTCGAGGAAGATGGCGTTGGCCATCGTCTCCTCGCCGAGCAGGATGTTCTCGGCGACCGTCAGGACCGGGCACGAGCATGAAGTGCTGGTGGACCATGCTGATGCCCCGGGCGATGGCATCGCTCGGACCGCTGGATGTGGACCTCGGCACGCCGTCGAGCAGGATCGTCACCCTCGTCGGGCCGCGCGAGCCCGTACAGGATGTTCATGAGCGTGGACTTGCCGGCGCCGTTCTCGCCCAGCAGGGCATGGATCTCGCCCGGTCCGACGTCGCAGGTCGATGTCGTCGTTGGCGACGACACCTGGATAGCGCTTGGTGATGCCGCGCATCTCGAGCGCCGGTGCGACCACCTGACTGTCGGTCGACGCAGCCCTCGGCCTCGTGGATGACAGAGGCACCAACTCGAAATGCGACGAGCGGCCCGCCGCAGGTGGCGACCCGCTCAGCCGAGTTCAGCTGGAGTTCGCCCGCCCGTCACTTGGGGAGCTTGCCGCAGGACGCGGCGGCAGGTCTCGCAGGCCGATGCCTGCCGTCCTTCAGGCCGGCCGTCGCGTGTCGAGCGGCCTGCAGCTCAGGCGTGATCAGGCTCTGGAAGTCGTGGAAATCGCGAGAGGCCGACATCTCGTTGCTGATGTCGAGCTGATGTCACCGCCCTGGCGGTACCCGCCGCGATCGCCTGGACGGTCATGTCCGAGACGTTCCTGGAGCTTCTTCTCGGCGCTGTCACGACAGCTGTACGAGGCATCGGTCGGCCGCGTTGAGCGACAGAACTGGTCGACATCCACGCCGATGCCTAGAGCTCCCGCGTCGCAGGCGGCCTGGAGGACCCCATTGCCGGTCTCGCCAGCGACCTGGAACATCACGTCGATGCCCGGGAACAGGGCCAGGAACTGTTGTGCTGGACTCGTCTTCCGACCGGGTCATGGAAGGCCTTGGCGTCCGAAGTCGGCGATGAGATACATGCTGTTGACCTCGATGTCCGGGTTCACCGCCTTGGCGCCGTTCCTCGATATCCGCTGATGTAGTTGGATACCGCGGGCACGGCGCTGGTACCGCCGATCGCCGCCGATGTTGCCGGTCTTGCTGAAGCGTCGCCGCCACGATGCCGGCGAGGTAGCCCGGCTGCTCCTCTGCGAAGTCGATGCCGACACGAGTTGGGCAGCAGGTCGCGCAGCACATCGCCCTTCGCATGGCGAACGTGGAGTCGTGTCAGTCGCCCTGTCGTCGACGCAGATGAGTGACTGGTCGATACCCGATGAACCAGATGTCCGGGTTGGCCTTGGCGCGAATGCGTCGTGTCGGCGCCGAGGCGAAGCCGATCGTCACGATGATGTCGTAGCCCTGGTCCACGAACGCCTGGATGTTCTTGACGATGTCGTCCGACGCATCCTTGGGTACGAAGGCACCCGGTTCCGCGGCGCCGATCGCAGCGGCACCGTCCTGTGCACCCTCGAATGTGTACTCGTTGAAGTTCCGGTCGTTCAGCGTGCCGACGTCGGTCACGAGGCCGATCTTCATCGGTCCGACGGCCCGGCGCCGCTGGGCTCTGAGCGCTGGCGACGGCGCCCGCCGACGGCCAGGCGTCGCGGCCGCGACGACGGTCGCGAGCGTGGTGATACGGGTCTTCCGCATTCGTTCCTCCTGTGGTCCGGCGCCGTCCCTGGGCGGACGGGCATCCGGTCGTGCGTGTATCCGACCGGCTCCTCCACCGATCGTGATGCAGCATCGTAGCCGGTCCGCGTCGCTGGCCCGCGACCACTGCCGGCGATCGGATACGTCTCTCTGCGGCTACGGAGTCGGCGACAGCGTGATGCGCACGTCGTCCACGCCCGCCTCGACGGTGGCAGCCGCGCCCGCATCGCCGGGCCGTCAGCAGCACCGCGACTCGCTGGCCCTCCGTGGACGCCGGCAGCGGCACGCGCAGGTAGTGCCAGTCGGGCGTGTGCGACGAGCCGTCGCCGCTGCACTCGAGCGCGTC
The DNA here is from genome assembly GCA_963760625.1 of uncultured Chloroflexia bacterium. Taxonomy (GTDB): domain Bacteria; phylum Chloroflexota; class Limnocylindria; order Limnocylindrales; family CSP1-4; genus JAFMJV01. The sequence continues at coordinate 17,407 of CAVXDU010000015.1, forward strand.
GAGCAGGGGGCACGTCCACCGGCGTCCCATCGATGACCTGGACCCGGAACCGTCGGCGTCGTCCGCGCCGCGCTCGACAGCCCAGTCCAGTACCGCAACCGGAGCGTGGCCTCTCGGCCCGCGGGCAGCGGCACGAACCGTGACCGGACTGTCGTTCGACCGCCATCGACGTCCACGCCTCGCCCGAGCCCGGTGACCAGCACGTACCGTCCGGACCCGACCGAGCCCAGCTGCCAGGTCGAGGCGACCGGGTCGCCGCGCTGCCAGGCGCCGGCGCCGCGGTGTCGGTGCCGAACGGGTCCACCTTCCAGCCGCGGTCGATCTCCAGGTCGTCGTACAGCGGCCCGCAGTAGCGCGACTGCCTTGCCGATGGCGCGCGTAGGGACAGTCGGCCATCTCGATGAGGTACAGCACCGCCTCGCGGTTGCGCTCCGTCTCGCGCTCGATGATCTCGTCGGGTGGGTAGAACCGCGCGACCTTGCGCGGCCAGCCCGGGTACAGCTCGAACGTGAAGGCGAAGATCCGCTGGCTGCCGTACAGCCAGTCGATCGCCGTGCCGGGCTTGCTGCCCAGGTCTCCCGACTGTCTCGGCGCGATAGCCGTTGCGTCGCGGCCATGTGTCGGCCCATCGCGACCAGGGTCCGCTGGTCGAGGGATGGTCATGTCCGGCGGCAGGTCGCGGGAGTCGCGACTGTAGGGCCACATCACGAGTTGGCCGGTGGTGTGGAACGTGATGTAGGTCCGGATGCGCTGGATGCCGCCCTGCCGCCGACTGCGGACGAAGTCACGGATGGCGCGCGTCTCGGGCGCGGAGAAGGCGTGCGGGCCGGGGTAGGTGATGGCCCGTGGCTGCCGCCGCCAGTCCAGCCGTAGCCGTAGTTGCGGTTGAGGTCCGTGCCGACCTGGCTCGAACCGGGCGTCGGCTGACGGTTCTTGCGCCAGCCGCGGTATGCCCCGTCACCGAAGTGGCCACCGCCCAGGTCGTAGACCAGGCCATCGGGGTTGACCATGGGGACGATCCAGATCCGTCGGCTGTCGACCAGGTCGGTCACCCGGCGCCCCAGGCGGCGTCGTCGCCGTACCGAGTCGGCGAGCAGGTGCAGCGTGTACAGCGCCATCTCCGGGGTCAGGTGCTCGCGTGCGTGATGCAGGGCATCGAACATGCACCTCGGGCTCCCCCTCGTCGGTGCCCACGTGGTCGCTGACTTCGACGACCCAGATGCGGTCGACCCTGGTAGCGATCGCCGATGGAGAAGATCCGGACGATATCGGGGTGAGCAGCCGCGACCTCGTGGATCTCGGCCACCATCTCCGGGTAGTCGTGGTACCCCGAGTCCCGTGCGGGGTATCGGCTCGCTGCCGGCAGCGGCAGTCCCGATGGCCAGAGGAGCAGCGCGACGACCATGGCGGCCAGGGCGGCGGTCGGGGGGCGGTCACAGGCGTCCTGGTTGACTCACGGCGTCGGCGACCGTGATCCGGACGTCGTCGACGCCTGCCTCCACGATCGCGTCGGCACCGTTGTCCGCAGCGTACAGCTCGATGGCGACGTCCTCGCCACGCAGCGCCTCGGGGATCGGCCAGCTGAGCGACCCCGCCAGGACGGCCTGCGACGACCGTCGGACCCGTGACGGTCAGCGCGGTCGCCAGCGACATGCGCCGTCCGACGGATCGCACCAGTCGGACACGGAAGCGATCCTGTGCCGGTCGCGCTCGGTGGACATGCCCACCCAGTAGCGGAGCCGCAGCGTCGCGGCCGTTCCCGCCGGCAGGTGGACCGACCGCGACCGGACCGTGGTCCGGCCGCCGTCCACGTCCTCGCCGGCCTGCGCGGCCGGTCACCAGCACCGCACGCCCGGAGATCGCCGAGCCCAGCTGCCAGCGCGGACGCGATCGGGTCGCCCCGCTGCCAGGCGCCCGCAGTCGGCGGTGTCGGTGCCGTCGGGGTTCACGTCGCCAGCCTCGGGCGACCTCCAGGTCGTCATACAGCGGTCCGCAGTAGGACGCGGCCTTGCCGGTCGACCCGATACGGGCAGTGCGGCCTGCTCCATGAGGTAGAGCACCGCCTCGCGGTTGCGCTGCGTCTCCCGGCCGATGAGCTCGTCCGGCGGGTAGTGGCGGTGCCGGACGTGTCCGCCGTGGTCGGATACATCTCGAAGGTGTAGCTGAAGATGCGCTGGGTGCCATACAGCCAGTCGATCTCGTCGCCGTAGGTGGGATACATGTCGCTCGACTGGCGTGCCCGGTAGCCGTTGGTGGCGGCCATGTGCCGGCCCAGCCGCTTGAAGGCGAGCTGGCATCGAGGGCGGTCATGTCCGGCGGCACGCGGCATGGGTGTAGCCGTACGGCCAGAGCACGAACTCGCCGGCGGTGTGGAACGAGATGTGGGCCCGGATGCGCTGGAGCCCGTCGACTGCGGCGGCTGAGCACGAAGTCACGGATGGCCCGGGTCTCGGGCGCCGAGAACGGCTGCTCGCCCGCGGTAGTTGATGGAGCTGCGGGTCGCTGGTGCCCCTGGACCAGGCGTAGTCGTAGTTGCGGTTGAGGTCGGTGCCCACGGCGCTCGAGCCCGCGGTTGGGCTGGCGGTTCTTGCGCCAGCTCGCGGTACGAATCGCCGCCCAGGTCGTACTGGAGCCCGTCCGGGTTGACCATGGGGATGATCCAGATCCGCCGGCTGTCCACGATGTGGGTCACCCGCTCGCCGAGCGGCGGTGTCCTTGCCGTAGTTGCCGGTCAGCAGCCGCAGGATGTACAGCGGCATCTCGCCCGAGAGGTGCTCCCGCGCGTGGTGCAGGCCATCGAACATGACCTCCGGCTCGCCCTCGTCCGTGCCCACGTGGTCGCTCACCTCGGCGACCCAGATCTTGCGGCCCTGGTAGCTCTCGCCGATGGACGAACACCCGCACGATGTCGGGGTGCGCGGCCTCGGCGTCCTTGAGCGCCTGGACCATCTCGGGGTAGCTGTGGTAGCCGGAGTCCCTGGCTGGGTAGTCGTTCTGGGCCGCCGCCGCAGGCACGCTGGACGCAACGGCGCACCGCGAGCAGCGCGGCCATGAGCAAGCTGGCTGCCGGCGCATCCGTCCTCCTATCTCCCGAGCTCCGATGAGCATGGTAGGGGAGTCGATCCAGAAGGTCGACGTGGCCGCTCGGACGTACCGGAGCATGACCGCGTACGTCGGCCGGCCCGACGGTGCTATGCTGCGGCCCGCTTCGGTCGTCGCGAAGCTATGTGAGAGGGAATCAGCGTTGCCAGACGCTGCACGGGAGGCGTTCGTCGCTCCCCGCGTGGCAGTCATCGAGGATGACTCGGTCGTTCGTCACGAGTTGACGCAGGTCCTTGCGGGGGCCGGGTATCTCGTCAACGCCGTCGCCGATGGCGAGAACGGCCTGCACGCGGTCCACGAACACCAACCCGACCTCCTGATCCTGTCGCTCGCCGTGCCGCGTCTCGACGCGTTCGAGCTGCTGCGTCGACTGCGGGCCGATCACCGCACGGCGACGCTGCCCGTGCTCGCGCTGACGGAGCGGACCTCGTTCGACCACCGCATGCGCGCGTTCGATGCGGGCGCCGACGACGTCATCCTCAAGCCCTGTCACCCCCTGGAGCTGCTGGCCCGCATCCGGGGTCCGCTGCGCCGGCACCACGGTCCCCGGCGCACCGAGCAGGCGCATTCGCATCGTCGTCGCGCTGTCCAACGCCGTCGAGGCCAAGGACCGTGACCTCAAGGACCACTGCCGCCACATGACGTATCGGGCGGCCCGACTGGGCGCGTACGTGGGCCTCCGCGGCGCGCGAGCTGGAGAGCGTGGCCCACGGGGCGCTGCTCCACGACATCGGCAAGATCGCCATCCCGGTGCAGCTGCTGCACAAGGTCGGAGCCGCTGACCGACGAGGAGTGGCAGCGGCTGCGCCGGCACCCGGAGATCGGCGCCAACATCTGCGGTCCGCTCCACGTCGCTCGGGATATCGCGCCCATCATCCGCCACCACCACGAGCGCTGGGATGGCTCCGGCTATCCCGACGGGCTGGCCGGCGAGCGAGATCCCGCTCGGCGCGCGCATCGTCGCCCTCGCCGACGCCTACGACGTCATCGTGCGCGGCCGGCCGTACCAGGCCGCCAGGAGCCATCCGGAGGCGGTCACGGAGCTGCGCCGATGCGCCGGCTCCCAGTTCGACCCGGCGCTCGTGCCCGCTGTTCATCGAGGAGACCGAACGACTCGAGTCGGGCGCGCCACCGACCGTCGCGCTGCCGCCGGCGGCGCTGCTCGACCGCGACCTGCCCATCGTGCCCCGTGTCGGTGTCGCGGGCTGAGGCCGTCGAGTGACGGTGCGCGGCGCCGTGCGCGCGCTGCCGCAGTCGCACGGACCGGGCGGCTTCGTCGTATCACCCGTCCGGCTGGTGCTCAAGGGTGCTGTCGCGGCGTACGTCCGGGTGCGCGATCGAGGGCGCCGAGCGCCTGCCGGCGCGGGCGGCTACATCGTCTGCTTCAACCACCCGAGCTGGCTCGACCCCATCGTCATCGCCGGCATGGTGGCCGGACCAGCGAGCGGCTGCTGTACATCTTCGGTCCACGCGAGGAGGACATGTCGCGCGGGCATCCGGAACCGCGTCATCACGCTGGACTGGCCGCGGCGTCCCGTTCCAGCCGGGCGGCGCGGACGCGCTCGACGCGACTCGCCGGTCGCTGGCCGTGTTGCGCGCGGGCGGCGTGCTCGCCATCGCTGGGGAGGGGAGGCTGTCCGATCACGAGGGCACGCCACTGCCCTTCGAGCCCGGCGTGGGCCATTTCGCGCATGCTGGCCCGGGTGCCCGATCGTGCCGCTGTCCATCGACGGCACCCGATGGGTCCACTTCGGCAGCAAGGTCCGGCTGCGTCATCGGTGATCCGATCGACCCGCGCGCATTCGGTGGCGGACGAGCGCCGCGGCCGCGACTGAGCGACGGCGGCGCACGCGGCCGTGACGGCGGGCCTGCCGGGCGTCACCGACCGACCCAGGCCGGGTCCGTTCGGCGCCTGGCTCTCGGAGCTGTTCAACGACCGGCCGTGGCTGAATGACTCGTCGCCCGAGCCCGGGGCGCCACCCGAGCCCGGGGCGCCACCCGAGTCCGGGGCGCCACCCGAGCCCGGCCCTGGCTAGGTCCTGCGCTCGCGGTCCAGCTCCTGGAGCCGTGCGTCGGAGATGCCGAGGTGGTGCGCGACCTCATGGCGCAACGTCTCGCCGACAGCTGCCCGTAGTCGATCCGGTGAACGGTTGGCGCGCATCAGGGGACCGCGAAAGAGGGTGATCTTGCTGGGCACGGCTGCCGCCTCCGCTCCGTAGGCCGTGCGCGGCACGCCCTGGTACAGCCCGAACAGTCCCCACGCGTGGACCGACGCCAGTTGCGCCCGCGTCGGCTCGTCCTCGATGACGATGGCGACCGAGTCGAGCTGGCCCCGGAAGGGCTCGGGCAGCTCCGCGATGGCCTCGTCCAGGGCGACCTCGAACGGGTCGACGGGGTCGATGACCCGGGAGGGGCCGGTGTCGGGCATGGGGCCATCGTCGCACGTGTTGGAGCAACATCGTGACCATCCCTAGCGCGACAGCCCCTGACGCTCCGGTGAGCGTCAGGGGCCCGCGCCGGACATTCCTGGGCATGGCCGGTGTGTCGGCGGTCGGCCTGCTTGGTGCCCAGTCAGTGCTGGCGGCACGCGGTTCGATGGTCGCAGGTGTCCCGCAGGGCCCTGACGCGATTGCTTCCTCGGCCATCGACGAGGTGGCGTTCGCTCCGCGGCTACGTGGCGTACGAGTCGCCACCCAGGATGTGGAGCGACACGTAGGGTTCGTCACCCAGGACCTCGCTGTCGTGGCCCGCGGGGATGGCGAACAGGTCCCCGGGACCGACCTCGAGGGTCGTGCCGTCGTCCATGGTGATCCGATTGCGCCCGGACACGACCAGGCCGACGTGCTCCACGGGGCAGGTCGTCTGGCCCAGCCCCGGACCCACGTGCGTCGACCACTTCCAGCCGGGTTGGTAGCTGGCGCGTCCCACCGTCGTGCCACCCAGGCGCACCACCTCGAACCGTCCGAGCGCCATTGCGCGCTCCTCATCGGGTTCCTCGAACCGACGGACCGACAGAATCCACGTGACCCTCCAGCGGTGTGGCGCCGAGACCGCGCCTGCGATCCGTAAACGATAGGGGTGCCCGGCAAGTCACGTTGCGTCTTGCCACGGGCCGTGTAGGCCCGTCTCTGGCGACCTAGCGTGCCACGTCTCGTCGCCCCATCCCCAGCGCTCCCAGCAGGACACCCCCAGCCGCCATGGCTACGCAGACGACGACACCCAACGGGTCCCACCGGCCGACCATCGGTTGACCCAGGTGCGCCGTCAGGGCGAGCTGGTGGATCCAGTCGGGCAGCTTGAGCGGTGGGGCGATGAGATCGATGAGGTAGGTCGCGACCACGAGGAAGGCGGCGATCTCCGCCGCCAAGGCGGTTCGCCACAGGCCGCCGACAGCGAAGCCGACCCCGACGATCGCCGCGGCGTAGAGACCCAGCGCCAACGACCCCTGGAGGGCCTCGCCGGCGGCAAGACCCCCGGATGCCGCGCCGAGCCCGATCCCGGCGGCGAACAGCACGGTCATCGCGGCGGTAGCGGCGATCGCCCCGATGCCGCCGGCGATGACCCAGCGCGCCCGCGTCATGGGCGTCGCGAGGATCGATCTCGAGGCGCCCCTCGATCTCATCCGAGGCCCATTTCGAGACGAACGTCGCTCCGGCGAATCCGGCCGCGATGAGGAATAACTGGGCGTACAGCTGAAGGAAGCCGCTGGCGGACCCCAGGTCGAAGTCCGGGAAGATGGAAGCGAAGATATTCCGTAGGTCCGGGCTGCCCTGGACCTGGTCGGCCATCGGTTTGACAAGCGACGCGAGCAGCGCCCCCATGATGAACAGGCCGATGCCCCAGCCGAGTGAGCGTGGCAACTGGTCGCCGAATGCCCGGCTGACCGGACCCCGGACGCCGAGCACCCACCGCGGGAGGCGGGGCAGCGAGAGACCAGCCGTGACACCCAGATCCCGGCGCTCGAACAGCTCCACCCCGATCGCGACCAGTACCCCGGCCACGATGCCCACCAGGGCCAGACCGTTCCAATCGTACTCGCCCACGAGCGCGATGTGAGCGGCGGTCCAGTGGAAGGGGCTGAGCGCCACGAGGGGACCACCGAGGTCCATGCCGTTGGCGACCCACAGGACGATCATCGCGATGCCCGCGATGCCCGCGGCACCCGAGCGGCCCAGGAGCGGCGCCAGCGCGAACGCTAGCCCGCCGAAACAAAGAGCGATAAACCCGACCCAGAGGGCGAATCCCACCGACGACACGAGCGGGATCTGATCGCCGAGGGCGGCCACGCCGAACAGCGTCGAACTCACGGTCGTGGCGAGGGCGAGGATCGCCATGGCGAGCCACAACATCGTCAGGTGCGCGGAGAGTTTCTCGAGAGCGATCCGCCGCTTGCCGAAGGGAACCGCAGCCACGAGATCGAGGCTGCCCCGCCGAGCCTCGCCGGCCAGCGTGCCGGACAGGGCGAGGATCGACCACAGCGCCGTGCCCAGGGCGAATACCGCCCCGTACTTCCAGCTCATATAGCCACCGAGCGTGCCCAGCTTCTCCGGTCTCCCGAACAGGTTGACCATCGAGCTGGGCATGCTGCCGATCAGCTTGTCCACCTCGAGACGCGCCGCGGGTGTCGGGAACACGCTTGAGAGCCCGACGCCCAACACCAGCGCCATGCCGCCCAGGAGGCCCGCGGCGATGATGAAGGCGAGCCTGGAATCGCGGACCGTCTTGCCGTAGATGCTGCCGAAGCCGTACAGGCGGCGCCGGAGCGGGATGGGAGGGAATGACGCCGCGGCGTCGCGCGGCGCACCGGCACTGATGGCCATGGCTACCGCACCTGGGCGCCGTCGTGGCCGTACTGCGCGAGGAACGTCTCCTCGAGTGAGGGTTCACGGCTCACGAAGTCCAGCAGTTCGTGTCGGGCTGCAGCCTGGACAACGGGCGTGATGGCGCCGCTGACCCGGAGCCGGAGCACGTTGTGGTCGACCGTCACGTCGCTGACGCCGGGGAGTGCCTCGAACTCCGCGGCCGGCACCGAACCCGCGAAGCGCAGCTCGACCTGGTGGTGCGCGAGGTCGCGCAGGGCATCCACGGTGTCGACCTTGACCAGGCGCCCATCGCGGATGATGGCTACCCGGTCGCAGCTCTTCTCGACCTCGCTCAGGATATGGCTGGACAGGAAGGCCGTAGCGCCATCAGCGATGGCCTCCCGCATGATCTGGAAGAACGTCTGCTGGACGAGCGGATCGAGGCCCGAGGTGGGCTCGTCGAGCATGAGCAGGTCGGGTCGATGTTGGAGCGCCACGACCAGCCCGACCTTCTGCTTGTTGCCCTTGGAGTACTCCCGGTACCGACGGCTCGGATCGAGGTCGAGCCGCTGGACGAGCGAGGCCTGATAGGCGCCGTCCACGCCGCCGCGCAGGTTGGCGAAATACTCCAGGGTCTGGGCTCCGGTCAGACGGTCGTAGAGCGTGAACTCGCCCGGCAGGTAGCCGATCCGCCGGTGGATCGCCACCGGGTCGGCCGAGGTCACGATGCCGAAGATCCGGGCGACGCCGGAGGTGGGCCGGATAAGGTCGAGCAGCGTCCGGATCGTCGTGCTCTTGCCGGCCCCGTTGGGGCCCAGGAACCCGAATACCTCGCCCTGGTCCACCGTGAGGTCCACCTCGATGATGCCGCGGTGCGCGCCATACGACTTGGTCAGCCGCTCGGTCTCGATGACGGTGGCCATCACGACTCCTTATGAAGTGAACCAGATGCGAAGAGTGGGGCCGTCGACGAGCACGAACGAGCCCGCTGGAAGTCCGAGGATCCGCTCGATCGCCTCGCCGTAAGCGGCCAGGTACCGCTCGAACTCGTCGATCGAGGCACGGCCATCCAGACAGTCCAGGGCGAGCCGGCCGATGGCATCCGTGGACCCGGTGAACAGGGCCATCAGGATCGCCGCCACAAGGTCAGGCGGCCCGGCGGTGAACGAGCCTTCCGCTTTGCCCTGCTGGATGATCCCGGCGAGCATCGGTGTGATTCGGGCATACGCGTCACGGGCCGCGCGCAGCCGGACGACGTCGTTGTCCGCGGAGTACCACGAACGCATGAGACCAAGCAACAGCTCGCTGCGCTCGGTCTTCCACCGGACCGCCATCGAGAAGAATGCCTGGAGCTTGTTCAGGGCGGGAAGAGCCGGGGTGGTCGTGATGGGCTCGAGGAATGCGAGGGCGGTGTCCGTCATCCGTGCGACGACTGCCGCGAGCAGCTCCTCCTTCGAACCGAAGTAGTGGTAGAACGCGCCCTTCGATGTGTCCAGCTCGTCCAGGACGTCCTGGACGGTCATCTGCTCGTAGCCTTTCATCCGTATGAGGCGCTCGGCTACATCCAGGAAGGCGTCCCGCTTGACCGCATGGGCGGCTCGGTCAATGGTCCTTGGCATCCCGACCTCGATTAGCAGACCGACTGCCGGTCTGTGAATGCAGAGCGACTATACCCGATCGGCGGCGTCATGTCGAGGAAGGCCGCGATCAGGGCGGCACAGTTTCCAGACCCAGTTCGGCCAGACCCTCGGCCAAGGGTGTGTCCTCGAGGTTGCCGTCAGGTCCGGAAGGCGCATCATTCGGCCAACCCCTCATCCGTCCTCGCTGGAGGCCCAACGGCATGCCCCGTTTGCGATCGAAGGACTTCGCGACCCCCGATGCCGTGCGCACGATGCCCGGCATGCGGGTCGAGATGGTCGGACTCGGCGACGCGACGATCGGCCACTGCAGCTTCGAGCCCGGATGGCGCTGGTCGACGGACATGGGCCCACTGGTCAGCATGCCCACCTGCCAGATACGGCATATGGGTTACACCATCTCGGGCACGGTGCGGGTCGTCATGGACGATGGCGACACGCTGGACATCGGCCCGGGAGCGGTATTCGAGATCCCACCCGGCCACGACAAGTGGGTGCTGGGCGATGACCCCTGGGTCTCCATCGAGTGGGGAGCCAGCGGCCGCGCGCTCGAGGCCGTGCTCCAGGACGTCGGTGAGCGCGCGCTTGTCACCGTGATGTTCACCGATATCGTGGACTCGACGGCCACCCTGGAACGGGTGGGGGACGAGGCTTGGCGCGCTCGCCTGGTCGCCCACGATGCGCGCCTCCGGGCAGACCTGAACGTGTGGCGCGGGCGGGAGGTCAAGACGACCGGCGATGGCTTTCTGGCCATCTTCGACAGTGCCGTCAGGGCGGTGCGCTGTGCCGCTGCGATGGTCCGGTCGGCCCAGGTCGTCGACCTCCACATACGGGTGGGCATCCACACCGGCGAGGTGGACCTATCCGGCGGCGATGCTCGCGGCATCGCCGTCCATACCGCCGCGCGCATCATGGCTGTCGCGGGTCCCGACGAGGTGCTCATGTCGTCGACGACGAGCGAGCTGCTCGAGGGCTCCGGGCTGGACGTCGAGGACGCAGGCACGCACCAGTTCAAGGGGGTCCCGGGTGCCCGTCGCGTGCTTCGACTTGCGAACCTGGCTGCGTGACGGATCAGGTTTGCGGGCGCGTCGGTGGAGGCGCGAGTCCACAGTCGGGTGTCGTGCACAGCTCGAGTCCCAGCTGGGCCAGGCCTTCGGCCAGGGGCGTGAACCCGAGCCTGCCGCCAAAGCTGCGACTCGTGACGCCGGCCGGGAGTCCGCGCACCAGGACCGCACCACCGGAGTCGCCGATGCCGACCGGGATGTCTGCCGCGATCATGCACGGGAAATAGGCCGCGTCCTCGGCATGGAGGTTGTCGCCCTTCTCGGCCGCCGTTCCGCTCCGGTAGATGCCCCGGCCGTCGATCTCGACCCTGTCGCCGATGCTGATGTCTGTGCAGGCGAGGGGCCGCGTGCCCGGCGCGATGATGCGGTAGCCGCCTGTACCCATGTCCACGACGTTGAGGTGGCCCCACGGGATCCGGTTCCTGTTCACCACGAGGTAGTTGATGTCCGATGCTGCGCATGTGTGCCCCGGATACGGGCACGTGGCGTCTCGTGCGACCGGGCCGAACACGCCACGTACCGTAGTGCCGTCCGGCTCGTACGCCACCGTCCCCTCGCTGGTGCAATGACCGGTGGACGTGAGCACGATCGTGTCGCCGTGGCGAGCGTAGAAGCCGCCGGTACACAGGGCCCACAGCGGTTGACCGGCAAGGACCGGCGGGTCGTACACGGGAGTGGTCCGACGCGACTGCATCGCTCCGGCGACGGCGAAGGCACCGGCGCCCAGGATCACCCCAATGAGCGCCGCGGCGGCGGCGTGAGTGCCGCGGACCCGCCATCCATCGCGACGGCCACGGACGTGGTCGAGCGGCTCCGCGGGGAACGACGGTTGGGTCAAGATGCTCCTGGAGACTCCGACTCGGCTACGATCCTTCTTACCGTGACAAGGCTGTCGCGGCCATAGGTCGAAGGTCCATCGTGCCTGATCCCGTCGCCAGCAATGACTTCACCCACCTCCACGTCCACTCGGAGTTCAGCCTCCTCGACGGTCTCGGTCGCATCGATGACCTGACCGATCGGAGGCGGTCCGTCTGGGCTTCGATTCGCTGGCCATCACGGACCACGGCGCGCTGTACGGCGCGGTCGCCTTCTACCAGGCGTGCCAGCGAAGGGGCATCAAGCCCATCATCGGCGTGGAGACATACGTCGCGCGCCGGTCGATGACCGACCGGGAGGGCAGCAAGGACTCCCAGCCCTACCACCTCATCCTGCTGGCGAAGGACTGGACGGGCTACCAGAACCTCTGCCGCATCGTCACCGATGCCCATATCGATGGCTACTACTACAAGCCGCGCATCGACCGGGACTATCCTCGCCCAGCACAGCGCCGGGCTCATCGGGCTGTCGGCATGCCTCAACGGCGAGGTCGCACGGGCGCTCGAGATCGGACGATTGGGAGTCGGCGCGAAGCGGATCGCCGGGTCCTACGCGGACATCCTGGGCCCCGACGACTTCTTCCTGGAGCTCCAGGACCACAAGATCCCCGAGCAGCGCCGGCTGAACGAGAAGCTGCTGCGCCTGGGACCCGAGATGGGCCTGCCGCTGGTCGCCACCAACGACCTCCACTACGTCCACCGGGAGCAGCGCGAGGCTCACGACGCGTTGCTGTGCATCGGCACCGGGTCGATGGTCGAGCAGACCAACCGGATGCGCTTCGAGACGGACGACTTCTATCTCAAGTCGGCGGCCCAGATGGCGGCGCTGTTCCCGGACCATCCGGAGGCGATCACGCAACACGAGACGTATCGCCGACATGGTGGACATGCAGTTCGACTTCGAGCACGCTCCGACTGCCGGACTTCCCGGTGCCCGACGGACACACCGTCGAGAGCTGGCTCCGCGAGGAGTGCCAGCGAGGCCTGCACGAGCGCTACGGCACGGTCACCGACGAGCTCCAGGGGCGGCTCGACTACGAGCTGGGGATCATCATCCAGATGGGCTACGCGGGCTACTTCCTGATCGTGGCCGACTTCGTGCGGTTCGCCCGCGACCAGCGCATCGCGACCACCTGCCGAGGCAGCGCTCCCGGGTCGATCGTGACCTACACCCTGGGCATCACCCCCGTCGATCCCATCCACTACCAGCTGCCGTTCGAGCGGTTCCTCAACCCCGACCGGGTGACGATGCCCGATATCGACGTGGACTTCGAGGACAGCCGCCGCGACGAGGTCATCGCCTACGTCACCCGCAAGTACGGCTCCGACCACGTGGCCCAGATCATCACCTTCGGCACCATGCTGGCGCGCGCCGCCATCCGGGACGTGGGGCGCGTGCTGGGCATGGGCTACGGCGAGGTCGACCGCATCGCCAAGGCGGTGCCCAACCAGCTGGGCATCAAGCTGGAGGAGGCGCTCCAGACCGAGCCGCTCGCAGGAGATGTACGCCAGCGACGCCACGCGTCCACAAGCTGCTGGACCTGGCGCAGCAGGTGGAGGGCGTCGCGCGCAACGCGTCGACGCACGCGGCGGGCGTGGTCATCAGCCGGGAGCCGCTGACGGAGCTGATGCCGCTCCAGAAGGCGACCAACTCCGACTCGCTCATGACCCAGTACGAGATGCACGGCGTGGAGGCGCTGGGCCTGCTCAAGTTCGACTTCCTGGGCCTGTCCAACCTGACCATCCTGCGCCAGGCGGTCGACCTCATCGCCCAGGAGCGGGGCGGCGAGCCCATCGACATCGACCGCATCCCGCTCGACGACAGCAAGACGTTCGAGCTGCTGTCGTCGGGCGAGACGACGGGCGTGTTCCAGCTGGAGTCCGCGGGCATGCGCCGCTACATCCGGGAGCTGCGGCCGACCTCCGTGTACGACCTCGCGGCGATGGTGGCGCTGTTCCGGCCGGGGCCCATGGACAACATCCCGGCCTACATCCGGCGCAAGCACGGCCAGGAGGCCGGTGACCTACCTCCACCCGCTGCTGGAGCCGTTCATGGAGAAGACCTACGGCATCTTCGTGTACCAGGAGGACATCATGGCCGCCGCCATCGCGCTGGGCGGCTTCACGGGTCCCGAGGCGGACACCCTGGGCTACGCCATCCGCAAGAAGAAGTCGGACGTGCTGCGGGCCCAGAAGGGCAAGTTCGTGTCCCAGGCCGCGGAGCGGGGCGTCGACCCCGGCGTCATCGACGCGGTGTTCAAGGCGTTCGAGCCCTTCGAGCGCTACGGCTTCAACAAGGCCCACGCCACCTGCTACGGGCTCATCGCGTACCAGACCGCGTATCTCAAGGCGAACTATCCGGTCGAGTACATGGCCAGCGTGCTCACCGCCTTCCGGGACAACACCGAACGGGTGGCCGGCGCGGTCGCCGAGTGCCGCCGCATGGGCATCGCGGTGCTGCCGCCGGACGTCCACAGGAGCGGCCTCCACTTCACGGTCGAGGGGCAGGCCATCCGGTTCGGGCTGCTGGCCGTCAAGAACGTGGGCCAGGGCGCCATCGAGTCGATCGTCGCGGCGCGCGAGGCGGGCGGCCACTTCCGGTCGCTGGCCGACCTGTGCGCCCGGGTCGACCTGCGCCTCGTCAACAAGCGGGTGCTGGAGTCGCTGGCCAAGGTCGGCGCGTTCTCGGCGTTCGGCCATCGCGGCCCAGGTGCTGCTCGGCCTCGACGACGCCATCGCCTACGGCCAGGCGGAGCAGCGCGACCGGGTCTCCGGGCCAGGGGTCGCTGTTCGACGACCTGGGCGACGACGGTGGCACGCCTGGAGCGGCCGCTCGGTCCGGCGACGGAGGCGCCGTCGCGGGAGCGGTCGCGCTGGGAGAAGGAGCTGCTGGGCCTGTACCTGTCGGACCACCCGCTGGGCGACCTGGCGACGGAGATGGGCCGGTACGTCAACGCCTGGTCGTCGGACATGACCGAGGAGCTGGACCAGCAGCGGATCGTGCTGGGCGGCGTCATCACGGGCCTGCGGCGGGTCATCACCAAGAGCAAGTCGACGATGGGCGTGGCCACCCTCGAGGATCTCCAGGGCTCGACCGAGGTCGTCATCTTCCCCAAGACCTTCGAGGAGACCGCGGGCGTCTGGACCGACGACGCGGTCCTGCTGGTCGCCGGGCGGGTCGACCACAAGGGCGACGAGACGGTGCTGCTGGCCGATTCGGTCTGGACCTGGGAGCAGGTGCAGGCGCTCGGCCCGGACGGCTTCGGGCCCGCTGGTCGCGGCCGGGGAGCGCGGGCGCCGGGGCGGTCGACCGGGTGGCGACCGCAACGGGTTCCCGGGGTCGGTCGGTGGCTTCCGAAATGGGAATGGCAACGGGTACCGCGGCGGCGGCCAGGATGATGGTGCCGATGGCGTGCCGGGGCGCGAGCCCGTGGCAGGCCGCGAGGGCGTGCCGAGTCACGAGGCAGTGGCAGGCCGCGAGGCAGTGGCAGGCCGCGAGGCAGTGGCAGGCCGCGAGCGTAGGCGGAGTGGCAGGCCGCGAGGCAGTGGCAGGCCGCGAGGCCGTCGTGCTGCCGGTCCGGGCGCAGCCGGTCGCGGTCCCGGTCGAGCCGCTGGTGCGGACCGTCCCTCTCGTGTCGCCCTTGCGTGGGGGCGCCGTGACAGGCTCCATCGACGTCGTGGTTCGGTCCGGGCATGTCGTGGCGCCGGAACGTGCGGCGGCCTCGTCAGGCCAGCCGCAGCCGCCCACGTCGAGCCGGCCGCAGCCGCCCACGTCGAGCCGGCCGCAGCCGCCCGACCCTGGGCAGCGGTCTCCCGTGCCCAGGCCGCAACCGCCGGCACTGGGGCAGCGGCCTCCCGTTCCCAGGCCGCAACCGCCCGAACCCATCGGCGAGTTGCCGGGCCCCCCTTCGCTCGCGGGGTTGGCACCCGATGGTGGCGACGAACCACCATGGCCGGAAGAGGCCCGTGCGGTGGCGATGGCGGAGATAGCGGCGATCACGCCCCAGGTGTCGGCCAGTCCGGGTCAGGTACTGCACGTCCGGTTTGGTCATGCGCCCCAGGACCGCGTGGTTGACGCGTTCGGGACGCTCCGTGAGGTGTTCGCGGAGCATCCAGGTGAGACCGGCGTGGTGCTGCACGTGCCTGCCGGAGGTGGCCGCGACCAGGAGATGCAGCTGCGCGCCGGTGTCGCCTACGACGCCGGATTGCTGGCCGACGTCCACCGAAGACTCGGCTCGCTCGCGGACCTGCGACTCACCTGATCGCGGACGGGCGACTCACCTGACCGCGGACCGACCGATGACCACGTGCCGATGGCCTGCAAACTGCCAACTGATATGTAGCATCGCGTCGCTCCCGGTCGGGCCGGTCTGTTCTGGACACATATGCATGCCCGGGTTCTTCGGCACGACGCGGGGTTCGTCGCGCCCGCGGAAGCGGCCGGATCTTGTCACGCATGCCCTGGGAGACTGGCTGGCATGAAACGGCGCCATCGGGGAGGGCGCAGGGGCAGGTTACCGCGTCAGGTGCTGCCCAATATCCCGCCCATGACTAACTGACCGAACGAGCAGGCCGGGCAGCGCGCCAGCCGCGCCCGTCAGACGGTCAGTAGCGGTGTCATGAAAGCGGCCGCCTCCTCGACCCCTTCCAGGGCGGCTGCGTGACGTCCTCGTTCTCGATGGACAGGACGTCGTCGTAGCCGACGACTCGGAGCGCATCGCACGAACGCCGCCCAGAACGCGCGGTCGTGGCCGCGCCCGATGGTCCGGAACATCCAGGCGCGTGCGCGGGATCGTCGAAGGACCGCTGGTCGAGCACACCCGCCAGCGCGACCTGCTCGGGGACCAGCTGCGTGTCCTTGAGGTGGACGTGGTGCACGGCCGGTCCGAGGGCCGGATGACCGCGAGGGGGTCCATCTGCTGCCAGAACATGTGCGACGGGTCGACGTTGGCGCCGATGACCGGGCCGACGGCCTCACGCATCCGCAGCAGCGTGGGCACGTTGTACACGAGGTGGAGCGGGTGGAGCTCGAAGGCGATGCGCCGACACCCGTGGTCCACGCGCGAACGCGGCCATCTCGACCCAGAACGGGATGGCTACCTCCCACTGGCGATCAGCAGGGCGATGGTGTCGGCGGCCACGGGTACCAGACCCAGTTGATGGTGGTGGCATCGGGGCCATCGCCCGGGCAGCCCGGACATCGTCACGATCTTGTCGACACCGAGCAAGCCGGCGAGCCGGATGGCGTCACGGATCAACGCCGGCGTGCTGCTCGCCCACGACCGGGATGGAGCGGCCAGGCGGAGCAGTTGAGGGCGGCGATGCGCAGGCCCCGCGCCGTCGAAGGCCGCCTGGAAGCGATGCCGT
Organism: uncultured Chloroflexia bacterium; assembly: GCA_963760625.1. Taxonomy (GTDB): domain Bacteria; phylum Chloroflexota; class Limnocylindria; order Limnocylindrales; family CSP1-4; genus JAFMJV01. Next base: position 34,254 of record CAVXDU010000015.1, read on the forward strand.
GCGCATCGGCGTCCTCGAGCAGCGTCGCGAGGCGCATGTGCGGCGCTGGGGACTGCCCGCCCGGCGGCGATCTCGATGCCGGGCGCGCCGATGCGCGCGGCGAGGTCGAGCGCCGCCTCGAACGACAGGCTGCTCGACGGAGTCGGTGTACAGGCCAGGTCCACGGATCCCTCCTTCGCGTTGGATGGTTCAGGTGAGCCCGAACAACCCGACGGCGCCGGACGGGGCTCCAGCGTCGGCAGGTCGAAGTCGCGCCAGCCCGGCGACGCCCTCGAGGGCCACCGGATGATCGGGCGGGCAGCGGCAGGCCGACGCTCTCGCCGATAGCCGCGGAAGGTAGACCGCGAGCGTCGCCTCGAGGATGTGGAGACCCTGCTCACCGGGGGCGATGGGGTCGCGACCCGCGGCCACGGCGTCGGCGAAGTCGAGCACGGCACTCGTCGGATGCCGAGGCCGTGGGTAGGTCGCGCTCGACGCGCGTGTCCGCTCGCGGCCGTGGACCTCCAGGCGCTCGAACGGGCGCGAACGCGCCCGGAGCCCCCGTCCTGGTAGGTGACCTCGATGCGGCCTCTCGGACCCGCTCACCGCGAACCCGCCTGGGCCCATTGCCCCAGCCCACATTCACCAGAGCCGCGGCGCCCTGCGGTCTCGAACCGGGCAAGGGCGATGTCCTCGACCGGCGCACTCCAGCTCGCGGCATGTGACCCAGCCGGAGACGCGCTCGATGGATGCGCCGAGCAAGGCCTCGGCGAGGTACACGATGTGGAGCATGTCCATGAGCACGCCGCCGCCGGCTGACCCGAGGGTCGTGGCGCCAGCGAGGCGGGTAGGCGGCGGCCCCTGGGTGGTCATCGCAGCCCAGCCAGTCCAGGAACGCGACCTCGACCGGGCCGATCTCGCCGCGCCCGATGAGCTCCAGCGTCCGCACGCACCTCAGCGAAGAACAGGTAGTTGTGCACGATGCCGAAGCGCGACACCGGCGGCGCGGGCCGCGTGCCACGATCATCAGCCGTCGCGTCGGCCGGCGTCGTGGCGATCGGCTTCTCGGACAGCAGGTGTCGGCCGGACTCGACCGTAGCGATGGCCAGGTCACGCCGGACGTGCTGGGGCGTGCACAGGTCGACCATGTCCAGGTCATCGCGTGCGAGAAGTGCGAGTGGGTCGAGATGCGCACGAGTCCCGTCCAGGCCGGCCGCATCGCGGCCCACCTCCAGGCGTTCGGCTATGGAATCCGCGATAGCGACCAGCTCGAAGCGATCAGGCATCGCCAGATACGCCGGCAGGTGGTGGTTGAGTGCCACGTTGCCACACCCGATGAGCCCGACCCTCAATGGCCGATGCCCGCGACCGACTGACGTGGCGGTCGCTGCCATCACATGCCGGTGGGCGTTGCCCGGCGTTGGCGCGCGAGACGACCTGGCCCGATGCCGCGTCCCTCGAAGTACAAACGGGTCCGCGTCGCGATGGGGAGCGGCACGTCCGGTTCGCACGGGTAGATCCTGCTCGACGATCGCGAATAGATCGCGACCGAGCTCGGCGAGTGCGGCGAGGATTGGTGGCATGGCCGGAATGCCGAGAGGTGGCTCGCACATCGACCCGAGGCGCACGGCCTGCGCGAAGGACAGACGCATCCGCTGTCACCTGGTCCATGATCGCCGGAGCGACCTGCTTCAGATGGACGTAGTGGATACGTTCCGGATACTTGCGAATGATGGCGAGGTTATCGCCACCGCAGTACGAGATGTGACCGGTGTCCAGGCACAACTGGACGGCGGTCGGGTCGGTGCCCTCGAGGAAGCGCCCCACATGTTCCTGGGTCGCCACGTGGCTGTCGGCGTGCGGATGGAATGCCAGTATCAGGCCGAACTCGTCGCGGATGATCCGCCCTAGCCTCGAGGTCGCGGACAGGAGTTCGTCCCACTCCGCCACCGTGAGTTCCGCGGGTCCGAGCCACGTCCCCGCGTCGTCGATGTCGCGATACATCTGGGGCAGGAAGACAAGGTAACCCGCGCCGACATCCGAGAGCGTCTTGGCCACCCGCCGACCACGCTCCAGGATGTCATCGACCGCCCCCGGTCTCTGCAGCGCGCCATCCAGGGTGCCGCCCGAGAGCGCCCGACCGCGCCCGGCAGCCCTGGCAGCCCGGGCGGTCGTGGTGTACGACGTGGAACCCGGGCGTGCGCGTGCGTTCGCAGACCAGATTGGCGGTACTGTCGCCAAATCGCCCACGCATGCGTTGGACGCTGCCGATGCCGTGGTGGTGGCGGCGTCTACCGACGCGCACGCGGACCTGGTGCGGCAGGCGGTCGATCGCGGCCTCCCGGCCTTCTGTGAGAAGCCACTGGCATTCGACCTCCCCGAAACCGTGGACCTGGTGGAGCACATCGAGCGCACTGGGGTCCCGGTTCAGGTCGGATTCCAACGTCGCTTCGATCCGGATACCTCGAGGCACATCGCCTGCTGGAGTCGGGCGAGCTGGGCACCGTGTACTTGGTGCGTCTGGTCGCCCATGATCACGAGCCGCCGCCGGATGCGTACATCCCCATCTCCGGTGGACTGTTCCGGGACTCCTCGATCCATGACCTGGACTCGCTCCGCTGGGTGACAGGGATGGAGGTCGAGGAGGTGTATGCGACCGGGTCCGTCCGCGGCTTCCCGATCTTCGCGCGGTTCGATGATGTGGACACGGGAGCGGCCATCCTGCGCCTGACCGATGGCACACTCGGCATCCTGGGCCAGACACGCCACGACCCGCGCGGCTACGACATCCGGATGGAGATCGATCGGATCGAGGGACAGCATCGCGGTTGGGTTGACGGCGCGGACCCCGCTGCGATCCGTCGAGGCCAGCGGCCTCAGCACTGACGGGTCCACCGTGGGCGACATTCCTGACCCGCTTCGAAGACAGCCTACACGGCCGAACTGTATCGCATTCCTCGCGCGTCGCGCGGCGGGAGGCGCCCAGTCCGTGCACGGCACTGGACGCACTACAGGCCATGCGTATCGCCGTGGCCGCCGGCCGTTCACTCAAGGAGCATCGGCCGGTGCGGATGACCGAGATCTAGGGCACGCGCCAAGCCCGAGCGTGCGCGCCGGGAGTCGACGAATGGAGGTGAGGCGAGCGGTATCAGGAAGGGGACGATTCACTGTCCCAAGCACCGATCGACAACGATTCGAGGAGACGAGATGAAGAACCGTAGATGGGTCATCGTGCCAGCGCTGGCGGCGCTGCTCATGCCAGCAGTTCCGGCGGCTGCCCAGGACACCACGCTCACGATCGCAGCCGTGCAAGGCGGCGAGGACGCAGGCCTCAAGGCCCTAGCGCCGATGTACGAGGCGGCCAGATCCGGGCGTCAAGATCGAGATCGTCGAGAACCCGTACGACGACGCTCTACAACAAGCTGATCGCCGGCTTCGGGGCGAGCGACGCGACCTTCGACCTGGTGATGCTGGACGACCCCTGGATGCCGCAAGTTCGGGACCATCGGCGCGCTGAGCGACCTGGGCGCGCTGGGCATCACCCAGGACCCGGACATCGCCCAGATCGTGTGGGACGTCGGCACGTGGCCGCCGCCTCAGCGGTCCGGTACCGCCGACCGAGGTGGGCAAGCCATCACAGCTCCTGGGCGTGACCATCGTGGGCAACGTCCAGATGTTCATGTACCGCTGCGACAAGACCGCCGACGGCACCCGCGTCGTATGACGACGTGCTAACCAACGCGACGGCCCAGAACGCCGCGGACTTCGCGGCTACTTCATCCGCGGCAAGGCGACGAACCCGGTGCTCGGCAGACTTCGCTGCCGATCCTCTGGTCGTTCGGCGGCGACGTCTTCGACGAGGATTGGAACGTCGTGCTTCGACAGCGATGCCTCGAATCGCTGGCAGCCGTGAAGTTCCTGGTGGACAAGCTCAAGCGCTGTGGCCCAGGCGGACTCCAAGGCGAGCTCCGACGCGTCCGACCGCGACACGCGCCACCGCGATCGGGTCAGGTCTACCAATCGTCCGTGTGGCCCGGCGAGATCGGCGGGGGCGTGCTCGGCGCAGGGCACGACGCTCAAGACCCAGGAAGCTCTGCTTCATCCCCATCCCGAAGGGTCCGAGCGGCAAGGGCGTCGGCATGATGGGCAACTGGATGCTCGGCGTGCCGAAGGCCTCCGAAGAACCAGCAGGCGGCCGCCGACTTCATCAAGTGGATGCTGCAGGCTGACACACAGATGACCTACGCGCAGAACAACGGCATCCCGTCGCGGACGAGCGTGCTCAAGGACGCCGACGCTGGCGGCGGCCAACCCGTACTTCCCGGTCCTGCGCCGATGCGCTCCAAGCGCCCTCCGGCACTGGCGGCCGCGCACCGACCAGTGGAACGCGGTGGAGAGCGATCCTACGGCACCGAGCTCAACGCGGCGCTCGTCCGGCCAGAAGTCGGCTCGAGGATGCGGCCAAGAAGCGCGTCAAGCCAGGTCCGGGCGCTCATGGCCGGAGCCGGATACCCCACCAAGCAGTAGGCGTGGCGGAGAGGTCAGGAGTTCCGTGACGGCACAGCGCCTATCGCTGATCAGTCGGCGGTGGAGCGTTGACCTCCACACGCAAGCGTGCGGACCAACTGGTCCGCACGCAGCCGGCAGGAGCGCCTCGGACTGAAGTCTGCTCCTGCCGGTCCTTCGTCACGGTCGTCGTCATCGCGACCATCCCCTTCATCCTTGCGGTTATCCGCGCGCTGACCGCCGACGATGGGCAGCTTCATCGGGCTTCGGCAACTTCGAGCGCGCCATCACCAACCCACTCCTGCTCGGACTCCGCTCAAGCAGACGGCGATCTACGCGGCGATCGTGCTGCCAACGGAGATCATCGCTCGGGCTCGGGCTCGCGGTCCTCGTCCACCGGACCGATGCCAAGGTCGCGCCTCGGTCAGTGCCGCCGTGTACCTAGCGGCCATCATCCCCATCGTGATCCCCCAGGTGGTCGTTGGCGGTCGTGTTCCGCCTCGTGTATCGGCCCCGACTACGGCGTCATCAACGCGGTGCTCGGGCTCCAGGGGCCACGACCAGATCCTGTGGTTGTCGCAACCTACCCTCGCGATGCTCTCCGTCGCCAGCGCCGACATCTGGCAGTGGACGCCATTCGTCTATCTAGTCATGTTCGCCGGCTCTGCAAACCGTGCCCACAGAATTGGTCGAGGCTGCACAGGTGGACGGCGCCGATGCCTGGGCGCAATTCCGGCGCATCGAGATGCCGTACCTGCGCCCGTTGCTGCTACTGGTGATCTTCTTCCGCATCGCCGATGTGCTGCGGGTTTCGATCACGTGTACATCCTGACCGGCGGTGGGCCGGGCGCCACGACCCAGTTTCTCAGCCTGTACATGTACCGGATCGCCTTCCCGTTCTCCGATCTGGGGCAGGCCTCCGCGCTGGCCGTGATCGTCATGGCGGCGATGACCGTGTTCTACACGGTGGTCAGCCGCTTCCTGCCCGCGGATTCGAAACTGATGCGGCACAGGCTCGCGCGCATCGTCACCGTCCTCATCCTGGTCGTGGCGCTCATCGCATTCATATTCCCGTTGTACTACCTGATCATCACGTCACTGAAGACGAAAGCGGAGCTGTATTCCGTCGTTCCCACGTTGATCCGCGTGATCCGACGTTCCAGGCGTACTACGAGGTCCTCGTCGACCGCAAGATGGCCGGCACTGCTCGTGAACAGTGCCATCGCCTGCATGTCCGCGACGATCCTGGGTCTGATCGTGGCGCTCCTGCTCTGTTATCCCATCACGCGGCTGCCGGTATCGCGGCGTATCCGCGGTTTCGTGCTCGATTGGTCTCTGTCCCTGCGGTTCCTGGCGCCGATCGCTGTGGTCATCCCGTACTTCCTGATCGTCCGGTCGGTGGGTCTCTACAACCAGTTGTCCGCCCTAGTCCTGGTCTACGCCATCTTCAATCTCCCGCTCTCCATCTGGATGCTCAAAGGCTTCCTGGAGGAGATCCCGATGGAGATCGAGGAGGCCGCTTTCGTCGACGGAGCGAGCCGCCTGCGCGCGTTCTGGACCATCCTGCTGCCACTGGCTCGACCCGGCATCCTGGCAGCAGGGATCGTCGTCTTTGCCTTCGATTGGGCCGAGTTCCTGTTCGCCTTCATCCTGACGGCGACACCCAAGGCGATGACGTTCCCGGTCGGCGTGCAGAGTCTGGTCACGCAGTTCGAGATCATCTGGAACGAGATGGCGGCGGGTGGGTATTGATCGTGTTGCCGCTGGCGTTGCTGTTCGTCGCTCGGCGCCACGTGATCACGGGCCTGACGTTCGGCGTGATTCGCGACAAGTAGGCTTCTCCGCTCCCTTGGTGTCCGCGTCCACCGACGACCTGGCTCGCTCGCAGACCTGCAACCGGTCCGAGCCGTGACGCTGCCAGCGTGCTGGTCGACCAGGGCGGGGCCCGTCACAGCGGGAGCAGAGCGCGTTCTGGACACATATGCATGCCCGGGTTCTTCGGCACGGCGGGTTGTCGTCGCGCCCGCGGAAGGCGTCAGGTCTTGTCACGCATGCACGGGAGACTGGCGGCGATCGGCGCCATCGACGGGCGCAAGCCAGGCGCCGGTTCGGTGACGCGCCCAATATCCCGCGCCCGACGGCAGCCCCGACCGCGCCCCGACGGCGCCCCACGGCGCCCCGACAGCGCCCCGACAGCGCCCCGACAGCGCCCCGACCGCGCCCTGCACGCATCACGTGTGATGGACGACTGGCGCGGTGTTCGTTGTCGCACGTATCACAAGGTGGACCGGCAAGCGGATCGTCTCGAACGGCGGAGCAGGTGCGGCAGCGCCCGATCCGGCCAGCGATCCCAGCAATCGGTCCACGCCCCAGCTTCCGAGCGCGACGATGTCCTGCGCCACGGTGGTCAGGACAGGCTCCGCGAACCCGGCGAGGTCGATGTCATCGAAGCCGACGACGCTCACATCGTCTGGGCACGGTGCGGCCGCCGGCCCGGATGGCTCGCAGTGCGCCGAACGCCACGACGTCGTTGTAGCACAGGATCCCGGTCACATCCGGATGCCGCAGGAGCAGGGGCTCGGTCGCCGATGCGCCGCTCGCCACGTTGCTGTCGCAGCGCTCGATGGCCAGGCGTCGCGCCCCCGAGCGGCGCCGATGGCGGAGCGCCTGTCGCACGCCCGCCAGGCGCTCGGCCGCCGCCGGGTCGTCGAGCGAGACAGTGACCATGGCCCAGGCGCCGATGGCCGAGGGCCAGGAGGTGCTCCGCGGCGATACGGCCGCCGGCCTGGTTGTCGCTCATCGCTGCGGGCGTGCGTTCCGTCGTGCGTCTCGCTGTTCACGAGCACCGTGCGGCAGGTGAGCGCGACCCAGCCACTGCGCATGACGACGCCGAAGGCCGCTCGTCGCGACCACTACCCCATCCACGCGTCGGGATGCCAGCAGCTCCAGGAACGCGCCTTCGCGCTCCGGATCGTTGGCGCCGTTGCCCAGCAGGACCACGTAGCCCCGGTCCCGTGCGCGATCCTCGATGGCTCGCACCAGCTCAGGGAAGAATGGGTTCTGGATGTCGGTGATGAGCAGGCCAAGGGTGTGGGTCGTGCGCAGCTTGAGGGAGCGGGCCACGCCAGACGGCCGGTAGTCGAGTCTCCGTGCGGCCGATAGCACCCGCTCCCGGCTGTCGCCGCGCCCCCGGCTCCGGCCCGAGAGGACCCGGCTGACGGTCGCCGTCGAGACTCCTGCGAGAGATGGCCACGTCGGCGATGGTCACGGGCGCCCGGCCGTGGGAGGCCGGGCGAGCCGGCTCGCTCATCCCGGGCCGACGGGTCACCGTCCCGTCCTGTCGGACGCGGCTCATCAGCTCGTCGAGCTCGCGTGCCAGCTCCTGGAGCTCCTCGCCGCCACCCATGAGCCGCAGCAGCTCGTCCTGGCCTACCTCGCCCCGTCGGAACTCACCCGCCAGGCGCCCGTGGGACAGGATGGTGAACCGGTCACCGACCGGCAGCGCGTGCTGCACGTTGTGGGTGATGAAGATGACTGCCAGGCCGCGGGACCGGGCACGGATGACGTGGCGCAGCACGATGGCCGCTTCCTTGACGCCCAGCGCCGAGGTGGGCTCGTCGAGGATGAGCACCCGCGCACCGAAGTACTCGGCGCGGGCGATGGCCAGCGTCTGTCGCTCGCCACCCGAGAGCGTGCCCACCAGCTGGCCCGGGTCGCGGATGGCGATGCCGATCTCGGCCATCTGGGCCATCGCGATGCGGCCCGCCTCGCTGACATCGAATCTGCTGGAACGGGCCCCAACCCCTGGTCGGTTCCGAGCCCACGAAGAAGTTGCGGCTGACGCTCATGAGCGGCAGCACGGCCAGGTCCTGGTAGACGGTCGCGATGCCCCGGTCGAGGGCGTCACGGGGTGACGAGAACCGGACCGGCGCGCCGTCGATGAGCATCTCGCCCCGGTCGGGCTGGTAGACCCCAGACAGCATCTTGATGAGCGTGGACTTGCCTGCGCCGTTGTCGCCCAGGAGGCAGTTGACCTCGCCCGACCGGACGGACAGGGAGACCTTGTCGAGCGCGATGACGCGGCCGAAGTCCTTGGACACCTCGCGTGCCTCGAGCACGGGCACGGCAGTCGGACACGGGCTGGGCACCCTGGTTGCCGTACGCGGCGATCTTCGCGGCCGTGTCCTGCGGGCAGGGTGATGGGTGCGTCGTCGTGGGCGGAGAAGGGCGGCTGGTCCATCAGCGGGTCCCCGAAGCGCGGCGCAGGACATAGGTGTTGACGAGGACCGCCGCCAGCAGCAGCAGCCCCAGGACGGCCTGGTACCAGTCGGTATTGATGCCCGCGTACAGGATGCCCAGGGCCGTGGCATGCCCAGGATCAGGGCGCCGAAGGCGGAGCCGATGACGGAGCCGTAGCCGCCGGTGAGCAGCGTGCCGCCCGACGACGGCGGTGATGATGGCCTGGAACTCCTTGCCGGTGCCGTCGTTGACGTTGGCGCTGCCCACCTGCGGGCACCACGATGCAGGAGTAGAGGGCGGCCGCAGCGGCCGTGGTCATGAACAGGATGATCTTGACGCGCGACACCGGCACGCCCACGTAGCGTGACGCCTGGGCCGACCCACCGACCGCGAAGATCCAGTTGCCGAAGCGCGTCCGGAGCAGGACCCACGAGGCGACGACGACGACGGCGAGCCACCACAGCAGCTCGACCCGGAAGACCGCCCGGTCGATGGTGAACAGGGGTGCCGAGAACAGGCGCAGCGCGGGGCTGTCGGCCGCCCCGGCAGGCAGCCGCACGATCGTCTGGTTGGTGATCTCGCGGGTCATGGCGATGGTCACGCCGCGCAGGATCGAGCATCGAGGCCAGCGTGATGAGGAATGAGGGCAGCCGTGTCCGGACGACGAGCCAGCCATTGATGGCGCCGAGGATGAGCGCCAGCGCGAACGTGAGCACCACGGCGACGCGCGGGGTCCAGCCTGGTACTGGCGTGATCATGAGGGCCAGGAAGATGCTGGTGATGCCGATCATGGAGCCCAGCGACAGGTCGAACTCGCCGGCGATCATGAGCAGCGCCACCGGTGCGCCCAGGATGCCCACCTGGGCCGCGATCTGGAGCCAGCCGGCGACGCCGATGGGACCCAGGAAGCCGTTCTTGCCGGCCAGGATGGCGAAGATGATGAAGACCAGGACAGCGCCGATGAGCGCTCCGATCTCGGGCCTGGCGAACAGGCGTCGAAGCGGCCCCTCGGAGCGGAGACGACTGGGTGCGGCGCCCGTGGCGTGAGTCATCGTCGGCGGTCCTCCATGGCGGACGAGGCCGGTCGCGACTCGACGACCGGCCTCGGGTCACTCGACCTCTAGCGGGTGGTACCCGCGTTGGCGATGACCAGGTCGACGTTGTCCTTGGTGACGAAGCCGGGACCCGTGTAGATCGGGGCGCCGCCGCCGGGGAGCAGGCCGTACAGGTTGTAGTAGGTCAGGATCTCGATCGGCAGGTAGCCCTGGAGGAACTGCTGCTGATCGATGGCGAAGTCGACGGTGCCGGCCTTGATACCGGCGAGCATGTCCGGGCGACAGGTCGAAGGTGGCGATGTGGATCTTGCCGGTCAATGCCCAGCTGGTCGACCGCCTTCAGGGCCGGGGCGGCGCCGGTCGGGCCGAGGGCCATGACGGCGTCGATGGTCGTGTCGGCCTGGAGGGCGGCCACGATCTTGCTCGCGGCACCGGTCTGGTCGTTCAGGTCGACCTGGACGACGGTGGACTTGGCACCCGTGCCGAGGCCTTCGGCGAAGCCTTCGCAGCGGGCATCGAGGGCGGCGTTGCCGACCTCCTGGTTGATGCAGAGGGCGTTCTTGACGCCTGCGGCGGCCATCTTCTCGCCGGCGCCCTTGCCGGCCGGGAACTCGTCCTGGCCGACGTGGGTCAGGATGCCCAGGCTCTTGTACACGTCAGAGCCGGAGTTGGCGGAGATGACCGGGATGCCCGCATCGACGGCGCTCTTGATGGCGGGCCCGAGCGCCGTGGCATCCGGGATCGAGACCACCAGGCCCTGTGGGGTTCTTGCCCACGGCCGCGGTGATGAGCTGGGCCATCGCGTTGATGTCGAACGTCGTCCCGCGGGCGCGGAGTAGTTGACCGTGACGCCGTGCGGTGCCATGTCCTTGGCGGCCTGGTTGACGCCGTTGACGAAGATCGACCAGAACGGGTCGGACGCCTGGCCGTGGGTCACGACCTCGATGGGGATGGGGCGCCGGCTCCTGCGCCGAGGCCATGCCCGGGGCGAGTGCCGCGCCGACCAGCAGGCCGGTGCCCAGGGTCAGGCTGACTGCCTTGCGAACCTTCATGTGCGTGATGCTCCTCCTCGCGCGACGGCGAGGCCGTCGGCGTGTGTCGTGGGCCCGGCCACAAGCCGGCCTCAGGCGATCGACTGTTCGCTGGCGACCTACCTCCTTCTGCTGTGCGCCCTGCTGTGCCGTGTCCCGGACCGGCAGGCCGGCGATCTCGCTGAGGGCCACTGGTCGGTGCTCATGCATCGACCTGGTGGCGGCCTCCGCGACGCGCAACGACTCGACCCCGTCACGGGCCGTGCACGGGAGATGGCGCCTCGCCGCGTGCGACCGCGAGGAACGCGATCAGCTCGGCGCGGTAGGCACCCGGGAAGCGGGCGAAGAAGTCCGGCCAGGCGGGACCGGCGGGCGGTGGCACGCCGGGCTCCACCGACCGCATCGGCGTGTGCGGGCCGAGACCCACGCTGATGCTGTCCCGCGATCCGAACAGCTCCGCCCGGATGTCGTAGCCGAGTGGATCGTGGCGGGCGCTGGTGAGCACGGCCAGCGTGCCGTCCTCCATGCGCAGCGTGGCCACGCCGGTGTCCACGTCGCCGTACTTGGCGAAGACAGGGAAGCCCCGGACGCCGCCGTCGCGTAGACCTCGGCGACCTCGGAGCCCAGCAGCCAGCGGATGACATCGAAGTCGTGGACCGAGAAGTCCCGGAACAGCCCACCCGACGCCGGGATGTACGACTCATGGGGCGGGGCCGGATCGTGGCCGGCCAGCCGGACCACGTAGACCGTGCCCAGCTCGCCGCTCTCCACCATCCGGCGCGCCTCGCGGTAGCCCGCGTCGAATCGGCGCTGGAAGCCGAGCTGGAATGGCACGCCGGACGCCTCGATCAGCTGCGCGACCGCGATGGTCTCGTCGAGCGTCCCCGCCAGGGGCTTCTCGCAGTAGGTCGGGATGCGACGGGCGATGGCCGCCCGGACCAGGTCGGCGTGGGCGTCCGTGGCCGCCGCGATGACGATGGCATCGGCGGTATCCATGAGCGCCTCGACCGACGGGAACGCACGGGCGCCGACCTGCGGCCGCCACGGCGGCCGCTCGCTCCGTGTCGCGTCGGCGATCAGCAGCTCGTCGACACCCTCGAGCCCGGCGAGCAGTCGGGCATGCATGGCACCGATCCGTCCCGCACCGATCAGACCGATCCTCATCCGCTGGCATCTCCCCGACGGCATCGGGCATGTCACCGAACCGCGACCGATCCCGGTCCGCGACGTGCAATGTGTAATCGATTGCGTATCATTGGCGCGTCGGGGGAGCCTGTCAACCCGGTTGCCTGCGGATGTGCCATCGACCGAAGGAGGCGATCTCATGGGCGGTACTCGCCGACTGACGACCGCGCAGGCCGTGGTGGCGTTCCTTCGCCAGCAGCACGTCGAGCGCGACGGCGAGCGGGCGCGGTTCATCGCTGGGGTGTTCGGCATCTTCGGGCACGGCAACGTGGCCGGGCTGGGTGAGGCGCTGGAGGCGGAGGCCGCCGCGCACGGCCAGGACGCGCTGCGCTACCACCAGGCGCGCAACGAGCAGGGGATGGTCCACATCGCAGTCGGCCTACGCCAAGCAGCTGCGACGGCTGCGCGCGTTCGCCTGCACCAGCTCCATCGGTCCCGGCGCCACCAACATGGTCACGGGCGCCGCGACGGCGACGCGTGAACCGGCTGCCGGTGCTGCTGCTGCCGGGTGACCTCTTCGGCACCCGTCGGGTGACCCCGGTGCTCCAGCAGCTGGAGCGGCCGGAGAGCCAGGACGTGAGCGTCAACGACGCGTTCCGGCCCGTGTCGCGCTACTGGGACCGCATCGACCGGCCGGAGCAGCTGGTGACCGCGCTGCCCGCCGCGTTCCGGGTGCTCACCTCGCCCGTCCGAGACGGGTGCGGTCACGCTCTGCCTGCCCCAGGACGTCCAGGCGGAGGCGTGGGACTTCCCCGAGGAGCTGTTCGAGGAACGCACCTGGGTCGTGCCCCGACCGAGGCCGGACGTGACGCTGCTGGCCCGGGCCGCGGACGCCATCGCGGCCGCCCGCCGACCGATGATCGTGGCCGGCGGCGGTGTGCTGCTACTCCGCCGCGGAGGCGGCGCTCGACGCCTTCGCGACCCGCTTCGGCATCCCGGTCACCGAGACCCAGGCCGGCAAGGGTGCGCTCGCCTGGGACCACCCGCTCCAGATGGGGCCCGTGGGCGCGACCGGCGGCTCCGCCGGCAACGCGGTCGCGCGGACCGCCGACCTGGTCATCGCCATCGGGACGCGCCTGTCCGATTTCCCGACCGCGTCGTGGACGGCCTGGCAGGACCCCGACGTCGCGGTTCGTGGCCATCAACGTCGCGGAGCTGGACGCCGCCAAGGCGCGCGCCGATCCCGCTGGTCGCCGACGCCCGGGCGTGCCTCGAGGAGCTGACGGCGGCGCTCGACGCCCGCGGCTACGCCGGGGTCGAGCACCGAGCGGCGGGCCGCCAACGAGCGCGCTGCGCGCCGACTGGAACGCGGAGGTCGACCGGGTCCGCGCACTGTCCAGCGCCGCAGCACACCTCGCAGCCGGAGGCGATCCGGCTGGTCAACGAGGCGGCCGGCAGGGACGGCATCGTGGTGTGCGCCGCCGGCGGCCTGCCGGGTGACCTGCACAAGCTGTGGCGGACCTCGCGACCGGGCGGCTATCACCTGGAGTACGGCTACTCCACGATGGGCTACGAGGTCGCCGGCGGCATCGGCGTCGCGATGGCGGAGCCCGACCGGCGGGTGTACGTGATGGTCGGTGACGGCTCCTGGCTGATGCTGTCCGCGGAGATCGCGACCGCCGTCCAGGAGGGCATCGGGCTCACCGTCGTGCTCCTCGACAACCACGGCTTCCGGTGCATCCGCAACCTGTCGAGCGCGTGCGGCGGCGAGGGCACGTTCCAGGACTTCCGGTTCCGCGATCCGGCCACCGGGCAGCTGACGGGCGATGTCCTGCCCATCGACTTCGCGGCCAACGCCGCGAGCCTGGGCGCGCACGTCCTGACCGCCCACGATCCGGCGGAGCTGGCCAGCGCGCTGGAGGCCAGCAAGGCGATCACGGACCGACCGGTCGTCATCGTGACCGAGGTCGACCCGTCCGTCGGCGTGCCCGGCTACGACAGCTGGTGGGACGTGCCGGTCGCGGAGGTCTCGGACAACCCGCTGGTCCGCCAGGCCTACGCGGACTACCGTGGCGCACCTCGCCACTGGAGCGCAACCTGCCATGACGGTGGCACGGCGTCGGAGCGCCATGTCATGACCGCCCGCGCTGCCCATCGCGAGCGCGCCCTGCTCCTTCGGGGTGGACGAGGTGGTCACCGACGACGCCTGGATGCCGGGTCCCGACGAGATGCTGGACTGGATGCTGGGCATCGGCTATGCGGGCACGGAGCTCGGGCCACCCGGCTACCTGGGCGCCGGGACGCGCGGCACGTGAGCGACTGGACCGGCGCGGCCTGCAGCTCGTCGGTGCGTTCCTGCCCGGTCACTTCAGCCGCGCCGACCGCGCGCCCGCGGACCGTGACTGGCTGCGCGACCAGCTGCCGCTCCTGCGCGACGGCGACGCCCGAGGGATCGACGCCGTTCGCGGTCCTGTGCGAGGCGATCGACGAGCCGGACCGACTGCGCTACTCCGGACGCATCGACCTGCACCCCGAGGCCCAGCTCGACGAGGTCGCGCGTGCGCACGCTGCTGGACAACCTCCATCGGGCAGGGGAGCTGTGCCAGGAGCTGGGGTTCCGGGCGGTCGATCCACCCCCACGCCGGCACCTACATCGAGACCGACGCGGAGATCGAGCGAGTGGTGGAGGGGCTCGATGCGCTCGCTGGTGGGGCTGTGCCTCGACAGCGGGCACTTCCGGTATGGCGGGGCCGACCCCGCGCAGCGCGTCCGGGACTACCGCAGCGTCCTCCAGCACGTGCATCTCAAGGACTGCCACACCCAGGTCCTGCGCGATGTCCGCCGCGATGACCAGGGCCTGGCGGAGGCCCTGGCGCGCGGTGTGTTCACGGAGCTGGGCACCGGCGACTCGGGCATCGATCGCGGTGGTCGCGGCGCTCCGCGGAGGTCGGCTACGACGGCTGGGTGGTCGTGGAGCAGGACCGGAAGCTGGACGAGCGCGTGACGCGCCACGAGCTGGTCGCCTCCCAGCGCCGCAACCTCGCCTATCTGCGCACCCTGGGCCTGTGATGCGACGGCCTGACCCGACCAGCGATCCCTGCTGCGGCGCGCCACGCGCGCCCGACGCCCGCGACGGCGCCACCCAGCGCCTGACACCGGCGGATGCAGGCTGGGAGTGGATCAGCTTCAGCTGCCCACCGGCTGGATGCGGGCCAGGCCGTGGAGCGACCGGGTGACGGCCAGGAGGTCGCCGTCGTCGTCCTCGAGGGATCGGCCGACGTCGCGCGCGGGTTCCCGTCGGTTCGGGTCGGTCGGCAGCCGGGTCGAGCGTGTTCGACGGACCACCGCCGCCGGTCGTGCTGGTCGCCGCCGGGCGAGCCGGTCACGGTCCGCACGGACGCGGCCGCGACCGTGCTCATCGCGAGCGCCCGCATCGGGCGACCCGGTGCCGACCCGCCTCATCGACCCCGCCACGATGCGGGTGGAGGACCGGGGCAGCGGCCAGACCGCGCGCCGGGTCCATCACCTGCTGCCGCCCGATGCAGCCGCCTCGCGGCTCATCCTGGTGGAGGTGTTCACGCCCGGTGGCAACTGGTCCAGCTATCCGCCCCACAAGCACGACACGGAGGACCAGCCGCGGGAGTCGCTGCTGGAGGAGCTGTACTACTACCGGTTCGCGCGGCCGCAGGGCTTCGCGTTCGCGCGGGTCTACACCGCCGACCGGAGCCTGGACCAGGCGCTCACGCCCATGGATGGCGACGTGGTGCTGGTGCCCACGGGGGTTCCATCCGGTGGGCATGCCGGCCGGATACGATGGCTACTACCTGAACGTGATGGCCGGTCCCACCCGGCTCTGGAACTTCACCCTCGACCCGGACCACGCCTGGCTGATGGACTGGTCTCCCGCTGCGTCACGCTGATCAGGAGGAGCCTCCATGGCGACCGCATCCCATGGCGACCCACCCGCCCGGTGCGAACAGGCGGGTCCCATCGTCCCGGACCGTCCGGGACTACCCGACCGACTACTGGAACGACTCCTGCGCCGCCGCGGAGCTGTCCTGGGCGATCGAGCATGGCGCGCACCGGCGCGACCACCAACCCGACCATCGTGGGCGACGTGCTCAAGAAGGAGATGGACATCTGGGCGCCGCGGATCCGGGCGATCCAGGCGGAGCGACCCGAGGCCACCGACCAGGAGGTGACGTGGCAGGTCATCGAGGAGATGGCCATCCGTGGCTGGAAGATGCTCGAACCCGTGTTCGAGCGGGAGCACGGCCGCAAGGGACGACTGTCGATCCAGACCAACCCCACGTACCACGTGTCGACCGAGCGGATGCTCGACCAGGCGCGACATTTCGCCACCCTCGCTCCCAACGTCCAGGTCAAGTTCCCGGTGACCGCCGCGGGTCTCGCGGCCATCGAGCAGGCGACCTACGAGGGCATCTCCATCAATGCCACGGTCAGCTTCACGGTGTCCCAGGCACTCGCGGTCGGCGAGGCGGTGGAGCGGGCGCTCCGGCGTCGCGAGGCCGAGGGTCTGGACGTGTCGCGCATGTCGCCCGGTGTGCACGCTCATGATCGGTCGGCTCGACGACTGGGTGAAGGCGGTCTGCGAGCGGGACGACATCATCGTCGACCCGGCGGCGCCCAACTGGGCGGGCATCGCGGTGTTCAAGAAGGCCGCGGCGGTCTACCGCGAGCGCGGGTATCGCTGCCGGCCGCTGGCCGCGGCGTACCGGCACCATCTCCACTGGTCGGAGCTCATCGGCGGGGATGTGGTGCTGACGATGCCGTACCAGTGGGCGCGTCGCTTCGATGCCTCGACGGTCGAGGTGCGGGCCCGCTTCGACGACCCGGTGCCCGCGGAGTACGTGGCGCAGCTCCTCGATCGCGTGCCGGACATTCCGGCAGGCCTGGGAGGCCGACGGACTCACGCCCGCCGAGTTCGACACCTATGGGGCGACCGTGCGGACGCTGCGGTCCTTCATCGCCAGCTACTGGTCGCTCGTCGGCACCGTGGACGAGCTTGCTGCTGCCGAATCCGGACGTCCGACCGAAGGGCTGATCGGATCGGGCCGGGGTCGCTGCTGGGTTCGGGCGCGGTCCAGCGTCGGGGCGCCGGGTCGGCTCGGGTCTCGGCCGCGTCGAGCTGCCGCGCCGAGCGCGTCGGCGCCGGTCGGCTCGGTCAGGGCGCAGCCAAGCTCCGCGCATGCTCGGTTCCGGTCACATATGCATGCCCGGGTTCTTCGGCAGGACCACGCGGCCTTCGCCCCAACGGAATGGGCCGGATCTTGTCAGGCATGCCCAGGGAGACTGACTGTCCCGAAAAGGAGCCATCTGGGAGGGCGCATCCGCGGATCGACACGTCCGTTCCCGCCCAATATCCCGCCCATGACTAGCTGACCGTTTCGCAACCGGCCTGGCGGCGCCAACCGGCCCTGGCATCGCAGCCGACCCGAGGCATCTCGCCCGGCCTGAGTAAGCCTGGACGCCCAGCCCCCCATGCCCCCACGTCGCATCGCCGGATCCCGACGTCGTCGGCGATACGCATCACATCAGCCGGGGTTCTTGAGGGCCTCCTCCAGCTGGCTCTCCACCTCCTCATTCAGGGTGCTCTGGTAGACCTTGCCCTGGTATTGGCGCACGGCCCCGACCAGCGCCGCGGGGTTGGCGTCGACCAGCGCGAACACGGCGGAGGTGCCGGGCGTCAGGTCGTTGGTGACATCGGTGATCATCTGCTTGTCGACATTGTGGTGGAGGCTCTTGCCGATGAGGGCGCCGACCGAGGCACCGATGATCAGGCCACCGATCGGGAAGAAGACCGCACCCAGCAGCAATCCGACTATGCCACCGCCGACGCCACCCGCGATGGTCGTGGAGTCGGTCTCGTTGTGGGTTCTGATCTTGCCCGATGCATCCTTGACGACCACCGCCACGTCACGCAGGTTCAGGCCGGAGTTCTTCTGGGCGTCGCGCAGCGACGCGAGGGCAGCCGGGCCGTCGGTCTCGTTGGGGAAGGTGATGACTACCAGGTCGCTCATCTGATGTGCTCCTCGCTCGATGGGTCCGCGCTACCCGCTGGACCGGCAATGAGATGGTAGCGACCGTTGGGCGACCTGCGCGGACATGCCGCGCGACTGCGCGGACATGCCGCGCGACGTGCGCGGACCTGCCGCGCGACGTGCGCGGACCTGCCGCGCGACGCCGGGCCTCCGGACGCCAACGCGAACGCGCGGAGGCAGCCACAAGCTCCATCAAGGGTACGTCCGCGGATGGGTGGCGTCCGGCGACCCATGACATTCGTCCTAGAGTCCATCGGGGCGCCGCTGCACGAAAGTTGACGGACCTGGGGCCAGGTCGCGGGGAGATATCGGTCAATGATGGTCACGAATGCTCGGACCAACGGCATGCAGGAGACGCTTCGGTCTCTGGGTGCCGTTCTCGACGCTCACCGGGCACGCAAGGTGTGCATCCTGGAAGTGCCGGATGGCTTGCTGGTGCGCGCGGCAGTCGCGGAGAGCCTCGACGACCGCATCGTGGGTACGTGGCAACCTCTCGAGCGCCTGTACGAGGCGGCCGCGCTCGTCGAGCAGCATCTGGCAGCGGTCGCCCGCAGGGGCAGCGGGTATGTCGCAGGTCCCATCGAGCGAAGCCTGCGGATCATCGGTTGTCAGGCCGACCAGCAGCACCTGTCACGCCTGACCCTCATCCAGCACCACACGGACGATGGCTGGATGGTCTGGCACGATGGACCACAGGGCCCACAGTCCCATCTGCTGGCGTTGTCCAACACCGAGTTGTGGAAGATCGACGCCGACATCCGTGCCCGTGCCCGGCCCGGACGTCACAGGCAGCTCGCTTTCAGCGAGACCTGACCCCTCGGCAACACGCAAAGACAGAGGACCCGCTCCCAGTGGCGGGTCCTCTGTCGCGGCGCCGGCCCGACCCCGCTGCGGGGGCCCAGCGTGCGGGTCAGCCGAGGACGTACTTCAGGGCCGGCGTGCGCCGAACCATCTCGGTCTGCTCGACCTTCCGATCAAGTCCGTAGATCTCGCCGGCTGCCGTGTAGCCAAGGATGGCGGTCGCGATCGCGAGGATCGAGCTGCTCGTTGACGATGCCGTTCCCGAAGTCCCAGTTGGCCACCCAGAAGCCCAGCATCATCAGGACGCCCATGAGGCTCGCGAAGCGGGTGAAGAGTCCCAGCATGAGGGCCGCGTCGATGGCGACCTCGCCGAACGGGACGATGAAGTTGATCACGGTCATGGCGCCGGGGTCAGCTGCCAAGCCTGCCCAGAAACCCTGGAATGGGTTGGAGACGACGCCATCGGCCAATCCCAGCCATGTGCCGGCAGTACCGAACTTGAGGAAGCCCGACGCATCGAAGACTCCGTGGCCGCCGAGCTGCAGCAGCTTCTCGATACCCGCGAACAGCAACACCCAACGGAGCCTTGGATCAGGTTCCGAGGATCGCCGCCAGATGTTGCCCAGCTTCCCAATGGGATGGGTCGTCGCGACGAAGTTGCGCTGCCTCTGCACGCAGCATCGGCCAGTCGTCGGCGTCGAGGTCCACTCCTGGCAGGCTCGGTCGGTGCTTGATCTGGTGGGCGATGAACGCTGCGTATCGCGCGACCGGGTCCGCCCGACCCACCGCGATCTCAAGCTGTCGGTCGCGGCCCGCACAGGCCGCGAGGCGGCCGAAGAACGCGCCAACGGATTGGGCGCTGAGGTCCCATCCCTGTGAGTGGCCGCCTCGACGCAGCAACGGCGCCGGTGACACGAACGCGATCACGGTCGTGCCATCCTCCCGGCCGGCGGTGACGGCGCCGCCGAATGTCAGGTATTCATTGGACACGTGCAGCCGGTCCTTGACACGGATCTCACCCCAGGCCAGCTGGGCCTCGAACGGCATCGTGCTCTGCCGGTCGAGCGTAACTCGCTCACCCCTGCCATCGCGCGACGTCCAGAAATCGACCAATTCAGGGTCGAAATGGGTGAACGTAGGCTGGCGACGGATCGCGACGAGCAGATACCCAGGTCCCCGATGACCGGGCTGACCTGGCTCGGCCAGAAAGCCCCAGTCAGCCAAGGCATCAGCTGCCTGGTCAAGCGTCAGGTTGCGGGGCGGCTGGGTCGTGGGCACGTCGCTGTTCACTGGGACACCGCTGGCTTCATCGTGTGGGATTGACTCCCGGCACCAACCAGCACCGGGGTGTCAGGCGACTGCGGCAGAGCGGCCAGGAATTCCAGGATGCGTTGATCGACCACGTCGGGCCGCTGCATCCCAAGCAGGTGACCCACCCCAGGGACTATCTCGGCCTGCACGCCCGGAATCAGCCTGCGCGCTCGAGCGATCGCCTGCTCCGCGTCGTAGATCATCTCCCGGTCGCCCACGAGGATCAGGGCTGGGCAGCCGATCCGTGCCAGTTCGTCGTCGGGGATCTCGGACGGGTAGATGCCCGCCCGGTCGTAGCGGAAGCCGGCGACGCCGGCCTCCATCTGGCGCACGATCCTCTCGTCGGGCAGGGCGCCCTGCATCATCGCTCGCAGGCCGGGCTTCACGGTGCCGGGCAAGGGGATGATGCTCCCGGTCCGGATCATCACGTTGGCGAGGAGCTTGAAGGGCTTGATCGTGGCGGCCGGTGCGAGCAGCACCATCGAGCCCACCCGGTCGGGGTGGTGCACCGCGAGGTTGGCCGACAGGAACCCACCGAATGATGAGCCGATGAACACGGGGTGATCCAGGTCGAGCGCGTCGAGCACACTGGCCAGCCAGGCGGCGGCTTCCGCCCGTGTATGGATCTGTCGGGTCTGCGTCGACAACCCGATATCGCCCATGATGTCGATGGCGAAGAGCCGATGGCCCGATCCAAGATCGGCAGCCTGGGATACCACTGCGTTGCCGTGAGCGAGCTCGCATGGAGGAGCACGATGGGTTCGCCATCCTCGTGCCACTCACGACGACATGGGTCGAGCCGAACGGGGTGGCGACCTCACGCGACTCATAGGGGACCGGCCACAACCCGAGCGCGGCCTGATATGCGTCCCGATACGCGGTCCGCGCCCGGTCATCCTTCCAGTGCGACATCGTCATGTCTATCTCCTCATCGAGATAGCTCAGGGACGAGCAGCACGCTGGCCGTGGAGCTCAGGACAACGTCGCGAGCGACGGCCCCAAGATGGGTCGCATGGCCGGCTGTGCCACGGCCCATCACGACGAGGTCGGCGTCCATCTCATCCGCGGCCGTCAGGATCTCGGTGGCTGGCGACCCCATGCGAGTCGAGATCGTGACCCGGCGACCAGCACCATCGAGACGCTCACGTGCCGCTTCCAGCCAACCCTGGTGGCCGGCTCGTTGTCGTTCGATGTGTTCTCGTGCGCCGGGCAGCGCCGCCCATGCAGCCGCACGATATGGAATATCTCGCAACGTCCGTGGCAGCTTGATGACGCTGATCACGTGGACGACTGCGAACGCGGACAGCGGCAGCGCCGCGACAAGCGAGGAGACTGCTGCGCCTCGGCGTGTCCGCCCGCGACCACGAGGATGGATCGCACGCAGTCGCGGCGCACGACGAGTACCGCCTCACGGGTGCGCTCGACGACACACGCCGAGACCGGTCCCAGGCCAGGACCGTGGGGTGCCGTGCTCCGGCTACCCACGACCAGGATGTCGGGATGCACCCTGGCAGCCTCCTGCACCAGTGCCGCTCCTGCCCAGCCATGCAGCACGACATCGCTGCATCGGAGGCCGCTCTCCGCCAATTCCGTCGCGGTCGCCCGCATGTGATCCCGCACCACGTCCTCGACATCGTCGGTCGAAGTCGGTGTGGAGGTCAGGGACTCACCTGACGCCAGGGTTTCGATTCCCAGAGGCCGCGGCGGGCTTGTTCGTCTGAGCGAAGCCCTCCATGGCCGCTGCGCGTCGGAGCCAGGTGCCTTCGGGCCACCGGGTCGCAGACAGGAGGCGGAGCGCCATGAGGCCCGATGGTGATCCATCGTCCCCAAGCAGCAGGCCCAAGGGGGGACGATCCGTGTGTGCCGGGTCGGCGGCAGCGGGCATCGTGGCACCTCCTGGGCCTACCTTCTACCCAGCCTTGCCCAATGGTGATGTCCATAGGTCACGCCGATACAGTGCCGTTACGCCCGAACGGGGACGAGCCCCGCTAGGTCCTCGCGCCGCGAGGCTCGCGGCGCTTGGTCCTCGCGCCGCTAGGTCCCCGCGCCGACCGCCTCGCTCCCACCGAGCGCAGGGCCTCGCTCCCAGGGAGTCCCGACCGCGGGTAGCAGCCATCGGTCGATGCCGTAGTAGCCCGCGACCCGCCAGGCCAGGATAAGGCCGATGCCCAGCGTGAACAGCACCGGGTTGGTCGAGGCGGAGCCGGCCAGCAGGAACGACATGTTCATGAGTGCGCCGAAGAATGCGGCGATGCCAGTGAGACAGCCGAAGATGAGGCCAAGGCCGACGGCCATCTCGCCGAACACGATGAGCGGCGCGAACCAGGACTCCGCGTGCCCGTTGATGAGCATGTTGATGAAGTCGCGGTACCACTCGAAGGCGATCGGGGGTGACCCGGTCTCGGGGATGGTCGCCGCCCGGCCCCAGTAGGCCGCCAGCGACGATCCGCCGTCGAGCCAGCCCGTACCAGTGAACTTGTGGAGCCCGGCCTCCAGGAAGGCGAATCCCACGAAGATTCGGATGGGCAGCCAGATCAGGCCCGCCCGTGAGTCGTGGAACAGGAACTGGGTGAACGCGGGGCCCGTGATCGAGACGTCGTACTTGCCGGTCTCCTCACGGGAGAGATAGAGCACCACGACGAGCGCGATGGCGAGCACCCAGAACGCGATGGTGACCAGGCTGCGGAGCGTGCCATCGACCTCGAACCACGGATTGACCAGCAGGATCAGGAGGAGTGTCGCCACCCCGCCGATGCCCACCGCCATCTGTCGACGCGAACTCATCACGGACCTCCTTCCAGGTAGTGCCCTTGCCGGTTGTGCCCTGTGTTTGGCCGACACGGTACTCCTCGCCGTCCACCTGGCAGCGTCAGATCGCAGCAAGCACCTCACTGGCGAGCCGTTCGAGGTGATGGACCTCCCGGGTCAGCGGCCAGAAGACGATGCGGTCTGCACCGGCCGCCACGTAGCTTCGTATCAGCCCGCGGCAATGATCCGGGGAACCGATGGGCAGGACCGGTGCCAGCTGGGCCGGCTCGCGTCGGAGGAGTGCGCCAAGCCGTTCCAGGACAGCCTGCTGCTCGGTGGGGTCGTCGGTGATCCACAGCCACATCGTTGCGAGGGTGTTGGGGAACGTGGCCGCGTCGCGGCCCTCCGTGGCAAGGAGCCCCGCGAGCCGTAGGCGGGCGATCGCGAAGTCGTCCGGTGTCGTGTTGTAGGCCGACGCGAGCCATCCATCGGCCAGCCGGGCCACACGCCGGAGACCGGCCGTGGAACCCCAGCTGCCGATGTAGATCGGCGGACCCTCGAGCTGGGCTGGGCCGGGCGAGAGGGTGACACCCGTCGTGTCGTAGAACCGTCCGACGAACGCTGGCGCTCCGGTCCACAAGCCACGCACCGCCTGCACCGCCTCATCGAAACGGCCCCATCGCTCATCGAACGGCACACCGGCCGCCTCGTAGTCAGCAGCCGCCGATCCAGGCCCAAGGCCCGCGACCACCCGGCCTCCCGAGAGCAGGTCGATGGCTGCCAGCGACTTCGCGAGGGCCACCGGACCCCGGACGACGGGGAGTGCGACGCTGGTCATGAGCGTGACGCTCGGAGCGGTGGTCAGTACGGTGGCCAGCGCGGTCGGACCGTCCAGCCACGGCATTCGGTACACGAGATGGTCGTTCGCGGCGACCGTATCAAAGCCATGTTCTTCGGCCGCCCGCGCGACTGCGACCAGGCGCTCCAGGGTGATCGGTAGCCCGTCGAATGACAACACCGGCAGATGGACGCCGAACCGCATGCGAGGCTCCTATGTCAGGCGGCCAGCCTAACGGTTACTGGGTTGCGTCTACCGCTCGGGCGGCAGATCACCCGGGAAGATCATGCCGTCGACGGAGTCGGGCAACTGACGAGCAAGCGGGTCGCTGGTCCAGTACAGGATCGCCGACGATCCCTCGTATCCTCCGGTGCCGGTCAGTTGCATGACCTTCTGGACGAACACCCTGTCCCGGGCCTGGCCATCCGCCGCCACGTGGGTTCCCACCCACGCGCCCCCATCGTTCTCGATGCGCACGTCGCCCCAGAACAGGGCCACGTCGCCCTCCGCGACCTGGTCGCTCGCCCAACGGTCGATGCTGTAGGTCATCGTGATGTCGCCACTCATCCGCTCGTCACTCATCACGAGCCGACCGGTGTCGTCCCAGTCCCGCGACCGTTGCAGCATCCCGCTGAGCGGAAGGTCCAAATCGTGCGAGGTCAGTGAACGTTCCACGAAGTGGCCCCTCACCACGGCCACCCCGGGGTCCTGGTCCCGGCCGGCGACCCCGACCGCCGACCCAGTCAGGAGGCCCACGGTGATCACGGCCACGACGGTGGACCTCAGTCGCTTCACTCTGGTGCCCTCCTTGGGCGGTCGCCACCGCGGTCGGTCGCCGCCGAGCGCCACCGCGCCGTCGCGACGATGCCCCTCACCCGCGCACGATGTCAATGTCGGTGCGGCGATGGTCACGTGCCCACTTCCGTATCCGCGCGAGACGGCGCACGATGGATGTCATGGACCGTACGCGTCCCAGCGCCAAGAGCCTCGATGAGCCCGACGAGCGTCGCCAGCTCCCGGGCATCCTCGTCGAGTCGGTGCGGGTCGGTGACCTGTTCGCGGCGCGCTACACCACCGCGCCGGGCTGGCGGTGGTCGACGGACGTGGGCCCGATCGCGGGCACGGGCAGCTGTCAGATCGCCCACCGAGGCGTCGTGATATCGGGCCACATGCGCATCGAGATGGACGATGGCGAGATCTTCGACATGGTGGCTGGGCATGTCGTCGTCGTGCCCGCCGGCCACGACGCCGTCGTCATCGGGGACGAGCCGGTGGTCATGATCGACGTCTCCGGCGGGGCACCCGAGTTCGGTCAGCCGACCGCAGGTGAGCGGGTGCTGTCGACCCTGCTGTTCACCGACATCGTCGGGTCCACGATGGTCGCGGAGCAAATCGGCGACCTGCGTTGGAAGGCGGTCCTCGCGGACCACGACCGCATCCTCGCCGACGCGGTCGAGCGATACCACGGCCGCGTCGTCCAGACGACCGGCGATGGGCTCTTTGCCCGTTTCGACGGTGCGGCGCGAGCGCTGCATGCGGCGCTGGCCATGCGCGCCGACGTGTCCGCCCTGGACCTGGCCATCCGGATCGGCATCCACACGGGCGAGATCGAGCTACGTGGTGATAGCACCACAGGTCTGGCCGTCCATGAGGCTGCCCGGATCATGGCCCTCGCGGACGCCGGCGAGATCCTCGTGTCCGACCTGACCCGCCAGCTCGCGACCGGGGCGGACCTGAGGTTCGAGGATCGGGGCGTCGTCAGCTCTGCGTGGTGTCGCCGAACCGCGTCACGTCTACCTCGTCGAGCCGCCCACCGTCACCTGACTGTGCAGTCGGACCGGTCAGGCCGCCACTGGCTCGACGCCGAGCTCTGCCATCAGGCCGCGAACGCGTCGTTCGATGTCATCCCGGATGGGCCGGACCTGCTCGAGGGTCTTGCCCGAGGGGTCCTCCAGCTCCCAGTCGAGATACCGCTTGCCCGGAAAGAACGGGCAGGCATCACCGCAGCCCATCGTGACCACGACATCGGAGGCGCGCACGATGTCGTCCGCCCACGGCTGGGGGAGCTCGCGGCTGATGTCGATACCCTTCTCCGCCATCGCTGCCACCGCGGCGGCGTTGAGGCTTGCGACGGGCTCCGAGCCACCCGAAAACACCTCGACCTGGTCGCCCGCGAGGTGGCGCATGAAGCCGGCGGCCATCTGCGAGCGTCCCGCGTTGTGGACGCACAGGAACAGCACGCTGGGGTTGAGGTCGGCGTGGTCCGACTCGAGCCGGACGAGGGCACGCAGGCGGTCGTTCGCCAGCCGCTCGGCGACCACCGGCAGCCAGTTGGTCACCTTGGCGTTGGGCAGCAGCTGGTAGTAGGACTCGGCGAGGAAGCGCTCGATGGTCTCGATGTTCATGCGTCCCTCCCACCGTCGCTGGAGGGCCGCGGCGGACTGCTTGATGCGCAGCCGCTGCTCGGTGCTCATGGCGGCCTGTGCCGGGTTCGTCTGCAGGGTCATGAGAGCCTCCTTGGTGCGGGCGCGCGCTCGGGATCGATGGATCGCGGGTCGGTCGGATGCGAGAGCGAGGCGGTCGATGCGTGTGGCGATCGACGCGAATGAGTCACGGAAGGCGGCCACGTCCCCGGCGGCGACCGGATCGGGCACGGACCAGTGCAACGCGTACCCGGGGGATGGGGGACGAGACTCGCGGGCGCGATCGCACACCGACACGACCAGGTCGGGCAGGTGGGTGAGAGCGTCGTAGCCCTTGGGCACAGCCTCATGGATGTCGAGGCCCCATTCGCCGGCCACCTCGACCGCGGTGGGATGCACCCGAGCCGCAGGGTCGGTTCCCGCGCTGTCCGCGTCGCCGCCCGTCCGGAGCCGCCACAGCGCGGCAGCGAACTGCGACCGCGCCGAGTTGTGGGTACACACGAACAACACCGACCCGGGCGTTAGGGCTGGCAGGGGCAGGAGCCCATCGAGCCGCCCGGGACGCAGCGATATGTAGCGCCGACGATGGTCACCATCGGAGACCCGCCGCTCGATGATCCCTGCGCCCTCCAACACGCCGAGGTGGTGGGCCGCGAGGTTCCCGGGCAGACCGCCCACCTCCATCAGCTCCTGGAAGGTCCGGTCACTGAGCGCCAGGGCGTCAACCATCGCGAGCCGGTTCCGGTCACCGAGGGCGGCAAATACGCTCGCCCGATCGTCGAGGTTCATGACTCACATGATATTGACTCAATATCTATCGAGTCAATAGTGGCCAGCCCTCTGGATCGCTGGCGATACCAGGGGGCGTCGCGATCGGACTGGGCTGGCACCATGACGCGGTGATCGACCATCACTCGCACAGCGCGGCGCACCGGGATCGGCGGTCGCTCGCCATCGTGCTCGTCATCAGCCTCGCGATCCTGGTGTTCGAGCTGGTCGGCGGCATCGCTCGCGAACAGCCTCGCCCTGCTCGCCGATGCGGGCCACGTGTTCACCGACGTGGCAGGCATCGCGCTCGCCCTGGGCGCCATCTGGGTCGCGGCGCGCCCGGCGTCCGACGCCCGCACCTTCGGCTGGTACCGGGCGGAGATCCTGGTCGCCGCCATCAACGCGGTGCTCCTGTTCGGGGTCGCGCTGTTCGTGCTGTGGGAGGCCTGGCAGCGCTGGAACGATCCGCCCGATGGTCGCCAGCGGGCTGATGCTGGTGGTCGCGATCGTCGGCGGGGTCGCCAACCTGGTGTCGCTGTCGCTCCTGCGCGGTCCGGGCGGGCGCAGCCTCAACATGCGCGGCGCCTACCTCGAGGTGCTGGGCGACCTGCTGGGCTCGGTGGCCGTCGTCGTCGCCGCGGTGGTCATCGCCCTGACCGGCTTCACGCGGGCGGATGCGCTCGCATCGGCGGCCATCGGGCTGATCGATCCTGCCGCGCACCTGGAGCCTGCTGCGCGACGCGGTCGACGTGCTGCTGGAGGCGACGCCGAAGGGCGTCGACCTCGACGAGGTCCGCCGGCACATCCTCGAGGCCCCGGGCGTCGTCGGCCGTCCACGACCTCCACGCCTGGACCATCACCAGCGGCATGAACGTCATCTCCGCGCATGTCGTGATGGGGCCCGATGGGAACCCCGGTGGCCTGCTCGACCATCTGAGCGACTGCCTCTCGGGCGACTTCGACATCGACCACTCGACCTTCCAGCTCGAGACTCCCGAGCACGTGATCTGGGAGGGCCGGGCTGATCGGGTGCAGCTCTGACGGGGGTCGGTGGTCCAAGGCGGCCAGTTTCACCAGCAGCCGTGTCGCAAGCCCGGGCGGCTTCCGGCGCGTCCATTCAGCAGCAGCCGCTGTCACCGCAGCATCCACCGGCGATATCGTCGGGGTCACGCGCCGCGATCAGGTCGAGCACCGGGGTCGCGGACGTGGGCTTCGTGGCGCTGATGATGGCGCTGTGCATCCCATCGGCGACCGAGTGGGTGGACGTCACGGATACGTCCGACAGGCCGACGGCGAGCAGGCCCGCCTCGAACTCCGAGAACGACAGCGCGCCCGCGATGCAGCCGACATACGACCCCCGCTCCGCCCGCTGCTCCGGCGGTCAGGCTGTCCTCGGCCACGATGTCGCTGATGCCGATACGGCCGCCGGGCCGCAGCACACGCGCGATCTCCCGGAACACGGCCGGCTTGTCCGCCGCGAGGTTGACCACGCAGTTGCTGATGACCACGTCGACCGAGTCCGCGGGCATCGGGATGGCCTCGATGTGACCCTTCAGGAACTCGACGTTCGTCGCACCGGCTTCCGCGGCGTTCCGCTGGGCGAGCGCGAGCATCTCATCGGTCATGTCGAGGCCGAACGCGCGGCCGGTCGGGCCGACCCGCTTCGCCGACAGCAGCACGTCGATGCCGCCACCCGAGCCGAGGTCGAGCACGCGGTCGCCCTCGCGGAGGTCAGCCACGGCGGTCGGGTTGCCACAGCCGAGCGAGGCGAGGACCGCGGCGTCCGGCAGCGTGTCGCGCTGCAGGGTCGAGTACAGCTCGGCGCCGATGCCGGCCTCGTCGGTGCAGCATGGCCGTGCCGGTCGACATGACCGCGATCGCGGAACTGGCGTAGCGGTCGCGGACGGCCTCGTGGATCTGGTCGGTCATGGCTTCGTCTCCTCGGCGGGCGTTGTATCGAGACTTGACTATATAGGCACTGTCAATACCATGTCCAGCGAGTGCAGCGACAGACCGATCCCGACGTGCTGCTGCTGCAGGCCGCAGCGGACCCGACCCGGCTTGCCATCCTCCGCCAGCTGAGCGACCTGGGTGAGGTGTGCGCCTGCGACCTGGGTCATCCGGGCATCAGGCAGCCCACGCTGTCGCATCATCTCAAGGTGCTACGCGATGCGGGCTGGATCACGGGTGACCGTCGCGGGACCTGGATCTGGTACTCGCTCCGGCCCGAGGCCGTCGTGCGGTTCCGGGATCTTGCCGGGGCCCTCGGGGTAGCGCGGACGATGCCCGGTCACGCCGGTCGCCGGCTGCCCGTGGTCCAGCCCGCTTGAAGTCGACGACGGGGCCTGAACGTATCGACCGGTAGCGTGTGGCAGCCGCTTCGACTGGTCTCGTTCGCGTTGCGGGGCAGCGGCCTGGCCGGAGTCCCACCCCGACAGTTTCGCGGTTCCGCCGGCGAGTATCATCCTCGTCCGCGCGTCCGTACCGCGACGGGGAGGCGATGGTGAAGACTGTCAAGGCTTCGCTGGCTGGCATGGTGGCTATCGCCCTGCTCGCCTGCATGCCCGCCACCGTGGCAGGGCAGTCCGGCAGCCCGCCTAGCGGTCATCCCCGGCCTGGTGACCGAGCCGGTGGAATCCGGGGTGCTGCGCGTCCTCCGCGACGACGCGGGCCACGACCTGACCGAGCGCCATCCAGCCTATCCACGGGACATGGACCGCATCGCGGTCGGGCCGGACGGGACGGTTTGGATCGCCAGTACTGCACACGGCTCCGATAACTCCCTGCTGAATGGTTTTCAGGTCTGGGCGCTCGGCCGGCCGGGCATCTTCGGGACGGAGGACGGCGTCCCGGAATTCATTCAGACCCTATCGATCGATGCCGAGGGCCGGCTGCTCGCGGTAGGCAGCAGGCTGGCCACGCTCGACGGCGGGCAGTGGTCATCCGACGGATCGGCATTCCACACCGTGGCACCCGATGGCACCCTCTGGCTCATTCACCCTGATGGCGGCCTCGAGGCCTGGGATGGGACCACCTTCACGCGGTACCTGCAGGGGGTCAGGTCCACGCGGTCGGGGTGACACCCGCCGGCACGGTCTGGGCCGCCGCGGAGGACGGACTGACCACGTTCGACGGGCGCAGCTGGGCGGCGGCGGTCCCCTCGCCGCGACGGGCGGTGGCCCAGGACGGCACCGTCTGGATAGTGCATCCGGACACTGGCGTGGAGGCCATCGACGGCACGACCACCACGCGCTATCTCAGAGGCTCCAACATCAATCAGATTGCTATCGCGCCCGACGGCGCCGTCTGGGCCGTCGGCAGCGTCGGCGACAGGCCCGGCGGCCTGTACGTAATCCGGCCGCCGGCCGGGGCCGGCAAGTAGGACCTCCCCCGGTCGTAAGCCGGGCGGACGGGCCGGGTCAGGATGGAGTGATTGCTGCGCCCCCGGTGAAGGGGGCGTCGAGGCCATCGCCGACGCGCATACTGGGCCCGAGTCGGCACCGCCGTGCGCCGGTCAGAATGCGCCCGGAGCAGGTGGAGGAAGGACTACGAGATGCGACGTCTCCGGTGGGTTCTCGTCTCCAGCAGCCTGATCGTCCTGCTTCTGCCTGGGGTCGTCTCGGCGAGGCCAAGGACCGCCACGGTGCTGGACAGCCTGGGGGATGCGACGCCGGCAACGGCCTTCAGCGTCTTCGGAAGTGGGGGCGCGGTGATCTCGCCACTCCAGTTGGCGGGCGCAGAGTTCGTTCTGAGGAAGCGCACCGTCGTCACCGAGATCGGTGGCTTTCTCAACAACTGCAAGACGATCATCAGCGGGGTCGCTCAGTGTCCGGACACGCGCCCGTTCGTCGTGCAAGTGCGACCCAGCAGGAACGGCCTGCCTGACCCCGTGAAGGTACTAGCGACATTCGAGTTGTCGCACGACAACGACCCGACCCTCGTCTCGTACGAGTCCGCCCGAATGAGGTTGAGATTGCCGGCGGGACGGTACTTTGCGTTGTTCGCAGCTCAGGGCAGCGACGTTGGATTCCTCCTGAGTTCCGCGTCGTCTCCATTCAGCTACCTTGCCGGTTCCCTTAGGGAGGCCATCGTGACCTTGGCGGACGGCGCGGCGTACGTGCGGCAGAACAACTCGGCTATGCGAGTCCTCGCCAGGAAGTGATCGTCGGTTCTCGCCCGGAGCGGGCTACTTGCCGGTGAACGGCTCCGGGGCTGCCGGTACGTCGCCCTCGATGATCAGGCCCCAGACCTCCCAGTCACACGCGACCGGGTCGTAGGCGGACTCCCAGACCGCGGTAAGGCCCTCGTAGGCGCCTTCGCCCACGAGTGGCGCGGTCACGACCGAGGAGCGGTCCCCGATGCCGAGGACGGTATACGAGCCCTGCCACGCGCCCTCCTCGTTCTCGATACGCCAGGTCCCCGTGCCCATGCAGGCCCATCAGGACAGGAAGACCTCGCGCCTTAGGGCCCTCAGCTCCTGGTGAGATCCAGTCGGACGGCCGCGTCTGGGCCCGACCTCCCCCGAGGACACGGCCGTAGCGGAAGAGGATAATCTCCCCCGAGTCGAGGTCCCAATACCTACGGATGCGGTTGCCAACATGGACGCGCGCTACTGAAGCCGGCCTCCGGGTCTCCTGTCCATCACATCGAAGCGCGAGCCGGACGCGTCCTGTCATCCTTGTTCGGCGAGGCCCTGTGGCCATACCTCGCGACCCGGCTGCCACTCCTGCTGGCGGGCGTGCTGTCTGTGGCGCAGGTGCCCACCAGCCGGTGGATACCTGCCTACTGGATCATCCCAGGCCTCGACCGGGCCATCGATGCGTTCAGTCGATGGGATGCCTGGCACTACACGCGTATCGCCCTCAACGGCTACCCCGAGGGCGATATCTCCCGGACGGCGTTCTTCCCACTGTTCCCGGCGTTGATACGGACCCTGGCGGAGGTCCAGGGCCGTACGGACAGGCCCGGCCTCTTCCTGGCATCCGTCGTCGTGGCAAACGTGTGTGCCGTCCTTGCAACGATGGCGCTCATCGCGCTCGTGCGTCTCGAACTGGGACCCGACCACGCCCGACGGAGCGCCTGGTACCTGCTCGCATTCCCGACGACCCTGTTCCTGAGCGCAGGCTACTCCGAGGCGCTGTTCCTGCTGCTCACGGTCTGGGCCATCCTGGCTGCGCGAACGGACCGATGGCTGTGGGCCGCAGCCCTGGGACTGCTTGCGGCCTGGACTCGACCGGTAGGCGTGATCATCTGCTTGCCGCTTGCCATCGAGGCAGGGCTCATCTGGTGGGCAGACCGTCGGTGGCGGTGGCGGCCAGCCGCGGCGATAGTCGCGCCACTCGCGGGTCTGACTACCTGGATGGCATACCTCCAAGTCAGGTTCCACGACCCGATGGCGTTTCTACACGCCCAGGCCGGTTGGGACCGCTCGCTTGTCCCGCCTTGGGAAGCGTTCCTGCCGTTCTTGGACGGGCGCGTCACGCTGACGGAGATCGTCGAGCTGGCATTCACCATCTTCGGTGTCATCATCACGCTACTGGCATGGCGATGGCTGCGTCCTGCCTACGCCCTGTACATGAGCGCCCTGCTGATCGTCCCCCTCGCCACCGGGTCGCTGCTGTCGATGCCCCGTTTCCTGCTGGTCGTATTCCCGATGTACCTGGTGCTTGCCATCCTGGGTAGACGGGCTGTCGTTCACGACGCCCTGATTGCGGTTGGCATGGGCACCGCGGGGTTGTACATGGTGCTGTATGCACAGTGGTACTGGGTCGCGTGACCGAACTCAGGACGCACCGGTGGCGAGCATCCGGGCTCGCTGCTGCACTTGCCCAGGCTGCCACCGGTCAGCCCGCAACCCCAAGCGCCGCGAGGGAGTCCCTCAGGAGGGCAGGACCTACCTGCAGCCAACGCGGTATCGGGCGCCCAGCCTAGAAGATCGCGTGCGACCGCGCGAACCAACCATCAGCACTCGACGGTCATCGGCTCCCGATGCACCACGACGTCGATGGCCACGGACCTGCCCGCGGATGGCTCGGGCGCGAGGGGGGATGGTGCTAGGTTCTTCGTTCGTCGCGCCGGGTGGCACGCTCGGTATTTAACGACGCGTTATCGACCCGTTCTCGATCTCGGCAGAGCATCAGCGCACCTCGGAAAAGGCGGATGTCGATCCATCGGCGAGCAGGTCCACAGGCCGTTGTCGGACCGACGAAGACGGGAGCTTTGATGGCCACACCAACAGCGGATGCCGAGCGGATGCGGCTCGACGAAGCGCGTGATGACGACATCCCGTGGCGCAGATGGGGCCCGTACCTCTCGGAGCGCCAATGGGGAACCGTACGCGAGGACTACAGCGCCGACGGCGTGGGTGCTAGAGCAGCATGAGGAAGACCGGAGCGGCAGCAGCGACCCACGCGGCAACCTGCAGCGCGAGCACCAGGCCGGCTTGCCGCGGGCGGCGCGGGAGCCATGTCATCGCGAAGAACAGGATGACCGGTACCTGTCCGGCCATGAGTAGCTGCCAGAGGTGCGCAGCTGTCCCCTCGTCGGCCTCACGGGCGACGCCGGCGGTGGCGATGTGGCCAAGGACCAAGGCCAGGGCCGCGAGCGACATCGCCAGTGGGATGAATGCGCTCGGGTGCTTGAGCGTCGCAGACGTGTTCTCGGGTGGCGTGATGGGCAGGTGGGACATCCGGGTCACCTCGTGCTCCTGGTGCCGCGCATCCTACGCCGGACACAGGATCACTCGAGGGGGATCGAGACCGGCCAATACGGCCCTACACCGGCTAGCGGACGGTACGCGCGCGCACGAACTCCGCGGCCAGTTCGCCGCCCCTGCCGAACTCGGCGTGGGATCACGGTCCGCACGATGATCATGTCGACCTCCCGCCCGCTGGACCGGCACCGATGGGCGACCGGCGCTCCTGCCTTCGTTGCTGCCATTGCCGCTTCCGAACCTTGATTGTGTGGTACCGGGAGAGGGATTCGAACCCTCACGAGGTTGCCCTCGCCTGATTTTGAGTCAGGTGCGTCTGCCATTCCGCCACCCCGGCACGCAGGCTGATTCTCGCATGCCGCTGCCATGGCGCAGCGGATCCGGCGCCCGCAGATGGCCAAACGCACCCAGCTCGCGGTCCGCGACCGCGGCATCGGGTGAACGTATGACCATGGACCTCAGGCGTCATCATCGTGGTGATGTGCTGGGAGGTCGAATGCTGCTCGAGATCGACACACTGACCCGGACGTTTCGTCGCGGGATGCGTGACAGGACGGTCATCCGGGCGACCGATGGTACGGCGCGCACTGACCCGTCGCGGTTGATGGGTCAGCCAGGAGACCCTTCGCCGGTCAGCGACGCCGCGCCCACGGGGAACGAGGTGGCGGCCGCGCGGGTCCAGGCGGAACGTGTCGCGGCCGACCGCGCGCGGGACCGGGCACTCGTGGAGACCGCGCTCGGCGGCGAGCTGGACGCGTTCAACCGACTGGTCGAGCTGTACCAGGACTACCTGTTCAGCGTCACCGTGCGCGTCGTGGGTGACCGGGAGGCCGCCGCGGACGCCGTCCAGGAGGCGTTCCTGAGCGCGTATCGCAACCTGTCCCGGTTCCGGGGCGACTCGTTCCGGAGCTGGCTGACGCGCATCGCGCTCAACGCCGCGACGGACGTGCTGCGCGGCCGCAAGCGTCGACCGGCCGACCCGTACCCGGAGTGGGAGGACGACTCCTGGCAGCCGCCGACCGACGAGTCGGAGGGTCCCGAGCAGACCGCCATCGCCCGCAGCCGGAGCCGGACCATCGCCGCGGCGCTCGGCCCAGATCACCGACGACCAGCGTGCCGCCATCGTGCTGTACGACGTCGAGGGCTACGACTACCACGAGATCGCCGAGATGCAGGGCGTCTCGCTGGGCACGGTCAAGTCGCGCATCCACCGCGGGCGGCTCGCGCTGCGGGACCTGCTGGCCGACCAGATGGAGCAGCTCCGTGGCTGACCGGGAACCGACCGGCACGCGACGGGCGTCTGAGCCCGGTGACCCCCGGAACCTGCCGCCTCGATGACCATGCCCAGCACGATCGCTGGCTGGTCGTCCGTGCCGCCATCCACGACGACGACCTGACGCCCGCGGAGACGGCCGACGCGCGCGCGCTGCTGGCGCGGCTGCGCCGAGTGCGCCGCGCTCGCCGCGGACATCACCACCATCACGCCACGCGACCGCGGTGTCGCTCGCGCCCGCGCGGCCGCGCGACTTCCGGCTGACGCCGGCACAGGCGCGAGCGGCCCGCGGGCGGCATCCTCGGATCGACTCGGTCGCTGGCTCGTCGTCGCCCCGCGGGACGCTCGTCCGTCCGCTCGCCGGCGCGAGCCTCGCCATCGGCATCGTGCTGGTCGCGGTCGGGCCCGTCCGTCCAGGGCCCGCTGCAGGCACAGGACCCGCGCCGCCCGAACGCCGCAGGTCGCGGCCGGTCGCAGCGCGGCGGCGCCGAGGCGCCGGCGAGCCGACGCGGCCAGGACTGCCGGCGCGCCGAGGCACGCCGCGGCCGACCGAGGTGCAGACCCGGACGCGCCCGACGCCGCAGGGCGGCACTGCCGCAGATGCTGACCAGCCGGCTCCGTCGGACCCGGCGACGCATGACGCGCACCGGCCAGGCCATCGCCCGACGGGCCGTCCGTCGCGCATGGCCAAGGCATCGCCCGACCCCGAGGTGGCCGACGTCCAGGCCGTCGCCGGCGGCCACGCCCGACGCGGACGCCGCGCGACCAGGACGCCGATCGCCGCTGCGCCCGCTCAGCGACCAGCGACGACACCGTCGACTGGCGCTCGCGCTGCTGGGCATCGTGCTGGCCGGTACCGGGCTCCTCGTGCTGGTGCTGACGTGGCTGGCCGCGCCGGCATGACGCTAGGCGATCGAGCCGCTGCCGTAGCCGCCGATCCGGACGCGCATCGGACGCCGCGCGGAACCTGACAAGGTCCGGCGCATCCGGCCGGGTACACTCGGCCACGTGCCCCGGCTCATGCTGCTCGACGCGCACAGCCTCATCTATCGCGCGTACTTCGCGCTCATCGAGACGCCGCTGTCGACCAGCAAGGGTCAGCTGGTCAATGCCGCGTTCGGGTTCTGGAGCATCGTGCTGCGCGGCTTCCAGGACGCCCAGCCCGACCACGTCATCTGCTGCTTCGATGTCGGTCGGCCGAAGCGGGCCGACATGTACGGCGCCTACAAGGGCACCCGCCGACCGACCCCGGACGACCTGCGGGAGCAGTTCCCCATCGTGCGCGAGACCCTCGCCGCGTTCCGGATCCCCGATCTTCGACCTGGACGGCTACGAGGCGGACGACCTCATCGGCACGCTCAGCCTCCAGGCGCAGGACCAGGGCATCGAGACGGTCATCGTGTCGGGCGACCTGGACATGCTCCAGCTGGTGTCGGACCACACCCAGCTGATGTTCACGCGCATGGGCGCGGGCGGCACGATCATGTACGACCCGGCGCGCATCCACGAGCGGTACGGCCTGACGCCCCGCCAGATGATCGACTTCAAGGCGCTCAAGGGCGACACGACCGACAACATCCCGGGGCTTGCCGGGCGTCGGCGACAAGACCGCGGCCAAGCTGCTCGAGGACTACGGCTCGCTCGATGGCGTGTTCGAGCACGTGGACGAGGTCAAGCCGGACAAGCTGCGCGACAAGCTCGTCGCGAACAGGGACGACGTGCTGCTGTGGCGCGACCTGGTGACCATCGACCGGCACGCGCCCGGTCGAGCTGGACATGGAGGCCGCGAAGCTCGGCCAGTACGACCGCGCCGAGGTCATCCGGCTGTTCCGGGAGTACGAGTTCCGGACGCTCGTGGAGCGGCTGCCGGCGATGGACGGCGAGGAGGCGCGTGGCGCCGGGCGACCTGCTGCGGGAGGCGGACCGGCTCGGGCCGGTGCCGGCGGCGCAGGTCGCCGGACGGGCGCCGTCGGACCGGGGCGGCCGTCGCGGGTGAGGGGAGCGGGCTGCAGCTGAGCCTCGACTTCGATGCGCGCCGGTGGGCGGCGCCACCCAGCGCGGTCGCCGCGGCCGAGCCGCGTCCGAGCGGCCGGCCGCATCGACGGTCGACCTCGAGCGACCCGGTGGAGCTGCTGCGGGCCGTGCTCGCCGATCCGGGCATCGTGGCCGCGTGGGCGCCCGGCGACGACCTCGCGGCGTGGCTCGCGGCCCAGTCGGAGCTGACCGTCGGCGCGGCGTTCGACGACGTGCGACCGCGCCGGGGCACGCTGCTCGGCCTCGCGGTCCGGGGCACGGACGGCCGGGTCGTCGCGGCCGGCACGGAGGACGCGCCGGCGCTCGCGGAGGCCGTGATGGCCGCCGGCAAGCCGCTGTCCGGCCACGACGTCAAGCCGTTGCTGGTGTGGGAGCTGTCGCGCCGCGACCCGACCGCCGCCACGAGCCTGAGCCGGAGCGGCGGCTCGCTGCCGCGGGTGGTCTTCGACACCCAGATCGCGGCCTACATCCTGAACGCGGCCCTGCGCTCCCAGTCGCTCGCGGACATCAGCGCCGAGCGCCTGGACATCGAGCTGCCGCGCGCCGGGCGAGCTGCGCGGCCCGGAGCAGGCGGCCGTGACCGTGCTCGCCGCCGCGGCCGCGCGCGAGTCGCTCGGCCGCGATCGCTGGCCGACGAGCCTGGGCTCCAGCGCGTGCTGGACGAGCTGGAGCTGCCGCTCATCCCGGTGCTCGCGGACATGGAGGCGACCGGGCGTCGCCATCGATGTGCCCGGCCTGGGCGAGCTCGCCCGGACGTTCACGCTCGGAGATCGCCCGGCTCCAGGAGACGATCTTCGAGTCGGTCGGCCACCAGTTCAACCTGGGCAGCCCCAAGCAGCTGGAGCAGGTGCTGTTCTACGAGCTGGACCTGCCCCGCGGCAAGCGGACCAAGACCGGCTACTCCACCGATGCGTCGGTGCTGGAGGAGCTGCGCGCCGCGCACCCGATGATCCCGGCGCTGCTCGACTGGCGGCTGTACACCAAGCTCAAGTCGACCTACATCGATGCGCTGCCGCTGCTGCTCGACCCGAGCCACGCATCGGCTGCACACCACCTTCCAGCAGGCGGTGGCGGCGACCGGGCGGCTGTCGTCGGTCGACCCGAACCTCCAGAACATCCCCATCCGGACCGAGCTGGGCCGCAAGATCCGGCACGCGTTCGTGTCCGGTGACCCCGACCGCGTGCTGCTGGCCGCGGACTACAGCCAGATCGAGCTGCGCATCCTGGCCCACGTGTCGGGCGACGTGCATCTCAAGGAGGCGTTCGAGCGACGCGCCGACATCCATCGCGAGACCGCGGCCCGGGTGCTCAAGAAGGACCCGGCGGACGTGACCGGGCGACGAGCGCTCGATGGCCAAGATGGTCAACTTCGGGCTGGCCTACGGCATGAGCGACTTCGGCCTGGCCAGCCGGGCGGGCATCCCGCGGGGCGAGGCGCAGGACTTCATCGCGAGCTACTTCGCGGCCTACAGCGGCATCAGCTACTACATGCTGCACATCCGCGAGACCGCCAAGCAGAAGGGCTACGTCGAGACGCTGCTGGGTCGCCGCCGCTGGATCCCGGAGCTGGAGGCACGCAACGCGTCGCTGCGCGGGGCGGGGGAGCGGATGGCCATCAACATGCCCATCCAGGGGACCGCGGCGGACATCATGAAGATCGCCATGATCCGGCTCCACGAGCGTCTGCGGCAGCGAGGGTTCGCCGGCGCGGATGCTGCTGTCGGTGCACGACGAGGTGGTCCTGGAGGTGCCCCGCGTCGCTGGTCGCGGACCTCGCGCCGGTCGTGCGCGAGACGATGGAGACGGCGCTCAAGCTGGACGTGCCGCTGGACGTCGACGTCAAGGTCGGCGACGACTGGGAGTCGATGACGGTGCTGCCCCGGACGGGCTGACGCGACGGGCTGAGGCCGCGTCCACGGTGGCGCGAGTCGGCACGGATCTGCCGGCATGGCTCGGATGGCACACTTCCGGGCGCGCGACCCGGGACGGACGTCGGGGCGCAGCACAAGGGGGTTCGCGGTCGCATGTCGGGCCAGGTCAGGGCGTGCTTCGTCGTGCTTGTCGGTGCGATGGTCCTGGGTTGCGCGAGCCCCAGATCGGCGGCGACCCCGGCACCGCACCGGCACCCGCGGCGCCGACTGCGACCCCGGCACCGACCGCGACCCCGGCACCCACCGTGAGCGCGGTGCCGAGCCGAGGCAACCGACAGCCCCGAGCCCGGTTCCCAGCGCAGCCGCAAGCGCCGGCGCCACTCGGCGCCGTGGCAGTCGTCTCCGTCGAGGCGCGTGACCTGTCGTTCACGCCGAAGCAGCTGGAGGCGCCAGCGGGCCAGCCGTTCGAGCTCAGGATGCACAACGCCGGCGTCATCGTGCACAACGTGACCATCGATTCGCTCGGGGTCCAGCTCGTGGTCTCGCCGGGGCAGACGGGCTCCACGCTCGTCGAGGGACTGGCGCCCGGTACCTATCCCTTCTACTGCTCCGTCTCGGGGCATCGCACCGCGGGCATGTCTGGCGACCTCACCGTGCGATAGCGGAAGGGCCGGGCGTTCCCGCCCGGCCCTCCAGGTCGACCGATGACCGCGCCCGGCGATGTCACGATCGCCGGGCGCCGAGCTCAGCTCGCCGGGCGTGTAGCTCGCGATGCCGCCACCACCCTGGCAGACCGCGCAGGTGCTGACGTAGACGGTGCCGTCCGCGCCCACCGCGACGCCACCAGGCATCGGCAGACGCGTCCGTGATGAGCTCCGGCGGTGCCGCCGCCAGCCGGGACCTTCCACAGGCCGCCCATGGGCAGGCCCTCGGCGCCCGAGGCGAGGCCCTCGTGGCTGATCTCCGCCACGTAGAGCGTGCCGTCGGGCGCGAACGCCACGCCGATGACGTTGGTGAAGCCCGTCGCGTAGACCGTCGGGTCCTGGACCCGGCACGACCTTGAACACCGCTGGCCTCACCCTTGGGGAACGGGAAGCCGGTGAGCTGGCCCACGTAGTAGGCGCCGTCCTGGCCGATAGCCACCGAGGTCGGCACCGGATCCATGTTGATCATGGGCGGCGCGGCGTTGGGGTCCACCGATGCCCCGGGAGCCGGGGACGGGATCATCTGTGGCGGCAGGGGATAGGGCTCGACGAGGAACACGGCCACGACGCTGATCGTGCCGTCGCTGTCCACGCTCAGCAGGTCGTTGCCACCGCATCGGCCACGAGCGATCGCGCCGTCCTTGGTGATGGCCAGCCCGTTGATGTTCGAGTCCGGCGTCGCGTTGTCGGGCTGGTCCTTGTCGGGGTTGTTGGCGACCTCCCAGGCCGCCAGGTCGGCGACGCTCGTGGCCGTGCCGTCGGCGCCCGCCTTGTAGAGCTGGCCGATGCCTTCCCCACCCGTGATCGTGGCGCGCAGGTCGGCCGCGCCCACCCCGGGCCCGCCGACCGTGATCCAGATCGTGCCGTCGGAGGCCAGCGCCACACCCGAGGGACCGAGTGTCTCGCCGGTGTCGGTGATGCCCGAGGCCAACCCTTCGACGACCCGTGTCGCGACACCACCCTCGACCTTGCTGATGGCACCGCTCGGGCCGAAGCACATGTGGCCCAACTCTGGCTGCACGATGCATCCCGCGTCGCCGCCCGAGCCCGACTCGGCGACGTAGATGGTGCCGTCCGCGGTCACGGTCAGTCCGCGGGGTCCGTTGAGCCCCGCCGTGACCTGCGTCCAGCCTTCCGGCAGCGGGGGCAGCTGCGGCGCTCCGCCCGACGGCCCCGGTGACTGCGCGGCGGCGGGCGTCGTTGCCGCCGCGAGGGCTGTGATCGCCACGGCCACCATTCGGGCACTCGTTCTCATGTGATCCTCCACCTCCGATGGTTCGACGCGTCGGTCCACAGCCGACGACGTACGGTGCATCCTATCCCTCGGGGTGACTCCTGAACAGTCATCCAGCCGACACCGGCGCGAGATCGCAAGGATCCGGCCGCTCCGCGGCTTGTAGTCAGTGAAAGGAGGCACCCACCGAGTGCAGATCGCTGACACAGCCCGACGGCGTGCCAACCGCTCGACTTCGAACAGGTGCTCGGGGGCCTGTACCCCGCACTGGTCCGTCGCCTCGCCCTCGTCGTCGGTGACGCCGAGGAGGCAAAGGACCTGGCGCAGACGACGTATCTGCGCGCATTCCAGAGCTGGCACCAGTTCGACGGTCGGGATGCTCGCGCGTGGCTGTACACGATCGGCCTGCGGCTCGCCTTCCGGGAACGCACCGCGGCGGCAACGATGGCGGACGTTCATCCGGTCGGGTCCCGGACCCGAGCCGTGGCAGCCGGCGCACGACCCGGCGCTCTGGGAGGCGCTCCGGGGGCTGCGCCGGCAGGAGCGGGCAGCGCTGCTCCTGAACGCGGTCGACGGCTACACGCTCGCCGAGATCGGCGAGATGCTGGGTGTCCCGCCAGGGACCGTCGGGAGCTGGGTGTCACGAGCACGGGCACGGCTGCGCGAGCAGCTCGGGAAGGAGTAGGTCATGGACGACCAGGCACTCAACGACAGGCTCCAGGCATTCGAGGCGTCGTGCCCGTCACGGGCGGTCCGCCGGAGTCTCGACGCCCACGGGTGTCGCGCGAGCACGGAC
Organism: uncultured Chloroflexia bacterium; assembly: GCA_963760625.1. Lineage (GTDB taxonomy): Bacteria > Chloroflexota > Limnocylindria > Limnocylindrales > CSP1-4 > JAFMJV01. The sequence goes on from CAVXDU010000015.1 coordinate 75,764, forward strand.
GGCGCTGGTGGCGATCGCGGCGGTCGTGGTGCTGGCGCGGTGGCGCCACCGCCAGCGGCGTGTTCCAGGCGCAGGGACATGAGGGCGCGTTCAACCCCGGTCAGCCACTCCATTGCAAGGGCGTCGCCGACATGACGCCGCGCGAGGCCGCCGCATGGCTCGCCGACCATGGCTACGACGACGTGACCTGGCAGATCGAGGACAAGACACCGGGCGTGCCCAAGGGGCAGCAGCGTTCCGAGCAGTCGACGGTGGCGCCCGCGAAGGGCAAGATCGCGGGCGCGGTGTTCATCACCCGGCACGGAGCTCATCGTGATCGTGGAGACGGGTCAGGGCGCCATCCGCGCCGACGACTGCCCGTGATCGATTCCCGCCAATGAAGCCCCCATGCGCCGGCTAGTGGTTCCCGAACCGGCGACATGGGCCACCTCTGGTGCCTGTCAGGGCGTTCGGGCGGTCCGTACACTGCTTCACATGCCCGAGTTGCCCGAAGTCGAGACCATCGCCCGCGAGCTGCGACCACTGGTGCTGGGCGCGACCATCACCGGCTTCGAGACCGACTGGCCGAAGGCCATCAAGCATCCCGATCCGGACGCGTTCGCGGCGGGGGTCGCCGGTCGCGAGATCACGGAGGTCTCGCGTCGGGCCAAGTGGCTGGTGTTCGAGCTGTCGGGCGGCATGGTGCTCGCGGTCCAGGTCAAGATGACCGGGCAGGTGTTCGTACTGCCCTCGGGCACGCCGCGCGATCGCCACGTGCACCTGGTGTTCACGCTCGACCGATGACCGGGAGCTGCTCATCCGGGACGTGCGCAAGTTCGCCCGGGTGGCGCTGTATCGACGGGACGAGGCCGGCCGGGCGCTGGGTGTCGACGACGAGGTCGACGTGTTCGACCAGCTCGGGCCGGAGCCGCTCGATCCGTCGTTCACGCTGCCGGCGTTCCGCAAGCTCATCCGCGGCCGGCGGGCCAGGTTGAAGCCACTGCTCGTCGACCAGGCGTTCCTGGCCGGGGTTGGCAACATCTACGCGGACGAATCGTTGTGGGCGTCCAAGCTCCACCCGTTGCGGAGCGCCGCTGGCCTGCGGCCCTCCGACGAGCGCGCGCTGTACACGGAGCTGCGGGCGGTGCTGGCGGAGGGCATCGAGCGTCGGGGGTCATCCATCGACGACTACACCGCGCCCGAGGGTGACGGGGAGATGCAGGACCACCTCCAGGTCTACCAGCGGACCGGCCAGCCCTGCCTGCGGTGCGGTCGACCCATCAAGCGCTTCGTGCTCGGCATCCGGGCCACGCATTTCTGCTCCTGGTGCCAGCGATTGCCCAAGGATGAGCAGACGCCCGGTAACCTCGCCCTGCTCAAGACGGCACGATCGACGACCGGCCGCCGCGGTACTCGGTGGAGCGAGCTGCCGACGGGCAAGGGCGCCGTCGGGGCGCGGCCGAAGCCGAAGTCGTAGTCGAGGCGGGCCGGCACGCTCTCTGGGCAGCGGGCCAGCTCTGCGCTTGGGTCGGCACGCTCCTTGGGCAGATCCTGCCGATCATGCACCGGTGGGTTCTTCGGCAGGGCAAGCCGGCCGGATGGTCGTGCTGAGGCCGGCTGCGCGACGAGATCCTTGCCAGTCATCCACCGCATGCATGCCAGGCACGAAATAGCCGGTGAGTGAGCACCCGGACGTGGGCGAGGTCGCCCGCCTCCTGCCGAATATCCCGGGCATGCATGATCGTCACGATTCGCGCACCAGGGGTAGCTGGTGTCGCCCTCTCAGCGGAGCGGGTCGGTCCAGCGCAGACCCGGGAACCGGCCGAAGTCGGCGTCGTTGGAATACAACTCCGCTTGATGCTCGATGGCCAGGGCAGCGATGTGGACATCGGTCGTGTGCTGGCCCGTGGCGCGGCCGTCACGCATCAGTTCATCGAGCAGGTCCAGGTGACGGCTGCCCGGTTCCAGCACCATCACCTGGGGTCGCGCCAGCCACGAGCGGAGATGCCCGATGGCTTCCGCCGGCGAGAACGGATCCACCACGACCGAGCGACTCGTCATCAACCGGACATAGCCAAGCATGACCGCCCACGGCAGGCCGACCGACCGGGATCCCGACAGCACCGATTCGAGCCACGTTCGCGCTCGTACGTGATGGTGCGCGTCGGTGTTGTAGGCGTAGACCAGGAGGTTGATGTCCGGGACGATCACCGCCGGGTCGACCCGCGCTCCATCTTTCGTTCGAAGGCGTCACTGTCGAGCTCGTCGTTCAGCTGGTTGAGCCGGAGCACGTCGACGCCGCTCCGAAATCCCGCGGCCTTCGGGGTTACCCGGAACGGGGGCAGGGTGGCGACCGGCTGCTTGCCGGTCTGCAGTCCCGCGCGGATCGCGTCGTTCACGAGCTGCTTGAAGGGAGCACCGGTCAGCCGAGCTCGTTCGCGAAGCTGGTGTGCGACGTCATCGTCCAGCGTGAGCGTGGTGCGCATGTGAGGCATCGTGATGTCTAAGATGGGTGATGTCAAGATGTGTCGGGCCGCCGGGGAGTGGCGCCGAGCCTGGGGAGCGGTGCGCGAGCCGGCAGTGCCTTCGGCCCGGCGCGACATCGCAGCGGGATCTTGCCGATTATGCACCGGTGGGTTCTTCGGCAGGGCCACCCGTCGGGGTGGTCGGGGTCGGCGCCGGCTTCGCGACGAGATACTTGCCAGTCAGCCACCTCATGTATGCCTGACACGAAATAGCTGGTTAGAGAGCGCCTGGGCGCGGGCGCGGTGGCGCGCCTGCTGCCGAATATCCCGGGCATGCATGATCGTCATGATTGCGGAGCCGGCGGTCAGATCCGCGCGCCGACGGCCCGTTTGACGACCGTCTGACGGCCCGATCGACCGACCGGCCGCCGCGGCACTCGCTGGAGTGAGCCACCCCAGGGTCCAGGCGGGGTCCGCGGCCGCGGCGCCAGGAAGCGCGTCCGCGCGATCCTCGCAATTCCCTGACATTCCGACGCCTGGGGAGCAGCTAGCCGGTCCACCGCTTGTCGCCCTCGTGGCGGCGACTGCGATCACGCTCGGTCTCGTCCTCGCGACCTGGCATACCGCCACCCAGGCTCCGGATCGTCCAGCACCCGATTCCCTGGTCCGGCTAAGGCTCACGACGGCGTCGGATCGTCAAAGCTGGGCCCGTTGGGCGGCTCGTTGGGCGGCTCTGGCCCGTTGGGCGGCTCTGGCCCGTTGGGCGGCTCTGGCCCGTTGGGCGGCTCTGGCCCGTTGGGTGGCTCTGGCCCAGGGGGCGGCTCTGGCCCGTTGGGTGGCTCTGGCCCAGGGGGCGGCTCTGGACCACCGGCCGCCCGGCCGTGCGGGCCGCGCCAGCCAGGCCGGCCGCACGGGCTCCGGCTACTCCCGCCGCAGGGAAGCCGGGCAACCCGATGTGTCACAATGTGACGCATGACACAGGTGAGCGCGCGGGAGCTGCGGCACAAGCTGAGTGAGTATCTTGCTCGGGTCGATGCGGGCGAGCGGTTCGAGGTGACATTGCGTGGTCGCCCCGTGGGTCAGTTGGGTCCCGTCGACGCGTCCGAAGGGACCATCGCCCGTCTGATTCGGGAGGGCAAGGTCACGCCCGCCAAGGTTCCGAACACGACCCCGCTGCCCGAGCCCTATCCCTCGATACCTGGGCGACCGACCGCGACCGAAGAGTTGCTCGCGGAGCGCCGGAGCGACCCCCGCTGAAAGCCCTGTACCTGGACTCGTCCGCCTTGGTGAAGTTCGTGCTTCGCGAGGCGGAAAGCATCGCGCTCGCCGCGGCAGCGACCGACCGCGACGTGTACTCCAGCCGCGTCGCGATGGTGGAGGTAGCCAAGGCCGTCGCACGACACGATCATGGGGCAGATCCGGCGGGAGTCCTGGGGCGCGTCTCATGGGTCGAACTCGACGAGGACATCGCGGGCGTCGCGGCCGCAACCGGCGGCCCGCTCTTCGCGCCCTTGATGCTATCCACGTCGCGTCGGCCCTCCGTGTCGCGCCCGAGATCGAGGCCTTCGTGACATACGACACCCGGCAGGCGGCTGCTGCGGCGGCCGCGGGCCTGCGCGTCCTGACACCCGACGCCGACGATTCGACGCCGTGAGCATCCTGCGCCTGGACGCGGTGCGCCGGGAGATCGGCGACTTCGTCATCCTTGATTCGGTCAGTGGGTCGAGGTAGGTGGCTGAGACAACGAACAGACACACTGCATAGTATGACGCTAGCGGTATACTTCGTAGTATGTCGTATCCGATTCTCCGGTTCCGCGACCAGTCTGAGGGTCAATGGGGCCTCATCACGCTGCAGCAGGTCAGGGCCGCCGGGGTCGCGTGGCGATACCCTGACCCGGCTTGTCGATGCCGGGCTGCTCGAGCGGGTGGCGCATGGCGTCTACCGGATGCGAGGTACCCCGGAACCCGACCACCTTGATCTGCGGGCTGCCTGGCTGCAGCTGGATCCGACCCGGTCGGCCTGGCAGCGCCTGGATGACCCAAACGTCGCCGTCGTCTCGCACGCGTCCGCCGCCGCCATGTTCGGAGTCGGTGACCTGCGCGCCGATGTACACGAGTTCATCCTGCCGCATCGACGCCAGACCCGACGACCCGACGTCCGACTCCACCGGGGCAAGGTGCCATCGGCGGGTCGCGTCCTCCTCGGAGGCCTGCCGACGGCTCGACCGTCCGTGATGATCAGCCAACTGCTGGCCGATCACGTCGACCCGGAAGCGGTCGCCGAGATCACCACCGAGGTCCTCGACCGCGTCCTCGAGTACCCACGGGGCATCGCAGACGCTCTCGTGCCGTATGCCCATCGCTTCGGCCACCAACGGGGCGACGGGGTCGCTCTTCTCGACGAGTTCCTGCAGCGGGCCGGCTCGCGGGATCACGAAGCGCTCCTCGCGGCGGCTCGGCGCGCATGACCGACAGCGGCTACCCCGATCCTGCGGCCCTCCGCCAAGCCATCACGGATCGCCTCCGCCAACTTGCGCGTGAGCGGCCCGGAGCGCAACTCGCCGACCTGCAGCGCCAGTTCGCCTATGACCGCCTGCTCGTCCGGCTGTTCACGTCCGAGCCCGATGCATGGGTGTTGAAGGGCGCGACAGCCCTGCTCGCACGTATGCACGGCTCGGCCCGACACACCGTTGATATCGACCTGTACCGACAGCATGGATCACTCGACGCCGCTGAGGCGGCCCTACAGACCGCTGCGGCGACCGATCTCGGCGACTTCTTTCGGTTCACGCTTGCACCTGGGCGGTATGTGGCCGCGGGACGAACGACGCTCCGGATCCCGGTCAGGACCTACCTTGGGGCCACCGACTTCGCTCGCTTCCACGTCGACCTGGTCACCGCCCTCGAAATGACCGGTCAACCCGAGGACGCGGGGTCGCTTGTCCCTATCGAGTTGTCTGGGATCCGTGGCGTCCGATATCGCGTGTACCCGATCGCCGACCATGTGGCGGACAAGGTCTGTGCGCTGCTCGAACGGCATCCGAGAGCTTCCGGACCCGCGCAGGCCAGCACCCGCTACCGTGACCTTGCCGACCTCGCCCTGATGGCTCACACCCAGTTCGTCACGGCTGGGCAGTTGCAGCACTCGATCGACTCCGAGGCGCGGCGACGAGGATTCGAGTTGCCCTCGACGTTGCCGGCCCTCGATGCTCCCGGCTGGCGAGCCGGATACGCGCGGGTGGCGCGGGACGCACTGGGCGTGCTGGAACACGACCTGGCGGATGCGCTGGCGACGGTGCGACGGTTCATCGATCCCGTCCTCGATGGGACTGCGACGGGGCCATGGGATCGATTGGAGCTGCAGTGGGCCACGTGACCCGGATGGAGTCCGCGAGCGGGCACCCGTGACCGGTCCTGGTCGACGCGGATGGAGTCCGCGAGCGGGCACCCGTGACCGGTCCTGGTCGACGCGGATGGAGTCCGCGAGCGGGCACCCGTGGACCGGTCGACCCGGATCTTGTCGATCATGCACCGGTGGGTTCTTCGGCAGGGCCACACCCGGTCACGGACGCGTGGTCGCCACCTGCGGGCCGAGATCCTGGTCACTGATGCACCTCATGCATACCTGACACCAGATCGGTCGCCGGGGACATGCACTGGACGCGCGATGCAGGTCATCGCCCGCCGAATATCCCCGGCAGGCATGATTGTCAGAATTCGGCCCAGGGGCGATTGTGTCGCCCGGGGCCGAGTGTGCCGGCCGGGGCCGAGTGCGTCGCCCGGGGCCGACAGTGCCGGCCGGGGCCGAGAGTGCCGCCTGTCGATGACACGCATGCGACAGACCCGGTAGCCTCACATCTCGTGAGCATCCTGCGCCTGGACGCGGTGCGCCGGGAGATCGGCGACTTCGTCATCCTCGATTCGGTCAGCGGCTCCGTCGCGCGCGGTGAGCGCGTGGGCCTCGTCGGCCCCAATGGCGCGGGCAAGACGACCCTGCTGCGGATCGTCAGCGGCGCTGGACGGCCCCGACCGCGGCACGAGCCACATCGCCAATGGCGTTCGGGTGGGGATGCTGGGCCAGGAGTCGAACCGGGACCAGGCGTTCGCGGCCGCACCGAGCGTGCTGCGGGCCGTTCGGTCGGGCGCCGCTGAGGTCGAGCGGCTGGAGATCCAGCTCGCGGAGCTGGAGTCGGCGGGCGCGGGCGCGCGTGCGAGACCCGCGAGTACGCCCGGCTGCGCGAGCGGTTCGACCATCTCGGCGGCTACCACCTCGACCAGCGGGTGGAGGAGACGCTGTCCGGCCTGGGCGTGCCGCAGGGAGGACTGGCCAGCGATCGCCGCTGGCGCTGTCGGGCGGCGAGCAGACCCGGGTCGCGCTGGCGCGGCTGCTGGTCGACGACCCCGACCTGCTGCTGCTCGACGAGCCCACCAACCACCTCGACCTCGCCGCGCTCGAGTGGCTGGAGGCGTACCTCGCCCGCCGCGAAGGGCGCGCTGCTGGTCGCGTCCCACGACCGGGCGTTCCTGGACGCCGTCGTGACCCGCATCTGGGAGCTGCGCGACCGCCAGCTGCGGCCGTTCAAGGGTGGCTACTCGGCATACCTCCAGCAGCGCGAGGCCGCGGACGCCCGGCAGCGCAAGGACGCGGACACCACGGACGGAGCAGATCGCCCGGGAGCGGGAGCTCATCCAGCGCTATCGGAGCCATCGCAAGTACCCCAAGATGCACGAGCACGAGAAGCGCCTGGAGGCGCTCCTGGCGGCGAAGACGGAGGCGCCCCGGGCGCAGGCGAAGCTGGCGCTGCCGACCCAGGCGCTGCTCGGCGGCGGTCCGGCACGCTCCGGGGACGTGGCGCTCGTCGCTGGAGGCGATGCTCATCGGCTTCCCGCGCAGCGCGGCCGCTCCGCACGGGCGTGCCCATCCTGCGGGTGGCGCGCCTCGAGGTGACCCGCGGCGACCGCATCGGCGTGGTCGGGCCCAACGGCGCCGGCAAGACCACGCTGCTGCGCACGGTGGCCGGGGTGCTGTCGCCGCTCGATGGGTTCGTGCGCCTGGGCGCGAACGTGCAGCCGGGCTACCTCGCCCAGATCCGCGAGGCGCCCATCCCGGGCGCCACGGTCATGGATGCCATCCTCGCCGCGGCGCGCGTCGAGAACGGGCCCGGCACGCTCGTACCTCGCGCGGTTCCTGTTCCGGGGCGAGGACGTGTTCAAGCCGGTCGCGGAGCTGTCGGGCGGCGAGCGGTCGCGCCTGGAGCTGGCCCTGCTGGGCATCACGCCCGCCAACCTGCTGCTCCTCGACGAGCCCACGAACCACCTCGACATCCCCGCCCGCGAGGCGCTCGAGTCGTTCCTGCGCAGCACCGAGTCCACGATGCTCATCGTGTCCCACGACCGGCGGCTGCTCGAGTCGGTCTGCGGCAGCCTGTGGGTCGTCGAGCCGGGCGTGGGCACGGAGCCGGGCACGGTCGCGGTCTTCGATGGCGGCTACACGGCCTGGCGTGCGGCGGTCGCCGACGGCTGGACGGTGGACGACGGCGCTCGCCCGGGCGCCCGATCGCCCAGCGGGTCGGCGGGGCTGCGGCCGTGCCGGTCGGCCGGCACCGCCGGCGCTCGACGCCGCAGACGCGGCGCGCCGCTCAGGGGCCGGCCGACCAACGGCCGCCGCCCAGCGCACGCGCCAGCCGGCCGCTGTCCAAGGATGCCTACAAGCGGCAGATGCAGCGTGTCGAGGACGACCTGACCCGGCTCGGGGTGCGCAAGAACCAGCTGGAGCTGGCGCTCGGTGACCCCAAGGTCCAGACCAACTTCGTCGAGCTCCGACGCCTGACCAGCGAGCTGGCCGATGTCGATGGCGGCCTCGCCCAGGCCGAGGAGGCCTGGCTGGCATTGTCGCGAGCGCCCGGCCCCGCGATGACCGAGCCGCCACGGACCGACGGGGCCCTTCCTCATCGGGCTGACCGGACCCATCGGCTGCGGCAAGTCGACCGTCGCCCGGATGCTCGGACGACTGGGCGCGGCCGTCATCGATGCCGATGCGCTGGCGCGGGACGCGACCGGGCCGGGGGAGCGGACGCTGGGCCCCATCCGCGACGCGCTTCGGCGATGGGGTGTTCGCGCCGGACGGGTCGCTGGACCGCGGAGCGCTGGCGACGCATCGTGTTCGCTGACCCGGCCGCGCTCGCCGACCTGGAGGCGATCGTGCATCCCCGGGTCCGCGAGCTGGTGGAGCGCGCACTTGGCGAGGCCGCGACGTCGGGCGTGCCGTTCGCCGTGGTCGAGGCCATCAAGCTCGTCGAGGGTGGGCTCGCCGACCGATGCGACGAGGTCTGGCTGGTCGATTGCCCTGAGCCGGTGCAGCGGGAGCGCCTCGTCGGCGCGGGGCATGTCCAGCGGACGACATCGATCGGCGGATGGCCACCCAGGAGGGCCTCCGCGAACGCCTTGCCCTCGCGCGACCCGGATCGTGGACACCAGCGGCATCGCCGGACGAGACCCGCGAGCGGGTGGAGGAGGCACTGGCCGAGGCACTGGCGCCGGCGGTCGACATCCTGCCCTTCGGCTCCGTCGACCGCTGAACCCGGGGCACGCGGCGCGCTTTCGGGTGACCGTGAATGTTCTCGCTCGGCAGATTGTCATGTCATCGTAGGGACTCACCCCACGACGAGGTGACGAGTGCACCAGGTCATAGCCGGCCGCACGGCGAGCGAGGCCGAAAGGGATACCGAGGGTACGGCAGCCTTCCTGCGGCTGGCGGAACGGCAGCTGGAGCGGAGCTATCGGCTCGCGTGCGCGATCCTGGGGAACCCAGCCGACGCACAGGATGCGGTGCAGGATGCGTTCGTCGCGGCATGGCGTAACTGGCGGTCGCTCCGTGACCCGGCAAGCATGGAGCCGTGGTTCCAGCGAATCGTGGTCAACACGTGCCGGAACCGCCTCAAGCAACGCTCACGCTGGCGCGTCCATGACATCTCCGGTGAGCTGACCCTGCAGTCGCACGATGCCTACGGTTCGATGCACGACCGGGATGCCCTGGATTCGGCGCTCGCCGATCTGAGCCCTGACGACCAGGTGATCCTGTCGCTGCGCTACTACCGCGACCTCAAGGTCGACGACATCGCCACGCAGCTGGGGCTCCGGCCCGGAACCGTGATGTCGCGACTCCACCATGCGTTGCGCCGACTTCGCGTGTCCCTGGAAGCGACCGGCGGGGAGGACATGTTCCGATCAATCGAACGTGATCTCGAAGCCGTCCTTCGCAGCCGATACTCCTCGCGGGCCGAGTCGACCATGCCGCCCTCACTGCAGGAGTTCGTGGCGGCGATCCCGAACGTCGGCGCCCCAAATGCGCGCAGGTCGTGGCGGGTGTGGCCGCAATCGAACAGGCCCGCACGTCGGCAGTTGGTCCTCGCGTTCCTCGGTGTAGCACTGTCGGCCGCGCTGGCTGGGGGCGCGGTGCTGGTGGCTAGTCAGCAGTCGTCGGTTCCGCAGATCCCCGCCGACCACGGGGTGTTCACCCGGACCGGCTACATGATCCAGGATCGCGCCGATAACATCGGCGCGGTGCGGCTGCCGAACGGCCAGGTGCTGGTGGTGGGCGGGTACGGGGCGGGCGAGGCGTCCGCTGAGCTGTGGGACCCCTCGAAGGGGACCTTCACGCCCGCAGGGTCGTTGACCGAGGGTAGCGCGTTCGGCTCCACTGCCACCCTGCTGCCCGACGGCAAGGTCCTGACGACATTCAGCGATGCCGAACGGGACCACGCACGCCGCGACCTGGGATCCCACAACGACCCCCTTCCGAACCGTGGCGGATCTTGGCTCGAACCTCTGGGTGCGCTGGGCCACCCTGCTCCGCGATGGTCGGGTCCTGCTCGTTGGTCAGAGGACGGACGATAGCGCCGAGCCGTTTGCGCTCACCCTGAACCCCTTGAGCCACGCGGTGACACACGCCGAGTTGCCGGCTGGGACCATCAGAGGTGAGCCGACATTGCTTACGTCCCTGTCCGATGGCCGACTTCTGATGGTCCGATCACACGGGTTGGCGGATGTCTGGGACCCGCTTGCAGGATCCACAGAACCAGCGATGCTGATCCCCCCGGGGCCGGACGAGTTGCCGCAATCTGCCACGTTGCTGTCCGATGGCCGCGTACTGGTCGTGAGCGCGAAGGGCTACCGCCGCGATGGCAGCGCCGCCACGACCACCGTCCAGGTCTGGGATCAAACGACGGGGTCGGCCAGTGCCACCGATCCGCTGGTGGAACCGGGTAGTGCCTTCGGTAGCGCGACCCTGCTGGCGGACGGTCGCGTGCTCTTCGCTGGCGGCGAGGGACGGTGTCTCGAAGCGCAGCCGAGATCGTTCGCGTGCCGGGCAAACTTGCTCCGCTCCGCCGAACTCTGGGATCCCGCGACAGGTGGCTTCAGCATCACGGGGAGCCTCAAGACGCCGCGGACCGGCTACCAGTCCACGACCCTCTTACGCGACGGGCGGGTGCTCGTGATGGGCGGGTTCGGGACCCACGACGGCAGCGCGGAACTATTCGAACTGGTGCCATGATCGACGCGCGAAGGCCGAACCTCATCGAGGCTGCGGCAGCTCCAGGAGTGGGGGAGGACCCAGGATGACGACTGACCAGCGTCGGGTCGCGATCGTGACGGGGGCCGGGACCGGCATCGGCAAGGCCATCACCCACGCGCTCAATGCGGTGGACATCCGCTGCCTCGCCGTGGGCAGGCGCCAGGAGCGGCTGGACGAGACGCAAGCGGCCGCGGGCGCGTCCGGATGACATCAGCACGCTCTCGGCGGACGTCACCGACGCGAAGGACCGCGCGCGCATCGTCGCGGCCGCACGTGACCGATACGGCCGCATCGACATCCTCATCAACAACGCCGGAGTCTCGGGGCGGACCAATCTGCTGGAGTATCCCGAGAGCGAGTGGCGGCGCATCATGGCCACCAACCTCGATGCCGTCTTCTTCCTGTCGCAGGCGGTGCTGCCGGCCATGCGCGACGGGGGATACGGCCGCATCGTCAATCGTCGGCTCGATCTACGGGTCGCTGACCCTCAACCCCGGCCAGTACGACTCGTTCCCCCACGACGACGCACTCGGCCCCGTTCGCCAGCCCGCCTATCACATCTCCAAGGGCGCGCTGCTCAACCTGACGCGTGAGCTGGCCGGTGCCGTGGCCCCCTGGAATGTCACCGTGAACGTGGTCAGTCCGGGCTTCATCTTCACGGACCAGTCGCGCGAGTTGCTATCCGATGCGGTCAAGGAGCGGCTGACCTCGAACACCCCGTTGCGGCGCTTCGGCGAGACCTGGGAGATCGCATCGGCGGTGCGATACCTGGCGTCGGAGGAGGCGAGCTTCATCACGGGCGCGGAGCTGCTCGTCGACGGTGGCTGGAGCATCTGGTAGCCCCGACGCACTTGCGCCCGGGACGGCGCCGATGAACCCCCTTGTGGGCCGGAGACTATCGGGGTACGCTACCCGTGCGCACCGCCCGCCCAGAACGCTCGGTGCAGCGTCGCTGTTGAGGGAGGCTCGGCTGATGCGAGACAGCCGCAGGATCATCCGTTCCGGGCTGCTCGGCAGCCTCCTGATGGTGTTGCTGGCGTCGAACACGCTCGCGTACATCGGCCAGAACCGCTGGACCGTCACGGTGACCGCGGATGCCACATCCGTGCGATGCGGTCAGACCGTCAAGTTCACCGCGACCGTGCTCGAGGCATCCACGAACCGCCCCGCCCGTGACAAGAAGGTGACGTGGGCACTCACGACCTCGCAGTCGCGTCACGACTGGCTACACGACACGACGACGTACACGAATGGGTCAGGCAAGACCTGGGTGAAGTTGACGCTTGGCTACAAGTCCGGCATCCGGGTCGTGACGGCCACGGTCGATGGTGTCCGCGGCACCTCAACGGTCACCTGCACAACCGGTTCGCACTGGCACTGGCACGGCTGGGGACTGGCTGGATCCTCGCATCACGACGACGCCAGGATTCACGGTCTCGGCCGGTTCAGCTTCCTCCTCAACCTGCGCTGACTGGGCACCCCGGTCGGCCTGAGCCGCGAATCGCCTTCATCGCGCTATCCCGTCGGGTGAATCCGCCCGGCTCATCTCCTCCTCCCGACGGATGGGGCCCAGGAAGCCCTGCGGGCCCGTCGTGGCCTCCCGGCCCACCGCCGCAGGGTTGGCCTCCCCCGCCGCCGCCTTCCGCAGGCTGGGTACCCAACCCTCCCGGAGGCCCTCCCTGGCCCCCAAGCCCGCAGATGGCATATCCGCCAGGACCTCCACCCCAGCAAGACTTCGTGCGAGTGCGGCGCCGCCGCCGGCCGCGCCGACGATGGCCAAGGGTGGTCGCAGGCGTGCTGTTGGCCCTGCTGCTGGCGACGACAGTCGTGGCCCTGTTCCTCGGCTGGCGCTATCTGCCGTTGCTGGACCAGGTCCGCCAGGCGAAGGTCGCGGCGCAGACACTGGCGGCAGACGTCGCATCGACCACCGTGGAGGTGGATGCCCCACGGATCGAGCTGCTGCGGGCCGACCTGCAGAAGCTGGATGGCTCGCTGGCGCCTGTGCGCGACATCCTGGCGCAGGACCCCTTGGTGGGCATCGCGCGCAGTCTGCCAGTCCTGGGTGACCAGGTCGTCGGCGCTGACGCTGTCGTGGGAGCAGCGGATGACCTGATGGCCGCCGGCGATGCCGCCATGGACGTGGGTGATCGCTATCGTGGCGATCAGGGAGCGCTCGGCGCAGACGGCCGGGCACTCGACCATGGAGGACCTGGTCGAGCTGATGGCCACATCGACCGATGTCGTGGACCGCGTCACGGGATTGCTTGCGTCCGCCCAGCAACATCTGGCGACGGTGCCGCATGACGCGATCGGCCAGATCCGTGACGCCAGGGACCTGATGGCGGGGCCGATCGAACGGTATGGCTCGGTCCTCGCCGACTACGCCCGGCACGACGATGTCCTCCCGGCCATCCTGGGCTGGGGCGGACAGAAGCGGTACCTGGTGCTCGCACAGGACCCCGCTGAGCTCCGGCCGACCGGCGGTTTCACCGGCACGTACGGCATCGTGACCTTCGACCAACGGACGGCATGACGCAGCGCGAGTTCCACGATGTCTACCAGCTGGACCTCAAGCCCGGACTGCCCTACGTCCAGCCGCCGGATGCGCTCAAGGACCACCTGCTGGGTGAGTACCCGTGGCAGCTCGCGGACGCCAACTGGTCGCCGGACTTCCCGACCTCGGCGCAGGACGCCATCCGGCTGTACTCCCTTGAGTCAAAGGACACGGACATCGACGGCGTGATCGGGATCACCACGTATGCGCTGGACCGGATCCTGGAGGTCACCGGGCCGATCCAGGTGCCCGGCTATGACGCGACCATCGCGGCCGGTGAGACGACGTTCAAGGCCCTGGCGCTGACGCGGGAGGCACAGACACCAGGTGCGGACCGAAAGCAGTTCCTCGATGCGTTCGCAGCAACGGTGCTCGACCGGCTGTTCGCCCTCCCGCCTGCACAGTGGCAGCAGCTGCTGTCGACGATCAGCAGCGATCGGGCGACGACCGACTCGCCAGCGCCTGGTTCTCGGACCCGACAGCCCAGGCCCTGGTGGCCGGCACGGCCTGGTCCGGGGAGGTCCGACAGGACGCCGGGTGACTATGTCTTCGCGGTCGATGCGAACCAGGCGCCGGCATCGAAATACAACCTGGCTGTCACGAGGGCCACGGACCTTGAGGTCTGGATCGATGCCAACGGCGACGCAGAGCACGCACTGCGACTGACCTACCACAACGACGCCGGCAAGGCAGGCGAGCCATACGCGTCGCTCAGGGAATGGAGCACGAACCCTGACGGGACGTATGCGACGTATACTCGCGTGCTCGCGGCACCGCAGAGCCAGATCCTGGACGTCACGGGCGGGAGCCTGGTGCCCCTGACGGCTCCGGAGACGATCTCGGAGGAGGCCGGACGAACGGTGTTCGCGAACTACATCGTGGTGCCACCGGGCAACACTCCGCTGTCGTATCGCTGGGTCTCCCCGTATGCTGCGACGATCGACCACGGAGAGGGCGACATACACCTTGACCATCCAGAAGCAACCCGGCATGCCGGCCGAGCCACTGACGCTCCGGATACATGTCCCGGCCGGCGCGCGCATCACAGCCCTGTCAGGTGGGCTGCGGATGCGAGATGGTGCTCGCCACGCTGTCCACGACCCTGACACGCGACCTGCAGGTCGCTGTCCGGTTCCGGCGATGATGCAGGTCGGTCGCTGATGGAGGCGCCGCAAGCTGTTCGAAGTGCTCCGCCATTGGGCGTGGCTCATCATCGCTTGCGTGCTCGTGGCGGGTGGTGCCGTCGTATCTGCAGACGAGCCAACATGGCCGAAGTCGTACGAGGGCAAGGCGACGCTCATCGTGGGTCAGTCGCTGACGGCGGTGAACCCGGACTACAACCAGCTGCTGGCGTCACAGCGACTGTCCCAGACCTATGCGGCCGTCGCAACCATGGGAACCACGCTGCGAGCGTGTCATCGAGTCGCTGGACCTGCCGCTGACGCCGGATGAGCTCCGCGGCAAGGTGAGCGCGCAGGCGCCACGCGACAGCACGCTCATCAACATCCGCGCGAGCGATGCGGACCCTGTGGTCGCGGCAGCCATCGCGAACGCGATCGCCAATGAGCTGATCGCGGCGTCGCCCGCCATCCAAGGGCAGCAGGCGGATGTCCAGGCCTTCGTGGACAGACAGCTCGAGCGCGCTCCAGTCGCAGATCCAGCAGACTCAGGATGAGATCGATCGCCTGATGTGCGCTTCCAGCCCGCACTCCCGATCAGGACCAGCAGCTGGAGGCGCTTCCAGGAACGCCTGACACAGTTGCGCTCGACATACACCGCCATGCTGCAGTCCTCGTCCAACTCTTCAGCGAACCTCCTGACACTGGCAGACCCGGCCGTTCCAGCCGACGACGCCGTCTTCGCCGCGAGGTGCTGCTCATCACGCTCCTGGCTGCCTTGTGCGGGCTGCTTCTCGCGGTGGGCATCGCGTTCCTGGTGGACTACCTGGATGACACGGTGAAGTCCCCGGAGGACGTGGCAGAGGTCGCTGGTATCCCGACGCTGGGTGTGATTGCGCGTATCAAGCCGGAGAAGGGACGTCACAAGGATTGCGCCACCCTGTCCGACCCGCGCGCTCCAGCTTCGGAGGCGTTCCGGACGCTTCGCACCAACCTCGGCTTCGCCAGTGTCGACGCCCCGCTCCGGGCGATCCTGGTCACGAGCGCCGTGCCTGGCGAAGGCAAGACGACTGTGGCCTGCAACCTGGCCGTCGCGTTCGCTCAGGCGGGCAAGCGGGTCTACCTCGTGGACGCGGACCTGCGCCGACCTGGCGTGCATCTGACGTTCCAGTTGCCGAACGTCATGGGCTTGAGCCGGCTGCTCCGGGTGGACTGCACAATCCGTTCGCATCAGTGGCGCACGAAGTACAGGAGAATCTCCGGGTCATCACCACGGGCCCGCTCCCTCCGAATCCCAGCGGAGTTGCTGGATCGCAGCGGATGAGTGACGATGCTCGAGTCTGCTCAAGAGGTGATGCGGACATCGTCATCCTGGACAGCCCTCCGCTTCAGGCCGTGACGGATGCTGCCGTTCTCGCCACCACGTGGATGGGACCCTCTTGGTGATCGACGCAGGCAAGACCAGGAAAGGCGTCGTGGGTCAGGCTCGAGAGGCACTTGACCTGGTCGACGCGAGGGTGCTCGGCGCGGCACTCAACAAGCTGACTGAGACGGGCCGGGAGCTATTACTACTATCAATACGCGCAGACGGCTCGTCGGTCTGGCGACACGGGGACTGGTGACTTGCCGAGTCCCGCAACAGCAATCCCCGACCGGGCGACGCCATTGTGAGTTC
>CAVXDU010000016.1:0-13647 GCA_963760625.1 uncultured Chloroflexia bacterium
AGATGGTCGCAGCGTGCCACGCAGGTCCCGGACCGGACCTCATCGGGCCCGAGTGCATCGGGCCCCTGACACGGGTGTTCGAGGTCCTGGACGTCGCCCGGGCGGTGGCCTTCTCCGACCGGGCCGCGTGCTGTAGGGTGGGTGGCTGACCGGGCAGCAGCATTCGAAAGGATTGGCGGCATGCAGCGCATCCGCTCGATGGTGTCCCTGGCCGTCGCCCTGCAGCTGTGTGCGGTCACGGCGAGTGCTCCGCAAGTGCTTGCTGCGGACCCGAATGTCGCCTTCCCGCTGCGGCACGCCGTCGGACTCGCCGTCGGAGGAACCGCAGCCCCCGCCGGCGAGGGGCTGTACTTCGCGGACTATGGCCGATGCTGCGGCCCTGGTGACGATGGCCGGGTGCGGGTGCTCCGGGCCGGGGTGCTGCGGTCATTGCCCGCCCGGTTCGCCGACCCGGTCGCGTTGGTGTTCGGGCAGGGTGGCGGCTTCGGCGAGGACCTGTACGTCGTCGACAACAACTGGACCGACATCTTCAGGGGTCGTGTGTTCCGCATCGCGCCAGACGGCACCCGGACGGCGTTCACGGGGGACCTGGACGATCCGGTCTCGGCGGAGGTACTCACGGGCACGGCGTTCGGCGACCTGATGGCCGTCGCGGGCATCGAGATAGGACCCGACGCCCCCGGCGTCCTGATGTTCGTGGACCCCGCGGGGGATGTCGTGCGCAGGCGGAGCCTCGGGCGCAAGGCGGTCGGAGCGGGCCTTGCGGTCGACAGGACGGGCCGGTTCGGGGGTCGGCTGTTCGTCGCCGTGTCGGGACGGGAACAGGAGCCGGACACCTCGGGCGGCCTGAAGGTGGTGACACCCGGCGGCTGGGTCGGACGCTTCGCCACCGACCGTCCCATCCGCAACCCGCTGTCGCTCGCGTTCTCGCCTGGCGGCTCGGCGCTGATCGTGAGCGCCCGCGGCGATGGCACACGCGGGTCGGGCGAGGTGGTGGCCGTGGACCGCCGTGGGCACGTGACCGTGCTCGTCTCCGGGCTCACCTTCTGGGAGGGGCCTTCCGCCCTCTACCCTGACGGCGACCTGGCGATCGACGGGCACTCCATCCATGTCCTCGAGCGGAGCACCGGTCTGGTGCTCTCCCTCCCCCTGCCATCCGGATTCTGAGGCCCGTGGGCCGAACGCCGATCCTCGAGCTACGACCCGGTCGATGATGCCAGCCAGGTGCTTGACCGGTCGGCTGCGCACGGATGAGTGAGCGACAGGCTGCACTGCGTGCGGCGCTGGGGCGCGTGGGCGTATGGAGCTTCGCCCTCCATACCAAGACGGCACAGGTGGAGTGGGCCGCCCTCGACGCGTACGGATCGGCCGGGTACCGGGCGACGTGGATCCCGGAGGGCATCGGCACCAAGGAGGCGTTCGCGCACGCCGCGGTCCTGCTCGCTGGCTCGGAGCGGATGGTGGTAGCGACCGGCATCGCGAGCATCTACGCCCGCGACGCGATGGCCATGGCGAATGGGGCACGGACACTGGTCGAGGCGTACCCGGGCCGGTTCCTGCCGGGTATCGGCGTGAGTCATGCCCCGTCCGTGGAGACACGGGGTGCGGTGTACGAGCGCCCGGTCACCCGGATGCGCGCGTACCTCGATGCCATGGAAGCGGCCACATACTCCGGGCCGTCGTCAGCCGAACGGATACCGCTGATCCTGGCCGCGCTCGGGCCCCGGATGCTGGAACTCGCGGCCGAACGAACCGACGGCGCACACCCGTACTTCGTGCCGGTCGAGCACACGGTCATGGCACGCGGCCGGATGGGTTCCGAGCCGCTCCTGCTCGTGGAGCAAACGGCCGTCCTGGACCACGATGCCGGTCGCGCGCGGGATGTCGCCCGTGCGTTCGCCACGAGGTATCTGGCCCTCCCCAACTACGCGGAGAACCTTCGCCGCCTTGGATATGGGGACGACGATCTGACTGGTGGCGGCAGCGACCGGCTCCTCGACGCGGTCGTGGTCCGGGGTGACGCGCAAGCCATCGCTCGGCGCGTGCGCGCGCACCTCGATGCGGGCGCCGACCATGTCTGTGTCCAGCTCCGCTCCGCTGACCCGAGCGACCTCTGTGTCGAGGGATACCGGGAGGTGGCAGCCGCCCTGGCGGAGCTCCTGAAGGGCTGACGGGGGCCGACGTGGGCGCCCGGCCGCGTCGCGCAGCCAGTTTCGCTCCGCGTCGTTCCGGGAACTAGGCCAGAACCCCGGGCCTCGGAGGGTACGGAGGGTGGCAAGCCCCCTGGCGACACGCTCGCGGTGCCCAGGAACGACGAGGCGGGAGCACGTTTCCGCGAGGCCCAGGACAAGGGCGTCGATGGGCCGCAGGGATAGTGGGCTAGTGGCGCATTCGGCGCCGGTCCGGCATGTTCGATCCATCGTTGCGGTCCCCGAGCTCGGCCCCGCCGAACCATGGCCTCGGCGGTTCGGGTCCCCGTTCGCGGCGCGGGCGTGTCCGTCCTCCGCATCTCCCGGAGGTGCTGGCGGCACCGTCCCAAGGAAAGGGGACCCTGGGCCAGGACAGCGCGCTCGGTGTCCTCCTGACCTTCCGCATCGCGGCCCTCAAGTTCGGACTAGTGACAACCTCGTCGTAAGGCCTGCACGAAGGCCCGAATGAACCAGGAGGTCCAGGGGCTGGACCGTCAGGGGACAGCTCGGATAGCGAGCACACGGACGGTGCCCCGGAAGATGAGCGCGTGGACCGGGTGACCCGCCCGTGCCTCGGAATACCGAGGTCATCGTGACGCAGGTCCAACGGCGGCTCCGTGGACCACAAGAGGCGAGCGCGAGCGAACGGCCCTACGACCTCGTTCGGCCCGACGGGAGGCGCCATTGGCGTCCAGTGCGTCGTGGCCGGTCCACCGGGCAGCTGGTCATCGGGCCGGCGTCACACCATCAGGAGCCTCCTGTCGGCCGGTAGGTGGCCTGCGCACGCCCGACGGCAGCTGTCAGTACGAAGGTCCGGGGGCTCTACCACGCGAGGAAGGACCACGATGGGGACGGCATCGCCTGCGGAAGCGGTAGGACGCCCGGGATTCGCGCAAAGCACTGCCGCTTGCAACCCACGAGCATCGTGGAAGGGTCAGGCAGACCCAACGCTCGGGCCGGGTGCCGCGCGCGGCATCGAGTTGTGCTGCGCAATGCACGAATGGTGAGGTCAATAGCGTGAGAAGCCTTCGGTCGAACATCGCTGCGGTCGTGACCAGTTCGCTCGTGCTGACGGGTGCAATCGTGCCGTCCAGGGTGGCAGCAGCTGATGGCGACCAGTACGCGGAACAGGCGACCATCACCTATAGGCTCGACCGCAAGGACAAGGAGGTCGACGTCCGGGCGTCGTTCGCGATAACCAACCGAATCCCCAGCACGCCCACCGCTCGCTACTACACCGATCGCTGGCAGTGGATCTACGTGCCCACCTATGCGCAGGACTTCCGTGTCATCAGCGGCGGGAAGGCCCGCCTCGTGAAGAGGGACGCGCAGTGGCGCTATTACGAGATTTCGTTCGCGCGCATCTTCTATGGCCAGCATGCGTCATTCACGGCCACCTGGACGCTTCCCTCCCGCGGAGCCAAGTCTTCCAATCCCACACGCGTGACCGATGCGTACTCCCATTTCTGCTGGTACGGCCAGGACGTCGATGCTGGGTCAACGAGAGCCATCCTGCCCAGGCGGGTCGACGTGGAGACCTCGGGCAGCGACGTCCGAACAAGCAAGGGCAAGGTGACCACGGTGGTCGGCCGGCAGCGCACTGACCTCAACACCTTCGGCGCTTGCACGGACGTCTATGACGGACGGCTCCTGGTGCATCGAATGTCCACCAGCCCCGCGGGCCACCAGGTCGAGATCGGTGCATGGCCCGACGACACCGCCTGGCTCGACACTGCCGAACAGAACGTTGACTTCGCACTGTCGAAGCTCGAGGGCATCGTCGGCGCGCCCATCCCCGGCGACAAGCCCATCGTCGTGCGCGAGGCCGCAGCCAATGCCCTCGGAGGGTACGCCGGCGATTTCGACTCTGACTCGAGTGTCATACGCCTCAATGAGCAGGACGACTCGACATTGACCATCACGCACGAGATCGCACACTCGTGGTTCAACACCGACTCTTTTGCCTCCACGTGGATGTATGAAGGGCTGGCCGAATGGGCGGCTCGATCCGCCATCGGTGTCCCCTGCTCAGAACCACCCGACTATCCGGGCAAGGGTTCCCCCAACCTCACCAAATGGCGCCGTCTCGGATACAAGCCATCGCAAACGACTCGCGATGTTCTCGGCTATCAATACGAAGCCTCGTGCGCGATCATGGCCACCGTTGCGGATGCCATCGGCCCGGACCGCATGAACGGTGTCATCGAGGTCCTCCTCGACGGACGATCCCCATATGACCGCTTACCGAGTGATGAGACCCAGCCGGATAACGCGTCATCGAGTGCATCGCCGGCCTCCGGCAGCTTCCAGCCCGATGGGTCTCCGGCTGCCTCGACTCCGGTCGGCGCAACCGACCCAAGCGCGGGTTGGACACCCACGCGATCCCAGAAACGCCGGACGAAGCCTGTGGACTGGCGGCAGTGGCTGGACGTCGTCGACGAGGTCGGGTTGGTTCCAGCGGGAGTGACCGACCTCACGATCGCCGAGGACGCGCTCGTGCACCACGGCATCGCCACACCCAAGAAACTCCAGGAACGTGCCGCTGCGCGCACGGCATTCCATGAACTGCAAACGCTCGCGCCGGGTGGTCAGACGCCGGCCGTGGTGCGACGCCTCCTGGATGACTGGCAATTCGAACAGGCGCTGACAGCTATCGGAGCAGCCCAACCGGTCGCCGCCAGCCTATCCAGCGCGGCCGCGGAGGGCGGCAACGTGGAGACCCAATGGAAGGCATACGAGGCGGCTCGCACGGTCGCCGATATCAACGCGCTGCGTTGATCAAGGCGCGATCTCGAGTGTTCGGACGCAAGCTCGATCTGGGCGTGGCTGTGGCACTCGCGGTTGCATTCGCGGTGACACCCGTGGCGGCGCAGTCGCCGGAGCCCGTCGTTGCGGTCGTCGGCCCACGCCAGTCCGTCTCGGTCAGCTGCTATCCCTTCGCGATCGCGGTCGTCGTCTCCACGCCGGTCCTCGTCGAGGCCATCGACGCGATATCCCGGCAGGATGGCGACCGTGCTGGCCCGTTGGCACCGTTCGACGTATGCGCCTGGTTCCTGACAGCGGCGCGCCTCGACGCGGACACCGATGGTGATGGCATCGCGGATGCGGCCGAGGCGGCGAACCGCGAACACGACCTCGCGTGGGTTCGGCACATTGAACGGGCCGACCGTCGGCATAGCGCCCTCATCGCTCAGATCCACGACGCCCGCAAGGCCCACCACAGGCAGGCGGCAGTCCGAGCTTCGCAGGCTATCGTGCGCTGGGCGAAGAAGGAGCGGTCGTGGGCACGGGAGCACCGCCCCATCAATGAATGCGTCGCCAGGTGGCGCAAGAGCTGGCTGTCGTTCGTCGGCGCTGAGAGCGAATACATTTCGCCATTCGGCATTCCCGGCTCACCTGGCGTCAAGCCTGGGCCTGGCCTTCCAAATGGTCTTCCGCCAGTGCGGGGCCTCCCTCCGATGCCCCGTCTCATCTCACCGGGTGCGTTCGGGATGCGCCAATGCCTCGACGACGACTGATAGACTGAGGGACTACGGACCGGGACTGCAGAAGCCTGTCGGCGAGGACTCATCTCCGAGGTTGCCGGTCCAGGTATTGCCGGTCCCGGCTGTGCCACCACCGCCCGCCGTGTCGCCTCGGCAGTCCACCCCCCGGTTCCCGGCGAAGTCGTTGTCCGCGATCCGGATACCGGTACCGTGACCGTGGATGTAGATGCCCTCGACCCGCGAACGCGTAACGCGATTGCCGATCACATTGCCGCCGTTGTCGTTCTTCCTCCACTCACTTGACATAGTTGCCCGATATCACCGAGCGAGCATGTGAATCACTTGACCCCGCGCCGAGCATCTCTGGGGTGTGGCAGTGATGACGAGCGATGTGGACGGATCGATGGCGGGAGCCTTGACGCTCGCGGCAGGCGGCGACGAGGTCGCGTTCGCACGCATCGTCGAGGCCCACCACATGGACATGACCCGGGTGTGCTTCGTCATCTGCGCTGACCTCGACCTCGCCGACGAGGCGGTCCAGGCTGCCTGGTCGATCGCCTGGCGGAAGCTCGGCACCATCCGGGAGCCGGACCGACTCCAGCCCTGGTTGGTGGCCGTGGCCGCGAACGAGGCACGTCAGCTGCTTCGGCGCCAGCGGCGTCGTTCCGTCGTCGAGATCTCGGCGGCAACGACCAGCTCCGAGGACCGGGACGACCCCGCCGGGCGAGCTGCCGACCTTGACCTCGCGGCCGCCTTCGCCCGCCTCTCGCCCGAAGACCGGGCACTGCTGTCCATGCGCTACGTGGCCGGCTTCGACGCGACCGAGCTGGGTCGCGCGACCGGCAGATCACCCTCCGGCACGCGGGCACGCCTTGCCCGTCTCCTCGACCGACTCCGATCGGAGCTTGCTGATGACTGACCTCGAGCGCTTCGAGACGCGCCTGTCGAACTGGATGGCGGCTCGTGCCGACCTCGCGATGCGTCCGTTCGATGCAGCCGCCGTGGCACGTACTGCGGCCGATCAGCCCGCCAGACGGCAGCCCTGGCGGCTTGTCGGCGATGGGCGGACCCTGGCCCCCCGATCCGCGAGGACCTTCATCGCCCTGCTCCTTCTCGCGGCACTCGCGGGTGCCGCCCTCATCGTTGGCAGCCAGCAGCCCCGGCCCAGCCCGAGCCCGCCCCCGCCCACGGTGTTCGAGGCGGTGTGGCCGGGCTTCCTGGTGCTGAGCAGCGACGAGGCCGGGGTCTCGATCCAGGTACCGCATTGGGGAAGGGCCGTCGATGTCCCAGAGGGCTTCGACCTCATCCTGCAGGCGGGAACGGGCAACGCGGGTCTCACCGTGTCGACCCCCCGGACCCCATCGGACCTGGAGTCCACGGTGGACGCCATCCTCGCGGACCCCGGCGTGGCGGCGGGGCAGCCGTACACGCGGACGGATGTGCTGCATGGCAGCCACCGCGCCGTGCGGCTGGACAGCCGGGCCCGCGCGGACGGCGCCTCCATCGGGGGCCACATCCTGTACATCGTCGAACGACCAGGCGAACGCCCTGTTCTCGTCGACCTCGCATGGGACAGCGTGACCGACCTCGGGTACGTGGAGGAGGCGATCCTACGATCGTTCAACCCCGACGGCTCGACGCCCGCGGTCCTCGCCTCGTACCCGGCCGGATCATCGTCATTCGTGACCATGACCGACACCGGCTGCAGCGCGGCCGGCCCGCGCCTCGCGGTCACCGCGGGGACCCCTGAGCTGACCGTCGCGAACCAGACAGGGCACGTCGCGGACCTCAACCTGCTTCGGGTCGGGTCCGGCTACGAGTCGCTCGCGGACGATGTCCGAGCGGCCGCCGGGGCGATCGCCGGGGGGCACGACCCGAGGTGGGAGAACTCCGCCGGCAGCACGTGGATCAGTGACGTCTACCTCCAGCCCGGCTCCGACGGTGCGCTGACGGGCGAAATGCCGCCGGGCACGTACGCGGTCATGTGCTTCCCGGTGGGTGAGCACAACGAGTCCTTGGGCGTCTACCTCACCCTGCCGTTCGAGGTGGAACCGCAGGGCCCGATCGAAGCGGAGACCTCCGCTCCGCCGGCTACGTGGGCTGTGGACAGGACGCTCGACCCTGACGGTCAGTAGCCGTGCCAGCCCGGCGGCGTCGCCGTATGCGCCTGGTCCCAGGCGGCAGCGAACTCGGAATGGCCCCCAAATTCTAGCGACGCGGAAGTCCCGGTCGCGCCGGTTCCCGCCATGGGCCCGACCGAGGACGCTCCTCGCACCACGGCCGAGAGCTTCCGGGTAGGCGTTTCCGCAACCGGCAAGTCCGGTGTTG
This sequence comes from uncultured Chloroflexia bacterium, assembly GCA_963760625.1. Classification (GTDB taxonomy): domain Bacteria; phylum Chloroflexota; class Limnocylindria; order Limnocylindrales; family CSP1-4; genus JAFMJV01. Next base: position 8,003 of record CAVXDU010000016.1, read on the forward strand.
ATTCCATCGGCTCATTCGAGCGGTCTTTCCCTCGCGACAGGCTACGCGGCGCACCCCCACGGCGACCGTACCGGATGACGGCATCGGCATGGAGGTGGGCAATGAGACGGACGGTCGACCAGTGGTCGGGCCTGGCGGGCAAGCAGATGGCCAAGCAGCTCGGGGCCATCCGGGCGGGCCTGGCTAACGGCTCCATGGTGCGGGGCCAGACGGAGCGCGAGGCCCGCGGTCAGGGCAGGGCGCCGACCTGGGGCGCCATCCTCCTGCCGGACCAGGTCGACGCGGTAGCGCCACCGCTCGGGCGTGGCCAGGCTGCCGTGGCGTGGGAGGTCACCGGCCAGGTCAGGGTCGAGGGCAGGGGCTGGAGGGCGCCGTCCGGTCATGGCTAAGAAGCCTTCGCTGATGCGGCCACCCGATCGCCGCGGCTGGATTCGCACGAGACCCGCAGTGTGGCACCTGGCGGGATGAGTTGGTACCCCAGTTGCGAGAACCGCCCATCGGCATCCGCCATGCCCGAGTACGATCCGATGACGAGGCCTTCGTCGACGATGATCGAGTTCCACCGTGCATTCGGGAAACAGCGCACGGAATACGTGTAGCCCGAGGCGGCAACGGAGGGTGCCGGCCAGACCAGCTTCGCGTCGTTCGCGAAGTCGGACGTGATGCGGTCCCCAGCGTGGATATGGACGGCGTGGCCATCCATGCGGAACCTGCCCGACACCGTGCCGCAGGCCCGCCGGGTGTGGAATGCCTTGCTGGTCCGAAGCACGCCCGTCGCGCTCAGGAGCCGCACGGTCGTCGTGCCGAGCGGCAGGCACGACAGAGACAGCCGATCCGGGCTGGTGATCTCCATGAATGGCGCCCGGCCCGAGCGATAGAAGCGGTCGTCGTTGGAATTCGTGTAGAGGGCACGTACTTGGTCCGAGCCGTCGATATCGACGGACGGCGACAGGTCCTTGCGATAGCGTCGATGCGTGTTGGCGGTCACTGTGGTCGCCGGTGATTTCCGGCATAGCCCCGCCGAATTGCAGGGTTCATATGTGAGCTGGATGGTATTGCCAGCTGGGGCATGCCCATGCACGACGTTCGTGACGCGGTCGAGCACGACCGTCAGATCAGGGACACTGACGGTCCGGTCCTGGTTGCCGTTGACGAGCCGGATGCTGTTGCCCGCGACCGGGGCATGATCCACGAAACAGATCGACCAGTTGAGGTCGATGGTGTCGTCGTGCCGAGTCTCGATGACCGTCCCATCCGAACGCAGAAGCCTGACCTTGACGGGCAGGTCGCTCGGCTTGTGACCGGTGAGACACCGACTGCCAAGCTGCAGCGTCAGGCTCAGTGGGCCGTCGGCAAGGGCCGGCAGAGGCGCCAGCACTGCGAAGGCCAAGCTCGCTGCTGCGACCGCGAGCATGCCGGGCATCGGACGGAACCGCATCGTGGGCCACCTCTCGCTGGGACGGTGTCTCGCCGACCGGGATGGCTCACCGCCGCAGCGGACACCCGGTCATGGTCCGCCGGGGGACGTTCATCCTACCGTCCGATCTGGCGCTGTCCAGTGGTAGCACGCCGCGCTCCGGAGGTCGATGAGGCAGGGCGGCCTGTGGCGGTGGCTGGGATTTCACATGTGTCGACCGCACGGTCACCGTGAGTCGCCCGGGCCGGGTGCCGCGGGGTGCCGGGCCTCCCGATCAGGTCGACGGCGTGATGCCGTCACTGGGACGAGGCCAGGATACCGTGGCGTGGGAGGTCACCGGCCGGGTCACGATCGAGGGCAGGGCCTGGCGGGCGCCGGTGGTGGGATACGGGAGGCACCGCGGCAGGGGTCTGGCCTGACCGCAGGCGATGGAACCTATCGGGGTGGCGGTGACCCATAGGATGTGACGGCGTCGTGATGGTTTCGCCCGGGCAGCCTCCGCTCGGGCCTCGAGGATGGCTGGCCCTGCTGCAAGTGGCTTCTTTCCTCAGCGCCGCGCTGCTACCCTCGCGACACAGGACGTGTCGCACCCCATGGCGAGCTAGGTAGGTCGACCCCCCAGTCGCATCAATACCCTCGCCCCTTTCCCTGCACGGTCGATGAACCAGTAGTGGGCGTTGGACCTGTCCGACACGTAGTCGAAATGCTCGTCGCAGAGCGCGACCTGCACCGGCGCTCCATCGCCGTCACTGACACTGCGTTCCTCGGCGGGCGCATCGCAGGGTCGGGACTCGCCATCCGGTCCTGCGACATAGAACTCACATCCACCGGACAGGTCCACGTGGGAAACGCTCATCGCGGTTCATCCTCGCTCATCAGGCCCGGCTGCACCAGCCGGTTCCACAGCAAGTCGCGCCTGATGCACCGTCAGCGTCAGTCCAGCAGGGAGCCGACCGCACGACCGGCCATCAGCAGTGGGCCGACCCTGACCATCGACCGCGGCAGCGTGGTCCAGGAGCTGCTCGCTCATGATGCGTTCGGCATCGGGCACCGGGGCGATGGAGCGGCGACCGTCGACCATGAGATCCGAGGGTAGCAGCCGGGCTGGCGGGCGCCAGCAGAGGGAATCGCAGGAGCGCCTACCCCGCGCGCCAACCTCGAGCGCCACGGGCGATGGGGAGCGCCCTATGGGGATGGCGACTGGGACGGCAGGATATCGCTCTCCCCAACAGCTCGGAGCAGCATCGGCAGCGAGGCACGGAGTCCGCGCTCCCAGTACGGCCAGGAGTGCGTCCCCGGGCCGTATGCGTCCACGGTGGCGGGGATATCCGCATCCTTCAGTGCGGCCACGAACAGGTCACCACCCTGGCCGATCCACTCCTCGACACCATCGTGCTCCGTGCCAGCCGTGTCCAGCGGCCCGGGCTCACCGTTGCCGTACGAGATGTACAGGGGGATGCCCGCGAGCTGGGGAATCACCCTGATGGGGTCGTGTTCAGCCCAGTTCGCGGCCTGGTCGACCGGGTCGCCCCATCGCTTGATGGCGGTCGGATCGGAGAAGTCGTCCGGGTTCACCTTGATATCGAGGACGCCGCTATAGGATGCAGCCGCCTGGAACGCCCCAGGGTGATGTGCCGCATACAGCATCGCGCCGTAACCGCCCATCGAGAGCCCGGCCACGGCGCGCCGGTCGCCCGCCTGCCAGTTACGCTCGAGCAGCTGCGGTAGCTCGGTCATGTGGAACGTCTCCCACGCGGGCGCCCCATGGTTCCCGTCGTTGTACCAGTCCGTGTACCAGCCGGCGGTGCCGTTGTCGTCGCTGCCAGCATCAGGCATCACCACGAGCAGGTCCGTCGGCGCGGTGACCGCCTGCACGTCGGTGTTGTCCGTCCACTCCGCGTGGCTGCCCCCAGCGCCGTGCAGGAGGTAGAGCACCGGCCAGCTCGTGGCCGGCTGCGTCTCGAACGTCGACGGCAGGAGCAGGCGGACCATCACCCTGCCGACGGCTGGCGACTCGATGGTCAGGTCGCGCATGCGTGGGGCGAGGGTGTCGACCTTGACGATGCGAGCCCCGTCATCGGCGGGCTGGCCGATCATCACGGGGGACGGCCCCGGCGATGTCACCTGACCCGCAGCTGCCACCTGTGCGGCCGCCGGCACCCCACCGAGTGCCAGGCCCACCACGAGTGCCGCTCGAGCGGACCGCATCCCGCGCATCGATCATCCCTCCGCAGTGCAGGACATGAAGCGGCCAGCACCGCCGTCCCGGGGAAAGCTCGGGCCTGGATGTCGTCCATGGCAAGCCGGGCAGTGTTCGGTCGGTAGCCCGCATCCGCGGTCTGCCAGCGCGGCCCCGAAATGGTACGAGGTCAAGCGGCTGTCGCGTGGGCGGGTCGTCGAGCGGCCTGAGGTCAACAATAACCACCACGTAAGGGGATCTCGGAGCGGACCCGCGGAGGGTGGCGGTGACAAGCCACCACCGGGTCATCTGCTGCTGCCCGGGGAGGTCGACACGGTTGTGCCCATGCCCAGGGGTCGGGAGGTCGTCGGCTGGCTCGTGGTCGGCCCGGGCTATCGCTGGTCCGCTGCGACGACACGCTGGCGGGTGCCGGTGGTCGCGGTAGGGAGAGGGGAGGCACCGCGGCCTGACTGATGGGGTGGAGGGAGCGCAGTACGCGGGGCGCCGCGCTCGACCTCAAACCACGGCGGCGCCCAGAACGCGCCGCGGTCATCATCCACCGCTTTGTCCACACCCGCGGTCTACCAGGTGGCTGCTCGGTCAGGCCAGCGGCCGGGCGGCACCGGCCCGTTCGTCCCTCAGCCGTCGGCGCTGCTGATCCGGTAGGTGACGGTGGCACCGATGATCCCGTTCTCGTCGGTTGCCACCAGTGTGTCCGCGTAGATGATCTGGCACTGGAGCCAGTATCCGTACGCGGCCTGGTCGACCGTGGCGTGGACGATGGTGGTGTCGCTCCGCCGGACACTCCCCGGCGTGGCGGCCATGCCCGTTTGGTCGATGACGGCCATCGCCTGCGCGTCGCCCGTCCCCGTGCCGAGGCTGCCCCGCACCAGGGCGCAGTAGGCGATGTTGATCAGGTCGGAGTTGTCGTACAACGTGAAGCGCACCCTGGTCACCACCGCCCCGTCGGGCAGGTTCGCGTCGCACAGGAACCAGCCATCACCGCCCCTGTCGGTCCGGCTGATCATCCGGTGCCGCCAGCTGTAGACCGTCCTGCTGTCGATGGGGTGGAAGTTCAGGCCTGCACAGCTGGTGACGCGGGTGAGCGTACTCGCCACGGTCGCGGGAGCCGCGACGACGCTCGATGACAGGGCACTGGCGGCAAGGACACCCGCCAGGGACAGGACCGTGGCTCGCCGGACGCGTGCCACCACTGAACCGGACATGTCGGACCCTCCTTCGCCCGGGCCGCGACTGGGTTCCGGCCCGGTCAGTCCCGGAGTCTGCTCCGCGGCCTGAGCGGTGTCTACTTGGATAAGCCGCGGGTAAGCGCCCGTCCCTAGCCTCTCACCAGCGGCCCGCCCTCCGCAGTCCGGAGCCCGGGTGCCGGGCCTTCGCGGTCGCTCGTGTCGCGCGGCGGACACCGGTGGTGTCCCGTGTGTGCTCCGCGCTCCCTCGCCCCGACCGCTACGGTGTCCCCATCGAACCCGCCGTGATCGCCGCGACGGACCACCCAGAGGCCACAGGAGATCACGATGAGCAGCAAGGACCAGCCCGCCCAGTCCGACATCCAGCCCGAGGGCGCGAAGAACGGCCGCGGCTTCTCCGAGGAGCCGGACACCGAGGCCCACGTCATCAAGGCGACCGACATCCAGCCCGAGGGCGGGAAGAACAACCACGGCTAGACCGAGGGCGACGACGACGCGACCGGCATCGAGCCCGAGGGCTCCGCGAAGTTGCGGCCCTGGTCGGTATCCACAGCGCACCCACCGAAGGCCCCCGTCTCGAGGCGGGGCCTTCGCATGCCCGTGCCAGCCCGTGCATAAGCGCGCGGTAGGTCGTCGTCGCCATGCTCCCGACCATGACCGACGACGACAACTCTCCGATGGCTCGTGGGCATCCTCGAGCGACGGGCAGCCACTAGAACATCTGTCTACGATCGGTGACCATGGAGGTGGCCACGATGGGACGGACGGTGGACAGCAACTCGGGCATCGCGGGGCGGATGGCAGCACAGCAGCTCGGGGCCATCCCGCGCGGGCCCTGGCG